>NZ_AP035959.1:0-729323 GCF_059730485.1 Pantoea sp. X-Soil-TKNS-1207
CAGAAACCGATCCTTTTCATCCACAGAATGAAGACCTCAGGCTATGGCAGATAAAGAGAGTGAAAACAAGGCGTTACTTGAACCTTTTCTGTCGGTGACAAAAAACAGCGGTGAAGTTATTCAGCTCCACCCGAATAAAAATAACACCGTACAACCGGTCGCTCTGATGCGCCTGGGACTGTTTGTTCCGACACTGAAGTCAACTGCACGCGGTAAATCAGGCGCGATGGCCTCAACGGATGCGACCAAAGAGCTGAAAAACCTCTCTCTGGTGAAAGCTGAGGGTTACGAAAAGATTACCATCACCGGCGCAAGGCTGGATATGGATAACGATTTCAAAACCTGGGCCGGGATCATTCAGTCATTCTCGCGTTATCCGTCCAAAGGCGACACCGTGACGTTGCCTTTTATCGATTTCGTCAAAATGTGTGGCATTCCCTCGGCAAACTCGTCTGCGGCGTTACGTAAGCGTTTAGACGCCTCCTTACGCCGTATCGCGACCAATACGCTCTCCTTCGAAGGTAACGGTAAAGCCTACCATACTCACCTGGTGCAATCGGCTTACTACGATCGTGAGAAGGATGTGGTGCGTATTCAGGCGGATCCTAAGTTGTTCGAGCTGTACAACTTCGATCACAAGGTGCTGTTGCAGCTGCGAGCTATCTCACGGCTTAAGCGTAAGGAGTCTGCTCAGGCGCTCTACACGTATCTGGAGAGCCTGCCGACCAACCCTGCCCCAATTTCGCTGGCGCGTCTGCGTATGCGTCTTAATCTCGGCTCCAAAACCACCACGCAGAACCATGTGGTCCGTCGTGCGATGGAGCAGCTGAAAGAGATCGGTTACCTCGACTACTCAGAAGTGAAACGCGGTCGCTCGGTGTTCTTTATCATCCACAGCCGTACGCCGAAACTGGATGGAATCAGCAATCTCGAGAGTATCGATTCGCTTGAAGATCTGGACTTCGAAGACTGATTTTTGTCGTTCACTGTAGTCAGTAATTCCTGCGTTGCAGTGTCACTTTTGCCGATAAAAGTGACACGCCCCCTTCTTAATACGTTCACTGTAATCAGCTTCTCATCCTCCTGTTCACTGCAATCAGTAATGTTCACTGTAATCAGTGATTCTATCTCTTCAGGCGTTATGGTCTCAGATACGCCTGAAGAGGGTTGTCGATTTCACTGGCTTATATTGATAGTGAGTGCTTACATATTTGAGGTGTACGCCATGATCCTACCTATTACAGGCCGATTTACTGATTACAGTGAATGTGTTCAAAATGTGAGTACCTACTGACTACAGTGAATGCTTATCGCAATGCAGGTTTGCTGATTGCAGTGAATGATTTTACTTATCTATATGATTTTAAATGAATTGATTCTTATTGTGGCTAAACGTTCACTGTAATCAGCACCAGCGCCCTTTCGGCATAGTAAAAAGTGACAGGGTTGGTCACGTTTGCTGATTACAGTGAATTTCTCCCCCGAATACTGATTACAGTGAATGCTAAAAACAGGGCGGCGTTTGACGCTTCAGAGCTTTCAAACACAACGTCACGCTGTCACCGATTACAGTGAATGTTATCTGCAATCCCCGGCTGCGGGCTGATTGAAATGATGCCGGGCAAAAGGATCCCAGGGGAGATTACTGATTACAGTGAACGCTATGCTGCCCCACTCCTTCACGGCGGTTTACTGAATACAGTGAATGTTCGTTCCTGGCGGCGACCCGTTCTCATCTCCTTCCGCATTTCTGCGCTACTGATTACAGTGAATGCTTTACGTAATCCGTACCTGTTTCGTCTGCTGATTACAGTGAATGTTTGCGCTGCCCTTCTCCTGGTGTCACTGAATACAGTGAACGCTAAGACATATCTTGTACCTCGTTTGGATACAGATCACAGTGAATCTTCGACTCGCGGTGGCTGCGATGCTGCCTTCACTCCCTTTGCTGTTGCGATGTTTGTCCTGCTGATTACAGTGAATGTTGTCGCACTGCCCTACTCTTTTACGCCTGAAATTTTGCCACCAGCCAGGCTGCCGGCATCCGAATAAGGGTTCTGCTTCTGATTACAGTGAACGTTTGTCATCGTGAGAGAGATCACGCTTCTGATTACAGTGAATGTCGATGATTTTATGAACCGTGTTGCTGATTACAGTGAATGTCTGACCATAAAACGGGATTTGACTTACTGATTACAGTGAACGTTGCGGGTTTCACCAGGTTACGGCTGCTGATTACAGTGAACGTTTTACTCGACGTGAATGAAGGGTCATATCTTTTACTGATTACAGTGAATGCTTTTGCAGATATCTCGAACCGGCATTATGGGGTGCTTCCATTTCCAGCCTCTACCTCATACTGGTTACAGTGAACATTCGCCGCTGCACTGCTGATTACAGTGAATGTTATGCTGACTACAGTGAATCTTCTTCACTGGCGCTTGCAATGGCGACTGATTACAGTGAATCTTTCCCTGCTTCCCTGCTTCCCTGCTTCCCTGCTTCCCTGCTTCCCTGCTTCCCTGCTTCCCTGCTTCCCTGCTTCCCTGCTTCCCTGCTTCCCTGCTTCCCTGCTTCCCTGCTTCCCTGCTTCCCTGCTTCCCTGCTTCCCTGCTTCCCTGCTTCCCTGCTTCCCTGCTTCCCTGCTTCTGCCATATCGGTGCCGTTTATCCTGCCAGACGCCTGGAACCCGCGTTGCTTTTACTGATTACAGTGAATCTTCGCAGGTGCGATCAAAAAATGAGCTGTGCATCATTTGCGTAATTCGTGCACAGGGTTAATCCGGCATCACTGATTACAGTGAATGTTCGTAAGATCGCCCTTTTACTCAAGGCATTTCAGTCATAACAATTCTTTCTGAACAGAAGAGATAGATTTGCCTGATGTGCAGGATTTCGGTATAAAGTCATAAATCCTACATATGTGGAGCAACTATGGCTAACGATGAAAAGCAGGTGATGAAGGTCGCTCAGCGTTCTGAAAGAATGTTGATGAGCCTGACTGAACAGATTCAGGCACAAAAAGAAGAGTTGCAGGAAAACACTTTTTATCAGGTTTATGCGAAAGCAGCCCTGGCAAAACTACCAAAACTGACGCGTGCCAGCGTTGATTACGCCGTCAACGAAATGGAAGAGAACGGCTATCCGTTTGATAAGCGCGCGGCTGGCAGCTCCACCAAATATGCGATGTCGATTCAGAACATCATCGACATCTACCACCATCGCGGTGTCCCTAAGTATCGCGACCGCCATGGCGATGCTTTCACGCTGTTTGTCGGCAACCTGAAAGGTGGTGTATCGAAGACGGTATCCACCGTTTCGCTGGCACACGCCTTACGTGCTCATCCGCACCTGCTATATGAAGATTTACGCATCCTGGTTATCGATCTTGACCCGCAATCGTCGGCCACAATGTTCCTGAATCACGAACGTTCTGTTGGATTGGTCGAAGCGACGGCAGCGCAGGCGATGTTGCAGAATGTCAGCCGTGAAGAGTTGCTAAACGAGTTTATCGTTCCTTCGATTATTCCGGGTGTTGATGTGTTACCAGCATCCATTGACGATGCTTTTATTGCTTCACGCTGGGACGAACTTTGCGCGGAGCATCTGCCACAGCACAACGTACATGCCGTACTGTATGAAAACGTCATTGCCAAACTGAAAAAAGATTATGACTTTATCTTTATCGACAGCGGTCCTCACCTCGACGCTTTCCTGAAAAATGCCATTGCCGCGTCTGATTTGCTGATGACGCCAGTCCCTCCGGCTCAGGTCGACTTTCACTCAACGCTGAAGTACCTGACGCGTTTACCCGAGCTGATTGGCATCATTGAAGAGTCTGGTGCCAGCTGTCGTTTGCAGGGCAACATTGGCTTTATGTCTAAGCTCTCTAACAAGGCGGACCATAAACTGTGTCACAGCCTCGCTAAAGAGATTTTTGGCGGCGACATGCTGGATGCAGCCTTACCGCGACTTGACGGTTTTGAGCGCTGCGGAGAGTCGTTTGACACCGTTATTTCGGCCAACCCTTCTACCTATGTAGGTAGTTCGGAAGCCCTGAAGAATGCGCGCTCGGCGGCGGAAGATTTCGCCAAAGCCGTGTTTGACCGTATTGAATTTATTCGCCTGAACTGAGGTTACTATGAGCGCAAAACGCATCACGATTGGCAGAACGTTCAGCCAGACACCGCTGCAAACAGAAGAAACATCAGAAGGCCATACCCAAACCTTTATCCTGTCCACAGGTAAACGTGCCCAGTTCTCGCTGGAACGCATCGCTGCGAAAGAGATCGAAGAACAAACCTTTGTCGTGATGGAAACCAATGGTCGCGATCAATCTGGCCTGACGCCAGAGTCGCTGCGCGACATCATCCGCACCATTAAATTGCAGCAGTTCTTTCCGGCAATTGGCGTAAAACGTGACGATCGTATCGAGATACTCGATGGCTCACGTCGTCGTGCCGCCGCACTGCATTGTAAGACCGGGCTGGACGTGCTGGTAACTGACGTTGCTATCACCGCTGAAGAGGCGCGTCGCCTGGCGCAGGATATTCAGACTGCACGCGAACACAATCTGCGAGAAGTCGGTATGCGTCTGCTGGCGCTGAAAGAGAGCGGTTTGTCGCAGAAGGAAATCGCGCAGAGCGAAGGGCTTTCACAGGCGAAAGTCACCCGCGCGTTGCAGGCAGCCAGCGTTCCGGCAGATTTGATCACCCTGTTCCCCAATCATTCTGAGCTGACATATCCCGATTATAAGTCTCTGTTGCAGGCGTATGAGAAGTTGCAGGAAACGGGGCAGACAGTTGAAGCCTTGATCGATGCCATCGGAATGGATGTTGATACCGTCTGCGCCCGTGACAATCTGGCCGAAGATGAAGTGAAGAACGGCATTCTGCGCCTGGTCCGCAACGGCAGCCAGACGCTGGTGCAGTCACCGGCGAAGGATAAAGTGGTTGCTACGCCACTCTGGACCTTTGCTGACAAAGACCGCTTTGCACGTAAGAAGACCCGTGGACGCATGTTCAGCTATGAATTCAATCGCCAGTCGAAAGAGCTTCAGGAGGAGCTGGACAGGGTGATTAACGAGACGCTGAACAAATATCTCAATCAGTAGAAATGCCGCCTTCGGGCGGTTTTTTTTGCGCCAGATTTCCCTTCGCCACGCTGATTTCAGCGCTAACTGCATGAAATATCGATAATGAGCCAGAGAATTTCAGGCTGAAATCGCCAGGGTTTCATGCCAGCATCCATGCTATCGGCTGATATCAGCAACCACAGAGTGTTGGCATTGTGACCAGCTGTGTGCGAAATCGACAATCGTCTCTTTCAGAAACCTCAACGTCAGCAAGTCGCTGAAATTCTCAAGGCTCGCCGCGTCCGTTTCATCGATATCTCAATGAATAAAAAGGATTTTTAGAAAAGATTTCAGGGTGAAATCGCCACAGAAAAGCGTCTTTTCAGCCGGTGGCGAGTTAGCTCCTGAGGATTTAGACAGATGATATTCAATGATTTATCCACAGAAAAGGTGGATAACTTTCCCAGCCCTGCGACTTCTCAACAGGGCTAAACCCATCAGGCCAGTAACCGTAACCCGGAGGAAAACTGCCAGACCGCCTCTCTCACCCGAACCGGCTTATTGATCAAGCCCAGTGCATAGAAACGGTCGGCGATGGCCTGTTGTTCCCTGATCACCTCAAACGCTATCGCCCGTGTCTGATGACTGCGGCGCGACAACGCGCGCTCCACTGAGAAGGTTTCCAGCCCGAGTTCCTGGGCCAGCAGCATGGCAGCCTCGTGCCGGTGACCATCAATAAATTGTCCGGTTTGCTGTAGCGCCTCCACCAGCTGATGCACGATGTCGTCATGCTGTTGCACGTAATCCCGGCGGGCCAGATAGAATTGATGATTGCGCACCCGCCCTTCACCGTTCGCGATAATACGCAGCGCTGGATTACTTTCCGCTTCGCTGAGCAACGGGTCCCACATCATCCAGGCATCAACGGAAAGATAATCGCTAACGGTTAATGGATATTTAGGCGGGGCATAAACCACTTTGACTTCGTCCAGACCAATACCCGCCTCATCAAGCAACTGCAACAGCAGCCAGTGAACGTTAGAGCCTTTGTTGACGGAAATGCGCTTGCCGCGCAGATCGGCGAGCGTGTTGATATCACTTTCGAGTGGTACAACGATACCCACGCTGCTCGGCGCTGGGGGTTCCCAGGCGATATAAGTCACCGCATTGCCAGTGGCCTGGGCGAATATCGGTGGCACTTCACCGGTGGTGCCAAAATCCACCTCGTTATTTTGCAGGGCATACAGCAGCTGCGGGCCAGCGGGAAACTCGCTCCACAGTACGTTAACGCCCTGCTTTGCAAAGCACTGCTCCAGGCTCTGCCGCGCTTTTAACACCCCAAGATTGCCAAACTTCTGGTAACCGATGCGTAATTCGCGTTCGTGCTGATTCGTTACTAAACCCGGAGCGGCAGACAAGGATGCTGACTTACGACGCCCCTTGATCATCCCTTTATTCGCCAGATGGGTGCGCAAGGTGTGGCGGCTGATACCTAACAATGTCGCCGCCTGGGTTTGATTGTTATCGGAGATATCCAGCGCGTTGTTTATCAGGCTATGGATTACGCGGTCGAACAGCTGCTGAGGTTCATTCAGCAAACGCTGGCGCAGAAAACTATCCAGCGTTGAATCCTGCGCATCAGCAAAGTGATGTTCACTGTAGCTGGCAAGACGCAATTGTGCGGGCGTCAGGGTTTCATCACGGCTGAGCAAGACCGCGTTATGCAGCGTGTTTTCCAGCTCGCGGATATTGCCCGGCCAGCCATATTCCCGTAATGCTTCCAGTGCATCGGGCGACAATCGTTTTGCCGGACGACCAAGGCGTCGTGAATACAGGGCGAGAAAGTGCTGAGCCAGCACAGGAATATCTTCCCGACGCTGTCGCAATGGCGGCAGGGGCACCACCGCAATGTTGAGACGATAGAACAGATCTTCGCGAAAGCGGCGTTCGCGAATCGCCTGCGCAAGGTCAACGTGGGTTGCGGCTATCACACGAACATCAACCTTGATCGGTTTGCGTGATCCGACACGGGTGATCTCGCGCTCCTGCAACACGCGCAATAACTTTACCTGCAAGGGCAGACTCAGCTCACCGATCTCATCCAGCAGCAGGGTGCCGCCCTGAGCCGCTTCAAACCAGCCGGGATGAGCCTGGGTTGCGCCGGTAAACGCGCCTTTCTCGTGACCAAAGAGTTCAGCTTCCGCCAGGCTCTCGGTTAATGCACCGCAGTTCACCGCCAGAAAAGGCCCATGACGACGCGCGCTGTGATGATGCAGATAACGCGCAACCACCTCCTTGCCGGTACCGGTCTCGCCGACAATCAGCACCGTGGCGTCGGTCGGCGCGAACTTATCCAGCAAAGATTGAAAGGCGCGTGACGCGGGATCGACCAGACGCGGTGAATCAGTGAAGTCAGCATAGGTTGTCAGCATGGCGGGCTATCCTTGTAGAAGCATCACGCTACGCTAACCAGGCACGTTCACTGTGAACAGCAGGAAAAAAGCATAAGGAGTTGCATATGCAGCAAATGCTGTCGTTGCATAGTCGCGATTGCAACTAAGCCAGACAATCTGGCAATGCTTAACCCACTGAAAATTCGTTGTTTATCTTAAATACCGACCTGGCACGGAATTCGCTATGGCCTATATAACTAAATAAATGAACCTAAATGATCAATTTTTAATAAAGTTATATAGGAAATGCATAATGGCCGATTCCGCGAATGAGAACATCAATGTCTTCTGGTTCCTCCCGACACACGGCGATGGACGCTACCTCGGCACCACTGAGGGCGGCCGACCGGTTGATTTAGGCTACCTGCAACAGGTTGCGCTGGCGGCGGATAACCTCGGCTTTTACGGCGTGCTCATCCCCACCGGCAAAAGCTGTGAAGATTCCTGGCTGGTTGCCTCGGCGCTGGCGCCACTGACGCGTCGCCTGCGTTTCCTGGTAGCCGTGCGACCCGGCCTACAGCCGCCGACGTTGGCCGCGCGCATGGCCAGCACGCTGGATCGCCTGTCTGATGGTCGTCTGCTGATCAACGTCGTCACCGGTGGCGACCCGGTCGAAAACAAAGGCGATGGCATTTTCCTCACTCATAGTGAACGTTATGAAGTGACGAAAGAGTTTCTGGATGTCTACAGCCGCTTACTGCGCGGGGAAAAGGTTGACTATAAAGGGGAGCATATTCACGTCGAAGGCGCTGAAGTGTTGTTCCCGCCGGTGCAGGAAAATGGCCCGCCGCTCTACTTTGGTGGCTCCTCGGAAGCGGCAATTGATGTTGCGGCTGAACAGATCGATACCTATCTCACCTGGGGCGAACCGCCTGCGCAGGTGGCGGAAAAGCTGGCCGTGGTGCGCGCACGAGCTGAGGAGCGCGGTCGCAAGCTGGAATATGGCATCCGTCTGCATGTCATCGTGCGTGAGACCGAAGAAGAAGCGAAAGCCGCGGCGGACAAGCTGATTGCCCATCTGGATGAAGACACCATCGCTCAGGCGCAGAAAATCTTTGCGCGTATGGATTCTGCGGGACAGGCGCGCATGAGCGCGTTGCACCAGGGTTCACGCGATAATCTCTACATCTCCCCGAACCTGTGGGCTGGCGTGGGGCTGGTGCGCGGTGGGGCAGGGACGGCGCTGGTCGGCAGCCCGGAGCAGGTGGCGGCCCGTATCCGCGAATATCAGGCGCTGGGTGTGACCAACTTCATCCTTTCCGGCTATCCGCACCTGGAAGAGGCACACCGTGTAGCCGAGTTGCTGTTACCCTTGTTGCCACTGGCACATGGTCAGCAGCAGCGCGCACGTAGCGTTAACACCGGCCCCTTCGGCGAAACCATCGGTGGCGACAAACGCCCGTCAAAACAGGCGAGCGCCAGCTAATGACGCAATGGAAGGCTGAGACAGGCAGCGAGGATAAGGCGATGCAAACAGCACAGGTGATCATTGTGGGTGGCGGCTTTAGCGGCACAGCGCTGGCGATTCACCTTGCCCGCGGTTCAACCGCGCCTTTGCAGGTGACGGTGGTTGAACCCAGGGCGCAGCTCGGTGCGGGCGTCGCCTACTCAACGGCGGAACCTGCTCATCGCATCAACGTGCCCGCTTCCCGTATGCAGCTAAGCGGTGACGAGGCGGGTGCCTTCGATCGCTGGTATCGTCAACAGCCGGAATGTTCACTGGATTCAGTAGCGCACTGCGCCGATGGATCGGTTTATCCGCAGCGCGCGATGTTTGGTCGCTATGTGGCGGAGCAATTTGCTGCAACCGCGCACCGCTATCCGCAGGTCACGTTGCGCCATATTCAGGCCAGCGCGGTCGCCTGGGAGGGGCAGCAGTTGCTGCTCAGCAATGGTGAAACCCTGCACGGGGATGTGCTGGCGCTGGCTATCAGCCATCCACCGCCGTCGCTGCCGCGGGCGTTGCTGCCTTTTGCCGCGCATCCGGCATTGATAGCCAATCCCTGGCAACCAGGCGTGCTTGACGCGATCGCGAGCGACGCGTCAGTGGCGATCATCGGCACCGGCCTGAGCATGGCCGATGTGGTGGCGTCGCTGGGAACGCGGCAACACCGCGGCCCACTGCTGGCCTTCTCGCGCCGTGGGCAGCTTTCACGCGCCAATCTGAGTGGTGACTGGCCGGAGTGGACGCTGGCGGCGCAGGAACAGCCCAGCACCCGCCAGTGGCTGCATCACATCCGTGCTGAGGTGGCGCGTGCCGCCACGCAGCAGCTGCCGTGGCAGCGCGTGCTGGATGAAGTGCGCGTACAGGGGCAAACCATCTGGCAAGCGCTGCCGTTGCCTGAACAGCAGCGTTTTGTCCGTCATCTGCGTTCGTGGTGGGATGTGCATCGTTATCGCATTGCGCCGCAGGTGGCTGCGGAGATCGCTGAGCGCCAGCACACGGGTAGCCTGCGGGTCGTGGCCGCACGCCTGAACGCTATCGCGGCCAGCGGCGATCGGCTACGTATTCAGCTGCAAACGCGCAGCGGGGTGATGGAAAATCATTTACCCGATCATCTGATCGTCACCACCGGCCCCGGCCATGAGGCGTTAACCGCCAGTCAGCCGCTGCTGCGCTCGCTCAGCCAGCAAGGCATGATCCGCGCCGATGCGCTGGGATTTGGCTTCGATGTCGATCGCCAGTCACATGCGCTCACCCAGTCTGGCGAAGCCAACGCGCAGATCTTCGTGGCCGGACCGGCGGCGAGGGCCAGATTTGGCGAACTGATGGGGCTGCCGCAGGTCGCCGATCACGCTGCCGCTGTCGCGCACCACATTCTTACATCGCTACATATCGCTCACGCGGAGCGATGTCCCCCTTCAGCACCTTAATCTCTCAACATTACTGAAAATTAACTGACGAACGCCGGGTCGCAGCGCGATCACGGCCTCGCTATGGAGATTGCTATGTCATCGCAACGTGAAATTCGGCTGAATGCCTTTGATATGAACTGTGTCGGACATCAGTCGCCAGGCCTGTGGGCGCACCCGCGCGACCGTTCCTGGCAGTACAAAGATCTGGAATATTGGGTCGATTTGGCGCGCCTGCTGGAACGCGGCAAATTTGATGGGTTGTTTATCGCCGACGTGCTCGGTATCTACGATGTGCTAAACGGCAATGGCGATGCCGCCATTCGCCAGGCGACACAGGTTCCCGTGAACGATCCGCTGGCGTTAATCACGCCAATGGCGCTGGTGACGGAACATCTGGGATTCGGCCTGACGGCGTCGCTGTCGTTTGAACACCCGTATCCGTTTGCCCGTCGCCTCTCGACGCTCGACCACCTGACCAAAGGGCGCATCGGCTGGAACATTGTGACCTCGTATCTGGAGAGCGGTGCGCGCAATATCGGTCACCAGGCGCAAACCGATCACGACAGCCGCTACGACTATGCCGACGAGTATTTGCAGGTGGTGTACAAACTGCTGGAAGGCAGCTGGGAAGCCGATGCGGTCCTGCGCGATCGCGAACGTCGTATCTTCAGCGACCCACGCAAAATCCATCCGATCAATCATCAGGGCACCTTCTTCAACGTGCCGGGGATTCACCTGTGCGAACCCTCGCCGCAACGCACGCCGGTGCTGTATCAGGCTGGCGCATCCAGCCGTGGCAAGCAGTTCGCGGCGGAACATGCCGAGTGCGTGTTTGTCGCCGCGCCGTCCAAAGTGCTGCTGAAGAAAACCGTGGCGGATATTCGTCGCCGTGCGGCGGAAGCCGGGCGCGATCCGCGCAGCATTCTGATCTTCAATCTGCAAACGGTGATTGTTGGCGAAACCGACAAAGCCGCCCAGGCGAAATGGCAGGAGTACAAAAGCTGGGTGAGCTATGAAGGCGCGCTGGCGCTGGTATCGGGCTGGACCGGCATCGATTTCGGTCAGTACCAACCGGACCAGGTGCTGAAGTATCTGCATACCAACGCCATCCAGTCGGCGGTCGAGACCTTTTCTACCGCCGATCCCGATCGCCAGTGGACGGTGGCTGCGCTGGCGGAATGGGTTGGCATTGGCGGCTTTGGTCCGTTGCTGGTCGGCAGTGCGGCAACCGTGGCGGATGAGTTGCAAAGTTGGGTGGAGGAAACCGACGTTGACGGCTTCAACCTCGCTTACGCACTGACTCATGAAACCTTCGAGGACGTGGTGGAATTGCTGATCCCCGAGCTGCAAAAACGGGGCGTGTATAAAAAGGACTACGCCAGCGGCACGCTGCGCGAAAAATTGTTCGCTGCCGGACCCCAGTTGCAGGCACCCCATCCTGGCGCGGGTTATCGCGTGCAGCCAGTGGCGCAGGAGGCCATATGATCGAAATCGAAGCGCTCAGTAAACACTATCGTGCGCCTGATGGTCGCGTGACGGAGGTGCTGAAGTCGATCAACCTTGAGGTTCAGCCCGGCAACATCACGGCGGTGGTGGGGCCAAGCGGGGCAGGTAAATCCACGCTGGCGAAATGTATCAGCCTGCTGGAGCAGCCGAGTGCGGGCAGCATCTGGGTTAACGGGCATGATCTTTCGCGGCTGAGCGGGGAGGAGCTGCGCCGCGAACGGCGTGCCATCGGCACCGTGTTTCAGTCTTCGGCGCTGTTGCAGCGTAAAACCGCATGGGAAAACATCGCGCTGCCGCTGCGTTATCTCGGCGTCGTGGAACGTGATATCGCGGCGCGGGTCGGCGAGCTGCTGGAAAACGTTGGGCTGAGTCATAAAGCGAAGGCCTGGCCTGCACAGCTTTCCGGTGGGCAACGTCAGCGCATTGGCATCGCCCGTGCGCTGGCGCTGCGTCCATCGGTGTTGCTGGCCGATGAAGCGACCTCAGGCCTCGACCCGGAAGCCACCGTCACCATTCTCGACCTGCTGAGAAAGCTGCGTGACGAATACCGGCTGGCGATTGTGCTGATCACCCATGAGATGGATGCGGTGCGCCGTGCGGCTGATGCAGTGGCGGAGATCCGTGACGGCCAGATCGTGCATTACGGCGTGGTGAAAGATCTGCTGGCGCAGCCCTATTCACGTCTGGCGCAGCAACTGCTGCCGCTGGCACCGCAGCCTGCGGCATCGGAACTGGTGCTTCAGCTTAGCTACCGCACCGACGTGCCGGTCGCCAGCGACTGGATTTCCCGCCTCAGCCAGCAGTTTGCCCTGCGTATCGATCTGCTCGGTGCCCATGTTGAGCAGGTTAACGGCCGGCAACTCGGGCGGTTGCAGGTGGGCATTCACTTTCAGCGTGAGCGTGTTGCGCTGCCGCATCTGTTGACTCAGCTGACGCAACTGGGTTTGGTGGCCAGCGTGGCGGATGGCGTGACGGTGCTGAAGGAGGCGGTATGAGCGTCTCCGTAATGAGCCAGGACACGCCCTGGAATGAGATCCCAGCGCTGATGCTACCCGCTATCGGGGAAACCGCGCTGATGGTCGGCATCGTAATGCTATTCGTGGTGACCTGCGGCGGCGTGGTAGGCGTGGTGCTGTTTAACACCTCCGCGCGCGGGTTGTTCCCGCATCGGGGGATAAATCGGGTGCTGAGCTGGTTCGTCAATATGGGGCGTTCGCTGCCGTTTCTGGTGCTGATGGCCGCCATCATCCCGTTTACCTTCTGGCTCACCGGCACCACCATCGGCATTCCGGCCGCGGTGGTGCCGATGATTGCCGCCGGTATCCCGTTCTTTGGGCGCCTGGTGGATAACGCGCTGCGCGAGCTGCCGGGCGAAGTCACGGCGGTGGGACTGGTGTGTGGCGGCTCACGCTGGCAAATCATCCGCCAGGCCCAGCTGAGCGAAGCCTTACCTGCCATTATCGCGGCAATCACCCTTAACCTGATTTCCATGATCGAATACTCGGCGATTGCCGGCACCATCGGGGCAGGGGGCATTGGCTACCTGGCTGTGGTGTACGGCTACCAGCGTTTCGACAACCACATCATGATCGCCACCATCGTGGTGCTGATCGCGCTTATTCAGACCATTCAGTTTCTTGGTGACCGTCTGGTCACCGCATTACGTCATCCTCAGGGGACATCGCTATGACAACACAGGAATTTGAATTACGTAAAACCCGCCGCTGGCCGTGGCTGCTACTGATTATAGTGGTCGTTATTGCCGCCGGGGCTGCCTGGCTGTGGCGCAGCCAGCAACCGCAGGCGGTGGTATTCGGCACCACACTGAAAATTCACTTTGAACCCGCGATGGCCGGAGAGCAGAAGCTGATTGAGTATGTCGGCGACCATATCGCGCCGGATTACGGCCTGAAGCTGGAGGCGGTAGGTGTGCAGGACCCGGTTCAGGCGGACCGTGCGGTGGCTGAGGGGCAATATGCCGCCACCGTTTATCAGCACCAGTGGTGGCTGAAACAGGTGGTGGATGCCAACAATTTTGCTCTCACGCCAGCGTTACCGTTGTTCCAGTGGGCGTTTGGTATCTATTCAGATCGCTATAAATCTATCGATGCGCTGCCGCAGGGAGCAACCATTGTGGTGCCGGATGATGGCGCGAATCAGGGCCAGGCGCTATGGCTGCTGGCACGCCAGGGATTGATCACGCTCGACCCCAACGTAGAGCCGCGTACGGCGAAACTGAAAAACATCACCGGCAACCCGCATGGCTTTGTTTTTAAAGAGCTGGATTTGCTGACCATGCCACGCGCGCTGAACTCGGTCGATGCCGCAATTGGCTATGTATCGCAGTTTGATGCCGGTAAGGTGCCGCGTGATAAAGGCATTCTGTTCCCGCCTGCGCCACGGACCTTTGCCTCACAGCTGGTGATCGGCACGCCTTATCTGTCGCAGGAAAATATCGAAAAACTGAAAAAAGCGTTTTCCGATCCGCGCTTACAACAGTGGCTGAAAACTACCGACGATCCGCTGGTAAAAGGGGTGCTGGTTCCGGTTTCTGCTGACTAATCCGCCTCCTGTTGACCGTATCCCCCAGGCGCGCACGGCGTGCCTGGGTTTTTGTGTTTCCTGTGATTATGTTATTGATTTAAAACAAATAAATATCACTATTTGTTGTTTTGGTCCCCGGTCATTAGCGCTTATAACAACCTCACCTGCATAACTAAAAAATCGTGAGGCGTTTGTTATGAGTTCAATCCCTTTAGAAAACACCCTGCCGGTTTCGGAACCGGTACGTTCGGTCAGCGACGTCGCGCGGCTGATCAACACCCGTAGCGACAAAAACAATTATGCCCGCATGATTGTGTTCCTCGCGCTCGGCGGCGTCTTTCTCGACGCTTACGATCTCACCACCCTGTCATACGGCATTGATGATGTGGTGCGCGAATTCCAGATCTCGCCGTTTATTACCGGACTGGTGACCTCCTCGATCATGGTAGGCACCATCGTCGGCAATCTGATCGGCGGCTGGCTCACCGATAAATATGGCCGCTACTCGGTGTTTATGGCCGATATGCTGTTCTTCGTGGTCTCGGCGCTTGCTGCCGGACTGGCGCCCAATGTCTGGGTGTTGATTGGCGCACGCTTTCTGATGGGCATCGGCGTGGGGATTGACCTGCCGGTGGCGATGTCCTATCTCGCCGAGTTTTCCAAATTTGCGGGCAAAGGTAACAAAGCGGCGCGACTCGCCGCCTGGTGCCCGATGTGGTACGCCGCCTCAACTCTCTGCTTCCTGTTGATTTTTGGCCTCTACTTCCTGCTGCCGAAAGAACACCTCGACTGGCTGTGGCGGGCTTCGCTGCTGTTCGGCGCCGTGCCCGCGCTGCTGATTATCGCGGTGCGCAGCAAATTTATGAACGAATCCCCGTTGTGGGCGGCAAATCAGGGAGATCTGAAATCGGCGGTGCGCATTCTGCGCGACTCCTACGGGATCCACGCCCATGAAGCAGAACCTGAAGCGCCGCCGGCTGCCGCCGCACCGAAGGTGAGCTTCCGCGTGCTGTTCCAGAAACCGTGGCGTGAACGCACCATCGTCGCCGGGGTGATGAATATCTGCATCTCGTTTGAATACACCGCAATTGCCTTCTTCCTGCCGTCGATTCTGGCGCAGTTCCTGGGGGCGGGCGTATTCGAAACCATTTCCGCATCGCTGGGACTCAACGCGCTGTTTGCCTTTACCGGCGGGCTGCTTGGTATGCGCCTGGCGTGGAAATATCCGTCGCGCCATGTGGCGATTGCGGGCTTTGCGCTGCAATTTCTCGCGCTTATTGCGCTGGCGCTGATTGGTCACCCAGAGGCGCTGGTGGGCGTTGTGTTTGCGGTGCTGATGCTTGGGCTGTGGCTGTTTGCTGAAGGCTTTGGACCTGGCGCGCAGCTGATGGTCTATCCGGCGCTCTCTTATCCCACCTCCATCCGAGCCACGGGGGTGGGCTTCAGCCGCGCGCTGTCTGGCATTGGCAGCGCGCTGGCGCTGTTTATTCTGCCGATTTTGCAGTCGGCGCTGGGGACCAACATGTTCTGGGTGGTGTCGCTCTGCGCGATTATCCCTATTTTCTTCCTGCTGGCGGTGCGTCACGAGCCAACCCGCCACGACATCGACGACCTTTCCCATCAGGAGTAAATCATGACGTTACTTGCTAAAGGTACTGATTACGCGCGCCTTGCCGCACATTTCCGCCCGGTGTTTGCCCGCATCGCGGCGGGAGCGGTGGAACGTGAACGCCAGCGCACGCTGCCGCTGGAACCGCTGACATGGCTGAAAGAAGCGGGTTTTGGCACGGTGCGCATTCCACAGGAGAAAGGCGGCTGGGGGGCATCGCTGCCCCAGTTGTTCCAGCTGCTGACCGAACTGGCCGAAGCGGATTCCAATCTGCCGCAGGCGTTACGTGGGCATTTTGCCTTTGTCGAAGATCGTCTTAATCAGCCGGATAGCCCGGAGCGCGATCGCTGGTTTGGCCGCTTTCTCGATGGGGAGCTGGTCGGCAACGGCTGGACTGAAATCGGCGCGGTAAAACTGGGGGATGTGAACACCCGCGTCACGCCGGGTGGAAAAGGCTGGACGCTGAACGGCGAGAAGTTTTACAGCACCGGCGCGCTGTTTGCTGACTGGATTGATGTCTATGCCCGGCGTAACGACAATCAGGGGGATGTGATCGCGCTGGTGAATACCCATCAGTCAGGTGTCAGGCGTTCAGATGACTGGGACGGCTTCGGCCAGCGTTTAACCGGCAGCGGCACCACGCGTTTCGACAACGCCCATGTTGAGCAGGAGCATGTCTACGACTTTGCCGAGCGCTTCCGTTATCAAACCGCTTTCTATCAGCACGTTTTGCTGGCCACGCTGGCCGGTATCGCCCGCGCAGTGGCAAGGGACGCGGCGCAGGGCGTAGCGGCGCGTCAGCGCATCTACAGTCACAGCAATGGCAACGCGTCACGCGATGATGTGCAGGTGTTACAGGTGGTGGGTGAAGTCACCAGCCTCGCGTTTGCCGTCGAAGCGACGGTAATCCGCGCCTCACATTCACTGCAATCAGCATATGAAGCCCATCTCAGCAGCGATGAGGATGTTATCAATCAGGCAAATGTGCTGGCGGAGGCGGAAGCCGGGCAGGCGCAGGTGATTGCCAGCGAACTGGTGCCCCGCGCGGCAACCGAGCTGTTTAATGCGCTGGGAGCGTCCGATACCCGGCTGAGCAAGGCGCTGGACCGCCACTGGCGCAACGCGCGGACGGTCTCTTCACATAATCCGGTGATCTACAAAGCGCGTGATATTGGCAACTGGAAGGTGAATGGCACAGCGCCAACCGCCATCTGGCAGATTGGCAGGGGAGAGGGGTGAATGTCAGGCCCACAGGCCCGACATTAATGCCGACCTGAATATGACGTGACTGCCTATCCGGCAACCCGGTGCGCATAAATGCGCACCCTACGCCACAGGTCCGGCATTGATGCTGTAGGGTCGGCATTAATGCCGACCTGAATATGACGTGACTGCCTATCCGGCAACCCGGTGCGCATAAATGCGCACCCTACGCCACAGACCCGGCATTGATGCTGTAGGGTCGGTATTAATGCCGACCTGAATATGACGTGACTGCCTATCCGGCAATCTGGTGCGCATAAATGCGCACCCTACGCCACAGGTCCGGCATTGATGCTGTAGGGTCGGCATTGATGCCGACCTGACCATAACGTTACTGTTTATCCAGCGACCAGGTTGCGCTGCGCACATCCACTTTTACCGGCAGCAGGCCGACACGGGTAAAGGTATCCGCCAACACCTGCTGTTCATCAAATACCTGCGGCGTCATGCGCTGTGCGCCATAAGGCAGGCGCGCCAGCGTGGTTTGCCAGATCGCCTTATCCAGTCCGGTGGATTTTGACAGAATCGCCGCAGCATCATCCTGATGTTGATTCGCCCAGTCGCTCAGTTTGCTCAGCTCATCCACCACCTGCTTCGCGGCCTGCGGATACTGCTCGGCAAAATGACGGCTGGCGAGATAGAAGGTGTAGTGCGGCACCAGGTCTTCGGCATTGCGTACCTGACGCGCGCCGGTGTGCGCCTCCACTTCGGCAAGGAACGGATCCCAAATCACCCAGGCATCAATCGCCCCTTTCTGGAAGGCGGCTCGGGCATCAGCGGGAGGCAGATACACCGGGGTGATATCTTTGTAGTTCAGCCCGGCGTCTTCCAGCGCTTTCACCAGCAGATAGTTCACGTCAGAGCCTTTATTCAGGCCCACACGCTTACCTCTAAGATCGGCGACGCTTTTGATCGGAGAATCCTGCGGCACCACGATAGCTTCGGTTTTCGGGTTGGCGGGCGAGTGCGCCAGGTAGATCAAATCGGCTTTGGCGGCCTGGGCAAAAGCGGGTGGCGCATCGCCGGTGGCGGCTAAATCGATGCTGCCGACATTAAGCCCTTCGAGCATCTGCGGTCCGGCCGGGAACTCAACCCAGCGAACGTTAATGCCGTCCTTTTTGAAGGTTTCGTCCAGCGAGCCGCGATATTTCAGCAGCGCAAAAATATTGGCTTTCTGATAGCCGATGGTGACGGTTTCCGGGTTGGTAGCGAAGGCGTGAGCCGAGAGCAGGCCAAGGCTTAACGCCAGCGTACTCAATACATGCGTTTTAGGTTTCATCATTGTTCTCTCATGGTTTTTGACCACCTTAGCAAAGCGCATATATAACCAATAAATAACGATTTTCGATCGCTTATAACTTTATTTTTGATAAAAGAAGACATTCACTGTATTCAGCAGGCGGGTGAAATCTGAACGGAAATTTCCATAGATGCCTATATAATTAGCACGGTAATAATTTGTATAACAAATCAAAATGCCAACCTCAGAGGCTTCTGCCAGGATAGGCATAACTACTGCCTCCTCAAGGTCTTTTTTGCTTTATGAAGTGGTTTTCACAAAGTGCAGTGCTGTTTTCTGCCAAAACTTGTCTTGCTGCCTTTCTGGCTTTTTATATTGCTCTGGAACTCAACCTCGATAAACCGGCCTGGTCACTGACCACGGTATACGTGGCTTCGCAGCTTTATTCCGGCTCTACGGTGTCGAAATCGATCTTTCGATTTTTCGGCACGTTACTGGGTGGGTTGTTCACGCTACTTATCTATCCGGCGACGGTGCAGCATCCCATGCTGTTCAGTCTCTGCATCTCGCTCTGGGTTGCCGTATGCCTCTATCTCTCGCTGCACGATCGCACGCCAAAAAGCTATGTGTTCATGCTGGCGGGCTACAGCGCCGCGATCATGGGTTTCCCGGATGTGACATCACCCGCGTCCATTACCTATACGGTGATTTCGCGTATTGAAGAGATCACCGTGGCGATTGTGTGCAGCAGCCTGATACATCGGCTGATTATGCCGGTGTCGATGCGTAATCTGCTGGAGCAGAGCGTCAGCCAGTGGTATCAGAACGCGCGCAAACTCTGTAGCGAGCTGCTGACGGTGATGCCCGCCGACAAATCGCTGGAGCGCGAAGATATCCTGATCCAGATGGCAAACTATCCGCTCAACGTCGAAACGCTGATTACTCACTGCGTCTATGAAGGCGATGCGGCGCGCCGTCTGGTTCGTCTGGTCAGCGTGCAGTATCAGCATCTGTCTTATCTGATCCCGACGCTGACGGCGATTGAGTCGCGGCTTAATCTGCTGGCGCAGCAGGAGATCCGTTTCCCGGAGTATGTCGCTCAGGCGTTTCAGCAATTCCTGCTGTGGCTGAATGGTGATGACGCGCAGCCGGTGCATGACAATCTGGAGGCCGCTCAGGCGCAACTGAAGCAGGCGTGGGAGGAGGGACGGCTGAACAGTGAAGAGAGCATTCTGCTGATTGGCCTGCTGGAGCGCTTGCTGAATTTTGTGCGTATCGCCAATGCCTACCACAGTGTCAGCGAACGTATCAGCGAATGGACACCCGCAGTGAAACCCGGCAAAACCCTGGTACGCGCGCACCGGCATATCGACAAAGGATTGTTGCTGCTCTCCTCATTCACCGCCTTTTTCGCCACTTTCGCCACCTGCGTGTTCTGGATCGGTAGCGGCTGGGTGGACGGTTCCACTGCGCCGATGATGGCGGCGGTGCTGTGTTCGTTCTTTGCCGGGATGGATAGCCCCACCGCGCCGATGAAACTGTTCCTGAAAGGGGTGGTGATCGCGGTGGCGATCAGTCTGATGTATATCGTGTTTCTCATTCCGCAGGCCATCACCTTTGAGGCGCTGATGATTTGTCTGGCGCCGGGATTGCTGGCGCTGGGACTGGTTATCGCCAATCCGTCCACCAACCTGATTGGCCTGATTGTGGCAACGCAGATCCCCGGTTTTATCGGCATGAGCCACCATTTCAAACCCGACTTACTGCTTGTAGTGAATGCGATAATGTCCACGATGGTGGGGATTGTGTCTGGCGTGGTGATCACCGCGTTGATCCGCAACCGACGCCCCTCCTGGACGGCGAAACGTGCGGTGAGGAAGGGCATTCGCGAACTGCTGCAATTTATTGCGGCGATGCGGCTGAATGGCGTAACCATGTCGACGCGCCAGCAGTTTGTGGCGCGCACGCTGGATAAGGTCAACGTTATCCTGCCGCGTAAACGCGTCGATCCGGCCCCGGATCTGGTTTCCGGCGGCAATCTGATTGCTGAAGCCTGGCTGGGGGCCAATTGCTATGATTTTTACACCCGCCATCAGGCGCTGTTAGCGGCACACCATATCGACAGCGGGGCGATGTTTCATGAGCTGAGCCTGTTCCTGAGGCAACGCCTGAAGTCATTGCAGACGCAGCCTCAGCCCGCGTTGCTGATGGAGCTGAACCGTTTGCTGCTCGGCCTGGAAGCCGGGGCGGCGCAGGAGCGTGCGCTGTTTACGCCGCTGTTCCATTTATTCAATATTCGGTTATCGTTGTTTCCGACGGCACGCTGGCCGGAAAGTCAGGAAGGGACAATATGAAACTGATCGGTCTGATTGGCGGGATGAGCTGGGAGTCAACGGCGCTCTATTACCGCCTGATCAATGAACAGGTGAAGCAACAGCTGGGCGGCCTGCATTCGGCACGTAGCCTGATGTACAGCGTCGATTTCCAGCAGATTGAACAACTACAGGTGGCGGGCGAGTGGGAAAAAGCCGGAGAGATTCTGGCCGCTGCGGCAGTCAGTCTGGAGCGGGGTGGGGCGGATTTTATCGTGCTTTGTACCAACACCATGCATAAGGTGGCGCATCAGATGACCGCCGCCGTTCAGATTCCGCTACTGCATATCGCTGACGCCACCGCGCAGCGTATTCGTCAGGCGGGCGTGAAGAAGGTGGGATTGCTGGCGACGGCCTTCACCATGGAACAGGATTTCTACAAAGGGCGACTGCAACAGACCTCCGGTATCGAGGTGCTGGTGCCTGACGCGCCGCAGCGTAAAGTGGTGCACGACATCATTTATCAGGAGCTGTGTCTCGGCATCATTCGTGAGGAATCACGCGTGCAGTATCGTGAAATCATCGCCCAGCTGGTGACGCAGGGAGCGGAAGCGATCATTCTGGGCTGCACGGAAATCACGTTGCTGGTGAAACCTGAAGACGCCAGCGTACCGTTGTTTGACACCACGCTGATCCACGCTCAGGACGCGGTAAAAATCGCGCTGGCTGACAACTAATATCGCACAGGCGCCAGGGTCGGCATTTATGCCGACCCTGCCAGCAGACCATCTATCAGAATGCTGTTTCCAGTGAATCTGTGACGCAATAATCATCATCCACCAGCGGCAAATAGCGCCACTTATCAAATGCGGTGCAGGGATGCGAGATGCCGCAGCCGACCCAGTCACCCGGCTGCAACGCGTCGTCCTCGGGCAGCAGCAGATAGGCGTGCTGATCGTTGACGTCGCTAATCCGCAAATGGGTTGCTGGACGCGGCGCGCTGCCATCGGCGTTGCGTATCCACAGCGGATTGGGCAGATCCTGATCAAAGGGCACATCGCGCCGGCCAAAATCAACAAACGCCAGCCCTGGCTCCGGGCGCGACAACACCCGGCCCCAGATTTCCAGCGCCGCCGCAAAGTGATGGGTCGCGCCGGGCTGCGCAAACGGAGCGATACGTGCGTATAACCCGTTATCGTGTGCCATATAGGCGCCAGAGCGAATCAGCGGCGTGACCGGCAACGGCAGCGTTGCCTCGGTGAAACAGGTGGTGACCACGTCAAACCAGGCACCGCCACCGGCGCTGAGG
Source organism: Pantoea sp. X-Soil-TKNS-1207 (assembly GCF_059730485.1). Lineage (NCBI taxonomy): Bacteria > Pseudomonadati > Pseudomonadota > Gammaproteobacteria > Enterobacterales > Erwiniaceae > Pantoea > Pantoea sp. X-Soil-TKNS-1207. The sequence continues at coordinate 22,166 of NZ_AP035959.1, forward strand.
ATAATGTTGTCGCTGCTGAATAGCTGTTCCTGCGCCAGCAGGGCGGCGGTGGCGATCAACATCTGACAATAATCGTGCACGCGGGCAATCCCGGCGGTATCGCGACCTGCGCCCAATGCCCCCTCATAACCGGCTACGCCCGCCAGTTGCAGCACCGGGCTGGCGGCAATCGCGGCGGCAATTTCCAGCGCCTGCGCTGGCGAACGACAGCCGGTGCGCCCGCCGCTGACGGACATCTCCAGCAGTACCGAAATCGGGCTGTCACCGAGATGCTGCTCCAGCAAACGTACTCCCTGTAGTGAATCTACGTAGCAGAGAAAGCCGTGATCGGGATGCTGCCGCTGCCAGGCACCTATCCAGCGGATACCTGCCGGGTCGACCAGCTGATTCGCGAGAAACACGTTGCGGATGCCGAACTGGCGCAGAGCGCGCACCTGCGCAGGCGTTGCCGCGCTTAATCCCCAGGCACCGCCTTGCGTGATGGCGCGCCGCAGAATGGCGGGTGACATCGAGGTTTTGCCGTGTGCCGCCAGCAGCACTCCCTGCTCGCGACAAAAATCCGCCAGCTGGCGCAGGTTATTCTCCAGCGCCGACTGCTTCATAATCATCAGGGGTGAGAAAACCTGGTCACTGCTCAGCACCGGCGTACCGGGGGGCAGGGGAGTATCGCCCGCACCGGCGACCGATTTAAAACGCGGCGTATCCTGTTGTGGATCCAGTTGACCATCCGCCACCAGCGGAAAACGAATCGACATAATTCCTCCGATCAATGCTCAAGCACGCGCGATAAAAACTGCTGGGTGCGCGGGTTCTGCGGATTAACGAAAATCTGATCCGGCGAACCCTGTTCAGCGATCACGCCCTGATCCATAAACACCACGCGATCGGCGGTTTTGCGCGCAAAACCCATCTCATGGGTCACCACCACCATGGTCATGCCTTCGCGCGCCAGGCTGCGCATCACCTCTGTCACTTCGCCAACCAGCTCCGGGTCGAGTGCGGAGGTGGCTTCATCAAAGAACATAATTTTGGGTTCAACCGCCAGGGCGCGGGCGATGGCTACGCGCTGCTGCTGGCCGCCTGAGAGTTGCGCCGGATAGTGATGCGCGCGTTCGGCGAGGCCCACGCGCGTCAGCGCCGCCATGCCGCGTTTATTGGCTTCAGCTTCGGACAGTTTTTGCGCTTTGATCAGCGCCAGCGTCACGTTGCCGAGCGCCGTTTTGTGCGGGAACAGGTTGAACTGCTGAAAAACCATGCCGACATGACCACAGATTTCGCGGCTGCGTTTGCTATCATGCAGCGGCACATCGTTTACCCAGATCTCGCCGCCGTCGGCGGTTTCCAGCCCGCTCATAATGCGCAACACGGTACTTTTCCCGGAACCGGATGCGCCAATCAACACCAGCACTTCGCCGGGTGAAACGTCGAGGCTAATCTCCTTCAGCACCTGAGTGGCGCCAAAGGATTTGGTAATCCGGCTCAGCGTAATGGCGGATTTGCTCATGATAACTGGCTCCTGGTTTGATGATGTTGAACCCAACGGGAAAGCGGAAAGCAGACAACGAAGTACAGCACCGCCACCAGCGCATAAATCACCACCGGCTGGCCGATGCGATCGACAATCGCCTGGCCCTGATGCATCAGCTCGGACATACCGATCATGCTGACGATGGAGGTGTCTTTAATCAGAGAAAGATACTGGCCCACCAGCGGCGGCAGCACGATGCCGCGCGTCTGCGGCAGGATTACGCTGAGAAAAGTCTGGCGTTTGGAAAGCCCAAGGATCCACGACACTTCCCACTGGCCTTTTGGCACCGCTTCGATACCGGCGCGGAACACCTCGGCGATATACGCGCCCTGATAAATGCTCAGGCCAAGAATGCCCGCCGCAAACAAGTTGATTTCATAGCCGAAATAGGCCACGCCGAAGTAGATAAACATCAGGGTGATCAGCACCGGCGTACCGCGAAACAGCTCGGTATAGATCACGGCGATTTGTCTGGCGACGGGCAAGCGGCTGGTACGCAGCACCGCAGCGAGCAGGCCGAGCAGGGTACTGCCAGCAATGGCCGCGATGGAAAGCAGCAGGGTGATGCCCAGCCCTTTCAGCAACAGCGGCAACGAGCTGATGATCAGGTCGCTCATAGCGCGTTCTCCCGTTTCAGTGGATTAGTCAGCCATTTTTTTGCCCACCACCAGGCGGACTTTTTTACCTGGGTCACCAGCGGCGGATGAAACATGCGCCGTCCCGCCAGATTACCGAGCCAGGAAAACAGGTTGCTCAGCAGCAGATACACCACCGTCACCACGCTGAATGTCTGGATGTACAGCAGGGTGCGTGCGTTGATCACCGTGGCGGTGCCGGTCAGTTCAGGCAGCGCAATCGCCGACAGCAGCGACGTGCCGAGCAGCAGCTGAATCAGGTTATTGATGATGGCGGGCCATACCGCGCGCGCTGCCTGAGGCAGCACCACGCTGAGAAATATCTGGCGACGCGGCATACCGAGGATCCATGCGGCTTCCAGCTGCCCTTTAGGCACCGACTGAATCCCGGCGCGGAAAATTTCAGACAGATAAGCACCGACGTTAATCCCCAGCGCCAGTACGCCTGCGGTAAAGGCGCTCATGGTGATGCCGAGTGAAGGCAGGCCAAAAAAGATGATAAAGATTTGCAGCAGCACCGGCGTATTACGAATAAATTCGACATAGCCGTGGCTCAGCCAGCGCACCGGCGCCAGCGGCGAGGCTTTCGCCAGTGCGGCCAGCAGTCCGAGCGCCACGGCCAGCACAAAAGCGAGCAGGGTGACCTGTAGCGTCAGCCAGGCGGCAGAAAGAAAGGTCTCGCTGTAACGCCACAGGGTTAACCATTGATAACTCATGGGTTGACTCCTTCAGGCGACGCAGCAGCCGGTGCTGCGTCGCGTGCGATCAAAATTGCGGGTTCAGCGGGTAACGCGGCTTGCTGCCAAACCATTTCTGATAAAGCTGGGCGTTCTCGCCGGAGGCATTGATTTCAAACAGGAACTCATTGAGATAATTCAGCCAGACCTGGTCACCCTGTTTCACGCCAAAGGCGTTGTACTCCAGCGGCACCAGCGCTTCGTTGGTCACTGTCAGCGTTGGGTCGAGCTTGGCCTGATAGGCGAGGAAGTTGTTATCCTCGATCATCGCATCGGCCTGGCCCTGTTTCACCGCCAGAATCGCCGCCTGCGACGAATCGTATTCCTGGATCTTCACGTCAATGCCCATGCTGCGCACTTCGTCACCGTTGGTGGAGCCTTTAACCGTCGCGATGGTTTTACCCGCCATATCATGCGCCGATTTGATGCCGCTCTCTTTACGCACCAGCATCGCCTCACTCGCCACCACATACGGGTTGGTAAAGCCGATCTCTTTGGCGCGCTCCAGGTTGCGGGTGAAGTTGCAGAACACCACATCCACTTTGTTGGTTTGCAGGTTAGGAATACGGTTGGCGCTGGTGGTGTTGACCATCTCCAGCTTCACGCCCATCTCTTTCGCCAGCGCTTTCGCCAGATCGACGTCGTAACCATCGGGGTTGCCGTCTTTATCGTAAAAGCCGAAGGGGGCAAAGCTCAGGCAGTCGCCGACCCGCAGCGTGCCGCGCTGCAATACGGTTTGCAGCGCAGACTGCGGAGCCGCACCCGCTTCTTTTTTCTCTTCCGTGGGGGTACAACCGGCAACGGCCAGCATAACCAATGCGCCTGCGACCATTCTGACGCTTACTTTTAATGAAGTTGCATTCATTTCTATGCTCTCTTATTAAATTGGAGACGACATGAAAAACCGTTATTTCACAGCAAAATGAAAAGCATTGTTTATTTACAGGCTGTCCTGGTGTGGGCAAATAAAATGAAAAGCCTCAGCCTGTTTTAACGCGTCGCGCTTATTTCCGATCCGCACGGAAGCATTTCATATCGACTTCCACTTTGCAGTCGACAACTAAATCCTGCACGCTGCAAATACGTGCGGGCGGATTACCGCTGAATATTTCGCTGAATACTTTATTAAATGAACTGAAGTAGCGCGCGTCGGTCAATACCGCGGTAACGTGCACCACATCCTCAACCGCGTAACCGGCTTCCCGCATAATGCTCAGGCAGTTGTCGAACGCCAGTTGCGTCTGTTCGATGATGCCGCCTTCCACCACTTCGCCCTCGCGCATTGGCGTCTGACCTGAGATATACAGCCAGCCATCGGCTTCAACAGCCCGCGCGAACGGCAGTTTCTGCCCGCCGGTGCCGGTGCCGCCTTCAATGCCATAACGTTTAATCGTCATGCAACTCTGCTCCTTTTTGACCTTAACTCAGCAATGTAAACTGCATGACGGCTGTCTGGTATATCGGACTGCAATCTGCAATATCGGATAGGGCAAGATTTGCACAGGATTTTTGCTTTTGCAATATGGGCGCCGGGATTTAATTTTTTGTGATGTTGTCGCGATCGCAAAATAAAAAAGTTCAGGCTTCAGTTTCTGAATGGGAATGTGATCGTTATCGTAATTTTAAACAAAGCGCCGTGCAGCCTGCGCTAAAATGAGGCCCCAAAAGTGAACAGGGAAATATAAATTCAGTGGTTAAAATTTTAATTGACGGGGATGGGTTAACGCCGCCCGGCGGTGTATGATGCCTTTCTTTATTGATACAGTTCAGAAACCGCATCACAGCCCCAGGAGAATTTGCTTATGCCGGATGAGAAGCCATCGCGGGCGCGCGGCGTTGACCGGGTTATCGATATTTTTCGCCAGCTTCATGCTGCCCGACAGCCGATGGCGATGCGTGATTTGATCGACGCCACGGGCGCGCCGCGTTCCAGCGTCTATGAATTAGTTAATCTGTTGAGTGAAGCCGGTCTGGTGGAACTGGACGCCGAAGGGGCGGTCTTCTTTGGCCGCGAGATGCACTATTACGGTGCGGATTATATGGCGCACAATGATTTGATCCGCCGCGCCCATCAGTTAATGGTGGAGATCGTGGCGCGGCATGGCGAAACCGTGCAGCTGTGTATGCTGGAAGGCAATAAGTACACCGTGGTGCTGTCGGAAAGTAACGCGCATCCTTTCAAAATTACCTCCGATATTGGCGTACGGGTGCCGATCACCTGGACCGCCACCGGCCGCCTGCTGCTCAGCAACTGGTCTGACAGCGCCATTCTCGATCTGATCCCGGAAGAGGATTACCGGCTGGCGAACGGGCAGATTCTCGATAAACAGGCTTTTCTGGAGGATATCCATCGTGCCGGGCATCTCGGCTATTGTCTGACGGAAGGGTTATCGGAAAGTTTTACCTGCTGCATGGCGGCGCCGATTCGTTCGCGCAACGGTCAGGCGGTGGCGGCTATCTGTTTTATGGTGAGTCGCGATACGCCGGAGGAGCGCCGCCAGATGCTGCTGAAAGAATTGATCGTTTCCGGGCAAAAGTTATCGGATTTCACCTGATTTCACTGCGTTTTCATCCTGCTCCGCGACAACCGATTGAAGTCTGGTTTATTTTTCACGCCTTAAGGTTGTGTTAAGGTTATTGATAATAATAACTATTCTTTTTATCACGGAGAAAGGGATGAAAACGCGCCTGCTATTGGCAATGGGGTTGCTGGCTTCAACGGCGGCTTCTGCCACGACTTATCCACTCACCATCACTGACGTGGACGGTCACACCCAGACCATCACTAAAGAACCGCAGCACATCATTTTACAGGATGGTCGCGACGTGCTGACGCTGGCACTGCTGGATCGTAATGACCCGTTCAAACGCGTGGTGGCCTGGAATAACCTGCCGAAAAAACAGGATACCCAGACCTGGGACCTGCTGAAGGGACGCTGGCCTGAAGCGACGAAAATCGTCGATATGGGTTTTAACGATCAGGGGCAGGTCAACCTGGAGAGCGTACTGGCGCAGAAACCGGATCTGATGATTGCACAGCTGCGCGCTAAACCCGCGCTATCGCAGTCAGGCGTGTTAACCACGCTGAACAACCTGCATATTCCGGTGATTTTCGTCGATTATGAGCTGCACCCGGCGCAGAACACCGCCGCGAGCGTCACCCTGCTGGGTAAAGTGCTGAATCGTGAATCTGAGGCCAAAGCCTATACCGATTTCTATCAGCAGCGTATGGAAAAACTGACGCAAGCGATTGATAAGGTTAAAAATAAACCCACGGTATTTATCGAGCCGATTGCCGGTAACAGCGACAACTGCTGCTTTACCCATAGCCACAACGGCTGGGGCGGGCTGGTGGAAGCGGTGGGTGGTAAGAACATCGGTTCCATGCTGCTGCCGGGCAACACTGGTTTTGTTTCGCTGGAAAAAATCATCGCCATGAAGCCGGATGTCTACATCATGACCGGCTCAAAACGTCCTAACACCAACGTTCTGCCGTTTGGTTATGGTGTCGATCCGAAAGATGTGGGTGTGACCTTCCAGAAACTGCTGAGCCGCACCGGATTGTCACAGATCGCGCCGGTGAAACAGGGCCGGGTTTATGGGGTTTATCACCATTTCTACAACCACCCCTACAACATCGTGGGCATGGAAATTCTGGCGAAAGATCTCTATCCAGCCCAGTTTAGCGATCTTAACCCGACCGCAGATTTCCACACCATCATCAAAAAGTTCACCACACTGCCGGATGATGCAATCACGCTAAATTACCCGCAGGGCAAATAAGCGCGACAGCATGTTCACCCCGCACTCTGACGGGGTGAACATCATTCAGATGGCAAAGCGTTTGGCACCGAAGACACACAGGATGGTGCCGGAAGCGACCGCCAGCATGGCCCAGCTCACGGATTCATGTAACAGCAACGCCGCCAGGGCGAATCCCATAAACGGTTGTAACAACTGCAACTGACCCACCGCCGCAATCCCGCCTTTCGCCAGCCCGTGATACCAGAAAATAAAACCGATCAGCATACTGAACACCGAAACATAGGCAAAACCCAGCCATGCGGAGAGGGCCATGCCGGAAAACGTTGCCGGATGGGTGACAACAGCCAGCGGCAACATCACCGGCAGGGAGAAGATCAGCGCCCAGCTAATCACCTGCCAGCCTCCGAGCCTGCGCGAAAGTTTTGCCCCTTCGGCATAACCTAAGCCGCAGAGAATGATGGCACCGATCATCAGCGCATCGCCGGTCATCAGGTTTCCGGCGGTGCCGGTCAGGGCAAAGCCCGCAATGATCGCCGCGCCGGTGATGGAGAACAGCCAGAACACCGGACGTGGACGTTCACCGCCGCGCAGCACGGCGAAGATGGCCGTCGACATCGGCAACAGCCCAAGGAACACAATCGAGCGTGCCGACGAAATATGTTGCACCGCCAGACCCGTCAGCAGCGGAAAACCGACCACCACGCCCAGCGCGGTGATCGCCAGTCCGGGAAGATCGGCGCGCGCCGGGCGTTTCTGGCGTAGCACCAGCAGCAGCAGACTTCCCAGCAGTGCCGCAATCGTCGCCCTGGCACTGGTGAGAAACAGCGGACTAAAATCGGCCACGGCGGCGCGGGTGGCAGGCAGCGAGCCGGCAAAAATCATCACGCCAATAAAACCACTGACCCAACCGTTCAATGCAATTTTCATTCTTTTCTCCCTGGTTAATGTTGAACAGTTAAGCACTGACTTCCCTGTGGCGACCAGATACAATCCAGTACGGTTTAAAGTAACTGTACTGGTCTATGGCCCAGTACAGCTGAGGGATAAAATGGTGTTGCGCAGCAAAACCCGTATTGAACAATTGATGGATGACATCCGTTCACAGATCGCAGCGCGGGCGTTAACGCCGGGCAGCCGCCTGCCTTCGGTACGCGCCCGTGCGCAAGCTGCCGGGGTTTCGGTCTCCACGGTGGTCGAGGCATATGATCGGCTGGAAGCGGAAAGCGTGATTATCTCGCGTCCCGGCGCCGGTTTTTTTGTCGCCGGGCCGATTGCGCCGCTGGACCTTGCCCAGCTGGCACCGACGGTGGAGCGTGATGTCGATCCGTTATGGATCACCCGCCAGGCGCTGGATGCGGCGCCTGATATGCTGAAACCTGGCTGTGGCTGGTTGCCGAGCGCATGGATGTATGAAGAGGGGATGCGACGGGCGCTGAGAAAAGCGGCGCGCGGTGACAGCGCGCTGTTAACCGACTATGCCGCGCCTGCCGGTTGCCCGGAACTGCGCCAGCTGCTGACGCGCCGACTCGCAGCCTATGGTTTGTCGGCCACGCCCGATCAGCTGGTACTGACGGATTCGGGCACCCACGCTATCGATCTTATCTGCCGTTTTTTGCTCGAACCGGGCGACACGGTGCTGGTGGATGATCCCTGCTATTTCAATTTTCATGCGTTGCTGCGGGCGCAGCGTGTCAATGTGACAGGAATTCCCTGGACGGCGCAGGGACCGGATCTGGCGGCGTTTCAGCAGGCGCTGACCACCCACGCTCCGCGCCTGTATATCACCAACTCCGGCATCCACAACCCCACCGGCGCTACGCTTTCAATGGCTACCGCCCATCGACTGCTGAAAATCGCTGAACATTCCGACCTGGTGATTGTTGAAGATGATATCTTCGCCGATCTGGAAACCAGCACCGCGCCCAGACTGGCCGCGCTTGATGGTTTGTCTCGGGTGATGGTGATTGGCAGCTTTTCGAAAACCGTCTCGGCCTCGGTACGCTGTGGGTATATCGCGGCGAAACCGGCGTGGGTGGATAAACTGACCGATCTTAAAATCGCCACCGGATTTAGCGGCGGCAGACTGGCCTCCGAAGTGCTGCTCAACGTCCTGAAAGACAGCGGCTATCGACGCCATATTGAGTGGGTGAAACAGCGGCTGGCGGACAATCGGCAGCGGGTGATTGCGCGGCTTGGCAAATCAGGCATTCGCCCGTGGCTGATACCGAAAAGCGGCCTGTTTCTGTGGTGTGAACTGCCTGCGGGCTGTGTTGCGGCGGATATATCGCGCGCCTGCCTGCGGCAGGGTGTGGTGCTGGCTCCTGGCTCCACCTTTAGCCAGTCCGGCACGGCGGATCGTTTTCTGCGTTTCAATGTGGCGCAGTGCGATGACGAACGGATTTTTACGGTGCTGGAGAATGCGTTGCGTGAGGGGCAACACCCCGAGGCCGGTTGACCGTGACTTAGAACAATGAATGCTTAAATAGCCTGTGACGGCCCTGAATCCGGATTGCAGCGACGTGATAAAATCGTTGCCTTCTCAGGATGAGGACTCATGGATGGATTTAGAACAAATCGGTAACTTAGTTCTTTCTAACCTGCAGTTGCTGATTGATAGCGCCGGACTACCCCTTGCTGTTGGGGCAATTTGTGATGCCGACTACCAGTGGCTTACATCTCAGTTCGCAGAGCTAAATTGGGATTTTGCCTTTGATCAGTTCGGCAATCATCCGCATAAATTTGAACTTACCATTAAGCTGGTTTCGCAGGATAATGGCATCCCTGCTGGCGCTGCAATTTGTATCTACAATACAGATGCAGAGAGTTTTGACATCCAATTCATAGAGAGTTTTGTCCGCCATCTGCCTCAGCATCCACTGCATGGGAAGCTGCTTAAAATCACACTAATGGCCGCATATCTCTTTTGCTCGGCTGTTGGATGTTCTACGGTCAATGTGATAGAACCAGATAGTCAGGACCTGATGAACTTATATCAGTCTTTCGGATTTCAGGGTGATAAAACCCTTATGACAGCAACCATTGCAGCCATAAAGCATGTGATTACCGCCATGCCGGGTGTATAGATAGACAATCACAATATTAAAAGTATAATTTCTGACCGAATTTGGTCGTGATTTATGAAGCGTACAGCCTCAGGCATCCAGGGTTCAACCTGGAAAGCAGGCGAAGGAGAAGCGATGAAACATACTCGTCAAAGCAAAGCCGCACAGGTTGAAGTCTCAACGCCTGAAGCGTTCTCACGCATGGGTGTGGCAATGGAAAATCTGCTTGCTGCTGCGCCGAAGTTTCTGGCGACCAACACCGTTGATGGTACTAAAGAGTGTCACGGTAAGAGAAAGAGCGGCAAAAAGGCTGCTTAATTCCCTTCATACTCTATAAGCCCGGCTATATTGCCGGGTTTTTTATTGCTGTTTTTTCCCGTTGCGTCAAAGCTCACGGCGCGTCAGGCGATAATAGCTTCCTGCTGGTGCCGGATGCATTGCATGATCACCAGCAACCCGAGGCCGGTTGACCCGACCTCAGGGGGTTTTAGTGATTAGCGCGCCTTGATACTGCCTTTAACGCCGTGCGGTTCAGAACGCAGATACTGCGGCGGAACATGCACGCTGGCGCCCAATTCAGCGGCCGCATGCCACGGCCAGCGCGGGTCGTAGAGGATGCCGCGCGCCAGCGCGATTAAATCGGCGTCGCCTTCCTGCAACAGATCTTCCGCCATGCGCGCTTCGGTGATCAGTCCGACGGCGATAACCGGCATCGAGGTGATTTTGCGTAACTCACGCGCGAACGGCACCTGATAGCCCGCCGAGACGGTAATTTTCTGCTGTGCCGACAGCCCGCCGCTGGAGACGTGGACATAGGCCGATCCCAGTGCGTCGATTTTCTGGCAGAACTCGGCGGATTGCGGGACGTCCCAGCCACCTTCAACCCAGTCAGTGGCGGAGATCCTGACGCCAACGCCGACCCCGGCAGGGACAGCCGCGCGCACTGCCGCCAGCACTTCCAACGGGAAACGCATCCGGTTCTCCAGACTGCCGCCGTACTCATCCTGGCGTTTGTTCGACAGCGGTGACAGGAACTGATGCAGCAGATAGCCGTGGGCGGCGTGCAGCTCAATCAATTCAAAGCCGATACGTACCGCGCGTTGTGCGCTGGCGACAAAGGATTGTTTGATGCGTGCGAGGTCGTCATGGGAGAGCGTTACCGGTGGGTTTTCGCCGTCATTCATTGGCACCTCAGAGGGTGCGACGGTCTGCCAGCCATCCTGATCCGGCGAAATTTGTTTGCCGCCAAGCCAGGGCGCAGACGTTGACGCTTTACGGCCCGCGTGTCCTAACTGAATCCCCAGACGAATATCGGCGTACTGGCGAATGTCATTGACCACCGTCTGCAACGCGGCTTCCGTTGCATCATCCCACAGCCCCAAATCCTGCGGCGAAATACGCCCTTCAGGTTCAACCGCCGTGGCTTCCACGATCAGCAATCCGGCGCCGGACAACGCCAGATGACCTAAATGGATACGATGCCAGGCTGTGGCGCGGCCTTGCTCTGCTGAATACTGGCACATCGGCGCAATGACGATGCGGTTATCTAATGCAACAGAACCCAGTTGAATGGGGCTAAACAATTTGCTCATTTGCGATTCCTGGTTGTTATGCCGAAGGAACACATCATGCGCTCTGGAGCGAGACGGACGACGATCAATTTGTGCGTTGGGTCACCTGTTCTAAGCGGATACCCGCCCCGGACAAACTTTCTCTGGCGAAATCGGGTATGGCGTCATCGGTGATCACCGCGTCAAAAGGACGCGTCACGGAAAGCGGGTAGGGGTGCACCACGCCAAACTTGGATGAATCGGTGAGCGCGATGGCGTAGGTCGGCTTCTCCATCACCGCATTGACCACATCACACCGCATCATATTTCGTCCGGTAAACCCGGTGTCCTGATGCCAGCCATCCACGCCAATAAAGGCTTTATGGAAATTGATCTGCTGGATACAGAAGCGGGTTAGCGAGCCGACCACCGACTCGCTGCTTTTCTGGTACTGACCGCCGAGGATAATCACCTCGCACTGGGCGTCGCGCAGCAGCTGGGCGATATAGTGGCTTACGGTAATGATGGTCAGATCGCGGCGGCTGGCGAGGCAGCGCGCCAGCAACGCGTTGGTGCTGCCGCCCTCGATAAATACCGCTTCGCCGTCATTGACTAAGGAGGCGGCATGTTCGGCCACCGCCTGTTTGGTGGCATAGCGGGTGCGCATACGCGAACCCACATCATCACTGTCGGGGGCGACCGCCGAACCGTGGACGCGCCGCAGGAAATTCTCGCGTTCAAGCGCGTTAAGATCCTGACGAATGGTGACTTCAGAAACGCCGGTTAACTGCGACAGCTCGTGAACGCTGACGCTGCCGCGTTCGTTCACCAGCTGGATAATCTGTTCGTGTCGGGTATGCATAGGCTTCAGCTACGGCGCGGTTAGGGTAAACGTCGGGCAGTTTAGCAGAACCCTTCCGCCCGGTGCACCGGGCGGAAGTTAATCAGCCCAGGCCAAGGCTGCGTTTGCCAATGGGATTCAGATCCGCTGTGGTGAAGCGCCCCTGCCATGTCTGTTCATAGTCCTCACGCGGGAAGTCCGGCGGGGAGATGCCTTTATCCAGCGCGTCAGCAACCTGTCGGGCATAGCGCAGGTTTTTGTCGCACAGCGGCGCGGCGGGAATATACATGACATTCCCCCAGCCCTGTTGTGATTCGACCGGCGCGACGGAGTGGATCACATCGCAATGCCACCATACCGAGTCGCCCGCCTGCAACGGGGGAATAGAACATAAACCTGCAATCAGATCCGGGTGCCATTGCGCTGAAATCGGCAACACTTTGCCGGGGGCGACGCCGCACAGCTCATCTTCCGGTACGTCGTTGAGCAACGGACGCAGCAGAATATAGGCCATCGCTTCCGGCACCGGCACCACATGCAACAACCCCTGGCCTTTTTCCATATCCGAAAGCGCCGTCCAGCCCTGGAAGGTGCGGAAGGCGGAGCATTTGGTGGTATTGGCCACGTCATATTCATTCACTTCAGTGCGGTGCGCGGCATCCCAGGGATCATAGTCGGCAAACTGATTGGTAAAAATTTTGCGGAACACCTGCTGATAGGCCGGTAACAACCAGCGTTCCAGCGCGCCGGAATCGGTGTGCGCCCCGAGACCGTTAGAGGTGGTGCCCGGCAGACGACGGCGGATGCGGTCCGGGTAGATAATGCTGACGTCAGGATCGAACCAGCTGACGCCACCACTGTTAAATTTCCACAGGCGATTAAGGAAGGATTGCGTCAACGCGATCCCTTCGCTCTGGCGCGCTTCCATCTGCGATTTGGACCAGTAGATGGGATAGATTTCCGGGCGTGAAGCCTCCAGGCTGCCAAAGAAGCTGTCGCCCGGTCCACGGTACTGACGGTCAAAGTCGTTCAGTTCGAGATAATCGAGCATCGCCTTATCCCACGCCAGCGCCTCTTCGCGGGCGAAGTTTTGTTTCACCACCAGGCAGCCACGCCGTTTGATGAAGTCGATTTGCTGCGGAGAAACGTTGTTTTCCGCGATATCGCGCATATTGAGCACCGGCCAGGCGGTGCCCTGTGCGGCTTCATCCTGTTTCGCTTCAGCAATCGCCTGGTTGATTTTGGCTTTAACTTCAAGGAATAAGCCTTCAACATCGCCAATTTGTTCGCGCAGCTGCTGCTTCATCAGACGGATTTGCGCTTGATGATCGTCGGGAAGGCTTACCGAGGTAAAAGAACTGTTCATAGCCGCTCCTGGTCGGGTTGGTGTGTTTCGAATGAATATTTATTAACTTTCATTCGTAAGTCGAAGCGATAATAACAAAGCCGCAACATCGAAAAGTTGCGCGGCTTCACAGATAACCAGGTTTGGGGCAGGCAGGGGAGGGAACCGGACGATCGGCCGTTTTAGCGCGCCGGATGATAAGCGGAGGGCAACTGGCCGGTAACGCGCCGGAACATGGTGGCAAAGGAGGATCCGTTGTCATAACCCAGCGACAGCGCGACCTGGTTCACGGACATTCCCTCCACTAAACGACTCAGCGCCGCTACCACGCAGGCGCGCTGACGCCAGTCAGAAAATGACATGCCGGTTTGCTGCAAAAAATGGCGGCGGAAGGTGCTCTGGCTCATAAATAACGCCGTGGCCCAGCGCTGTGCGGGATCGTGAATCGACGGGGCGGCAATAAACCTCTGGCACTGCTCCAGCAGCAGCGGATGGCGGGGCAGGGGAATATCAAATTCGCGTACCGGCATCGCGGCCAGCTCCTGCAATAGCAGGGCGACCAGCAACGTATCGCGCGTCGAGGTATACAGCGGCTCCAGCGCCACCGCTTCAATCAACAGTTGTCTGAGGAACGGTGAAACCGTCATCACCTGACAGCGCTCGCGGCTGTGCAGACCCTGGGCGCTGCGCGGTTCGATATACAGGCTGCGGGTAGAGACGCCGATAAAGGTGACGCTGTGGTCGGTTGCGGGTGGGATCCATACTGCGTGCTGGGGCGGCACCGTCCAGTTACCCGACTGGGTTGTCACATGCATCAGGCCGGTCGCGCCATAGAGCAGCTGCGCGCGCCGATGGCGATGCGTGGGTAAGACGTAGCCTCCCGGATAGTCATTCCCCACCGCGACGACCTCGCGTTCAAGGCCATCATAATCATCGATATGCACGTTGCGCATAAATCCCTGCCGTCCTGCAAGTTGACCGATTCGCAAGGGTAAATGAGCGCTGTGGAAATGTGAAGCCAGCACGCAAACTGTCAGACTTCCCGCCTCACGGGCAACTGCCCTCAGCACAGGGATTATCAGTGAACGACCTTATCATCATTATTCTCGCCGGTTTTGCTACCGGGATAACTACCGTACTTTTTGGTTTCGGCGGCGGATTTGTTGTGGTGCCTTTTGTCTATCAGTTGCTGGTGCGCCAGCAGGCGTTAACCGGCAATGCCATGCATATCGCGGTGGCGACCTCGACGGCGGTGATGGTGTTCAATGCCGGATGGGCCAGCGTGCAGAACTGGCGGGCGGGCAGGCTACGCAGGGAAATGTTGTTTCCGCTGGTGGGGTTTATCGCCTGCGGCGCGCTAGCGGGTTCGCTGCTGGCTGGCCTGATGGCGGATGCGGTGGTTAAGCTGCTGTTTGTGATTTACCTGCTGATCACGCTGGCGGATTGCCTGCTGCGTCGCGGGTTTGTGCAGCGCCCGGCGCAGCGACGACTATCCGCCTCTACCCTGAGCGTGGGCGGCGTGGCGATTGGCATCGTGGCGGCGTTACTCGGCGTTGGCGGCAGCGTGATGACCGTGCCCCTGCTGCGGCGACACGGCTATGCCATGCGCGACTGTGTCAGCGCGGCCAATCCGTTGTCGCTACCGGTGGCGGTGTGCGGCGCCATCACCTATAGCCTGAGCGGATACCCGATGAGCGGCTATCTGGGGTTGATTAATCTGCACATTCTGGCGTGGCTTATCGTGGCGGGCGTGGGCGGCATTCTGTTCAGTCGGCGCTGTATCCCAGCGGTGCCCGATATCTGGCATGCCAGGGTATACATTTTGCTGCTGTTTGGGGTGCTGGTGGCGATTGTGGTGTGAACGGGTGCGCAGCGGCGCGCACCCGTTCCGTTACGCCTTAAAACGGTCCCCACTTGATCGCTACGCCCACCAGCAGCATCACAACACAGATGCTGAACCAGACGGCGACCAGCGGTGCGATAAAGCGCAGCCATTTCCCAAACGGGATACCGGCGGTCGCCAGTACCGCCATCAGCACGCCAGAGGTTGGGCTGATGCAGTTCACAATCCCTTCGCCCAACAGCACCGTCTGCACCGTTACCTGACGCGTCAGGCCGAGGTTGTCGCCCAGCGGGGAGAAGATGGGGATCAACACCGCCGATTCTCCGGAACCGGACGAGATGCCGAAGTGGATCAGCGCCGCGCTGATAAACATGCCGATGGCAGCCACTTTTTGCGGCACCGGAGCCAGCAGATCGGTGAGGAAGCCGACAATCGGATCAAGCACATGACCCTGTTGCAGCACCAGCGAAACCGCGCCTGCCAGGCCCACAATAAAGCCGCCTTTCACCAGGCCGGAACAGCCGGACAGGAAGGTATTGGCGATATCTGACCCCGACATCCGGCCAATCAATCCCACCACAATCGCCAGCAGGATAAACATCGCGGACATCTCATTGGTGCCCCAATGATAATGCACGGCACCGCCGATAAAGATCATCAGCGCCAGCGCACAGGTGGTAAGGATCAGCTTGTGGCGTGCGGTGACAACCAGCGCCTCCGCGTTGTTTTCCGCCTGTTTCGGGCGCAGATTCCCCGCCAGACGTTCTTTACGCACCGACCAGATCAGATAGCCCATCGCGCTCAGCACAAACATCAGGCAGGTCAGTCCGCGCAGCAACATGCCAGAGAACAGCGGCAGCTGCGCCAGATGCTGCGTCAGGCCGGTTGTTGCCGGTCCCAGTATCGACACGTTAAACCCGGCGGCACAGGAGAGATAGACCAGCGCTGCCCCGAGCATCGGCGGCAGACCCAGCGAACGCGCCACCAGCAGCCCGATGGGCACAAAGGCCACCACGGCATTGACCACCGCGCCGGTGGTGCCAAGAATGGCGAAAATCACACCAAAGATCAGAATGATACGCGTATCGCTCAGGCGGGTGCTGCGCGACAGCGAGTTCAGCGCGGTGGCAATAGCGCCGGTAGATTCAACCACCGCCAGTACGCCGCCGGTGAATAAAATCAAAAAGATAATTGGCGCCGACTTCACCATGCCGTTGGCAATGGCCGTGAAGATCTCCAGCGGATAGACGCCGGACTGCGGCACCGCATGAAGGCTGCCTTTCACCGCAAACTTGATACCTTCACGGATTTCATAATCAAACGCGCCTGCCGGGATCAGCCAGGTCGCCACCGCCGCGACCACCAGCATAATAAACAGCAGCAGATACGGGCTTTGACCAGCCGGGCGCGGCGCAGGCGCAGGGGCAGACTGCGCGATATGTAACTGCGTCACGTCGTCGCTCCTTCTGCGGCGATGATGCCTGCCACCAGCGCCGCGCGGGGCGCGATGTTGGCGATAATGATGTGTTCATGGCGGGCATGGATACCGGCGCCGGTCGCACCGAGGCCATCCAGCGTCGGCAGCCCCATTGCCGCCGTGAAGTTGCCGTCACTGCCGCCGCCGACAGATTTGCCTGCAACCTCAAAGCCGAGCGCCTGAGCCACCTGCTGCGCACGTTCCAGCAGCCGCTGCGAAGCGGGGGTCTGGCGCATCGGCGGGCGGCCCTGCTCACCCTTCACCTGCAACACAATACCCGGCATCACCGGTTGCAAATTGATGATCGCCGCGTGGATGCGCTGCGCCTCTTCCTCGCTGGTGACGCGGGTATCAATACCCAGCTCTGCATGGTCGGCCACCACATTGATGCGATTGCCGCCATTGGCGATGCCCACGTTCACCGTGGTGCCGCGTTCCGGCGCATTCAGGCCATGCAGAGCGTGGATTTGATGCGCCATCTCCTGCACGGCGCTGATACCTTCTTCAGGATTGTTGCCCGCGTGGGCCGCCTGTCCGGTGATCACGATGTCATAACGTCCGGTGCCTTTGCGCGCCACCTTCAGCGCATCGCTGCCCGCAACCGCCGGTTCCACCACCAGCACCTGCTGTGAACCCGCGGCGTTGTGGCAAATCCACTCGCTGGAGCTGGGGCTGCCAACTTCTTCATCGCTGTTGCACAGGAACACCACGCGTTTGCCGGTTAAACCATCCAGCTGAGCCAGCGCGCGCACCGCCCAAATCGCCTGCACCAGTCCGGCTTTCATATCGAGGATGCCGGGGCCAAACAGCTTGCCATCCTCTTCACGCAACGCTAATTCGCCGTGATCCCAGACGGTGTCGAAGTGACCGATGATGGTGGTCTGCGGGCCGCTATCACCCAGCGCAAAACGCAGGTGATTGCCATAGTGCGGCTGAACGTCCACGTCCGCGCTGATACCGAGACGCTCGCGGAACAGGCTTTGCAATACCTCGCCGCAGCGATCCACCGCAGCCTTGTCTAACGAAGGTGATTCCGCCTGCACGAGTCGTTTGATATCGCCCAGAATCTCGTCGGCGTGCTGCTGTAAGTAATTTTTTATGTTGTTCATTTATAAGTTCCTGCCTTTGTCCAGCGCGCAGTATGCGCAGAAAAGTCATCGTATAAAAAGCAGGTGGGAATGGTAGAATTGTTGCCCTGAGAGCAACGGATAAGCGTAACTTATGACGATGGTCACATATCCAGAAAAAGCGATAAGTTATTTGTATGAAGTGGGGATGCACGGCGGGATTCGTCGGGCGGCGGATGTGCTGGGAATCAACCCTTCGGTGGTCAGCCGTCAACTCTCGCTGCTGGAACGCAGTATGCAGTTACCGCTGCTGGAGCGACGCGGCCGTAATGTGGTCTTAACCGAAGCCGGTAAGTTGCTGGCCGATGATTATGCGCAGACCACGCAGCGCCGCAAGCTGCTGGAACGACAGCTGCGCGATCTGCGCCATATGCGCGGAGGGTCGGTGACGCTGCGCATCGGACAGGGGATGGTGGAAGAGGTCGTTACCCATGTACTGAAGGAGTTTTCCATCGCCTGGCCTGGCGTTTTTATCGATATCAGTTCCGGCGATATGCAAACCACCGTTGACCTGATTATGCGCGGCGAAGTCGATATGGCGGTGGGCTTTGGTACCGCCGGTCCGCCGGGACTGAAGACCCACAGCGTTGATCGCGGACCGATTTGCGCCATTGTTACCCCGGAACATCCGATTGCTGATTATCCTCAGGTCAGCGTGGCGGAACTCACCCAGTACCGGTTGATCGCCATGAGCGACAGTTTTGGCCTGCAACGCTATCTCAGCGCTATTTTCAAAAGCGAAGGCCAGGTATTTGCCCCGGCATATTGCTGCAACCTGTTCTCCAGCGCATTGTCGCTTTGTCAGGCCGGCCTGGGCATTGCCTTTATGACCGCGCAGGCCGTCCCGCAGTCACTGCTGCAACAGGCGTTAAAGGCGGTGCCGATTGATCACCGTATCGCCCGCGAGAGCCAGAGCCATCTGCTGCGCAGCGGCGACCATCGTTTCACCCCCGCGGCCAGCTATCTCTGGCAGCTGCTGTGTAACTATTTTTATGCGACAGAAAATTAACGGGCTGTGGGCAGGCTTCCGGCCGGTGGGATTATCATCCTGTTTTTCGGGACTCTTAGTCCTGTTATTTATGATTTTATAAATCGTCGCGCTTTTTTATCTTCCTGCTGACAATCACAACAGTAAGGATAAAACCATGCTCGCGATGCAATACAGTTTTACGCTGCCTGCCGATTACGATATGGCGATCATTGAACGCCGGATTGCTGAGAAAGGCCATCTGATGGATGGCTTTCCGGGTCTGCTGTTTAAACTCTATCTTTATGCCGATCGGGCTGATTTATTGACTGCCAGCCATGAAAATCTGTATGCGCCTTTTTACCTCTGGCAGGATGAGGCAAGTATGCACCGCTTTCTGCTCGGCGAAGGCTTTAAGGCGCTGACGCAGGCATTTGGCTGGCCCAGCGTTAAGGTGTATCCGGTTCTGGCGGCCTCCCTGCCGTCAGCACCGACTAAGGCGCATTTTGCCGCGCGCCACATCAGTAGTATCCCTGCCTATAGCGACTTGTCTGAACTGCAACAGCTGCCTGAACCGGGTGGCGCGTTATCACAGGTTCTGGCCTGGGACCCGCAGCACTGGCAGCTTATCCGGCTGAGTCTGTGGCAGAACCTTTCAGGTGAGCGTCGCCCGCAACAGCAGCATTACCGGATAGGTCACATTTCTCTGCCGTAATTTTCTTTAGCATCATGCCCCGAGCCACAGCGACACCTCCACATCGCCACCAAAGGGCAGCGACAGGAAGCCTCCTTCGACGGCGCGGACGCGGGCCAGGTACTCCGGGCTGTAATCCGCGTCATCGGCGATGATCAGCGCGCCCGGACGCAACCTTGCTTCCACCAGGTGCAGGATCGCCGGATAAAGCGCCTTCGCGCCGTCCAGCACCAGCATATCGATCGTGGCCGGTAAGTCAGTTGCCAGCGTTTGCAATGCGTCACCGGCGCGGACTTCAATCAAATCACTGACGCCTGCATCGGCAAAGTGATTACGCGCCAGCGCCACTTTGGAGGGTTCAAACTCGCTGGTGATGACTTTTCCACCGCCGTTATCGCGCAACGCAGCGGCCAGATGCAGCGTGGAGATACCGAACGACGTGCCAAACTCAACAATATTTTGCGCTTTGCTGCTGCGCGCCAGCAGATACAGCAGCTGGCCGGTTTCACGCGAGACCGCCAGCGGCACCTCCTTCAGCTGCGTGTAGAGTTCGGTATAAGCGGTTTTGCTGGTCATCAGCCGGGTTTGTTCCTCCTCAGACAGCGCGGCAAGAGCTGCATTGCTGGCAGGCGTGATGTTGTCGGCCAGTTCAAACAGGTAGCGTAATAATGGGGCGAGGGGAGCCGAGGTTAAGGTATTCATCGATATTGTCCTGTGCAGATGAGTAGATTTAAGCCGGTGATAAGAATACGATGGATTAATCGCATTTCACTATTCGCGTTCAGGAGAGGACGATGACGGAACGTCGTAACAAACTGATTTTAGAAAGGAAAAAACCAAAGCAGGCTCGCTCCAGCGAGCTGGTTTCAACCATCCTTGAGGCCGCTACTCAGGTTCTGGCGCGGGAAGGCGCAACGCGTTTTACCACCGCGCGGGTGGCGGAACGGGCCGGGGTGAGTATTGGATCGCTGTACCAGTATTTTCCCAACAAAGCGGCAATTCTGTTCCGCCTGCAAAGTGAAGAGTGGCAACGCACCGGCGGGATGCTGGCGGCTATTTTACGTAACCCTGAGCGTTCAGCGGCGCAACGCCTGCACGATTTAACCCTGGCGTTTTTACAGTCGGAGTGTGAAGAGGCGGCGATGCGCACGGCGCTCAGCGATGCCGCGCCGCTGTATCGTGATGCGCCGGAAGTGCAGGAAGCGCGTGCCGCTGGTGAGCATATCGTCAGCGATTTTCTGCGCGAACTGCTGCCGCAGTTACCTGATGACGAACGTGAGCGCGCGGCGGACCTGATCAACTGCACGCTGGGCAATGTCGGCAAGCATTTTTCGGAAACGCCGCGCACCGCCCAGGAAATTGAAGCCTATGCGCACGATATGGCGACCATGTTCTGTGCCTGGATCAGGGAAAAAGGGGCAGAAATACAGTAAATAATGGTCTGGAAATCTCTGAAAGCGGTCAGCAAACTCATTATTCACATTCTCAATAATCCACACCGCGAGTAAGCTTTATAAAAACCTTTAACGCCGGACGGATTCGACGGCGCACAGATACGGGAGAGCAAAATGGCAGTGAAGATGATTGCGGTTGATATGGATGGCACTTTTCTGGATGACAACAAGCAGTACAACGCCCAGCGTTTTCTGCGTCAGTACGCGTTGCTGAAAGAGAAGGGTGTCCGCTTCGTCGTTGCCAGCGGCAATCAGTATTATCAGCTGCTGCGCTATTTTCCTGAAATAAAAGATGAAATTGCCTTTGTGGCGGAAAACGGCGCCTGGGTGTCGGACAGCAACGAAGAAATTTTCTGCGGCGAGCTGGCGCAGGAGCGTGTGCATCAGGTCCTCGATATTCTGGCGAAAGAACCGGAGATCAGTACCGTGGTTTGCGGCCGTAACGGCGCTTACGTCCACACCTCAATGCCGGATGAGGTGATGGCGATGCTGGCTAATCATTACCATCGTCTGGAAAAACGCGACAATCTCTACGATATCGATGACACCATTTTCAAGTTCTCGCTCAATCTGGCCCACGAAGGGGTTGATGCGCTGATGGAGCGTCTGCATACCGAGCTGAACGCGATTGAGAACATCATGCACCCGGTTTCCAGCGGTTTCGGTTTTGTCGATCTGATCATTCCTGGCTGCCATAAGGCGCACGGTATCGCGCTGTTGCAGGAGAAATGGGGCATTGATGATTGCGAAGTGCTGGCGATTGGCGACAGCGCCAATGACCTCGAAATGCTGCGTCAGGCGTGCTACAGCTTTGCGATGGCGAATGCGGCGGCCCCGGTTTGCGCCGTGGCGCGCTACAAAACCGAAAGCAACAACGATGAAGGGGCGCTGAACGTGATTGCGCGCCTGCTGGCGCGCGAGTTCCCGTTTGGTTAATGGTATGGCGGGTGCGCATTGCTTATGCGCACCGCTCCCTTTAACGGAAATAATCCGTTTCACGCATATCCTGCAATAACCCTGCGCCGCGCGGTTGCCAGTTAAACGTCTTACGCGTCCAGGCGCTGGACGTCAGATTATCGGTGGCGGCAAAGCGCGCCATCCAGCCCAGCCAGCTTTGTGCTTCCTCCACCGTCAGGCTTTTCACCGGCAACGCTAAGCCTGCGCCAATGGTGGTGGCAATCTCACGGAAGGGGATGCCTTCTTCCTGCACCGCATGCAAAATCGCCCCCGCTTCGGCCTGTTCCGCCGCGAGGCAAAATAGTTCGGCCGCATCATCGCGATGCACCGCTGGCCAGCGATTGTCACCGCTATCCACATACACCGCCGCGCCTTTCTCCTGCGCCAGATTGATCAGGATCGGGATAAAACCGTGATCGCCAGCGCCATGTACCGTCGGCGGCAAGCGTACCAGCGCCACCCGCACCCCTTGCTCCGCCAGCGCCAGTGCCACCACGTTAGAACCGGAACGCGGATGTACCCCCGCCACCGGTAGATCCTGCTCCGTCGCCATCCGCCCCGGCGCCACCAGCGCGGTGCCGGAGGTGACAATCAGCGGCCGGTTTGAACCCGCCAGTTCTGCCCCCATTGCCACGATCGCCTGCTGATCGACCGCCGCCGCGTGATCCATGCGGCTGAAATCATGGATATAACCGGTATGGATCACGCCGTCGCTTTGCTGCACGGCGGCGCGCAGGCTGGCGATATCCTCCAGATCGCCGCGTATCACCGTGACACCCTGCTGTTGCAGCTTCTCTGCCGACGCGGCGCTGCGCGCCAGTCCCAGCACCTGATGACCGCGGGCATGGAGTTTTTTTACAATGGCCGAGCCGATAAAGCCGCTCGCGCCGGTCACAAAAATTCGCATAATCGTGCTCCTCACTGGCTGTTGATAAGCACTATGATAAAAGCCTGTCGCGCGGCGAAAAGTCGTGAGCTTATACGGGTATGGCCACTAACAGGATAAAACCATGACGATGCAAGACGACAATCTGCTGGGCAATTATCTGCGTGAACGCCGCCAGCGGCTGGATGCGGCAAAGCTCGGCTATCCGATGCAACGCCGTCGCACGCCGGGCTTACGCCGGGAAGAAGTGGCGGTGCGCGCCTGTGTCAGCACAACCTGGTATACCTGGCTGGAGCAGGGCAGGGGCGGTGCGCCGTCAGAAGTGGTTTTGGAACGCCTGGCGAAAGCGCTGGAACTGAGCGCAGCGGAGCGCGATCACCTGTTCCTGCTGGCGCAAAATCGTCTGCCGGGCGTCACCTGGCAGGCGGGGGTGAGCGTATCGCCCTCACTGCAACGGGTACTCGACAGTATGCCAACCACGCCTGCGCTGGTGAAAACCGCCGAATGGCAGGTGGTGGCGTGGAACCGTGCGGCCACCAGGGTATTTGTTGATTACGCCGAGCTGCCGCCCGCGCAGCGCAATATCCTGCTGATGATGTTCCGTGAGGAGCAGATGAAAAAGCGCTTACCCGAGTGGGAGAGCGTCGCCCGTGGCATGGTGGCGAATTTCCGTGCCGACGTGGCGCGCACCGGAGCCAGTGAGCATGTACGCGCACTGGTGGAGGAGCTGAGCGCCATGAGCGAAACTTTCCGCCGTCTGTGGCAATCGCAGGAGGTCAGCCATCATGGCGAAGGCATCAAGCAGCTGTGGCTGCCGGACGAGGGGGTGCTGGAGCTGGAATACAGCACCTTCGCCGTCGAGGGCAAACCGGGCCTGAGCCTGGTGGTATTTAATCCGCGTCTGGAGCGCGATCGGGCCTGCATAGCCCGTCTGATGGCGCGTCCGTAGCGGCGCGATAGTGCGCTGCCATCGCATCCAGCGCTGCCTGATTTTCAAGTCCCCATTGATACATCTGTTCAATGGGCGCGGCAAAGGTCATGCCGAGCGGCGTCAGGCGATAATCCACCTTCGGCGGGATCACATCGTAAACATGGCGGGCGATCAGTCCGCGCTGTTCCAGCTCTTTTAGCGTCTGAAACAGCATTTTCTTGGAAATTCCCTGCAAACTGCGTTGTAGCTCCCCGGTGCGGGCGCGATGTCCCGGCCAGTGATACAGCGCATGCAGCACCATGCTGTTCCATTTTTGCGAAAAAAGATCCATCAGGCGACGCGGTGGCGAATCCGCGAAGAACATCAGTTTGCCGTCTACCCAGGCGGGCATAGGTTTATCTCCCGGTATGGTTACCAAAAGGTAACTACTATCAATTCCGAACCGTCTTCACTATAGTCTGCCGCCTTTACTCAGCCATTGCCAGTTCGCTTATGGAGGCGCAATGAAAATCAACGCGTTAGTCGCACCCCACGCCACGCAACCCCTTACTTCCGGCCAGATCGCGCTGCGCAGCGTGCAGGCGCAGGATGTCAAAATCGACATTCTTTACTGCGGCGTATGCCATTCCGATCTGCATATGGCGCGCAATGAATGGGGCGTGAGTCGCTATCCCCTGGTGCCGGGCCACGAAATTGTCGGACGCGTTGTCGCCACCGGCGCAGACGTCAGCCGCTTTAAGGTGGGTGATGTGGTTGGCGTCGGGGTGATGGTCGATTCCTGTCGCACCTGCCATTTCTGCCAGCAGCAGGAGGAGCAATATTGCGAGGTGGGATTCACCGCCACCTATAACGGTATCGACAAATATACCGGCGACAGCACCTGGGGCGGCTATGCGCAAAGCGTGATCGTCGATCAGGATTTTGTGGTCGGCGTCCCATCGCAGCTGGCGCTGGCAGGGGTTGCCCCGCTGTTATGTGCGGGCGTCACGGTCTGGTCTCCGCTACGTCATTTCAAGGTGAAAGCCGGAGACCGGGTCGGTGTCGTCGGTTTAGGCGGCCTCGGTCATATGGCGGTGAAACTGGCGAGCGCGATGGGCGCGGAAGTGACGCTGTTTACCACTTCCCCGGAGAAGGGCGCAGACGCCCGCCGTTTAGGGGCGCAGCAGGTGGTGGTTTCGCGTGATGCGGCACAAATGGCCGCCTGCCAAACCTCGCTGGATTTGATTCTGGATTGCGTCGCGGCCCCGCACGACCTGGACCCGTACCTGGCGACGCTGAGAACCAATGGCAAACTGGTGCTGGTGGGGATTCCCGATCAGCCGCACCCGTCGCCAAACGTCACGCCGATGGTTTTCCGTCGTCTGAGCATCAGCGGCTCATCGATTGGCAGCATTAAAGAAACGCAGGAGATGCTGGATTTCTGCGGTGAGCACAACATCACGGCGGATATTGAATTGATCGCCGGTGAAGCGATTGAAACCGCGTTTGCGCGTATGTTGAAGGGCGATGTGAAGTACCGTTTCGTCATCGATATGCAGGCGACACGCTGGTAAGTCTGAAGACTCCCTGCCGCGAGCGGCAGGGATTTCAGGCTGAAATCGCCAAAAAGTCAGGCTAATCCAAATCCCGGCCATTGCTGGCAATCACTTTTTTATACCACCAGAACGATTTCTTACGCGTTCGGTTCAACGTACCTTGCCCCTGATCATCCCGATCGACATAGACAAAGCCATAGCGTTTACTCATTTCGCCGGTTGATGCCGCGACCAAATCGATACATCCCCAGGTGGTGTAGCCGATAACCGGGATGCCGTCATCGATGGCCTGAGCCATGGCAAAGATATGTTCTTTGAGGTAGCTGATGCGGTAATCATCATTGATTTCGCCCTCTGCGGTGACCTCATCGCGCGCGCCCAGGCCGTTTTCCACCAGAAACAGCGGCTTCTGGTAGCGGTCGTACATCATATTCATGGTGATGCGTAGCCCGAGAGGATCGATGCCCCAGCCC
Organism: Pantoea sp. X-Soil-TKNS-1207; assembly: GCF_059730485.1. Lineage (NCBI taxonomy): Bacteria > Pseudomonadati > Pseudomonadota > Gammaproteobacteria > Enterobacterales > Erwiniaceae > Pantoea > Pantoea sp. X-Soil-TKNS-1207. Next base: position 47,973 of record NZ_AP035959.1, read on the forward strand.
CATTCGCTGCGAGTGATATGCGGGTTGGTGAGCGATTTCACCACGTTTGCCGCGCTGCTGTTTTGCTCGTTCATCTGCGCCGACGCACAGCGCGAGGCGTAGTAACTGAAGGAGACGAAATCCACGGTGTTTTTCAGGATCTCCGCATCCCCGTCTTCCATCTGAATCTTCACGCCTTTCTCGCGAAATACGCGCGCCGAGTAAGAGGGATATGCGCCTCGTGCCTGAACATCGATAAAGAACAGGTTTTCACGATCTTTCTCCAGCGCAGCCCACACATCCTCCGGCTTGCTCGACCAGGGGTAGAAATTGCCGCCCGCCAGCATACAGCCCACCTGGTTTTGCGGGTTCACCTCATGGGCGATGCGCGTAACCAGCGCACTGGCGACCAGCTCATGATGTGCCGCCTGATATTTCACCTGTTCAGGATTTTCGCCCGCTTCAAACACCAGACCGGCACCGGAAAATGGGCTATGCAGCAGGATGTTGATCTCGTTAAACGTCAGCCAGTATTTCACCAGACCATCGAATGCGGTAAAGCAGGTGCGGGCGTAGCGGGCAAAAAACTCGATCATTTTACGGTTGCGCCACGAACCATATTCGGTGACCAGATGCATAGGGACATCGAAGTGGCACAGCGTGACCAGCGGCGCGATGCCGTATTTTTGACACTCTTCAAAGACAGCGCGATAAAACGCGATGCCCTCGGGATTGGGCTGCAACTCATCGCCATTCGGGTAGAGACGGCTCCAGGCGATAGAGGTGCGAAAGACGGTGAACCCCATCTCCGCCATCAACGCGATATCTTCTTTGTAGCGATGATAGAAATCGATGGCATCGTGGCTCGGATAGAATTCATCCTCGCGCAGCGAGAAACGTTTTTCCAGGCCCAGTTTCACCGGCATACGGTGCTGACCGTGCGGGATCATATCCACGGTGGTCAATCCCTTGCCGCCTGCCAGATAACCCCCTTCCGACTGATTAGCCGCTAACGCGCCACCCCATAAAAATCCCGCAGGAAATGTCAGTTCAGACATGAATAACCTCAATTTTTTTCAATTAACCGGCGTTGACAGTTTCACGCCATCCGTCGCTGGTGGTGATGTTTTTTCGCCAGGGTTCGTTACCGGGATATCTTCAAAACCCAGCATCAGGGTCAATACAAATGACAGCACTACCGACAAAATCATTACGCCGCCGACCCAGACAATGCTCATTGGATTGGCGGGATCAAAAAATTGCACGCTGGTGAACAGGCCAGGAGAGGCCATCGAATGGCTGGCGAGGCCGCCAATCCCCGCTACGGCACCGCAGATAAATCCGCTGATCAGGCTGGCGATCAGCGGACGCTTCAGACGTACCGCAACCCCGTACAGCGCCGGTTCCGAAATACCGGCAACGATGGCGGATGCGGCAGCGGCCAGCGCCGTCTGACGTAATTCAGGATTGCGGGTTTTGAAGGCCACCGCCAGCGAGGAGCCGCCGAGCGAAAGGTTAGCGCCAATCTCCGAGGGCATCACCATGCCTTCCTTGCCGGTTTCAGCGATGGTCTGAATGATGGTGGGTGTGAACACCCGGTGCATACCGGTCATCACCAGCAGCGGCCAGAGCGCGCCCATAATCGCCACCGACAGCCATCCCAGGTAGCCGTGGATGGTGTAAACCAGCGCGGAAATCCCGCTACCAATCCAGATGCCCAGCGGGCCAATCAGCACAATGGCTATCGGCGCGGCAATCAACACAATCAGCATCGGTTTGAGGAAGTTTTTCGTCACCGCCGGGGTGATGCGATCGACGATATGTTCGATATGCGACAGAATCCACGTCATCACCAGCGCCGGGATAACCGTGTAGGTGTATTTGACGGCGGTGACGGGAATATAGGCAAATTCAACCGCCTGGCCCTGGGCGGCTTTCGCCATCAGATCGATAAAGTTGGGGTGGACCAGCACCCCGGCAATGGCGATGGCCAGCGACATATTGGTTTTAAATTTCAGTGCTGCCGAAGCCGCCACCATGATCGGCAGGAAGAAGAACGCGCCGTCGCCAATCACATTGAGGATGACAAGCGTTGAGGAGCCTGCCTGAAACACGCCGGTCATATTGAGGATCATGGCGAGCAGTTTCACCATCGAGCCACCGATAATGGCGGGGATCAGCGGTGACATGGTGCCGACCAGCGCATCAAGAATGCCCGCGCCGATGCGCTTCAGGGTGATCCTGCGTTTTACCGCGTCAGCTGCCGGGGCCACGCCGGGCATCCCGAGTTTCAGAACTTCCTGGTAGGCCTGGCTGACATTGTTGCCAATGATCACCTGACACTGCGCATCGTTATGCACCACCCCCATCACGCCAGGAATGGCCTTTAAGGTCGCGGTGTTGATGCGTTCGCTCTCTTTCACCACAAATCGGAGGCGGGTCATGCAATGGGTGACGGCTTCGATGTTATCGGGTCCGCCTAGCGCATCGACGATGGCGCGGGAGACTTCGGCATAATTCTTCGGCATGGAATAGTCGTCTCTTATCAAATAGGTATCGTTTTGACCGGCGCGCATCTGTTGTTGTAGGGACAGAAGCAACCTGCCATCAGCGCAGGGAGGCAGCGCGCTGGGTTAATTTCTCACCATGAGAAACCGGTTTCACAAAATCATGAAGCGATCTTTTGCGCCTAACAAGAGATTTAAAATTGGGTTTTAAAAAATGTGACACGTATCAATATGAACGGAGAGCGAAATCAGGGCTAAGCTGTTAAAAATTTCCCAATCAATGAGTACCTTAGTTACACTGCAACCCGGACTGAGTGAGATGAGATAACCATGGCGACCATTCTCGAAGTGGCAAAAAAGGCGGGCGTTTCTAAAGCGACGGTGTCACGCGTGTTGTCGGGGAACGGCTACGTCAGCCAGGAAAAGCGTGAACAGGTGCTACAGGCTATCGCTGAGACCGACTTCCGGCCCAATCTGCTGGCGCGTAATCTTGCGGTCAAATCCACGCAAACCATTGGTCTGGTGATCACCAATACGCTGTACAGCGGCAATTACTTTAGCGAACTGATGTCGCACTCGGCGCGCCTGATGGAGCAGCAGGGACGTCAGCTGATCCTCGCCGACGGCAAGCACAGCGCGGCCGAGGAGCGGGCGGCCATTCAGTTTCTGCTGGATTTGCGTTGTGATGGCATCATCATCTATCCCCGTTTTCTCTCCATCGACGAGATGGATGACATCATCTCCCAACATAAACAACCGATTCTGGTGATTAACCGTCGCCTGCGGCAGCATCATAGCTACTGTATCTATGCCGATCAGAAAGCCACCAGCGCCCAGGCGGTGCATCAGCTGATTGCGTTGGGGCATCGCGACATCGCTTTTATCACCGGATCGCTCGATTCCCCCACCGGGCTGGAACGACTTTCGGGTTATAAAGCGGCGCTGGCGGAGCATCAGATTCCGCTACAGGATGCCCTGATTATCGAGGGTAAATGGCATGCGCAAAGCGGCATGGCGGCGGTTGCCGCACTGCTGGCGACCGGGCGTCATTTCACTGCCGTTATCGCCAGCAATGACGAAATGGCGATCGGCGCGATGAAGCAGCTAGCCACCGCCAACGTGGCCGTTCCGCAGCAGGTCTCGGTGGTGGGCTTTGATGATATTCCCCTCGCGCCTTACACCATTCCGTCGCTCTCCAGCATGAAACTCCCGGTGACGGAAATGGTGCAGGAGACCATCGAACAGCTGGTGTCGATGCTCGACGGTGGCGAAATTGGTCATCGCAAAAGTTTCAATGCCAGCCTGATGATGCGGGAATCCATCGGGCCGGGTCCGCATGGTTAAGCTGCAATCCGCCTCACCTGACCACGACATTCATCACGCGATTTTTCACGGTGGCCGTGTCCCACGGGCGTCCATAAAGGAGTTCAATCTTGCCGGAACCGGGACGCACGCCTTTAAAACGGAAGATCTGTTCGCCACCGCATCCGGTTTGTCCTGGCTTGCACTTGCCAGAGCGACGCACGTCGATGGAAACCAACATCAAAGGCGCAGGCAGCGTGCGCAGCATCCAGGAATAACCGGTGCTGGGATTGGCTGGCAGCGCCACCTCAAATTGTTCACCCCTTTTCAGCGTTTTGGACATGCTGGCGGCATCTGCTGTGGCCGCCGCCGCGGTTAATACCAGGCACAACGCGGCGCCTGTCACACACCTCAACTTCATGATAATGCCCCTCTCTCAACGGCTTCTCTCTCTCTGAACATAGCACTGCCGCCAGCAAAGGTAAGGGGTTCTGCTGGGATAATTTTGCGCAACCTAGTTACAACATACTATTAGTTGATTCCGTCACGGCGCCAGGCCCGGCGACAGATCGGGTCAGTAGCAGTTAATTGCGCCCCCTTAGCACGCCGAGCGGTGGTAAAAGGAGTAACTTGCATTTTGCAAGTTACTGTGGAAATCTGTGCGCATCGAACGCTAATCCGAGCCAGCAACATGAAAAACGAACCGCTATGCAAAGCCCCTTGTCCGATTGCGCGCAGCCTTGGGCGCATCGGCGATAGCTGGAGCATCCTGATCCTGCGCGATGCCTTCGCCGGGTTTACCCGTTTTGATGAGTTCCAGAAAAGCTCGGATATCGCGCCCAACATCCTCTCCCGTCGCCTGAAAGAACTGGTGGAAGATGGCCTGCTGGAAAAGGTGTGCTACCACCGCACGCCGCCGCGTTACGAATATCATCTCACCGAACTGGGGCGTGACTTCAGGCCGGTATTGATGGCGCTGGCCGAGTGGGGCAGCCGCCATTTCTCGCCGGAAGGACGGCAGATGCAGCTGGTGGAAACCGAAACGCAGCGCCCGGTACGCGCAATTATGGTCGACAGCGAAACCGGTGAGCCAATCAGCGTGGAAAAATACGCGATGGTGCCAGGACCTGCGGCGGGAGCCGGTCTCATCTACCGTCATGAGTACCTGAAGAAAAAACGTGCCGGTGAAGCCGCGCTGAAATTTATGCCGCAAACGGCAAAAGGCGATGCGCCATGAAAGCCATTGCTAACAAACGCCTGCTGATGCTGGGCGCGGTGGTAATCGTACTGCTGCTGGCGGCCGGGTATAGCCTGTGGTGGTGGCAATCCGGCCGCTTTATCCAGTCAACGGATGATGCCTATGTCGGCGGCGATATCAGCGCGATCTCCGCCAAAGTGGCGGGCTACGTGCAGGAAATCGCGGTGCAGGACAATATGCAGGTGAAACAGGGCGATTTGCTGGTGCGCCTCGATGCTCGCGATTATCAGGCTGCGTTAATGAAAGCCAGCGGTGAAGTGGAGGCGCAGCAGGCGGCGCTGGCCGATATCGATGCCACGCGGCAGTTGCAGCTGGCGACCATTGCCGGTTCGGTGGCGGCCGTCAATGCCGCGCAGGCCATGACGGAAAAAACCGCTGGAGACAGCCGTCGCTACGGCGCGCTGGCGCAGACTGCGGCGGTCTCGGTGCAGACGCGCGAATACGCCCAGGCGGATTACCACCAGGCGGTGGCGCAGGAAAGCAAAGCGCGCGCCGATAAAAGCGTGGCTGAACGTCAGCTGCGGGTACTCGACGCGCGCGAACAACAGACGCAAGCGGCGCTGACGCAGGCCCAGGCGGAGCTGGAAATGGCGCGACTCAATCTTGGCTATACTGAGATCCGTGCGCCATTTGATGGTGTCATCGGCAACCGCCGCGCCTGGTCTGGCGCTTACGTCACCAGCGGCACGCAACTGTTGTCGCTGGTGCCGTCGCAGGGACTGTGGGTGGATGCCAACTTTAAGGAAAACCAGCTGGCGCATTTGCAGGCGGGACAATCCGCGAAGATCGTTGCCGATGTGTTTCCTGGCCGTACCTTCACCGGGCATATAGTCAGTCTCTCTCCGGCGACGGGCTCTCGCTTCAGCATCCTGCCTGCGGAAAACGCCACCGGCAATTTCACCAAAATAGTCCAGCGCGTGCCGGTGCGTATCGCGCTGGAAGGCGATGCGGCGAAGCTGGGACTGCTGCGACCGGGTCTGTCGGTCACCGTGACGGTTGATGAGAAATCCACTCCATGAGTAGCCAGGTTGCGCTACCGACGCTGGAAATGCCGGTCAGCAAGAAGGTCATCGCGTTTGCCACCATGTGCATCGGCATGTTTATCGCGCTGCTGGATATCCAGATTGTCTCGGCCTCGCTGCGCGATATCGGCGGTGGTCTGTCGGCGGGCGACGATGAAACCGTGTGGGTGCAGACCAGCTACCTGATTGCCGAAATCATCATCATTCCACTCTCCGGCTGGCTGGCGCGGGTGATGTCAACCCGCTGGCTATTCGCGGCCTCGGCAGCGGGGTTTACCCTGATGAGCGTGCTGTGCGGCTGGGCGTGGAATATCCAGAGCATGATCGCCTTTCGCGCCTTGCAGGGACTGGCGGGTGGCTCGATGATCCCGCTGGTCTTCACCACCGCGTTCGCCTTCTTTCAGGGAAAGCAGCGAGTCATCGCGGCCGCAACCATCGGCGGCCTTGCATCGCTGGCGCCCACTCTCGGTCCGACGGTGGGCGGCTGGATTACCGAACAATACAACTGGCACTGGCTGTTTTTCATCAACGTGCTGCCCGGCCTCTACATCACGCTGGTGGTGCCAATGCTGGTGAAAATCGATGAGCCGGATACCTCGCTGCTGCGCGGCGCGGATTACCTCAGCATCCTGCTGCTGGCGGTGTCGCTGGGATGCCTCGAATATACGCTGGAAGAGGGGCCGCGCTGGGGCTGGTTTGACGATCAGACATTGACCCTCACCGGCTGGCTGGCGCTGATTTGCGGGGCGATGTTTATCATCCGCACGCTGCGCCATCGGCAACCGGTAATGGATCTGCGCGCCTTAAAAGATCGCACTTTTACCCTCGGCTGTTATTTTTCCTTTATGGCTGGCGTGGGCATCTTCGCCACGATCTATCTGACGCCCCTGTTTCTCGGCACGGTACGCGGCTTCAGCGCGCTGGAGATTGGGCTGGCGATCTTCTCCACCGGCCTGTTTCAGGTTCTCTCTATCCCGTTTTACTCCTTTCTGGCGAATCGGGTCGATTTGCGCTGGCTGCTGGCGTTCGGCCTGATCGCCTTTGGCGTGTCGATGTACAGTTTTGTGCCGATAACCCATGACTGGGGCGCGGATCAGCTGCTGCTGCCGCAGGCGTTTCGCGGCATGGCGCAACAATTCGCCGTGGCGCCAACGGTAACGCTCACGCTGGGCAGTCTGCCGCCGTCGCGTCTGAAACAGGCCTCCGGCCTGTTTAACCTGATGCGCAATCTTGGCGGCGCGATCGGCATCGCCCTGTGCGGCACCATCCTGAACAATCGTACCAACCTGCATTACAGTCGCCTGGCGGATCATCTCAACAGCGCCAGCCTGACGCTGGGCGATTTTATGCAATCCTCAACCGCAGCACTGACTCGCCAGGGCTTTAGCCCCGATGCTGCACAGACCGCCGCGCTGAAGAACCTTGCGGCACTCACCCTTCGCGAAGCCAGAACCCAGGCTTTTGCGGACGCTTTCTGGCTCATCATGATCGGATTTTTTATCGCCGCGCTGCTGGTGCCGTTTATGAAAGTGCCAAAAACCTAGCCATTTTTTATCTGGAGATCATATGGATATCTCATTAAAGCGCATTGTCGTCACCGGCATGGGCATTGTCAGCCCATTAGGTTGTGGCGTGGAACACGTCTGGCGCGCCCTGGTGAAAGGGCAATCCGGCATCAGCCCCTTGCCGGACGCCACCGCGGAAGATATTCCCTGTAAAGTCGCGGGGCAGGTGCCCTCGGTGGAGCAGGACCCGCAGCATGGATTCGATCCGCTGGCGGTTATCCCGGCGAAAGAACGTAAGAAAATGGATCGCTTTATTGAGTTCGCGCTGGTCGCCGCCCATGAAGCCTTAACCCAGGCTAACTGGTTTCCCCAGCTGGAGGCATTACGCGAGCGCACGGCAACGGTCATCGCCACCGGCATCGGCGGATTTAACGAAATCGCGGCGGCGGTGGAAACCACTCAGGCTCGCGGCCCGCGTCGCCTGTCACCATTCACCGTACCCTCATTTCTCGCCAATCTGGCGGCCGGGCATGTCTCCATCGCCCACGGTTTTCGCGGCCCGATTGGCGCACCGGTCACGGCCTGTGCTGCCGGTGCTCAGGCGATTGGCGATGCGGCCCGCCTGATTCGCAGCGGCGAGGCGGATATTGCCTTATGCGGCGGCAGTGAAGCGGCGATTCACCGCGTCAGCCTTGGTGGATTCGCGGCGGCCAAAGCGTTGTCCAGCGGCTTCAACGATCAACCCACCAGCGCCTCACGTCCCTTTGATCAGCAACGGGATGGTTTTGTGATGGGGGAAGGGGCCGGGATGCTGGTGATTGAATCGCTGGAACATGCGCTGGCGCGAGGCGCCACGCCGCTGGCGGAAGTTGTCGGCTATGGCACCAGCGCGGATGCCTATCATCTCACCGCAGGACCGGAAGATGGCAGCGGGGCGCGCCGGGCGATGGAGGCGGCGATTCGTCAGGCGGGCATCGAGGCGACGGATATTCAGCATATTAACGCCCACGCCACCTCGACCCAGGTAGGCGACAAAGGCGAGCTGGCGGCGATTCGCGCGTTATTTGCTGACAGCCCGGTGGCGATCACCTCTACCAAGTCGGCCACCGGCCATCTGCTGGGCGCGGCGGGCGGGGTCGAGGCGATCTTCAGCATTCTGGCGCTGCGTGACCAGCTGGCGCCCCCCACGCTCAACCTGCATCAGCCGGACGAAGCAGCTGCCGATCTCGATCTGGTGGCGCTGACCGCGCGCCCGATGCCGATGGAGTTCGCGCTCTCCAATGGGTTTGGCTTTGGCGGCGTAAACGCCAGCCTGATCTTTAAGCGCTGGCACGACTAGTCTCCCTGTCGGGAGCGCCTTTTGCGTTCCCGACAGGCTTTTTGTGCGTCTGGCAATAAACAATTCCTTAACCGCACCGATAACCCCTTCAGCAAACTCAACCAAAACAATAAACGCAGGGGTGGGAAACATGGGATTGGTATCACGATTGCGGAATGTGCGCATCACGCGAAAATTGTCGGCAGGATTCGGCATTGTGTTACTGCTGGTGGCGCTGGCTACCGGGCTAAGCGTGCAGCGCTTTAATGCAATTCATAACATCTACCAGAAAACGAACCTGATTTATGACATCAACATCGAGGTGTTTCAGGCAAAAATTAACCGCCTCAAATACCTTTATGGCGATGATCAGTCTGGCGCGGTGATGGCAAAGTTTGTCACCCACGCGCAACAACTGACAGAAGATGCCAAAAAGATCCACTGGTCAGACGATGCTAAGCCGCTGATTCCGCAAGTTGCCGCCCATCTGGCTGAGTTTCAGCAGCGGATCGGTGATATGACGCGGGCCACGCAGCAGCTCAACGGTCTGCGCACTCAGCTCGACACGATCAGCCAGCAGGACACCACCTCACGCTACACCCAACTGATCCGCACCCCGGTCACCAACCCGGAACTCACCAACCAGATTTACGACCAGCTGTTTGCCATCAGCAACGTGCGCGAAGAAGCGCTGGCGCTGCGTTTTAACGTCAGCGAGCCGTTGCGTAACGCGCTGGAAAAACATTTCGGCCAGGCGGAGCAGGGGATGAAGGCGTTGCTGGCGCAGCTGCCGCCGGAACAACAGGGCGGCTTTAACGCCTTGTGGCAGGATACCGAACGCTTTAAAGATCTCAGCCTGCAAGCGGTACAGGCCTATGGTCAGCTGCGCAGCGCCGAAAATGGCGTGAAAGTCGCAGGTGATCAAAGCAGCGCGGCGATTAAAAAAATCATCGATATCGTCAAAGCGGCTAACGAAGACCTGGCCAACGGTTCTACCAACCTTGCGCTGTTGATTGGCGGGCTGGCGATTCTGTTTGGCGTGCTGGTGGCCTGGTACATCATCCGCCAGATCACCCAGCCGGTGTTTCATAACCTGGAACTGGCGGAACGCATTGCCAGCGGCGATCTCAGCTCGCAGTTTGCGACCGATCGACGTGATGAACTCGGCAAGCTGACGGCGGCGATGGGCAAAATGAATGAACGGCTGCGCAGCATGATTGGCGATGTGCTGAGCAGCGTGAATAGCGTGTCGCAGGCCGCCAGCGCGATTAATCAGGGCAACCTTGATCTGTCGTCACGTACCGAGCAGCAGGCGGCTGCGGTGGTGGAAACCGCTGCCAGTATGGAGCAGCTGACCGCCACAGTGAAAAACAACGCCGAGAACGCGCGCCAGGCGAGTCAGATCGCTGCCGAGGCAACGCGTAACGCCAATCAGGGCGGCGTCGCGGTGCGCGATGTGGTCAGCACCATGGGTGAAATCTCCGAAAGCTCGAAGAAAATTGCCGACATCACGGCGGTGATCAACAGCATCGCCTTCCAGACCAATATCCTGGCGCTGAACGCCGCCGTGGAAGCCGCGCGTGCCGGTGAGCAGGGCCGTGGTTTTGCGGTGGTGGCGAGCGAGGTGCGTAATCTGTCGCAGCGCAGTTCCCAGGCGGCGAAAGATATCGAGCAGTTGATCAGTGAATCGGTTAGCCGTATCAGCAACGGCCATCAGCAGGTGGCGCGCGCCGGTGAAACCATGGAGCAGATCCTGGGCAGCATCGCGCGGGTGAATGAAATCATGGAAGAGATTTCTGCCGCTTCCGATGAGCAGAGCCGTGGCATCGAGCAGATTGCCCGTGCCGTCGGCGAGCTGGATACCACCACTCAGCAGAACGCGTCGCTGGTGAGCGCCTCGTCGGTCTCGGCGAATTCACTGGAAGAGCAGGCGGTAATGCTGGAACGTCTGGTGGCGCAGTTCCGTCTGCAAGGTATTGCGCGCTAACGAAAAAAAACATCGCAGGCCGTGCAGACGCGGCCTGCGATGTCTGTTTTGTCTGCAATGTGTAAAAAATTTGTTCTCTCTTAACTAAACAAGGGAAAAAATCTTAAAAAAAACGCTCCGCTTAACGCTTTTCCCGATAAACTGCATTTCTTGTCGATCTGAAATTTCCCCGTGAATGAATTACTACTCACCTGATGATAATCACCTGAAGCGGCGTTCCATGCGCTTCGTTCGTCGCATGTTCTTCATGCGCCAGCTCGGCACGGTCTTATGTTTCTTCCCGATTCTTTCCGTAATGATGGAGATGAATCGCAGCCTGGGCATCTGCGGTCTGCTGTTTGCCAACGCGTTTATATGGCCGTGGATGGCCTATCGTCTGGCGTTGCGCGCGGAAGACTCCACCACTTCTGAACGGCGCAATCTGACGCTCGATGCAGCTTTTGGCGGTATCTGGGTGGCGCTGATGGGATTCAACCCGATGCCTTCATTTATCATCATCGCGGTGCTGGCCTCGGACCGCTATGCCGCAGGCGGAGGCGCGCAGTTGATTGCCGCGATGCAGGCGTTTGTCTGCGCCTTTATGGCGGTGTGGTTGGTGGATGGTACCGGCCTGCATCTGAGCTTTAGCGCGCAAACCGCCTGGCTGACCTTGCCGCTGGCGACGGTGTATATGCTGGCGCTCAGCGTCGCCTCATATAACCTGACCTGGCAGCTACGCCAGCGTAACCGCGAGCTGGAACGTATTGCGCTGATGGATCCCGGATTAGAAATTCCCAACCGCCGCCTGTTCGAACGGCGGCTGGAGAGTGAGTTTCTCAGTACGCGCCGGGGCGACAGTTCGGGCTATTTGCTGCTGATAGACGTCGATAATTTTAAGGCGGTGAATGATACCTGGGGCCACGAAGCGGGCGATTTTTTGCTGGCGGAAATTTCGGCGCTGCTGCGTAACTATGTCGGCTTGCAGGATATTCCGGCGCGCTTTGGCGGGGATGAGCTGGGGGTGATTGTGCACCATGCCACCGATGAATCGGTGGTGGCGCTGGCGGAACGTCTGAAAGAGAAAATCGCTCAACTGCGTTTACCCGCCGCGGTTGACTACCGCTGTTCGGTAAGCATCGGTATCGCTCCGGCGGTCAGTGCGGAGTCGTTGCGCCACTGGCTGCGTCATGCGGATGAAGCCTTGTATACCGTAAAACGCGCCGGACGCAACGGGGTGCATCTGTGGCAACCCGCGCTGGCCGGCGCGGCGTAAATCTAGTCGAAGCGCGGCTCGCAGTTCACCGGAAAATTCAGGGAATTGGCGATGTAACAGGCTTGATGAGCCTGATGATGCAGTTCCCGCGCCCGGTCAGCATCTGCCGGGTTGCGCAAGGTAATATGCGGCTGTAGGGTGATGTGGGTAAAGTGGCCGCGCGCTCCCTCCACCATGGTGCCCTCAGCGGTATCTTCATACCCTTCAATGATAATCCCGGCATCGGCGCACAGATGCAGATACCACAACTTATGGCAGGCTGAGGCCGCCGCCAGCAGCAATTCCTCAGGGTTCCAGCGTGCCGCATCACCGCGAAACGCCGGGTCGGCGCTGAGCGGCATGGTGGGTTTGCCATTCGCCAGCAGCTCGCCGTTGCGGTCATAGGCGGTATAGCTGGCGGTGCCGTCACCGCGATTGCCGGTCCAGCGTACTGTTACCTGATAATGGTGTTCCCGTGCTGCCATGGTTGCTGCTCCTTTTCATGAGAGAAAAATGCCACAGCAGAATATCACGGGATGGTGCGATCGGCGTGTCAGAGCGGTTTTTATGCTCCGCAGGCAGGCTTTCCGACGTCAGAAACGTTGTATAAATCCGCCGAAAATTGCTCAACGCCATTCGCCGTCGGCAAAAGCCTGGTCGGCGTGGCAGTGGCATCAAAGATGCCGGAAATTACGATTTTTTATTATGTTAGTCGATTCTGTCATTCGTTGTTGTTTAGAAAATAAATTAAACTTCCGCTCATTTAATTTGTACAAAATAAATATCCTTGTACAAATATAATCTCTTTCTTGTATAAGATGGTGTCTGAATAACCTGGTGTCTGAGGTAAATATATCCCTTCCCGGCTTCACGCAGGGTGATTTCCAGGCGAGAGTTTTCCCTAAAGGCGAAATAAATTTGGAGTATTCAGGTGCGTTCTTTATTTGCGGCGGCTGATTTTTCCTCCTTTTCGACCGGCTTCGATAGCACGCTCCGGGTCGTTTCGGAAGTTCCCCCCGCTCATCTGACCACCCTTGCGACCCGCTTCTGCCGCGCGTTGCTTGTCTTCTGCAAAGTTTCCAGACCCACCACGACGTTCCGCCATTTTTTATTCCTCATTGATGTGTTTTGCCATTAACAGGATCTGCTTCCGCAATCATCAGAAAGCTAGAGTAACTGTAGCGGCGATCTTAATTAAGGCAATCCAGGAATAATCCTAAGTTTGCAATTTTGTCGGTTGGGTTGGATTGCGGAATCAATTAATTGTTGGCTGGTTAAATCATCTTAAAATAATTTCACCAGCATCCGCTTTATCTTCCAGCCAGCCTGGCGTTCCCGGCGAGGTTATTCGTTTATCGCCACGGGTTGAATGCCTTCCGGCAGCGCGGCGGGTGCATGATCTTTCAGCCAGCGATATAACGCGCGGGTGTGATCAGTCCGAACTGACGCGCGCGGCCAGACGAAGTAGTAACCGTCGCCAGTCGCCAGCGCCTGAGAAAATGGCAACGTCAGCAGCCCGTCGCGCAGCGTATCCTGGCTGAGCAGCAGATCGCCCACTGAGATGCCGTGACCGCTGATGGCCGCCATATTGCCCTGTTCCAGCGTGTCGAACACTTTGCCCTGCCAGATATTGGGGGCAGGCGTATGGCCGCTGGCCTGTAGCCAGCGTCGCCAGTCACGGCGATCGGGAGTGGGATGGATCAACTCGCAGCTTGCCAGGTTGTGCTGCGCCTGTTGCATAAGCGCTGGCGCGCAAAGTGGAATCAGCCACTCCTTAAACAGCAGGCGACTTTCCGTGGCCGGTCCAAACTGCCCGTTACCCAGCAAAATGGCGCAGTCGAAGGGTTCACGGCTGAAATCAACGCTATCGGTATCCATCCAGACGCTGGTGATGGCAACCTGTGAGGTTGAGTTTTTCTCACGATAAGCCTGCAATACATCCAGCAGCCAGCGCATGGTCAGCGTTGAGGGCGCCTTCAGCCGCAACGTGGTGTCGTGCTGACTGAACGCGGCACAGGCGCGTTCGAGGCAGTCAAAACCCTCCTGCAACTGCGTTGCCAGCACGCTGCCCGCCGCCGTAACCTCTACTTTCGGTCCCTTGCGCAGAAAGAGTTCGCAGCCAAACAGCGTCTCCAGCGTGCGGATATGGCGGCTGATGGCGCCTGGCGTGACATGCAGCGCCGCGGCTGCCTGACTAAAGGAACCGAGTTGCGCCGCGCAGGCAAAGGCGCGCAGGGCGTAGAGCGGAGGCAGCGACATCGCAATTTTCCATATTGAGTAAAACTCACATTCAACGGCAGTTTTATCCGTTTTTCAACTGCGAAATGCCGGGCAATACTGACCCTCCGTTTGTTGTCTGAAGAAGTGATCATGAACCTGCCTTTATTGTGTACCTACATGTTATCCATCCTGATGTTGCTGGCCACGCCGGGGCCGGTGGTGGCGCTGGTGACCGGCACCGCAGCGCGCCACGGCACGCGGCGTGCCTTTGCCACCGTGGTTGGCACCCACGGCGCGTCGCTGGTCCTGATTGCGCTGGCGGCGCTGATGCTGGTTGGGCTGGTGTCGATCAATACCCTGAGTCTGCGCCTGGCCGCGCTGGCCGGATCGTTTTATATTGGCTATGACGCATGGCGCGGCTTGCGTGCGCCACCGGCGCTGCGGGTGCAGCAGATGCATCGGGAGATGGTGCAGGGCGGGTTATGGCAGGGATTTCTGATTGGCGTGTCGAATCCAAAAGATATTCTGTTTTTCGCTGCGCTGTTTCCGCAGTTTATCGCCGTCACCCCCCATTTCAGCACCAGCCTGGTAACGCTGGCGCTGATCTGGATGTTGTTCGATTTCAGCGTGATGGCCTGCTATATCCTCGCGGTGCGGCGCTGGCTGCCCGGCTCGCAGCAGCGTCGGCTGGAAGTCGCGTCCCTGTGCTTCCTGCTGCTGATTGCCGTTGCGGGCGTGGGCTACAACGGCTGGGAAATCCTCGCCCTTTAGAGATCGATCACCAGGTTACGCGACAAACTGCGCGAGCAGCACAGGGCGATATATTGTTCGGGTGCGCATTTCTCAGCATCCGATTGCACGGTATCGCGATGGTCGATTTCTCCCTCGGTGACGCGCGTCAGACAGGCGCCGCACATCCCCATCTCGCAGGAGAGCGGCACATCGACGCCGTTTTCCAGCAGCACGGTGGCGATGGTCTGCCCCGGTGGCACCGGCCATTGCTGCCCGCTCGACGCGAGGGTGACGGTAAAACTCTCGCCATTATCGTTGGCCGTGCTGGCGGCCAGCGGTTTAAAGGCTTCGGTGTGGATATTCTCCGCCTGCCAGCCGTGGCGGGCGGCGGCCTCACGCATATGGCTCATAAAGCCTTCCGGGCCGCAGAGATAAAGATGGGTATCCGCTGCCGGGTCCAGCAGTTCCGCCGGCGCATGGCTGCGCGGGCTGCGGCCTTCGCTGCTGTGCCAGATTTCACAAAAACCATGCGCGAACGATTTCGATAATTCCGGCAAAAAGGCTTCATCGCCGCGCTGTTTCACGTAGTAATGCAGCACGAAGGGGATGCCCGCCGCTTCCAGCGCTTCAGCCATTGCGTACAGCGGCGTAATGCCGATACCGGCCGCCATCAGAATCACTTTCCCGGCGGGGATCAGTGGGAACAGATTGCGTGGCGGCGAGATGTTGATCACCTGGCCAGGACGCAACACATCGTGGACGTAGCGCGATCCGCCACGGGATTGTTTATCGCGTGCAATGCAGATCTGATAATGATGTCGGTTGTCGCGCTGGCCGGTGAGTGAATATTGTCGCACCAGCCCATCGCGAAAATGGACGTCGATATGCGCGCCCGGCTGCCACTCCGGCAGCGGCTGACCATTCTCCGCCACCAGGTTGATCCCCAGATTATGTCGTCCCTGACGATAGATACCGTCCACCACGACCTGTAAAACTGTGCTCATCATCGCCTCCTTACACCAGGAAAAACTCACCGAAGCCCATACGTTTCAGGCCGCGGCGATAGGCGATCGAGCTGCGATCGGCCGGGATATGCGCTTCCAGCGTCAGGTCGAGCGGCAGACGCTCCGGCATTTGGGTTTCCACCATCAGCCGGTCTTCCTCAAACACCCGTGCGTTAAACGCGTGTACCTCTTCCACTGGAATATGCAGGTCAAAGTTGCGCGCAATCGGCGCGAACATCCGGGTTTTCCGCGCCGAAACCGGCGATGCGGCGTTCATAATCACCAGCCGTGCTTCGCCGGGAAAATGAATGGTCAGCGTCGCGGTGAAGGGCAGGTGCATCTCAAAATGGCGCAGCCATGCAAAGCCTTCCGGTGCCTGCTGTTCGCTATCGGCGGCGAAGTTGCTTACTGAACTCCAGTAATCAACCGCGAATCCGTAGGCGGTTTCGGTCGGATTGTACGGCGGCACCGTCTGGTTGTTGGGATCGGCGAAGGTTGCGGTGTGGACCCAGGCAAAGTGCGCCACGTCGAGAAAGCCTTCCACCTGACGACCGGCGAAGCCATTAACATCAAATCCCGGACAGTTAATCTGCTGGAATCCGGCATCGTCCCAGTGCGGCATTACCGGCAGCGACGCCGGGTTGTCGGCATCCGGGGCGATGCAAACCCAAATCAGACCGTAGCGTTCTTCCACCTGATAGCTGATCAGATTGAGTTTGCCGGGAATGGGCTGGCCGGGGCTGGACGGGATGCGGTTGCAGCGTCCGCCTTCGCCAAAGCGCAGGCCGTGATAGGGGCACACCACGCCTTCTTCATCGTGAAAGCCCAGCGTCAGCGGTACGCCGCGATGCGGACACACATCACGCGCCACCACCACCTGGCCTTTGATGCGATACACCACCAGTTGTTCGTCCAGCAGCACCGCTTTGGCGGGGGCGCCCGTGATGTCACAGGAGCGCGCAACCGGGTGCCACTGGCGTGCCAGGCGCAGCCAGTCATCAGGTTCGAAAGTACAGTGGGCGGGGGGTGTGATGGTGTTCATAGCGATGTCCTGTCGGTTGCTCACAGTAAAAGACTTCATTTTTGTCAGGACATTGTTAATAATTACGCCTGTACAAATCCATCAGCATTAATTCACTTATCTGTTGCAAAAATTAGTACAGGTGAAGCATGAGTCCATTTTCCCGTTTCTCCATTTACTTTGCCGAAGTGGCGCGCAGCGGCAGCCTGCGTAAAGCGGCGGAGAAGTTACATGTGTCGGCATCTGCCATTAACCGCCAGATTTTGCAGGCCGAAGAGAGTTTTGGTACGCCATTGTTCGAACGTCTGCCGGATGGCCTGCGTATGACCACTGCCGGGGAGTTGTTATATGACGATGTGATGCGCTGGCAGCGCGAGTTTCGCGTTACCCGCCAGCGTTTTGATGATATTCAGGGGCTGAAGCGCGGCAATGTCAGCGCTGGCCTGGTGCAGTCGCTGACCAAAGGCAAAGTGGCAGACGCGCTGGCAGCCATCGCGCAGGAACATCAGTGGCTGCGGCTGGAGCTGACGGTTGACAACAGCCATGCCATCAGCCAGTTGATTCGCCAGTCGGAAATTGATTTTGGCCTGATCCTCGATCCCGCCGGGCAAAGCGGGCTGGACGTGCTGGCCTTCGCCGAGCTGGAGATGGGCGTGGTGTTGCCGCCGCAACACGCGCTGAGCGGGCGGGCATCATTATCGCTGAGCGAGTTGAGCGGCGAGCGGCATATCGTTCCCGGCGAATCACTGGTGGTGCATGAACGTGTTGCCGCGCTGTATCGCAAGCAGGGGCTGGCACCGGATAACGTCATCGCCTGTAACGATATCCGTCTGATCCGCAGCCTGATCGCCCAGGGCACAGGCATTGCGGTATTGAGCCTGCTGGATGTATCCAGCGAAGTGGAGGAAAAGCAGTTGAGTTTTGTACCACTGAAAAACAGCGTGCTGCGGCCGCTGACGCTGGCGTTGTGCACCGCACCGTCGCGCCAGCTGTCACGCGCCGCGCAGCGGGTGATTCAGCGTATTACTGAAGTGATTGAAGAGATGACGCCGCAGCACAGCTGAGCGGCGGCGTCAGACGATCAGGTCATAAAGAGCAGGAGCTTCGCTGCCTGTTAACCACGGGTTTGCCATCACAGATAAAAAAGCCCGCTGACAGCGGGCTTACGGCGTTTATTACAAGTGATTATGCTTTAGCTAATTCACGTCGGGCCAAATCAGCTAAAAATCCACTTCTTGAAGAAAACTCTTTGTGTGTTTCAACAAAGGTATCAATGCGTACGAGCAGATTTTGCGGCAGCGTGATGTTCAGTTTTACTGCCTTGCCGTCATATTTGTTTATGTCGATATCAACGTAAGCCCAGATGCCATTCTGGCAATCTTCATCGTCAATATGGGCTGATATGTCTTTTGCTTCGGCCAGCGGTTTTCCTTTGTCAGCCAAAGACTCAAGATGAGCATCGATCGCTTCGGTAGCATCAACGATAGCACTGTCTATCGTATCACCGGCGAAGATGCAGCCAATGATATCTGGCACAAAACCAGAATATCCGCCTGAATCAGCCTTGTGTAAATAGACTGGGAATCTCATGTTTGACCTCTTTTTCCATGACTTATGGGTGTTGAACAAACTTCTGAGAAATTGATGACAGTTCGTTATGCAGGAAGGGTAATCAACCCTTCCTTTTATTATTAGTCTATCAACTTCAATAACTTATTTAGCGTACCCGTTGCTAAATCTTTTTCAGGATGAGGAACCGTAATGTGATAATCCTTATCTGCCCTCACAAAAACATGATGGCTTCCTTTAACCCGGTCTAAGTACCATCCTCGTTCCTTCAGGAGCTTGATAAATTCTCTGCTGCTCAACAACACCTCCTTTTGTCATCGACAGATGAAGAATTATACCCACCATAACCACCCGGTGCAATTTTTAGTGGTTATAGTGGGTATTTGGTAAAGTTTATCGCGCGGGGCAATAAACTGTAATCCATTGAATTTATAGGGGTGAAATTTGAATGCTTAGAAGGGCAATTGAGAGAAGGGGGATCAAACTTACTTTAAATTTTTGATGCTATTAACATTCGACGCCAGAAAAAATCAGGGTGCAAACCGGCTAACACCCTGATTCAATGGGTTATATGGAATTTTCTTTTGCCTGTTTCGGAAACTTACTACGCAGTTTCTGCAACTTAGCCGGGATGTTCATCATACAGAAGGCGTTTTCCTGACCTTCTTTTTCCCAGAAGTTCTGATGATAATCTTCCGCCGGATACCATTCGCTAAGCGGTTCCAGCTGGGTGATCAGCGGTTTGCCCAACTCGGCTTCAGCACGAACGATACCCTGTTCCGCCGCGACGCGTTGCGCTTCGGAGGTGGGGAACAGCGCGGAACGGTAGCGTGAACGTTCCACGCCATCTTTGATATTCGGCTGGCTGGGATCGTGGGTGGCAAAGTGGATATCCAGCAAATCGTCATAGCTGACCACGTCAGCATCAAACAGGATTCTGACCGCTTCGGCATGGCCGGTGGTGTCGCTGTAAACCTGATCATAGGTTGGTGAGGCGACATGACCGCCGATATACCCACTTTCTACTGAGATAACGCCATCGATGGATTGAAAAATCGCTTCGGTACACCAGAAACATCCACCGGCAAAAATCGCGCTTTCGCTTTTCACGTTAACTTCCTGACCCTGAAATAGATGATGGCGCTAACATACATGGCTATGATGGAAAGCGCCATTCCCGGCCATGTCAGATGGCTTCATATTCGCCAGTGCCTTCCGGCCACGGCGTCAGCAAATCAAACCCGGTTTCGGTGACTGCCACGGTGTGTTCCCACTGGGCCGACAGCGAACGATCTTTGGTGACAACCGTCCAGCCGTCAGAGAGCACGCTGGTTCCGGCTTTACCCGCATTGATCATCGGTTCGATAGTAAAAATCATGCCCGCTTCCAGCGGCAGACCGGTGCCCGGCGTACCGTAATGCAGAATTTGCGGATTATCATGGTAAACCTGACCAACGCCGTGACCGCAATATTCGCGCACCACTGAAAATCCGGCTTTCTCCGCGACCTGCTGGATCGCCGCGCCGATATCGCCCAGCGTTGCCCCCGGCTTCACCACGCGAATGCCCGCCACCATCGACTGATAGGTGATCTCCACCAGACGCTTGGCGCGCACTGACGGCGCGCCGACAAAGTACATACGGCTGGTGTCGCCGTACCAGCCATCTTTGATAATCGCCACGTCAATATTAACGATATCGCCCTCTTTGAGCTTTTTATCACCGGGAATGCCGTGGCACACCACATGGTTGATTGAGGTGCAGACGGTGCGTGAATAGCCGTGATAGCCGATATTGGCCGGAATCACCTTCAGTTCGTTGACGATGTAATCGTGGCAAATACGATCCAGCTCGTCAGTGGTGACACCCGGTTTGACAAAGGGAGTGATGATTTCCAGCACTTTGGCGGCGTCATGGCCAGCCGCACGCGCCAGCTCGATTTCCTGTGGTGAGTGCAGTTTGATATTGCTCATTGCGCGGTTCCCTGCGGAGTCAGTAAAGAGGTGTTAAGCAGCTTAGCCAGATCGGCTCCGCCATCAATTTCAACGCGCATCAGTAAACGCGTCAGCTCCTGATGGCTGAGTTGAGGATAAAGTTCGGCCAGCATACCGATTTTCATCCAGTGTTCCGCCTGGGCATTGATCGAACGACTCAGCGCGGTGCTCGCCACGCGCAGGTTTTCATGCATCAGATCAGAGATTTTTACGATACCCATGATAGGACCTATATGAAACGTATATGTTTTGTATATAGGCTACGCCGGGTTGGATGATTTTTAAAGGGAAATTTTAAGGACATGCCCGACAGACATATTGCTGACTCGCTGCGCTTACCTGCGACGATGTGCTGTTGTTGCCTGGTGCGCATGAATGCGCACCCTACCACCAGGCATCTGTAGGGTCGCCATTTATGGCGACCACCCCCACCACCCTGCGGAATTTCTGAAAAGTGGCCCTGTAGCGGGCTGAAATTCTTTAGGTCATTGAAAAGCTGGCTCAGCAAGGTATGACTATCATTAACGGTGGCCGGGTCACCGGTAACGATTTTCTGCGTCCGCGGGTGTCGCAGCTGCAAACGTTCTGGCAGGACAATAGAACCTTACAACACCGGCGATAAAGCAATGACACAACAAGCAGTCCCTTACGGCATTGCGCAGGGGAGAACGGACGCGGGTGGAGGATGGCAGGCCAGCCTGTCGCTGCACCTTATCAGCGGCGCGGTGAGAACCGTGGTCAGCCGCCAGCAGCATCAGGGGCCGCTTCGCCTGCAACGCCCCTTCTACCCGGAAGGAAAAACCTGCCATCTGTATATTCTTCATCCGCCGGGCGGAGTCGTCGGCGGGGATGCGCTGGAGATCGAGGTAAAACTGGGCGCCGCTGCGCAGGCGCTGATTACCATGCCGGGGGCCACCAAAGTCTATCGCTCGGCGGGAGCGACGGCGTCGATCGCGCAGCGTATTGATCTGCAAAGCGGGGCGGCGATGGAGTGGCTGCCGCCTGGCACGCTGCTTTTCCCCGGCGCCGAGGCACGGACCCATAGCGAATTTCACCTTGCGGGCGATTCCCGGCTGATCGCCTGGGAAAGCTATTGTTTTGGTCGCCCGGTCATGCAGGAGGCATTCGACAGTGGACACGCCGTCAGCCGCTTGCAGGTGTGGCGGGAAGATACCCTGCTGCTGAATGAGACGCTGCGCGTTGAGGGCGGGCTGGCAACCCTCGCTGGCTATCCTTATCACAGCACCATGCTGCTCTATCCCGCCAGCGAGAGCCTGCTGGAGACGGTGCGTGCGCATCTGGCGACGCGGCAGCATCCGGCCGGAGCCAGCCTGCTGGGCGAACTCATGGTTATCCGTCTGCTGGACCGTAGCAACCTGACGCTGGAAGCAGACCTGCATCAACTGTGGCGCCTGGCCCGACCGAGTGTCATCGGGCGGGACGCCGTAAATCCCCGAATCTGGTCAACCTGAACATGGAGACGGTATGGAGCTGACACCGCGAGAGAAAGACAAACTGTTGTTATTTACCGCTGCGCTGGTGGCGGAGCGCAGGCTGGCGCGTGGCCTGAAGCTAAATTATCCCGAGTCGGTGGCGTTGATCAGCGCGGCGATTATGGAAGGCGCGCGCGATGGCCGGACGGTAGCGGAATTGATGGAAGAGGGGCGTCATGTGCTGACGCGCGAGCAGGTTATGGAAGGCGTGCCGGAAATGATCAGCGATGTGCAGGTGGAAGCGACATTCCCGGACGGGACCAAGCTGGTTACCGTCCACCATCCGATTATCTGAGGAAAACACCATGATCCCTGGTGAAATCAAGGTGGCCGACGGCGATATCGAGCTGAATGCCGGTCGTACGGCCATTATCGTGACGGTCGAGAACCACGGCGACCGGCCGGTGCAGGTTGGTTCCCATTACCATTTTTATGAGGTGAACCCGGCGCTGGTGTTTGATCGTGAAAAAACCCGTGGCCATCGGCTGGATATCGCCGCAGGCACGGCGGTGCGTTTTGAACCGGGCCAGGCGCGCGAAGTGGCCCTGATCCCGGTGGCGGGCAAGCGGGTTATCTACGGCTTTCGGGGCGAGATTCAGGGGGCGCTGGATCAATGAGCAAAATCAACCGACAGGCTTATGCCGAGATGTTCGGGCCGACGACCGGCGACCGGGTGCGTCTGGCCGATACGGCGTTATGGATCGAAGTTGAACAGGATTACACCCTGTACGGCGAAGAAGTGAAGTTTGGCGGCGGCAAGGTGATCCGTGATGGTATGGGCCAGGGGCAAATGCCGGACACGGAATCGATGGATCTGGTGCTGACCAATGCGCTGATTGTCGATCACTGGGGCATCGTCAAGGCGGACATCGGTATCAAACACGGACGCATCGCGTTGATCGGCAAAGCCGGGAACCCGGATATTCAGCCCGGCGTCACTATACCGATTGGGGCAGGCACCGAAATCATCGCGGCGGAAGGGAAGATTGTGACGGCGGGCGGTATCGATGCGCATATCCATTTTATCTGCCCACAGCAGGCGATTGAGGCGCTCACCTCGGGCGTGACCACCATGATTGGCGGCGGCACCGGCCCGGCCACCGGCACCAACGCGACCACCTGCACGCCGGGGCGCTGGAACATCAGCCGGATGTTACAGGCGGCAGACAGCCTGCCGGTCAACATTGGTCTGCTCGGCAAGGGCAACACCTCCAGCCATGAAGCCATTCGTGAACAGGTCGATGCCGGCGTAATTGGTCTGAAGCTGCATGAGGACTGGGGTTCAACCCCCGCCGCCATCGACTGTTGTTTGCAGGTGGCCGAAGAGGAGGATGTGCAGGTCGCGATCCATACCGACACCCTCAACGAGGCGGGTTTTGTCGAAGACACGCTGAAGGCGATTGGCGATCGCACCATCCACACCTTCCACACCGAAGGTGCCGGCGGCGGCCACGCGCCCGATATCATCCGCGCCTGCGCCTTCCCGAATATTCTGCCGTCATCCACCAATCCCACCTTGCCCTACACCATCAACACCGTCGATGAACACCTCGATATGCTGATGGTCTGCCATCACCTTGATGCCGGCATTGCTGAGGATATCGCGTTTGCTGAGTCGCGCATCCGCCGCGAAACCATCGCTGCCGAAGATATCCTGCACGATATCGGCGCGTTCTCGATGACCTCCTCAGATTCGCAGGCCATGGGGCGGGTAGGGGAAGTGATCATGCGTACCTGGCAGGTGGCGCACAAAATGAAGCTGCAACGCGGCGCGCTGCCGGATGACAACGCGGAGAAAGACAACTTTCGCGTCAAACGTTACATCGCCAAATACACCATCAATCCGGCCATCACCCACGGCATTGCGCACGAAGTGGGGTCGATTGAGCCAGGCAAACTGGCGGATCTGGTGCTGTGGAACCCGGCGTTTTTTGGCGTAAAACCGTCGCTGATCATTAAAGGCGGCATGATCGCCAGCGCGGCGATGGGTGATATCAACGCCTCAATCCCCACACCGCAGCCGGTGCATTACCGGCCGATGTTTGGCGCGCTGGGTGATGCCCGCCATGCCACGCGGATGACTTTTCTCTCCGGGCGCGCAGCTAAAAACGATGTAGCCAGCCAGCTGGGTTTAAAAAGCCTGATTGGCACCGCGCACGGCTGCCGTGACGTGCGTAAGTCAGACATGGTGCTGAACGATTTAACCCCGGATATTCAGGTGGATGCGCAGACCTATGAAGTGCGTGCGGACGGTCAGCTGCTGACCTGCGATCCGTTAAGCGAACTGCCGATGGCACAACGATATTTTCTGTTTTAAGGAGCAATGATGCAGTTTCTGACCCGTAAACTCACGTCGGCGGCCCCGGTGAACGCTACCGCCAGACTCGATTTTGATACCCGCCTGAAAAGCCGCGCCCGTATTCAGCTGGATGATGGCCGCGAGGTGGGACTGGCGCTGGAACGCGGCTCCATGTTGCGCGGCGGCGATATTCTCGCCGATGACAGCGGTGAGCTGGTGGTGCGAATTGAAGCGGCAGCCGAGCGGGTTTCGATTGGCCGCTGCGGCGATCCGCTAAAGCTGGCGGTTGCCTGCTATCACCTCGGGAACCGTCATGTTCCGCTGCAAATCGAAGCCGGACGCGTGGCCTATCTGCACGATCACGTACTGGACGACATGCTGATTGGTCTTGGGTTGATCGTTAACAGCGAGCAGGCCCCCTTCGAACCGGTCTCCGGCGCTTATGAAAACGGCGGCCATCACACCCATTCACACGGGCACCACCACCATCACTGATCGAGGAACACACCATGAAATATTGCTGGACGTTATTGCTGCTGTTGATTGCCGGTCCGGCGCTGGCGCACCCTGGACATGGCCCGGAAAGCCTCGGTGCGGGACTGCTGCATCCGTTAACCGGGTTCGATCATCTGTTGATGCTATCGGGAGCGGGGGTACTGGCGGCGCTGCGTGAACGGCCTCGCCGCTTTATGTTCGCCACCCTGGCAGCCATGCTGGCGGGCGCGCTGGGAGGGCATCTGCTGGGGGCTTTCGTCGGTATGGAGCTGATGATCGCCCTGTCGCTGCTGGTGGTGGGTGCCTTGATGTTCAGCGCGTTTCGCGGACGGGCCGCCTGGGCCATGCCATTGCTGGCGCTGGCTCACGGCTGGGCGCATGGCGCGGAAGGCAATGCCGACGGCTTCTGGATGTTTACCCTCGGCTTTATGCTGACCAGCAGCGCCTTGCTGCTGGCGGGCTATGGCCTGGGCGTGCTGCTGCGCCGTCATCCGGGGGTACGCAAACTGGCCGGCACCGGCTGGCTGGCCGCTGCGGCGCTGGTGATTGCCGGATGATGACGCCGTTACAGCAGCTGCGGCTGTTGCAGCTGAGCAGCGCCACGCTACCGGTGGGTGGCTTTACCTATTCACAGGGGCTGGAATGGGCGGTGGAGGCCGGTTGGGTCACTGATGTCGCCCAATTCCGTCACTGGCAGCAGCTGCAAATCGAGCAGACGCTGATTCGTCAGGACTTGCCGTTGCTGCTGCGTCTGTATCGCGCCTGCGAACGCCAGGATAGCGAGCAGTTTGCTTACTGGTCGCGCTGGTTGCTCTCCTGTCGCGAAACCCCAGAGTTGCGTACCGAGGAGCAGCAACGCGGTGCGGCGATGGCGCGGGTGCTGACGGGGTTAGCACTGTTGCCGCCTGACGAGTGGCGGCCCGCGCTGGCGCTGACGCAAAGCGGCGGGCTGGCGTGGGCTGGTTATCGCTGGCAGATCCCGGCGGAAGCGCTGCTGCTGTCGCTTGGCTACAGCGCGCTGGAAAACGCGGTGATGGCCGGGGTCAAGCTGGTGCCTTTCGGCCAGCAGGCGGCGCAATGTCTGCTGGTGGCGCTGGGCGAGGTGCTGGCGCAGCAACTCCCCATCGCCCTGACTATCGACGATGACGATCTGGGCGGCAGCCTGCCGCTGGTCGCCATCGCCTCTTCCTGTCATGAAATTCAACATACCCGATTATTTCGTTCTTAGGAGCTGCTATGCATAACTACAAACAACCGCTGCGGATTGGCGTGGGCGGTCCGGTGGGATCGGGCAAAACTGCGTTGCTGGAAGCCTTGTGCAAAGCGATGCGTGAGCGTTATCAGCTCGCGGTGGTCACCAACGATATCTACACCAAAGAGGATCAGCGCATTCTCACCGAAGCGGGTGCGCTGGAGCCGGATCGTATTGTCGGGGTGGAAACCGGCGGCTGTCCGCACACCGCCATCCGGGAAGATGCGTCAATGAACCTCGCGGCGGTCGAGGCATTGAGTGAGAAGTTTGGCAATCTTGACGTGGTGTTTGTGGAAAGCGGCGGCGATAACCTCAGCGCCACCTTCAGCCCGGAGCTGGCCGACCTCACCATTTACGTGATTGATGTGGCGGAAGGCGAAAAGATCCCGCGTAAAGGCGGCCCCGGCATCACCCGCTCAGATTTTCTGGTGATCAACAAAACCGATCTCGCCCCGTATGTGGGTGCCTCGCTGGAGGTGATGGAGCGCGACACGCAGCGGATGCGGCCCGATAAACCCTGGACCTTCACCAATCTGAAGAAGGGGGACGGGTTAAACAAAATAATCGACTTTATTGAACACAAAGGAATGCTGCTGGACGCCTGACATCTCAGTGCCCGTGGCGGCGTAAGCCTGGCCGCTCATGGGCACTGCCCCGATTTATCCCTCGTCGTTGATCGTCATCAAAATTTTTAACATTCGATTGTTACTCTAAAGCTAACGATCCGTTCTGCTGCTTGATTGATGGATTTCGCGCCAAAGACCAGACTCACCTCAGTTGAAGCAATCATTGAGATTCGCGAATTCAGGAGGTTAGTCATGTCATCAGGACAGCATACGCCGCGCGTCTGGAATACGCGGCGCATCGAAAAGCAGCGGAGGCTGGCATCGGTTCCGGTAAGCGGAAAAGTGCTTCCGGGCGACCAGCTGGTTGAGATGCTGGAACGGTTGATTTCACCGGGAGACCGGGTGGTACTGGAGGGGAACAACCAGAAACAGGCCGATTTCCTCTCCCGGATGCTGGCCGAGGTCAATCCCGCCAAAATCCATGATCTGCATATGATCATGCCCAGCGTCGGACGCAGTGAACACCTCGATATTTTTGAAAAAGGGATCGCCCGGAAACTCGATTTTTCCTTCGCCGGTACGCAAAGCCTGCGTATTTCGCAGCTGCTGGAAGATAACTTACTCGAAATCGGCGCCATCCATACCTACATCGAACTCTATTCCCGCCTCTACGTCGATTTGGCGCCGAATGTGGCGTTGATTGCCGGTTACAAAGCGGACCGCAAAGGCAATCTTTACACCGGCCCCAGCACCGAAGATACCCCGGCGCTGGTGGAAGCGGCGGCGTTTCATGACGGCATCGTGATTGCCCAGGTGAATGAACTGGTGGATGACGAGTGCGATCTGCCGCGCGTGGATATCCCCGGTTCGTGGATCGACTACGTGGTGGTGGCCGATAAGCCTTTCTTTATTGAACCGCTGTTCACCCGCGACCCGCGCCTGATTAAACAGGAACATATCCTGATGGCGATGATGGCCATCAAAGGCATCTACGCCGAACATCAGGTGCAATCCCTCAACCACGGTATCGGTTTTAACACCGCGGCGATTGAGCTGCTGCTGCCAACTTACGGTGAGCAACTCGGCCTGAAAGGCAAAATCTGCAAACACTGGACCCTCAACCCGCATCCGACGCTGATCCCGGCGATTGAGAGCGGCTGGGTGGAAAGCGTGCACTGCTTCGGCGGAGAACTGGGGATGGAAGAGTATATCCGCGCGCGCCCCGATATTTTCTTCACCGGCGCAGACGGTTCCATGCGTTCTAACCGCGCCATGTGTCAGCTCGCCGGGCAGTACGCCGTCGATATGTTTATCGGTTCAACTCTCCAGGTTGACGGCTCAGGGAACTCCTCCACCGTCACCCGTGGCCGACTGGCAGGCTTCGGCGGCGCGCCGAATATGGGCCATGACCCGCATGGTCGCCGCCACGCTACCCCCGCATGGCTGGCGATGATCAATGAGCCGGACCCGTTGCAGCGTGGCCGTAAGCTGGTGGTGCAGATGGTGGAAACCTTCCAGGCCGGGGTGAAACCCACCTTTGTGGAACAGCTCGATGCGGTTGATGTCGCCAAAAGCGCCGGAATGCCGCTGGCGCCGGTGATGATTTATGGCGATGACGTCACCCATGTGCTGACCGAAGAGGGTATTGCTTACCTGTATCGTGCCAGCAGCCTCGAAGAACGCCGCGCGATGGTAGCGGCGGTGGCGGGTATCACCGATATCGGCCTGAGCGTGGACGCGAAACGCGTCGCTGAACTGCGCCGCAGCGGCAAAGTGGTGTTCCCGGAAGATATCGGCATCCGCCGCTCTGACGCCACTCGCTCCCTGCTGGCTGCCGGTAGCGTCGCGGAGCTGGTCGAATGGTCGGACGGCCTCTACAACCCGCCCGCTAAATTCCGGAGCTGGTAATGAAACGACTCTCACCCGCACCGGTTGAACATCGTCTGCACTGGCTGGCGCAGACGGCGACCGATTGCCTGATTGAAGAAGTGAACCTTACGCCCAAGCCTGGGCTGGTCGATCGTCGCGGCAGCGGTGCTCATCACGATCTCACGCTGGCATTGATGGAGCGATCCGCCCGTAGCCTGACCCCGACTTTTTATGCGCTGGCCCAGCAGAGCTGGCAGCGCCCGGCGGATATCGCGCTGCGGGAAATCATCGGGCAACTGGGACGTGAGGGTGAGACACAGATGATGGCGGCGACAGCCGGGGTCAACACGCATCGTGGTGCTATCTGGGCGCTGGGTCTGCTGGTCAGTGCCAGTGCCATGCTGGCAGGTGAAGGCGGGAGCCAGCGCATCTGCCAGCTGGCCGCCGAACTGGCGACCTTGCCGGATCGCGCCGCGCCGAAAACCTTCAGCAAAGGCTTAAGGGTGGTGCACCGCTTCCACGTACCGGGGGCGCGTGAAGAAGCCCGGCAGGGGTTTCCCCATATCACCCGGCTGGCGCTGCCGCAGTTACAGGCCAGCCGCCGCACTGGCGCCGATGAAAGCGCGGCGCGCATTGATGCGCTGATGGCGATCCTGACGTCGCTGACCGACACCTGCGTGCTGCACCGCGCCGGGCTGCCGGGCTTACGCGCCATGCAGCAGGGCGCGCAGCGCGTGCTGGCTGCCGGGGGCTATAGCCAACCGGCCGGACGCAGGGCACTGGAAAAACTGGATAACGCGATGCTGGCGTTGAATGCCTCACCGGGCGGGGCCGCCGACTTGCTGGCTGCCACGCTGTTTCTTGACCGGATGACCGGCGCGCACGCATCGCCACTCAATGATTAAGAGGTAGCTATGGAACACATAACGTTGTCATACCCGTCCAGCCGCACCCTCAGTGGTAAGGCGCTGGCGGGAGTTGTGGGATCGGGTGATATGGAGGTGCTGTTCACGGCTGACGCTAACCACGTCCTGAACATCGCTATCACCACCTCGGTAGATAACAGCCAGGCGCGCTGGGAAGCGTTGTTCAACCGGCTGGCGCAGCTTACTGAACTGCCTGCCGGTCAGCTGGTGATTCATGATTTTGGCGCCACGCCGGGGGTAGCGCGTATTCGTATTGAACAGGTGTTTGAGGAGGTGAGCCATGCGTAACGACAGCAGTTTTATTGAGTTACGGGCGCGGCAGCGTGCGCTGGCGTTACTGGATGCTGGCAGCGCCCGCGAGCTGCTCGATCCCTTTGCCGGCGTGATGTCTCCCTGGCTGGAAAAGCAGGGCATTGTGCCGCAGGCCGATGACGGCATGGTAGTGATGAAGGGCACCCGCAACGGTCAGCCTGCCGTGGTGGTGGCGATTGAAGGCACCTTCCAGGGCGGCAGCATGGGCGAAGTTTCCGGGGCCAAAATGGCGGCGGCGCTGGAACTGGCGGCGGAAGATCACCGCAACGGCGTGCCGACCCAGGCGATTCTGTGTCTGGAGACTGGCGGCGTGCGGTTGCAGGAAGCCAACCTGGGCCTGGCGGCGATTGCCGATATCCACGCGGCGATTGTCGATCTGCGTCGCTACACCCCGGTAATCGGCATTATCGCCGGCACCGTGGGGTGCTTTGGTGGGATGTCGATCGCGGCGGCGCTGTGCAGCCATCTGATCGTCACCCGTGAAGCGCGTCTCGGCCTCAACGGGCCGCAGGTGATCGAACAGGAAGCCGGGATTGACGAATACGATTCACGCGATCGCCCGTTTATCTGGAGCATGACCGGCGGCGAAATTCGTTACCAGAGCGGGCTGGTGGATACGCTGGTCGGTGATGGCGTTAATGCGGTGCAGGCGGCGGTGGATGCCGCGATCGCCCAGGGCGTGCCTGCGCAGCATCGCAGTGACAACTACGCTTTTTACCTCGATCGTTTAACCCATTTTGATACCCAACAGCAGGCCAGTACGGCCGTTATCCAGCAGGTCTTTGCACCGGAGGTGAACAAATGAGCGCAACTAACAGCCGTGGCGAACTGTGGTTCAACCAGCTGACGGCAGGTGCCGAACGACTCAGCGGCCTCTGCCCGTCAGTGCTGGCGGCAGATGCGCAGGGAAGTCGCTTTATTGCGGTGATCCCGGATGCCAGCAACCGTTATCCGCGTGCGGCCAAAGGGGAGGTGGGACTGCTTGAGGGCTGGACGCTGGCGAAAGTGGTGCATCAGACCATCGCCGCCGATGCAGATAAACCGGTTAAACGCCCGATTGTGGCGGTGATCGATGTTCCCAGCCAGGCCTATGGTCGCCGCGAAGAAGCGTTCGGTATCCACCAGGCGTTAGCCGGTGCCGCCGGTGCCTATGCGCAGGCGCGACTGGCAGGCCACCCGGTGATTGGTCTGATCGTCGGTAAGGCGATGTCCGGAGCCTTTCTGGCGCACGGCTATCAGGCCAACCGGCTGATTGCCTTTAACGACGCGGCGGTGCAGGTACATGCCATGGGCAAAGCGTCGGCGGCACGCATTACGCTGCGCACCGTGGAAGCGCTGGAAAAACTGGCGGCCAGCGTTCCCCCGATGGCGTATGACATTGCGAATTACGCCACCCTCGGGCTGCTCTCTTCGCTGCTGGACATCGCCAGCCCGGATGCGCCGACGGCCGCCGATCTGCAACAGGTGCGGGACACGCTGGTGGCGGCGATTGCCGATGCCCGTCGCGAGCCTGCGCGTGGTTCGCGCCAGATGGCCGTCAACCGTCAAAGTTCTACGCTGGTACGTGAGCGGATGCGCGCCAGCTGGTAATAAATCATTAAAAAATAACCATAAAAAACCTGCCGGATCGCCAAAACACCGGGTGTCTGTCCCGCACCCGGTCAGCTGCGGCATCTGTTAAATGAACACCATCGCGTCAGTATTCACTCTTCTAATAACAGGTGATCTATGACTTACGTGATTCTTCATGCCCTTGCGCCTATTTTTGTGATTATGCTGTTGGGGTTCTGGGCTGGTAAAGCCGGGATGATCGATAACCGGAACGTCTCGCTGCTGAATATTTTTGTAATGGATTTCGCCTTACCGGCGGCGCTGTTCAGCGCCACGGTGCAAACGCCCTGGAGCGGTATCGTGGCGCAGACGCCACTGATTCTGGTGCTGACGCTGGCGATGTGGATTGCCTATGCGGCGTTGTACTTTGTCGCGACCGGCATCTTTAAAAAATCCCCGCAGGATGCCGCCGTGCTGACCCTGACCGTCGCGCTGCCCAACTATGCGGCGCTGGGGTTGCCGATTCTCGCCAGCGTGGTTGGCGAAGGGTCGGCCACGTCCCTCTCGGTGGCGGTGTCTATTGCCTGCGGATCGGTGCTGATGACGCCGTTCTGTCTGCTGATCCTCGAACGCGAAAAAGCGCGTGCCGCAGGCGAAACGCAACGCTCCACTCTGGCGATGCTGCCGATGCTGATGTGGCGTTCGGTGAAAAAACCCATTGTCTGGGGACCGCTGCTTGGGGTGGTATTGTCAGCCATCGGGATTAAGATGCCCGATCTGGTGCTGGCGGCGATTAAACCGCTGGGCCTGGCGGCCACCGCTGCCGCGCTGTTCCTCACCGGCGTGATCCTTTCGGCGCGCAGACTGAAAATCAACACCATGGTGATCAGCTCCACCTTTACCAAGCTGCTGATTCAACCGGCGCTGGCGTGGGGCATTGTGATGGTATTCGGCTTACACGGCACCGTGGCGATCACCGCGATTCTGATGATTGCGCTCTCCGCCGGTTTCTTTGGCGTGGTGTTTGGTAATCGCTTCGGCGTGCAGTCACCCGATGCCGAAGCGGTGCTGCTGCTTAGCTCGCTGCTGTCGATTCTGTCGCTGCCGCTGTTTATCTCCTTAACCGCAGGAATCTGATGATGAACTTCACCGCATGTCCCCACGACCTTCTCTGGCTGCGTCATGACGCGTCACTTCTGGGGGTCGATGCGCCCTGGGTGGCCGAACTGTGGCACTGTCAGCAACCGGTGGTGGTGCGGCGTGATGTGATGAAAGAGGGTTTGATCCCGGTTGGCGTGCGCGGCAACGCCCGCCATCAACGTGCGGCAGGCTGGGTTGCGCCTGATGACGTGCTGCGTTGCGTCGCGCCGGAGCAGCTGATCGCACCGGGTGAGACGGTGTTCAGCCCTCTGCCGACGGTGCAGGGGTTACAGGCACTGGCGCAGCAGCGCTGGCCGTGGCAATGGGGCGTGACCGGCGGCACCGGATATGCGCTGGCTACCCTGTTGCCGGTGCTGCACGCGGACAGCGATTTGGATCTGCTGATCCGCGCGCCTCAACCTTTGCGGCCAGCGGATGTTGCCCGCTGGCAGCAGGCGCTGGCGGAACTGGTCTGCCGGGCCGATACCCAGATAGAAACGCCGCTCGGTGGCTTTGCCTTAAATGAGTGGCTGCGCAGCGGAACCGTGCTGCTGAAAACGGCGTGCGGACCGCGTCTGACCGACAATCCCTGGGCGGAGGAGACGCCATGAAAACCCTGTTTACCTTTCCCGGCCAGGGGGCGCAACGGGCGGGAATGCTACAGAATTTACCCGATGATCACACCTGGCAGATTGCACAGGAGGTACTGGGTGAGGAACTGGCCATGCTCGATAGCCACGAGGCGTTGCAGCATACCCGGTCGGTGCAGCTGGCACTGCTGATCGCCGGGGTGTCGGCCGCGCGTGGGCTGATCGCCGAGGGGGTTGCACCGGATATGGTGTGTGGCCTGTCGATTGGCGCATACCCGGCGGCGGTGATCGCCGGGGCGCTGGACTTTCGCGATGCGCTGCGGCTGGTGGCGCTGCGCGGCGACCTGATGGAAAGCGCCTATCCGCAGGGATATGGGCTGACCGCCATCAGCGGGCTGCCGCTGGAGCGCGTCGAGCCACTGGTCGATAACCAAACCAGTTTTATCGCCAACGTGAATGCGGAAACCCAAATTGTTATCGCGGGCTGCGAGGCGGCGATGAAACGCGTCGCTGAGGCTGCGCTGGCGGCCGGGGCGCAACGCGTGCACCGGCTGGCGATTAGCGTGCCTTCGCACTGCGCGTTACTGGATCAACCGGCCAGCCAGCTGGCGTCGGTGATGCAACATATGAAGCTGCAACGGCCGCACTGCGCTTACCTGAGCGGCAGCAATGCGCGCGTGCTGTGGCAGCCAGAGCGCATTGCCGACGATCTGGCGCTGAATATGGCGCGGCGGGTTTGCTGGCACGAGGCGATGGTGGCGGCCGAAGAACGGGACGTGCGGCTGGTAATCGAGATGCCGCCTGGCGAAGTGCTGACCGGACTCACCCGCAGCGTACAGCCGCAGGGCGAGTGCCTGGCGCTGACGCGCGACGGTGCGGCGCTGGCGCGCCATCGCTACGCACGCCTGCATCAGGCCGGGTGACGCTGGGCCTTATCCTGGATACTGCGCGCATACATGCGGCCCTCCGCCACCAGCGCCAGCAGGTTGGGATCGTGTTCGCGGTTGCGGGCAAACACGATGGCGATTTGCTGACGCATCTGATACGGCTCGGCCAGTCTGAGAAATTGCAGGTCATGTTCGTATTGCCTGCGCATTCTGCCGGGCACCAGCGAATAACCCATTCCGGCCTGCACCAGACTCAGCATCGAAAAAATATCATTCACACGCGTGACGATATTGGGTTCAAACCCCGCCACATGGCAGGCCTCCTGGAAGCCGCTGAAGGTGGCAAATCCTTCATCCAGTGAGACAAAAGGCTTGTCGCTGAACTCGCGCAGATCGATATCCTCCGCTGAAGCCAACTGCTCGTGCGTGGGGACGGCGAGGTAGATATCGTCCTGAAACAAGCTCACCTGTTCAAACACCTTCTCATCGATTTCCGTGGTCGTGACCGAAATAATGATCGCGTCCAGCTGGTTATCCTGGAGCATCCGCGTCAGCACCTGGTTCGAACCCATGGTGAGATTCAGCTCAAGCTCCGGACGGCGCAGCTTCATATTCATAATCAAACGCGGCACGGTTTCCAGCGATAGCGAGTAAAGGGTGCCGATACGCAAATGTCCCAGCCCCATACCCGCCGTACGCCGCGTCTCCTCCAGTCCCTGGCTCAGGGTCTGCAATGCTTCGCGGCTATATTCCAGCAGTGTCCAGGCGGCGGGCAGCGCCACCAGATTGCGCCCCTTATGCACAAACAACGGGCAACGCAGGCTCTCCTCCAGCGTATGTAACGCGCGATGCACGCTCACGGTGCTGATGCCGAGCGTTTCAGCGGTGCGGGCCAGATTTTCCGTTTCCATAAAGGTGCTGAAAATAAACAGTTTGCGGAACGTCAGATCGTTATCGAAATTGAGTTTCATGGATAAAGGTTTAAAAATGAATGCGATGGCATGGCTGGCGCTTATGATACACCTTTCACCCGCAACCTGCGGCTGCGATGGGCGCAAAATTCGGCACCGGCGGTGACCAGCATAATCACCGTGGTCAGCCAGCCCGCCTGTTCCAGCGTGAGCCACGGCATGATCCCCACCGATAAACAGAGCACCAGCGCACCGACGATATGTGTCGCCGGTATCGTGCCGTACACCACCCGTTTGTAGATGGCGCTGCCGATCAGAAAGATCACCGACCCGGCCGCGATCACCGCACCGTGCAGCAACGTGACGCCCTCGCCGGGTTGTTCCTGCGTCAGATCATTACCGACCGCCATAACGATAATGCCGCCGACCAGGATGACATGGACGTAGTGGAAATAGGCGCCCATCCGGCCAGGATCAGGGGAGTGGGTAATGGCGAGCGTCGCTTCCTGTCCTGAGGTACCAAAATAAAGCCACCACACCGCCATCGCCGACAGAAAAGTGGCAGACATGGCGGAAAGCGCCGGCAGCGTCCACGCCTGGCTGGCGGAGAGACTCCCGCCGGTTGCCAGCAGCGTCTCCCCCAGCGCAACGATAACAAACAGCTGACAACGTTCCGTCAGATGGCCGCCTTCGATGGTCCAGTCACGGGTTGAGGAACGGCCCATACCGGGGAACGCAAAACCCATCATCGGCGAGAGATATTCACACAGCACGGCTAAGGCCCACAGCGCAGTGCGCAGGCTGCCGCTGCTCAGCGCCCCGGCACACCAGATCAACGCGGAAATCACCAGCCATACCAGCATCCGGCGATAGTTGGCCGTCAGGGCCTGGTGTTTACCCAGCGCGTAGACAATCCAGGCGGTGCGGCCCACCTGGATCACCACATAGGCCGCGACAAAATACCCGGCTTTATCGCCGAAGGCCTCCGGCAATGCGGCGGCCATCACCAGTGCTGCCGCCATCACTACGAACAACAGCGCGCGAATTTGTGGGGTTTCAGGGCTGAACCAGTTGGTCACCCAGCAGGTGTATTGCCAGCCGAGCCAGACGGCGAACCAGAGAATCAGGGTGTGCAACATGCCGGTGGCGGTTAAGTTGTGCAGCAGGGTATGACTGAGTTGCGTAACGGCAAAGACATAAACCAGATCGAAAAAAAGTTCTTCCCAGGTGACGCGGGCATGATGCCCATCGCGCTGGCGTAACAGCGTATGCGGGCGGCCATTTTCAGCAGTCATAACAAATTCTCGGCAAAGGGGAGGGTGATAACCATACATAGCACGCCAGGCTGGCAGTGGCTAAACCCTCAGCAGGTTTTGCGGGTGCGGAAGGGGGGACTCAGGCTGGCTGTAGCTGGTAAACCCATGCCGTAACCTGTTGACCGTCTGCCGTCTGAACCTCAACTTCGACCCGGTCATAGCCATCTTCAAACTCGTCCAGCATCGGCCAGTGCGCATCCAGATTGCCGGATGAAAACACGAAACCCTCAACGCGCGCGCCGTTCTTCTCCAATATGATGCCAGGGAAGCCTTCCGCCGCGCCCCAGCCACGCGCATAAAAGGTGCCGGTCACATAACCCGGCTGCCATTCGCCACCGATATTTTCCAGAATGTGCGCATTTGAGCGGCCCGGACAAAGCGTGCCGTAGACGAATAAACGATTCATTTTCCCTCGCAAAATCAAACAAAAAAACAACTTTAACGTCGATAACCGGGGTTGTCACCTGATGGTGATAAGCGAGGTCTATTGCATTGAAAACTAATAACGTCTGGCTGGCGGCGTGCCAGGTGCGAATAATCAGGGTATGACGATATACCGTGTAAGAGTGGGTTTTCATAACCCTTCAGCCCTGACCTTCAGGCAACTTGATGAAATTCTCGAACCGCAGCGATTCTGGCGTACCGAATCAGACAGTGGGCGATTCCGTTATTTCACCGAATATGCCTATGAATCCGAGGTGCGCGATTTGTGTTCGGTATGCTCACTGGCCTACTCCCAGGCGTGCCGGGTCCGGAAATGTCCACTGATTTTGGTTGAGGTGATGGAAGAATCGATGGTGGATTGAGCAGGCCTTAACCGCCGCTGCGGGCGGTTAAGGCATCCTGATTACTTTTTGTCGGCGTCATCGTCGGCCGGGATCAGCGGCTCATCAATTTCGCTCTGCTTACCGGATTTCAGCAGCTGAATATCGAGGATCACATAGGTCATGGTGGTAATAAACAGCGAGATCACGCTGCCAATTACGCCGCTGGTGGTAAAGGTAAAGTAGTTATACATCACCACCCAGGTCAGGCAGATAAATAACGCCAGGGAAATGTTAATCGCGGACAGGGAATAATTGGTGGTGCGCGCCCCGAGCGCATTAATTTGCTGGCTGAGGTTGCTGCCGGTGTATTTTTCCAGCAGCAAAATGCTGCGTTCCCAGTTACGCGCGCGCCGCGCGCTGCTGCGGGTTAAAAACAGGAACAGCAGTGAAAGGAAAAAGCCGGAGAAGGCGATCAATACCGGCACCGCTTCCAGCGCGTAAGCAATGCTTTTATGACCGCTACCTTTGCCGCTGAGGTCGAGCGTCAGCGAGGCACCCAGCACCGCGTAGAGGAAAATAAACAAGGCGAGGAACACGGCGCTGCGTTTCCACTCCAGTTCGGCATCCTGGTGAGCCTGCTGGCGGGCGACCTGCAAGGCCTGCTGCAACTGGTTTGCCTGCGGCGATGCCGCTTCAATGCTGTCAATCTGCTCGCCAAACAAGCTATGGATAAAGGGCTGATCAGCCTGATCAATGGTAATACGCATAAAATTCCGAGTGACCTAACGAGGGTGGAAGCCATTGTAACGTAAATCGCTCGTGCTGGCCGAACGTTGCGTCCAAGGATAATTAATGCAGAAGTGGCTCAGGCTTATAGCGGGTATGCAACACAGATAAATCGACATGATCTTTCACTCTCTCCAGGTCATAGGTTTCCAGCTCTTGATCATCCGTGCACCCCAGTGTTGCCTGTCGTGGAACACGATTATTCTGCTGTTCCACGACAAGCAACAGCTTCCTGGTTATTTTGTAACCCACCACGCAATCCGCTGTGATGACTTTTTGTACAATCGGCTGCGCGGTCATTACCGGCCGTGAGACGGACGACGGAGGATTGGTTTATGGCGTATGTAGACGGATTTGTGGTCGCTGTTCCGGTGGACAACAAGGAAGCATACCG
This sequence comes from Pantoea sp. X-Soil-TKNS-1207, assembly GCF_059730485.1. Taxonomy (NCBI): domain Bacteria; kingdom Pseudomonadati; phylum Pseudomonadota; class Gammaproteobacteria; order Enterobacterales; family Erwiniaceae; genus Pantoea; species Pantoea sp. X-Soil-TKNS-1207. Next base: position 86,175 of record NZ_AP035959.1, read on the forward strand.
CGCACTGGCGGAGAAAGCGGCGCCGTTATTTAAGGAGTTTGGCGCGACGCGTATCGTCGAATGCTGGGCGGATGATGTGCCGAACGGCAAACTCACGGATTTCCGTATGGCGGTGAAAGCGGAGGAGGACGAGGCGGTGGTGTTCAGCTGGATTGAATACCCGTCAAGGGAAGTCCGGGATGCAGCCAATGAGAAACTGATGGCCGATCCGCGTATGAAAGCGATCGGTGAAAATATGCCTTTTGATGGCAAGCGCATGATTTATGGCGGTTTCGCGCCTTTGCTTGATGAATAACGGCGCTGTCTGGCTGTGCGGCGTGCCGCCAGCCAGTTACAGGCTAATCAGCTTTTTAACCCCCGGAATACGCAGCATCACCAGCGAAATCAGCATGGATACCCCCACCGTCAAACCAATTACCAGCAGCTTGTCGGCCAGCGAGCGGATAGCAATCGCCCACGCCAGGATATTAAAAACCAGGTAGTGAAGGATATAGACGCCGGTCATGGTTTTACCCAGAGTGGCAAACAGCGTTGGCACCGCCTGCCAGTGCGATGGCAATTTGATGGCGTTAACGCTAATCGCGATCAGGATCACCAGGAAATAGACCTGCGAGCCGGTAAGGACAAAATCATTGCCGGTGCTGATAAAGCGCGCGATGAAGTAATAGCGCTCGTACAGCCAGGTAAACAGAAACACCGCAGGCAACAGCAGCAGGCTGATTTTTACCACCCGTGGCGATCGCAGGATCGCCAGGGTGTGCGGCATCGCCATCAAACGACCGGAAAGGTAGTACAGCACCCAGGTCCAGATGCGATATTGCGGCAGCAGCGAAAACGCGCGGTTCTCAGTAAACTGGATCGCCAGAATGTCATACAGAAACGCCGCCAGCAGCAGGGTAAAAATCGTACCCGCCATGATGCCGGGAAACAGAATCATGCGGTCAATTAGCGGATGCGACACGTAAATCAGGATCAGTGAAATCACAAACCACGGCTGAATCAGATACCCTTTGTTGTGCATTCCGGCGAACCAGAAAAAGGTAAACCAGAAGAGAAATATCAGCAAAATGCGACGGATTTTCTCCAGCTGCCACTCCGGGCTGTGCTTCTGCCCGGCATCGATATAGCCGCTGAGTAAAAAGTACAGCGGCGTGGCAATGGTGGAGATAAAGCTCAGTACATTCAGGGTCAGGTTGTAATTGTAGTCATACCGATCGTAGCTCTGATAAAGGGTAAAAAAAGACACCGCCGTCATACACCCCAGCGTTTTCAGCAGGTTAAGCCCGATGTTATTCATCAGTGGCTTCCCGTGCATGGAAACAGCGGTACAGCACCGGCAACACCAGCAGCGTCAGCACGGTCGCGAAGCCCAGCCCGAAAATAATCACCACCGCCATGCTCTGGAAAAACACATCGCGCAGCAGCGGCAACAGGCCGAGTACGGTGGTGAACGCCGTCAGCAGGATGGGGCGCAAACGTGAGGTGGCGGCGTCGAGGATCGCGTCCTGTAGCGTTTTCTGCTGGCGGAACTGGCGCGTTTCTTCAATCAGCACGATACCGTTACGGATCAACATGCCGGAAAGGCTCAGCAGACCAATCAGCGCCATAAAGCCGAACGGAATGCCGGTGAGCAAAAAGCCGCATGTGACGCCGATCAACGCCAGCGGTACGGTGATCCAGATTGCCACCGCATCGCGCAGCGAGTTGAACATCAAAATGGTGATGACAAACATCACCAGGAAACCAATCGGCAGCGAACTCAGCAGACCGCTTTGCGCATCGCGTGAACTTTCCAGCTCGCCGCCCCATTCAAGGTGATAACCGGCGGGCAGCGTTAAGTTGTCAATTTGCGGCCGCACGCGCGCCACCACCTGGGCGGGGGTTAACCCCAGCGCGGGATCGGGATCGGTTTGTACCGTTAAAACGCGCATCCGGTCGCGGCGCATAATCAGCGGATTTTCCCACTCCAGGCGGAAATCGGCGATCACGTTACTCAGCGGGACGAAATGCTGTAGCGAGTGACTCCACAGCTGAATGTTGGCGATATGGTCGATGTTTTGCCGTTCATCCGCCGCCGGGAACAGCATCACCGGAATCAGCCGTGAACCATCGCGGAAGATCCCCACCGCATCGCCGCTGAAATTCATCCGCAGCGCCTGGTCAATATCACGTTTATCGATGCCCAACTCCTGACCGCGCAGCGCCGAATATTGCGGCCGGATCACTTTGCTGCGCTCCTGCCAGTCATTGCGCGCCGGGAAGGTGGTGCCATCGGCGAGGAAAATGCCATCAATCTGGCTGCCGATATGACGCAATACATCCGGGTCCGGGCCGATAACGCGCACCGCGATAGCGCTGTCGCTGGCGCTGCCAAACTGGATGCGTTTGATGCGTTCGTTCACCTGCGGATATTGCTGCTGAATATAATGTTCAGTTGCCAGCGCAATCCGCTCCAGCTGGCGGCCATCTTTCACCCGCACCATGATCTGGGCGTAGTTGCTGTACTGGCGGGTGGAATCGTAGGTCAGGGTGAAGCGCATCGCCCCCTGGCCGATGGTGGTGACGGTGCTATCAACGTTCGGGTCCTGATTAATAAACTGCTCGATCTGCGCCGCCGTTGTGGCGGTGTAATTGATATCGGTGCCGTAGGGCAGCCAGAGATCGGCGAAGAAAATTGGCGTATTCGAGGACGGGAAAAAATTCTGCTTCACAAAGGTAAAGCCGTACAGCGATGCGGCAAGGCAGGCAACCATCACCACGATCGTCAGCACACGGAAGCGAATCAGGCCGCCAAGCGCCCGGCGATAGGCGCGAAACACCACGCCCTGATAGGGTGATTGATCGTCTGGGGCAGGCACCTGAAGCGCTTTACGCCGCGCCTCGCTCCATTTGATAAACACCGGCGTCAGCGTCAGCGCGGTGACCCAGCTCAGCAGCAGGGAAATAAGCAGCACCTGGAACAGCGATTTACAGTATTCGCCGGTCGAGTCCTGCGACAGGCCAATCGGTGCGAACGCGATGATGGCGATCACCGTCGCCCCCAGCAGCGGCAGCGCGGTGCGGCGGATCATCTGGGTGGTGGCCTGTTGCAGCGGCTTACCACGTTGCTGATCAATCTTAATGCCTTCCACCACCACAATGGCGTTATCCACCAGCATACTGAGTGAGATGATCAACGCCCCGAGCGAGATGCGCTGCAATTCCAGCCCGAACAGATACATGATCAGCAGCGTGCCCAGCACGTTGAACGCCAGCGAAGCGGCGATCACAATCCCGCTGCGTATCCCCATAAAGATCAGCAAGGTACCGACCACAATCGCCAGCGCCATCAGGAAGTTGAGGATAAAACCATCCACCGACTTCTTCACTTCCTGCGCCTGGTTATAAAACACTTTCAGCGAGATACCCGCCGGTTTGTCTTGCTGGTAGATATCGAGCTTTTTCGTCAGAGCATCACCGACATCAATCACGTTGACGCCAGGCGCGAAGGATACGCCAATCGCCAGCGCATCATGCCCGTCGGCGTGATAGAGGTTATCCGGGGTGTCAGTGACGTCGTGTGACAGGGTCGCGATATCATGCAGATGAATAGTTTGCGCCGTGCCGGGCGGTGAAATCGGCAGGTTGGCTAAATCCTCTAACGACTGAAACTCGCCAGTGGGGTTAAAACGGATCGACTCACTGTCGATGCGGATACTGCCCGCGTTGGACACCACGTTGCTGCGGCTGAGGAGATCAGCCACGCGCTGCGTGGTAATGCCGTAGCTGCTCATTTTGGCGCTGGAAAGGGCGATACGAATCTGCTCCTGTTTCACCCCGGCCACTGCCACTTTCGCCACACCCGGCACCAGCACCAGATCGCGCCGCAGCTGATCCGCGTAGTTACGCAGCTCGCTGTTGGTGAAATCCTTGCCATAAATCACAAAGAAATAGCCGTACACATCGCCAAAATCGTCGTTAACGAACGGCTCGCTCACCCCTGGCGGAAACTGACGTGCCGCATCGCCCACGCGCCGCCGCAGTTCATCCCAGATTTGTGGCAGCTGATTGGCAAGGTAACTGGTATGAATCGACACGGTGATCTGCGACAGGCCATTACTGGAAATGGAGCTGACGTTGTCGAGCGAAGGCAACCGCTGCAATGCATTTTCCAGCGGCAGCGTCACTTCTTCTTCCACCTGCTGCGCCGATGCGCCCGGATATTGCGTGACGATCACCGCCGCTTTGATGGTAAACAGCGGATCTTCGAGGCGGCCAATGTTCAGTAACGCGTAGATTCCGCCGACGCCGAGCAGCAAAATCACCATCCAGATACGAATGGGTTTATTAATAAAATTGTCTAAAATCCGCATCATAACCCCCGCTCACGGGTCCAGATACGTATCGCTTCGCCATCACGCAGCTCGCCGGTCCCTGCTGACACCACGCGGTCGCCAGGTTTTAGCCCGGAAATAATCTCAATGCCATCGGCACTGACATTGCCGATTTCCACCTGTTGATCTTTAACGTGCAAATCATTGCCATCGCCGACGATTAACCAGACATGCGGCTGATTGGTCGGACTGCGATCCGGGTTGAACACCGCCGCGCTCGGCACCACCACGCGCGCCTGCTGCGGCGCGTTTGGCAGATTATGCAGCTGGACCCGCACCGTTCCGCTTAGCCCGGCCACGCTGGGCAGGTCAGCGGGGCGCGGCATGGTCAGCACCACTTGCCAGGTGAGGGTGGCGGCATTGGTTTCCGTGCTGTGTTCTTTGTAGCTGGCGGTGAAGGTTCTGCCGGGCAGGGCGTTAAACTGGACCTCGGGTTGGTAACTGGCGTTTTGCACGTCGAGGCTGGTGAATAAACTTTCCGGCACGGTGAAGATCACATCCAGCACATCGGCGCGGGTCAGCAGCGCGATGGATTGTCCGGCGGCCACCACCTGATGATTACGTACCTGAACGCGGGCAATAACCCCGTCAAATGGCGCGCGCAGGGTCAGAAACTGCAACTCTTCCTGAGCAATTTTCAGCGCTGTGGCGGCCGCATCGCGATTGGATTTTTGTACATCCATATCCGATTGCGACACCGCGCTGCGGCTGGAAAGGGTACGAAAGCGTTGATATTGCCGATCCGCCAGCTGGAAACTGTTTTGCCGATCCTTCACGCGCAGGCGGGCATCGGTATCATTGAGGGTGGCGAGGGTCTGATTGGCTTTAACCGACATCCCATCGCGTAAATCGAGCTGGGCGATCTGCCCGGCGCGCTTAAACGCCAGATCGGTATTATCGCCCGCCTGAATACGTGCAGGGAAAATACGGACATTACTTGCACTGCCGGAGGTGATGGTAAACGCCTTAATCACACGGGGCTGAGGCGCCGGAGTTTCCTTTTTGTCATCGCAAGCCGTTATTAAAAAACAACTTAACAGGAGTAGCATAACTTTGTGTTTTATCATTATTTTTCCCTCATCCCGAAAATACCGCGCCATGGATTAATCAGCTAACAAGGAATAAAAAAGTGCGTTTTTAAGTGCTAACGCCCTCTATACAGGGGTGAACTTTGTTTAATGAAACGTTGTTGCCGCTACGGTTAACGCAGCCGTCAGGAAATATTTGCCACCACGACATAGGTCAGAAGTCCCACCAGCGTCGTCGCGCAAACTGCCATGATCACGAAACCACAAACCAACTTAACTGTCTGTTTTTCCATTATTGTTTGCCTTTATTCCTTCGCGGCCGGGGAGCGGCGTCGCCAGTGTCCGTTATGCCGATGGGCGCAGAAGCAAGGTAACATTGCCATTCTGATAATATAGATTAAATTTAATTTATCTCATTCAAATCATCACCTGGACAACTTTTCACGAACAGTGATGTCAGCCCTTGTCTTAATAATTTAATTAGCACGGTCTTTGTGTTTTTAGGAAAAACTCATTTTTCAATGGCTTAATAGCTAGGGGTTCATATGTTAAATGTTCAAGGTCAGGATAAGGTTGCTGCTTTATCTGAGCGGCCCTGGTATCAGTGCACTTCCGAGGAAACTTTCCAGAATTTAGCGAGTTCGCCGTCTGGCTTATCATCATCCGATGCCAGTGAACGTTTAAAAAAATATGGTCCTAACGCCCTGCCGCAAAAAGCCGAAAAATCGGCCCTGTTAAAATTCATCGCACACTTCAAAGACGTATTGATTTATATCCTGTTTGCGGCGGCCTTGATCACTGCGGTGATGGGGCATTGGGTTGATACCTTTGTGATTATCGGCGTGGCGGTGATCAATGCGTTAATTGGTTTTGTGCAGGAAAGTAACGCTGAGAAGTCACTGAAAAGTATCCAGAATATGTTAGCCAGTGAAGCCATTCTGGTTCGCGACGGCAAACAAAGCACGGTGCCTACGCAGGATATCGTACCGGGTGATGTGGTGATGCTGCGACCCGGCGATAAAATCCCGGCGGATTTACGTTTATTTGATGTGCACAACCTGCGCGTTGAAGAGGCGATTCTTACCGGTGAATCGACGGTCGTGTCGAAAAGCATCGCCCCCTTAACCGGGGAAAAATCCCTCGGGGATCGCCTCAATCTCGCCTATTCCGGCACCACCGTCAGTTCCGGCACCGCGCTGGGCGTGGTGGTTGCCAGCGGCGGTGATACGGAACTTGGGCACATCAATGAGATGATCAGCTCGGTTAAAGAGGTGAAAACGCCGCTGCTGGTGCAGATCGACAAACTTGGCAAAGCGATCTTTTTCATCATCCTGCTGATGATGGTGGCGCTGTTTATCTTCGGCTATATCCTGCGCGACATTCCGTTCCCGGAACTGGCGTTGTCGGTGATTAGCCTGGCGGTGGCGGCGGTGCCGGAGGGCTTGCCCGCCATCATCTCAATCATCCTGTCGCTGGGCGTTCAGTCGATGGCGCGCACGCAGGCGATCATTCGTAAGTTACCCACCGTTGAGACGCTGGGCGCGATGTCGGTGATCTGCTCCGATAAAACCGGCACCCTGACCATGAATGAAATGACGGTGAAAGCGGTGGTGCTGGCCCGCAGCAAATGGCGCGTCAGCGGCAACAGCTATGAACCGAAAGGCGAGATTGTCGCCGAGGGCAATAGCGCCGGGCTGAATTCAGCGACCGATCCCTTGCTACAGCAATTCCTGCACGCGGTTGATACCTGTAACGAAAGCCAGCTCCGCCAGGATGCCAGCGGCCACTGGGCGATTGTCGGCGGCCCGACCGAAGGGGCGATGAAGGTGCTGGCGGCGAAAGGCATCACGCAACAACAATCGGTTAACGTGGTCAGCAAGTTACCGTTTGACTCGCTGTACAAATACATGTCGGTCAGCTGTGTGGTGGAAGGACAGTCGTTTATTTTGCTGACCGGCGCGCCAGATGTGTTGCTGTCCTTGTGCCACCTGCAACAGACCCCGGAAGGGGCAGAACCCCTCGACCGGGCGTACTGGGAAGCGGCGATCACCACCTATGCCAGCGAAGGGTTACGTACCGTCGCCGCTGCATGGAAACCTACCCCTGCGGCGGTCACCGAGCTGGACCATGGCGAACTGAAAACCGATATGGTGCTGCTGGGACTGGGTTGCATGATGGACCCGCCGCGCCCGGAAGCGATCACCGCGATTCATGACTGCCAGCAGGCGGGCATTCGCGTCAAAATGATCACCGGCGACCACCAGGAAACCGCGATGGCTATCGGGCAGATGCTCGGCATTGGCAACAGCAACGCGGCGGTGACCGGCTACGAACTTGAACATATGAGCGACGCCGAACTGGCGCAGGCGGCGAAAACCTATGACATCTTCGCCCGTACCAGTCCGGAGCATAAGCTGCGGCTGGTAAAAGCGCTGGAGTCCAGCGGTGAAATTGTCGGCATGACCGGTGACGGGGTGAATGATGCCCCGGCATTAAAACAGGCTAACGTCGGCATCGCGATGGGCATCAAAGGCACCGAAGTGACCAAAGAGTCGGCGGATATGATCCTCGCTGATGATAACTTCGCCACCATTGCGGCGGCGGTGAAAGAGGGGCGTCGGGTTTACGATAACCTGAAGAAAACCATCCTGTTTATCATGCCGACCAACCTCGCGCAGGGATTGCTGATCATCATTGCGATTCTGATGGGCAACCTGCTGCCGCTCACCCCGGTGCAGATTTTATGGATGAACATGGCGACCTCCGCCACCCTGTCATTTGGTCTGGCGTTTGAACCGGCAGAAGCCAACGCCATGCGCCGCCCACCGCGTAATGTGCGGGCGCATGTGATGGATGGCTACGCTATCTGGCGCGTGATCTTTGTCGGGTTGCTGATTTCCATCAGCGCCTTCGTGCTGGAAGCCTGGCTGCAACCGCGTGGTTACGCCCCGGAATTTATCCGCACCGTGCTGCTGCAAATGCTGGTGACCGCGCAGTGGGCGTATATGATCAATTGCCGTAACTCAGAAGGGTTCTCCCTCGACAGCGGTCTGCTGAAAAACCGTGGCATCTGGATGGTCACGGTGGTGCTGATTGTGTTGCAGGCGATCATTATCTATGTGCCGCTGATGAACACGCTGTTTGGCACCCGCCCGTTACCGATCAACTACTGGTTTATCTCGCTGATCGTCAGTATCGCCATCTTTATCGTGGTCGAACTGGAAAAACGCATTACCCGCTCGTGGCGCGGCGTGAAAACGCATTCACTGACCTGATGTTATCTCTGCTGAGTCCTGCTGTTGCCGGAAACCGGCCAGCAGGACTTTTTTGATCAGATAGGTCAGCGGAATCGCCAGAATCGCCCCGGTTATCCCCAGCAGCGCCTGCCAGAATAAAAAAGCCAGCAGCTGGCTGGTCAACGCCATATCCAGTCGTTTACCAATCATCAGCGGCTCCAGTACCGAGCTGAGCGTCAGATTTAACACCACAAAAAATCCCGCAATCACCAACGCGATTTGCAGATCAAACGCCATATAGCTTTGCACCACCGGCGGAATGGCGGCCATAAACGACCCCAGCACCGGGATGTAATTGAAGACAAACATCAATACGCCCCAGAAGAAAGCAAACTTCAGTCCCAGCAGCTGCGCACCGGCCCAGACGATCAGACCGCCAAAGATGCCGGTGAGGGTTTTGACCCTGGCATAAACGATCACGCTCTGAATGCCTTCTTCCAGCGCGCGATACAGCCCCGGAGAATCGCCCTGCGCGCGTTTGTGCAGCGCATTTTTCAGCAGCGGCAGCTCATACAACATAAACAGCAGCATCAGAAACACCATCACCCACCACGACAGTACCCCAGGGATTTGCGTGAGAATGGCGGAGATCCAGCGCACCACCGCGCCGACATCAACAAACGCCAGCATCTCATCGGGCGCCAGCGCGATGCCGATCTGATCCAGCGTCTGCGTCACTTCCTGCAATCTTGAGGTGAGCAGCAGCGGCGCCTGGCGGCTGAGTAAAATCAAATCCGGCGTCAGCACCGTAAGTTTGATAATGGTGACCACAATCACCAGCAGCAATACCGTGATAATCATCAGGGAGGAGAGGATGCGCGGAATGCGTTTGCGCTCGAACCAGCTCACCAGCGGGTCGAGCATGATGGAAAGCAGCAGCGCCAGCAACACCTGATTAATCAGATGCGCGGAAAGATGCAAACCGATGAGAATTAAGGTCAGGCTCGCCAGAAAAATCACCACGCGTGATAACTGCGGCCAGAGGGTAAACCAGCTCATATGTATCCATTCCCTGAAGTTAACGATCTGCTGCATAGTGCAGTAAATATATCTGCAATATGTTGACTCAGCATACTTAACCGCAAACGGTGGGCAGATAATGCACATTCCACGGCAGAATAGCGCTTATGCCATTCCCCCCGTTTCTGAATTATCACGATCCCTTTAGGCTTCTCTCATCATCAACGGAGAGAACTGAAAATGAACAGATTATTTACCCCGATCACCGCAGGAAAACTGCGTCTGCAACACCGTGTGGTTATGGCGCCGGCAACGCGTATGCGTACCGACGCGGGCGGCGTGCCTGGCGATTTGATGGTGGAATATTATCGTCAGCGCGCCAGCGAAGGCGGCTTACTGATTGCGGAAGCCACGGCGATTTCACCCTTCGCCAATGCCTACGCCGATGCTCCCGGCATCTTTAGTGATGAACAACAGGCGGGCTGGCAGCGTGTGGTTGAGGCGGTCCATGCCAGGGGCAGCCAGATCGTGTTGCAGCTGTGGCATCCGGGACGTCAGTCGCTGCCTGAATTATCGCAGGGAGAGCAGCCGGTGGCGCCTTCTGCGCTGATTGCACGGGAAACCTACGGCGTCGGCAAAGATGAGCAGGGCAACTATGAAGGCCGGTTATTCCCGCTGCCGCGTGCATTGCAGGAGAAGGAAATCACCGCAATGATTGACACGTTTCGCCGTGCCGCCCAGCGTGCGCTGGCCGCCGGATTTGATGGCGTAGAGCTACATGCGGCCAACGGATATCTGCCGGAGCAGTTTCTGCTGGATGGCAGCAACCAGCGCAACGATAGCTGGGGCGGAAGTCTGGCGAATCGCGCCCGTTTCCTGCTGACGGTGGTGCAGACGCTGACGGAGGTTTGGGGTTCCGGGCGCGTCGCGGTGCGTATTTCCCCCAGCGGCATTTACGGCGATATGCACGACAGCGATCCGGCCGCCACCTTTAGCTATCTGGCGGAGAAGCTGAATGACTTCGCATTGGCGTATCTGCATATCATTGAGCCGCGCATCGTCGGGCCGGAAGACCGCGCGAGCGGCGACTACGCGGAGCCGGTGGCCAGCCGACAGCTGCGCGCGTTTTTCCACGGGATGATCATTGCGGCGGGCGGATTTACTCCGGCAGCGGCAGAAGCGATGCTGGCCGACGGGGATGCCGATCTGATTGCGTTTGGTCGTTTGTTTACCTCTAACCCGGATCTGCCGGAGCGTATCCGCCAGGGCCATCCGTTTGCCGCTTATGATCGCCAGACCTTCTTTGGCGGTGATGCGCGTGGCTATACCGATTTTCCGGTTTATGCCTGATGTTTTGCCAGGTCGGCTGCCCGGCCGACCTGGCGCGTCGCTATGCGCAGCGGGCTTGCAGCGTTTTAACCGCCATCGCCGCGTCACGTCCCAGCTCGCCCAAATCAACGCCCGGAATCACATCATCCTGCATGATCACCTTGCCGTGGCATAGCAACGCTTTGATGCGGGCGCGTCCGCCGCAGGCAATCGGGCCGATGGCGATATCGTGTAATCCGAAATAACGGGGATCGTCGAGTTGATAGATGGCGATATCCGCCGCCATGCCCGGCGCAATTTCGCCGGTGTGCAATCCCAGCACCTGCGCCCCTCCGCGCGTCCCCCAGCGCACCACATCCTCAATACTGGCGGCATCGCCGCCGCCTTCAAAGGTGCCACCGGCATAACGCGGCTGCGCCAGCATCCCTTTACGCACGCGTTGCAGTTGCCAGGCGGCGTGGGTCTCGCTTTGCATATCGGCAGCTTCATTCGACGCCGCGCCATCAACACCAATCGAGATCTGCACACCCGCCTGCTCCAGCGCCACCAGATCGGCAATGCCGCTGCCAAGGCGGGCATTGCTTTGCGGGCAATGGGCGATGCCGCTGCCTGCCGCACCGAGCAGCGCGATCTCTTCCGGCAGCAGCTTGACCAGATGGGCGAACCACACATCGCCGCCAATCCAGTCGTGTTCGGCGCAGAACTGCAACGGCGTCATGCCATATTTAGCTTTGGCCGCATCAAGATAATCGACGGTTTCCGACAGGTGGCTGTGCAGGCGAATACCGAGCTGGCGCGCCAGTCGGGCACTTTCGCGCAGTTCCTGCGGCAGGGTGGAGTGCAGCGTGGTGGTGGGCGCCATCGCCACCTGTTGCATGGCGAAGCCGTCAGGCTGATGGTATTGCCCCACCAGCCGTTCAACATCGGCCATTATCGCCTCAAATTTTTCCGGCCGCAGCGCGCCAGGCAGATCGCTCTCCAGCCCGCGGCTTTGGGTGGCGCCACCCCGGCATAACATAAAACGCACGCCAAGCTGGCGCGCCTCCTCGAACAGGATTTGTGCGCCGTCAAACGGCATCGCGGGCCAGTAGAGGTAGTGATGGTCGGCAACGGTGGTGCAGCCGGAACGCACCAGCTCCACCAGGCCGATACGCGCGGCGATGCGGAAGGTCTCTGCATCAAACGCGCCGCGAAAACGGTAGGGCGTAGCCGCCAGCCAGGCGCCAAGGCTCTGGTTCAACCCCTGCGGTTCGCCCTTCAGCAGCGACTGAAACAGGTGATGATGGGTGTTGACCCAGCCGGGATAGACCACGCAGTCACGGGCATCAATCACCTGTTCATCGGGTTGCGCGCTCAGCGAACCCAGCCCGGCGATCACGCCATTGCTGATACGGATATCGCGCGCCGCGCTGCGCGGTTGCTGGCGATTGCCGGTAAGGATCGCGCTGCAATTTTTAATCAGAATTTGACTCATGCGCACCTCACATCGCTGCTTTGCGATAGAACTGGGTAGTAAACGCGTTTTGCCAGGGGGTGGAAGCCTCCAGCAATCCGGCTTTGACCATAAAGTCACGCGTGGTTTGCCAGCGTTTGGCCGTCATCACGCCCAGCCCCTGCTGTGCCGCATCGCCACCCTCGATCAGATGCAGCGCCTTCATCTGCGACACGCCAAACGCCAGAATGGCATCGGTCATCTGCGGGTTCTCTTTCTTAATCAGGGCATTGCCGGCGGCCGGATCGGCAAGATAGGATTTCCAGCCCGCCATGGATGCCGCAACAAACCGCTTCATCACATCAGGCTTCTGCTGCAATACATCATCACGCGTCACCAGAATGCCGCCGTAGGCCGGATAACCGTAATCGGCGAACAGGAAAAATTTGCTGTCCGGCTGCGCGGCTTTGATCTGCTGAACTTCCGAGGTGGCATACGCCTGCTGGGCGGTATTTTTGTCGGCGAGGAATGGCTGCATGTTGAAGGTGTAGGGACGGACCTGGCCATCGCTGAGCTGATATTGGCTTTTCAGCCACGGCCACCAGCTGGCCTGGCCGCTGGCGGAAACCAGCACGGTTTTGCCTTTCAGTCCGGCCAGCCCGTTCACGTCGCCATGCGTGATGATGCCCTGCGGATCAAACTGGAAGGGCGCAGCGATGGCTTTCAACGGGAAATGACGCTGGATACCCTGCAAAACCTGCAAGTCATAACTGACGATGACATCGGCGCGGTTCGCCAGCAGCAGCGTCATGTTATTTAACTGCGGGCCGCCGGAACGCACCTCGACATCCAGGCCATATTTTTTGTAGATTCCCGTCGCGACGGCCTGGTAATACCCTCCCTGCTCCGCCTGGGCGACCCAGGTGGTTTGCAGGACCAGTTTATCGGCGGCATGGACAAGGGAAGAGGCGCAGATCACCGCGCTGAACAGGGACAAACGGAAGAACGACATTGACATAAAAACCCCCAAGGCAAACGCAAAAATGTGTCTGTTATCAGGGGATGGTGCGGTGTAAACCTGCTCACGATGCATAGCACCGTCCCCTGACGAGGTACAGCCGAAGCTGTAGAGCAATGTTCCGCATGGCCATGCAGCCAGGCTAACCGCTTATACTCTGGCTGAAATTTAGCAAAGCCCATGCCAGTGCAGAGGTATTTATCTATCCCTATGAATTAATTGTATAAAGGTGCTTAATCGCGTCTGGAGTGGTTAGCGCGCCTTTGCCCATTTGTGAAGCATTGGTTGCGGATTTGCACAGATTTGGTGCCTGGATCGGGTTGAAACCCACGCGATAAATCGCGCCGCGACAGCAACGGTCAGGCGTAGGGGGGATATGGCTGCAAATGGCATAAACCTTGCTTCAAAACCCATGAGTAGAAGCTGTCAGCCGTGGTGGTTACCCGGTGGGTCATTGCTCGATCGCCCGTTTAGCGGGCGCGGGGAAGGCCTGCCAGCTGCTGTGCAGGTCATCCGTTATCTCTCAATAACGAGGTGCACCAATGGAAAAGACCACGGATTACGCCATGCATGAACTCAGCAAAGAAGCGCGTATGGGCGCACGCGGTAGTGAAGCCGCACGCGATGTACGTATCATCGATCTCACCGATTTTGACCAGCGCAAACACGCTATCGCCGACCAGCTGTGGCAGGCGGCGACGGAAATTGGCTTCTTTCAGGTGTCCGGCCACGGCATTCCCCTCGACGACATCAACGCCGCGTTCGCCAATGCCGAACGCTTTTTCGCGCTGCCGGAAAGCGACAAAGCGCAGCATCCGCTGCGACGCAATGCGGGCTGGGAATACCGCGCCCAGATCCGTCCTTCTACCGGTAAGCCCGATCAGAAAGAGTCATATCAGGTGACGCTGCCGCGTATGGAGGGTTTGTGGCCGGATGACAGCACGCTGCCCGGCTTTCGCGCGGCGGTGCTGAAGTTTGAACGTCAGTGCTGGACGGTGGGGATGCAGCTGCTCTCCTGCTTTGCGCTTAAGCTCGGCTTTGCGGAAGATTTCTTCACGCACGCCCATGAACCCTCACGCGAAACCTATCAAAGCACGCTGCGTATGCTGCATTATTTCGCCATCACCGGCGAGCCGGATGGTCCGTGGCGTGCCGGTGCGCATACCGATTTCGACTGCCTGACGCTGCTGTTTCAGCGCGACGGACAGGGCGGCTTGCAGGTATGTCCGGGCAAAGAGATGGCGGAGCAGGTATGGACGCCGATCGCGCCGCTGGACGGGCTGATCACCTGCAACATCGGCGATATGCTGATGCGCTGGAGTGACGATAAATTGCCATCCAATTTCCACCGCGTGGCCAATCCGCTGCCGGGCATTTCCGTTCCGGCGCGTTACAGCCTGGCGTTTTTCTGCCAGGCAAATGAAGACGTGATCATCGAAGGGCCGGAGAAGAAATATCCGCCAATCACCGCGCGGGATTATCTGGCGCAACGTATCAGTGCTAACTTTTCCGGCAAATATTGACGCTAAACCGCGCCTGTAATTTGCGCTAAGTTCTATTTTTATACATTAAACAGCGGCAGGAAGATGATAATCATCCTGTCGCTGTTGACTATTTCGCCGAATAGGGATTTAACTATTTACCTGCGGTAATATCCTGGTAATCTAGTGTAAGCTATAGTAAGTCGAAGGTAAGGTCGTGTAAGTCCGGGCGGTTCTGATTTTTCTGACATTCGTTCCTGCGGTATAAACCCTGAATCTTTAATAGTGAGTGACATATTCAGCCATGAATTCCTCTGCAATGATTAAGGCGCTAGCCGCTGTGGTTTTTCTCTCTCTCGCAGGGTGCTCATCCCATTCTGCACACCGCGATGATCAGGCTGATAATGATTCGACCGACGGCCAACCGGATCTTATTCCGGTAATTGCGGCGCTGCATGATCAAATGCACTCATGGCAGGGAACCCCTTATCAGTGGGGCGGTACGCAGCTCACCGGCGTCGATTGCTCCGGTTTTGTCTGGCGCACCTTAAAAGACCGTTTCAATATTCCGATGGATCGCGTGACCACTCAGCAATTAATTCAAATGGGCGAACGGGTAAAACCTGACCATATGCAGCCGGGCGATCTGGTATTTTTCCGCATCAATCATGAATTGCACGTTGGTTTTTACGATACCGACCAGCAATTCCTTCATGCGTCCTCCAGTCGTGGTGTGATGCGGTCTTCGCTTAACAATCCTTACTGGAAGTCGGTATTTATCCAGGCGCGCAGATTACATAAAGAATACAACACCGAAATCAGCCTGAATAAAACCACCTGATTCCTTATCGTAAAAATGGATGTTCAGCGTGCCCGGCCTGCCGGGCATTTTTGTTTTTGGCTTTCCTCAGGCAACTTTTTCACCAGCAGATAAACTCTTTATCATCACCTTCAAACTGAAGGATGTCTGGTGAATAACAGTCCAACACAACGTCGGCGGCAGTCGCCACGATCTATTCGGCATTGGTCCGATCATCGCGATATGGTCAGACATGCGCTGTCACAAAGCCTGCCGTGGTTTGCCTTTGTCAATATCAGCTTTGCGTTAACCATCGCCCTGCGCAATCGCCTGTTCATCGCGTTCGACGCCAGTTTGCTGTCGCACCACGAGCTGCTTCCGATGATTAAAATTAGCATGAGCCTGGCGATCGTCGCCTCGCTGCTGCTGCCGCTACTGGCGTGGCGCACCATGAAACACCCCTCGCCACCGTTGCAGTGGCTGAGTCTGGCGTTGCTGACGCTGATCAGCCTGATATGGTCATTTAACTGTTATTGCTTCGAGGTGTACTGGCACTTACCCATCACTTATCCGCTCAGCATTATCCTGATGCTGAGCGCCATGGCCGCACTCTATTTTTATCCGGCTGCATTGTTCTGTTATTTGCTGCCCTTGTGGCTGTCGCTGCCTGTCGCCAATTTCCAGCAGAACGCATCTTTCAATCGTCGTTTTGACCTCGTCTGGCTGATTCTGACCTTCATTCTGCTGTATGGGCGCTTTATGCTGATGCGCTGGTTTCAGGAAGCCTGGCTGCGCTACCAACAAAACCAGCTGCTGATTGCGCGCCTCGATCTCCTGGCGCATCAGGATGTCCTGACCACCACCGCCAACCGCCGCGCGCTGGAACAGCATCTCAGCCGGGCCATCGCGCAGCAGCGGCAGTTTAGCGTCATCATGCTCGATGTCGATTACTTCAAAGGTTACAACGATCATTATGGTCATCAGGCGGGAGATGAATGTCTGGCGGCGATAGCGGCGGTGCTGAAAGCGTCGGTACGGACGCCGGAGGATGTTGTGGGGCGTTACGGCGGAGAGGAGTTTGTGGTGATGCTGCATGACACATCAGCCGCCGGGGCGGAAGCTGTGGCGGCGCGCATTCAGCGTGGTCTGGAACTGCGCGCGCTGGCGCATGAAACATCGGATGTGGCAACCCATGTTACCGTCAGCATGGGGATTGCCAGCGCCCTGCCAGGGCAGAATGTCGACCAGCTGATTTCGCGTGCCGATAAGGCGCTGTATCGCGCTAAACAGCAGGGGCGCAATCGCTGGTCGTTGTGACAGGTGCTTCCCGGCGAGGAAGCACCTGAATCATCCTGATCAACCCGGATAAATACCGCGATCTTTACGGGCCAGCAGAATACGTTCGCAGGCGACAATGTAGGCCGCCGTGCGCAGCGAGCAGCCTTTTTCAGCGGCTTTGTCGCACACATGGATGATGGCGTCCGTCATGATTTTGTCCATGCGCGCGTTAATTTCCTCCTCGCTCCAGAAGAAACTCGCCATATCCTGTACCCACTCAAAGTAGCTGACAGTCACCCCACCGGCGTTACAAATCACGTCCGGCACCACCAGAATGCCGCGCTCGGCTAACACGTCATCCGCTTCGGGATAGGTCGGGCCGTTCGCCCCTTCCAGCACCAGTTTGCAGCTGAGCCGTTCGGCGCGTTCACGGGTGATCTGACCTTCGAGCGCCGCCGGGATCAGGATATCCATCGGCAGCGTCCAGAACGCGTCCTTGTCGATCTCGCTGGCGCCAGGGAATCCGGCGATCTGCTTATGTTCCGCCTGCCAGGCGGTCAGCGCAGCCATATCAATCCCGGCTTCGTTGAACAGGGTGGCGGTATGATCCTGAATCAGGGTGACGCGCGCGCCCACGTCAGCAAAGAGACGTGCCGCCTCGCTGCCAACGTTGCCAAAACCCTGCAATGCCACTTTGGCCCCTTCGATTTCGATACCAAAACGTCTGGCGACTTCACGTCCGGTCACGAACACGCCGCGCCCGGTGGCTTTCTCACGTCCGAGTGAACCGCCGAGATGGATCGGTTTGCCGGTGACGACGCCGGTGATGGTGGTGCCGTGATTCATGGAATAGGTATCCATCATCCACGCCATCACTTTGCCATTGGTGCCGACATCCGGAGCCGGGATATCTTTCTGCGGGCCGATAATCACGCCAATCTCGCTGGTGTAGCGGCGAGTCAGGCGTTCCAGTTCCCCTTCAGACAGGGAGAAAGGATCGACGCGAATGCCGCCTTTGGCCCCGCCATAGGGCAGATTGACGGCGGCGCATTTGATGGTCATCCATGCGGAAAGCGCCATGACTTCGTTGAGGTCAACATCCGGGTGATAACGCACGCCGCCTTTGCCCGGACCGCGTGACAGGTTGTGCTGGACACGATAACCCTCGAAATGGCGGATAGTGCCATCATCCATCTGCAAGGGAATATCAACGATCAGGGCGCGCTTTGGATGACGGAGTGTATCAACCCAATGTGCCAGCTCGCCCAGATAGGGCGCCACCCGGTCAATCTGACGCAGGTAAGTAACCCAGGGAGAGGTGATGTTATCGGATGCGTAAGATAACTTTTCCATAATTATCCTGTTATTTATGTTGTGATGACGTGGAAGGTAATGCAATACGAAATACGCGATAAACGTTAACACCAAATTCGCCGATTAGATTTTATCTGCGTCACTGAAATACGCCGATTTTTAATTTCAGTCAGACAATAAGTGAATAATTAAGCAGTAAATCAGGGCGATCATATGGTGCATATCTATGCATTTTATATGCAGAAAAGTGAATGGATTAGGATTTTTTCCCCAATATTCAGAACTTTGAAGATCTTCAAAAAGTGAATGGTTTGTGTGATTCATGTGTTGACTTTGTTGCGCATCACATCGCAGCATGACGCATCTTCAGCGCCGGATATTAACTATGTATTAATCTAAACTGTTATTTTTATTAAGGGCATTCTGTATTGCGATGGTTATTTAACCATCGTAACGATCGCGCTCGCGCCTAATTTTCTACGTGGAACCGACATGACAGATAAAAACATTCCAACCATCCCGGCTGAGCCACATCTGAAACGTGGCCTGGGGGAACGACATATCCAGATGATCGCTCTGGGTGGTGCGATTGGTACTGGCCTGTTTATGGGGGCCGGGAGAAATATTGCGGTTGCCGGAACCTCGATTCTTATTATCTATCTGCTGGTCGGCTTTTTTACCTACCTGGTGATGCGCGCGATGGGTGAGCTGTTGCTGACCAGGCTCGATTACCGTTCGTTTGCGGATTTTGTTGGCGATTATCTTGGCCCGAAAGCCAGTTTTTATCTCGGCTGGACCTACTGGCTAAGCTGGGTGGTGACCTGCATTGCCGATGTGGTGGTGTGCGGCAGTTACATGCAGTATTGGTTCCCGGCGATGTCGGCGTGGATTCCGGCACTGGCTACCCTCGGGATACTCTGCATGTTCAACCTGCTGTCGGTCAAAATGTTCGGCGAGGCTGAATTCTGGTTTGCGTTGATTAAGGTGATCGCCATTCTGGCGCTGATAATCACCGGCGGCTGGATGATTGCTACCGGCTGGACCTCGCCGGATGGCGTACAGGCGTCACTGACGCATCTGACGGACCCGCACGTCTTTATGCCGCACGGTTTTACCGGTTTCCTCGCCGGATTCCAGATCGCCATCTTCTCCTTTACCGGTATCGAGCTGCTCGGCACCATGACGGCAGAAACCAAAGATCCGCACACCATCCTGCCGCGTGCGGTGAACGCGCTGCCGCTGCGGATTATCATTTTTTATCTGTTATCGATGATCGTGATTATCGCCGTGACCTCCTGGCCGGGCATCTCGCCGGATGTCAGCCCCTTTGTCACGCTGTTTGCCAAAGCGGGTTTACCGGCCGCGGCCGCGCTGATTAACTTTGTGGCGCTGACATCTGCCATGTCCTCCGCCAATAGCGGCGTCTATTCCAGTACGCGGATGTTGTATGGCTTGTCGGTGGAAAAACATGCTCATGGGCAGTTCAGGTTGCTGTCGCGCAGCAGCCGGATTCCGGTACGTAGCCTGCTGTTCTCCTGCTTTTGCATGTTAAGCGGCACGCTGCTGCTGTTCCTGGTCCCGAACGTGATGACTCTGTTCACCATCGTCTCCACCCTGGCCGCCATTATGGTGGTGTATAGCTGGGGAATGATTCTGGTGGCGTATCTGGTTTACCGCAGACAGCGCCCGGATTTACATGATAAATCGACCTTTAAAATGCCCGCTGGCGTGCTGATGAGCTGGTTAAGTCTGCTGTTTTTTATCTTTTCGATTTTTATCATGATCTTCGATCCCGATACCCTGAAAGCGATTATCGCGACCCCGATCTGGTTCGTTATTTTATGGGCCAGCTGGCAGGTGAAGCAGCGCAGGGAGCGCTTTACCACCGCGGAGAATCTTAACGTGTAACCACACCACCAGGCGCGCAAGCGTTTGGTGTTTAGTCGTTTTTCTTTGCCGGCGGCGCATACCAGTCTTCTGCTTTAACTACCACCGCGCCATCCGGCTGAGCCACAAAATTAGGCGACATAATCTGAACGCCAAACTCGTTGAACACATCCTGAATATGGCTATGTAGCTCACTACGGGCGACGGCCAGTGAACTGCCGCTGGGCAGCCGTACCTGGAGTTCATAGGCGATGTACCAATCCATCAACGCCAGCTGCCTTACCAGCACCGGAACCTGATGATCTATGGCCCGCGTCCTGCTGGCAGCCAGTTCCAGCATACTGTGGACCTGACGCCACGGCGTGTCATAACCGATGGTAACGCTGGTAGTCATATTGAGACCCGCACCCTTTAACGGCGCGCTGAGATTGATGATTTTTCCGCTCACCACCACCGCATTCGGCACCGTGACCTCGTAGTTTTCCCGCGTGAGGATTTTGGTGGCCAGCATACCGACTTCAGTGACGACGCCTTCGTTATCGTTGATGCGAATCACATCGCCTTTGCGCAACGCGCGCGAGTAGGTCAGCACCAGGCCGCTCATGGCATGGTTCATCACCCCTGCGGACCCCAGCGTTAGCATCAGGCCGAAAAACACGCTGATGCCTTTAAACGCCAGCGAATTGGCACCCGGCAGGAAAGGGTAGGCGGCGGAGAGGGCGAACAGCCAGATCACCACGCTGATCAAACGGCGGGTAACGCCGACCGTTTCCGGGTGCAATCCCGGAATATGCAGATTGCCGCGTTCTACGCGACCTAACACCAGCCGGATAATGCGGGTGATAAACGCGGTGATCAGCACGATCACCACCACAATAAACAGTCCCGGTAAGGCGGAGAGGATTGCCACTCCTATGCCCTGGAGCAGCTCCAGCGCGTAGCCACCCAGCTCTATGCCCCAGAAGCGGGTATAGGGAAAGAGACGCAGTACCCAGCTCAGCCACAGATAGGCGGCACTCAGGCAGATCGCGACCATCAATGTCTGAGCGGCGCGCAGGCGGATGGGGCCGAGAAAGCTGCGCACCGGTGCGGGCAGAATCGATTTGTGATGGGGGGAACGCGCCGCCTCGTTACGTGACAACCACTGTGCGCACCGCCAGCACACCGCCAGCAGCGCGGCTAGCGCCACTGCACCGGCGAGGCTTTTGCCCAGCGCCAGCAACTGATAACGGGTGGAGTATTGCTCTTTCAGTGCCAGGCGCAGGGATTCCAGCCGCAGTCGCACGCGATCGGCAGCCTGTGACAGCGTGAGGTCATCACCTTCATCGAGATCCGCCTGGGTGAGCAGCATAAAAGGCTGGTGGTTGATGGAGAAGAGTACCGCCTGCTGGTGATAGCGCATCAGCGGCTGGGCTTCAACCGGTTGTTGCAGATCGGCGACGTTGAGCGCCCGCAGTTGTCTCAGGATACGCTGCACCCGCTCTTCCGGAGTGGTCAGGCCAAAGCGCGCCTGCAACATCACTACCGGCTGGTTCAGAATCACCAGCGTACGCGCCTGTTCCTGTGGCGAGGGTGCCTGACGGGGTTCGGCGCTGCGTAATTCGGCAGACACCAACAGCAACAACCCGCACAGCAGAAAAACGCCTGTTCTCTTCACGCGTATCCTCCTTACGCCGCCCATAGCACCTCAGAAGCGGGAGTTGCAGCAGTGCATACTGAAAAAGTAAGTCCTCAGACAGAAACCGCTGCCGGTTCAGATCATGCATCACACTCAGCATCAACTTCGACGGGGTGTTTAGTGACTGGGCAGACCGGAGGGACAGGGAACCTCGGCGATTCTCTGGTGGTAAAGTTTTTGATCTTTGGCTTTCAATGCGGCGGCGGCACGGGTGATCGGCGTATGGCTTTGCGCATCGTCAGTGAACCGTTTTTTCAGTGCCGCATCGGAGAGTGAACTGCCAGCATGACACTGCGCGCGCAGGTCCTGCAAAATGGCCTGTTGCCGCAGGGCAAATTCGAGGTTTTCATAAGGTGAAGCCAGAGCAGAGGCCAATGGGATAAACAGCAGAATTAACAGCAAACGGTTTTTGCGCATGGGTTACTCCTGTCGATCTGGATAGGGTGGGCTGGCGAATGACGACAGCCCGTCAGAACAATTATGGTGTAACCAGGTTAAACCAGAAGCCGAATTTATCCATGTAGCCCAACAACTCATCCACTTTGGCTACGCTGCCGGTGATGTTGACCTCGCCTTTATCCTGTGCCTGTTTCAGCGTTTCTTCTTTAAGGATGATTTTATTCAGCGTGTCACGGTTGAGGGTCAGGGTTGCATCCGGGTTATTCCCCTGCGCGTTAGCGGTGTGATTCAGTACGCCGTTTTCCAGCTCCAGTTTGTATTTGCCACCGTCTTTACCGAGGTCGATATTCAGTGCCGCTTTGGCATTGGCCGCCTTCTCACCATTGATATGCACCGCCAGGAAATCGAAGAACATTTCCGGCGTCATGGCTTTCACGGTATCCGGGCTGGCGGTGTTCGGGGTGGGTAGCTTCATTACGCCATTACGCAGCTCCTGAGCGCCGGTCAGATAGAAATTTCGCCACGGGCCGGATTCTGCCTGATAACCCAGCTGTTCAAGTGCGTCGGCTTCCAGATCGCGGGCGGCTTTATTGTCAGGGTCGGCAAACACCACTTTGCTGACTACCTGTGCTACCCAACGATAATTGCCCTGATCGAAGTCGGTTTTCGCTTTCTGCAGAATGTTGTCTGCACCGCCCATATATTCGACGAACTTCTTCGCTGCCTCCTCTGGCGGCAGTTCATCAAGTGTGGCAGGGTTGCCGTCAAACCAGCCGAGATATAGCACGTATGTGGCTTTGACATCATGGCTGACCGACCCGTAGTAACCCCGGTTGGCCCAGGTGTTGGCCAGGCCCGGCGGCAGTTTGAAGTTAGCGGCGATTTCGTCGCGCGTAAGCCCCTCATTCGCCATGCGCAGTGTTTGATCGTTGATGTAGCGATAGAGATCGCGCTGAGTTTTCAGCAACTTGTTAACGTTATCATTGCCCCAGGTGGGCCAGTGGTGCTGGGCGATAATAATGTCGGCTTTGTCGCCCCAGCGTGTAATCGCGTCGTTAATATATTTTGACCACGGCAGCGGCTCACGAATTTTTGCACCGCGCAGGGAGTAGGTGTTGTGCAGGGTATGGGTGACATCCTCTGCGGTTTCGATCATTTTTTTCTCTTCGACATACCAGAGCATTTCCGATGGGGCTTCTGAACCGGGGGCCATCATAAATTCATAGGTCAGGCCATCAATAATATGTTTCTCACCGGTTTTATTGATGGTGACAGTCGGGGCAATCAGGGTCACCGTGCCGGCCGATGTGGTGGTGCCGAGTCCCGCACCTACCTGGCCTTTAGGATCGGCTTTCAACAGGTTGCCATACATGTAACTGGCGCGGCGACTCATCACATTCCCCGCCATTATATTTTCCGATACCGCCGCTTCCATAAAACCGGACGGGGCGTAGATTTTTATTTTGCCGGATTTCACATCAGCCTCATCAACCACGCCGCGCACGCCACCGTAATGGTCAACGTGGCTGTGGGTATAAATCACCGCCACTACCGGCTTTTTCCCGCGATTTTTGTAATAGAGATCCATACCTGTTTTGGCGGTTTCTGCTGAAACCAGTGGGTCGATGACCGTAATGCCGGTTTTTCCTTCGATGATGGTCATATTCGAGAGATCGAGATTGCGTATTTGGTATACGCCATCGGTTACTTTAAATAAGCCGCTGATATTAATCAGTTGCGATTGTCGCCACAGGCTGGGATTAACGGAATCGGGCGACTTCTCCCCCTCTTTGATAAAAGCATACTGGCCCTGATCCCAGATAATATTTCCCGCTTCGCCTTTAATTACTGCGTCGGGTAATGCGGCAACAAATCCTTTGTGAGCGTCGCCAAAATCCGTGTTATCAGAAAAGGGGAGCTGGTTGTAAAGGGCGTCATTAGCTTTTTTGGTGGCGGCTGTTGCGCCTTTCCTTGCGTCATCAGCGGCACTGGAATTAAATGCGCTCGTCAGGAGGGCGGCCAGGACCATACAGTGAATATGTTTTAGTTTCATTGTTCATCTCAATTTAGTGGGCTGGAATTTAATAAAAATGAAGCCATGTTCCCTGCTGAGAGCAGCCAGAAACAGGAAATTCAGAGAGGTGCGGCATGACGAAAAATGTGTTAACCCGTTAACATTTAGTTGTAAATGTAGTTATAAATTTACGTTCAGCAAGGGGCCGATTATTGTGTTTTTCTGAATTTTTTTGGATTGTTGAAACCGATCATAAATCTAAAAATTTGGCAGATTTGACTTAATGTTTTTTAGTCTTCGTCTATTAAGTTGAAAATTAAGATTAAATTTTGATGTTTTTTTGTGGCATGATCGCATTGCCGCTTCGTTAATGGACAGGCAACGAGTGAGGGGACGGGAGTGAATTTAAGAATTACGCCAGCGCTCGGTCATTTACAAATTCCCCACTAAATGATTCATTCTTCAGCAGAATAGTTCTTTTTTTTAAAATATTTTGAGCCAGGGCCTTTCGGCGCGCCAGTTAACTGGTTGCAATATTTAAAACCCAGGCTAAAAATTTAATGGTTGCAACATTTAATCATCTTTCCAATCACCTCTGAGGTCTGAAAAATGAAAAAGATTATAGCGGGCACGATAGCACTGGCTGCCGCTGCGTTAATTTCGGTTTCCGCGTTCGCGGCGAAAGAAATTACGAAAGAAGAGGCTAAGCAGTATCAGGAAGTAGGAAAAGTTAGTACCACTAAAGAACATACCTCACCGCGTGATGCGATGGAGGAAATTTCGCAGAAAGCCGATAAGATGGGCGGTAAATATTTTGTCATCACCTCCGGTCATGAAGGCGATAAAATACACGGCACTGCGACGGTCTATAAATAACCTGATGGCGCTCTGCTGATGCAGAGCGCCGGGTTTTGGCATCAGAACTGGTACGAAACGCTGACCGAGAAGTTACGCGGTTCACCGTAAACATAGTTGTTCATGTAGGTGTAGTAGGTGCGGTCAAACAGGTTGTCGATGTTCGCCTGCACCGCCACCTGTTTGGAGACCTGATAACGGGCAAACAGGTTCGCCAGCGGGTAGCTGCCCTGGTAGACGCGCTGGGTGTTGCCATCCGGCGCGGTGACATCTTCAAACACCCGGTTCTGCCAGTTGATGCCGCCGCCAATGGTCAGGTCCGGCAACATTGGCACCTGGTAACGGGTAAACAGCTTGAAGTCGGTTTGCGGTTGATCCGAACTATAGCGGCCATCGGCATCACGCGCGACATAACGTGTGGCACCAAAGGTCAGTTGCAGGTTGTCGGTGACTGCGCCATTCAGCTCAAACTCGGCACCCTTACTGCGCGCCCCTTTGGTGGCGGTGTAGGCCTGCTCGCTACTGTTGTTAACATACACGCCATTCTCTTCGGTACCGACATTGTCCTGTTCGATACGGAACACCGCGACGGTGGCGGTCAGACGGCCATCGAACCAGGCGGATTTCAGGCCGGTTTCATAGCTTTTGCCGGTAACCGGCGACAGATATTGGCCGCTGCTGTCGCGATAGGTTTGCGGCTGGAAGATCGAGGTATAGCTGGCGTAGGCGGACCAGGTATCGTTGATGTCATACACCAGGCCTGCATACGGCGTGATGTTGTTTTTCTCCACATTGCCGCTGGTGCCGTTGGTGCTCCATTGGGTATAACGCGCGCCAACAATCAGCGACAGCGGGTCGGCCAGGGAGAAGCGTGCGGCAGTGTAGGCAGATTTCTGACGGATCACATCATCAGCGTTCAGATACCAACCCTGCCACTGCGGTTCCGCGATATTGCCGTTCCAGTTGTTGTTGAATGCCCCGAGAACGCTGGCGGTGATGTCGTATTCATCAGGATCGGTGATGCCGTCCTGGCTGTAGGTAGCGTTATGCTGACGGCTGTAACTCAATCCGGCCATCAGCTGGTGCTGACGTCCAAACAACTCGAAGGGGCCGCTGGCATAACCATCCACCGAAGTCAGCTCACGTTTGCCGCGGTCCATACTGCCCCAGCCCGTCATGCCTTCGCCGGTGCTTTCATCCGGATAACCCGTCCAACCCACATCCAGCAGCTTGTCGCTAAAGGTGTTTTCCGCATGGGTGCCATTCAGACGGACGCTCCAGCCGTTGTCAAAGTTCTGCACCAAATCGGCATACACTTTGCGCGCGGTGGTGTGGTAGTAAGTCCAGTCGGCGGAAGAGTTCAGACTACGGTTGTAATGCGTCAGCGAGCCGTTGCTATAGAAAATCGGCAGGCCGGCCCAGGTGGGGTTGCCGGTGTCGGCATTTTCGTAGTCATAGCCGAGCGACAGGGTGGTGTGATCGGTAAGGTCAGCATCAATCACGCCGTAGAGGAATTTTTTGGTTTTATGGTAACGATCCAGCCAGCTGTCCTGATCCTGATAGCCGGTAATCACCCGCCCGCGCACAGAACCTGATTCATTCAACGGTGCCGAGAGATCCGCAACATAGCGCTGTTTGTTCCAGCTGCCATAGCTGGCGTTTAACGTGCCGGTAAACTCTTTGCTGTCCGCATGTTTGCGCACCATATTGACCGACGCCGATGGGCTGCCCGCGCCGGTCATCAGGCCGGTGGCGCCACGCACCACTTCGATCCGATCGTAGATGGCGGTATCGGAAGCGGCATCGCCATAGTTCCAGGCGTCGCCGACCGAGGTAGGGATATCGTCAAAGGTAAAGTTAGTGATTTTGAAGCCGCGGGAGTAGTACTCGGAGCGTTCACTGTCTTCAATGCTGCTGGTGATCCCGGTGGTGTTATTCAGCACGTCGGTCACGGTTTGCAGCTGCTGATCCTGCATACGCTGCTGCGTGATCACGCTGACGGACTGCGGTACATCGCGCGGCGTCAGCAGCAGTTTGGTGCCGGCACGCGTGGTTTTGACCTGATAATCCTGCTTTTCGTTATCCGCGCTGTCGCTGGTGGTGGCATCAACCACCAGATCCTGCTCGCTATTGCGGGTGGCTGCGGCGGCCTGCGCCAGCACCGGGTTGAGGAGGGCGTGTACCGCCACTGCCAGCAACGACACGGTAAAGGTTTTACGGATGCCCGACGCGCGCGATTCAGCGCGAGTTTCCCTGCGATTCAAAGACATAATATTTCCCGTCAGAAATAAGCGTGTTCTGCTGTCGTTTCGCTTCTGTTGTTATGGGTTTGCGACACCGAAAAGCGGGGGGTAAAAATCCACCGTCACGAGGCACATAAGGTAAAGAAGCACATTAATTGAGAAGGCCAATGATAATCATTTGCTTTAATAATTCTAAAAAGGTTTCCTTTTAATATGTAAATGTTTGTATATGCGAGTGTAATCAACAAGATAATAAGAAAATTAACCGCTTAATCACTGATGTTTTCATTCTTAATGTGCGATTTTGGCGGGAAAAGCGTGGGATCTGGCGGGCGAAAATTGTTTTTTCTGCTGAGCGGGGAGAGGGCTTTGCCGTTGTTATTCCGGGTTTATTTGCTTAGTTTTCGTTAATGCGTATGATTCTCATTCTTTCTTCTATCTTGTCGCACGGCTGTGGCCGGGCGGAAATTGTTCATCCATTGATGGAGTTCAGAATGAAATCGTTTTTCAGTCCGCGTAAGGCCGCGGTTGCCGCTGCGGTTATCGCCGCATTGAGTCTGACCGCTTGTCAGGCACCTGCCAAAAAAGCTGAAACCCCGGTGGCTGCTGCGGCGGTTAAACCGGCTGATCAGGCAGTAACGCAGCGTGTGCTGGGCGATGGGCTGTATGAACTGGCATATTCTCCGGCGGCGAATGCGTTGTTTGTCGCCAGCGCGCAGAGCTTTAAAGATGTGAACGGTGGCATCCTGTATCGCCTCGATCCGACCACGCTGGCAACCAAAGGCCAGACCCATACCGATCTGAAAAACTTCGGCATGGCGATCGACGACGAAGGCAGCGTGTTCTACACCACCAACTCGCTGGACGGCACCGTAACCAAAGTGGATGCGCAGAGCGGCAAAGTGCTGCAACGTCTGGTGTTAGGCGGGGGTAAAGACAAAGACGGCGACGCCGTTGGCGCGCGTGAGATGCTGCTGCATGGCAACGAACTGTATATCGGTCGCGTCGCCGATCCGGCCTTTATTACCGTGGTCGACACCAAATCCTTCAAAGTGAAAAACGTCATTAAAAACGCCGGAAAATGGGTAACGGGTATCATTTACTCCCCACTGACCGAGCGTATCTATGCCGCCAATGGCGCGGGCGAGATTCTGGTGATCAATCCGCGTAACCACAAAATTGAAAAACGCTGGACGGCAGGTGATGGCAAAGAGTATCTGTTCCTGAATATGGCGGAAGATCCGGCGACCGGTCGTCTGTTCGTGACCGATGACTCGAAAGGCAAAACCACGCTGGTATTTGATGAGCACACCGGCAAGGTAATCAAACGTCTTCCGGGTGATGCGCTGGGTATCAAGTTCAACGCGAAACGCAACGAGATCTACATCAGTCAGCGCGAGTCGAAGAAAGTGCTGCAACTTGATGCCACCACCTATGCGGTGAAAAACAGCTGGTCGTTCGATACCAATCCGAACAGCCTGCTGGTGTCCGCAGATGGTGAGACGCTGTATGTTTCTCTGAAGCAGGCGTTTAATAAAGATACCTCCACCAAAGGTCCGGACAGCGTAGCGCGTATTGCGCTGAAATAAGTCTGACAGGGGAGGCCAGAGGGCCTCCTTGATTTTTTATCGTCATCGCTGGCTGCTGTCCACCCGCTGCATCATGCAGATGAACGCCATAATCGATAATCAAATCTGCTCCATCTCTCTCTCTCCATTCTGAACCACCACTGCCGCCGTCACCTTCTGCGCGTATGACTTGAACGATCCCACTCACGGCTGACGCAAAAAATTCATCTTGTATGGCTTTTGTTTGTCTTTTATTTAATATATTAATAACCACCGTAACTATGAGTCATGTAATTAACATTCCGTTGTGTGATTGTTAAATGTGGCAAGTTTTCAGTTACACCAAACAATAATGATGCGTTTTGCCGCCGCAGCGTCGGTGGTTTTGAGTAATGTGAACAGTCAGGGAAATAATATGTTGCAGTCAGACGATCTTTCCGTTGGAAAGGTCCAGCTCTCACGTCGGAAAGTGCTGCTTTCTGGCGCGGTGATCATCGCCAGTGGCCTGGTCACCTCGGCGCTTCCGTCATTTGCCATGGCGCAGCCGTCGAAAAGTTTTGCCCCTTTTATGCAGATCTCCCGCCTGTTGGTGAACCACCAGCTGGATGACGCCGTAGGCCAGCGTATGCTGGCGTTACTGGAATCCGAACACCCCGATTTGCTGGCTAGCCTTAACCCGCTGATCGCCATTGCCCGCGCGCATAATGCGCGTCAGGTGGAAGATTTCTTCCCGGCGATCCCGCCGGGCGCGTTGCAGGATCTGGCGCACAAAATCATCTTTGGCTGGTACACCGGCAGCCTGGCCCCCGTGCGGTCCGCGAAAACCTTCGCCTTTGAACAAGCGCTCACCTGGCACACCACGCTGGATGTGATCACCATTCCGTCTTACGGCATCAGTGGTCCCAACAACTGGCAACGCGCGAATACCCCGGTTCTTCCCGTACCGCAATTCTGAATCTGATAAGAAGACAATTATGGCAGCCCCAAATCAGTCACCTGTGGTGATCGTTGGTACCGGCGTGGTCGGTGTGGTGATCGCTGAACAACTGCTGGATGCCGGCATTCCGGTACTTATGCTGGAAGCCGGTCCGCGCGTCTCGCGTGCGGAAATCGTGGAAAATTATCGCAACCTGCCGCTGGCGGCGCAGGGCAATCCGATTGAGTGTTATCCGTCGCGCGACTGGGCGCCGCACCCGGAACCAGCGGGCGCGGGGCAGGGTTATCTGCAACTGAGCGGTCCTGATTCTTACGCGCAAAGTTATGTTCGTTATGCCGGAGGATCGACCTGGCATTGGGCTGGCACCTGCTGGCGTTTAACCCCGGCGGATATGCAACTGCATAGCCGTTACGGCGTGGGCCGCGACTGGGCGTTTGACTACCAGACTCTTGAACCCTATTACGTGCGCGCCGAATACAAACTCGGTATCTGTGGCCCGGACGACCCGGCGCTGCAATGGCCGCCGCTGCGCTCGCGGCCCTATCCGATGCCCGCGCTGCCGTTTGGTCCCGGCGAAGCACGCTTCACCGAGGTGGTGCGCGAGAAGCTGGGCCTGCACAACATCCCGACCGCGCAGGCGCGTAACAGCGGCACCGCGTACGACGATCGTCCGGCGTGCTGCGGCAATAACAACTGCGTGCCGGTGTGTCCGATCGGCGCCAAGTATGACGGTGCGACCGCGCTGTCGCGTCTCGAAGCTAAAGGGGCGCAGATCCTCGCTAACGCCGTGGTGTGGCGCATTGAAACCAATGCGAAAAACCAGATCGAGGCGGTGCATTACTACGACCAGCACAAACAAACCCATCGCGTCAGCGGCAAGCTGTTCATCATTGCCTGTAACGGGATTGAAACGCCGAAACTGCTGCTGATGTCGGCTGATGCGCGTAACCCGAACGGCATCGCCAACAGCTCCGATCAGGTCGGGCGGAACATGATGGATCACCCGCAAATCACCATGACGGTGACGCTGGACGAACCCTATTGGGCGGGCGTTGGCCCGGTGGTGAACAGCGGCATTATGGAAACCTCGCAGGGGGATTTCCGCTCGGAACATGCCGGTGCGTACTTCCGCTTTAACAATTTTGCCCGTAACCGCTTTGTCACCTTTGGGGCACTGAAAAAAGGGTTGGTGGGGAAAGCGCTGGATGAAGAGATCCGCCGTATGACCGCCTGCACCGCCGATATCGTGCTGGCGCACGAGATCCTGCCGGACGCCAATAACCGCCTGACGTTGTCCGACAAAAAGGACTGGCTCGGCCTGCCAAAACCGGCCATTCACTACGACGTTGGCGACTATGTGCGCCGCTCGCTGCACGCGTACTCGCTGCCGATCGCTAATCAGATTGCGGACGCCATGGGCGCGACGGAGAGAACGTTCTCGAAACAGTTCAGCCAGAGCAAACACATTATGGGCGGCACCGTGATGGGCAGGGATCCGGCCAACTCGGTGGTAGATGACCAATGTCGCGCCCACGATCACCGCAACCTGTTCCTGCCGGGCGGCGGCGCGATGGCAAGCACCGCCTGCGGCAACAGCACCCTGACCATGGTAGCGCTGGCGTTCAAAGCGGCAGATGCCATCGTCCAACAGGCGCAGGAGGCGTGATGATGCTGAAACTGAAACAAGGCGCGCTGGCGCTGATGCTGGCCGTTGGCTGTGGCGCGGCGCACGCCGCCAGCGATGATGCGCTGGTGAAGAAGGGCGAATATCTGGCGGTGGCCTCGGACTGTACCGCCTGCCATACCCGTCAGTCAGGTCAACCGTTTGCCGGAGGGAAAGCGATCGCTTCGCCGGTCGGCGAGATTATCG
The DNA here is from genome assembly GCF_059730485.1 of Pantoea sp. X-Soil-TKNS-1207. NCBI lineage: Bacteria > Pseudomonadati > Pseudomonadota > Gammaproteobacteria > Enterobacterales > Erwiniaceae > Pantoea > Pantoea sp. X-Soil-TKNS-1207. The sequence continues at coordinate 117,934 of NZ_AP035959.1, forward strand.
CCACCAATATCACGCCCTCGAAAACAGACGGCATCGGCAACTACAGCGAACAACAGTTTGCCGCTGCGCTGCGGAAAGGCATCCGTGCCGATGGCGCGCATCTCTATCCGGCAATGCCCTACACCGCCTACGCCACCCTGACCGACGACGATGTGCGGGCCTTGTACGCCTATTTTATGTCAGGCGTGCAGCCGGTGGATCAGCCTGCGGCGCAGACGCATCTGCCGTTCCCGCTTAATCTGCGTTTTTCCATGCTGTTCTGGAACGCTCTGTTCCTCAACAAACCCGGTTATCAGCCTGATGACTCACAGTCAGCCAGCTGGAACCGTGGCCGTTACCTGGTGGAAGGGGCCGCGCATTGCAGCACCTGCCATACGCCGCGCGGTTTCCTGATGCAGGAGAAGACAGACGACGCCTTTACCGGCGCTCAGGTGGGGCCGTGGTTTGCGCCGAATATTACCGCCAACCCGGTGAGCGGCATTGGCCAGTGGACGCAACAGGATCTGATCACCTATCTGCGCACCGGCCGTCTGGCAGGGAAAGCGCAGGCGGCGGGCAGCATGGCGGAAGCCATTACCCACAGCTTCCAGCATCTGTCGCAGGATGACCTGACCGCCATTGCCGATTACATGCTGAGCGTGCCGGATCACACCGCATTCGCCTCGGGCGCATCGCGCTTTACCCAGGGCGCCGCCGATAACAACCTGGTGGCGTTTCGCGGCACTGCCTTTGCCGCGCCGGTCAGTGATGAAGGCGCCCGGCTGTTCTCGGGTAACTGCGCCTCCTGCCACGGCAGCAGCGCACAGGGCAGCAAAGATGGCTTCTATCCCAGCCTGTTCCATAACAGCGTCACGGCCGAACGCAATCCTGCCAACCTGATCGCCACCATTCTGTTCGGCGTCGAGCGCGACACCGCGCAGGGCAACGTGTTTATGCCGCCGTTTGGCGCCCAGCCGAATGCACTGAATCATCTCAACGATCAACAGGTTGCTACCCTGTCGAGCTGGATTCTGCACCGCTATGGCAACAGCAGCCTCACGGTGTCGCCTGAGCAGGTGGCGGAAATCCGTCGCGGCGGGCCATCTTCGCCGCTGGTGCTGCTGGCGCAGGTGGGCGTGGCCGTGGGCGTGCTGGTGGTTATCGCGCTGATCGTGTTGTGTATCTGGCGTCGCAAGCGTCGCGACACCCTTTGACTGGAAAATACTATGACGTACTACTCACGCCGCCGCGTGCTGAAGATGGTCGGGCTGGTGAGCATCGCCAGTGCCGCCGGACATCTGCTGCCGTTGCGGGTACTGAATGCCGCCCAGCCGCAGGCGCAAGCCGCGGCTCAGGCGGATTTTATGCAGGTGTCGCAATGGCTGACCCAGCAGGACGCGCTCAATGCCACGGTCGGCAGCGCGCTGTTTCTTGCCTTGCAGCAAACGCAGCAGGGTTTCACCGCCGGGCTGGCGCAACTGAAGGCGCTGCTGCAAGCCCAGCCGTCGTTGTTGCAGCAGGATCGTCTGACTTTTGCCGCCAGCGACGCCGCCAGTGAAAAACTGGCAAAAGTCATTCTCGGCGGCTGGTACAACGGCGTGGTGGGCAAAGGCCAGCACGCGCTGTATGTCACCTACGTGAATACGCTCGCCAGCCAGCTGGTGAGCGACAAACTGGTGCCGCCGGGTTTCTCGTATGGCAAATGTGGCAGCTGGGCGCAACAGCCCTGATTTTGAAGAGTTATGTCGTAAATGAAGAATAAAAATTCTGCCGATGTGGTGGTGATTGGCGCGGGCGTGAACGGTTCGCTGCTGGCGACCCGTCTGGCGAAAGCCGGTAAATCGGTGCTGCTGCTGGAGTCCGGCCCCAAAGTCGGACGTGATGAACTGGTCGAACGTTTCCGCGCCTCGGCATTCAAATCTGACTTTATGTCACCGTATCCGTTTTCCCCGCTGGCACCGCAGCCACGCTACACGCCGGAGCCGAATGGTTATCTGCATCAGCTTGGGCCGCACGCGTTTGACGCGCAGTACATTCGTATGTTCGGCGGCACCAGCTGGCACTGGGCGGCGCAGCTGTGGCGCTTTGTCCCCAACGATTTCCGTCAGCAGACGCAATACGGCGTCGGCAAAGACTGGCCGTTCGGCTACGACGAGCTGGAGCCGTATTACTACGAGGCCGAAGCGATCGCTGGGGTAGGGGGATCGCCGGAGAATGGCTCGCCGCGCAGCAAACCCTACCCGATGGAGCGCGTACCGGCTTCCTGGCTCCAGCAGCGGGTGACGGCGCGTCTCGCCCCGGATTTCACCGTGCTGGATGACAGCACCGGCCGTAACAGCCGCAGCTTTGATGGGCGTCCCGCCTGCTGCGGCAATAACAACTGTATGCCGCTATGCCCGATTGATGCCCAGTACCACGGCGGTATCGCGGCGCAACAGGCGCAGGACAGCGGCGTGCAGGTGATCACGGAAGCGGTGGTCTATCAGCTGGAGCACGATGCGCAGGGCAATATCGTGGCGGCTAATTATTACGACTGGAACAAGGTCAGCCATCGCGTCACCGCTGCGACGTTCGTGCTGGCGGCGAACGCGATTGAAACGCCCAAGCTGCTGCTGATGTCGGTCAGCGATAAATTCCCGCAGGGCATTGCCAACGCCCGCGATAACGTTGGCCGTAATCTGTGCGATCACCCGGCGATTGGCGTCACCTTTGATGTCGATGAAGAAATTTGGCCGGGGCGCGGGCCGGTCAGCCCCTGCTCCATCGGTCAGTTCCGTGACGGGGATTTTCGTCGCGAACATGCGCCATTCCGCATCGATATCTCCAATGCGTCGCAGGTGGCGTCCGTAACCAAAGAGGTGCTGGCGGAGGGGTATTTCGGCAAGTCATTGCAGGAACAAATCCGCTTCCGCGCTGCCCGTCGGCTCAGCATCAAAAACGCGCTGGAACAACTGCCGGACCCGAATAACCGCGTGACGCTCAGCAGCCATAAAGATCCGCTCGGTCTGCCCACGCCGGCGCTTTACTGGGACGTCAATGATTACGTCACCCAAGGCACCGCGAAAACCCGCGAGTGCTATGACGCCATCGCAGCGAAGCTGGGCGGCACCAATATCCGCCACAGCAAAAGCGGCAAATTCTCCAACCGTCAGCACATCACCGGCACGCTGTCGATGGGTCACGACCCCGCCACCAGCGTCACCGATCCCTGGGGACGCGCGCATGACCACCCGAACCTGTTTATGGTTGGCACCGGCGTGATGCCCACGGTGGGCACCTGTAACGTGACCCTGACGGCGATGGCGCTGGCGTTGCGCACCGCCGATAAAATTTTGCAGGAGACGCAACATGGCTAAGCAATGGCAGGCGTGGCTCACGGCGAGCGTGCTGGCATTAGCCGGGGCGCAGGTGCAGGCGGCGGATCAAAACGCGTTGATTAAGCGGGGCGCATATCTGGCGATTGCCGGTGACTGTGGAGCCTGTCATACCGAAGAGGGCAAAGCCCCCTTCAGCGGCGGGCACGCGATTGCCAGCCCGCTCGGCACCCTCTTCAGCACCAATATCACCCCGTCGAAAACCGCCGGTATCGGCAACTACAGCGAAGCGCAGTTTGCTGCCGCGTTGCGCGAAGGCGTGCGTGGCGACGGCAGCCAGCTCTACCCGGCGATGCCGTACACCGCCTACGCGAAACTGAGCGATGAGGATGTGGCGGCGCTGTACGCTTACTTTATGCATGGCGTGCAGCCGGTGGATGTGCAGCCGGAGAAAACCGCGCTGCCGTTCCCCTTCAACCTGCGTTTCAGCATGGCCGCATGGAACTGGCTGTTCCTCGACAAACAACCGTTTCAGCCAGATGCCGCGCAATCGGCGACGTGGAATCGCGGTGCGTATCTGGTGCAGGGGCTAACCCATTGCAGCACCTGCCATACGCCGCGCAATCTGTTGATGGCGGAGCAGGTGACTAAAAATCTGCAAGGTGCTTCGCTGGGAACCTGGTTTGCGCCCGCGATCACCGCCGCCAGCTTGCAGGCTAACGCGCACTGGACGCGTGAGATGCTGGCGGATTATCTCGCTACCGGCCACGCCGCTAACGGCGCGACCGCGGGCGGTCCGATGCTGGAGGCCATCGATAAAAGTTTCTCGCGCATGACGCCAGAAGATCGGCAGGCCATCGCCACCTATCTTTTACCGGCACAGCCTGCCGGGCAGACGGTGGCGGCCAAACCGGGTCTGACGCCGGTGCAGGGTGACGATACCCCGCAGGGGCTGGCCGCCATCAGCAGCGGCGAAGCCTTGTATCGCAATAACTGCGCCTCCTGCCATAACCTGGCGGGTCAGGGGCTGAATGGCCTGCCTGCGCTGCAAAACCATCCGGTGCTGGATAAACCGACGGCGGATAACGTGGCGATGGCGGTATTGCGGGGCGTATGGCCGGAGAAGGGGCAGGGGATGCCAGGATTTGCCGGTTCGCTCAATGACCAGCAGATTGCCGACATCACCAATTACCTGATGCAGGATATTGGCCACAGCAAGGTGCAAATCACCGCCGATCGCGTGCAGACCCTGCGCGCAGGCGGGGCAGCATCGCCGCTGAAGCTGATATCACGTATCGGCATGGTGATGGTGGGCGTGGTGTTCGTGCTGGCGCTGTTCTGGCTGAGAAGAAGGCGATAAATTCCGCGTAAGCAATGTCGCAGGGGCGGCACCCAGGTCGTCCCTGCGACAGGCTTTATCGCGATTGCGTCAGCTCATGCGCAAACTGGATAAAATCGTGTAAGGCTTTGTTTTTCATATGCCGTTGCCAGCTCATTGTCAGGGTTGACGTCGCGTTTTGATCCTGTAAAAAGCAGTAGTCAACGTCCGGCACCATCATGGAACGCTGCGTTTCCGGCACCAGCGTGACACCCATCCCCATAGAGACCAGACCAATCGCCACCGAGACATCGCGGGTCAGCTGAATTTTCTGCGGCACAAATCCCGCCTGCTGACAGGCGTGCAGCGCTGACCAGCCAAGTCCCACGCCTGGCGGATCTTCCTGCATAAAAAATGGCTCGCTGGCGAGTTGCGCCAGGGAAATGCGCTGCTGCGACGCCAGCGGATGGCTGCGCGGCAGCACCGCGATAAGCGGACGCGTGGCGAGATCGAGATAAAAAAGTTGATCATCCCGTGGCACCGGTGAACGAACCAGCGCGATATCTATCTGATTATTTAACAAAAGTGTAAGTTGTTCGTGAACATTGCGTTCTTCAATCACGATATCAATGTCCGGTTTACGCTTACGGTAACCATTAATTAACAGCGACAGAGCCGGATCGAGAATCGATGAACCCACGTACCCGAGCTTGATCTGTCCGCGATATCCCAGCCGCAAACTGCGCGCATTCTCACGAAATTTGTCGTAATGGCTGAAGGCGCTGCGCGCTTCCTCAACCAACTGCTGCCCTTCATAGGTGAGCGCGACGTGCCGTCTGTCGCGGGTGAACAGCGTAATTTCTAAGGCCTTTTCCAGCGCTTTGATGTACTGGCTCAATGCCGGCTGGGCGATGTTCAGCCGCAGCGCCGCCTTGCCAAAATGCAGCTCTTCGGCCAGCACCACAAAGGCGTGTAAATGTCGATAATCCATCCGTTCCTCCCTGGTTTTGCTGATAATAACTTCTTATCAAAACGACGGGTATTATTATTGGACTCTTATCACCGATCCTCTAAAACTGTGAGGGCAGCAACGGGAGATATTGATTTTATGTCACTGAATTTATTCCTGTTGTTCCCAAGTGTGCCAGCGCCGTCTGTGCTGATGCATCACCGATTACAATGAAGAAGAGGGACATTGATATGTCTGAAAAGCAAACGAAAGTCACCGATTTGCGTTCCGCACTGGAAGTGTTAAGCCAGTACGATGATGAGCTGATCTATACCGATGAACCCGTTAACCCCATCGCGGAGTTATCCGGCGTGTACCGTTATGTCGGTGCGCACGGCACGGTTAAACGTCCTACGCAAATCGGCCCGGCAATGATTTTCAACAAAATCAAAGGCTATAACGATATGCGTGTGCTTATCGGCCTGCTGTCCTCACGTAAACGTGTAGCGCGCCTGTTTGGCACCACGCCGGAAAATCTGGCGTTTATGCTGAAGGATTCCGTGGCGAATCCGATCGCACCCATCGTTGTGCCGCGTGAAAAAGCGGTGTGTCAGGAAGTGGTTCATCTGGCCAGCGATCCGGACTTCGATATCCTGAAAATCCTGCCTGCGCCGACCAACACCCCGGAAGATGCCGGCCCTTATTTTACCCTCGGTATGTGTTATGCCGCTGACCCGGAAACCGGTGAACACGACGTCACCATCCACCGTCTGTGCGTGCAGAGCAAGGACGAAATCTCGATGTATTTCGTGCCGGGCCGTCACCTCGACACCTTCCGTCAGAAAGCAGAAGCCGCAGGCAAACCGCTGCCTATCTCCATCAGTATCGGCGTTGACCCGGCGATTGAAATCGGTGCGTGCTTTGAGCCGCCAACAACCCCGCTGGGCTTTGATGAGCTGTCGATTGCGGGCAGCCTGCGTAACCAGGCGGTTGAGTTAAGCGAATGTATTACCGTTAAAGCACGGGCGATTGCCAATGCGGAAGTCGTGATTGAAGGCGAGCTGCTGCCAGGCGTACGCGTTCGTGAAGATCAGAACACCAATTCCGGCAAAGCGATGCCTGAATTCCCTGGTTATACCGGTGCGGCTCAGGCTCAGGTGCCAGTGATCAAAGTCAAAGCCATTACCCATCGTCGTAGCCCGATTCTGCAAACCTGTATCGGACCAAGCGATGAACACACCAATATGGCCGGTATTCCTACTGAAGCCAGCATTCTGCAAATGGTGGAACGCGCGTTGCCTGGTTTTGTGCAGACCGTGCACTGCCCGAGTCCGGGTACGGGTAAATATCTGGCGGTGTTGCAGGTGAAAAAACGCACCCCGGCCGACGAAGGACGTCAGCGTCAGGCAGCTCTGCTGGCATTCTCCGCCTTCTCGGAGCTGAAACACGTAATGCTGGTGGACGAAGACGTGGACGTGTTTGATATCAACGACGTTGTCTGGGCGATGACCACCCGTTACCAGGGCGATGTCGATACGATATTTATCCCTGGCGTACGCTGCCATCCGCTCGATCCCTCTTCGGATCCGGCCTACAGCCCGTCAGTCCGTGACCACGGTATTGCCTGCAAAGCCATCTTTGACTGCACCGTGCCTTATCACCTGAAAGCCAATTTCCAGCGCAGCGAGTTCCTCGAAGTGGATGTGAATCGCTTTATCCCAGGTTTTAACAAGAAATAAGGAAGCAGCATGTCAGGGTTTGTAATGCGAACAGCAGCGAAGCCACGCGTGATTGTTGGGATCAGCGGTGCGTCTGGTTTTTCCTATGGCGTACAGGCGTTGCGCTATTTACGTCAGCTGGAGGTGGAGAGCCATCTGGTGATCTCCCCGGCCGGGCATCTGAATCGGGAACATGAAACCAACCTCAGCGAAGAGGATGTGGCGGAGCTGGCTGATGTGGTTTATCCCATCCGCGCCGTAGGATCGGCGATTGCCAGCGGTTCCTTCCGCACACTCGGGATGCTGGTGGCGCCCTGTTCGATGCATACCCTGGCGGCTATCGCCAATGGCCTGACCGACAATCTGCTGACGCGAGCGGCGGATGTGGTGCTGAAAGAGCGCCGCAGGCTGGTATTGATGGTGCGGGAAACCCCGCTCCACCTGGGGCATATTCGCAATATGCAACAGGTGACCGAAGCTGGCGGGATTGTTTTCCCGCCGGTACCTGCCTTGTATGCCAGGCCGCAAAGTGTGGAAGAGATTATTGCGCACAGCGTGGGACGCGCTCTCGGGTTGATGGATCTCGATTGTGCGGATTTGCCGCGCTGGGGCGAGGACGTGACGCTAATGACCAGGAGTAAAGAATCGTGATTATTGGACCCTATATCAACGGCTCTGCCGTGTTGATCGGCGGTATTGTGGGAGCGCTACTCAGCTCGCGCTTGCCTGAGCGCATCAGAACCTCCATGCCGCTGATCTTTGGCGCCGCTTCAATGTGTATGGGGATTGTGCTGGTGGTCAAAGTCAGCCATATGCCGGTGATGGTGTTGTCGGTGATCCTCGGCGCGCTGCTCGGCGAGATGTGTTACCTCGAAAAGGGCATCGGGAAACTGGGCAGCAAAGCCCGTGGCCTGGTGGAGATGTTCGTCAGTTCGGGTGAGGCCGATGAGGCCTCGCAGCAGCAATTTCTCCAGAGTTATGTGGCGATTATTGTGCTGTTCTGCGCCAGCGGAACCGGGATTTTTGGATCAATGCATGAGGGCATGACCGGGGACACCAGCGTATTGATCGCGAAATCCTTCCTGGATCTGTTTACCTCGGCGATTTTTGCCACTTCTCTCGGCTTTGCGGTGGCGGTGGTAGCCGTTCCGCAGCTGATTATCCAGTTGCTGCTGGCCTACGGTGCGGTATTTATTCTGCCCCTGACCACTCCAGCGATGCAGGCAGATTTCTCGGCGGTGGGTGGCGTCTTAATGTTCGCCACCGGCTTCCGTATTTGCGGCATTAAAATCTTCCCGGTGGCGAATATGCTGCCAGCGTTGGTACTGGCAATGCCGATATCATCTTTATGGACCCATTTCTTTTAAGGGGGTGAGCCGAATCAACCGAAATAAAAATAACTATCACGCGTAACGGAATTTAGAAAGAATTAATCCAGGAGCCGGAAATAGGTGGCTTAAATTTCCGGTAATCTACGTAAGATCAGGATTTATCATGATAAGAAATAAAATTTCCTTCGCAATGGCGTTGCTATTGCCATTCGCAACATACGCCGCAGAAAATTCAACCCAACAACGCCCGGAAGTATTACGGGTGACTTCTCCCGCCGATGATGGCAGCAGTGGCACACTGCGCTGGGCACTGGAAAAGAATAACCAGAATCCCGGTCACTATCGAATTGAATTGCACTCCACCACCAGCCAGTTATTAATTATCAAACCCACCAAGCCTCTGCCGGAAATTAAGGGTCCGGTAGCCATTATTAACACCGATTTTTTGCATGATGGTAAATATGCCGCCATCGATGGTTCTGGCTATATTAAAGGCACCGATCCGCAATCCTGTCCGGGTGCAGTCAACGGCCAGTATGGCGCGAATGTTCGTACCACCACTATGCCCGGCCTGGTACTGCGTGATACCCATGACGTGACCCTGCAAGGGGTAGAGGTACGTAATTTCTGTATCGGCATTCTGATTAACCGTGCCAAAGATAACGTGATAGAAGATAACCGCATTGTCGGCAACCACGGCGGCGCAGGAATTATGCTGACCGGCGATGACGGCAAAGGAAACTCCACGGCCACCACCACGGAACGTAATAAAATTATCCGTAATATCTTTATTAATAATGGTGATGGGATGGAAGCCACCCGTGGCGCATCTTTTAACCTGATTGCGGATAACTTTGTCACTACCGACAGCCTGAATAAGGAACCGTCGCAAGGTCTGGAAATGTTATGGGGCAACGACAATGAAGTGATTCACAACCACTTTGAAAACTATTCGGATGGGGTACAGCTGAACTGGGGCAACCGCAATTATATCGCCGACAATACCTTTAATAATCTCTCATCGGCTGTCACGCTCAGCGGCACCGATAATGTGGTTGCGGGCAATATTATGACCGGTAACCGCGTGGCGGTTTCAGTGCGTCCGCAGGGAGAACCGGGTAAAGATGGCAGTTTCGGTATTAACCGTATTACCGGACCGGCGATTAACCGCATCACCGAAAATATCATGGTGGATAACGGCAAATCCGTTAATCGCTGCTTTGCCGGTGGCAGCTGCCTGCCTGGCTATGCCGGTGCCATTGTCTTTAACGTGCCGGGACTGGAACATGCGGCATTTATCGGCAATCGTGGCGGCGGTATCAGTAACGACACCAGCAAACTGGAAAAAATCTGCGCCATTGATGGCAAGGTGGCGGGTTGTGAAGCCACACCGAATAAAGATCAGCACGCCCCGGCGCTGACCCGCGTGACCCATAGCCAGGATCGGGTAACGATTGACGGCAAAGTCAGCGGCGAAGCCAATACGTCCTATCGTATTGAGTTCTTCTCCAACAGTAAGCCAGGCATGGATGAAGCCGAACATTTCCTCGGCTATGAGATGGTGGCGATTAACGCTCAGGGTATCGGCACGATCCACTATCAAACCCCGGTAGCCGCAGATTTGCAGGTGGCGAATGTCACCTCGACCGCGACCACCGACGACGGCGCGACCTCGCCACTGAGCAAGCCTACCTTCACACAGTAAATATTCCTGGGCAGCAAAGACGCACCATTACCTGACGGCATTCACCCGCAATTATAAAAAAATAACCCGACCGGTAAGAGACAGCATTGGTTCTGGACTCATCCAGTCAGGTGTGTCTACAGCGTAAACAGGAATAGCATGATGAATTTGAAAAAAAGCGTAGCCGTGATTGCACTGCTGATGGGTATGCACGGCGTGACCATTGCATCAGCCGCCACCAGCGCCCCCGCTGCCGCCGTTAGCGTACGCCATGCGCAACCGATTATTATCCGCCAGACCGCGATTGGCGAAGGGATGCCCAAAGTGATCATCCCGACCACCGGCACCACCGCTGACCAGGTGCTGACGCAGGCAAAAACCATCGGCGCTAATCCGGATGCCGATTTAATTGAATACCGTATTGATTACCTGGATTTTGCCACCGATGCCGACAAAGTCGGCGCGTTGGGTAAACAAATTGCCGCAGATGTGCAGGGGAAACCGTTGATCCTGACTTTCCGCACCCAGTCCGAGGGCGGAGCGAAAGCCATCAGCGATAAAGACTATGGCCGCTTATATCTGGCACTGATCAACGATCACTTTATCGATATTCTTGATGTTGAAATGTTCCGCGATCCGGCGGTTATCCATCAGGTAGTGAATGCCGCACATCAGGCAGGTATTAAAGTGGTGATGTCCAGCCATGACTTCCACAACACCCCAGCCACCCGCGAAATCGTTGCCCGTCTGCGTAAGCAGGACAGCATGGGCGCCGATATCCTGAAAATTGCGGTGATGCCGCATGATTCCGGCGATGTGGTGAAACTGATCGATGCGACCGCGCAGATCCGCAATAAATATTCCCGCAAACCGCTGCTTACCATGTCGATGGGTGGCATGGGCGCGATTTCCCGGCTTTCCGGGGAAGTGTTCGGCGACGATTTAACCTTTGGTATGTTGGGAACGGCGTCTGCACCGGGCCAGGTGGACGCGGCTCAGCTGCATCAGGTGCTGAAAACCCTCGATGTTGCGCTGACCGGTCATTAATCCAGACGACGGGCAGACCCTTTTGGCGTCTGCCCGCTGACAGGCGAGGCAGGGTGGTGCTGGCGGCTGAACTGACTTCATAACTCAGCCCCCCTGATTTAAAAATGGGAGGTATAATTAGCCTGATCACAGTTATCGCACTAATTATCAATCACGAAACGATAACTGTAGTTATTATTACTTCCATCGAAGGCGCACAGCCTTCTCACCTGACAAACCAAAGGATTAAGACCATGAAAACCATTAAAGCTATGTCCATCGCCGCTGTTGCCGCTCTTTCCCTGATGTCATTCGGTAGCTTCGCTCAGAGCATCTCCGTCACCTCTTCAACGCTGGACGGTGCGGAAGCGAAAATCGCCGCTCAGGCAGCACAGCAGGGCGCACAGTACAAAATTACCGAAGCGAACACCAACAACCGTGTTCATATGACCGCCGAGCTGTATAAATAACGGTCAGGGATTGAAGATGTATCGGAAAGGTCGCCGCAGGGCGGCCTTTTTTGCGTCTGAATCCGTTGCGCGATAAATCGCGCCGCTACGGTGTGGTGCGGATTTCGGGCCGGTCGCCATGAATGGCGAGCCTGGGGTGCGGATTTCGGCCAGGTCGCCATTAATGGCGACCCTACGGGGCAAATCATCCGCGCGGAAATAACGTTGATAACAAATCCGCAGGGCGCGCATTGATGCGCACCGGGCAAACCACCGCACGCAAGTAACGTTGATAACAAATCCGTAGGGTGCGCATTAATGCGCACCAGGCAAATCATCCGCGCGGAAATAACGTTGATAACAAATCTGTAGGGTGCGCATTAATGCGCACCAGGCAAATCACCCGCATTAAATCACGTTCAGATTTTTTGATGTACTTCAGCAAAACGCTCAGCTTTTACTCATCCGCCGACAGGTCTATTCTTTCTCACATCGAGGCAAAAAGCCTCACCACTTAAAAAAATCTCTGAGGAAATGACCATGAAATCTATCAAAACTTTCGTTGCAGTTGCAGCCCTGACCCTGGTTTCTTTCGGCAGCTTCGCACAAAGCATCACCGCTTCCGCCTCAACGCTGGACGGCGCCGAAGCCAAAATCGCGGCGCAGGCCAAACAGGCGGGTGCATCTTACAAAATCACCGGCGCACGCGTAGATAACGGCGCTTACCTGTCGGCTGAACTGACTAAATGAAGTAATAATTAGCATGATCACAGTTATCGCACTAATTATCAATTAAGAAACGATAACTATGGTTATTATTACTTTCATCGAAGGCGCACAACCTTCTAACCATACAAACCAAAGGATTAAGACCATGAAAACTATCAAAGCTATGTCTATCGCCGCTGTTGCCGCTCTTTCACTGATGTCATTTGGCAGCTTCGCGCAGAGCATCTCTGTGACCTCTTCAACTCTGGACGGTGCGGAAGCGAAAATCGCCGCTCAGGCAGCACAGCAGGGCGATCAGTACAAAATTACCGAAGCGAACACCAACAACCGTGTTCACATGACCGCAGAACTGTATAAATAACGGATGGTCGTACAGGGATGTGCCGGAAGAGGTCGCCGCAAGGCGGCCTTTTTCGCATCTGAACCTTTTGCGCGATAAATCGCGCCGCTACGGTGGAGTGCGGTTTTAAGGCTGGTTGCCATCATTGGCGGGCCTGGGGAGCGATTTTCGGCCAGGTCGCCATTAATGGCGACCCTACGGGGCAAACCACCCGCACGCAAATAACGTTGATAACAAATCTGTAGGGTGCGCATTTATGCGCACCGGGCAAATCATCCGCACGCAAATAACGTTCACAGCAAATCCGTAGGGTGCGCATTGATGCGCACCGTGCAAATCATCGCGCGGAAATAACGTTGATAACAAATCTGTAGGGTGCGGTTATCGGCCAGGTCGCCATTAATGCGCACCGGGCAAACCACCCGCACGCAAATAACGTTCACAGCAAATCCGTAGGGTGCGCATTGATGCGCACCGACTACGTCACCATCACAGAATTTCGAAGAAACTGTACAAAGGCCCATCCGGGAAACGGTGGCCGATGCCGACAGTCACGATACGATTCATCCAGTCATACTTCTCTGCTGACGTTTCGAACAGCGGCGTGACGCGAAAATAATAATCCGCCGGGTCGACCCCACCTGTCGGCAGTTTTGCCAGAATATCGGCAGCACCGGCGCGGATGCCGCAATACGACATGCCAATCAGCACCCCATCATCGGTTCTCAGCACAATCCGTGCATCAATAGTCCAGGCCCCGTCGGTGCGTACCGTCTGCCAGTCACTGCCTCCGGCCAGCACTTCTCCGCGCAGGCGATCGCCCGTGAAACTGCCTCCGGTGATCACCCCCACCTTGCGGTTGGCTCCCGGCGTGCTGCCCAGATCCGCTGGCCCCTGCACATCCAGTCGTAACGTCATTAATGGGCGGCTTTTTAGCGTGCGCAGTGTCGCTGGCAAATTATCAACATTCAGATCGGTCATGATATTTACGATTCCTTCCTGATAGAGGTTTTACAAGATACACCGGATATCAGCGCAGGGTTTAACAAACCACCTAATGACAATTCATGTAACATTTTGCTCGCCAGCACCTATCGCTAACTGGTTGATTATTATTTGATAATACGGGTTAATGCTGAAAGACCTTTCGCTGAGTAACCATCGGCCTTAACCCTTTTTCCCAGGATAATAAATGAGTAACTTTAAGACTGAACAGCTGCAATACAGCGCAGGCAACACCGTGTTTTCCGGCACGCTGGTTTATGATGCGGATATCGCAACACCGCTGCCAGGCCTGCTGATGGCACCTAACTGGATGGGCGTTTCGGCATCAGCGGTGCGTCAGGCGCAGCTTATCGCCAGCCACGGTTATGTGGTGCTGGTCGCCGATCTGTATGGCGCGGGCAAACGCCCGGAAAACGCCGATCAGGCGGCAGCCTATATGGGTGAAATCAGAAACAAACCGGAAGAAGTGACCCGCCTGCGGGCGGCGCTTGAGGCGTTGCTGACGCAACAACAGGCAAAACTGAGCAGCCAGAAAATTGCTGCGGCTGGTTTCTGCTTTGGCGGTCACAACGTGCTTGAACTGGCGCGCAGCGGTGCGGATATCCGTGCGGCCGTCTCATTCCACGGTAACCTCGACACCAGCGGCCTGTACAACGCGACGATCACCTGCCCGTTGCTGGTATTGCATGGCGCGAAAGATCCGGTGGTTCCGGTGCAGCAGCTGACGGATTTCGTCGCTGAGATGGCGCTGTCCGGGACAGACTGGCAGCTGATCAGTTATGCCGATGCGGCGCATTCATTCACCGATCCGGATGCCAATACCCCCGATATGTTCCAGTATCATCCGGAAGTGGCGGCTCGCGCTTTCCAGAGCCTGTTTAGCCTGCTGGCGGATAACCAGTAAACCGTCAGCCCCGGACGGCATAACCCGCCGGGGCTGGCTTTTATCAGGCGTAATATTCCGGCGCCTTTTTGAATCCTGCCCAGGCATCCGGGTCGTGGCCGGTTACCACAATCGCATCAGCGCGTTCCGCCACCGCCCGCAGTTTCTGTACCGAACGAACCGAATCAACCGCCGAAGCCAGGAAGCCCGGCAGGGCTTTTTGTTCCCAGTGATCCACCGTGTAGGCGGCATCGATAGTCAGCAGCAGCGGTTTGCTGTTCGGCAGACGGACCAGGAAGGATTGATGGCCGGGTGCGTGGCCGGGGGAGAAAATGGTGGTTAAGGTGCCGTCGCCGTAGATGTCATAGAAATCATCGTCGGTGCCGTTGAGGAATTGCCAGTTAAGGCCCGGACGATCGAAATCCTTGCGGATATAGCCGCCCGCGGCGAACCAGTCCGGGGTAAAGGCGTATTCATACTCGGCGCGTTGCACGATATGTTTCGCGTTCGGGAAACGGCCGATAGCCCCGGTATGGTCGAGATGCAGATGCGACTGCACCACATATTTCACATCCGCCGGATCGATACCGAGCGCTTTCACCTGATCGACACATCCCTGATCTTCGCCAAGCACCGGCCAGTAAACATCACAAATCCCTCCCCAATATCCCTGAGGATCGGTTGCCACTTCAATGGCGTTGCCGCCATCAATAATGGTATGCCCATCAGGATGGGTGATCAGAAAGAAGGGCACGGGAATTTCATAGTCCGCGCCAGCGCCCTGGTTCATCTTGATGTTGTGCACCTTACATTTCAGGGTACCGGATTGCAGCATATAGAGACGTATATCGTTCATTCGGGGCATTCCTCTGGATAGTCGTGGGTACAATTATTGTTTTAGGGGTAGAACTTCAGAATGCTTCCCGATAGAGATTCAGGGCGTCCTGCTCCTGAACCTCTACCGGATTATTGGTGAGTAAACGCGTTTGCAACATGGCATCAGCTGCCAGCCGCGGCAGACTCTCCTCGGTGACGCCAACATCACGCAGCCGCCGTGGCGCGCCGCTCTGCTCCATCAGATTCAGCATATGCGCGACAAACGCGGTGGAACGCGCGTCGGCATCGCCATTGCCTGGCACGCCCAGCACATCGGCCAGTTCCGCATACAACGGTGCGGCGGCGCTGGCGTTATAGCGCAGTACCGGGCCGAGCATCAGCGCATTGGAAAGGCCGTGGGCGACGTGATAATGACCGCCAAGCGGGTAGGCGAGCGCATGAACGGCGGCCACCGGCGAGTTGGCGAATGCCTGACCTGCCAGCGTTGCGCCAAGCAGCATACCTTCGCGTGCCGCACGGTTGCTGCCGTCCTGGCAGGCGGTAATCAGGTTGGCGCCCAGCAGCCGCAACGCTTCACGCGCCAGCGCATCGGACAGCGGATTTTTCTTGTGCTTGCTGGTATAGGCTTCGATGGCATGAACCATGGCATCGATACCGGTGGCGGCAGTGTGGATCTGCGGCAGCCCGAGGGTCAGCTCCGCGTCGAGCAACACGAAATCCGCGTACAGTTGTGGCGCGACTACCCCCATCTTGGTGGTTTCACCGGTGGTGATGATGGCGATATTGGTCACTTCTGAACCGGTGCCCGCGGTGGTCGGGATCAGCACCAGCGGCAGACGGCCCCCTGTCACTTTGCCGATACCGTACATCTCAGCCAGCGGCTGGGAGCCTTCTGCCATCACCGCCGCAATCTTGGCGATATCCAGCGATGAACCGCCGCCAAGACCGATCACGATGTCAGCGCCGGCCTGCTTCGCCGCGCTCACGCAGGTTTGAACAATATGTTCCGGCGGATCCGCCACCACTTTGTCGAACACCGTGACGGTAAAACCGGCGGTGATCAGATCCTCCACAATCGGCGCAATCAGGCCCGCTTTCACCAGCCCGGCGTCGGTAATCAGCAGCGCCTTGCGCTGGGGGAAACGCGCCGCGACGCTGGCGCCCAGCTGCTGAGCGCCTCCCCATTTCATCTCAATGGCGGGTACAGTTCGGAACTCGAATGGATTGATTGTCATAGCACCTCCTTCAGGCGATTTCGGAGCACAGGTATTTGATTTCGAGATATTCATCAATGCCGTAATGAGAACCTTCCCGGCCAAGGCCGGATTGTTTTACGCCGCCAAAAGGGGCGACTTCGTTGGATATCAGGCCGCTGTTGTGGCCGACCATACCGTATTCGAGCGCTTCGGCGACCCGCCAGGTACGGCGAACATTTTCGGTGTAAAAGTAGGCCGCGAGACCGAATTCGGTGTCGTTAGCCATGGCGATCGCTTCCTCTTCGGTGTCGAAGCGGAACAGCGGGGCAACCGGACCAAACGTTTCTTCGCGCGCAATCTTCATCTGCTGCGTGGCGCCGGTTAAGACCGTCGGTTCAAAAAAGGTGCCGCCGAGGGCGTGTGGCTTACCGCCGGTAATCAGGGTGGCCCCTTTTGCCAGCGCGTCGGCAATATGGTCCTCAACCTTGCTGACCGCGCTGCTATCAATCAGCGGCCCGATCATCACATCAGCCTGATGTCCTTCGCCAACCTTCAGCGCGGCAACCCTGGCGGCAAACTTCTGCACAAACTGCTCATAAACGCCGGACTGCACGTAAATACGGTTCGAACACACGCAGGTCTGCCCGGCATTGCGGTATTTGGAGGCGAGCGCCCCTTCAACCGCCGCATCGAGATCGGCATCGTCAAAAACGATAAAGGGCGCGTTGCCACCCAGTTCCAGCGAGAGTTTTTTGATGGTGGCAGCGGATTGCGCCATCAGAATCCGGCCAACCTCCGTCGAACCGGTGAAGGAAAGTTTCCTCACTTTGTCGCTTTGGGTAAGAACAGCGCCGATCTCGCGGGCATCGCCGGTGATCACCTGAAAAACACCGGCCGGGATACCGGCCTGCTCAGCCAGGACCGCCAGCGCCAGCGCGGTCAGCGGGGTTTGCTCAGCGGGTTTCACGATCATGGTGCAGCCAGCCGCGAGGGCGGGCGCGGCTTTGCGGGTGATCATCGCCGCCGGGAAGTTCCACGGCGTGATCGCGGCACAGACGCCGATCGGCTGCTTAAGCACGATAATCCGTTTGCTGGCGCCAGGCGCCGGGATGGTCTCGCCGTAAACACGTTTCGCTTCCTCGGCAAACCATTCGACAAAGGAGGCGGCATATAACGCTTCCCCTTTGGCTTCCGCCAGCGGCTTGCCCTGTTCCGCCGTCATCAAAGCGGCGAGGTCATCAGCATTTGCTACGATAAGATCAAACCAGCGACGCAGCAGGGCGGTGCGATCTTTAGCCGCCATTTTGCTCCAGCTGTGAAACGCGGTTTGTGCCGCCTGGATGCTGTTGGCTGCATCCCCGGCGGAAAGGGAGGGTACGCTGGCGATAATTTTTCCGGTGGCGGGATTATCAACGGCAATGACATCACCATTGCGGGCGCTTACCCATTCACCATTAATCAGACACTGATCGCGCAGAAGCGCTGAATTTTTGAGTTGGATCATTTACTCCCCCATAGCGATAGTTCAATATGTTGAACTAAGATCTGTATAATGAACTAAGGATGAGGGCGCAGTATGTCAGGGACTTCAGGTATAAAAAGCGATCAAACGCTCAAAAGTATCGACTCCGTTCCCGCCTTACGCCGGGCGGTAACTATTCTCGATTTAGTTGCCGAGGCGGGCGGAATGCTTTCCGCCGCGGAGATCACCCGTCAGCTTGGCCTGCCGAAAAGCACCGCGCATGGGCAGCTTAACGTATTGACGGAGCTGGGATTGCTGGTCAGAAGCGCGGAAGGTACCTTTCGCCTCGGGCCACATCTGATGCGCTGGGCCGAAGGCTTTTTGTCCCAGATGGATATCGTTTCCCTGTTCCGCGCCTATTTTGCCAGCGATACCGCGCTTGCGGGCTATACCATCACGCTGACTGTGCTCGACCGCGACGAGGTGGTCTACATCAGCTGCCGAAATTCAGAAAAACCCCTGGGTCATACCTTCCGAATTGGGATGCGTCTGCCCGCGCCCTTTACCGCCACCGGCAAGATGCTGCTTTCCACCCTGGCGGATGAAGAGGTGACGGCGCTGTTTGCAGCGGAATTTCCTGCGCCGATGACGCCCGGCAGCGTGCGCGATCTGACCGCACTGCGGCAGGAGCTGGCGACAATCCGCGAGCGACATTTTTCGATTGATAACGGCCAGATTAACGCAGCAATGACCTGCGTCGGCGCGGCGATTTACGATCATGCGGGAAAGGCAATCGCCGGGATCGCTACCAGCTTCCTGAGCAGCGAAGCGCAGGCCGGGTTGATTGATACCCTTGGCGAAAAAATCCGCAATGCGGCGGCGGCGTTGTCCGGGCAATGCGGCTATGGCCGGTGAGGCGACGTTTCACCGTCCCTGAAAGATATGGCATAATGCGGATTAATAAACTGAACGGTTTGGTAACGAGACGATCCCGCATTCAGATAAATTTCTTAGCGCACCACGCAGTGCCATCCGAGGTAAATGAATGAGAACTCTGACAGATGAGCGGCGTCAGGCCATCATAGACGCGGCTTCCCACTTATTCCAGGAGATGGGTTATGAACGCACTTCTATGAATGAAGTCGCCAGACTGGTCGGCGGCTCCAAAGCCACCCTGTACAACTACTTTTCTTCGAAAGAAGAGTTGTTTGAGACCGTGGTGCGCACCTACAGCACGCGATTTCTCACCGATGCCGCCACGCAACTGCGCGACACCGGGAGTGCGTCCTTAAGCCTCGAACAAAAGCTGGTGCAGTTTGGTGAAGGGATGCTGAAGGTGCTGAGCGGCGACAATCAGGCGATGCAGATCTATCGCGTGGTGGTGGGAGAGGCCGGGCATTCCGACATCGGCAAGCTGTTCATGGAATCAGGCATTCGCGAAAGCATGGAGAAGCTGGCGCAGGTCATGGCTGAGGCGATGGCGCAGGGCGAGCTGGCCGAGGCCGATCCGATGCTGCGCGCCCAGCAGTTCACCGCGCTGGTAAAAGCTGAAATTGATGTGGTTTTACTGCAACGTGAATTGCCGCGTTATAGCCATAGCCAGATTGAGAAAATGGTCAGCGGTGGCGTACGTCTTTTCCTGCTCGGCGCGCAGGCCACTCCTCTGCGTTAATCCGTTCTGTGCGGCTGCCTGTCGTCAGGCAGCCGTCAGTTGCGGGCAGTTATTTCAACAGATCGGCCAGTTGTTCCGCGCCCTTATCAATCCCCACTTCCGCCGCGCTGAGCGATCCAATGGAGGCGGAAACATTCATTGCGTTCGGATACTGCTTCGCCACATAGGCGTGCAGCAGGTTGTTGCTGGACGCATCGTAAATCTCAACGACATAGTTCACATCGCCGCTAAACATTCCCTGACCGCCACGTATAGATTGCACGATGTTGTAAGGACCACCGGCCAAATCGAATTTGGTGACGGTGCCGACGACCTGAGTGGTGGTGTCAGCGCCGGTCAGCGTCAGCTTAAGACGCAGCGTATCCGGAGCGGCGGCGGTTGCCTCGCTGAAGCGAGGGCGTAACGTCTCAGTAAATTTATCCTGCATGTAACTGGCCAGTTTCTGGCGGTCGGATTGCGTCATATCGCCAAACTGACCATCGCCGCCCTGATAAATCTTCACCGGTTCGATGATGATGTTGCGATATTTGGACCAGTCCACAGGTGTCGCGTATTGGAAGGGAATGCGGTCGGCATCGTCCCCGCTGTTGGGCGTCATTTTGGTTGCGGAATCAATCCCGGCGTAGCGTACGGGGGGATTGCTGGCACAACCAGCCAGAAGAACAGACAGCGTAAGCAGAATGGCTCGGGAAGCGCGTGGCGTGATCATCGTTTAAATATCCTTAATTAAAATAACAAGTTGCCGGTGCCAGAGTGCGATCTCGCTGGTGAAAAAGCGGATCCCAGCACGGTACAAACAGCATATGGGAACGGTGTGGCGGAACTTTATAACTGTACGGTGTAGTTTTGCAATGTTATTCTGCGGCTGTTAGCAAAATGTTTTTGGCCGGTATCATTTACAGGAGGGAAGGGCATGAACGCGTTGTCGGACCTTAGCCGCGAAGGGATCATTCTTCGAACCGGCGAATTATTACAAATGAACGGGGATCTCTCCTTTCCCCTGCTGGCCGCCCGGCTGGGTTGCGCTGAGTCGCGTCTTCACCAGCTTTTCCCGGATATCGATGCGCTGCTGAGTGCGGTGTTTTTTCAGCATGTTGCCAGGCATCTCAGCGTGGCGGTCGCGGCGCTGGATGAAACCCCGCGACGACCTTTGCGCAGCCGACTGATGCATTTTGCTTTATGCCTGCTTCGAACACAGGAGAGCGCCCATGAGGTGCTGAATGTTTATCGCCTGGTGATTACCCATGCGGTTCACAGCCATATCGGTGGGATGTTTTATGAGGTGGGCTGGCGTCAGACGCTGGAGCAACTGACGCAGGCGCTCGACCGGGCGATGATGCGGTGTGAGCTGCGGCAGGCCGATCCGCATTTGCTGGCGCAGCGGCTGCTGGCGCTGCTCAACTATTCGCAGGCGTTGCGTTTGCCTGACGCGCAGCAGCCAGTCAGCGGCTGTGCCTTGCGCCGACAGGCGAGAGAGGCAGTGGATATTTTTCTGGCGGGAGCGAAGCGGCGAGTGAAGTGATAATTAGCTTGATCACAGTTATCGCACTAATTATCAATCATGAAACGATAACTATGGTTATTATTACTTTCATCGAAGGCGCACAACCTTCTCACCTGACAAAAAAAAGGAATAAGACCATGAAAACCATCAAAGCTATGTCCATCGCCGCTGTTGCCGCTCTTTCCCTGATGTCATTCGGCAGCTTCGCTCAGAGCATTTCCGTCACCTCTTCAACCCTGGACGGTGCAGAAGCGAAAATCGCCGCTCAGGCAGCACAGCAGGGCGATCAGTACAAAATTACCGAAGCGAACACCAATAACCGTGTCCACATGACCGCAGAATTGTATAAATAACGGATGGTCGTTCAGGGATGAGCCGGAAGAGGTCGCTGTAAGGCGGCCTTTTTTGCGTCTGAATCCGTTGCGCGATAAATCGCGCCGCTACGGTGGAGTGCGGATTCCGGGCTGGTCGCCATTAATGGCGACCCTACGGGGCAAATCATCCGCGCGGAAATAACGTTGATAACAAATCCACAGGGCGCGCATTAATGCGCACCAGGCAAATCATCCGCGCGGAAAAGACGGTGATAACAAATCCGTAGGGTGCGCATTAATGCGCACCAGGCAAATCATCCGCACCCGATCATCCGCACCTGAAAAATGTTCATATTTTTTGATTTACTTCAGCAAAACGCTCAGCTTTTACTCAGCAGCCAACAGGTCTATTCTTTCTCACATCGAGGCAGAACGCCTCACCACTTAAAAAAATCTCTGAGGAAATGACCATGAAATATATCAAAACTTTCGTTGCAGTTGCGGCCCTGACCCTGGTTTCTTTCGGCAGCTTCGCACAAAGCATTACCGCTTCCGCCTCAACGCTGGATGGCGCTGAAGCCAAAATTGCCGCACAGGCCCAACAGGCAGGTGCATCTTACAAAATCACCGGCGCACGCGTGGATAACGGTGCATATCTGTCGGCGGAACTGACCAAATAATCATGGTCGCAAAAGGATGTGCCGGACGAAGTCGCCCTCTGGCGACTTCATTCGCTTTTCCTTATTAGCAGGAGTTGATGTCATGCAAAACAATAATGAAATCGCTGCCCAGGCTGCGGCCTTCGTCGAGGCGCTCAGATCACATCGTCACGCCAGTATGCCCGCCATCCGCTTCCGTCACTGGCCACAGTTTATTTCTACCGTGCGCGAGCTGATGGAAAAAAACTGATACCTGTCAAACAACGGGAAAATATTCCCTAAGCCCTTATTTGCAAAACCTTAGGAATGTTCGCAGACTTAGCATCATGCTGCGACTGGCCTGAGGAACATACCTTGCCACTTCTTTTCACCGCCACCCTGGCGAAACGCATTCTTATCGGCCTTGTCGTTATCATCATTGTTTTTTTTATCGGCCGTATTTACCAGTCTGAACGCGGCGCGCCACTGCATCGCTGGCATACCTGGTCAGCGGATGAAATGAGCGAAAAAGAGATCAATCAGGCGAGTTTTGCCGACTATCTGACGCGCGAAGATGCGATCTTTCGCGATATGAAAAACAACGTGACGGATAAGCTCAGCGACGATGAAAAAACATCGCTGAACCGCTTTTACGCGCAAAGCCCGGTCTATCCCGGCCGCTTTCAGCCAGACTGGAATCGCTCCTATGTGCTGATGCCGCAAGGCAAGCCGCTTGGTGCGGCGGTGTTGTTGCATGGCCTGACGGATTCTCCCTACAGTATGCGCTACCTGGCGGAAGACTATCGGCAGAAAGGATTCGTCGCGGTGGTGCCGCGTCTGCCCGGACATGGCACCGCACCCGGCGCGCTGACCACGGTAAACTGGCAGCAGTGGCAGGCCGTGGCGCGGCTGGCGGTGCGTGAAGCGACCCGGCGCGCGGGGCCTGATGTGCCGCTGCATATGGTGGGCTATTCAAACGGTGGGGCGCTGGCGATGAAGTACGCGCTGGATGCGCTGGAAGATCCCTCGCTGCGTCGGCCTCAGCAAATCGTGTTGATGTCGCCGATGATTGGCGTTACCGACTTCGCGCGCTTTGCCGGACTGGCCGGATTGCCTGCGGTGCTTCCGGCATTCGCCAAAGCGGCATGGCTGAGCGTGGTGCCGGAATTTAACCCCTACAAATACAACTCCTTTCCGGTGAAAGCCGCCCGCCAGTCCTGGCTCCTGACGCAGGCGCTTCAGCAGCAAATCCAGCAGGAATCACGTAATAAACGGCTGGCGGAACTGCCGCCGGTACTGACTTTTCAGTCGGTAATGGATGCGACGGTCAGTACCCGCGCGGTGGTTAATTCGCTGTATCGTTATCTGCAAAGCAACGGCAATCAGCTGGTGATTTTCGACATCAACCAGGCATCGAATTTGCGGGCGCTGTTTCGGCCAGCGCTCTATTCCGCGGTCAGCAGCTTGCTGCCTGCGCCGCCGCGCCTCTATGGCACCACGGTGATCACCAACGCGACGCCACAAACTTACGCCACCGTGGCGCGGACTACCCCAGCCGGGCAAATCAGTGAATCCGTTCAGCCGCTGCATCTTGCCTGGCCGCAGGACATGTACTCCCTTTCCCATGTGGCGGTGCCCTTTCCTCTGACCGATTCGTTATATGGCCTGGAGCCGGGCGAAAAGAACCAGTTTGGCATCAGCATCGGCACCATTTCGCTGCGCGGCGAGACCTCTTCGTTGACTGTCGGGCTGGATACCCTGATGCGCGCCAGCTCGAATCCCTTTTTTGACTATATGATGGCGCGGATCAATCAGCATATTGCCTGTAGCCATCAGCCTGATGTGGCGGCCTGCATCAGGGCGCAGTGATGCAGCGAAAAAAAACAAAATTTTTCCGAATAGAAATCGGGGCTGAGGTGTTTACAGCTTATCAAGGTTACTTTTCGGGAAAACACCATGTCCAAAACCTCTCTCCGCCAGCGCTACGATACGCTAAGCCTGGCGCTGCACTGGATCACCGCCTTTAGCGTTATTTTTCTGTTCGCCTCCGCCCACATCTGGGAGCAGCTGGAACGAGGTACGCCGCTACGTAAAGGGCTACAGGCCTGGCACATCTCCTTCGGTATTTTGCTGGCGCTGGTGATGATTGTGCGGCCTTTGTGGCGCCTCTACAGCCAGCGTAACCTCCAGCTGGCGATGCCTCCGGCGGAAAATAGTCCGCTGCTGCGCATCCTGGCACATGCGGTGCATGGTGCGCTCTATCTGTTGTTATTCACTCAGGTGACGCTCGGCTTTTTGTTTCGCTGGTCGCAGCAGGAGCCGTTCAGCTTTTTTGGCCTGTTTGATATTCCTGCCTTTATTCCGGTCGATACCGCGTTGCGCCAAAGCCTGGCGGGCTGACACAACAACGTTGCCTGGGCCTTGATTATCCTGGCCGGCGCCCACGCGCTGGCGGCGTTATTCCATCACTACGTTCTGCGCGACAACGTGCTGCGCCGTATGCTGCCGTTGCGTGATTCCATGCCACTCCGTGAGGATAAATGATGAAAACGATCAACCCTGTTCGCTGGTTTGTCCTACCTGCTTTATTGATGGCCCTGCATACGCCGATGGCGCTGGCGATGGGCGATGATGATAGCGACAGCAAAACGCCGGATTGTCCGAAAGGCCAGGTGTACGATGGCAAATCGAAAAGCTGCGTCCCGGATAAAACCAGCTCGCTGAGCGATGAAGACAAGACAAACTACGCTTATCATCTGGCGAAGAAAGGCGAGTATCAGGCGGCCCTGAATCTGCTGGATACCCTGAAAAATCCCAACACCAAAGAAGCGTGGAATTATCGTGGTTACGCCACGCGTAAACTGGGACGTACCGATGAAGGGATGAGCTACTATCAGCGCTCCATCGCGCTTGACCCGAAATACGCCAAAGTCCGTGAGTATCTGGGGGAAGCCTGGATGATTAAAGGTCGCCCGGATCTGGCGAAGCAGCAGCTCACCATCATTAAATCGCTGTGCGGCGTGAGCTGCGAAGAGTATCGCGACTTGCAGGCGGCGATTGAAGGCCATCCTGAGTCCTGAATGGTGGTGCTAAACGGAGGACGTGAAAATCACCAGCACTGAAGTCCGGCAGCATCTGGCTGCACACCTGGTGCGCTTGTGGCGTTACGCGATGGTACTTTCGCGCAACCGCGACGTGGCCGAGGAGCTGGTGCAATCCACCTGTGTGCGGGCGCTGGAGCGCAGCAGGCAGTTCACGCCCGGCACGCGTATTGATCGCTGGTTGTTTAGCGTGCTGCATTCGGTGTGGATCAACGAACTGCGCGCCCAGCGGGTACGCATGGGGCAGGGGTTCGTCGAGAGTGACGAACTGATTGCCCCGGATCATCAGCAACACAATGAGGAACGGATGCAGTATCAGAAAGTGATGCAGCGTGTCGGGCAACTGCCGGAAGCGCAGCGCAATGCGGTATTTTTGGTGTATGTCGAAGGCTTTACCTACCAGGAAGCGGCGGAGACGCTGGCAGTGCCGGTGGGCACCATTATGAGTCGTCTCGCAGCGGCGCGCTCCACGCTGGCCAATGCGGTGAGCGCCCAGCCCCCGGCACAGGAGAAACGTTTGTGACTGCGATCCGTTTTAGCCCGCCTTACCTGGATGACGCGATTGTTGCCTGGCTCGATGGCGAAATGCGCGCGGATGATGCTCAGGCGTTTGAAAAAGAGTTGAAGCGCAGTCCGACGCTGTCCGCACGGACCGCCGAACTGATGAAAAGCAATCAACCCTTTGCCGAGGCGTTCGCCCTGATGCTGGATGAGGCACCGGAACCGCGTATGCAACAGCAACTGGCCCGGTTGCTGGCGGAGACACCACCGGCGCCGCCTCCACAGGTGAGCCGTCGGGCATTGATCGCGGCATCGCTGAGTTTTCTGCTGGTGGGGAGCGGCATCGGTTATCTGGTGCGCCCGGAGGCGAAGCTGGATGAAAGCGCGAAGATTCGTGAGCTGGAAGCACAATATATGTCGCTCTATAGCCCGGAGACGCTGGCGGATGTCGATAACTCACCGCAGAGGCTGCAACACGCGCTGGCGCGCACCGCCCGCGATCTGGATTTGCATCTGACGCTGACGCAGCTGGCATTGCCGGAGGCGGATCTGAAAAGCGTGCGTATGCTGCGCTATGATGACGCGCTGATTACCCAGATTGCCTGGAATCATCAGAGTTATGGCCCGATGGCGCTGTGCATTTCTCGCGAGGAGGGACAATCCACGCGCGCGCTGAGTGAAGAAAAGCGTCACGGCATGAATCTGGTGTGGTGGCGACAGGCGGGGTATCAGTTTGTGCTGATTGGACGGAATCCGTCGGCGCAGCTGATGAAAACTGCGACGACGCTCAGCCGTGGGTTGCTGGTTTAAGGCCAGCTGCGCCCGCAGAGTCGGCATTGATGCCGACCATCCCAAAGTCCTCACCGTAGGGTCGGCATTAATGCCGACCGTCCCAAAGCTCTCACCGTAGGGTCGGCATTGATGCCGACCATCCCAAAGCTCTCACCGTAGGGTCGGCATTAATGCCGACCTGGCCTCAGCGTGCACCCAATCCCGACTACATCAACCCCAGCTGCACATGCAGCGCCGCAATCTTCGCCCGCCACTCCGCCTGCAACGCCGGTTTCTGGTGCTTCGGTTTACGCGCGACATCCTCTGCCAGCTTGTGCTGCAAATCCAGCAGCAGCGTCAGCAGCGCATCTTCGTCGTCGTCGATAACCGGGGCCGTCTGCGCGCAGGCGGGTGCGGCCGCCGTCGCAGGCAGCTCCTCGTTCAGCCTTGCCGTCACGGTGGCGACATCCTGCCATTCCGTCAGCTGCTGCTGTTCGATCAGCCAGAAACGATTGCAGCTTTGCGCCATCAGAGAACGATCGTGCGTCACCAGCAGCACTGCGCCAGCAAACTGGTTCAGCGCGGCGGCCAGCTCCTCTTTACCCACCATATCCAGATGGTTAGTCGGCTCATCCAGCAGTAACAACGAGTAGCGCGCCAGCGTCAGCCCGACAAACAGCAGGCGCGAACGTTCACCGCCGCTGAGCGAACCGATGCGTTGCTGGTGGCGCTGATACGGGAAGCCCGCGCCAATCAGCGCCATTTTGCGTTGGTCATCACTCAGGGCAGCGAAGTGGGACAATGCATCGCTCAGGGTGTCATCATCCGCGAGCTGCATCAGGCTTTGATCGTAATAACCGAGCCGCGCGCGGGGATGAAATAACCCCGGCGTTTGCTGCTGATACGCTTGCCACAGGTGACGCAACAGCGACGATTTGCCGGAGCCGTTGCGCCCCGCCACGGCAATGCGATCGCCGCTTTTCACCTGGAAACCCGGCAGCGAAAACAGCACCGCTGCGTCAGCCGCCGGACGCACGGCCATCGCTGGCAGCGCCAGCACGCGGTCGGCATCCAGCGCTTCGCCATGCAGCTGTAAGCGCCAGGGGCTGCCGTCGGTTAGCGTGGTCTGTGCTTCCTTCAGCCAGTTCACACGTTTTTCCATCTGCTGGGCTTTGCGCGACAAACCTTCGTTGTCGTAGGTGCGTCCCCAAATGGCCAGACGTTGCGCGCTTTTCGCCAGCCGATCAATCTCCTTCTGTTCAGCCTGAAAACGCTGGGCATCGGCTTCATCCTGCTCCGCCAGCGCCTGACGTGCTGCGGAGCAGGGCAGGTCAATAAACTGCAACGTTTTGTCGCGCAGGAACCAGCTGGAATGGGTGACGCGATCCAGCAGCGTGCTATCGTGCGAAACCAGCACAAAACTGCCGCTCCAGCTATTGAGGAAGTTTTCCAGCCACAGCAACGTGGGTAAATCGAGATGGTTGCTGGGTTCATCCAGTAACAACAGGTCAGGTTGCAGAATCAGCGCGCGCGCCAGCAGCAAACGCATATGCTGACCACCACTCAGCGTGGCCGCTGTTTGTCTCTGCTGTTCCGGGCGAAAGCCGAGAGTGGCGAGCAGCGCTTCTGCGCGCCAGCGTTCGCTAAGTCGCTGTTGCACGGGCAGCCGCGCCACCACGCTATCCAGCAGCGGGGCCGCGATTAACGTCGGCGGCAGATGCTGCTCAATCCTCGCCAGCAAACAGTGGTTTGCCTGGCTGAGGGTGCCGCGCGTGGCCTCCAGTTCACCGCTGAGAAGGTTCAGCAGGGTGCTTTTGCCGGTGCCGTTCGCGCCGAGCAGACCAATGCGGTCGCCTTTTTTCAGGCTAAAGGTGATGTTGTGAAAAAGGGTGCCGAAGGCATTATCAAAGCCGACAGCCTGTGCGGATAGTAAAGTGCTCATGTGCTTACTCATAAGTTGCAGGCGCAAAAACGCCTGACGTCAAACATCGCTGACGACAACCCGGTAAGCCGGAGGGAAGGGATTCAGATTTTCAGTAACTTCGCTCAGGGCGGATTATCGCAGCACGATACCGGTAATGCCTGAGCGCGGCCAATTACTATAAAGGTGTGAGAACAGAAACAATTCACACGGCAGCATAATAATCCTCCTTAGTTATCAGTGGGTGAACGGGTGACGAAACTATAATGTTAAGAAAATGTTTTTGCCAGAGCGGATTTCGCCAGCGTACTCGGGATGCCAGGCAAAAGCGGGATTCTGATCCCTGCGAAACAGAATCCTTGTGCAATCAGAACCCGGTCAGAAACGCAGCGAGAGACACGTCAGCCCGCCATCCATTTTCCGTATTTCACTGGTGTCTAATTCGATAATCGGCATCTCAAGTTTGCGTAATTGTGCCAGTGTTGCCGGATAACCGGCAGGCGTGATTAATGTGCCGTTTACCAGCAGGGTATTGCCAGCATAGATCTCATCATCAGGGATAATAAGATGATTGTATTGGGCGAACGGGGCCAGCTGCGCAAACTTTTCCGTCGAGATAAGGGTGTTTTTGCCGACATAATTAATGGCCGACTTCAGGTGCAACCCCTCATCAACTTCAACCGCAGTGACGTGGTAGCCAAAAGGTTCAACAAGACGGGCAAATTCGCTGATACCGGCCTCATTGGTGCGCGTCGTTAGCCCAATGTAAAACGCTTTGCCGATAAGCATCACGTCGCCACCTTCCAGCGTTCCGTTGTCGCTCATGGTTCTGACGGGACGAAATCCCTCCAGCACGCTTTGAATGGAAGCCACTTCTCCGGCCCGCGCTGGCGCGCCAGGATGGGTGATCACCGCCAGCTCCGGCAGTACCACCGCCGTATCCTCGACAAAGTGTGCATCAGGAAAATCATGTTCCGCAGGGAGCAGACAAACCTGCAATCGCAGCGACAGCAGCGCATTGAGATAATCCCAGAATTGCTTGCGCGTTAAGTCTGCATCAGGTATCCCGAGTGATGCTGTTGTCAGGCCAGCGGCACAATTATCAGCCGGGAGTCTTGCAATAATCTGATTAAAAACCATCGGTTATTCCTTTAATTTACCCATCGTTACGCGTTAGACAGTAGATATAGCCTTTTTAAGACAGCAGGGACAGTGCTGGCCGATTTATGCCGCGACAACCGGCCAGTGCTGGCACTGCAACACCACGCGGTAGCCATCGTGATCGACAAAGGTCTGGCCCTGCTGGTTCCAGTACGGATTAAATGACGTCGCTGGCGTAAATCCCGCCGCCTGCATACGCTGACAGGCGAGCTGCCAGTCTTCCCGAAGCGGGAGATAAATCACCAGCAGATCTTCCTGCGTCGGGCGGGGCGCAACCGGGTGATGATGGCAAAAGGTAAATTCGAGATGCCACGGCATCTCAGCACGCCCCAGCATCACCCCGCTAAACCCCGCGTGGTTGTCAAAACTGCCGATTTCAGTAAGTTCCAGCCCCTGGCAATACAGGGTACGACTGCGCGCCAGGTCAGTGACCGGCCGGGCAATACGCATTTGATAAAATGGCATGGCAATCAATCCTTTGTGAAGGGCCGTCGCGCCCACATCACTGACTATAGACGCGTCACATTTGCCAGATGATCGTTTGTGCTATCGAGGCTGCTTGACAAGTCAGCCAGCAAAATGGTTGTATGATACAACTTTATATTTATACGATTAACTACCATGACCGACACCGCCCTGATCCAGACTATTCGTGCTTCATCGCGCCTGATGGTGCGTGAACTGGGTTTTATGAACACCACCCTGGCCGCCACCGATTACTCGCCTTCAGCGGTGCATACGCTGCTGGAGGTCGCCCATCACGACGGCATGACCGCCGCTCAACTGGTGAATATCCTCGGTCTGGAGAAATCCAGCGTCAGCCGTATGCTCAGTAAATTAATTAAAGCGGGCGAACTCGCCGAGTTGCCTTCCGCGCAGGATGCGCGCGCCAAGCAGCTGGTGCTGACGGAGCAGGGTAAGGCGAGCGTGGGCAGAATTAATGACTACGGCACCCGGCGTGTGGTGGATGCACTGGCGCATCTCAGCCTGCCGCAGCAGGAGGCGGTGGCGCAGGGCTTAGCCGCTTATGCCGGGGCGCTGAAAGCCTGCCGCGATCGCACCCCACCCAGCCGCGATAGCGGGATCACCACCGGTTATCAGCCCGGCCTGATTGGTCGGGTGGCGGAAATGCACGGCTGTTACTACGCCCGCCAGCATGGCTTTGGTCACTT
Source organism: Pantoea sp. X-Soil-TKNS-1207 (assembly GCF_059730485.1). NCBI lineage: Bacteria > Pseudomonadati > Pseudomonadota > Gammaproteobacteria > Enterobacterales > Erwiniaceae > Pantoea > Pantoea sp. X-Soil-TKNS-1207. Next base: position 148,909 of record NZ_AP035959.1, read on the forward strand.
CTTCGAAGGCAAGGTGGCCGCCGGACTGGCTGAATTCTCCGGCCGCCTTAGTTCACCACGCAATCAAATCTGGGTTGCCAGCCAGCAGGGGCGCATTGTCGGTTCGGTGGCGATTGATGGTGAAGATCTGGGAAATAACGAAGCCCATCTGCGCTGGTTTATCCTCGACGACGGCTGTCGTGGGGGCGGCGTAGGGCGTCAGTTGCTCAGCGCGGCAATGGCGTTTTGTGATGAGCAGGCGTTCTCTGCGGTGCAGCTGTGGACGTTCAGCGGGCTGGACGCCGCCCGCCGTCTGTACGAATCCGTTGGTTTTACCCTGACGAAAGAGTGGCAGGGCGAACAGTGGGGCAAAGTCATGCTGGAGCAGCAATTTACCCGGCGTTAAATAACCGTAATCTGCTTTTGCGCCATCCCGCTATCAGGCGGGTCATCAACAATCAGCGTGCTGGCGAGTGACAGGTCGCCAGGTGCGGACGGCGCGGCTTGCTGGTCATCCCCCCTGACGCGCCAATTTAATACAGCGTCAGGGTGTGGATTTTTGTTAAGCGCTGGTTAAAATCGACTATCGGTTTTTAACAGGAGCGCCTTATGCTGGACATCACCCACTTTCCGCTTTTTCTCGCCTCGGTGTTTTTATTGTGCATCACGCCCGGCCCCGATTTGGCTTACGTTGTCGGACAAAGTGTGGCGAATGGGCGACGCTCCGGGGTGATCTCAGCAGCGGGCGTGGCATTGGGCAGCTGCACGCACGCGGTGGCCAGCGCCATTGGCCTCACCGCGCTGATTGCAGCCTCTCCGATCCTGTTCAGCGTGATTAAGTATCTGGGCGCGGCTTATCTGATTTTTCTCGGCAGCAAAATGGTGTGGAGCACCTTTTTCGCCGCCGACGGCACCACGCAGCCAGGGCAGCCTGACGCAAAGCCGCGCGCCAGTGCGCACAGCCTGCTGACGCGGGGTCTGATTACCTCGGTGACCAATCCCAAGGTGCTGCTGTTTTTTATCGCTTTCTTCCCGCAATTCGTGGTGGTTGATGGCAATCATCACGCGCAATCCTTTTTTATCCTTGGGCTGACCTATGCGCTGATTGGCTTTATCACCGATACCAGTTTCGCGTTGCTGGCCGGAGGGGCGGCGAGCGCGGTGGCGAAAAATGCCGTGCTGCAAAAGGTGCTCGATCGGGTGGTGGGCATTACCTTCGTCGGTCTTGGGATTCGTCTGGCGTTCACCCGTCGCGGATAAACCTGTTTTATGGAGACGCAGTGGATGGCAACTAAACCAGCGATTATCGGTATCGTCAGCGATGAGTTCAGCAACCCTAATACCGTCAAAATGCTCAATGAGGTCACCCGGCAGCTGAATGCGCGGGGTTGCCTGACGCTGCTGCTGAATATCGATTCCCGCGCGCATTATCAGTCGTTATCGCGTATGGCTGGCGAACTACAGGTGAAAGGCCTGGTTTTTCTCACCAGCCTGTTCAGCGCGGAACCGGTGCAACTGCCAGCCATCTGGCTGACCGGCCAAAGCGATGGCGCATCGGCCCGGCATCTGAGTATTGATGGGTACGAACCTGGTGCGGAAATCGGCCGCCTGTTACTGGCGCACGGGCATCAGCGCTTTGGTTTTATGCGCGGCCAGGATTCGGCGCCAGCGCCCCGCCAGCTGAGCGGTTTTAGCGCCAGCTTAACTGCGGCAGATAAAACGCTGGATCAGCTATTGGTGGCCGGTCATGACGAGCGGGAACAGGCTTATCAGGCGATGATGGCCTACCTGAAAAAGGCACGGGCCGCCGAGCGTATTCATGCCCTGTTCTGTGAAACGGATGTGCTGGCGTTCGGGGCTATGCAGGCGGTGCGGGACTTTGGTCAGGGCGCGCATATCGCCATGGTGGGTTTTGATGATGTGGATGAGGCGCGTTCTTCCACCTGGCATCTCACCAGCTGGGCGCCGCGGCGGGATCTGCTGGTGGCCGAAGCGCTCAACCGTTTGCTGGAAAACCGTGCAGATGACAGCGGCGCATGGCAGCAGGGGGAATTACAGATCCGCCATTCACATCATGGCAGGCATGTTCACGGTGAAATGTCCCAATGCGGCTGCGCCAGCCGACATTAACCAGGTCGGCATTAATGCCGACCCTACGGGAACCTAACGCTAAATCGCGTCAATCATCCCGCCATCCACGCGGATCACCGTCCCGGTGATATAACTGGCTGGCACGCTGGCGAGAAACGCCGCTGTCGCGCCGTACTCTTCCGGTGCGCCATAACGACCCGCCGGAATACCCTGACGACTTTTCTCCGCCACCGCATCCGGCGTGCTGTTCTCACGTTTCGCTTTGATGGCATCCAGCTGGCTGACACGATCGGTGGCGATGCGGCCGGGCACCATCACATTGACGGTGACGCCATCCGCTGCAACCTCGCTTGCCAGGGTTTTTGACCAGCCGAGCAAACTCATCCGCAAAGCGTTCGACAGCGCCAGATTCGGGATCGGCGCCACCACGCCAGAGGACGTCGAGGTGATGATGCGTCCCCAGCCGCGCTGACGCATGGCGGGCAGCACTTTATCAGTCAGCTGAATCAGCGAGGAGACCATCAGCGAAAACTGCTGCTGCCAGACCTCCGCATCGGTACCCTGGGCGCTGGCGGGCGGCGGGCCACCGGAGTTGTTGATCAGAATATCGATATCGCCCCAGTGCTGACGAATCTCATGCAGTACCGCATCGAACTGCTGCGGGGCGGCCAGATCCAGCGTCCAGGCGTGCGCGGTGCCGCCCTGTTGTTCAATCTGCGCGACGGTTGCCGCCAGCTTTTCCTGGTTACGGCCGGTCACCGCCACTTTTACCCCTTCCTGCGCCAGTGACAGCGCCATTGCCCGGCCTAAACCGCTACCTGCGCCACAAACCAGCGCGACACGTTGTTGTATTTGCAAATCCATAAAACGACTCCTGATTGTATTTTCAGGATCGTAATGTGCAAAAATGATGCCGATTATTTACGTGGCCGCTTAATCGTTACCTGGTCATAGGCGAATTGCAGATGTTTTTGCATCAGGCTGGCGGCCAGCTCCTGTTTGTTTTCCCGCAGGGCATCGATAATCGCCACATGCTCCTCGCACCACTCCTTCACACGGCGTTTGTTGTGATAACTGCCGAACTCCATCAGGCGGCGCAGGCGGTTCTGCTGCTGAATCGCCTGCAACACAAACAGGTTGCCGCTGGCTTCGGCCAGCAACTCGTGAAATGACGCATCGGTTTCGAAGATATCTTTGGCCGGAACCTGAGTGATATCCGGGTGGGTAATCAGCCACAGATGCTGGGCGCGCAGACGTTTCAGCAGCTGGCGATCAACCCGCAGCTGCGGCGTCAGCAGGGCGGCAGGTTCAATCATCAGGCGGAAACCGTAGCTGTTGCGCAGCGCCACATCTGAGTTCAGCGTCTGCTGGAAACGCCAGCCATGCCCGGCGTTGCGCGCAATCAGGCCATCTTCCGACAGCTTCACCAGCGTCCGCGTCAGTACCCCGCGATCCACCTCATAGCGCTGAACAATCTCGGTCTGGGTAAAGGACTCCGGCAGGGTGCCCGCAATCCGATCCCGGACCAGCAATTCATACAAGGTTTGATCATTACTTTGCGTCTGTTCGATGTTCAGCTGTTGCAGTTCATCAGCGCTCTTCAGCAGGAAGAAACCCTGATTGGGCCGGGCTTCCACCGCCCCCAGCCGGGTCAGTTCTTTTAATCCGGCGCGCACGGGCGTACGTGAGACGCCTAACGCATCGGCCAGATGTTGTTCCCGTAAATGATGACCTGGATCGAATCTTGCTTCATATATCAGGTCAAGGATTTGCCGGGCAATGCGGCGACTACTCGCCGTTGAGTCAGGCTGCATGGATAACCTATCCTGGAGTGTATTATTGTGGTTTGAATATACAATAACATGCGGAAAGGTTTGCAGCTAAATAAAGCAGGAACTGCACGATAAGCGTGCAAGTGCACCAGGAAGGGACGTGTTTTTGTCATCAGGATTGTATTTGTTGATTCACAAAATCCAATTGTAATCTTAACCAGGAGAAGACGATGTCCAGTTCTTATTTCACTTTACGCCGTATGCGCGGATTGATGTTCACCCTGGCGCTGCTGCCACTCGCCAGCCACGCCGCACCGGAACGCGTCACCCCCGGCAAACTGACCTATGGCACCGCCGCGACCTTTATGCCGTTCGAGTTCGTCAAAGACGGCAAGCTCACCGGTTTTGATATCGATCTGATCACCGCGCTGAGCAAACACCTCAACCTGACGCCAGCACCGATGGCAATGGAGTTTAAGGGGCTGATCCCGGCCTTGCAGGGCAAACGCCTCGACATCATCAACTCCGCGATGTACGTCAACCCGACGCGCGCCACCCAGGTGGATTTTGTTCCTTACCTGAAAATCGGCAGCCGCGTGGTGGTTCGCAAAGGCAATCCGGCGGGGATCACCGGCCGTGATATGTCGCTGTGCGGCAAAAACATCGCGGTGACCTTAGGCGGTATCGAAGAGAGCCAGGCGCGCGTCGACAACAAAAACTGCGTCGCCGCCAGCAAACCCGCCATCAACGTGCTGACCTTCCCGGCCGCTACTGACTCCGCCGTTGCCGTGGCTCAGGGCCGCGCCGATGCGGAATTCCTCTCCACGCCGGGTACCCTGGCGCTGTTCAGCGAAAAGCCGGACATGTTCGAAGCGGTAGGGCCGGAGTTTGAAGCCGACACCCATATCGCCTTCGCGGTGCGTAAAGGCGACAGCGAAACCCACGCGCTACTGGAGAAGGGCCTGCAAAGCCTGGTGAAAGATGGCACCTACAAGCAACTGATTGAGAAATGGAACTTCCCGGATTCCGTTGCCATTTTCTGATGCGTTTTCGTCGTTAACCGGAGATAGCTATGTCGATTGATTTAATGTGGCAGTACTTCCTCTCCCCTGAGTTTTTGCAGGGTGCGTGGATGACACTGTTAATCACCCTCTGCTCACTGTTGTGTGGCGTGGTGCTGGGTCTGGTACTGGCCCTGCTACAGGAGGCGCCTTTCCGTGCAGGCAAAGCGCTGGCGTTTTTCTACCTGTGGCTGTTTCGTGGCACGCCAGTGCTATTCCAGATCATCTTTGTCTACAACGTGCTGCCTGGCTTCGGCTTACGCTTCTCCGCGTTTACCTGTGCAGTGCTGGCGCTCTCGCTGAATGAGGGCGCGTATATGGCAGAGATCCTGCGTTCGGGCCTCCAGGCGGTGAAAAGCGGACAGCGCACCGCCGGGATGGCGCTGGGCATGACCAACGCGCAGATCATGCGCAAGATCGTGTTGCCGCAGGCGGCGCGCATCGTGCTGCCGCCAATGGGGAATCAGATGATCAGTATGCTCAAGTCGAGCGCGCTGGTGTCGGTGATCGCGGTGCAGGAGCTGCTGCTGGTGGCCAACCAGGCAGCCAGCGCCAGCTTCCGCTACTTCGAAGCGCTGTGCGCCGCCGGTATTTACTATCTGCTGCTCACCACGCTGTTCATGATCTTCCAGTCGTGGCTGGAGCGCACGCTTGATCCTAAACAGCGCCGCCGCAAAAGCCAGAAAGGGCAATCCCATGAACTCAAACTGCCTAAACCCGCCCGGGAGGTGTCATGAACCATGAACGCAAACCGTTGCTGGAAATGATCGGCATCGACAAAACCTTTGGTCGTCAGACCGTACTGAAAAATTGCTCGCTCAGCGTCAATCGCGGCGAAACCGTGGTGCTGATTGGCCCGTCCGGTTCGGGCAAATCGACGCTGCTGCGCTGCGTCAACCTGCTGTCACCTGCCGACAGCGGCGACGTGTTTTTTGGTCGGCAAAACATCAGCCGGGGTGAAGTGCCGCCGCATCAGCTGCGTCAGCGTATCGGCATGGTGTTTCAGAACTACGAGCTGTTTTCCCATCTCACCGCGGCGGAAAACATCATGCTGGCGCCGATGACGGTGCTGGGCGTCAACCGTATCGAGGCACGCAAGCAGGCCGAAGCGCTGCTGGCGAAGGTGCGTATTAACGAGCGCGCCGACCACTTTCCTGACGAACTCTCCGGTGGACAGCAGCAGCGTGTGGCGATTGCCCGGGCGCTGGCAATGAAGCCGGAGCTGATGCTCTACGACGAACCCACCTCAGCGCTGGACCCGGAGATGATCCGCGAAGTGCTGGATGTGATGGCGGAACTGAGCGCAGAAGGCATGACCAGCATGGTGGTGACTCATGAGATGGGCTTTGCCCGTCGCGCCGCCAACCAAATCCTGTTTATGGAGGAGGGCGAGATTATCGAACGCGCCAGCGCCCAGGACTTTTTTACCGGCCAGGTCAGCGAACGCGCGCAGCGTTTCCTCGACCAGATTTTACATTAATAGCGGAGTTCCTATGAGCAGTTACCAGGCAGACAGCGTACGTATGAAGCGGGACCTCGCCGCGCTGGTCGCCATCAATACCGAAAACCCGCCGGGCCAGGAGCGTGAAGCGGCCGAATGCGTGGCAGGCTGGCTGCGCGACGCGGGTTTTGATCTCTCTTTCAGTGAATATGCACCGGGCCGGACCAACGTCATCGCGCTGCTGAAAAACGGCGACGGCCCCTGTTTTGCTTTCAACACCCATCTGGACACCGTCCCGGCGGGCAGCGGCTGGGCCAGCGATCCCTTCACCCTGACCGAACGCGAAGGGCGTTTGTATGGTCGCGGTGCCTGCGACGCCAAAGGCCCGCTGGTGGCGATGGTGGAAGCGCTGCGTATGCTGGCGGCCCACCGCCACCACTGGTCCGGCACCCTGATGGGGGTATTCACCGCCGATGAAGAGGTGGCCAGCGAAGGGGCCAAATTTTATGTGCGCGATGCGCCGCCCGCGATCGACTTCGCGGTGATTGGCGAACCCACCTCCAACGCCACCTTCTCGGCGCATAAAGGCAGCCTGCGTCCGCGCGTGCGGGTGAAAGGGGTGACGGCGCACTCCGGCACGCCAGAGCTGGGCATCAACGCCATTTATCAGTCGGCGAAGCTGCTCGGACTGATCGAGGAAGCCCATCATCAGCAGGTGCGCTGCCGCTGCCATGCGCTGGTTGGCAATGCCAGCTTAACCGTCACCCGCGTGCACGGCGGCCATGCCGATAACGTGGTGCCGGACAGCTGCGAACTGCTGCTGGATCGCCGCATGGTGCCAGGCGAAGACGAAAACGCGGTGAAGGCCGAACTGCAACAGCTGCTCGATCACGCCAAAGCGCAATCCGGCGTGGAGGCGGAGATTGTCGCCTGGCAGCCGACCACCGGTGGCGCGACCGAGACCGACAGCAGCGAAGCCATTGTGCAGCACAGCCTGCTGGCCTGCCGTCGTCACGGCCAGGCCGAGCCGGGGCCGTTCGGTTTCCAGGGCGGCTGCGATCTGGTGCACTTCCGCACCCTCGGGGCCAAAGGGGTGGTGATTGGCCCTGGCGCACTGGCGGTGGCGCACAAACCCGATGAGTTTGTACCGGTGGAGGAGTTTATCGCCGCCGCCTACATCTACCTCGATGTGGCGCTGGCGATGCTGTCGCTGGAGGCGCGCGCGTGAAAGCACAACTGTGGCGCGGCGATCTGCATTACGCCGGGGTAACGCTGCACACCGCCGCCTCCGGCGCGGTGCATGCGCTCGATACGCTGTGGCTGCGGCTGACAGACAACGGGGTGACGGGTATCGGCGAGGTCCGACTCAACATCAGTTATCTGCACGGCTACAGCGAACAACAGGTACTGAATAATCTGCTGTCGATGCTGACGCAGTGGGACTGGCGGGCGGATGCGCAAACCCTGCTGACGGCGGTACATGCGCCGACAAGCCCGCTGCTGGCGCCGTCTCGCATGGTGCTGGATATGGCGCTGCACGATCTGCTGGCGCAGCAGGCGGGTGTCAGCGTTGCGGCCTTGCTGGGCGCACCGGCGACGGCGGCAGGCTACGCCACCAACCAGACGCTGTTCTGGGGCAGTGACGCTCAGCTGCTGGAGCAGGCGCAGAGCTACGTCGAACGGGGTTTTACCCAGCTGAAACTGCGCACCGGCGTGGCGGATTTCGCCACCGATCTGGCGCGGCTGCACCGCCTGCGCCACGCCTTTGGCGACGCGATCTCGCTGGCGATTGACGTCAACGGGCAATGGTCGCTGGCCGAGGCGCATCAGGCATTGCCGCAGCTGAGCGCGCTCGGCCTGAGCTATATCGAGCAGCCGCTGGCCCCGGCGGACGATCGGCATCTGTCCGAGCTGGCGCGCTACGGCATCCCGCTGATGCTGGATGAAAGCCTTAACAGCGCCGCCGCCATTGAACGGCTGATCGCCGCGCAGGGCGCGCTCTGGGGCCATCTCAAGCTGGTGAAGTTAGGCGGACTGGCTCCGACGCTGCAAGCCGCTCGTCGTCTGCAAGCCGCCGGGGTGCCTTTTATGATCGGCCAGATGAACGAAGGTCATGCGGCCACGGCGGCGGCGTTGCAGCTGTGCCGCGTGCTGCAACCGGCTTATGCCGAACTCTACGGCGCGGATGGGTTAACCGACGATCCCGTCAGCGGACTTTGTTACCGCCATGGCCAGGTTGCCGTGGATGATTCTCCCGGCCTGGGCGTGCAGTTTGCTGCCGCCCGCGCCACTTTCCTTCAGGAGTTTAGTGATGCAACAGCTTAATAATGTGGTTCAGGGCAGTGAATCGGCTTTCAGCGCCGACGAATATGCGCTGCGTATCCAGCGCACCCGTGAGCGTCTGAATGCAGCGGGTGTGGATGTGATGATCGTCACCGGACCGGAAAACATCTTCTGGCTGACCGGTCAGCAAACCCCCGGTTATTACACCTTCCAGGCGCTGCTGCTGCCGGTAGAAGGGGATCCGGTGTTTGTTATTCGTCAGCTGGAATACTTCAACTTTATCGCCAACACCTTTATTTCTGATGCCGCCATCTACCAGGACGGCGACAACCCGGTGGATTTTCTGGTCGGCATGTTGCAACAGCGCGGCTGGCTGAATAAACGTATCGGGCTGGACAAACGCGGCTGGTTCCTGCCGATCGCGGTGTACGAACTGCTGCAAAGCAAACTGGGCGCCATTGCCGATACTGCCGGGGTGATCGAGCCGCTGCGGGCGGTGAAATCCGCGGCAGAAGTGGAAAAGATCGCCACGGCGGCGCGCTACGTCGATGCCGGGATGCGGGCAGGCATGGCGGCGATCCGCAGCGGCAGCGATGAGAACGCGCTGGTGTCGGCGATGATGGGCGCGGCGATTGCGGCCGGTTCTGAATATGTGGGCATGGAGCCGCTGGTATCGAGCGGTCCACGCAGCGGCGTGCCGCATGGCACCTGGCGTCGCCGCGTGTTGCAGGCTAACGAACCGGTGTTCCTCGAAATGGCCGCCGCGCACGATCGTTACCACGCGGCGCTGATGCGCTCGGCGTGGATTGGCCGTCCACCGGCGATTGCGCTGGAGATGGAAAAGGTGTGCCAGGAAGCATTGCAGGCGGCGCTTGACGCCATCCGTCCGGGCGCGACCTGCGCCGAGCCGCACATCGCCTGCCAGAAGGTGATTGACCGCGCGGGCTTCACCGACAACTTCAAAAAACGCACCGGTTACTCGATTGGCGTGTCGTTCGCACCGGACTGGGGCGAAGGCGGCATCCTCAGCCTGTACAGCGGTGTCACCACCGAATTGCAACCCGGTATGACCTTCCACATCCCGCCTGCGCTGCGCATTTACGGTGAATTCACCGTTGGCGTCAGTGAAACCGTGGTGGTGACGGAAACCGGTTATCGCCAGCTTGGCAGTCTCGCTCGTCCATTAACTTTGCTGTAAGGAATTCTCATGAAAGACATTAACGAATGCCGTGAACGCCTGCGTGGCATTTTCAACATCACCGTCACGCCGTTTGATGCGGCTGGCGAGATCGATTTCGCCGCACTGCGCAGCAATATCGAGCGCGTAATTGGCCTCGGTTATGACGGCATCCTGATTGGCGGCACCTACGGCGAGTTTCCGGTGATGTCGCTGGCCGAGCGCCGCGAACTGTTCCATCAGGTCATGGACTGCGTGCAGGATCGCATCCCGGTGATGTTGTGCAGCGCCAGCGCCGATCCGCGTGATGCCCGCGAACTGACCATCCTGGCGGGCGAGCTTGGCGGGCTGCCGATGGTGACGGCGCCGTACGTCAGTGAAATTACCGACGGCCAAATCCTGGCCTATTTCAAAGAGATGGCACCGTTATCCCGCACCGGCATTCTGGTGTACAACGCGCCGGGCATTGGTATCACCCTGTCGCCTGCGCTGCTGGAGCAACTGGCAGATGTGGCTGGCGTGGTGGGGATTAAGCAGGGCGATCTCAACCCAACGGCTATCGACCAGATCGCCAACCGTCTGCGTGGCCGCCTGCGCCTGTTCTGCGCCTCGGATCTGGCGTTCTTAGGCCCGATGATGGCGGGATTTGATGGCATCAGCACCACCAACAGCGGCGCACTGCCGGAGCTGGTGTTAGCCACCTTCCGCGCCGTGGAGCGCGGTGATGCGGCAACCGCGCGTGATTTACATCAGCTGTGGTATGACTACCGCGCGCTGGCGCGTCAACACGGCCAGCCGCAGCTGGTGAAAGCGGCGATGGCGCTGCGCGGCTTTAACGGCGGCACCGTGCGGGCGCCCTTGCTGCCCATCTCCGCTGACGCCCGTACAGCGCTGACCCGCGTGATGCAACAGCTGGCCAGCGATGCGCGCACCGGCGTTACCCTCGCTGGGTAAGCGCCGCCAGTAAAAAGACGCTGAACAGCGGATGCGGGGCATCCGGGCGGGACGCCAGTTCCGGATGCCCCTGCACGCCGTACCAGAACGGATGGTCCGGCAGCGTAATGGCTTCAACGATATCGTCAGTCTGGCTGGTTATCTCAACGCCGCTGGCTATCAGCTGCGGCAGCAGCTGTGGGTTGAACCGGTAGCGATGGTTGTAATGCATCTCACCGTCGAGAAAAGGCAGCACGCCGCAGCGGTGACGGCCATCAGCAAAGGCGACAAAGCTGTGCAGCGCGGCATCAGGGGCGACTTCCGCCAGAATGGCCTGCGCAAAACCTGGCTGCTGACGCACGGCAGCGGTGGCCATGCTCTGCATCCCCAGACACAGGCCAAGGGTGGGCAACTGGCGGGTAAGAGTGGCTTGCGCCACGCGGATCTGCCCACGTACTGCCGCCATTGAGGAGCCACCCGGCAGCACCACGCCGTGCAGATCATCCAGCTCGTGCAGTCTATCGCCGAGGCTGGCGGGGGGCAGAAAGCGGATTTCCGCTGCCAGCGCCAGCGTGCTGGCCGCATCGCCCAGCGCCGCCAGCGTGGCGGGATAGGCCTCGCGATGATCGGCTTCGCGGCCAATCAGGCCAATGCGCAGCGGGGTTGCTGCTCCGGCGGAGGAAGTGCTGAGCCAGCGACCGTAGCGGTCGGCATGGAGCGTCAGCTGCGTTTGTGTGTCATCGCGCAGTGTGAGGGTTTGACCGCCATCGTGGCTGTAAAGGCGCACACCGGGCCGATCGGCGATTTGTCCGGCCTGGTCGGCGGACAGCACGATTACCGCGCTGGCGACGGGTAATTGCGCCACTTCGCGTACTTCCTGTTGCAGCGTATCGCTGCCGTACAGGCCGCTGGTGACGCAGTAACCGGCAGCAATCACATGCTGGTGGCTATCGGGGACATCGCCGCTGAAGTGGGGGCGCAGGCTCCAGAGCGGCAACCCGCGCTGATTAGCATAGTGGCTGGCGGTGACACCGTAACGGGCCGGTACGGGTGAATCATCAAGAATGAATATGAGTGACACGGCGAAGTTCCTGCTGATGTTGGGTGAATAATTGTATTAGTTGAATCATCAGATACAAAAGAGGATTTATGAATAACAGTCAAACGGCCCGGCGTATGCAGCGGGTACGACCCTCGCCAACCGCGACCATTTCTGACCAGGTGCGTGAACTGGAGGCCGCAGGCAAAGCAGTGATCAATTTAGGCGAAGGGGAGCTGGATTTCGCCACTCCGGCATCGATCAGCTACGCCGGGATCGAGGCGATTGTGCAGCAGCAGACCAAATACACCGCCGTGGCGGGGACGGCGGCGCTGAAAGCGGCGATTGCCGGGAAATTTGCTCGTGATAATCAGTTGCAGTTTGCGCCGGACGAAATCATTGCCGGCAGCGGTGCCAAGCAGCTGATTTTTAACGCGCTGCTGGCGACGGTGGATGTTGGTCAGCAGGTGATCATTCCGGCGCCTTACTGGGTTTCCTATCCCGATATGGTGACGCTGGCGGAAGGCGAGCCGGTGATTGTGCCTTGCGATGAACAACATGGCTGGAAGCTGCAACCGGCACAGCTGGCCGCCGCGCTGACCGCGGATACCCGCTGGGTGATCCTTAATTCGCCGGGCAACCCGACCGGGGCGATTTACAGCGCGCAGGAGCTGCGCGCGCTGGCGGATGTGCTGTCCGATCATCCGCAGGTACTGATCATGGCTGACGATATCTATGAACCGCTGCGTTATGACCAGACGCCCTTTGCCACCTTTGCTGAGGTCGCGCCGCAGCTGGCGCATCGCACGCTGACGATCAACGGCGTATCGAAAAGCCATGCGATGACCGGCTGGCGACTTGGTTACGCGGCGGGTCCGCGCTGGCTGATTGCCGCCATGCAGGTGCTGCAATCGCAAAGCACCTCTAACGCCAGCAGCATTGCCCAGGCGGCGGCGGTGGCAGCGCTGAATCAACCGGCAGATTTTCTGCCTGGCTGGCTGGAAAAACTGGATCAGCGCCGTAAGCAGGTTCTGGCGATGATTGGCGCGGTGGACGGCCTGAGCGCCAGCGCACCGCAGGGCGCGTTTTATGTGTTTGCCAATTGCCAGGGATTGATTGGACGCCGCACGCCCGCGGGAGAAACCCTCGCCGACGACAAGGCGCTGGCCTCCTGGTTGCTGGCCGAGGCGCAGGTGGCGGTGCTGCACGGGTCGGCATTTGGCACGCCGGGGTATCTGCGTATTGCCTACGCCGTGGACGATGCGCTGCTGACAAACGCCTGCGCGCGCCTGACAGCAGCCTGCGCCCAATTGCGCTAACCACCCGGTGCGCATCAATGCGCACCCTACGCTGTAGGGTCGGCATTATGCCGACCTGGGAATGTGCCGCGTGGGCTATGGTCGATGCTCAATCGCGCCGACCGCCCAGGTGCGCATTAATGCGCACCCTACGCTGTAGGGTCGGCATTAATGCCGACCTGGGAATGCCCGCACGGGCTGTGGCTGATGCATCGGGGCTGCCTGTATTCGTAGCGGCGCGATTTATCGCGCTGTGTTGATTTTAATAATCCGGCGATAAGGTGGTCCTGCGCGGCAATGCGCGATAAATCGCGCCGCTACGGTCTGTGCCGGGGGCAGGAAAATGCCCCCGCGGCCACCCGGTGCGCATCAATGCGCACCCTACGCTGTAGGGTCGGCATTTATGCCGACCTGGGAATGTTCCGCGCGGGCTATGACCGATGCATCGGGGCTATCCGTATTCGTAGCGGCGCGATTTATCGCGCTGTGTTGATTTTAATGATCCGGCGACACGGTGGTCCGGTGCGGCAATGCGCGATAAATCGCGCCGCTACGGTCTGTGCCGGGGGCAGGAAAATGTCCCCGCGGCCACCCGGTGCGCATCAATGCGCACCCTACGCTGTAGGGTCGGCATTTATGCCGACCTGAAAATGCCCCTTAATGGTCTCCCGCAGCCAGCGGTGCTCGGGATCGCGATCAAAACGCGGGTGCCACGCCTGCACCACGTTCACCGGTTCCAGCGGGAAGGGCATCGGCAACACCGCCAGCGGCAACGGCAGTTGTTGCAGGGTGTCGGTGATGTGATGGGGCATCGGCAGCACGAAATCGCTGCCGGGCAGCAGGAACAGCGCCGAATGAAATCCCGGTAAGGTCAGGGCGATGCGGCGCTGAAGCCCCAGCTGCTGCAACGCGCTATCAATCGGGCCTTCCGCCCGACCGCGTCGCGAGATGCTGATATGGGGAAAGTTCACCAGAGTCTGCGGCGTCAGGGCTTCACACAGCGGATGCCCCTGCCGTACCAGCAGTTGAAAATGGCTGGAAAACAGCCGCTGGGCTTTGATCTCGTTATGCCACGCGCGCGACGCGCCAATACTTAAATCAACCCGCCCGGTGCGCAGCGCATCGTCATCCTCTTCACTTTCCGGCACCAGCGTAAAACGACTATGCGGCGCGGCCCGTTGCAGCTGTTCCAGCAACCCGCCCGCCAGCGCAGCGGTGAAGATGTCATTGGCGCGCAACACGAAGCGGCGCGTCATGCTGGCTGGCGTGAAAGGGAGCGCGCTGCGATTCAGCTGGGCCACGCGAGACATGATCTCGTCGAGCTGGCTTTTCAGCGCCAGCGCATACGGTGTCGGCACCAGATTGCGACCCGCACGCACCATGATCGGATCATCAAATTGCTCGCGAATGCGGGTCAGGATACGACTGGCGGCGGGTGTACTCAGGTTAAGCCGCTTTGCGGCACCCTGCACGCTACCCTCATCCAGCAATATCTTCAGTGCGTACAACAGATTGAGATCAAGGGGTTGTGGCATAACAGATTCCCGGATTGCGTCTGGCGCAACTATCAGATTACAGAATTTCAATTTTCACAACATTATCCTTTTTTCATACTCCTGTCAGACATTTATCAACAACAGGAGTGAGTTATGACAGAGATGGCCATCACGCCAGCAACGCCGGGCCTGCGCGCATCGGCCGGACAGGTAACCGGGCGCACCTGGCTGGCGTTGTCTGGCATTATCCTTGCGGTGATGGCGAGCGGGATTGGCGAAAACGTCAGCAAAATCGCGCTGACGGATATTCAGGGCGGAATGGTGTTATCCGCCGATGATGCCAGCTGGCTGGTTGCCAGTTACATCACCGGCTTTGTGATCGGTTCCGGTTTCACCCCCTCTTTTTGGCCGACCTTTTCCCTGCGTTATGTGGCGATTTTTATGTGCAGCCTGTACATCCTGGGCGGCGTGGCGACGCCTGTGGTCAGCGGCAACCCGCTGCTACTGCTGCTGGCGCGTGCGTTGCAGGGCGTTGCCGGTGGCGCGATGCCGCCGATGCTGATGACTATCGTGCTGCGTTTTATGCCGCCACGTCTCAAAGTGCCAGCCCTGGGGGCTTATGGGCTGGTATCTGCCTGGAGCGCCTCAATGGGGGCGACCTTCGCCTCCTTCGCCTTCCGCCTCGGCTGGCAGGATTATTTCTTCTGGAATGTACCGGTAATGGTGCTGGCGCTGGTGTGCCTGGCGCATGGGTTGCCGCAGGACCCGTTCAAACTGGAACGCCTGAAGCAGTTTGACCGCCGGGGTGCGCTGCTGGGGCCGATCGCGCTGGCTATGCTGACGGTGGGGCTGTATCAGGGGGAGCGTTTTGACTGGTTCAACTCGCCGCTGATCAGCGGGCTGTTAGCGGGCGGAACGCTGCTGCTGGGGCTGTTTCTGCTGAACGAAAAATCGCAGCCGATTCCGTTTTTTAATCTGCAACTACTGAAAAACCGCAATCTGTCGTTCTCCCTGATCACCCTGTGCGGCGTGCTGATGCTGATGGTGGCACTGGTGAGCGTGCCGTCAGCCTATCTCGCGGCAGTTCAGGGATTGCGCCAGGAACAACTATCCGACCTGTTCCTGTGGGTGGCGCTGCCGCAGCTGATTGTTCTGCCCGTCGTGGCGCTGCTGTGTAACCAGCGTTGGGTGGATGTGCGCTGGGTACTCGCCGCCAGCCTGGCGCTGATGGCGCTGGCCGCGTGGCTGGCGAGCCATCTGGACGCCAGCTGGGTCGGCACGCAATTCCACATCTGCGAATTACTCCAGGCGCTGGCGCAGCCGATGGCGATTCTGCCGCTGCTGATATTAGCCACCAATGGCCTCGCGCCGACGCAAGGGCCATTTGCTGCGGCGTGGTTTAACGCGGTGAAAGGCTTTGCCGCCACCGTGGCAGGCGGAACGGTGGCGTTACTCAGCCGCCAGCGCAGCGATTTTCACTACAGCGTGTTGAGCGACCAACTGGCAAATCAGGGCCATAGCCTTGATGCGCATCTGCTGATGACGCAAAGCAAAGTGATGGCGTCGGCGGATCTGTTTCTGATTGTCGCCGTGACTGCCGCCGTTTTGATGATTTTGATCCCCGTGATGCCGGGTCGTGTGTTTGCGCCGGGCATTGCCATCCCATTAGAAAACAAGGAAAAAGTATGACTTTGCAACACATTTTCGGCTCAGGGAAGCGCTATATCATTGTGCCGCTGTCAATCGTGGCGGTGCTGTGTCTCGCGGGCATGGCATTAAGCGATCCACATCAGGAAAAGACCGATGATGCCTATGTACGGGCAGATATCTCGCTGATCTCGCCGCAGGTAGCGGGGGTGATCAGCCGGGTGCTGGTGGCGGATAACCAGCCGGTGAAAGCGGGCCAGCTGCTGGCGTTAATTGACGATCGTGAATTCCGCGCCACCGCCGAACGCGCGCAGGCGGAAGTCGCCTCGGCGCAGGCCCAGCTCAGCGACGCGCGCGCCAGCCTGGCGCTGCAACAGGATTTGATCGCCATCGCTCAGGCAAAACAGGATGCGGCACAGGCAAACCTGACCTTTGCGCTGAAGGAACACCACCGTTACCAGCAGATGGCGCAGGCTGGCGCCGGAACCTTACAGGATTCGCAGCAGGCCGATACCCGTGTGCAGTCGCAGCAGGCGGCGCTGGCGGAGAGCCGCGCCGGGTTACACGCGGCGCAGAACCAGCAGCAGGTGTTGCAGGCGCGGGTAGACAATGCCGACTCGGCGTTAAAAGCGGCGCAGGCGCGGGCATCGCTGGCACAGCTTAATCTGTCATGGACGCATATCAACGCGCCTTTCGCCGGGGTGATTGGTCGCCGCACGCTGCGTCAGGGGGCGTATGTCACGCCCGGCGACAGTTTGCTGGCGCTGGTGCCGACGCGGCAGAGTTATATCGTGGCGAATTTCCTCGAAAACCAGGTGGGAGCGATGCAGCCGGGACAGGCGGTGAAAGTCACGCTGGATAATCAACCGGGTAAAACCTTCAGCGGCAAAGTGGACAGCATAGCCCCGGCTTCCGGGGCCAGCTTTAGCGCGGTTGCGGCAGAGAATGCCACCGGCAACTTCACCAAAATCAGCCAGCGTATTCCGGTCAAAATCGCCTTTACGCCTGACGTGGCCGCTCAGGCGCTGATCCCCGGCGTCTCTGCCGTGGTCAGCGTCGATACCGCCTCGATGGGAGTCGCGCCATGACCAGAATGCGCCTCATTACCCTGCTGGCGACCCTGGCGCTCAGTGGTTGCATGACGGTAGGGCCGGATTTTGTTAAACCCCACACCGCGCTGCCGCCGCGCTGGGCCAGTGACCAGCCCCGGCAAACCTCATCCGGCGCAGACGACTGGTGGCGGCAGTTTCACGATCCGCTACTGACCAAACTGGAACAGCAACTGATGCGTAACAGTCTCGATTTGCAGCAGGCGGAACAGCGCGTGCTGCAAACTCAGGCGCAGCTGGGCATGGCGGATGCGCAGCGCTGGCCCACGCTTACTGCTGGCGGTGGTTATCAGCGTCAGCGCTCGACCGAGGCGGGCAGTATGGACCCGTCGGGCAATGGCGGTCGCGCCGATTACAACCACTGGACGGGTGGGTTTAGCAGCAGCTGGGAACCGGATTTCTGGGGACGCGTGCGGCGCAGCCATGAAGCGGCAGAGGCGCAGCTGGCGGTAAGCGACGAGCAGCGCCATGCGTTGCAGGTGTCGCTGGGTGCGGAGCTGGCCGTGCATTACGTCAACTACCGTGCTGCACAGGCGCTGCATCAGGCCACCGGCGAGAATATCGCGGCGGCGACGCGCAGCCTGCAACTGACCCAGCTGCGGCATCAGTTTGGTGCCGCCACCTTGCTGGATGTCGATCAGGCGCAGACGCAGCTGGACGGACTAAAAGCGCAGTTGCCGCTGCTGGATGACCAATTGCACCAGCAAAAAAATGCTCTGACGTTGCTGCTGGGTCTTTCACCCGGTGCGCTGGATACGCAGTTGCAGGCCGGGAGGCCGCTGCCGATGATTCAGGGGGCGATTCCGCTGGATCTGCCCTCCAGCCTGGCGCAGCGGCGACCGGATATCCGTCAGGCGGAAGCCAGCCTGCACGCGGCCACCGCCGCGATTGGGGTGGCGGAAGCGGACTACTATCCGCGCATTACGCTTAGCGGCGATATCGGTTACGAAGCGCTGCAACTGGCGAATATGGGGAGTTGGGCCACGCATACTTTTGCCATTGGACCGGCTATCTCGCTGCCGATTTTTGCTGGCGGACGCATCAAAAATCAGGTGCGTTTTGCCGAACATCGTCAGCAGGAGAGCGCGCTGGCTTATCAGCAGGTGGTGCTGCGTGCCTGGCATGAAATAAACGATGCGTTGAGCAGCCTGCGCCAGCAGCAGCAGCGCGAGCAGATCCTGCGGGCTACCGTTACCACTGGCGAACATGCGCATCAGCTGGCGCAGACCCAGTATCAGTCCGGTGCCGCAAGTTTTATCAACGTGCTTTCCACCCAACAGGAGCTACTGACGTTGCAGGAATCGCAAATCGCAGCGCAGCAGGCGAGTTCGCTGGCCGCCATCGCGTTGTATCGCGCGCTGGGGGGTGGCTGGCAGTCGGAGATTTAACCCGCGAATATATTGGCGTGCCTGTTTCACGCGCGCCAATATAATCTATGTCCATGGCGGTAATATTCACAAGCTGAACCATTTCCCATTTAATTGTGATGCTTTGCACACATCACAAACAATAACCACATAATCCATCGCCGCGTGCTGAAGAGTTATTAAGCTTAGAGGCGCAGAGCAGGTCTTAATGCTCAACTGCGACATTCACGACTTAATAACCAGCCAATTATCTGAAAGGTGCTCACATGTCTGAAAACCGCGGAGTGGTATACATAGGTAAAGGTAAAGTTGAAGTCCAGTCAATTGATTATCCAAAAATGCAGGACCCCAGGGGCAAGAAAATTGAACACGGTGTGATCCTCAAAGTGCTTTCCACCAATATCTGTGGTTCCGATCAACATATGGTGCGCGGACGAACCACGGCGCAGGAAGGGTTGGTGCTGGGGCATGAAATCACCGGTGAAGTGATTGAAAAGGGGCGCGACGTCGAGAAATTTGCCATCGGCGACGTGGTGTCAGTACCGTTCAACGTGGCCTGCGGGCGCTGTCGCTCCTGTAAAGAACAGCACACCGGCGTCTGTCTGAGCGTCAACCCGGCGCGTGCCGGTGGGGCTTACGGTTATGTCGATATGGGCGACTGGGTCGGCGGCCAGGCGGAATACGTGCTGGTTCCCTATGCTGATTTCAATCTGCTGAAGCTGCCCGATCGTGAGCAGGCACTGGAGAAAATCAAAGACTTAACCTGTTTGTCCGATATTTTGCCTACCGGTTTCCACGGCGCGGTGACCGCCGGTGTCGGGCCGGGCAGCACCGTCTATGTCGCCGGAGCCGGACCGGTGGGGATGGCTGCCGCCGCCTCGGCGCGCCTGCTGGGTGCCGCCGTGGTGATTGTCGGGGATATGAATCCTGCGCGTATCCAACATGCGCAGCAGCAGGGGTTTGAAGTGGTTGATTTAAGTAAAGATACCCCACTGCATGAACAGATTGCCGATATTCTCGGCGAGCCTGAGGTGGATTGTGCCATTGATGCGGTGGGCTTTGAAGCCAGAGGCCACGGCCATGAAGGCGCACAACATGAAGCCCCGGCAACGGTGCTGAATGCCCTGATGCAGATTACCCGCGTTGCCGGGAAAATTGGTATCCCCGGCCTGTACGTCACCGAAGATCCCGGCGCTGTCGATCAGGCGGCTAAAATGGGCAGTCTGAGCATTCGTCTGGGACTGGGATGGGCGAAATCACATGCCTTCCACACCGGGCAGGCGCCGGTGATGAAATATAATCGTCAGCTGATGCAGGCGATTCTCTGGGACAGAATTCCGATTGCTAAAATTGTTGGCGTTGAGGTTATCTCTCTGGAAGATGCGCCGCGTGGTTACAGTGAATTTGATTCTGGTGCGCCGAAGAAATTTGTTATTGATCCGCATTTCTCCTTCTCCGGGAAATAATCACTAAGCCGGTTATTTCCGCTTCCGTTTAACAGATATTCTTTAAATAAACTGCGCCAGCTTTAAATAGAGGCTGGCGCATATTTATCCTTTGCGGGAAATAAGCCAGACGGTTATTTCGTTAGTTGCCATCCGTTGAGCGTGTCAGCGTTTCCCAATGGTCGATCTCATTATTAAACGCAGTCAGCTTAGTACGTACCAGCTCAAGGGCGTCGCTGCCCAGCAGCAGATGGGCTGGTGGGTTATCGCTGCCGATAATCGTCAGCATGGCGCGCGCGGCTTTCTGCGGATCGCCCAGCTGCTGGCCGCTTTTGGCTTCACGCGCCGCACGAATCGGATCAAACAGCGCATCATAATCGGCAATGGCGCGCGGCGTGCGCACCATCGAACGACCCGCCCAGTCGGTGCGGAACGAGCCTGGGGCAACGGCGGTGACAAACAGGCCAAACGGCTGCACTTCTTTACCCAGCGCCTCCGAAATTCCCTCCAGCGCAAACTTGCTGCCGCAGTAATAGGTGATCCCCGGCATGGTGATAAATCCGCCCATTGAGGTGATGTTAAGGATATGGCCACGGCGACGCTGACGCATAAACGGCAGCACCGCCTTGATCATCGCCACCGCGCCAAACACGTTGACATCAAACTGACGACGCATCTCTTCCAGCGGCGACTCCTCCATCACCCCTTCATGGCCGTACCCGGCGTTGTTGACCAGCACATCAATCGGTCCGTGGGTCGCTTCAAGGTGGGCGATGGTGCTGTCGATGGCGGCGAAATCGGTAACATCCAGCAGACAGGCGTGAGCGCGATCGGGGTGCAGCGCGGTAAAGGCCTGTTGTGCCGCGTGGTTACGCACGGTGCCGATTACCCGGTGGCCTTCACTCAGCGCCTGCTGTGCCAGCGCACGACCAAAGCCGCTGCTGACGCCGGTGATCAAAAGCGTTTTGCATGATGACATAAAAGATAACTCCCGGTCTTAAAGTGAACATGCATAATATTCTTCTGACGGGCTTGTATTGAGACCCTTTCTTCTGTTTTTATTGCCTGATCTTATGAGTGGATGATTTTTATGCGAGAACAGCTGCAATCGCGGATGGTGGCACTGCTACAGGCGCTGGCGCCGCAGGAAGGCTATAACCTGACATCGCTGGCGTCGGTACGCATCCTGCGTTCCGATCGTCCGTTGTCGCGCACCCCGGTTCTCTACGATCCGGGGATCGTGATTGTCTGCCAGGGGTGTAAGCGCGGCTATTTCGGCGATCAGGTTTATGTCTATGACGAGCAGCAGTATCTGGCGGTATCGGTGCCGGTGCCGTTTGTGATGGAAACCGAGGCTTCAGCAGAACGGCCACTGCTCGCCATTTATATGCATCTGGATTTCAGCCTCGCGGCGGAGCTGATGCTGCAACTCGACCAGCTGGGCAAGACAGAAGCCGTTCCGGCTCCGCAAAGCATGATGTCGAGTCCGATGGATCAGGCGATGAAGGTTTCGGTGCTGCGTTTTCTGGAAGCGATGAACCAGCCGCGTGACGCGGCGATCCTCGGTCCGGCATTGATGCGTGAGCTGTATTATCGCGTGCTGACCGGCGCGCAGGGCAGCGTGATGCGGTCCGCCTTAACCCAGCAGGGACAGTTTGGCAAAATCAGCAAAGCGTTGCGCCAGATCCACGCCATCTATGCGCAGCCGCTGACGCTGACGCAGCTGGCGGCGGAAGCGGGGATGAGCGTGCCGACGTTTCACACTCATTTTCGCGCCATCACCGGGCAGGCGCCGATGCAGTATGTGAAGTCGGTTCGGCTGCATCAGGCGCGGATGCTGATGGTCCGGCAGCAGATCACCGCCGCTGCCGCCAGCCACGCGGTGGGCTACGAAAGCCCGTCGCAGTTTAACCGCGAGTTTAAACGCCTGTTTGGTCTGCCTCCGGCGGAAGAGAGCCGCCGAATGCAGCAGCATTTTGCCGTGCCGCCTGAGCATCAGGACGCGTTGTTTATCTCTTCACATTAGCCGCGTGATGAATGGATTACGCCTTTTCCGTCATCCATTCCTGAATAATTTCCCCGTACAGGCCCTCCGCTTCCTCCAGCCGGGACAGCAGACAATATTCATCGGTCTGATGCGCCATAGTCGGTTCGCCTGGCCCGAGGATCACGCAGGGCGGTGCGCCAAGCGCGGGCAGCAGCAACGAAGCATCGGTGAAGTAGGGCACGATACGTGGCGTCAGCGGTTCAGGGTGCAGCGGCTGGCAGAGCTGGAAAATCTGCTGCATCCAGCGATGTTCGGCCGCGCTCAGTACCGCAGGCAGATCCACCAGGGTGGTGACGAACACGCTTTCTCCCAGCGTGGTGCCGAGGCGCTGGCGGATTTCTCCATGTTGCAGATTCGGCGCGGTACGAATATCCACATCAAAACTGGCGCGATCCGGCACCGAATTGATGTTCAGGCCGCCCTGAATCCGCCCGACGTTGAGCGTCGGCTGCTTCATTAACGGATGTGGCGCGCCCGGTGAGAAGTGCTGAATTTTGCCCAGCGCTGTCGCCGCCAGATAGATGGCGTTGATACCCAGATGCGGCATCGCGCCGTGCGCGGTTTTGCCGCGGGTTTCACAACGCAGCCACAGCGCGCCTTTATGGCCGATCACCGGATAATTGGCGGTTGGCTCGCCCACAATCAGCGCGCCTGGCGTCGGCAGAGGCTGGCTGTCGATCAGCGCCCGCGCGCCGTCGCAGCCGGTCTCTTCACCGCCGGTGAGATACAGCACCACGCCGCTGCCTGCGGCGATCGCCGGTTTATGACGCTGGCAGGCGACGATAAAGGCGGCAATCGCCGCTTTCATATCACTGCTGCCCCGGCCATAGATCCGGTCATCTGTGACATCCGCACCAAAGGCATCGAATTGCCACGCGGCGGCACCCAGCGGCACGGTATCCAGATGGCCGGTAAAGCCGAGCGGCAAACCGCCGCCGCGACCGGGTAACGTGGCAACCAGGTTGACGCGCCTTTCACCGAAGCTGTGCTGCTGTACGTGAAAACCCGCCGCGCTGAGATAATCGGCCAGCCACGCCATGCAGGCGGCTTCATCACCGGGCGGATTGATAGTGTTGAAACGCAGCAACTGCTGCGTCAGGGTCAGCACCTCGCTCATGCCGCTGATCCGGTCAGCCAGTCAAGGCAGTTGATCCACAGCTGGCGATAGCCCGGCCACTGCGCAAACTCCGGCGGCAGCCAGTGCGCCGACATATCGCTGGTCCACACCAGCGTGCGGCCCTGCTGATATTCGCGGACCGCCAGCAGCGGATGGGAAGTGCCCGCCACCGTCGCCAGCAGCTGGCCTTCCGGCTGCATCTCGACTTCGTTGTAGCCCAGCAGCCACGGCATCTCCGCTGGCAGATTTTCCAGCACGGCGTGAGCCTGGGTGGCGGCCAGATAGCAACCTTCAGGGCGTTCCACACGATCATCCCAGGCGAGACAACGGACCGGCAGCGTCCGCTCCACCGCCGTGTTGCGATAGCGCGCACCGCCATTGATCCCCTGGAAACTGTAGTAGCCGCCTATCATCATCAACGCGCCGCCCTCGGCGACATAGTCATGCAGCAGGGTGAGACGGTTGGCGGTGCGCTGGCTTTTCAGCCAGGTATTGGGATGCAGCAGCAGGGTATTGGCACCGATATCGGACAGGATGATCACGTCCCACGCCTGCAAGGCTTCCGCCGTCAGCGGGAACTGTTCGGGCGCTTCGTGCACCGGCATATGGGTGATCTGATAAGCGCTATCCTGCAATGCCGCAAGGAAATCCACCGCGCCGTTGTGCCAGGTGGCGGTGGCGAACTGATCAAAACCTTTGATATGGGTTGCGGTACTGGTCCAGGATTCACCCACCAGCAAAACCTTCTTCGTCATGATTTTCTCCATTACGCGCCAAAGACCCGCTGCGGGTTGGCGATCATCAACGTTTCTAACTGTTCACCACTCAGGCCGTGGCGACGCAGACGCGGTACGAAATTCTTCAGGATATGGCCGTAGCCGTGGCCGCCATAGCGGGTCAGCATGGTTTTCAGGAACACATCCTGCGACAGCAACAGCTGGTTGATGTAGCCATCGTCGATCAGCGCACAGATGGCGCGCGCGTTCTCCTCATCCGACGGGGACTGCGCCTCTTCGTCGGCGTAGTAGTAGCCCATACCGATCATGTCGTATTCGAGCCAGGCCCCGCGATCCGCCAGTTCACGCTGATAACTTTTGTCGGCGTGGCTCGGATTCATATGGCACAACACGGTATGGCGCAGGTCGGCACCTTCCTGTTCGAGAATATCCAGCACCTTATGGCCGAGGCGTTCCCAGCCGGGCAGGTGAACCTCAATCGGCACCCCGGTGGCGGCACTGGCGCGGCCCGCCGCTCGCAGCGACTTCTCTTCATCGGCGGTGAAGCGGCTGGAAACGCCGATCTCGCCAATCAGCCCGGCCAGCACGTCGGGTTTTTCCTGCTGTCCGCCGAGGTCATAAATCAGCTTCTCCGTCAGCTGCTCCACGCTGGTGGTTTTTACCCACTCCGGGTGCGACGGTTGCAGATACAAACCGGTGCCCATGATGATATTCAGGCCGGTGAGTCGCGCGATGCGCTGCAACGCCTTCGGGTCGCGGCCAATGCCGATGTTGGTAGGATCGACCACCGTCTCTCCACCCAGGGCGCGAAACTTCATCAGCTCCTCGATCGCCACATCCACATCGAACAGCTGGCAGTTATCGCGGCTCATCAGCGGATTCAGCGCCAGATCGCCGAGATTTTCGATACGCACCGGCATCTCGGCAATATGGCGTTCGCTACAGCAGCAGGGCGGCACCCATTTGCCGGAGGCATCCAGCAGAATGTGTTCATGCATCAGCGTGACACCCATCTGATCCAGCGGCAGCGGGCCAAGGACCGTCATCACGTAACCACTCTGCACGCCGAGCGGCAGCGGCTCGGGATGACGAAAAATAGAACTTTTCATAGCTATCCTTTTGCGGAGGCGCGTGCCGGATTGAGAATGCGCGTATTGATCCAGATGGCGAGCAGGATGATCGCGCCGGTGGCGATTTGGGTGTAGAACGGCGAAATGTGTGACAGGATCAGGCCGTTCTGAATGATGGCGATGGACAGGGCGCCAAGCAGCGTGCCGAGCACCGTACCAAAACCGCCGAACAGGCTGGTACTGCCAAGCACCACGGCGGCAATCACCTGCAATTCAAAGCCTTCGCCCTGATTGGAGGAGCCACTGCCGAGACGGGCAGTGATGATCATCCCGGCCAGCGCCGCCGCCATGCCGCTGAGAATATAGACGCGCATCACCACCGCTTTAGTGCTGATGCCGCTGCGGCGTGCGCCTTCGGCGTTGGCGCCGATGGCGGTGACATAACGGCCAAAACGCATATGATTGAGCACCACATGCCCGACAATCAGCACCAGGATACCAATCAGCGCGGGCATCGGAATGCCAACCACCCAGGCGCGTCCCATAAAGGTGAAGGGGCTGTCGGCCGGAATCGGAATCGAATAACCCTGCGTCAGCAGCAGCGCCACGCCGCGTACCACCGCCAGCGTCGCCAGGGTGACGATAAACGCCGGAATGCCTTCATAAGCGATGAAAAAACCATTGATCGCCCCAACCAGCGCCCCCAGCGCCAGG
The DNA here is from genome assembly GCF_059730485.1 of Pantoea sp. X-Soil-TKNS-1207. Taxonomy (NCBI): domain Bacteria; kingdom Pseudomonadati; phylum Pseudomonadota; class Gammaproteobacteria; order Enterobacterales; family Erwiniaceae; genus Pantoea; species Pantoea sp. X-Soil-TKNS-1207. Next base: position 174,732 of record NZ_AP035959.1, read on the forward strand.
CCGCCAATCAGCACGGCATACCACGGCCAGCCCCAACTGTTGAGGGCGATGGCCGACAGGGCGCCCACCAGCGCCAGTGTCGAACCCACCGAGAGATCAATCCCGCCGGTGGTGATCACCAGCGTCATGGCGGTGGCGACAATCAGCAGCGGCGCGCTCTGGCGAATAATGTTGAGCCAGTTAGGCGTGGTGAGAAAGTTGCTGGTGATCAGCGAGAACACCACGCAGCAAAAGATAAAAAACAGCGCAATGCTCACCACGCCGGAATGGTTATGCAGCAGGCGTTTCGGCAGCGAATGCTGGATCATGCGTGAACCAGAGAGGTTAACCATACTCATACTCGTTCCCTTAATGGGCGTGGGCGGACGGCGCGGTGAACTTCTCGCCGACGATCAGGTTGACGATCTCACCCAGGCTGGTATCGGCGACGCGACGGTCTGCCACGTTGGTGCCCTCATACATCACCATGATGCGATCGCAGACCAGGAACAGATCCTGTAAGCGGTGGGTGATCAGAATCACGCTGACGCCGCGTGCGCTGACGCGTTTAATCAGCGCCAGCACCGCTTCCACTTCCGCTACCGCCAGGGCCGCCGTGGGTTCATCCATGATCAACACCTTCGGGGCGAAGGCGGCGGCGCGCGCGATGGCGATCGCCTGACGCTGGCCGCCGGAGAGATTGCGCACCAGCAGTCGGGTATCGGGAATCGAGATCCCTAAGCCTTTCAGCATTTCACGGGCGTCGGCATGCATTTTCTGCTGGTCGAGGAAGGGCACGCCAAGCAGGTGCTTCATTGGCTCGCGGCCCATAAACAGGTTGCCTGCCACATCGACGGTGTCGCACAGCGAAAGGTCCTGGTACACCATCTCGATATGACAACGGCGGGCATCGGCTGGATTGGCAAAGCGCTGCTCCTCACCGTCGATGCGAATCGCACCGCTGGTTGGCACCACGGCGCCGGACAGCACCTTGGTCAGCGTCGATTTCCCGGCCCCATTGTCGCCCACCAGGCCCAGCACCTCGCCCGGCGCCAGCTGCAAATTGACGCCGCGCAGCGAGCGAATCGAACCGTAGGTTTTGGTGATATTGACCATCTCAACCCGTGCCGGAGCGGCACGTTGCTGCTGTTCCATCTCAACACTCCCCTTGTTATTCAAACGGAGACGTTGCATCAGCGGACGCCGTACGCGGTAAAGGTTCACATCTTGTAAACCGGTTTACCCGATGCGCGTACGGCGTGTCGCTGACCAACGCATGTATTGCAGAGATATTTGTTCGCCACTGGAAAGATAGCAGAGACTGTGCCAGGTGAAAAAATCACCAGTCTGAAGGTTATGCAACCAGCTGTTAACATTGATGAAATAAATTTTTTTCGGGGGTAAACCGGTTTACTAAACAGCGTGAAATAACCGGTTAATGGGCCACCAGGGTGCAGCGGTGCGCCATTTTAGCGCACGGGATTAAGGGGGCTGATGGAGTCGCGGGCAATCCATTCCACCGGCAGACGGGTTTCCTGCGCCACCGGCTGTTCGCCGTGCAGCAGACGCAGCATTTGCTCAACGGCAGCGCGCCCCATTTCGCGCGCAGGCTGGCGAATGGTGGAGATGCGCGGCTGGGTAAAATCGGCATAGCTGGCATCATCAAACCCCACCAGCGACAGCGCTTCCGGGGCGCGTAAAGCGCGTTCACGCAGGCCATCCAGCAGCCCGAGCACCAGATAGTCACTGGCGGCAAACACCGCGCTGGGGCGCTGCGCCGTCGCGAAAAAGTGATGCAGCGCCTGGGCGCCAAAACTGCGTTCATACTTGCCGAACATCACCCACTCCGGCACCACTGCCAGCCCCGCCTGCTGCATTGCTTCGCAAAAGCCCTGATAACGCTCACGTACGCTCATCAGCGCATCCGGGCCGCCAACAAAGGCGATCTGCCGATGACCGGCGGCAATCAGCTGTTCGGTCGCCATCCGGCCGCCCTGTACGTTATCGGCAAACACTTTGGGCACGTTGCTGCCAGGAATATCTTCGTCCAGCAGCACGATGCGCTGCTGACGCTGCACTTCTTTGCACAGCAGGCCGTTATCCGGGCGGTTGGTGGTGAACAGCAAGCCATCCACCTGGCAGGTGTCCAGCCAGCGGATAAACTGGCACTCCTTGTCCGGGTTGTTGCGGGTGATACACAGCACCAGGCTGTAGCCATGCTGCGAAGCCGCTTCTTCAGCGGCATCCGCCAGTTCGGCGAAGAAGGGGTTGGTGATATCGGGCAGAACCAGGCCGAGGGTCTCGCTGCCGCCTTTGCTCAGTCGGCGCGCCAGTGAGTTGCCGCGATAATCGAGCTGGCGAATCGCATTCTCGATACGCGCTACCGTATCCTGCGGCAAAACCAGCGAATGATTGAGATAACGCGACACGGTTGCCTTTGACAGCCCTGCCAGTTGCGCCACATCTGAGAGTAATACGCGTTTTTTTGTCATGAGTGCACACCTTTTATCGGCCACAGCATTAACACATTTTTCCCTGCCAGCGACAGATCTTTTGCAGCACGCGAACTTAAAATATTCGCTTGACATTTTTTAGCGATCGGCGAATGGTGATACCCAGTTTATCCGATGCCGTTTTTCCCTTTAACGCTTTTCACCCGGTTACCGAACGGAGTTCGTGACGGAAAAGTAATAAAGGCCGCCAGTGCAGGCAGCAGACATTCCGTCGGCTGTTACAGATATTTGTCCCGCAAAAAAACTTACCCATTCGGGGTTCAGACTCTTTTTGACGAGGGCATAAATGATGTTATTTAACACCAGCAAGAAAACCGTTCTTTCCTGTGCCGTGCTTCTCACTTCTTTAATTTCCGCGTCTTCCATGGCGGCTTCCGCTGATTATGCGCTGGTGCAAATTAACCAGCAGGCATTATTTTTCAATCTGATGAATAAAGGCGCGACGGAAGCGGCGAAAGCCAGCGGTAAAAATGTCGTTATCTTTAACGCCAATGATAATCCGGTTTCACAAAATGATGCCATTGAAAACTATATTGAACAGGGCGTGAAAGGCATTATGGTTGATGCCATTGATGTCAACGGAATTATGCCAGCGATAAAAGAAGCAGCGGCGAAAAATATTCCGGTGATTGCCATCGATGCGGTATTACCTGCCGGTCCTCAGTCAGCGCAGGTTGGGGTGGATAACGTTGAAGGCGGTAAAATTCTCGGTAAATATTTCCTCGGCTATGTGGATAAAAGCATGGGCGGCAAAGCCCGCGTCGGGATTGTTGGCGCACTGAACTCGGCGATCCAGAACGCGCGGCAGAAAGGCTTTGAAGACACCATTAAAGCGAATAAAAACATCAGCGTGGCCGACGTGGTCGATGGCCGCAATATTCAGGATGACGCCATGACGGCGGCAGAAAACCTGATTACCGGCAACCCGGATATGACGGCGATTTATGCCACGGGTGAACCGGCGCTGCTCGGGGCGATTGCTGCGGTGGAGAACCAGGGGCGTCAGAAAGATATCAAGGTGTTTGGCTGGGATCTGACGGCGCGCGCCATCAGCGGTATCGACCAGGGTTATGTGGTGGCGGTGCTGCAACAGGACCCGGAAAAAATGGGTGCGGAAGCGGTGAAAGCGCTGAATGACCTGAGCGCCGGTAAAAAGGTACAGAAGCTGATTCAGGTACCGGCGACGGTGGTGACCAAAGAGAACGTGGGCACTTACCGTTCGATGTTCAAGTAAGCCCCATGCCGTCGCGGCGCAATGCCTTGCCTGATGTGGGTAAAACCCGCGCGCTACATCGCGCCGCTACGCGTTTGTGCTGGCCAGAATAGTTTGCAGCTCCTGGGATGTGGGAAACGCGCGCCAGGTGCCCCGACGGCTGACGGTAAGGGCTGCCGCCTCGGTAGCATGGCGCAGGGCCAGCGCGTCCGGTGGCGTCTGTCGCAGCAGGCTGGAAGCGAGCATCACCGCGAGAAAGGTATCGCCTGCGCCGGTGGTGTCGATGACATCAGCCTGCACGGCGGCGACCCGCCAGCGCTGCTGGTCACGCTGCAATTCGGCACCCGCAGCGCCCAGCGTGGTGATCAGGCTGCCGTGCGGCGGCAGTACCGGGGACAGCAGCGCCGCTTCACCCTGATTGACCACGGCGATGTCGACATAAGGCCAGCAGTGAATAAAGTCAGGATTGACCGGCGAGGGATTAAATACCGTGGTCATACCGCGTGATTTTGCCAGCTGAAACAGCGCCAGCGTAGTATCCGGCGCCAGGTTTCCCTGCTGCAAAAATAGATCGCCCGGTTGCGCGTCGCTTAAATGGACGCTGACCCGCTCCGGCGTCAGGCTATTTGCCGCGGCGTTGCTGGTCATGATGGCATTATCACCCTCACAGGTGGTGAAAATAACCGAGTTATCACTAAAGGGAACGGTGGCATACGCGGGTAACAACGTCAGACTTTCCTGGCTGACGCGCTGGCGCAGCCATTCGCCCTGTGAATCCTCGCCGGTGGCGGTTATTAATGACGTTGCAATGCCACAGCGGGATAATATCAGCGCCTGGTTGGATCCTTTGCCGCCCACGTCGCTGTGAACTTTATTTCCCAGGGCGGATTCGCCCTCGGCAGGAAAATGATCCACCTGCCAGAATTCATCAACGGTAATATTACCGCATACGTAGATATGCATGGTTTTCTCGAAAGGGTGATTAAGATGGCAGTTATCTCATCAGAAAAGAGCAACGCAATACAAGCAATATTTTCACGTCCGAAAGCGGTCATCGGTGTTATTCACTGCGACGCCTTTCCTGGCTCACCAAAATATCGTGGTGCGTCGGTGGGTGATATTATCGACCGCGCGCTGCGCGATGCCGATAATTATCTCACCGGCGGCGTACATGGTTTGATTGTGGAAAACCACGGCGATATTCCTTTTTCAAAACCGGAGGATATCGGCCCGGAAACCGCGGCGCTGATGGCGGTGATCACCGAAAAAATCCGCTGCCGTTTTGGCGTACCGCTGGGGATTAACGTGCTGGCGAATGCGGCGATCCCGGCGCTGGCGACCGCGCTGGCGGGTGGGGCCGATTTTATTCGCGTCAACCAATGGGCCAATGCCTATGTCGCCAACGAAGGGTTGATTGAAGGCGCGGCGGCCAAAGCGCTGCGCTATCGCAGCCAGCTGCGGGCGGAGCATATCCGCGTATTCGCCGACAGCCACGTCAAACATGGCAGCCATGCGATTGTTGCCGACCGTTCTATCCCGGAATTAACCCGCGACGTGGAGTTTTTCGAAGCGGATGCGGTAATTGCCACCGGCCAGCGCACCGGCGACAGCGCCACGATGGGTGAAATCGACGAGATCCGCAGTGCAACCTCGCTGCCGCTGCTGGTGGGATCGGGCGTCACCCCGGAAAACGTCTGCGCTATTCTGGGCCGCACTCAGGGGGTGATTGTCGCCAGTACCCTGAAGCGCGATGGCGTGTGGTGGAACGAAGTGGAACTGGCGCGGGTCAGGCATTTTATGCAAGTGGCGAAAGCGGCGCTGGAGGGATAACCATGTCATTCACCGACCGTTTATTGCAGGAACATCAGGCGATTTGGCAGGCGATGCAGCAGCATCCTTTCGTGCTGGATATTGAACAGGACCGTCTCGCCGATCAGGTATTCAATCGTTACCTGGTGTTTGAAGGCAATTTTGTCGCCACCGCGATTGCCATCTTCGCCCTTGGCATCAGCAAAGCCCCTGATATCCGCCAGCAGCGCTGGCTGATTACGGTGCTGAATGCGCTGGTGGATACGCAGATTGCCTGGTTTGAAGAGGTGTATGCGCGGCGCAATATCGATCCGGCCAGCGTGCCTGCGGATTTACCGGGGGTGAAGCGTTTTGATCAGGGGATGCTGCATACCGCGCAGCAGGGCAGCTACGCCGACATCATCACCATTATGTTCGGCGCCGAGTGGATGTATTACCACTGGTGCGCGCGCGTGGCGCAGCAAACCCAGCGCGACGCGGATGTCCGGCGCTGGGTCGAGCTTCATGCGGAACCGGCGTTTTATCAGCAGGCGTGCTGGTTAAGGGCGGAGCTGGATGCCTGCGCGCTGACCCTGACGGAAAGCGAACGACAGCGACTTTCGTCGCTGTACGGGGATGTGTTGCGCTGGGAATATGATTTCCACAGCGCAGCCTATGGCGATTAAGCCAGATTGGCGGGGAAGTCTGCCGGCAACTCGCTTGCCGCGCAGGCAATCACGCTGTCATTGTCGGGACCGCAGTCACGCACGAAGGTGATGGTGGCGAATTCATCAATCACCGTGGTTGGGTAGGCCGGTCCCTGTTCACGGAAGGCCGCCATTTCACTCAGGTGGTCATTCTGGAAGCAGACGGTTTTTTCGGGCGCCAGCATCACCCACTGCGGGAAGAAGATGGTGCCGTGGAAGATACGATCGGCGAGGTTAACAATCAGGCTGACGTCGGTGCCGGTCGGTTCGGTCCAGGAAATTTTATACACCGCATCAGCTACCCGCACGATGTACGCCTGCTGATCTTTTACCCAGCGATTACCCACCAGGCCACTGTGAATACGGTAGTCCAGCGTGGTGCCATTCTTCACGTAGATCTCGTAATTCCAGCCATTGTCATAGGTGTAGACCAGGTGTTTACCGATAAAACCGCTCAAATCATCTTTATTAAAGCTGCTCATAATCATTCTCCTGTTGCGATAGAGATAAAATAGCGCTGTAAAAATTGAATGAATAACGCTAATTTTGGATAGTTTTAATCCAAAAAGTTGATGTGTTTATGTTTAAAACCACGCTGGAGCAATGGGCGATTCTCGATAAAGTGGTAGAGCTGGGCGGGTTTAATCAGGCGGCGGAAGCGCTGAACCGCAGCCAGTCATCCGTCAGCTACAACTTGTCGTTGTTGCAGGATCGTCTGGGCGTTGCCCTGCTGCGCATTGAAGGACGACGCGCGTTGCTGACCGCGCAGGGCGAGATGCTGCTGGCGCAGGTGCGTCCGCTATTACATGCGTTCCACGGGCTGGAAGCCCGCGCGGCGACGCTGCATAACGGGATGCGTACTCAGCTGGAGCTGGTGGTCGATAATATGTTTCCGCGCCAGACGCTGTTCCGGGTATTGCAGCAGTTCCAGCAGCAGTATCCGGCCACGCAAATCCAGCTTACCGAGGTGCTGGAGTATGACGATCCGTTCCATCCCGCCGTGCCGGATGCTGATGTGATGGTGATGTCACGCCGCGAAGACGTTGCCGGACGCGGGCAGTGGCTGATGAACGTGGATTTTCTCGCGGTGATCCATCGCGACCATCCGTTGCTGACCCTGCCGCGGCCGCTAAGTGAATATGACCTTTCGCGCTATCCGCAAATCCGCATTGGCACCGCGCGATCCCAGGCGCCGCACGCCTCGGTCGGGCAATCGGAGCAGTGGTTTTTCTCCACGGTGGACACGGCGATTGAGGCGGTGCTGCATCAGGTGGGCTATGGCTGGCTGCCGCACGGGCGTATCGCCGAGGCGCTTCAGCAGGGCGTGCTGCAACCGTTGCCGCTCAATCATGGCGGCCGTCGCAGTACGCCGATGCATCTGATTGTGAAAAAGGAGCTGATCCCGCTGGATGAACAGGTTATCGCGCTGGTAAGCCTGTTTACCCGTGCCTGTTCGGCCTGAATCAGGGCGGGGTACTGTCGCCAGCGCCCAGCTCGCGTTGCATTATCACCGTATCCAGCCAGCGGCCATGTTTGAAGCCGACCGCACGCAGCGTGCCGGTCAGGGAGAAGCCCGCCGACCGATGCAGGGCGATGGAGGCGCTGTTCTGGCTGTCGCCCACCACGCCGATCATCTGGCGAAAGCCCTGTTGTTCCGCCCACGCCAGCGCATGGGCGAGCAGCTGCCTGCCAATGCCGCGTCCGGTGAAGCGCTGGTCGATATACACCGAATCTTCGACGGTAAAGCGGTAGGCAAAACGCTCGCGCCAGCGCGACAGGTAGCAATATCCCATCACCACGCCATCTTCCAGTGCGACAAACCACGGCAGCCCGGCGTCGGTTATTTTTTGCAGACGCGCCAGCATGGTGGCTTCATCGGGCGGATCGGTTTCAAAGCTGGCGCAGCCGTACCGGACGTGGTGCGCATAAATGTGTTGAATGGCGGGAATATGTTGTTCATCTGCCTGCAAAATTTCCATCGTTACGGCTCTCGTCTGTTTTCTTTATTCAGGCTAACCTGTCGGCTGACTCTGTGGCAGCCCGGCCCGCTTATGCGCGCTATAAGGAATTTTTAGAGATGGCCAGCCTTAATCTCGATCATCTGGACACCTTCCGGCTGGTGATCAGCCGTGGCAGCTTTTCCGGCGCGGCCGAAGCCCTCGGCCTGTCGCAACCGGCGATCAGCCTGCAAATTCGCCAGCTGGAGCAGGCGCTGCAAACCCGCCTGGTTGAACGCACCGGGCGCGGTGTGCGCGCCACCACCGCCGGACTGGCGCTGCTGGAACACGGTGAGCAGATTAGCCGCGCGGTGGCCGCCACGCTGGCCGCCGTTACCCAGCACGCCGATGAGATCGGCGGCACGGTCATTATCGGCACCGGCGCGACCGCCTGCATACATCTTCTGCCGCCGTTGCTGCAACAGCTGCGCCAGCAGCATCCGCAGCTGAAAGTGGATGTGCGTACCGGCAACACCGCCGCCATTGTACGCGCGGTAGAGGAGAATCAGGTGGATATCGGGCTGGTGACGCTGCCGGTTGCCAGCAGCAGCGTGCACGTCACGCTGCTGTGTGAAGAGGCATTCCGCTTAATCACGCCGGGCGCCAGCGAGGAACCGCCGCTGACGCCTGCGGCCCTGGCAGCGCTGCCGCTGATTGTGTTTGAACCGGGCAGCGGCACGCGCGCGGTGATCGACGCCTGGTTTCGTCAGGCTGGCGTGCGACCGACGCCGGTGATGGAGCTGGGCAGCATCGAAGCGATCAAACGCATGGTGCGAGCCGGACTGGGCTACAGCCTGGTTCCGGCGATGGCGCTGGCACAGGAGGAAGATGGCGCCGGACTGCGTGTTTCGGCCCCGCAACCTGCGTTACAACGTCACCTCAGCACCCTGATGCGCCATGACCGTATGGTTAGCCGCGGGATGACGGTGGTGCTGGCGGCGTTGCAGCAGGCGCTGAGGTAATTCATCCGGGCGCGAATTTATATGCATCAGCCACCGTTAAGCGTGCGGCTTAACCCGCCTCCACGGCTCTGGTTTACCCTGGCGCGCACGCTTTACAACTAATCCCAGCGTTATCGCTGCGTTAACCTGGGGATGGATTAAAATATTACACCCAGCGTACCCAGGAACGGAGGCAATTAATCCCTGACGCAATGTTCATATTTTATTCTGAATTGACCTGAAGTTTAGCAATTCTTATTTTTCCCCGATATTTAATCAGAATTATTCTTATTGCTGGTTAAGAACTCGCAGTGCTAATTTGCCAGTTCCTCTCACGTTTATCTCTCCGGAGAAACTATGCGCGCGCGAATCAGGCATCTCGATGGAATGCGGGGTTTAGCGATCCTGCTGGTCATCGGCTTTCATGCTTATGCACGATGGGCCGAGCTACTTCCTTATGCATCAATTACCAAAAATTTTCCGCTGTTCTCTTTTGGTTATCTGGGCGTGCCATTATTTTTTATGATTTCTGGCTTTGTGATATTTATGACGCTGGATAAATCAGAGAGTTTAATCAGTTTCTTGAGGAAACGCTGGCTGCGATTATTTCCGGCGATGTTTATTGCCAGTATGCTGCTTTACTTTGCCGCCGGGCTGTTCCCGGAATGGCCCGCCATCAAGCCATATGTGCTGAACCTGATCCCAGGTCTGACGTTTATCAACCCGGAAACCCTGTCGATGGCGACCGGCATTGAGTTTAAATCGCTGGCCGGTTCATTCTGGTCACTGTATGTGGAAGCGGTATTTTATGTGGTGATCGGTGCGGTTTATTTTCTGGCCGGGCGCAGGTTTTGTCTGCCCGGCTTAATTGTGCCCATGCTGGCATTATCCGCAGCGTCGGTCCTGAAAATGCTGGGCCATCCGCTGGTAACGGATATTATTTCAAAGTTCGGTTTTATTCATTATTCCTGGTTTATGATCGGCTGCCTGGTGTATGAACGGATGCATAACCGGGATCGGCTCTACCATTATCCACTGGTGGCGTTAGCCGTGCTGATTAACTTTAGTTATTACGTTAAAAATACCGGCTGGGTAGTGATTATTCCGTTGCTGATGGTGATGGCGTTCTTTATCGCCAGTTTTTATTCCCGACGTATCGAAAAAATCCTTTCCACCCCTTTTCTTACCGCTATTGGTTTTTCCAGCTACGCACTCTATCTGATCCACGAGAATTTAATGATTGGCACGCTGGTGAAGCTCAACGGCTGGATTAAGAATGAGTACGTTATGCTGCTGATGCCGCTGGTGGTGATCACCGTAATCTACTTTATGGCGCGGTTTATCACCCGCTACGCCGAGCCGGCGCTGCGCAGCTTACTGCGCGGCAAACCGTTGTCGGCGGGGGAGACGGGGGTCAGTTAACCCCTGTACCACGGGCCATTGCTTACCGATGCGCGACGGATTAATTCGCCGCGCATCAGCGGCAGCGGCGTCACCTGCTCGCCATCCAGCATTTTCGACAGCTGCATCATCGCGCTGGAGACCATCTCCGCCACCGGCACATGTACTGACGTCAGCGCCGGGATGAAATATGACGCCACCGGAATATCATCGAAGCTGAGCAGGGAGACATCCTCCGGCAGCCGTTTGCCCGCCGCATGAAGCGCGGATGCGGCCCCAATCGCCATATCATCATTGCTCGCCACCAGCGCCGAGAAACTAACCCCGCGCTGCAACAGGGTCAGCGCTGCCTGGCGACCGCTTTCGATGGTCCAGCTTCCCTCCAGCATCAACGCTTCCTGCGGCACGATATTATTTTGCGCCAGCGCGGTCAGAAAGCCGTTTAAACGGCTGCGGCCGGTATGGGAACCGACCATGCCGGTGATAAATGCAATCTCCCGGTGGCCGCGCTCAACAAGATAATTAACCGCCTGCACCGTGTCCTGTTCATGATCGGCACAGACGGAATATTGCGGAAAACGGCTCAGACGGCGGTTGAGAATAATCAGCGGCTTGCTAAGGGTGGGGATCAGCTGGTCGATGTCATCCACGCTCAGGTAGCGCGGATAGATAATTACCGCGTCACAACGGCTATCGATCAGGAAATGAATCGCTTCCCGCTCCTGTTCCGCATTGTGTTTGCCGTCTGCCAGCACCAGCTGTGAGCCGAGCTGTTCGGTCAGGGTAGCGACCTGGAACATCAGCTCGCTGAAAAACGGGCCATGATACAGGGTGTTGGGCACCATCAGGCCGATGCTGTGCGAGCGGTTGGTCGCCAGATTGCGCGCCACCAGGTTTGGTCGGTAGCCCATCTCATCCACCGCCTGCATCACTTTGTCACGCACCGTTTTAGAGACATAACTGTGCCCGGCCAGCACGCGGGATACGGTTGCCTTAGAAACGCCCGCGCGTCTGGCAACATCTAACATGGTTATCATTGGTTTTCCTTTTCAGCTCACCTGCCCATTGTAACCAAAAAAAACCTTTTTTTCGCCATACGAAAAAATCGCTCACGCCTGCTGAAATCAGGGGTTTTAAATATAAACGGTCATTTACCGACGAATATGAAACCGGTCTCAGATTATTTTAACTTTATCACAAAATAAGCGATTAACCCGACTGAGTTATGGATCACAAAAAAGATAAATAGAATCTGTAACCGGTTGCAGATTCCGGCAATGACGCGTAACAATTTAAAAAAAAAGGAGGATGCCATGGTGAAAATCTTATTGTGTTGTTCGGCAGGAATGTCCACCAGCATGGTGGTGCAACGGATGGTGAAAGCCGCAGGCCAGCTGGGGGTAGACGCCAGTATTGAAGCGGTTGGCATGGAGGAATTCAGAGATAAGATCGCCGATTACGACTGCTGTCTGCTCGGTCCGCAAATTAAATATAAGCTCGCTGATTTCCAGCAACGAGCGGCGGAATTCAATAAGCCGGTCGCCGTCATAAATACCATGGACTACGGCATGTTAAATGGTGAAAAAATTCTGCAATCCGCGCTATCCCTGATTGAATCTCACAAGGGGGCTTAATGAGCACACTGGCTGATTCATTATTTGGGGTGATCGAAAATCGCATCAGCCCCATTGCCGCACGGTTATCTTCGCAGCGGCATGTGGTGGCGATTAAAGATGGTTTTATCGCGTCGATGCCATTTTTGATTGTTGGCTCTTTTATGCTGTTGTTCTCGCATCCGCCGTTTAGTGAAACCAGCCAGTGGGGGTTTGCCCAGTGGTGGCTGGGGATCGTTAAGCAGTACAACGACCAGCTGATGATGCCCTACAACATGACGATGGGCATCATGGCGGTGTTTATCACCGCCGCCATCGCCTACAACCTGGCGCAAAGTTACAAACTCAACGGGCTGATGGCCGCGTTGCTGGCGCTGATGACTTTTCTGGTGGTGGCCGCACCGCAGAAGGAGGGGGCGCTGTCGGTCACTTCCCTCGGCGGCGAAGGGATTTTCACCGCCATTCTGATCAGCCTCTACTGTACCGAGGTGATGCACCTGCTGGTGAAGTACAACATCGGCTTTAAATTGCCCGAGCAGGTGCCGCCGAAGATCCGGCAGTCGTTTGACCTGCTGATCCCGATCGTGGTGATTTTCCTGACGCTTTATCCTCTGAATCTGTTTATGCAGAGCCACTTCGGCCTGTTAATTCCGCAGGCGATTATGGCGGTGTTTGCGCCGATTATCTCTGCCGCAGATTCCCTGCCAGCGGTGTTGATTGCGGTGCTGTTGTGCCATCTGTTGTGGTTTGCCGGTATTCACGGCGCGGCGATTGTCGGCGGCATTTTGCAGGCATTCTGGCTCAGCAACCTCGGTCTGAATCAGGAAGCGTTAACCGCCGGTGAGCCGATTCCGAAGATCTTTATCGAGCCTTTCTGGCAGTTCTTTATCACCGTGGGAGGTTCCGGCGCCACCATGGGGCTGGTGATCCTCTATCTGCGCAGCCGCTCCGCCCATCTGCGCTCCATTGGTCGTCTCGGACTGGTACCCGGCATGTTCAACATCAATGAACCGATCATCTTTGGTTCGCCGGTGGTGATGAACCCGCTGCTGTTTATTCCGTTTATCACCACGCCGTTAATTAACGCGGTGATTGCCTGGACGGCAACCCGAACCAACCTGATTAACCACGTAATTTCGCTGGCGCCCTGGACCACGCCCGGTCCGATCGGTGCCGCCTGGTCAACCGGCTGGGACTGGCGCGCAGTGGTACTGGTGGCGCTGCTGATTGGTCTCTCGACCCTGATTTATTACCCGTTCTTCAAAATGTATGAACGCCAGCTGCTGCAACAGGAAGCGGAGATGGCGCATGAAAACCTGGCAGAGGAGATGAAGTGATGGATGAGATGGAAACCACGGTGATGGAATTGATTATCCATGCCGGTGAAGCACGCTCGTCATCCATGCAGGCGCTACAGGCTGCCCGTAAGCAGCATTGGGACGAGGCCGATGCGCTGCTGGAAAACGCAAGGGACGCGGCGCGCGCGGCCCATAAAATTCAGACGCAGCTGATCGGCGCGGATGAGGGCAGCGGCAAAATCCCGGTCAATCTGATCATGGTGCACGCGCAAGATCATCTGATGAACGCCATGCTGTGTCGCGACCTGGTGGAAGAGTTGATTTATCTGCATCGCGAGGTGCAGGAAATGAGTAAAACCCGTACGCATTAAGACGTCGTTAATCTACTTAAGGAAGGATTATGTCTGACAAATTACCAGCAGATTTTTTATGGGGTGGCGCAGTGGCGGCCCATCAGGTGGAAGGTGGCTGGAACGAAGGCGGTAAAGGCCCGAGCATCGTTGATGTGCTGACCGGTGGCGCGCATGGCGTGGATCGCGAAATCACCGATGGCATTGTGGCGGGGAAACACTATCCCAACCATCTGGCGACGGACTTTTATCATCACTACAAACAGGATATCGCGCTGTTCGCTGAGATGGGGTTCAAATGCTTCCGTACCTCGATTGCCTGGACGCGCATCTTCCCGCTGGGAGATGAGGCGGAACCGAATGAGGCGGGCCTGCAATTTTATGACGACATGTTCGACGAGCTGCTGAAGCACGGCATCGAACCGGTGATTACCCTGTCGCACTTCGAGATGCCGCTGCATCTGGTGCAGGAATATGGCGGCTGGCTCAACCGCGCCCTGATCGACCTGTTTGTTCGTTACAGCGAAGTGGTGCTGAAACGCTATAAACACAAAGTGAAATACTGGATGACCTTCAACGAGATCAATAACCAGCGCAACTGGCGGCGGCCGCTTTACGGCTACAGCAACTCCGGGGTGATTTTCACCGATCACGCCAGGCCGGAAGAGGTGATGTATCAGGTGCTGCATCATCAGTTTGTGGCCAGCGCCCGCGTGGTCAAACTTGGTCATGCCATCAACCCGGATTTCAAAATCGGCTGTATGCTGGCGATGGTGCCGCTCTATCCCTGGTCCTGCCACCCCGATGATGTGATGTATGCGCAGAAATCGATGCAGGATCGCTACCTGTTTGGTGATGTGCATATGCGCGGAGCCTATCCCTCTTACATCAAAAAAGAGTGGGCGCGGCGCGGTTTTCATATCGAGATGGCCCCCGGCGATGAACAGACGCTGCGAGAAGGCTGCACCGATTATCTCGGCTTCAGTTATTACATGAGCAACGCGGTGGAATACGCCACCGCCACGCAAACCGCGCATACGCCGCTGGAAGCCTTCCCTGGCAGCCGCAAAAATCCCCATGTTCAGGCGTCGGACTGGGGCTGGCAGATTGATCCGGTCGGGCTGCGCTACACCCTCAATGCCCTGTACGAACGTTATCAGAAACCGTTATTTATCGTGGAAAACGGCTTTGGCGCTATCGACAAGGTGGAGGCCAATGGCGAAATCAATGACGACTATCGCATCGACTATCTGCGCGCCCACATTGAGCAGATGAAAAAAGCGGTGCTGGAAGATGGGGTGGATCTGATGGGCTTCACCCCGTGGGGCTGTCTTGACTGCGTCTCGTTCGGCACCGGCCAGTACAGCAAACGCTATGGCTTTATCTATGTAAACCGTAACGACGATGAAACCGGCGATTTCGCCCGATCTAAGAAGAAAAGTTTTACCTGGTATCAACAGGTTATCGCCAGCAACGGCGAGACGCTGTAAACCGTCCATCAGCAGATAATAATTACCGCCGCCATGAGTGACGTTGTCACTTATGCGGCGGATGACTCGCCCGATTTTACCTCTCCAGGACTCAGTTTTATCCAACCTGTAACCTCATGGAGTGTTGCCCTATGAAAAACAAGATCAAGATTGTCACCATTGGCGGAGGGTCGAGCTATACCCCGGAATTGATTGAAGGCCTTATTCAGCGGCGGGATCAGCTGCCGATTGCCGAACTCTGGCTGGTGGATATCGCGGCTGGCGCGGAGAAAATGGAGATTGTCGGCAATATGGCGCGCCGTATGATCGCCGCCGCAAAACTTGACTGGCAGGTGCATCTGACTCCCGATCGCCGTGCCGCGTTGCAGGATGCCGATTACGTCACCACCCAGTTCCGCGTCGGGCTGCTGGATGCGCGCCTGAAAGATGAGGCGATCCCGCTGGCCAATGGCCTGCTTGGTCAGGAGACCAACGGCGCGGGCGGTATCTTTAAAGCCTTGCGCACCATTCCGGTGATCCTCGACATCATCAACGATATGCGCGAGCTGTGCCCGAACGCCTGGCTGGTGGATTTCACCAATCCCGCTGGCATGGTCACCGAAGCGGCGATCAAATATGGGCAATGGGAAAAAACCGTCGGGCTGTGCAACGTTCCTTTCGGCCATATCACCCAGGCGTGCGAGGTACTGGGGCTGCCGGAGTCGGAGCTGTTCTTCAAATTTGCCGGGTTGAACCATTTCCACTGGCATCGCGTGTGGGATAGCCACGGCAACGAACGCACCGCCGAGTTGATTGAGAAAATTTATGCGCCGGAACATCGCGCGCAGAGCGACGAAGGGCTGAAGAATATCCATCAGATCCCGTTCCATTACGAACAGGTCAAACATCTCGGTCTGCTGCCGTGCGGCTATCACCGTTATTACTATTTGCAGGAGCCGATGCTGGCACATGCGGTTGACGAATTTGCCCGCTATGAGACCCGCGCGGAAGTGGTGAAGAAAACTGAACGGCGGTTGTTCGAGCTGTATCGGGACGTCAATCTTAACTACAAACCGGAAGAACTGAGCCAGCGTGGCGGGGCACACTACAGCGATGCCGCCTGCGATTTGATCGCGTCGATTCACAACAACAGCGGCAAGCTGATGGTGGTTTCGACACGCAATAATGGCGCGATTGCCGATCTGCCGTTCGACTGCATTGTTGAAGTGACGGCGGCGATCACCGCGCATGGACCGGAACCGCTGCGCTGGGGAGCGTTACCTCCGGCGGCGCGCGGCATGATCCAGCTGATGAAAGGCATGGAAGAGACGGTGATTGCCGCCGCCGTGAGCGGCGACTATGGCGCCGCGCTGCACGCCTTTACCCTCAATCCGCTGATTCCGGCGGGCGATACCGCCATCAGGGTGCTGGATGAGCTGCTGGTCGCCCACAAAGCGTATCTGCCAAAGTTTGCTGCTAAAATCGCCGAAATCGAACGAACTAAACCCGAAGTGGCGACCTTTGTCGATGCGTTGCTGGCGGATCGCGCTGAGCACGCTTAGCGTGTCGGCATCCGATAATTTTGCTGCTGCATCATCTCTGCCTGGCGCGGCGTCAGCACCGGCCACGCCTGTTGCGGGAACAGATACAGCCGGACGCTGAACAGATGGAAAAGCGGGGTGAGCAGGCTTTCATCCCGCTTCGCCAGGCGTTCCAGCATCAGCAGCAGCAAATCCAGCTCGTCCAGCAGGTCCGGGTGGGGCGGCGTCTGCAACGATTTCAGGCGCCGTTTGAGAAACAAACCCAGCTCATGGAACATCTGGCCGCTATCGAGGTGATATTTTGCCAGCAGCTCCTGATGGCGCGCGTAGTAATCAAAACTGTTCACCCCCAGCCATACCTCGGCCAGCAACATGCCCGCCGACGCCATATCGGGCTGCGGATCGAGGCGCAGACGGGGCAGCACCACATTCACCTTATCCAGCATCACACCGATAAAACGCTGTCGTCCCAGCAGCGACGAACCATTGCGCTCAAGTTCTTTGATAAAACGCAGCAGCTCGCGCAACCCGATACGCACCGCGCGGCGTGCCGTCCACGAAGGGCGTTTATTACGCATGATGGCGGTGATGATCACCGCAAACAGCACCCCGGTCATTGAGGCGATGGCAGCGTTAACCAGCGCCACCAGGTCCGGCATCAGATGATGGCCCAGACCAATAAAGCCGGGGATCTGTATCGCCACGCTCAGGCCAATCATATTGGTGGCCGGGCGGGCAATCATCAGCCCCAGCAGGATCAACCCCGGCGCCAGGCAGATAATCAAGGCCTCAAACGAGGTGGCCTGCGGCAGCAGGATCGCCACGTAGATCACGCTGATAAAGATGGCGACAATCACCCCGCGAATAAAAGGCTTCATTGAGGTGACGGGGGTATCCAGCGCGGCAAAAAACGAGCTGAGGATAGCGGCCATCACCGGCGCGGAAGCGCCATCGCGCCAGCCGGTGGCGATCCACAGCAGGCAGGAACCAAAGGTGGCGCAGAACGCGGTGAGCGCCGATAGCCTGATCAGGCCCTTATCATAAAAACGGTGCGTACGTTTGCCGCGCGCCAGCGTGGTGTCGCCGGAAAGGTCGCTGACTAAACCGCTGACGCTTTGATAGGCCGCCGCAATGCGCACAAAATCCGCCAGCCGCTCCAGCAGGCCGGTCAGCAACAGCCAGGTTTCGGTGGGAAGTTCCCCGTCGTGCCACGCCGCGTTGAGCTGCGCCTGACAGCCGCTCAGTTGCTGTTGAATGCCGCTGGTGTCGCCAACCGCTTCGCCATCATGCAGCCATTGCAAAAACTGGCGAAACGTCTGCGCGACATTTTCCGGAAAGGGGATTTGCAGCGCCGACAACCGTTGCAGGCGCAGTTCAATTGCCGTCAGGGTTGGGATCAGATAGGAGAGGTGCTGGTACTGCACGCTGACCAGACGGATCAGCCGTCGCGCGGCATTGCCTTCGTAAACGCAGTGGGTTATCAGGACTTCAACCTGCTGCGGATTGGTCGCCATGCGGATCAAAATGTCGTCACGCTCAGGCGACTTATCACCAGGGATGCCGGAGAGCAGGTCGCTGCACAGTTTGCGCGCGTTCAGATACCACTGGCTGACGCTCTGCTCCAGCAGGCTGCGCATCGATACCGGAAACAGCAAACCGTGCACCAGGCTGCTGCACACGATGCCGAGAGTGATCTCTTCAATGCGCGACAACACCGTATTGGTGATCGACAGCGGGGTGGTGACTTCCGGGAACCCCATAATCGCCGCACTGTAACCGGCCAGCATAAAGACGTAGCTTTTGGGCGTACGGTCGTGCAGCGACAGATATAAACAGACGCTAACCCACAGAGAGACGCACAGGCTGAACAGCACCGGGTACTCAACGGTGGAGGGGAAGATAATAAAGATAAACACCCCGCCCAGCAGCGTGCCAAGCAGACGGAACACCGATTTGGAGATGGTGGACGCGGAATAGAGCTGGGACGAAACAAACACCGTGGTGAGTGCCCAGGCGGGTTTATCCAGGTTGAGTTCCAGGGCGAAGTACAATGCCAGAAAGGCAGCCAGACAGGTTTTTACAGCAAAAAAAACGGCGTTTTTTGAAAACCACTGCATGACAGTAATGAGACCAGGAGGCGCTAAGTGCGGCGTATCCTGCCAGAATAAAAAAACGGCTCACCCCGATAAATACGACAAATTGTTTCGTAATCAAAAAAGATGTTCTTAAGGCGTTATCAATGTGGGGATAATTATTAAGATTTTCTTATGCAGATCGCCGATGCAAATCCACCGGCGTAAACGGCGCCGCTCTGCGTCACAGCAGCGGGATAGTGAGCAGAGCGAAATAAGATTATCCTTATGAAATATAATATCTTTTAAGATTGATTCTCATCGACTAACGGCTGCGGCAGGCCATCCCGACAGGCCAATAACCGGCAGATATTTCAGCGCCCGCAGCGGCTAACCCTGACGATTGTGCTGCTATTTCGCTCATGTTTCCGCTTTTGTCCTGTTTTCCCGCAACCCTGTTATCAGCCTGATAAATGTGATCTGGATCAAATTATGCCCAATATCGCCAACCCGGAGGTTGCCACCATAAAATTATTTCGCGCTGGCTGCGTCGTTTTCAGGCGGCAAAGAAATGCTGACAGGGCAGGATGCGTTGCGCCAGCAAAATACCGGGGCCGGACCCCTTAGTCCGGCGTTCGCGGGGTTTAAACTTCGACAATCACCACACCGCGCGCCCGGCCTGAACAGGCATCGGCCAGCGCCTGGGGCGCGGATTCCAGCCCTTTATAGCTTGTGGAGGGAAACGTCAGGCTGGACCAGCCCGGTTGTTGCAGGCGGCTGAGCCATTCACTGAAGACTTCCGGGTTGTCATCGGCACTGTAGCCGCGCAGGGTCACGCCTTTGACGATTAGCGCAAAGCTGTCAATTTCGACCGGCGCGTATTTGGTGGATTTGTTGCGGGCGAGTTCAGCCGAGAGCGCGCCCAGCAGCACGTATCTTGCCCCTTCGCTGGCCTGGGAAACCGCCGCCTCCAGCTGTTCACCGCCGACAATATCGACAAACAGGTCGATGCCATTGGGCGCGCAGCGACGCAGCTGATCGCCGAATGGCTTATCCCCGCGCACAATCACCTGATCGTAACCCAGCACCTGCTGCATCCATTGCGCTTTGTCCTGCGATCCCGTGCTGCCGATGACCTGCGTGGCCCCCAGCTGGCGGGCAATTTGTCCTGCCATCGAGCCGATGGCCCCGGCTCCGCTGGAGACGAAAGCCACATCCCCTGGGCGAACCTGGATGGCGCGGGTGAGGGCGGCGTAAGCGGTCCAGCCGTGGCCCAGGATGGCGGCGGGATCGGCCGGTTCACGACCCAGCGGCGTACACTGATGCTGGCTGACGACGGCGCATTCGCGCCAGCCATAAGGGTGCAGCACGTAGTCGCCCGGTTGCAGCGGGCTGTCTGTCGGGGCAAACACCACTTCGCCAATCGCCGCATCGGCCAGTGTGTCGCCGATATTCAGCGCTGGAAACGGAATACCTTTCACGTTAGCGGCGTCTTCACTCATCATCAGCCGGGTGGAGATCGAGACGCGTAACCAGCGATTGCGCACCAGCACGTCATTTTCGCCACAGGCTTTGAGCTGACCAGGCTGAATAGCAAAGTTTTCCGGCTGCGGCATACCACTGGAACGGCTGGCAAGACGGATTTCACGATAGCGATGAATATCACCTAACATATTGTTATTACTCCATATATGGCTTAGGGTAGTTATTATCTGCCGGAGAAATTGATTTGAAAACTCGTGTTCCTGAACCCCAACGCGCGATGCGCAAAGCACCGCGCCAGCAGCGCTCACGCGTGATGGTTGACCTGATTCTGCAAGCGGCGACTCGCGTATTAACCCTGGGCGGCTGGGCCAGATTTACCACCAATGAGGTGGCGCGCATTGCGGGCGTCAGCGTGGGATCGCTGTATCAATATTTCCCGAATAAGCTGGCGCTGGCGGAAGCGATCCGACGACAACATCTGGACGCTATTCTCGGCGTACTGGCGGCTGCGCGGTCGCTGGACGATGCCGGGCCGGTGGCCGCGCGGGTGGAAAAACTTATTGATGGGGTGATCGCGGCGCATCTGGTTAATCCTAACCTGCATCGGGTGCTGCTGGACGAGGTACCGCTCACCGGGCGGGCCGCCCATGACGAGTTTGAGCGTTGCTACGAGGATTATTATTACGCTTTTGCCGCGCAAACTCTGGGCGCGACATCGCCGCGTGCGCGGATTGCTGGCCGGATGATTGCCGCGACGCTGGAAGGCGTCGTGCATGACGCTGCCCGACGCGGCGATCTGTCATCACCGGAAATTCGCCGTGAATTACAACACCTGATATGCGCTTATTTAATGCACGCGGTGAATTAATAAATTTCTAACATTCGCTCAGATATTTTCACTAATAAGCTATCTGCCCGCCGCTGATTGGTTTTTTGTTATTTACCGATATATACTCCTTTACATATCGATAATAATAACCTTACAAAACAATACCATAAAGCAATCTTCTTTAAAGCGAGTCAATGGCCTGGTAATGAAAATTAATGCGCGTATCACCCCTGCTATCAGCGTAATTAGCCTGAGCGTACTGATAGCAATAAATGCTTATGCCGTGGAACAACCTAATCTGACGGTGACAGCAACCCCGAATCAGCCCCCTTCATCGGTGGATAAAAAAGCCACCTTAGGCAATTTAGGCAGCCAGGAAATCCGTAATACCCCCTGGTCGGTACAGACCGTCTCCCCGACGCTAATGAAAAGCCAGCAGTTGAAAAGCATCAGCGACATCTATCGCTATATGCCTTCGGTGCAGGGCGATGGCGCCCGCCCGCAGACGCGCGGGATGCAGGGCAGCGTGGTGCAGAACAGCATGATCGATGGCCTGAACGTGGTCTCCACCACCGATTACGCAGCGGAGCAGTTTGATCATCTGGACGTGCTGAATGGCCTGGCGGGTTCGCTGTATGGACCGGCCAACCCCGCCGGATTGTTTAACTTCGTAAGCAAACGTCCGACCGATACGCCGCAACATAGCATCACCGTCGGGGCCGGCACCGGACTCAGCCATCAGCTGGCAGGCGATTTCAGCGGCCCGCTGGATGATAACGATCGGCTGCGTTATCGGCTCAATCTGCTGGACGACGAAGGCGACGGCTATGTGAAAGGCAGCAAAGTGCGCCGTCAACTGGTCAGTCTGGCGCTGGACGCCAACCTTAGCGATCGTACGGTGCTGGAGACCAACTTCAGCTATTACCATTACTACGACAAAGGGTTGCCGGGTAAATTTGCCCTTGGCAGCGGCCTGACCTTCCCGGCGGCGCCCGATCCCAAAACGGTGCATCTTGGCCAGTCGTATGCCGGGGATGATAACCATACCCTGACGGCAGGCGTGCATCTGAAACACGATTTTGACGGCAACTGGCAGGGCGAAATCGGGGTGCTGCGTCAGATTGCCGATCGCGAATCGACGGCGGTCACCAATACCTTTACCGATAATAAAGGGCATTACACCACCACCACCTCATCGGCCACCGCCAGCCGGTTCACCATCAACAGCTATATGGCGAATCTGAATGGCGAAGTGGATACCGGCTGGATCCATCATCAGATCTCCACCGGGGTGCGCGGTTTTGTCTGGAAGAATATGAACCCGCTGGCAGGGACCACCTCGACGCTGGGCAGCGCCTCGCTCGATAATCCGCAGGCGTTTGCCGAGCCGGATTACCCGGACTTTACCCAACGTTATCACTCGGCCACCGCGACGCAACATGCGTTCTTACTCAGCGATAATCTGGCGTTTTCCCCGCAGTGGAGCCTGTTGCTGGCCGGGAGCGAAAGCCTGCTGAGTTCCGCCAACTACGATAAAACCGGCAGCCGCAGCAGTGAGTCATCCAACAGCGGCTTCAGCGGCTCCGCCAGCCTGATGTACAAGCCGATCGATCCGCTGACGCTGTATGTCAGCTACGCCGACAGCCTGCAACAGGGGGATACCGCGCCCGCCACGGCCAACAACGCCGGTAATATCCTCGCGCCGTATCGCAGCCGCCAGGTTGAGGTGGGCAGCAAACTGGCCGTGAATAAATTGCTGCTGACCGCCGCGCTGTTTCAGATCAAACGCCCGTTTGCCTATACCACCGCCAGCGGTGATTACGCCATTGATGGCGAACAGCGCAACCGGGGCATTGAGTTGATGGCGGACGGCGATGTGACGGATCGTCTGCATGTTTACGGCGGCATGACCTGGCTGGATCCCCGGCTGCTCGATACCGCCAGCAAACAAACTGATGATAAGCAGATCGTCGGCTTGGCGCGCTACGTCGCCAGCCTGTTTGCGGCTTATGACCTGCCGATGCTGAGCGGCACCGATATTCACGGTGGCGTTCATTATGTTGGCCGTCGCAGCACCGATAACCAGAACGACGGCTGGGTCAGCGGATATACCACGCTGGATGCCGGGGCCGCCTGGCGCACCCGCCTGTTCAGCACCGCCACGACCTTCCGTCTCGATGTGACTAACCTGACCAATCGTCACTACTGGACCAATATTGTGCCGGGTGGACTGAATGGCTACAGCGGCGCAGGTTACGCCAGCGCCTCGCTGGGTGCGCCGCGTATGGTGCAGGTTTCAATGCAACTTAACTTCTGACCGGGAAAGCACCGATGTTAAAACCGTTTTGCAGCTTAGTGCGCGCGCTGCCGTTGCTGCTGCTCAGCACCACGGCGCTGGCGCAAACCGTGACCGACGATGGTGGCAATCGCGTTGAGATTACCCATGCGGTAAACAACGTGGCGGATGCCTGGTATGCCCATCACTCGCTGCTAATGACGCTGGGCGCGGGCGACCGTATTGTCGCCACCGTCAATCATCCGGCGGATCAGCCGTGGATGTTTAAGGTGCAGCCTTCGCTGCATCAGGCGCTACAGGCACATGGCAAAACCTTCGCCAGTGAAGCGCTGGTGGCGCGCCATGTCGATGCCATTTTTGTTCCGGCGCACGATCCGGATGCGCAGTCATACCGCATGGCGGGCATTCCGGTGCT
The DNA here is from genome assembly GCF_059730485.1 of Pantoea sp. X-Soil-TKNS-1207. Taxonomy (NCBI): domain Bacteria; kingdom Pseudomonadati; phylum Pseudomonadota; class Gammaproteobacteria; order Enterobacterales; family Erwiniaceae; genus Pantoea; species Pantoea sp. X-Soil-TKNS-1207. Next base: position 198,639 of record NZ_AP035959.1, read on the forward strand.
GGAGATGCAGTTTGATGATTTTGACTCGATGAAACGTTCGCTCAACACCACGGCGCAGGTGATAGGCACTGCCGAGGCGCAAACGCGCGCGCGGGATTACAACCGTTATCTGGATCAGCAAATCGCCAGCATCGGTGCCAAAACCCACGGGCTGAGCGCCAGCCAGCGTCCGCGCGTGTTGCATATTCAGTCGCTGCATCCGCTGAAGGTCGATGGGCGTAACACCCTGATTGACACCTGGATCACCCTGGCGGGGGGACGTAATGTGGCGGCGGAGATTGATGGCAATATGAAGCCGATCTCACCGGAGGAGGTGATTCGCTGGAACCCGGATGTGATTATTATTGGCGCCGGGGCGGGAACGCTGGCGGCATCGGATTACGCCGCGTTGTTTAACAGCGTCACGGCGGTTAAACAACATCGCGTCTGGCAGAATCCGGCAGGCGTGTTTCCGTGGGACCGCTATGGCACCGAGGTCGCGTTACAGATTCAGTGGGCCGCCAGTAAGCTGCACCCGGCGCTGTTTCCGGGGCTGGATATGATCGCCGCAACCCGCCGTTTTTATCGCCAGTTTTATCACTACCCATTAACCGCGGCAGAGGCCGAACGGATTCTACAGGCGCTGCCGCCTGCGGCCTGATGGCCTGTCAGAGGGCAAACGCCCTCTGACAGCGACCGGCTTAAAACGCCCAGTTTTGCGCGGTGGAGAGTGAAACAAAAGGACCGGCCAGGGTGAGATTATGATGGCTGATGATGTTATCCGCGCTCAGCGCCTGATTATCCACCGTGCTGTGCGCATCGGAAATTAACACCACGGAAAACCCCAAATCCGCCGCCGCACGGCAGGTGGTATCCACGCAAATCTCGGTTTTCATCCCGGCAATCACCAGCTGCGCAATATTTTTCTGGCGCAGATGCTGTAGCAACGTCGTGTCTCTGAAACAGTTGGGATAGCGTTTAATAAATACCACGTCATTATCCGCATCAACATTCAGTTCCGGGATGAGCTGCGTCAGTGGGCTTTGTTCGCTAAAAGGCGAGCCATCAGGCCCGGTATGGCGTGCGAAGAACACCGGTGTGTCGGTGTTTCTGGCGTTATCAATCAGGATATTGATATTGGATAAGATAGCGCTGGCTGCGAACGGGGTTTGCGGCCCGTGAAACAGTCCCTGCTGCATATCAATAATCAGAAGTGCTTTGCTGCCTGCTACTGAACGCATCGTGTGTCTCCATTCATGCCATCGCTGAACGGAGAACCTTTCCCCGTCCATGCTGGCGGGGCTGAGATTCTGTTTGCTTAGGTGTTAGCCACAGAAACACGCCCGCCGCCGCCAAAAGCGGTGGTGGTGGTTGCTGTGAATGTCGCCATAAATACAAACATCATCTTTCTCTCGGGTAAGTCAGGAATAACGAACCTAACACAGCCGTTGCGAAAAAAGTATATGAATTTTATTCACTTAATTAACACTGCGGCAATCAGCTGCTTTTCTTTCCCGCGCGTGACAGGGCGTTCGACAATTCATACAACCGATTGATGCTGTTCAGCGTAAGGACCGGCGCGGAGGCGGACAGCCCCAGCACCAGAATTTCCAGGCAGATTAGCGGAGTGGCATGAACCGGCATCAGTTCCGATGTGGCGCTACGGGGAATTTCAATGATCTGGTCGGCATGTTCGGCAAAAACCGTCCCGGCAGTGGCGGTGAGCAGGATGATGCGGATACCGAGCCGTCTGGCTTCGCTGACCGTGGTCATCCCTTCAGGATGCGCGCTTTTTTGCGCCAGCATCACCAGCACATCGCCCTGGCGCATATGGTGCAGCTGCTCACTCAGCGCGATGCCGGTGCGGTTCAGCACATAGGCCGGGATACCGTTGCGGTTAAACAGGCGTGAGGCATAGTCGGCCATGATGGCGGACGCGCCGATGCCAAAAATCGCGACCCGGTTGGCGGCGCGCATCAGCGCCACTGAATCGGTAATCGCTACGCGGTTTGCGGGGCTGTCCAGCATATCGCAGCTGGTCCGATAGCTTTGCAACACAAAATCGATGCTGGCGCCGGTATCCTGCGCCATTTTCTTCACCGTATTGACCATCTTACCCGGTGAACGCGGCGTGATTCCCAGATAGCCAGCCAGCACGCTTTTCAGATCGCGCAAGCCGCTAAATCCCAGCGCCTGGATCGTTCTGATCACCGTGGCATCGGAGGTTTGGGTCTCGGCCGCAATGCTCAGCGCCGTCTTCTCCAGCACCATGCCACGGTTATCGTTGATATATTGCGCCACACGCAATAATCCCGCCGACAGATGGGGTTTGACGGCGCGGAAGCGCTCGCCGTAAAGATCGTGTTTTTGCAGATTAACGTTAGAGGATGATGGCTTCACGTTTTCAGATACCACAGTAGAAAATTAACCGCATATTGCGTATGGATTCAACAGAGGCGATAAGGTCTCAGGCATAAGTTTTTCGTCTATTAACCTTAAGATTACCTTAATTTTTCTTTTCATTTCGGATAGAAACGGCGTTTATATTGACCAAATAAGATTTCATTTTTGAGATGTAGTAAATCAACGAAATCCGTTAAATAACAAAATGGGCTACTACATATTTTATGTAACATGATGAATTTAAATGAGAAAACTCACTACATATTATTTTTGTTGCGGCAAAGTAAAATAAGAAAAACCCCCACTACTGGCGCGAGTAATAGAAAAAAATAAGGTTAAATATTTTAAAAATTATTGAAAATGAAAATTAATCTCATTATCATTCCCGCCTCACTATTATTCTGTTTCTGATGCGGATTTAATCAAATGAAGTATCTTTTGCCTTTTTCACCAGTGCGTAATAATAAAATCTCTGGATCTCAGCTTCTATTTTTGTCTACTTTTCTGGCCTGTCACGGCGTTTCAGCCGCAGACAATACGCTGACCGTTACCGCCAGCCAGGATGCATCAACCGGGAGCTATAACCAGGAAGACGCCGCCGCAACGCTGCGCACCAATACTCCGCGCAATGAGACGCCTCAGTCCATCAGCGTAGTGACGCCACAGGTGATTCAGGATTACCAGGTCACCAGCCTTAACGATGCGGTGAAATTTGTCAGCGGTGTGACCCAGGGAAATACCCTCGGTGGCACCGAAGATGGCTTTGTGAAGCGTGGCTTTGGCTCCAATACCGACGGCTCAATTTTTATCGACGGCGTGCGCAGCAACCAGGGTCTGACCATGGATGCCAGCATCGACCACGTCGAAGTGCTGAAGGGATCCTCTTCGCTGCTGTATGGCATCCTCAACCCAGGCGGCATCATTAACCTGGTGAGCAAAAAGCCGCAGTACGAGTGGAACACCCATCTGAGTGGCGTCTCCAGCAGCTACGGCGGTGGCACCGGCACAGTCGATATCACCGGTCCGCTGGGCAACGGCTTTGCATTCCGTATGGTGGCAGAGCGTCAGCGCGAAGATTACTGGCGCAACTTTGGCGTTAACGAACATACGCTGCTGGCGCCGTCGCTGAGCTGGTATGGCGAACGCAGCTCGTTCAACATCAGCTACGTGGAATATAAATACGACGTTCCTTATGACCGTGGCACCGCCTTTATCGATGGCAAGCCGGTGGATATCCCCTACGAGCGACGTCTTGATGACAGCGCCAACCATGCGTGGGGCAAAAACAAACGCCTGAACGTCAGCTATGGCTACACCATCAACGACACCTGGGACACGCACCTGAACTACGGCTGGATGCAGCGTCGTTACGACAGCAACGAAGTGCGCGCCACCGCGATTGATACCACCACCGGCATTGTCTCGCGCCGTGCCGACGCCAACCGTGGCTTCAATCATCAGACCACCTATACCTCATGGGACGTCAGCGGCTCTCCGGTGATTGGCGGTATGCAGCATGATCTCCTGCTGGGTGTCGATTACGAGCAGAATGAAACCTACAAGGCTTACTCGTATCGCGGCAAAGTGTCGAACAGCTTCAACATGTATGATCCGGTTTATGGCGAGGAGCCGGTGGTGAATGACAGCACCTACAGCGACTCGATCAGTAATCTCAGAACCAACCTCTATAGTCGTTCTGTGTTTGCCAAAGACAGCATCCATCTGACGGACAAATGGATCGCCGTGCTGGGCGGACGTTTCCAGCGTTACACCCAGACTTCCAGCAACGGATTCATCAATCCCGAAACCACGCTTAACGATCGGGGTAACGCCTTCCTGCCGCAGATGGGCGTGGTGTATAAGGCCACACCGGATATTTCGCTGTACGCCAGCTACAGCAAATCCTTTACCCCATCGACCGAAACCGACGATGACGGCAATGTCGCCTCGACGGAGAAGGGCACCACCTATGAAGTGGGCAGCAAATGGCAGGTATCACCGGCGCTGAGCGCAACGCTGGCGTTGTACCGTATTGATGAAAAGGACATGTCGATCTTTATCAACGGCGTGACGCGTAATATCCCGGCGGCCCGTTCTACCGGGGCGGAGATTGAGGTGAACGGCGCCATCGCCCCTGACTGGGATCTGACGGCGAACTACAGCTACGATAAAACCGAAATTGTTGAAGACAACGTCAACTCATCCAATATCGGCAACCGTCTGGTCAATGCGCCAACCAATATGGGCAGCCTGTATCTCAGCCATACGCTGCGCTTCTCGTGGTTGCCGGGTGAATTACGCCTTGGCGGCGGCGGCCGTTATGTTGGCACCCGTGCCGGCGACCCGGAAAACAGCTTTATCATGCCGGCCTACACCGTGGCCGATGCGTTTATTGCCTGGGATAGCCAGTTAGTCGGCAAGCATACCCAGCTGAAGCTGAACGTGAAAAACCTGTTTAACCGTGAATACTACGAATCAAGTGCCGGCAACCTGCGCGTTATCGAGGGTGAACCGCGCGTGATGTACCTTGAGGCGTCTGTCGATTTTTAACTGCTCACCCTGCCAGCCTCTGGCAGAGTTTTTTTAGGGACTTATCATGAGAAAAATCGTCATTCTGATGAGTTTGCTGACGCTGGCATTTGGCCTTCAGGCGCGGACGTTGACCGACAGCCTGCAACGTCAGGTTACGGTGCCAGATAATCCGCAGCGCATCGTGATTGGTGAAAGCCGCATGATCTACACGCTGGCGCTGGTGGAAGAGGGCAATCCGACCAAACGCGTCGTGGGCTGGCCTGCCGATCTGCAACAACTCGATAGCCAGACCTGGCAGCGCTATATCGCCGCCTACCCGCAGATCAAAAACATTCCAATAATTGGCCAATCCAATTACTCGCAACTCAACGCCGAAAAGATTATCGCGCTGCGACCCGATCTGGTGATCCTGCCGGTCTACGCCAAAAAGCCCCCCAACAGTGAGCTATTGCTCCAGCAACTGACCGCCACCGGTATCCCGGTGCTGTTTCTCGATTTTCGCGTTGAACAACTGAAAAATACCGTCACCAGTTTACGTACGCTGGGGACGGCGCTGAACGATCAGCCCAAAGCGGAGAAATTTATCGCGTTTTATCAGCAGCATATGGATCTGATCAAACAGCGCCTGCTGACCGCCAGGCCTCACCAGCCGCGCGTGATGTTGCAGTTGCATCTCGGCAGGAAAGCCGAATGCTGTACTACCGTGGCGCACGGCAATCTCGCGGACCTGATCGCCTATGCAGGCGGTGATAATATCGCGGCGGAGAAGTTTCCCAGCGTATTTGGGCAGATGAACCCGGAAGCGGTGATCGCCGCCGATCCTGATATTTTTCTCGCCACCGGCATGGCGGGACCGGATGAACCGCGCTTTCTGCAACTGGGGCCGTCGGTCAATGCGGCGTCGGCAAAGCGCACTTTCCTGACGGCGTTGGGCAGCGACAGCACGGTGTCGTCATTACGCGCGGTGCGTGAGCAGCACGCCTACGCTTTCTGGCAAAATTTTTACATGAGCCCGTGGCACCTGCTGGCAGTTGAATATTTCGCCAAAACGTTTCACCCGGCGCTGTTCAGCGATGTCGACCCGGATAAAACGCTACAGGAAATGAACCAGCAATTTTTAAGCGTGAAAGAGACCGGCACTTACTGGACCAACAATTCCGCGACAAAATAAAATAACAAGCTTTATCAAGCTGTTCCCTTTACATTTCTCTACAATCGATAAATTAACCCGTGGGCGGGGAGTTCTCCCCTCCCACGGTTAAGTTTGAGCCGCGTCACATCTGGATCTTTTTAATCGCTATTTCCTGCTGAGAATAACCCCTGATAAAGAAAAGGATTTCTTAAGGTTAACTTAATGTTGGGATGTTCATTAGCTGACAACACCAGATAATATCTGGCGTTGTCAGTGGCAAATAGTGGATTTCCTTTTTTTTCTCTGCCGATAAGCGGGAATGTTTATTATTCTCACGGGGAGTGATACTAATAATTATTATCATTCAGCTTTTAGCTACTGCCCGGGAGCACTGGACTTGCTGGCGACGTTCATTATCGCATTGCGCGAAGGCCTTGAAGCCGCATTAATCGTAGGCATTATCGCCGCTTTCTTACGCAAAAATGGCAGATCACTCACGTCCATGTGGTTGGGAGTGATAACTGCTGTCATTCTCTCCCTGATCGTGGGTTTTGTGCTGAACCTGACTGAGCACGCTTTACCGCAGGCGCGCCAGGAGTTGATGGAATCTGTTATCGGGCTGGTGGCGGTGTTTTTTGTCACCGGCATGGTGATGTGGATGAACAGCCATGCCCACAACCTGAAGCGTCAGCTGGAAAGCGAAGCGGCCGCCGCGATTACCCGTTCCAGCGCGCTGGCGCTGGCCAGTATGGCCTTTTTGTCGGTGCTGAAAGAGGGCTTTGAGACCAGCGTATTCCTGCTGGCGACCTTCTCAGCTGCGCAGTCAACGCTGTGGGCGGCGGTGGGGGCGGTACTGGGTCTGATCACCGCCACGCTGGTGGGCTGGGGTATCTATGCGGGCGGTATCCGCATCAATCTGTCTCGTTTCTTCCGCGCCACCGGCCTGTTCCTGATTCTGGTGGCGGCGGGCCTGATCATTTCTGCCCTGCGCAGCGCGCATGAAGCAGGCTGGCTGAATGCCGGTCAGCAGCGCATTGCCGATCTGACCTGGCTGGTCACGCCGGGCACCGTGCAGTCGGCGCTGATTACCGGCGTGCTGGGTATCCCTGCCGATCCGCGTCTGGTGGAGTTCGCGGGCTGGCTGATCTATATCGTATTAGTGGCGGCGCTGATCTACTGGCCCGCCCATCTGCGACCGACGCCAAAACGCGCAGCGCAGTTCACCACCGTCACCGGTGTGGGACTGGCGCTGACCGCCATGCTGCTGTTCCTCGTCTATCCGGCACCGAACGCCGATATCCCCGATGAGATCCCGCTGGTCAGCAGCACGTCGCAGCAGCAGGTAGGGCATATCACCAGTCAGCCAACCAGCGGTAAGCCGCAGTTTACCCTGACGCTCAATGACCAACCCGCACAGATGCTGGCGGTGCCAGAGGCTCAGCTAAACGCCGCGGCGTCATCATCCGGCCGCCAGCACTGGCAGGCAAATTTTACTTATCAGCCCTCTGACGCCAGCTCGCCGCTGACGCTCGATCAGGTGATGCAGGCCTATGGCAACCGCATCCCGGTGGGCCTCAGCCCGTCGCAACACCCCGGTCCCTATCAGGCAAAATGGACGGTGAACTGCGCCGTGGATGCCTCGATGACGCATGGGGTGCTGGTCAGCGCTGAATCCAGCTCCGCCACCTTTATTACGTTGTCGGGCAGTGGCCTGCAATCGCCGCGTACCATCAATGCGCGTGCCCGCACCACCGAAGCCGGATGTGACTGGCAGATTAGCCCGGCCTGGTCCCAGGATATTGAGCAGCGCCTGCGCGATGCCGCTGCCGCCCAGGATAGCTATCAGTTCTGGACCGTTATCTTACCTTCGCTTTTTGCCATTCTGGCCTTCACCTGCTTCTTCTCAGCCAGCCGACAATTCCGGCGGTTAAAAGGTGATGGTGCCCGAGGACGCAGCAAACAGGGACTGCTGGACAGTTCAACTCACCAATGACATTGCCTGAAAAAATAAACAGGAAGGCTCGATGAAGACAAAACCGTTCTCTACAAAATACGCCATCATTTCTGCTGCGATTTCCGCAGCCCTGATGCTTTCGGTTGATGCGCAGGCTGCCACTCAGGCACCGGTGAAAAACGGGGTTTCACAGGTCAATATCACCATGACCAGCGATAACGATGGCACCTGCCATATCGATCATACCGCTGCGAAAGCTGGCCCGGTGACCTTCAACGTGGTGAACAAAACCGCCACCTCGCTGACCGAGCTGGAGCTGCTGAGCGACAACCGTATTCTGGGTGAGAAAGAGAACCTGGCGCCGGGCCTGCCTGCGGTGAAATTCACCGTCACGCTGGATGGCGGCACCTATCAGATTTACTGCCCCGGCGCTAAACAGGAAATGACCAACTTTACCGTCACCGGTAAGAGCGCAGCCGCGCCAGTTGGCAGCACGGCGACGCTGCTGAATGACGGTACCAAAGGCTATGCCGGTTATGTCGGCGGCGTTGTGGACGCTATGGTGGTGGCGGTTGACCGTCTGAAAGCGGATATCGATGCGGGCGATCTGGAGAAAGCCAAAGCCGATTACGCCAAAGCGCGTCCGTTCTACGAGCGTATCGAATCTGACGTGAGCGGTTTCGTCCTGCCGGGCTTCAAAGCCACCGATAACGCCGGTAACCTGGATTACCTGATCGACATGCGTGCTTCCAACCTCGACCCGAAAGTGGGCTGGCATGGTTTCCACGCCATTGAGCGCGACCTGTTCCAGAAAGGGGCGATCACCCCGGAAACTAAACAGCTGATGGCTGAGTTGCAGGTGAACGTAGGCAAGCTGGACAAACTGGTTAAAGGGCTGAACTTCAAACCGGAAGACCTGGCGAACGGCGCGGCGGATCTGCTGGAAGAAGTCCAGAGCACCAAAATCAGCGGTGAAGAAGAGGCCTTCAGCCATCTTGACCTGATCGATTTCGCGGGCGATGTCGAAGGTGCAGAGCAGGCGTTTGCCTTCCTGAAACCGGGCCTGGAAAAAATCGATCCGGACCTGACCAAACGCGTAAGCGAGCAGTTTGCCGCGGTACACGCGTTACTGGAAACGTACCGTGACCCAGCGATTCCGGGTGGCTTTAAATATTACACTGCAGAACTGAAAGCCTCGGACGCGGCGAAACTGAGCCGTAGCGTGCAGGCATTGCAGGAGCCACTGTCAAAAATCGCTGAAAAAGTAGCTACCAGCGGGAAATAAGAGCGATGAGCGATAAGACAAAACCGGCCAGGGAGGCCGGTATTTTTTCACGGCGGGATTTGCTCAAAGGGGCCGTTGCGAGCGCGCTCGCCATTCCGGCGATCGGGTCGGCGCACGGACACGATGAGGCGGTGCACAATCCAGAGGATCGCGTCGATCTCTCGCTGGAGCATCCGTTTTATGGCACCGGCGGTCAGGCGGGCATCGAAACGCCGCCGCAGCGTCATATCATGTTTATGACCTTCGACTTAACCTCGAACAATCCGCGTGATTTGCAGGTCTTGCTGGCGCGCTGGTCATCGGCGATTGCGCAGATGATGCGTGGCGAAACCATCGGCCAGGTCGAACCAACCCGCACCAGCGGCGTCGGCAGCGACACCGGTGAAGCGATGGATCTGGGACCGGCGTCGTTGACGGTCACCGTTGGCCTGGGGCCGCGTATTTTCAGCGAAGCGCTGGGTTTAGCGGATAAAAAACCGGCGCTGATGCGTGAGCTGGTGCAGCTGCCGAGTGATAACTTCAACCCGGAACTTACCGGCGGCGATCTCTCGATCCAGGCCTGTGCTGATGATCCGCAGGTGGCTTACCATGCGGTGCGCAACCTGGCGCGTATCGCCAAATCAGTGGGTACGGCCGCCACGCGCTGGTCGGTGCTGGGATTTGGTCGGGCCTCGGCGGGCAAAGGACAGTCAACGCCGCGCAACCTGTTTGGTTTTAAAGACGGCACGCGCAATATCACCGAGAAAGCGGATTTCAAACGTCATGTGTGGATCAGCGATGGTGGCCCGGCATGGCAGCAGCAGGGCAGCTACCAGGTGGTACGCAAGATCCGTATGCATATCGAAAACTGGGATACCGACCGCGTCAGCGATCAAAATAATATTTTTGGTCGCCATAAGCTTTCCGGCGCGCCCCTGAGTGGCAGCAAAGAGTTTGACCAGCCTGATTTTGACGTTAAAGACCAAAGCGGGGCGCTGGTGATTCCGGCCACTTCGCACATCAGCCTGGCATCGCATGAACAAAATCAGGGCATTCGCATACTGCGACGTTCCTACAATTATACCGATGGGCTGAATAACCTGGGCTTGCTGGATGCGGGTCTGTTGTTTATCAGTTATCAGAACGACCCGGCGCATTTTGAAACGCTACAGGCCAAACTTGGCTCGGCGGATGCGCTGAATGAATATATTTCTCATATTGGCTCCGGCATCTTCTTTATTCCGCCTGCACCTGCCGAAGGGTCCTATATCGGCGCTGAGTTATTTAGTTAATTCAGTGGTCACAACAGCGCATCGCCAGCATGTTTGCCGTCTGGCGATGCGCTTTCCGCAATAACCATCACAACTCAGCCATAAGCCGCTTTGGCATTGATGTTATACAGGGTCGCTGTGGCGGCCAGCACGTACTGCCCGTCATTGCCCGGCTCGTGGGATTCCACGTTGGTGATGTGATAACCCACTGCGCCCGCTTCCAGCGTCTTCTGCACAAAGGCGTCGTTGAGTTCTTCCATGGATGTAACCCAACTGACGGTTGTCACGCCGACCGGCTGAATAGACGCTCTTTCGCGATAAGATAATCCTGAACGGATCAGCACCGGGTTAATCGTTTTCTCCGTAAATATGGAGATAATATCGTTCACTAATTCTTTCATTGTCTGACTCCTCAGAAAAATGCCGTTAAGCCAGTACCAGGTATGGCGATTTTTGATAGTCGGTTGTCGTCTCGAAGATAATTATCGACGGTTGCGCACGGCAGGTAATCACCACCGGTAGGAATAATAAATACCTTTTCGCAAAGTGAATTTTAGCTTTAACTGCTAATTAACAAGTGGGTAAATTTCTGCCACAACTAAATTACATTAAGGGCTGTTTTTTTCACTTGATTACAATTTAAATGGCTTTGAAACCATAAAGTGAGGTTCTGAGGAAGAATTAAAGCGATTTGCCCCATAATGATAAAACAGAACGTTAACAAGGTTAAGGAATAAAGAAGAAATTAAGGATAAGTTTATTTTTTCTCCGCCTAAATATGTAAAGGTATTAATTCGCATCAGTTGCTGGTGAAGAATTGACCGTTCGTCGTGAGGTGACGGGCTAAGAAAAATAGCAAAATGGTCAGTGAGGTGGAAAGAAGTGCGTGGGATGTTTCCCCGTTTCTGCCCGGCTGGTCTGCACGCCGTACGAGGGCGGTAGCAAGACAGCATGATCATTCGCACCCGATTATAAATCCGGCGGAGACGTTTGCATTATCCTGTCATGGCCTGACGAGAAGTGTGCCAATGCTTCTCCATGCCACTAACATAATTAAACTTCTTCACGTCCGATTAGCCCAAAATGAGTTTGGGCTTTTTTTTGCCCGTTGCCGGGAAATTTTGCGTTACAAAATGTTATGATATAACATATCATTTTTACTCAAGGGAGAGTTCAGTTGTGATCGGTAAATCTGGGAAATTAGCATTAGCTTTGGGGTTGATGTTTGTAAGCGCTCAGGGCCAGGCCCACGGGCATCATGACCACGGTACGCCGCTGACGGCGAAAGAGCAGCAGGCTGCGGAAGGGATTTTTGCTAATCAGGATGTAAAGGAGAGACAACTCTCCGACTGGGATGGGGTATGGCAGTCGGTATATCCATTGCTGGTGAAGGGCGATCTCGATCCTGTGCTGCGTAAAAAAGCGCAAAAGGACAGCAGCAAAACCTTCGCAGAGTTCAAAGCCTATTACCTCAAAGGCTACGCCACCGATATTGAGACCATTGGTATCGAAAATGGCGTGATGGAGTTTCATCGCGGCAATCAAACCACTGCCTGCCATTATCGTTACGCAGGCCACAAAATCCTCACCTACGCCTCAGGCAGAAAAGGGGTGCGTTACCTGTTTGAGTGTCAGGATAGCGCCAGCCAGGCGCCGAAATATGTCCAGTTCAGCGACCACATCATTGGCCCGCGTAAGTCGTCACACTTCCACATTTTTATGGGCAACACCTCCCAGCAGGCGTTGTTGCAGGAGATGGATAACTGGCCGACTTACTATCCCTGGCAGATGCAGACCGCCGATGTTGTTGACGAGATGTTGCATCATTAACGAAGAACGCTGAGCCACGGCTCATTGGCTCCCGGCCTGGCATAACAGGCCGGGACACCGCAAAACCCAATACGACATCGCATAACGTTGCAGGGTGTCTCCTCTCTCTCCCGCTATCACAACGGCCAGCAACATCGAGGTTGGCAGATGGTAACCAGAATGTTGCTGGCAATTTAATCGAATTCACATTTCTTTATCATTTGATGCTATTTCCATGATGTCGCTACGGTTTTTGATAAAAAGTTGATAACAGTTATAAAACAAAATCGGTAGGATGTTACCCGTAACTTTTGTTTCCACTTCGTATCAACATCAGGTAACCCATGAAACGACCTTTTCCACCCGAAACCGTTTCTGTAATCAAAAATGGAACCGGTTCCACCCGCAGGGAATTTCTCTTTGCCTCGCTGGGTTTGACCTTAACCGGCGCGCTTGCCGCTCTGCCGGGCAGGGCTTTTGCCGCCAGCGTGATCAGTGCCAGCGATGCGGTTCAGCAGTTCATCAGGATTTCTCAGGCCATCACCGAACATAAGCAACTCGATGCCGCGCTGGCGGCGCGATTTCTTGAGGCTTTCAGCCAGCGTGACGCGCAGTTTGCCCCCCGTCTGGCCCAGCTGGCGATGTTGTTGCAACCTGGCCTCAGCGCGCAGCAGCTGCTGGCCAAAGCGGATAGCGCCGGACTGCACGATTTCCTCTATCAAATCGTCACTGCCTGGTACACCGGCACGGTGGGCGATGACTATCACGGCACGCTGGTGGCCTACAAACAAGCGCTGATGTACCAGACAGTGCGCGATGGCCTGGTGGTCCCGACTTACTGCGGCAATGGCCCAATCTGGTGGACCGCCCCGGTTCCCGATGAAAACAGCGGCCTGATTGACACGCTGTAACGCATCCTTCCAATAAAAAACGACGATAAATCATGAAAAAACCTATTTTTTCTGCGCAGGGCGATGCCTCCGCAGACATTGTTATTGTAGGCTCCGGTGTTGTGGGTGGCCTGATGGCTAATGAACTGGTCAGTCAGGGCTACTCCGTACTGGTACTGGAAGCAGGTTTGCGCATTGAACGCGCTCAGGCGGTGGAAAACTGGCGCAACATGCCGTTTGCCAATCGCGCCGGTTCGGATTTCCAGGGGTTATATCCGCAGTCAAAATTCGCCCCGGCACCGCTGTACTTCCCGCCGAATAACTATGTCAACGTCACCGGTCCCAACGCCGCCAGCTTCCAGCAGGGCTATCTGCGTACGGTGGGCGGCACCACCTGGCACTGGGCGGCGTCGTGCTGGCGTCATCATCCCAGCGATTTTGTTATGCAGTCGAAATACGGGGTCGGTCGCGACTGGCCGATCGCCTATGACGAACTGGAACCCTGGTACTGCAAGGCGGAAAACGAAATTGGCGTGGCAGGGCCGAATGATGCGGCGATGCAGTCGCCCGCCGAGCGCAGTCAGCCTTACCCGATGGATATGGTGCCGTTCGCCCACGGGGATAATTACTTTGCCAGCGTGGTAAACCCACATGGTTACAACCTGGTGCCGATTCCACAGGGTCGCAGCACCCGGCCATGGCAGGGGCGTCCTACCTGCTGCGGCAACAACAACTGCCAGCCGATCTGCCCGATTGGCGCGATGTATAACGGCATCCACCATATTGAGCGCGCGGAGCGTAACGGCGCGGTGGTGCTGGCCGAAGCGGTGGTTTACAAAATCGACACCGACGGTAACAACCGTGTGACGGCGGTGCACTGGAAAGACAGCGCTGGCGCATCGCACAAAGTCACGGCGAAGGCTTTTGCCCTGGCCTGCAACGGCATTGAAACCCCGCGTCTGCTGCTGATGGCGGCCAACGGCGGCAACCCGAACGGCATTGCCAACGGTTCCGATATGGTGGGACGTAACATGATGGACCACTCCGGCTTCCACTGTTCCTTCCTGACCGAAGAACCGGTGTGGCTGGGGCGCGGACCGGCGCAAAGCAGCTGCATGGTGGGCTATCGCGACGGCGATTTCCGCCGTGATTACTCAGCCAACAAAATGATCCTCAATAACATCTCGCGCGTCGTGGCCGCGACCCAGCAGGCGCTGAAAAAAGGACTGGTGGGTAAAGCGCTGGATGAGGAGATTCGCTATCGATCGATTCACAGCGTGGATATCTCCATCAGCCTCGAACCGCTGCCGGATCCGGAAAACCGTCTGACCTTAAGCAAAACGCGGAATGATCCGCACGGTTTGCCCTGCCCGGATATCTATTACGACGTTGGCGACTACGTACGTAAAGGGGCGGAAGTCTCCCACGCCCAGCTGGAACATATCGGCCAGCTGTTTAACGGTAAAGAGTTCACCATCAGCAAGGGGCTGAACGCCAACAACCATATTATGGGCGGCGTGATTATGGGCAAAAGCGGCAAAGATGCGGTGGTGGATGGCAACTGCCGCGCCTTTGACCACGAAAACCTGTGGTTACCGGGCGGCGGGGCGATCCCGTCCGCGAGCGTCGTCAACAGCACCCTGACCATGGCGGCGCTGGGCCTGAAAGCGGCGCAGGATATCGCGCTGCGTATGAGGGGGTTCGCATGAAAACCCTGATTGCAACCAGCCTGGCCGCATTGCTTAGCGTTAGCGCCCACGCGGCAGCCGTTGATGCCAGCCTGCTGAAGCAGGGCGAGCAGGTCGCCATTGCTGCGGATTGTCAGGCCTGCCATACCGCGCCGGGCAGTAAAACCGCCTTCAGCGGCGGTTACGGCATCGCCTCGCCGATGGGGGTAATTTATGCCACCAATATCACCCCGGCCAAAAGCGGCATCGGGGAATACAGCGAAGCGCAGTTCTCGGCGGCGGTGCGGCACGGCATACGCGCCGATGGCGCGCAGCTCTACCCGGCGATGCCTTACACCTCCTACAGCATGATGACCGATGCCGACGTACACGCGCTCTATTACTACCTGATGCATGGCGTGCAGGCGGTTGAGCAAGCTAATCCGCAAACCAGCCTGCCATTCCCGTTCAGCATCCGTTTCAGTATGAAATTCTGGAACCTGATGTTCGCCAATGACAAAAGCTGGCAAAACGATGGCAGCAAAAGCGCGGAGTGGAACCGGGGTAACTATCTGGTCAACGGGCTGGCGCACTGCAACACCTGCCACACGCCGCGCGGCTTTCTGATGCAGGAGCAGCAGGATCGTCCGCTGGCAGGCGGGCCGCTGGGCAGCTGGTATGCGCCGAATATCACCTCTGATCCGGTAAGCGGCATTGGCGGCTGGGGCGATGACGAACTGGTGCAGTACCTGAAAACCGGGCGGGCGGTTGGCAAGAACCAGGCTGCGGGCGGCATGGCCGAAGCGGTGGAGCACAGCCTGCAATATCTGCCGGATAGCGATTTGCACGCGATAGCGGTGTATCTGAAAGGCAGCGCGCCCATCCGTGATGAGGGCGAGACCCAACCGGCATTCACCTATGGCGCTCCGATGGATGTGGAGAACAGCATTCGTGGCCGCAATGCCAACAATGCCAATCACTCACTGACCAACGGCGCAGTG
The DNA here is from genome assembly GCF_059730485.1 of Pantoea sp. X-Soil-TKNS-1207. Classification (NCBI taxonomy): domain Bacteria; kingdom Pseudomonadati; phylum Pseudomonadota; class Gammaproteobacteria; order Enterobacterales; family Erwiniaceae; genus Pantoea; species Pantoea sp. X-Soil-TKNS-1207. The sequence goes on from NZ_AP035959.1 coordinate 214,541, forward strand.
CTGTTCAGCGGCAACTGCGCCAGCTGTCACCAGCCAGACGGCGCCGGAAGCGCTAACCAGGCTTATCCGTCGCTGTTCCACAACACCGCCACCGGGATGCGCAATCCTGAAAACCTGATTGCCGCCATTTTGTTTGGCGTCCAGCGTAATACGACAGACCATCAGGTACTGATGCCGGGTTTTAGCTCGCCATCATACGTGGACAAACTGAGCGATCAGCAGGTGGCGGATATCAGCAACTTTGTGCTGAACCACTACGGCAATCCGACGGTGAGCGTCACCGCAGGGGATGTTGCCTGGGTACGTCAGGGTGGCCATCCGCCGATGCTGGCGCGTCTGCAACCGCTGGTGTTGCCGGGCATGATTGGCGTGATTATCCTGGTGCTGGCGGGGATCGCGCTCAGCGTGGTGCTGCGTCGTAAGGGTAAAGCGGGTTAGTATGCGGGAAGACGCCTGATAGTGGGTATCAGGCGTTTTTTTTATCAGGCCTCTACGCCGACAGATCGCTGACTCAGCAGCCCGACACATTGCGTCACGATATGCGGCAGCGCGGGAGCGATATCCACTTCAATCACATCCTGTTCGTCAGCGCCGGGAATTTCGAGGGTGTTGAACTGACTTTTTAACAACGCTTCCGGCATAAAATGGCCTTTGCGCTGCTGCATACGTGCCAGCACGCAGCCAAAGTCGCCGTTCAGCCACAGAAAACGCAGGTGCGGATTGCCCGCGCGCAGGCGGTCGCGATAGTGTTTTTTCAGCGCTGAACACACCAGCACGCCACGTTCGCTTTTCTGCCCAAGACTAAAAATCACATCGGATAAGCGCGCCAGCCACTCGCTGCGGTCATCATCATTCAACGCCTGTCCGGAGGCCATTTTGAGGATATTGGCGCGCGGATGCAGATCGTCGCCGTCGATAAACTTTGCGCCAATGGCCTGTGCCAGTGCTGTCCCCACCGAGCTTTTCCCGGTGCCCGAAACGCCCATCACAATGATGCATTCGCCTGTCATCGCAATATTCTCTCCCTTGCCATTTCGCTGCTGATTTATTCCCTATCTCACGGGTTAATCGCGCGAAAAACTGTGAAGAAGATCACCCTGAACGCTGTTACAGGCCCGTGTTACCACCATTGTGATTTATCCCTAACTATCGGGTTGCCGTGCGCTGATACCGCATAAATTAATAACGATTCTTCGGCGCTGGCATCTTGCCCGCGTGGCTGCTGATAACCCTCTGATCGATATGCGCATTACCTGACCGATTTGCCCGGAAGATCACGCTGCGCGTAACAGGTTTTGTTAACACGAATTGCAGTGATTCAGATCGCAATAATAGTTTCCAGACTCTCTTTAATAGTAGGCAGTGAAATGAACCTACACGGAGGGGGCATTATGCAGGACACTATTCCCGGAACACGTTGGTACCGCGTTATTGCGCCGATTTTAATTGTTTGCATCGTCTCCTTTATGGACCGCGTCAATATCAGCTTCGCACTGCCGGGCGGTATGGAGCAGGACCTGGCGATCACCAGCCAGATGGCGGGTATCGTCAGCGGGATTTTCTTTATCGGTTATCTGTTTCTTCAGGTGCCGGGCGGCCGCATTGCGGTGAATGGCAGCGGTAAGCGTTTTATCGCCTGGTCGCTGGCGGCGTGGATGGTGGTGTCGGTCGCCACCGGATTCGTCACCAATCACTACCAGCTGCTGGCGTTACGTTTTGTGTTGGGCGTCTCTGAAGGGGGGATGTTGCCGGTGGTGTTAACCATGGTGAGCAACTGGTTCCCGGAAAAAGAACTGGGCCGCGCCAACGCCTTTGTCATGATGTTCGCGCCGCTGGGGGGCATGTTCACCGCGCCGATTTCCGGCTACATCATCAACGTTCTCGACTGGCGCTGGCTGTTTATTATCGAAGGGTTGTTATCGGCGGTGATCCTGCTGGTGTGGTGGTTAGTCGTCAGCGATCGTCCGGAAGAAGCCCGCTGGTTGCCCGCGCGGGAAAAAGCCTGGCTGCTGAGTGAACTGGGACGCGAACGCGCGGCGGTGCAGGCGGCCAAACCCATCAACAAGGCGCCATTGAAGGCGGTGTTTAGTAATAGCGGACTGATGAAGCTGGTGGCGCTGAATTTCTTCTATCAGACCGGGGATTACGGCTACACCTTATGGCTGCCGAGTATTCTGAAGAATCTTACCGGCTCCAATATGACCGGCATCGGTCTGCTGGCGGCGATTCCGTTTGTTGCCACCATTCTGGGTATCTACGCCATTTCCTGGTTAAGCGACCGAACCGGCAAGCGCCGCGTGTGGGTGATGGTGTCGCTGTTCTGCTTTGCCGCTGCGCTGCTGGCGTCGGTGGTGCTGCACAACAACATAACCGCAGCCTATATCGCGCTGGTGGTGTGCGGGTTCTTCCTCAAAGCGGCCACCAGCCCGTTCTGGTCGATTCCGGGTCGTATCGCTTCCCCGGAAGTGGCCGGTAGCGCTCGCGGCGTGATTAATGGCCTGGGGAACCTTGGCGGATTCTGTGGACCCTACCTGGTTGGCATCATGACCATGCTGTATGGACAGAATGTGGCGGTGTGCTGTCTGGCTGGTTCGCTGATTGTTGCCGGGATTCTGACGACATCGTTGCCGAAAGCGTGCGACCTGAATCCGTCAGACGAGCGGGATGGCATACAGCAGGATAAATTGATGAGTTATAAGCATTAAGTCTGCAAGTTAAGCCGCGCAGCCTGTGTTCTGCGCGGCTTAATCGTGCTCTTACCAGCCTTTAATAATATCGCCTTTATAAATTTCGTTAGCTTTGTTCAGCACTTCCGGCGACTGGAACGCCTCTTTCAGCTTCTGGATATTCGGGCTGTCTTTATTATCCTCACGCGCCACGATGGCGTTCACATACGGTGACGCCTTGCCTTCCATAAACATGCCATCACGCGAAGCGGACAGATTTGCCAGCGCCGCGAAGTTGTTGTTGATGATAGACACGTAGACCTGCGGATCGTCCAGAGTACGGGCCAGCTGCGGCGTATCCACTTCAACAATCTTCAGTTTTTTCGGGTTGGCGGTGATGTCCAGCGTCGTCGGCAGCAAACCGGCCTCCGGTTTCACGCTTATCAGTCCCTGCGCCTGAAGCAGCAGCAGGCTACGGCCAAGGGTGGTGGCTTCATTGGAGAGGGTAACGGTCGCGCCATCGGGCAGATCTTTTAACGATTTGATCTTGCGTGAGTAGCCCGCAATCGGGAACACAAAGGTGTTGGTAACTACGGCAAAATGATAGCCACGCTCTTTCGACTGCATCTCCAGATACGGCAGGCTCTGGAAAGCGTTGGCGTCTACGTCTTTGTTGAACAGCGCTTCGTTAGGCTGGACATAATCATTAAAGGCCACCACATCGACATCCAGATGATATTTATCATGGGCCACCTGCTTAACGGTTTCCCACAGCGTCTGGTCCGGGCCGGTATTGATCGCCACCTTAACGGTGTTTTCGTTGTCTTTATTGCAGGCGCTGAGCAGGGTAACGGAAGCGGCCAGCAGGGCGGCGAGGATTGTTTTGTTCATAACGAAGCTCTCTTCTTAACGTGAGGAGCGCACTATAATCTACATCCAGACGTCTGTACATCCAGATGGAGATCGTTTGCTGGAAATTGCAGCAATGCGAAATAGCAGACGCGCTCAGCCAGTTTTGAAAAGCAGTCAGCCGCTATTTGTAGGATACTTTCCGGCCAAAACACCGCTTGAATACCAGGGAATGAGATGATGTTTCACCTGATTTTTAGCATACCGGGCTGGTATGTTATCGCGCGTTTTATTGCTCCACTGGCCTTGCCGCTGGCGGTAAAGGTTGTGTTCTCCGCCGTGGTATTGATCGCCACGCAATATCTGTTTATCTGCCGTTTTACCTCGGGCAGCATTTTCTCGCCGGAGATGCCAAGACCGGTGATCATCCTCTTTAACTGGGCCTTCTGTGCCGTGCTCTTTCTGGCCTTGCTTCAGCTGCTGATCGACGTGGTGACGCTGGTGGCATTATTGACGGGGCATCCGCTGGTAATTGCTCCGGCGCTGCGTTATGCGGCAGGGGGTTGCGCCATGCTGCTGGCGGCCTTTGGCGTCCATCAGGCGATACGCGTTCCGCCAGTGAAAGATGTGGTGTTTACCATCAAAAATCTGCCGCCGGCGTTTGAGGGATATCAGCTGTTGCAACTGACGGATTTGCACATCAGCAAATTGTTTAACGCCAGATGGACGGCGGCGCTGGTGAAACGGGCGATGGGACTCAAGGTTGACCTGATCGTCATCACCGGAGATGTGATTGATGGCACCCTGGCGAACCGACGGGATGATGTCGAACCATTACGCGGCCTGAGCGCGCCGGACGGGGTGTTCGCCATCACCGGCAACCATGAATATTTCTTTGAGCAGGAGTCATGGACAACCCATCTCGATTCCATGGGTCTGAAGCCCCTGCTCAACAGCCACACCGTGGTGAGCCGCAATGGCGCCAGCCTGGTGATTGCAGGCCTGACGGATGCTTCTGCCCCACGGCGTGGCGGACAAGGTCCGGATCTCCCGCGTGCGCTGGCCGGCGCGCCGGAAAACGCGCCGGTGGTGTTGCTGGATCATCAGCCACGCAACGCGCGACAGAATGCGGCGCAGGGGGCCGATGTGCAGCTTTCCGGGCATACTCACGGTGGGCTAATTGCCGGTTTTGATCGCCTGTTTGCCAAACCCAACGGCGGCTTTGTTTCCGGGCTGTACGCGGTGGAGGGGATGCAACTCTACGTCAACAACGGCACCGCGCTGTGGCCGGGGATGGCGGTGAGATTAGGTCGTCCTTCCGAGCTGACGCGTATCACGCTGCAATCCGCTGTCGAGTAACCTTCTGCGGGTTTTGCCATCATCAACGGATGGCAAAACCTGCGTCACGCATGAATCCCTGTCGGCTTCAATACCACCACGGCATAGCGGCAGCTGACGGCGGTCGCGTTGCGAAAAATACAGTCGGCGGGGTCGCCTAACTCAAGGCAATCACCTTGCTGCATCTCAAACACCTGATCACCTTCATGGAAAGTTAACGTCCCTTCAAGCACCCAGATCAGCTGACGCCGCGATAAATAGGAGATGAGGGGCATCGGCACGCTGACCCCGGCGGGCAGTTCGATGCTGACAAGGTCAACCGGAATCTGACCGGGCGACACATGACGGCGGATATAGCCGGTTTCAGGATCCTGCCACACCGGCTGCTGATCATGTTTGATCAGTGTGCCGGTCTGAATCTCACTCAGCGCAATCAACTGCGACATACTCATATCAAAGGAACCGGCCAGGCGCGCCAGCAGGGTGGCGGTGGGGCTGCTTTCTCCCCGTTCAATTTTATGGATCATCGCCCTGGAAACACCTGAGTTTTCCGCGAGGTCAGTCAGTGACCAGCCACGTTTTTCCCGCTCGGCCTTCACTTTCTGACCAATTCTGAGATTAATATTGTCTTCTTTACTGGATTTTTCGTCTGACATAGTGGATATATAGCATAGTGAACGATTCATCTACTTTAGTGACAGTAAGACGAGGTGTCCATGAGCAAAATACGCAAGGCAGTAGAAAACGATGCGGCCGTTATCGCCGACATCTATAACGACGCGGTGCTGAATACCACCGCTATCTGGAATGATAAAACTGTTGATGTGGGGAATCGCATCAGGTGGATGGCGGAGCGCCAGGCCGCCGGATTTCCGGTACTGGTGGCGGTTGACGAGGACGATAGCGTGATTGGCTACGCCTCCTACGGCGACTGGCGGCCATGGGATGGTTATCGTCATACCGTGGAACACTCCGTGTATGTTCACAAACTTGCGCGCGGCAAAGGCGCCGGGCTGGCGCTGATGCAGGCGTTAATCGCACTGGCCACGGAGCAGGGCAAACACGTTATGGTGGCCGGGATCGAATCGGAAAACGCGGCATCGATAGCGCTGCACAAAAAGCTCGGCTTTACTGATGCCGGGCGGGTCAGTGAGGTTGGTAATAAATTTGGCCGCTGGCTGGATCTGACGTTTCTCCAGCTGCGACTGGATACCAGGGATAAGCCCTGACCGGCAATAACGCACGCTGCCCGCGGTTTACGCGTCGCCATCACCCCTCTTCAGAAATGATGTCAGCGGCCAGGTTAATGCCTGGCCGTCCTGTTCCTGCCTCAGCAAATCCCCAACCCATCAAACCCGATTGCAACGACGGCACCCACATATAGGGGAAATTTCATCGCGTTCTATTGCCGGTTAATGCAACCAATGCGGGATATTGATCAGGTGCAACCGCGCAATAGGAAATCATAATGACGCATGGCGAATGAGGCGTAACCGTACTGGCGGCAGACGCGAATAAAGGAATCAGAACGTTCTCTGGAAGAGGAAATAGGGGATGTCACGCGCGTGACTGTCCTCGTCGGTAACATTTTAAAAATAATAAGCTAATTAAGCCGCTGCTAATGATTTATTTGGAATGCATTATTGGCGCGACCGGCAAAATTGCTGAGCAGCGCTGTTTAAGTAAGCCTGGACCTGGTTCAGGGCCATTCATCAGTTTTTGCTATGCAGAAACCAAAAACTTCATAATTACGCAACGACACTACTTTCTCAGTTTCCTGCGGCTAATCAATCGTTTATTGTGCATTTTTCGTGTGGCTACCTGAGGTTCTGCTACAATTCGTTAACAACGTTATTAGTTGATGTTGACGCAACTAAGATATTGAAACATAACTGTTAATATCTCACTGTATTTTATCAAAAATTTGTTCCAGCCTGGCTTATCTATCTGATATTTAATGTATATCACTATTAAACACCGGCTTTCTCCAGGAATGCCGGAGTTTTATGCTATGGATTGGATTTAGCAAAGGATTGATCGATCAAAGGTTGTTTTTTGATAGGTAAAAACATAGATATTTCCGATCATTACTTGTTTATTGATTGGTTAAAGTGATCATAGAATAGGAACAATCTGATGCGTGTTAGGGAAGACATAGTCTATGTACCTTAGCGAATTCTTAACAGGTAAGGTTATCAGTGGTTTCGTAGCAGAGCCGATTGTTAGCAGAGAGGGGAACGTGCTGGCGGTTAAGATGTGTACGGGATGCGCCACACCAGGGAGCTTTTCGTATCCACTGACGAAAATGAGCAAAGCGCAGAAAAAAAGAGTGCTGTGGGAAAAACTCAGGCTCATCGATGCAAAGAAAGAATATTTTAATAACAATAATATTTTGTGCTCAATACCGATCGATTTCGAGATGGCAGCGATCCTCATTCAGGATGATGAGATCGCCGAATTAGCCAGATTAACCCCTTTTTTACGGCTGGAGATTTCGGAAGGCTTTCCTAATCTCTCCGATGGAATAAGTAATCGGGTGCTGAATGCCTTAGCTCAGGATTACCGATTATGGCTTGGGAATCTGGGATCAGGTGAGGCGAGTTTAAAAGCATTGCAGGAAAATTTGTATGATGCGGTAAAAATCGACAAAGACTTCCTGAGGTTATACAGCCATTCAGAAATCTGGCCTGTCATCATTAAAAATGTTATGCGCTATTGTAACTTTATCATCATTGCCGGAGTAGGAAGCATTGAACAATGCCATGCGGCAATTAAGGGAGTGAATGCATTACAGGGTGATTTTTTTACCAGCGTGCCATTTGATAATATCGAAAGTTTAAATAAGAATTTTGCATTATAGCCCTGCAACTTTTTAATAACCAGTCAATGTTTATGCAATGGCAGATCGTTGCTATTTGCATTTTATTTCCTGCTTGTGCGGGTAAACGCTGTCATTTTTTTATTTTTTAGGCTATTGGCGCCCGTAAGCTAAGGGCGGTAGCGTGCCTGAAAGACAACCCTGTACTCAATATTATAAACAACGCCATTTAACACTCTAAACAAACTGGAAAGGTAAAAAATATGAAAATCACAAATATCACCCTTCTTTTATTAATTAGTATGCTGAGCCTAAACGCGACAGCAGCAAATGAAATCAATAAAAAAGATAAGGCACTGGTTATTCAGGACGCCGGTGCCGCCGCAGGTGATACGGCAACCAGTTATGCCGCTGGCAGCAGCGTCGTAATGGGGGTATCCGCGGTATCTGCGATAGCGGGGGTAGCATTGATGACTCTCACGCATGGTAGCGGGGCCACCACCACGACAACCACCACAAGCACCTATGTCGGCAAATAGCTGGCATTCTACAGCGAGGGACACCGACACGGTGTCAAAGAGATATGAGGATAATATCCCATGATTACTACCTTAAGCTGGGGTTGAGAGAAGCGTTAAAAGTTCATGAGGATGGATTGAAAGACATCACCATTGCATTAAGTTCTGATTTAAAAACCATCAGGTTCTACAAAGATATCAGCATCTATTCCAGTGAAAAGTACTTTATCGGAAATTGCCTGACCACGTTCGTTCTAAGTTATCAGCTAAGTAATGGTCTCACTCCGCTGCATCACAATCTTTACAAGCTTATCGCTGAAAGAAAGAGCATGTATTTGACCCCGCGAGAAATTGACGTCCTGAATGATTTATTAAAGGGCGAGAAATTGCTCGATATATCGAGATTGTCCGGGCTTAGTCCCAAAACAATCAGCGCTCAAAAAAACTCGGCTTTGAAGAAACTTAAAGTCAGTAACTTACATATGCTGCATAAAGACATTTCATCATTCAGAAACCTGTTTTACGGGAAACAGCACAGTCAATCATGGATGGGTTATTGAAGCAGGGTAAGACATTTTATTGAATATGCCTCTTTAGTCTTTTCAGAAAGAGGCTCTATTTTGTGCATTTTATAGGATGATAGTTCAGCTCATGATGATGAAATTACCTTTTAAAATATCCGGCATCGCGATATTTGTTTTTTTACTTTCAGCTTGCACCCTGGTTCCTGGTCAATATCTCTCCACCAGCAACAAGGACGTGATAGAACAAACGGACTCCAGTACGGATATTGATAAATTCGTGAGCGTTTATCCGTTAACCCCCAAACTGGTCGAATCTCTCCAGCCGAAAGCCGTGATCTCCAGTCCAAACGACCAGCTGGAAGAAGAAATCAAGAAATATCAATACCATATCGGCATTGGTGACGTGCTGATGGTGACGGTGTGGGATCACCCTGAGTTGACAACACCCGCCGGGCAGTACCGCAGCGCCAGCGATACCGGGAACTGGGTCAACACCGATGGCACCATCTTCTATCCCTATATTGGCAAAGTGCTGGTTGCCGGGCGCACCATTGAAGAAGTCCGCACTGAGATCACCCAACGGCTGAAAACCTATATTGAAAGCCCACAGGTTGATGTGAGCATCGCCGCGTTCCGATCGCAAAAAGCCTACGTAACCGGCGAAGTGGTGCGCTCCGGCCAGCAACCGATCAGCAACATCCCTCTGACGGTGATGGACGCCATTAATGCTGCCGGTGGCTTAGCCCCGGATGCCGACTGGCGCAATGTGGTGTTAACCCACAACGGGCAGGATAGCGTCATCTCATTGCAGGCTTTGATGCAGCAGGGCGACTTAAGGCAGAACCGCCTGTTAACGCCGGGCGATATTTTGTTTATTCCCCGCAACGACGACCTGAAAGTCTTCGTCATGGGTGAAGTTAACAAACAGGCGACGCTCAAGATGGATCGCAGCGGCATGACGCTCGCCGAAGCGCTGGGTAATGCCGAAGGCGTCTCCCAGGCGATGGCTGATGCCTCCGGGATTTTTGTTATTCGTCCGCTTCACAAAAATGCGGGCAACGGCAAGTTGGCCAACATCTATCAGCTAAACGCGAAAGATGCAGCAGCCATGGTTATGAGCACCGCTTTCCAGCTGCAACCCTACGACATCGTTTATGTCACCACAGCACCGGTGGTGCGCTGGAACCGCGTTATCTCCCAGCTCGTTCCAACCATTGGCGGCGTGTATGACATGGTTGAAGCCGGACATTACATCCGTGAATGGTGATAACGATGTTTGATTCGATTCTGGTGATTTGCACCGGGAATATTTGCCGATCGCCGATAGCGGAGAGGTTGTTGACCCAATATCTTCCTGGCAAAAAAATTGCTTCGGCGGGTCTGGATGCGTTAGTCGGGCATCCGGCGGATGCCACCGCAGAACGGGTCGCAGCGGCGCAGGGTATTTCGCTGACGGGTCATCACGGACGTCGATTTGATGTTGCCGAGGCAAATAAATATGACTTGTTATTGGTAATGGAACAGAGGCAGCTAGAAAAGATCAGCCTGATGGCACCTGAGTTACGGGGAAAAGTGATGTTGCTTGGCCGCTGGATAGGCAACAGAGAAATTCCCGATCCTTACAACAAAAGCGAAGCCGCATTTGTTTCCGTTTTTAACCTCATCGATCTGGCCTGTCACCAATGGGTCCAAAAGCTTGGCAGTAAAATCTCAGGGAGAAATCATGACCACAATGATCGCAAATAAGCAAAAAGCCACAAGCCAGGATGAAGGTGATTTGGGGCGTTATATTGGTGAACTTATTGATCACAAAAAACTAATCATTACTATCACTGGCTGCTTTTTGATCATCGCTGCGATTTACTCTTTTCTGGCAACCCCGGTTTATCAGGCCGATGCGTTAATCCAGGTTGAACAGAAGCAGGGCAATGCCATTCTGGATAGCCTGAATCAAATGCTGCCAGACTCACAACCGATTTCAGCGCCTGAAATTGCATTGATACAATCAAGAATGGTAGTTGGACAAACTGTTGATGATTTGAATTTGCAAATTGATGTACAGAAAAAACATTTCCCTCTCATCGGCAAGGGTTTGGCAAGGTTGTTTGGTGAGGAGGATGGCTCAGTCACTGTCTCAAAGCTGAGTATCCCGACAACCACGGATGAAAAACCAGGCAAGCTTCAGCTGAAAGTAATCAATGATAAAAGTTTTGAAATTAATTATGGCGACAGCACAGCAACAGGAGAAGTCGGCAAATTATTCAACCAAAATGGGCTTACGCTGCTCGTTAGCGAGATGCATGCCCAGGCGGGAGAGACTTTTGTTGTCGCGGAATATACACGCCTCGCGGCAATGGATCGGTTACTGGATATCCTTAATGTCGCCGATCAGGGTAAAGATACCGGGATGCTGGAACTGAAGCTGACCGGCGAAGATAAAACACAGATTACAAAAATCCTCGATGACATCAGTTATCATTACCTGACGCAAAATATTGATCGTCAGGCTGCGCAGGATGCCAAAAGTTTACAGTTTCTCAATCAACAACTGCCGCAGGTCAGAAGCGATCTGGATAGTGCCGAAGATAAATTAAATGCCTACCGCAAACAAAAAGATTCCGTTGATTTATCGCTCGAAGCCAAGTCAATCCTCGACCAGGTCGTTAATGTCGACAATCAGTTAAACGAGTTGACCTTCCGGGAAGCCGAAGTCTCACAACTCTATACCAAGGAGCATCCCACTTATAAGGCGTTATTAGAAAAAAGGGAAACTCTACAACAGGAAAGAGTGAAACTGAATAAACAGGTTTCATCCATGCCATCAACCCAGCAGGAAGTGTTACGTTTAAGCAGGGACGTCGAATCAGGCCGTGCGGTCTACATGCAATTACTTAACCGCCAGCAGGAACTCAGCATCGCTAAATCGAGCGCCATCGGCAATGTACGGATTGTAGATAATGCGGTAACCGCGCCTAAGCCGGTGCGCCCACAGAAAATCATCCTGATCCTTGCCGGGGCGATTATTGGATTTATTTTATCTGTCAGCATCATTTTACTACGTATATTTTTCCATCGCGGTATCGATTCTGCCGATCAGCTGGAGTTGGCTGGACTGAATGTTTACGCCAGTATTCCGAAATCTGACTGGATGTCTGAACACAAACGCCGTAAATCTCATCAACCTGGCAATAAGAAATCTTCGGTTGAGCATTTTCTCGCCGCTGAAAACCCGGCTGATTTGGCGGTTGAAGCTGTACGTAATTTACGTACCAGTCTGCATTTCAACATGCTGGATGTGCAAAACAATGTGCTGATGATATCGGGTGCAACGCCTGAGGCTGGTAAAACATTCATTAGTACTAATCTGGCGGCAATCATGTCATTAACAGGACAAAAGATCCTGTTGATCGATGCAGATATGCGTCGTGGTACTGCGCATAAAGTTTTTAATATTAATAATGAAATGGGGCTATCGGACATTCTTGCAAACAAGGTGTCACCCGAGTCAGCCATTAGTCGTGTGAAAAGAGACGACTATAGTTTTGATTTTATGCCTCGTGGTAAAGCGCCCACTAATCCTTCTGAATTGTTGATGGGAACGAGATTGCCAGCATTACTTAAATGGGCAAAGGAAAATTACGATATTGTGATTATTGATACTCCGCCAGTGCTGGCCGTAACTGATGCAGTACTGATCGGCAAGCACGTCGGGACATTGTTACTGGTCGCGCGATATGAGACGAATACGGTGCGTGAAATTGAGGTCAGTATTAATCGATTCGAACAATGTGACATCCACGTTCAGGCTTGCGTATTAAATATGGTGAAAAATAGTTTCAGAAGTTACTACACCTATGGATACGGTCATAACAGCTACGCTTACAGCGATAAAAAATAAAATTCAGATCCTTAGAGACAAATGAGGCGGTACTACCCGGTGCGGAAATAGCCGCGCCGGATAATGACCTGGAACGCTGGCCTGCATAAAATAAAAGAGACGAGGTATGTTACCCTATTTAATCGTAACCATTTTTAGTGTGTTCTTTGTTTATATTCAGGACAAGACACTAAAAAGCAGAGCGGTGATATTACCACTTTTTACTCTTACACTTCTTGCATCAGTACGGGATTATACCATCGGCACGGATGCAAAAGTTTATACCCGAGACTTTCGTTTCCCATTCAATCACTATCCGTTAACACTAAACCCTGAAGTAGAAAAGGGATATCAGTTAGTCGCTATGCTGGTACGTGATATTTATAATGAATATTTTTTCTATTTTATTGTTATGTCAGTGATGTGTATTTTTCCAGTTCTTTGGGTGCTTAAGAAACGATCGCCAAGCTATACGCTATCACTATATATTTATATTACTTTCGGCATGTATTTCGCGCTTTATAATCAAGTCCGTCAGACGATTGCAATGGGGATCTGCTTTCTGGCAATGAAATATTTGGTTGAGAAGAAGCTGCTGAAGTATGCCTTGTGCATTGCTGTCGCATGTCAGTTCCATGTCAGCGCATCTTTGATGTTGGTGTTTTATTTTTTGTGTCACGCTAAGTTTCGTATCGAATTCAAGGTGATTGGCACCTTTATGGCCGGTTTGATTGCGACTCCGCTGATTGTCGCACAAATGGCGGCGGGTAATGCCAGGTATGAGCACTATACCGAAGAGGCGACCAACGGCAGAAATGGGCTGATGACCGTCGTGTTATACGTGATGATTGCGTTGGCTATTTATGTTCTGGGAAGAAAACTCAGACATGAAAACCGCGAGTACAACGTGATGGAGTGCAGTTATCTATGTGGCATTGCTGCGCTATTGCCGGTGGCGATGTTAGGGACAGACCCTGCTGGACCGCAGCGCGTTGCGCAATATTTTGTTTATTACCTGATGTTAATTCTTCCCATCTTACTGAAGAAAATAAACAATCAGTTGATCACTGTTGGTTTCTGTCTTTGCGCATTTGCTTATTTTGTGATGCTGATATCAAGCAATATTGGTGGGATATACCCATTCAAGATCAATGATGTATTTAATGTGATTTGATTTTTGCTGAATGCAAATCTGAGGAACCAGACATGAAAGTATTACACGCGGCGGAGACGATCAAAGGTGGAGTCGCCACCGTGCTTGATAGCCTGTCGCAATACCAGGCCAGGAATGGCGAAGTATCTGAATTAAAGATAATTGTTCCTGAGCAACATATTTCCGAGTTATCAAAGAGTTTATTGCCAAACATCGTTATGTTTAGCCGAGATAAGCGGGGGATTACTGGACTTTGGGCTTTTGCAGTTTGCTTTTATCAGCAAGTTAAAACTTTCAAACCTGACATTATTCACTTACACAGTACTTTTGCGGGGTTCATTGGTCGTCTGATTTTGATCCTTTTTTTTTGGCGCCAAAAACAACGTGTTATCTATTGTCCACACGGATTCGCCTTTCTGGTGGATACCTCATTTGTAAAGCTAAAGCTCTTCACCTTCTGCGAACGACTGCTATCACGCTTCACCGAGAGTATTATTTGCGTCGGAGAATTTGAATTTCTTAAGGCGTTAGAAAAAGGCTTTCCGGAATATAAGCTTTGTTTGATCAGTAATGGAGTCGATTTACCTGCCGAAAAAAATACGCACACGCACAATAAATTAAAGGAATACACACTGCTGTATGTCGGGCGCTTTGACCATCAAAAAGGCACAGACACGTTAATGGATGCGCTCAGCACGCTGGATAATAAAACTTTAGACTTTTCACTTAAAGTAATCATGATCGGTTCTGCTATCAACCAGGATGCTCAGGCAGGAAATCGTGTTTTTAAAAATATCGTCATTGAGTATACCGGATGGATCAAGAAGGATGAAATTGGTGACTATTATAGAAAAGCAAACTGTCTGGTTATCCCTTCTCGTTGGGAAGGGTTTGCAATGGTTCCACTTGAAGCAATAAGTTATAACTTGCCTATCATCACCAGTGATATAAATGCATTTAAAGAGCTAAATAGAGTTAGTAAGCTTTTTTTCCATTGCGGTAATAGTTCTTCTCTGGCCAGCTTACTTTCCGCGATCAATACATATGATCTGGATGGTGCCAAGGAAAGACTTTTGAAGGCACTGACAGAAAGTTATACCAGAGAAAAAATGAATAAAAAAACAATAGAGCTATATTCTCATTCTTTACAAGGAAAATGATATGAATGATATGCCGTTAGTTTCTGTGTATATGCCGACTTTTAACCGCCTTCAATTGCTCAAGCGTGCACTGGCATCAGTCTGTAACCAAAGTTATAAAAATATCGAAGTGATCGTTGTTGATGACAACTCCTCAGACGGTACTCAGGAATTCCTTACTGAAGCTGCAAAAAAGGATCCTCGAGTTAAATATATTTTCAAAGAGGTTAATTCCGGGGCGTGCACCAGTAGAAATCTTGCGATTGAGCAGGCTAAGGGTGAGTTTATTACTGGTCTGGATGACGATGATTATTTTTTGGATGGCAGAATTTCTTATTTTGTAGAAAATCGGCACTTGCTGAATAAGTACAGCTTTCTTTATACCAACTTTCTGACATTCACTAAGAAAGGAAGCTATAAGAATACCAGATACCTGGACATGATGTTACCGCGGGAAATCACCTCCAGGGATGTTTTGTTTAAAAATATAATTGGAAACCAGTGCTTTACCTATACGCAAAGGATGAAGGATGCAGGTAAATTTACACCGGATATGCCCGCGTGGCAGGATATGGACCTATTTTATCGTTTGTTGGTTAAAACGAAGCTAAACAAAGCAAAATTGCTGAGTAAGCCTTTGTATGTACAAGATACTTCACACGACCTTAATCGAATCACTCTTGGAAATAAGGAAAAAATTCGTAAAGCTTATAATCTTTTTTGTGAAAGAAATCAGGTTACAGGGAAATACAAAGACATTCTTGAGGCACAACTTGTTAGTTATGGCCTAAAAGTTAAGAACTCAATCTTCTTCACGCGCTTTTATTCAAATACGCGTCTTTATTTTTATGTCGTTGATGTTTTTTTGTTGTTTAAAAATCAGTTAAATAAATGATTTAACTATCAGATGTCTGAAGAAATGACAGGAAGTTACCATGGTAAATTTTCGTATTATCGCACTGTTATCACTAATCGTCACAAGCTCAACCAGTGCAGCGGAATCTATGCTGACCGGCGCATTCTTTCAACCTGAACGTATGGTAACGCAAGGCAGTGAGACGATTGATCTTCTTAGTAAGTATCATTTTTCCTCTTATCGAAGTGGTTTTCGATGGAGACAAGTCGAGCAGCAAAAGGGTGTTTATAAAATACCTGACCAAAAGTTAATCCAGTTTGTTAATAAATCCCTTGCTGCAGGCATCACGCCTCTGTTGGTACTAGGCAACACAAATGTTTTATACGGCAACACAAAGCCTGAAACTAACGACCAGATAAAAGCATTTACCGGATTTACAGCATGGAATGTTGATCAGTTTCCAAATAAAAAGATAGTTTATGAAATTTATAATGAGTGGTGGCATGATGATATGAAGAATCATCCTGATGATTATGATGCCGTCTCTGCGAAGAATTATGCATTGTTCATTAAAGCGGTAGCGAAAGTCATCCGCGAGCATAATCCCAACGCAATCATCATTGCCGGCAGCATGAATCCACTGTCAGCAAGACATGTAAACTGGCTGGATGACATGATTAAGGATGGGATACTGAGTTACATTGACGGGGTCTCAATCCATCCGTATTCCACACATACTCCGCAAGCAGATTTTGAGACCATCGATGGTTTTGAAAAACATTTGCAGTTGATGAATAATGGCAAACAGGTGAATGTTTTTATCTCGGAAATGGGGTACTCAGATTCTTTACGAGGAAAGTTACTTCCCTTCCAACAGAAAGAGTATACCCAGCAATATTTTAAACTTGCGAATGAGAGAGATTACATCAAAGGAATCTGGTGGTATTCGCTTCAGGATCAAATTGTTCCCCATAACGCCTATGAGTCTAATTTTGGCCTTCTTGATTTGCAGGGGAACGAAAAGGATATGATGAAAGGCTATCTTTCCTGGTTGCAGCAAAAAAAATGATCTTCCCGGACTATCGATGCAAAACGTACCACGGCAATTGTAATTTAAACGCTTGAACTTAATCTACTATTCTTATTTGATCTCAAAGAGTAAAGGTTTCCTATGCGAACTATATTGACTGTGGTTTTAAATAATAAGTCTTATAAAGATTCATTGTCACTTAAATGCCTGATGAGTCACGAATATTCTAATGCAGATGTTCTCATCATTAATAATGGTCCCAGCGCAATTGAATTTGATAAAAATTTCCTTCACACCCTTGGTTTTTTCGTCAAGAGCATCAGTACCAGAGAGTTCCTCGATAATCGCCCGTTAAGTTGGATTTATAATGGTGTCATCAACGAATATCGGGATTTTGACCGTTTTATTTTTTTAGACGATGACGATGTTTTAACAAAAAATTTTCTAACGAAACTGGATTCATATCATACTGAAGATGTTGATTTACAAATCCCTAATGTGAAAGAGCGAACTAATGGCAGAGTTTACTACCCACGCATTAATAAGAAACTAAATAAGAATAATGACGGTGAGATAATCAACCCTCATTCTGGTGTATTGTCGATTAGTTCTGGATTAGTCATTTATCATTCTTTGATCGAAAAATTCTCCGATCTGAATTTAGAAGTTTTTGACAGTCGGTTTGCACTCTATGGCGTGGATTATAATTTTTTTAATCGACTTGAGTGGATTAAAAAGAAAAACGTCAATATTGTTATTCAAATCGTAGGCACGATCGAGGTCGCTCTTTCATTGCCTAACGATGGCAATAGAGAAATACAGGAAGCTGAGCGACTCTACGATAAAGTACTGTCAGGGAAGTACTACTCCAGAAACAAACTTCTTCTGATGATGCGAATGATTAAGCTCGCTGTAAATCAGATCATTAAATTTAAATTTTCAAATGTCGACCTGATCATTAAAACCTTTATCAAGGGCAAGCACCCACGCTGCTAAAAATTAAAGTCGTTTCCAGAACCACACTCACTGTATTTAAGGTTTACTATGAAAATCATCATCACAAGTGGTGCAGGATTCTTCAGCTCTGCCAAAGAAGTAGATGAAATGGAGCAGACTCAGAATGGCATTGGGATAGTTAATAATCTGGGGTGCTTTTTAGACGAAAAAAACACGTATTCATTATCATTCAATAAGCCGTTAGGCAGGGTGATATTTAAATGAATGTGTTGTCTAATGCAAAATGGAATGCGTTATCTCAGTTTCTCAAGATGTTTGTCCAGGCTGTAAACCTTATTTACCTGGCTAAAATCATTCCACCGGCGCAATACGGTTTAATGGCTATGGCGGTAGTGGTGATCAACCTTGGGATTCTACTACGAGATCTGGGAACCTCGGCGGCGTTGATCCAGAAGAAAGTTTTGACTAATGATCTTATTAACTCCATCTTCTGGCTCAATGTAGCTCTCGGGGTCTTCTTATGTGCTCTTATCGCGATACTGGCAGAACCTTTATCTGTACTTTATGGTCACCCTGAACTTCTGTCAGTGTTGATGCTACTGGGTTTGTCATTTCCTTTATCAAGTTGCGCCGCAACACACCTTGCTCTGCTGGAGAGGGATTCGAAATTTAAATCTATCTCCAGGATTGAGGTAACATCATCGGTGACGTCGGTCATTGTGGCGATAGTTTTGGCAAACTGTGGTTTTGGCGTGTATAGCCTTGTCGCTCAGGCTATCACCCAGAATCTGATGTCTGCCCTGCAATTTTGGAATGTGTCGACATGGAGACCATCAGTTAAAAAATATATCAGGATGAGGGATATTAAAGAGATTTTCTCCTTCAGTACTAATCTATCTTTATATAATTTCATTAATTACTTCTCGCGTAACACCGATAGTTTCATTGTCGGGAAATATATGTCAGTAACCATATTGGGGCAATACAACCTGGCCTATCGTATTATGCTTTTCCCTTTGCAGAGCATGACATATGTTGCTACCCGATCATTATACCCTGTCCTGAGTCGGTTTCAGGATGATAATGAAAAGATTGAAAGAACCTACCTGAACACTATATTTGTTGTTCTCGCATTAACAGCACCGTTAATGACTGTTATTGGCTATTATAGTTTCCCGATCATTAAGATTTTTTTTGGTGATCAATGGCTAAAAACAGCTGAAATATTAAAGTGGTTGGCACCAACAGCTATCATTCAATCCGTTCTTAGCACAACCGGTTCGGTATTTATGGTAAAAGGTAAAACAAATGTTATGCTACGGCTTGGCATATTCAATGCTATCCTGATGGTATCCACTTTTCTACTGGGTGTTAGATTTGATATCGATGTCTTTGCAAAATTCTACATGATCGCTAACATCATTAATTTCTTTCCTTTGATGTATTTTTTGATGAGGATGATCGGTGGAAAATTACTAAATATCTTTATAAAAATTTATCCGATATTTATAGCCGTTGTCGGAATGCTGATCTTTATGCGTTTTATTAGCCATGCCTATCCCGACTCTGAGATAACTGGAGTCGTAACTTTGGGATGGATTTGTATTTGCAATTTCTCATTCTACACGTTGTGTCTTTTTGCAATGTCAAAGAGCTCACGTCGCTTTATATTCGCAAGGTTAAGGCTTAAGTCAGAGTAATTCTGATTAATTGTCTGTGGAACTATCATGTTCCTATTACAATGGTTTTTTAAAATAAATTAATCTTATGCGTTTTATTTTAACGGTTTAATAGGCGGATTGACTCCTATGAATACACTTCAGCAACGCGTTCATATCCATTCAAATGTATCTGTTATATCTATGGTGCAGCGTCTTTCAGATATAACTATCATATTTCTTGGTTTCTATTTTACATGCATTTTCAATAATTCTGCGTTTGATAACCAGCGGCTATTGATGCTGATGGTCTCTCTGATTACTTTCGTTACAGTAGGTGGCTTCACTGATTTCTATCGTTCCTGGCGCGGCATGAAAATTACAGTCGAGCTTTTTTCCATTCTTCGTAACTGGATAATCACGACAGTAGTTACCGGATTCGTGCTGAACTGTTTGCCTCAGTTGAGCTTTACCTCCGCTTTTATGATGCAATGGTTTGTGCTTGTTTCTCTCGGTTTTATCATCAGCCGTTCAGTGATCCGTCTTATTTCTGGTACGCTGAGGAAATACGGTTATAACACGCGTCGTGTCTGTATCGCCGGCAGCATGCCTGCTGGCATAGCCTTACTAAGAAGCTTTGGGCATTCTCCATGGTTGGGCTTTGTTGTGAAAGGTGTGTATGACGACGTGATGTCTAACGAATTAAATGGTTTACCTTATGCAGGCAATCTCGCGCAACTGGTCAGGGAAGCGCGTGAAGGTAAAATTGACCGCGTGTATATCGCCATGCATATGAAAGATGAGGCAAAAATCAGTGAGCTGGTTAAACAGCTTGCAGATTCAACCTGTTCAGTACTGCTGGTTCCAGATGTTTTCACGTTTAATATCCTGCAATCACACACAGAGGAAATTAATGGCGTACCTGTTGTGCCTTTAGTCGATACTCCGTTCAACGGTATCAATCGGGTGTTTAAACGGCTTGAGGACATCATTCTTTCGTCATTTATTCTGTTATTGATTTCACCCGCGCTCGTTGTGATTGCTCTTGTCGTGAAATTGTCATCCCCTGGTCCGGCATTGTTTAGACAGACACGTTATGGAATCGATGGTAAACCGATTGTGGTGTGGAAATTTCGCTCAATGACCGTTATGGAGAATGGCGGAAAAGTCACGCAGGCTACTCGTGGAGATGTTCGTGTTACGCGAGTAGGGCGGTTTTTACGGAATACCTCCCTTGATGAATTACCGCAGTTTTTCAATGTCTTTCGTGGTGAAATGTCGATTGTTGGCCCACGTCCTCATGCCGTTTCACATAACGAACAATATCGCATATTGATCCATGGTTATATGCTGCGACATAAAGTCAAACCTGGAATTACCGGTCTGGCGCAAATTAATGGCTGGCGCGGTGAGACGGATACACTTGATAAAATGCAAAAACGTATTGAACTGGATCTTGAATATATCAGGAGCTGGAGTGTTCTCGGTGATCTGAAGATCATTTTCCTGACTGTATTCAAAGGCTTTGTTAATAAATCCGCCTATTAATATTGTTATCATCCATCCTCGGGAAATGAATAGCAATTTTTGTTGAATAGAATATGTACAGGGTTCACTTAACTAACAACTGACAGGGCTTGCTGATAAAGCGGGTTAGTTCCCGCTTTATTAAAATGCTCTTATGTGATTTTAAAGTTATTTAATTTAAAGGTTTTTTATGTTTTATTCTATTCAGTTTTTAAGAGGAATAGCTGCATTAATGGTGGTTATGACTCATGTGGCACATAAGGGACAACAATACGATACCGGCTCTTTAAACTGGTTTCATATTGGTGGCGATGGTGTTGATCTGTTTTTTATAATCTCAGGATTTATTATGTGTTTTACTACGCATAATAAAGACATGACGTTCCTAAGTTTTATGAAAAACAGAATTGAGCGTATTATTCCCTTGTATTGGGCTTTAACCTGCATAGCATTAGCGGTTTTTCTCGTTGCTCCAGGGTTAGTCAATTCCTCAGGCGGAAAAACAGGCATTATTGAGTCTTACTTTTTGATCCCGAATGGAGACAAATTTTTAATCCAAAATGGATGGACGCTCAGCTATGAATTTTACTACTATTTTATTTTCTCAGTATGTATTTTTCTTACCCATGTTAGAAACATAAGATATTTTACCATTTGCTGTATAATTTGTATTCTGGCATGTTTGGGTGCTATTTTTAAACCTGCCTCGAATTATTTATCGTTTTTGTTTAGCAACATGCTGCTTGAGTTTGCCTTTGGCATTGCCAGCTTTTATATTTTTAATCATATTAAGCCCAGTAGGCCTGTTTCAGTATTGATGATTCTTGCGGGCATAGCTTACCTCATTTATAAAAATAACTTTGGCGTGCCGGAGGTGTTGTTTGGCAAAGCCATTACCTCTGGGATTCCCATGTTTTTTATTTTCCTTGGATTTATAAGTATGGAGGAGTGGTTCTACAAGAGCAAAGGGCGTATCGTCCGTTCATTCGAACAGCTTGGAAATTGTTCGTACTCTTTATATCTGGTTCATCCATTCATACTAAGTCCTGTTGCATTGTTTTTAAAGAAGATAAATATGTTGCATGGCCCTTTATTTTCAGTAGCTCAGGTTCTTGGGTCGATTGCTGCCGGCTTGTTAACTTACAATTTCCTGGAAAAACCTATGACTAAATTTATAAAAGGGATGGGTAAGAATGCGAAAAGCAAACGGATTAGTAAAAATCCCATCTGATAATTTAACTTTTCATATAAAATAAAACTGTTAACCACTTTTAATTCTATGGTGCTGATGTGATAAAAATGGATAAACTTATCACTAAACTTGAAAATAAATTCATCGAGAAAGCGATAGAGGATTTATCTCTTGAAATGCCATATGCGAGGATGAGTTTTTTTGTTTGTGATATTCATAATTTTCTATTGGCGTTAGCCAGGGGCGAAATCAACGCCAGATCAAAAAATATCGTTCTGATATTCAACAATGAGCTGGAGGTGTTTATTCTTCAGTCGATATGTGACGTTTCCTTTGTGGCGCTGAATGTAGGTAGTCTTGATGTTTTTGATTTTTTTAAGGGTGCTAAAGTTTTTAAAAAGATAAAGCCTTTCAAAGTGAAAGAAGACAGCGCCAGAATGCGAATATTTCTACTTATCTTGCGAGGTTGGAATGATGAACAAATTTGTCATTCATTATTCATTACCATGAAAAAGCTGAAAGAATATAAATCACAACTAACATATCTTTTCTTTGAAAAAAGAAGAAATCTCTTCTATCTGACACTGAACGGTTTTCTGCAAAGAGATGTATTAGCAGCATAATCGACATTTTCGTACTATCTAAAACGCCAGATAAAACTTCATCAGAGGAGGTAAATGATGAAGAAAGTTTTTTGCATTCTATGTCATCGCATTACAAATCCGCTTATCTTTACCGTTAATTATTTATCATCATTTGATGAAAATATTATTTTGATTCATGTGGACGCAAAATCATCTATCTCTGATTTTGCTATTTTTACTGCAAAAAACATTTTTTTTGTTAAAGAGAGAGTTAACGTTTTATGGGGATCCTATAGTCAGATAGAATCAACAATAAACACGTTTAATGAAGCAATACATTTTGATTTTGAATATCTTTTTTTACTGTCAGGCGATGATCTACCCTGCAAGACAAATCAGGATATAAATGATTTCCTGTATGAAATAGAGCTAAAGAATCTCATGCACTTCCAGGACGAGAGGAATAAATACATCGATCCCACAGCTCGTGTTATGTATGATTATCCCGCATTTTTCAATATAAGAAATAAGAACCTGCTCGATAAAGTAAAAATAATTACGTTCAAGATGCTCAAGTCTTTCTATGTGAGTAAGGCTTTTAAAAGGGATTCAGGTAAATTAAATGCTTTTTTTAAAGGAACCAATTGGTTTTCATTAAATAGAAAAACCATGCTTTCTTTAGTGGATTTTATCAATGCTAATGGCTGGTATTGTGATTTATATCGCAATTCATTCTGCGCTGATGAGGTTTTTTTTCATACAGCGCTAAAACATATTGGTGTTAATGATAATTATCACGATATCTCTAAATTAAATGATGCGTTAAGGTACATCGATTGGACGACCGGGCCTGACTATCCAAGGACGCTCGATTATAATGATCTTGAAAAAATAAAAAGTTCTGGATGTATCTTTTCACGAAAAATATCACCAGATGTGCCCTATGCCTTCTTTCAAAAGTTAATTAACCAGTCAATTTCTTAATGAGATATCAACTCATTTAAAGTGGCCACCCTTTATCGTGGGTGCTGATTCCCCCCACCCAAAGCTCTCCTGCCCGCAGGAGAGCTACCCCGCAAACTGCCCTCAATGCTGTAAAGAAACAGCAAACTTCCGCAATCCCGCCGCCACTTCCGCAGATGCTTCCACCGGCAACAGGTGGCCTTTTCCAGGGAAAATCTGCACCTCTGCAAACGGATAGCGTGCGGCGATCTCTCTCTCCATCACCGCAACCGTATCCACTTTATCCAGCTCGCCCGCCATAATCAGCACAGGGACATTGATCCTGTCAGCCACGTCCCGCAGGTCTTCCTGTGACGCGGTATAAAGCCAGCCATCTGCCGCCTCAGCACTGACACGCAATGCATCGGCCACCAGTTTTTCGCGCTGCTCTGGCGTCAGGTTGCCTGCCGTTAATACGTTGTCGAGCGTCCAGAGAATCGACTCCCGGCTGGCATAAGCTCCGCGCATCTGCTGGCGCTGTGCTTCATCGATATTCATCGGTGCGAGCGGTGCCGATGCCACCAGCGCCAAACCGATAACTTCTTTCGGGCGGCGGCTGGCGAGAAATTGCATCGTTTTGCCTCCCATCGAATGCCCGACCAAAATCACCCGTTGCAGCCCCAGTTGTTGGATAACGTTATAAACGTCAGCGGCATGATCCTCGCTGCGATAACCTGCGGCGGCGGCCTGTGATGCGCCTGAGCCGCGGGCATCAATGGCGATGCAACGATAATGGCTGTTGAGCAGGTTAATCACCGGCGTCCAGGTTTCTGACGATCCCCCCCAAAAATGCATAAACACCAATGCGATATCGCCGCTGCCACTCTCCGTCACCTGCAGCTGTACGCCATTACTTAAAATATTCATCGTTACCTCGTCTGTCCGAAATCATTTGGTGACGCCAGTATGTTTTGTAACGATAAGGTTTGGAATGACATGTAAAATAGTCATGGTATGTACTCAGAGTATGCATAGCGGGAGGAGGAATGGATCGTTTGCTCAGTATGTCGGTGTTTGTTGCTGCGGTTGAAGAGGGAAGTATCGCGGCGGCTGCGCGACGAATTGGAATCTCTGCGGTGATGGCGGGGCGCTATCTGTCATCGCTGGAGAGTGCGCTCGCGGTCAGATTGCTTGAACGTTCCACTCATCAGCTCAGCCTGACCGATGCCGGCCATACCTTCTTTGAGAAGAGTCAGCGTATTCTGGAAGAGATCCGGGAAGCTGAACGGGAAGCCACCTCCAGACATATCGCCCCCGAAGGCAACCTGCGCATTGCGGCGCCGGTCACCTTTGGTTCGATGTACCTTGGGCCATTAATCGCCGCGTTTATGCGCGACTATCCAGCGGTCAATATTCAGTTGCAGCTGCTGGATCGTTTTATCGATCTGGTGGAGGAGGGGGTTGATCTGGCGATTCGCATCGGCCAGCTGCCCGATTCCGATCTGGTTGCGCGGCGCATCACCGATTACCGCTTGCTTGCCTGCGCCTCTCCCGCCTATATCGCCAGAGCGGGGCTGCCGACGCAGCCCGATGATTTGCAGCAGCACAGCCTGATTGGTTATTCCGGGACCATGACCACGTCGCCCTGGCACTTTGCCACGCCGGCTGGCGAGGTCAACCAAATCAACGCTAACTGTCGGCTCACCGCCAATAACACCAGCATTATGCTTGAGCTGGCATTACAACACGCGGGGATCATCTATGGCCCTGAGTTTGTCGTGCAATCCCAGCTTGCCAGCGGCGCCCTGGTTGAAGTCCTGGCGGATTACCGTTGTCCAACGCTCTCGTTGTATGCCGTCACGCCGAATGCGAAATACGTTAATACCAAAACGCGGCTCTTTATCCAGTCGCTGAAAGACGGGTTTGCCTGACCCCGGTTCTATTTTTTCGCGCCATAGATTTTGCGGTAAACCGTGGGCGTTAAGCCGGTGACCTTAATAAACGCCCGACGCATCACATCGCTGCTGCTGTAGCCGCAGGTGGTCGCGATGGTCTTCACCGGCACATTGGCCGTCAGCAACTCCCGCGCCCTGGTGATCCTCGCTTCTTCCAGCCACTCGCCGGTGCTGGAACCCATCTCCTGCTGAAACAACCGGTTCAAATGGCGGGCGCTCAGATGGATATGCTCCGCCATCTGCGCAACGCCTGTGACCTGCGCCAGATTGGATAATGTCCAGCGTTGCAGATCCTGCAAGGCCGAGCGTCCGCCAACGGAGGTCTGATGTTTACGAATAAAATGTCCCTGACCGGCGGGACGACGAAAAAACATCACCAGGTTCGCCGCTACATCGAGGGCGACGTCACGTCCCACGTCTTCTTCAATAAATCGCAGCGCCAAATCCATGCCCGAAGTCACCCCCGCCGCCGTACGCACCGGGCCATCCGCGACATACAGGGCATCGGCATCGACATTAATGGCCGGATAACGACTCGCCAGCACCTTCGCCACCAGCCAATGGGTCGTCACCTGGCGCTCGCTCAGCAGCCCGGTTTGCGCCAGCAGTAACGCGCCGGTGCACACTGAACCATAGCGATGGCTCTGATGGCACAGCTGGGTGATGGCGTCGATCTGTGCGGCTGAAAGCGTTCTTTCCTGCGCATCCGGCGCGCCCGCAATAAGAAAACTCAAACTATCGGTGGCGGCATAGGTGCCTAATCGGCTATCCGCGTAGAGTCGGACACCTGACGATGCCAGGATCGCTTCACCATCAAGCGACATCACCACCGGATGGTAAACCTGGCGGCGCAGAATGCGATTGGCTTCGGCAAAAGCATCAATAGGCCCGGCAACGTCGAGCAGTTGAACGCCCGGCACCGCCAGTATCACGATGTGGTGCAACTTCATCACTCCCCATGTCTGTGTTTATCGTAATGTCCGAAATTGCCCGTATAATACTATTATAGACATTCCGGTTCTCTTTTAGAATGACGCTCAGACATTCAACAGGAGACACCAACATGAACTTCACCGTACAAGGCATCCGCATTCCCGATACCCAGATGGCTCGTGACACCACCCACTTTATCCGTGACACGGAATCTGACCTGCTTTTTCATCATTCCAGCCGCGTTTACTACTGGGCGGCGTTAGCAGGCCAGCAGCGCAATATTCAGGTCGATCATGAATTACTCTATGTCGGCTGTATGTTCCACGATATCGGGCTGACGCATGAGCATTGTAGCTGCGATAAGCGTTTTGAAGTGGATGGCGCAAACGCCGCGCGTGAGTTTATGCGCAGCTATGGCGTGGACCAGCACGATATAGACAAAGTCTGGACCGCCATTGCGCTGCATACCACCCCCGGTATCCCGGAGTTTATGGCCCCGGAGATTGCGCTGGTCACTGCCGGTGTGGAGATGGACGTGTTGGGGATCAATTATGACTCCTTCGCCGATGCAGAACGTAATGCGGTGGTGAATCAACATCCCCGCAGCGCCAGCTTCAAAGAAGATATCATTCAGGCTTTTTACGACGGCATCAAAGACCGTCCGCAAACCACCTTTGGCAATGTCAAAGCGGACGTGTTGAAAGATAAGGATGCGGCTTTTGAGCCGATGAATTTCTGTCGCATTATCCGTAACTCGAACTGGCCGGGATGAGTCATGTTGCCTGCGCGGCCGGGTAGCTGTTCTTATTACCCGGCCTGTCTAAGGTGTTGACTTTAATCGGGAGAGTAAGAGAATGATTTTCTTCGAGGGACGACCAGCCAGCCCAGGAGTATATCATCGCCTTTTCCACTGCAACCCCAGCCAGCAAGTCAGGCGCACTGATCGCCTTCGCGCTGTTGCTCGCCAGCTGTTCATCTCCACCGCCGAAATCACTGGTAACGCCATTTCCGCCGGTGGCTAAACAGCCGCAGCCAGCCAGACCTGTGCCGCATCATGAGCCGGTACGCGGTGTGTGGCTGGCAACGGTTTCGCGTCTCGACTGGCCCCCGGTGTCATCAGTCAATGCCAGCAGCGCGGCCAGCCGCATCAGCCAGCAGCAAAAAGCGCTCACCGATACGCTGGATAATCTGAAGCGTCTCGGCATCAATACGGTGTTCTTCCAGGTAAAACCCGATGGCACCGCCTTGTGGGCATCCAAAATTCTGCCGTGGTCAGATATGCTGACCGGCAAAATTGGCCAGGACCCAGGCTACGATCCGCTGCGGTTTATGCTGGATGAAGCGCATAAGCGCGGCATCAAAGTCCATGCCTGGTTCAATCCCTATCGCGTGTCGGTTAACACTAAGCCTTCCACCGTGGCCGAACTGAACGGCACGCTGGCACTGCATCCCGCCAGCGTTTTTGTCCTGCATCGTGACTGGGTCCGCACGGCCGGGGACCGTTTTGTCCTCGATCCCGGCATCCCTGAAGCGCGTGACTGGATCACCAGCATCGTTGCCGAAGTGGTGGCGCAGTACCCGATCGATGGCGTGCAGTTTGATGATTACTTCTATGCCGAATCCGCCGGTTCCGCCCTCGACGATAGTCAGACCTTCCGCAAATATGGCCAGGGGTTTGCCTCCAAAGCGGACTGGCGGCGGCACAATACGCAGCAGTTGATTGAGCAGGTGTCGCGCACCATCCGGCAGCTGAAGCCCGATGTTGAGTTCGGCGTCAGTCCGGCGGGCGTCTGGCGTAATCTTTCGCACGATCCGGCAGGCTCCGACACGCGCGGCGCGGCGGCCTATGATGAAGCCTTTGCCGATACCCGTCGCTGGGTGCAGATGGGGCTGCTGGATTACATTGCTCCGCAGCTGTACTGGCCATTTGCGCGCCAGGCGGCGCGATATGATGTGCTGGCGCAATGGTGGGCCAATGTGGTCAAGCCCACCAACACGCGCCTCTATATCGGCGTTGCCCTGTACAAAGTGGGGGAGCCTTCAAAGAATGAGCCGGACTGGACGATCAACGGTGGCGTACCGGAACTGAAAAAGCAGCTCGATTTGAACGAATCAGTGCCGCAAATCAACGGCACCATCCTGTTCAGGGAGAACTACCTCAACCAGCCGCAGACCCAGCAGGCAGTGAACTACCTGAAAAGCCGCTGGGGCAGCTGATTTCTCCCGCTGGATGCGACCTGATAAAAACACCGGCAGACAGGGTTAGCCGGTGTTTTTATTGGCGCAAAGGCGAGGGTTACAGAATTGAGAACGGATATTCAACATACACGCGGATTTCGTTACCGCTGGTGTTGTAATCCGCCGCATCCGCCGAGACACGCAGCACGGAGTAGCGCAGTTTCACTTTCAGGTTCTTCGCGAAGCCAGACGGCACTTTATATTGCACCTGGTTGAAGAACTCGTGTTCGTGTCCATTATCAGAGGCTGCGGTTTTGATGTTGTCGCCGCTGACATAGGCGACATCGTAACTTAGCCCTTCAACGCCGAGCCCGCTCAAATCAATCGAGTAAGCCAGCTGCCAGGAGCGCTCATCTTCGCCATTAAAATCAGACCAGTAAGAGTTGGCTAACCAGATGGTGTTGCCGCCATCGCCCACGCCGCCCTGGTTGCGATAGCCGCCATAATGGTAGCCGGTGCTGCCGCTGCTTTGCTGCCAGGCAAACTTAAAGGTATGGATATCGTAGTTGTAGCTGGCGGCGAGGCTCCAGATGGTGTTGCTGCGTCCAGTGTCTAACTGGCGCGCATAGTCGGGATCGAGACGCGAATTGTAGCCGTTAAAATCGAGGCTAAATGCCTGGCTGGCATTAATCGGCTGTTTATAATTTAAGCCGAGATATTGCTTATTAATGACATCCTGAACATTCGAGGCATAAAATGCGCCGCTTAATTGATCATTCAGCTGATAACTTGCCCCGGCGAAAGCCAGATTTTTAAGTCCTGAATTATGGCTGTCATCACTTTTCTGCTGTTCGTCGGTAAAATATCCCGCGCTGACATCCAGTCCGGCGATCTCTTTTGAATTCAGCATAAAACCGGTAAAAGTTTCCGCCAGCAGACGGGAATCATCTGCGGTAATAATAGGCAGAACCGGACGCTGGGTGCCATAACTCATCACCGTATTGGAGAAGCGCATTTTAACCGTGCCGCCAAATTTGGCTAAATCTGATTTAGCCTTGCCATCTTCGTCCTGGGAAAAGAAATCGATACCGGCCGCGCCACTTTTGCCGCGCCCGCCATCCAGACGGACCGCGTACTGCGCCAGGCCATCAACCCCAAAGCCGACCGGCCCCTGAGTAAAGCCCGAGGAATATGTGGCGATAATTCCCTGGCCCCATTCCTGCTTATCTTTAACGCCCTGGGCTTTATAATCACGGTTAATAAAGGCATTGCGCAATAATACGTCAAGATGGCTGTCTTCAATAAAGCCATTCGCGTCGGAGGCAGCATGGGCGAGAGCAAGGGGGGAGAGTGCCAGCGCAAATGCGGCAGAGAAAAAAGTTTTATTCACGTTGTGTAAGCCTGGATTTATTAATAATAAAAATGCGCAGAATATTGCAGCTAACATTGGCAGTGCGATGAAGGCGTAAATGTATCACTTACATTTGGTTACGCGAGCGCTATTTTTTATCGAATAATGCGTTTTTTAATTCCGCCGTTTGCTATTGGCGGAGAAATGTCTATATCAGCGGCAAAGAAGGAGGGGCGGATTGGTGATATTTTGTACGGCATTATTCATTTTCGTTCTGTCATAAGTTTTTAATATTCTTTGTCTGCGAAACAGGGATGTGGGAGCGTTGAAGTTGCACACTTCAACTGATTTTAAAGGATTTTTATGTACAACCTGAATGCAACATATAAGAAAAATCTATTAACAATGGTGATTATGGCAGGGCTTTTGGTCACTGGCGCAGCCCGTGCCGATCAGTTAGCGGATATCAAAGCCGCGGGTGAAATCAAGGTCGCAACCTTTGATGCCAATCCGCCGTTTGGTTCCATTGATGCCAAAACGCATGAGCTGGTGGGTTACGATATTGATTTCGCCAAAGCGTTAGCCAGCGCGCTGGGGGTGAAGCTTAAGCTGGTTGCCACTAATCCGGCCAACCGCATCCCGCTGTTGCAGTCTGGCAAAGCGGATCTGATTGTTGCGGATATCACCATCACCCCGGAACGCGCGCAGGTTGTTGATTTCTCGCTGCCCTATTTTGTCACCGGTCAGCAGTTCCTCGTGCCAGCCAAATCGCCGGACCAGCTGGATAAGTACAGCCATGCGCGCATTGGCGCGGTGAAGGGCACCACCGGTGAACAGGCGCTGCATCAGCGTTACCCGCAGGCCCGCGTTCTCGCCTACGACGATATCCCGCTGGCGCTGACCGCCTTACGTAACGGCAACGTTCAGGCCATTACTCAGGACAGTACCATCCTGGCGGGGCTGCTGGCGGCAGCGCCAGACCGTGCCGACTTCAAAATTCTGCCGACGCTGCTGAGCAAAGAGGAAATTGGCGTTGGGGTGAAGAAAGACCAGCCCGCGCTGCTGAAAGCGGTAAATGATGAGTTGCTGACCCTGGAGAAAAATGGTCAGGCGGAAAAAATCTACAACACCTGGTTTGGACCTGGTACTCCCGCACCGTCCCCGCGTAATTTCAGGATTGAAGCGAAGTAACCGCCCATGTTCCGAAAAACGTCTCTCTCCGCAGCCAGCGCTGCGGATTTTTCACGTCTGCAACAGGCCAGCGTCACCTTTCGCGCGGCGGGCAAACGTTACGGCGACAAGCGGGTGCTGAACGCCATCGACCTGCATATTGATTCCGGCGAAGTGGTGGCGATTATTGGCCCCTCCGGTTCGGGTAAATCGACACTGATCCGTTTGATCAACCAGCTGGAAAGCCTGAGTGACGGCGACATTCTGATCGATAACCGCCCCACGTCGGGTTTAACCGGCGCGCGCCTGCGCCAGTTGCGCAGTCGCATCGGTTTTGTTTTTCAGCAGTTTAATCTCTACGCCCACCTGACCGCGTTACAGAACATCAGCGTGCCATTGCAGGTGGTACATGGCTGGCAAAAGGCCGCTGCCGAGCAGCGGGCCAGCGAATTGCTGGCGCATGTCGGGCTGGCGGACAAAGCCACGCATCTGCCCGCGCAGCTTTCCGGTGGTCAGCAGCAACGCGTGGCGATCGCCAGGGCGCTGGCGTCGTCGCCGCAGATCATCCTGTTCGACGAGCCAACGTCGGCGCTTGACCCGGAAATGATCGGTGAAGTGCTACAGGTGATGAAAGCGCTGGCGCTGAGCGGCATTACCATGATTGTCGTCACGCACGAGATGCAGTTTGCGCGTGAGATCGCCGATCGGGTGGTGTTTATCGATGGGGGCGAGATTCTGGAGATCGCGGCGCCCGACGTGTTTTTCCGTCAGCCCCAGCATCCACGCGCCCAGCGTTTCCTGAAAAAAGTCATGGACCCTCTGCATCAGGATTTCCTGTCATGAACCTGCATCTTGACTGGCACGGCGTATTAAGCGGGCAACCTTTGCAGTGGCTGCTGAATGGCTATGTAACCACCCTGTGGGTCAGCCTTATCGGATCGTTGCTGGCGACGCTGCTGGCGGTTTTGTTGCTGCTGCTGCGGCTGAGCGGCCATGCTCTGGCGGTACGGGGCGTGGCGTTGTGGGTTTCGATCTTCCGCAACACGCCAATCCTGGTGCAGCTGCTGTTCTGGTATTTTGCCGCCTGGAACCTGTTGCCACGCAACGGGCGCGACTGGATCAATGCGGATCACCCCAGCGCGTTGCTGCCTGGCGATGTGAGCTGGCTAACCCCGGAGTTTCTCTGCTCTGCCTGGGGACTGGGGATCTTCATTTCCGCCTTTCTGCTGGAGGAGTTTAGCGCCGGGCTGCACGCCGTGCCTGACGGGCAGCGGGAAGCGGCGTTAAGTCAGGGGTTTTCCGGCGCGGCGGCGCTGCGCTGGATATTGCTGCCGCAGGGATTGGTTAATGCCTGGCAGCCGGTCACCGGTCAGTATCTGAACCTGATGAAACTCTCCTCCCTCGCCAGCGGAATTGGTTTTGCCGAGCTGACCTATCAGGTGCGGCAAATCGACAGCTATAACGCCCATGCCCTTGAGGCGTTTGCGGTGGGAACCCTGCTCTATTTGTTGACCGGCGTGGCGCTGGGCGTCGCGCTCGGCTGGCTGGGGCCGGGTCGTCAGGCGCGGCGACGTCTGGGGGGAGGTGAGCGATGAACGGCGGTTTACAGGTCATCAGCGATAATCTCGGCTACCTGTTGTGGGGCAATGTGGCGAACGGCGAACCGGGCGGCGTGTTGCTGACGTTGCTGATGGCAGCCGGTGCGGCGCTGCTGGCCTTTCCTGCTGGCATTGCGCTGGCTGGCGTTGCCTGGCGCTTCACCGGTTGGGTGCGCGCGATACTGTTTCTGTGGGCGGAGATTATTCGCGGTATCCCGCTGATTTTTGTCATCTTCTGGTTGTGGTATCTGTTGCCAGCGCTAACCGGCAAGGATATGCCCGGTGCGCTGACCGTCACCCTGGCGCTGGCATGGTTTACCTCCGCCTCGGTGATGCATACCACGCTTGCCGGGTTACAGGCGTTGCCGGCAGGGCAGTATCAGGCGGCGCTTAGTCAGGGTTTCCCCGCCAGCAGGCTGTTGTGGCATATCCTATTGCCGCAGGCGCTGCGCAACATTAAAACCTCGCTGGCAGGCATCGGCATCAACCTGATTAAAGACACATCGCTGGCGTTTATTCTCAACGTGCCTGAACTGACCACGCTGGCGGGACAGGTGAATAACCGGGTACAGGTCTATCCCGCGGCGCTGTTTGTGTTTACCGGCGTGGTGTATTACCTGCTATGCACCGGGCTGGTCCATCTGCTGCAACGCCGCCGGGTCAGTTAAAGCGGATACCGGCATCAACAATAAATTGCGCGGCGGTACAGCCGCGCGCGTCATCCGAGGCGACAAATAACGCCATTGCCGCCACATCACGCCCCACCAAATCCACCGGCATCGCCTGCATCCGGTGGATCTCTTCCTGCGCCGCCGGGGTGCGCCATAACGCCTGCTGGCGCGGAGTGGCGATCGCGCCCGGCACCAGACAGTTGACGCGAATGCCATAAGGGCCGAGTTCTCGCGCCAGCGTCTGATTCAGCCCGACAATCGCGGCTTTGGCGGTGGTATAACCGACCATGCCTGGCCGTCCCTTCATAAACGAGGTCGAGCTGGTGAGCAAAATCACCCCGGCACCCTGTTCACGCATAATCGCGGCCGCCGTCTGGCTGGCAAAGAACTGATGATCCAGATTGAGCGCCATCCGCTGACGCCAGTAATCCGGCGCCACCGCGAACAGGTCGTGACGATCGTCATTGGCGGCATTGTTGACCAGCACATCCAGCCCACCCTCAAGGCGGGCAATCTGCTGGATCACCGCCACCAGCGCGGGGATGTCGCGCAGATCACAGGCATGGAATTGCGCACCGCTGGCGGCGGCGAGCGCCTCACCGGCCTCGTTATTGATATCGAGAAAATGCACGCGGCTGCCTTGCTGACAAAAAGCATCAACCAGGTCGGCGCCAATACCGCTGGCGCCGCCGGTCACCACCACCGTTTTGTTTACCAGGCTGGCATAGCGGGTGTAAGGGGTTGGCACAGGGTTCTCCTCAGGATGACGCCAGAAAATCATGCATCACCGTACCATCAAGTTGGGTCGTCGGCAGCGCCAGCAACCGGGCTATCGTGGCGGCCGGGTCGATCATCCGATAAGGCCCAAGCTGCTGGCGGTCGCGATAATACCCTTGGCGGATCCCGGCGCCCCAGGCCAGCAGCACGCCATAATTGGCGCTGTGCGCCGTCTCGGCCGTAGGCTTTTGCGGACCATGATTGGCGCCCGGCGCGCTGACGGCGCACAGCGCCTCGCCATCGCGACTGCGGCCCCAGACAAAACCTGAATTATAGGTGAAGAGGATGTCCCCGGCGTTGTCGCCCCAGTAGCCGATGCTGGCGGCATCCTCCTTGCGCAGCGCCCAGGCGATGGCAGAACGTTCCGCCACGCGCCAGCCTGCCAATGCCTGCAACACCTGCTCGCGCACCGCGTCGAACTGCTCCGGCGCGACTATGCCCTGCGGCTCGCGTCCCGCCAGGTTGACGAAGATCTCCAGCCCGCCACGCTGATCTTTCAGGTACACCTGGCTGCGCGCAGGCAGCGGGATGCCCTGCTGATCCAGCGTCACCAGCCCGTGCTGCGCCAGGTAGCGATTGACGTCGCACATATATTCATTCGGCACGGCACCGTGATCGGAGGCCAGCAGCAGGGTGCACTCCTCATCCATCTGCGCCATGATTTTGCCGATGGAACGATCCAGTACCTGATAGCAGGCGCGCATCATCGCGGCGTAATCCTCGGCCTGTTCCGCACGATAAAACGGCGAGCGCGGATCATACTGCCCGAGGCACAGATGGTGTGATTCATCGACCAGATGATGAACCCCAATCCATAACGCGTAGCCCTGCTGGTGGGTCAGATGCAGTGCGCTGTCTGCCATCCATAACGACTGATGTTCAGCATCCTGCAAGGTGGATTGCCGATACGCTTCTTTTGGCGATGCCTTAACCGCCCACTGGCTGTAAAACGGCCCCAGCTGGCTGATAAGCGTCTCTGCCACGGCGGTGTCCGAGGCAATACGCTGCGGGAGGGTCACTTCGCTCTGAATAATCTCGATCAGCTGCTCCTCAGGCTGGTAAGCCGCCAGCCAGAAGCGGACCTGGCCGCCTTCCGCCGCCGCGCCGAGCGGCAGCCACGCGCTCCATTCATTGAGGGAAAGTTCGACGTAATCATCGGCAAAATGAATTTTCGGCCCGCTGGCGGTGGTGGAGAGCGTCAGCGGCAGCTGGTTGCCAATCACCAGCTGATAATCCGCGTCAGACGGCGTCAGTGGCTGCCACAAACCTTTTTCGTGATAAGCCAGCGGCGAAGAGGGCGGCCATCCCAGCGTCTGCTGCGCGGGCTGGCGGCCCGCACTGCGCTGGGCATAGCGGGTAGTGAATATCGCCGGTGCGGCAAAGGTGAAAGGACAGGGCGCGGCGCTGGCCCAGTAGGGGGCCAGCGTGAAGTGCGGGGCCGGTGCCGCAATGCTTTCGGGAAAGTGAACCAGCGCGGCGCGCAATCCCTGCTGCTCAAGGACTTCCAGCAGATTGCCGGAATGGCGGTAGGGCGCAGGCTGGGATTGACCGAGCCATGAGGTGCCAGGGCTTTGCCCGGATAAAAACGCCACCCAGTTAACGTCACCCCAGGCCGAGATATTGGGCAACAGCTCACCTGCCGCCCCCTGCTCCAGCATCTGCTGGATATGCGGCAGCGCGCCTTCTGCGACAAACTTTTTGATCAACGGCATCATCAGGCCATCGACGCCAAACACAATCACTTTATGACTCATCATCAATCCTTAATTCAGGCGTAAGCCGCTATCGGCATCGAACAGGTGAGCGTGGCGGGCATCGGGCAGCAGTTGCAGGGTTTCGCCGGGACGGGCATCAATCCGCTGATGGAACAGGGCAGTCGCTTTTTGCGCACCGATATTCAGCATGATTTGCGTTTCAGAACCGGTCGGCTCCAGCACGTTAACCCGCGCGGGCAGGCTGGCGTCCGGCTGCAATAAAAAGTGCTGCGGACGGATGCCGTACAGCACCCGCTGGCCGCCGCTCCAGCGATGCGTGGCAGGCAGCGGCAAACGCACGCCATCGTCGGTGATCACCGCGCCCTGCTGATCGAGACGTCCGGCAAACAGGTTCATCGATGGCGAACCGATAAAGCTGGCGACAAAAGCGTTAGCCGGGCGATCGTA
The DNA here is from genome assembly GCF_059730485.1 of Pantoea sp. X-Soil-TKNS-1207. Taxonomy (NCBI): domain Bacteria; kingdom Pseudomonadati; phylum Pseudomonadota; class Gammaproteobacteria; order Enterobacterales; family Erwiniaceae; genus Pantoea; species Pantoea sp. X-Soil-TKNS-1207. Next base: position 250,964 of record NZ_AP035959.1, read on the forward strand.
GAGTTCCAGCGGCGTGCCGACCTGCTCAATCCGGCCATCGCGCAGCACCACAATGCGGTCGGCCATGGTCATCGCTTCCACCTGATCGTGGGTCACGTAAATCATGGTGGTGTTGAGGCGCTGATGCAGCGCCTTGATTTCGGTGCGCAGCTCGACGCGTAATTTGGCGTCGAGGTTGGAGAGCGGTTCATCAAACAGAAACAGGCGCGGATGACGCAGGATGGCGCGTCCCATCGCCACGCGCTGACGCTGGCCGCCGGAGAGTTGCGCGGGCCGGCGCGCCAGCAGGGGCGTCAGGCCGAGCGTGACCGCTACCTGCTCCACCTGCGTCTGGATCGCCGCTTTGCTCTGGCCCTGCATCTTCAGGGAAAAACCGAGGTTTTCCGCCACGGTCATATGGGGGTAGAGCGCGTAATTCTGGAACACCATCGCCATATTGCGCTCCTGCGGCGGCAGGTCATTGATCACCTCACCGTCCAGCACCAGTTCGCCGCCGGAGACGCTCTCCAGCCCGGCGATCATCCGCAGCAGCGTGGATTTACCGCAGCCGGAAGGCCCCACCAGCGCCACAAACTCACCGTGATGGATATCGAGATCGATGCCGCGAATGATGTCGTGCTGTTCAAAACGTTTATGCAGATTATTCAGTGTCAGCGTAGCCATAGTTTTAGTCCTTCAGTCCGCCCGCAGTCAGCCCATGTACCAGATAACGCCGTACCAGCAAGGTAAAGGCCACCACCGGCAGCATCACCAGGGTGCCGCTGGCGGCGATTTTGCTCCATTCCCATCCCTCGTATTGCAGGAAGTTAACGATGGCGACCGGAGCGGTGATGGCGTTGGTGCGGGTCAGAATCAACGCGTAAAAAAAGTCATTCCACGAAAAGATGAAACACAGGATGGCGGTGGCGGCCAGCCCCGGTTTAACCAGCGGCAGCGAGATACACCAGAAGCTGCGCCACAGCGAACAACCGTCCAGCCACGCCGCTTCTTCCAGCGCCACCGGCACCGCCGCAAAAAAGGTCTGCATTAACCAGATGACGATGGCGAGGTTAAAGGTGAGGTAGACAATCGCGAGGCCGATGATGGTGTCCTGCAAGCCGAGCCAGCGCCAGGCCAGGAAAAAGGGGATAGTAAAGGCAATCGGCGGTGCCATGCGGGTGACCAGAATCCATAGCGCCACCTGTTGACGGAAGCGGAAGCGCCAGCGGGTTAGCACCCAGGCTGCCGGCACGCCGAGCAGCAGGGAAAAGACCGTCGAAAGCAGGCTGACCCACAGGCTGTTGCTGAAGGAGTCGAGAAAATTACCGGCAATCAGCGAGCGGAAGGCGTCGAGAGTGGGGGTGAACCACAGCGTAAGATCAAACACCTCCATCGAAGGACGGAAGGCCATGATCACCATCCATAAAAAGGGCGACAGCAGCAACAGCATCACCAGCAAGGCGCTGCTCTCGCGTCCGCCTTTGAGACGCCAGCGGCGGCGCGTGACGGTGCGTGTCTCTATCCGGCTTTCAGTGTGCTGCACTGTCATGATTCCACCCCGCGCGGCCAATCAGCCAGCTTAAAATAAACACCCCGACGAGGATCACCACCGCAATCGCGCTGCCGTATCCCCAGTAAGAAAAGTTGAAGGCCTGAATAAAGCCGTAATAGTTGGTGACCTCGGTAATCGAACCTGGCCCGCCATCGGTAAGCACGTAAATCAGCGGGAAGGCTTTGAAGCTGTCGATCAGGCGAAACAACATGCACACCGCCAGCACCGGTTTGAGATGCGGCAACACGATATAGCGGAAAATATTGAAACGATTGGCGCCATCCAGGCGCGCCGCCTCCTGTGGCTCATTGGGGATCATCTGCAACGCCGCCAGCACCATCAGCATGGTGAAGGGAAACCATTGCCAGACGTCAGCAACGGCCAGCGCCCACAGCGCGGTGTGCGGGTTGGCGATCAGCGAATCCAGCGGATAACCCGCCCGATCCAGCAGCTGATGCAGCGGGCTGATATCCGGGGTGTAGATGATTTTCCAGATCAGCGCGACGATGATCGGTGGCAGCACCATCGGGATCAGCAACAGGGTGCGTGCCGTGTTGAGGATACGCGAGGTGCCGTTCAGCAGCAGCGCCAGCAGCAGACCGATGGCGACCTGAAAAAACACGCTCACCAGCGACAGCTTGAGCTGAGTGACGATGGAGTTGAGAAAACGATCGTCATGCAGCAACTGCTGATAGTTGATCAGCGGATGGCGGAAGGTGAAGGTGGCCTGCGGGTTGGTCAGGCTGAAGGGGGTAAAGCTGGTCACCACCAGCGCCAGCGCCGGGATCAGCGTCAGCAACGTCAGCACCAGCAGCGACGGAGCCAGCCCGATCAGCCCGGCATTACGCTGGCGCACGCGCCAGCTTACGGTTGAATGAGACATGATAACCCCGTCAGATCTTCAGCCCGGAGCGGCGCAAATCCGCCACGGCCCCGGCCTGCGCCTGGCCCATCGCCTGTTTGGCCGACAGCTGGCCCGAGGCGATAAGCGCGATGGCTTTGTTGATTTGCTGATCGACCTGCGGATAAACATCGACGGTACGGTAGGCCATATAACCGCCTTTGCCTGCGCGCTCAATGGCGTCAATTGACAGCTGCGCCAGGTCGATGCCGTTAATCTGCTGCCTGGCGCGGAACACGCTGGAATCGATATCGCTGCGTCGGGTGGGCGAACCATACCCGGCCTGAATGGCGCGCGCGCTGTTCTGCTTCGATAGCGCCCACTGGATAAAGGCCCAGGCCGCTTCTTTATTCTTCGACCCCACCGGGATCCCCAGCGCGTGCACCGCCATACCAGGGAAACGGCCCGCCGGACCTTGCACCATCTGGCCAAAATGCGCGGTCTGCACGATGCGGGACGTCTGCGCATCGCCCAGCTGCGCCAGATAGGTCTGGCTTGAGTCGGTAAAGTTAACGCGGCCCTGTTTCAGCGCCTGGAGGGATTGATCGGCGCTGTAGGTAATACCGCCATTCGGACCAAACTCCCGAATCAGATTGGCAAAGAAATCCGCCGCCGCTATCGCTTCCGGCGTGTCGAGGGTGGGGAACAGATCGTCGGGTGCCTTGCGGAACACGTTGCCGCCAAAGGCCTGAAGATAAGGGATAAAGGTCCAGCCGTAGTGGTTGTCGGTGATATAGCCCGCCACCCGTTCTTTCTTATTCACCGCGCGCAGCACCTTCAGCAAATCATCGGTGGTGTCGGGGAAGGTCAGTCCCGCCTGCTGAATCAGATCGTAGCGCGCGGCACCCGCCAGCATTCCCTCCACCACATAAGGAACGCCGTAGAGTTTACCGTCACGGCCGGTTTCCGCCTGTAGGGTGGCCGGGAGAAAATCCTGCACGTTCCAGTCGGCAGCGGTGAGATTCGGATCGCGGATATAGCCGTCAAGCGGCGCCAGCCAGCCCGCATTGATCCAGCGGCTGGTGTAGATAAAGGTGACGTTGACCACGTCGTAGGCGGAGCCTTTGGTGGACAGCTCGAGGTCGGCGCGCTGGTTATAGACCGGAAACGAAGGGGTATCGAGATTCACCCGTGCGCCAGTCAGCGCTTCGAACTCCGGCAGCCATTGACGCACCAGCGTCGGCCAGGCGGCGCTGAAAGTGGAGACATTCAGCGTTACGCCTTCGTATTTGCGCGCACCGCTTGCTGCTCGCGCCAGGCCAGGGATCATGTTCCAGGCCCCTAACGCGGCCATTGCCTTAATAAGGTCACGACGTTCCATTCACGGCTTCCTTTTTATCGTTGTAAGTTCAGGCAACCTGCACGTCGGCCTGGTCAGGGTGGGACAGGCTTTTACTCAGGCTGCCATCAACGCCCTGCGCGATATCGCCTTCGACGGTGACGCGGCGCACCACGCGTGGCTGCGTGCCATAGTCGTTGACCGCGTAATGCTGGGTGCTGCGGTTATCCCAGATCACCACATCATCCTGCTGCCACTGCCAGCGCACGGTGTTTTCCAGCCGGGTGGCGCGGTTTTGCAGCAGTTCAAAAATGCGCGCCGACTCGCGCTGGCTGAAGCCCACCAGGCGTTTGAAGAAGTGGCCGAGCAGCAGGGCTTTCTCGCCGCTGACCGGATGGACATGCACCACCGGATGTTCCGCTTCCCATACCGAGGAAACGAAGACGTTCTGATGATGGTTCAGACGGCTGGCATCGGTGACCACCCGTTCGGCGCCGTAGTCGTAATCATTGCTGTGTACCGCGCGCAGCGATTCGGCAAAGCGCTGCAACGCCTCCGGCAGCTGTTGATACGCGAGGGCGGTATTGGCCCACACGGTGTCGCCGCCAAAGGCGGGAATGGTGACACCACGCAGAATCGAGATTTTGGGGAACGCGGGGACGAAGGTGACATCGGTGTGCCACGAATCCGCCCGGCCACCGCCTTTCGACCCATCCAGCTCAAACAATTTGGTGCCTTCCGGGGCGGGAACCGTGGGATGCGCCACGATGCGGCCAAAGCGCGCACCCAACGCCTGATGGCTTTGGTCAGTCAGATGGCCCTGCTGACGAAAGAATAAAACTTTATATTTCACCAGCGCGCTTTCGATCTGGGCAAATAACGCCGGATCGATATCGGCCGACAACGTCACATTGGTAATTTCAGCGCCAATATTTCCGGCAACCTGACGGATATCGAGTAAGGGGAAATCAGCGGAAGCAAGACGGGCATACGCGGTCATGATTGTTTTCCTTTGTATTTATCAGAGGAGTCATCATAGGAATGAACGCGAATGGATTAAAAGAATATGTGGCAATATAAATATTACCACCCTTGTTGTAAGGTTAGGCGAATTTCGCAATTGCTTTATTGATATATGAAAATAACGCAAATGGCGCAGCAGCAGGAAATAGCGGCGCGCCTTTGCCATTATTGATCATTAGTTTTGGCGACTGGCGGCAATATCGGCGATGCCGATACGCCATTGCGCAGGCGGCAACGTACCGTTAACGGCAAAATCGCCAACGATACGATCTTTATAAATACGCGGATTATGCGAAGCAAGGGTGCGCACATTACGCCAGAAACGGTCCAGCGCCAGCGGCTTCAGGGTGGCCGAGGCGCCCAGCGCGTCAAACAGCGTGCTGCTGGCGTTTAACAGCAGATCGGTCACCACATTTAACGCCTGCGACACCTCCAGCTCGGCGATGGCGACAGCCTGCTGCTCCTTATCCTGCTGCCGGGCCGCGAACGCACGTTGCAGCGCGGCGGCACTGTGCAGCACGATTGCGCCGCTGCTGTAGGCGGCACCGCGCAACCGTCCCACTACCTGCAAAATTTGCGCATCCTGCGCCGCGCGCGGGGCGTTGCCGTTGCTGTAGGTGCGGGTGCGTGAGGCAACCAGGCTGGCGACTTCGCTGCTCTGCGCGCGGCCAATGCCCGCGATGGTCGCCAGATGAATCAGCTGGAAGAACGCCGGGGCGTACAGGAACACGTTCTCCTCGTTGATTTCATCATCATTGATAATCACGTTGTCAAAAACCGCCGTACCGCTGGCCGTCAGCGTCTGGCCGAAGCCATTCCAGTCATCCAGCACCGACACGCCGGGCGCATTACGTGACACCGTCACCGCTTGCATATTGCCGTTTTCATCGCTGATGCCGATATCGATCCAGTCCGAATAGAGCGAGCCGGTGGTGTAGAATTTTTTGCCATTCAGCCGCCACTGGTTGCCGCTGCGTTGTATCTGAGTCGAGAACGCCGCCTGGCGCGCATCGCCGGTCTCGCTCCACGCCGGGCCAACCAGCTCGCCGCGACCAAGACGCGGCAGCCATGCGGCGCGAAACGCCGCGTTGTGGCTGTTCAGCACCTTTTCCACAAAGCCCAGATGGCCGCGAATCGACTGCACCAGGTTGGAGTCGGCCTCGCCGAGTTCAATCAGCAAATTGAACAGCTCAGGGAGGGTGACGCCGCTGCCGCCGTAGGCTTCCGGCACGCGCAGCGCGGTAAAACCGCTGCTTTTCAGCCATTCAATTTGTTCAAAAGGCAGCTGACGATGTAATTCACGCTCAATCGCTCCCGCGCGAATTTTGCCAAACAGCGGGCGAAAGCGTTCGGCAAGCTGCTGATATTTTTCTGAAGGACCCGTCCCCCAGCCTGAATCAATTTGCGACATCGTGCGCTCCTGAAAAAATGAATAACACCAGCCTGAAACTATGCCATTGGATAACTGGCGGATTTAATGCTTTTTAAAACTAAGCATTTTCGCGGGGTGGTTAACTTTGTTGATTAGCGCGCTAACTAATTTTGATCTATCTACTGCCGTTATTGTTATTTGCCCGCATTTCATTGTGTGTTTTAGTTAGTGGATATTTTAAAAATTCATTTCTGTTTTGTTGCCAAATATCTTTCCGGCGGCTTCAGTCGCAGCGCCGGAATAATTTGCGTATTTGACCCTTATTAAGGGAAACCCAATCCGTTATGAGCCGTTTACGCATTACGAGGATATGCACGCCCCTGCTGGGCTATCTGGCACTACAAAGCGCGGTGGCCTTTGCGGCGCAACCGCGTGACACCATCGTGTATCTGCATGAACAGTAACCGCCGTGCCTGTGGGGCGGCTGGGTGCAGCAGGCGTATCTGTCACGCCAGGTTTTTGATTATCTGGTCAGTTACGATAACGGCCAGATACGGCCGTGGCTGGCAACCCGCTGGTCCGAATCTGCCGACCGTAAAACCATCACCTTTTATCTGCGAAAAGACGTGAAATTCACCGATGCAGAAGTTCGCCGTCTTGCAGCATTGGTTTGATGATCAGGCGATTACCGTCGGCGGCTACTCTGCATTACTTCTGGCGGTTGTTGCAGGGCGATCTCGGCTTCTCCTTTGAGCTGCAGCGTCCGGTGGCGCACATCATTGCCGAGCAACTGATCCCCACCTTTACCCTGGCGATTGCCGTGCTGCTGCTGCTGGCGTGGTTGATCGCCATTCCCTATACGCAACAACTGCTCGCCTCGCTGCCGCAGTTACAAACTGCGGATGTCGCTTAATCATTGAAAACGGAGTGAAGATAGCTCGTGAACTGATTTATAACGGCTTTTTGCACCTGCCCCCTAATCACCATCGCTTTCCAGGCGGGAAATCCGGACGCCGGACGGCGATTCGCGGCGCGTAACGCCGAGGTGACTTTTCTGCCGTCTCAGACGCCCGCGACGGCGCAAAAAGATATCGCGATTTTAAATCAGGACGTCATCGACTTTGGCCGCCAGCCCGCCGATTTGAAGAAGCTGGTGATGCTGGCGACGGTGATTGGCTCCCCCGAGGAAGAGGCGAAACGTAAGCAGCAATATCTGTTCGATAATATCGATATCAATGCATTACAGGGCTTCTACAGCGGTGGCTCCGGCATCGATCTTTCCAGTATCGATCCCGACACGCCGCTGACCGAGCTGAGCCGTCAGGAGCAGTTCAGCCAGCATATGCGTTCCAAATTCCGTATCGCTGTCGATGCCGATTATGGTCAGGGAAGGGTGCTGACGTGGCGCGAGTATCTGCTGCAACACGCGCTGCTGCCCGACCGCTTTGCTGGTACGCCGGAGCAGATTGCCGACAAAGTGCAGCAGTTCGCGGACGCGGGCGTTGATGGCTTTAATGTGGTGCCCGTCACCACGCTGGGCTGGTGGGATGAGTGGGTGGAGCATGTGGTACCGGTGTTGCAGAAGCGGGGGCTGGCGCAGAAGGCCTACCAGCCCGGCACGCTGCGTGAAAAGATATTTGGCGGCAGCAGCCAGCTGCTTGACGCCCATCTGCAGCGCAAGCTGTCGCTGGGGTAAAACGGTCGGGTGCGCATCCGGTATACGCCTTAGCCGCCGGGCGCTATCCCTGCAAAGTAAAATAGCGCTGCGGCGTGCGTCCCATTGCCTTTCTGAACATCGATATAAAGGCGCTGCCGTTAAAATAGCCCAGCTGGCTGGCAATCTCTTCCACGGAAGTCCCCTGCGACAGCAGATTGAGCGACACCATGATCTTCAGCTGCTGCCGCCATTGGGCAAACGTCAGGCCGGTCTCCTGACGAAATAGCCGTGACAGGGTGCGGGGCGTCGCGCCCACCAGCCCGCTGAGCGCTTCCAGCGTGTCGTTATTGCCAGGCTGCTGCATCAACATTCCGGTCAGGGAAAGCAGCCGACGTTCACGGACGGTGGGCAGGATGCAGACCTCCGCGCGGGCCGCCTGGCTTAACTCATTGAACAGCAGAGGCAGAATCAGCGTATCGCGTTGCGGGTTTTGCGCTTGCTGGCCCAGCTCCGTCATCAGATGATGCACCAGCCCGCTAATCAATAATGGGCAGGGGGCTTTTACGCATCGTTTCTCGCCGTTATCCGACAGGTATAAATGATGCGCCCGCGTGCCGGCCTGCGCATGGGTTTGATGAGGCACCCCTGAGGGGATCCACAACGCGCGATACGGCGGAAGCGTCCAGATGGCTTCTGCGGTATGCAGGGTGATGACCCCCTGGCTACAATAGGTGAGCTGCACCGTTGCGTGAGAATGCCAGACCTGCGATTGCTGATGCTCGAAATAGTAGGAGGCGGATGACGGCGCGGGCGCTGCGCCCAACATCTCCGCAGCGAGTGTCGGGACCTGAGGTTGTACGTTTTTCAGCTGCTCTCTCTCCGTCTGCATTTCCCCACCCATTTTGTCACATCTTTTGCCGTGAAAATTTCACGCTGATTTATCGTTTACGACATCTTTTGTCGCAATTTCAGGGTGAATCAATATCACATATCAATCCAGAAATCCGCCACCTTTAAATAAGAAAATAAATCATTATCATTCGCCTTCTCCTGTTAGGCTTTGCCCGCGACGCATCCGCCACGCTGCATCACCAGCCGTAACATGAGCCCCGATAAGCCTGAGTAAGGCAAATAACAAAACGTTCCTTTTTCCACCGTGAGCATTTAATCAACATTTTGATAAATCAGGAATAATTAATGGGCAAGATGACAGGCATTCGCAGGACTCCTTTCGCACTCAGTGCGCTGGCGTTGTTGCTGATCGCGTCCAGGGCGAATGCGGCCGATCAGGAAATGATCGTCACCGCAACGCCATCCTCAGGAAAAGTGACACCGCAACGTCTTGACGGCGTCGGGGTCGTTTCCACCGATACCACCAGCGCCACCAAGACCGCGACGCCAAAGATTGACGTCCCGCAGTCGGTGTCGAGCGTGACCCGTAAGCAGATGGATTTGCAGGCCGCCCAGACGGCGGCAGAGGCGTTACGCTATACCTCCGGCGTTCTTTCCGAGCTGCGCGGTGATTCGACGGCGGGCGCGGCGTATCTGTTCAGCCGTGGTTTCTATCTTGAACAGTTTATGGATGGCGCGCGAATGCCGAGCGATACCAGCTTCGGCTACGCAATTGCCAACTATGATACCTACGGCTTTAGCAGCATTGAGGTGCTGCATGGTCCGGCGTCAGTGTTGTACGGGCAGGTGAATCCCGGCGGCGTGATGAGTCTGACCAGTAAAAAACCGACTGCCACCCCGGTTCACGAGGTGTTCGTGACCACCGGCAGCCACGACCGTCTGCAAACCGGCTTCGATGTTGGCGGGAAAGCCAATGACGACGGCACCCTGATGTATCGCCTGACTGCCAGCGGCGTTGACAGCAAAACCCAGGTCGATGATACCCGGCAGAAGCACGTCTATGTGGCACCGGCACTGACCTGGCAGCCGAACGACAATACCTCGCTGACGGTGATGGCGAAGTATCAGCGCGATCCTGATGTGGGTTACTACAACTTTGTTCCGGCGGTGGGCAGCGTGCTGCACAACCCGGAGGGCAAGATTTCGCCGCATACCAATCTGGGCGATCCCAATTTTGATCATCACTCGCGCACGCAGTTTTCCGTGGGTTATGAGTTCGAACATCGCCTGAACAGCACCTTCCTGTTGCGGCAAAATCTGCATTACAACGATGTGAAAGATAATCTGGAAAACGTCTTCACCAACGGCTACGTCAGTGGATCTAACCGTGAGCTTAACCGCTACGCCTTCTTTAACCACGAGCGGGCCAAAACCTTCTCGGTGGATAACCAGCTGGAAGCGGAGTTCAATACCGGGGCAATCTCGCATCAGCTGCTGTCGGGTGTAGATTTCCAGCGCACGCTGTATCGCGAAACCGTGGGCTTAGGGGCCGCATCAACGCTGGATGCGTTTTCGCCGCAGTACAGCGATATCGCCATGCCAGCCACCAGCTCCGACGATTTTATCCGCCAGAAGCAGCTGGGCGTGTATACCCAGGATCAAATGCGGTTGGGTAACTGGAGCTACCTGCTGGGGATGCGTGAAGACTGGGCGCACGCTGATGATGTCAATCCGGTGACCGTCTCTTCCACCGAGCAGTCGGCCCGCGCTTTTACCTGGCGCACCGGGTTGGTTTATCAGTTTGATAATGGCATTGCCCCTTATGCCAGCTTCGCGAAATCCTTTAATCCGCAGGTGGGCGAGCTGTATGGTGGCGGCATGGCCAAACCCACCACGGCGAACCAATATGAAGTGGGCGTCAAATATCAGCCCGCGAACTTCAACGGCTTTATCACCACCTCGTGGTTCGATCTGACCGAGAAAAATGTGCTGACCAGCGACCCGGATCATCCAGCTTACAATTCGCAGGCCGGAAAAGTCCGCTCGAAAGGGGTTGAAATTGAAGGGCACGCCAATCTGACCAATAACCTGACGCTGATCACCGCCTACACCTGGCTGGATGCGGTCACCATCGATTCCAATGATAGCGCCACCACGTTGCAGGGCGGATCGACCTCCCTGGCGGGTAAACGACTGTGGGGGATGCCGCGTAATGCCGCCTCCGCCTGGCTGGATTACACCTTCCACAATGGGGTGATGAACGGCTTTGGCATGAATGCGGGGGTGCGTTATATCGGCTCTACGGAGGATGCGTCGAACACCATTCACGTCTCCTCGGCGACGGTGATGGACGCCGGGATTCATTACGATACCGGCAGCCACTGGTTGTTCAGCCTGAATGCCACCAACCTGTTTGACCGACAATATGTCGCCTCCTGTTATAGCGCCTCCACCTGTACCTATGCCGCTGGTGTTGATGTGCTGGCGACGGCGCGCTATCGCTGGTAACCACGGGAGACGGGTGAGATGAGAAGACGCGAGTTTCTGCAATCTGTCGCGCTCCTCTCGCTGATGGGGATGACTCATCGGGGACGGGCGGCTGCGCAGTCGCCTGTGCCTCGTCTGGTGGTGCTGGATTGGGGACTGGTAGAAACGCTGCTGACGATGGGGGTGATCCCGGCGGGCGTGGCAGAGATCGCGGGCTACCACGACAATGTGGTCACGCCGCGCATTCCCGCGCAGGTGCCGGATGTGGGGCTGCGCCTTGCGCCCGATCTGGAGTGGCTGCAACAGCTGGCACCGGATTACATCCTGATCAACTCCAGCCAGGAATCCCAGCGCGCAATGCTGGAGCGCATCGCGCCGGTGCGTGCCTTCGCGATTTACAGCGACACCGGCACCCCCTGGCAACATGCGCTTGCAACCACCAGGGCGCTGGGGGCGCTGTGCCAGCGGCAGGACGCAGCGCAGGCGCTGATTAACGCGGCAGACGAGGCGATGCAGCTGGCCCGGCAGCAGATTGCGCCACTGACGAAGCCCTCTGAAGCGGTGTTGCTCATCCGCTTTTTCGATGCCCGTCATATCGGTATCTATGGGCAGCGCAGTCTGTTCCAGCATGTGCTGGTGGCGATGGGGCTGAGCAACGGCTGGCAGCAGGCAACCGATTACTGGGGCATCAGCGTGGCGGGATTAGATCGCCTCGGGCAAATTCCTGCTGCCCGCATCCTCTATTTCACCCCCTTACCCGCCAGTATGCCGCAGGGGCTGGCGGATAATGCCTTATGGCAGGCGTTGCCTGCGGTGCAGCAGGGGCATAGCGCCGCGCTGCCTGCTTTTTGGGGATTTGGCATGTTGCCTTCCGCAATACGCTTCGCCCGGCAGCTGTCGGCGGTGCTGACGACAGGGAGTCCGTTGCCGTGACAACAATCTGGTCGCGCTGGGCGCTACTGGCGCTGGCTGCGCTGATTATCCTGCTGAGTCTGCATAACCTTAGCGCGCTGCTGCCTCTGTCACATTGGGCCAGGCTGAATCAACCCGGTTTACAGCAATTGATTGTGCTGGATGGCTGGTTTCCCCGTCTGGCGATGAGTCTGCTCTGCGGCGCAGCGCTGGGACTCGCTGGCCTGCTTTTTCAGCAAACGTTGCGCAATCCGCTGGCGGAACCGATGACGCTGGGGGTTGCTGCCGGGGCGCAGCTCTCGCTTTCGTTAGTGACCGTGTTTTTGCCGCACTGGCTGATGGCCGGACCGCAGTGGGTCACGCTGGCCGGAGCGCTGATGGCGGCGGGCCTGGTGCTGGCGCTGTCGGCATCGCGCGGGCTGGAACCTTCCCGAGTCGCGATTGCGGGCATGGTGGTGAGCCTGTTTTGCGGTTCTTTGATCACCGTGCTTCAGCTGCTGTATTCCCCGTATCTGCACAGCCTGTTTATCTGGGGGGCCGGTTCTCTGGTGCAACAAGGCTGGAGCCAGGTACGCGAGCTGAGTGTGCAGCTGCTGTTTGGCTGGGGGCTTGCGCTGCTGTTGCTGCGTCCTTTGCAGCTGCTGGGACTGAGTGATATGCACGCCAGCAGCCTTGGGCTGCGGGCATTGCGTTTCAGGCTGGCTGGCTTCGTGCTGGCGGTGGTGCTGACATCTGCGGTCGTCAGCGCCGTGGGGGTGATTGGTTTTGTCGGCCTTGCTGCACCCGCGGTGGCGCAATTGCTGGGCGCGCGTCGGCTATCGCATAAATTACTGCTGGCGCCGCTGTGTGGTGCGCTGCTGCTCTGGGGCACCGATCAGGCGGTGCAACCTTTTGCGAATGCGCTGGGAGAACTGGTGCCAACCGGCGCCGCGACGGCTTTGCTGGGCGCGCCTTTAATGCTGTGGCTGCTGCTGCGGCTCCGCCGGACGTCGCTACCCGTCACCGTCATCAATACCGTCGCCGGTGGAGAGATCATCCCCGATCATTACATCTGGCGGCGTAGCCTGTACCTATGCGCGATTCTGCTGCTGGCGGGCCTGCTCTCGCTGAGCTTTGGCCGCTCACCCAGCGGATGGGAATTCACGCCCTGGTCACATCTGGCGCGCCTGTTGCCCTGGCGGGCGCCACGGGCGGTTGCCGCCTGCGCAGCCGGGATGATGCTGGCCGCTGCGGGGGTGTTGCTGCAACGTTTAACCGGCAATCGCCTGGCAAGCCCGGAGATGATGGGCGTCAGTGCCGGAGCGGCGTTAGGGATGGTGGCGCTGGTGCTGGTGGCAGGCAATGTGTCGCATGAACTGCGCATCGGCGTCACCACCTTGGGCGCGCTGCTGGCGCTGCTGCTGATTTTGCTGTTCTCGCGTCGCCACCATTTTGCGCCCGAACCGGTGCTGCTGGCGGGCGTAGCCATCAGCGCGTTGTTGCAGGCGCTGGTGGCGGTGGTGATCGCCGCGGGCGATGAGCGGGCCATGATGCTGCTGAGCTGGCTGTCAGGTTCCACCTATTCCATCATGCCGATCGATGCTGCCGTGGCCGCAGGGATGGCGCTGGTGTTAAGTCTGTGCGCCCTGTTTTTCCTCCGCTGGCTAAGCATATTACCGCTCGGCGCAGCCTGTGCCTCTTCAGCCGGGATTGCCACCGGGCAGGCCAGATTACTCACCCTGGCGTTGATTGCGCTGCTGACCGCCTCCGCGACGCTGATCGTCGGGCCGATCTCATTTGTAGGCTTAACTGCGCCCCATATCGCCCGTTTGCTGCACGCGCGGCGGCCGGGCCAGCAGCTGCTCGTCGCCATCCCCTGCGGCGGCATCATGATGGTGGTGGCCGACTGGGCGGGGCGTACTTTACTGGTGCCACGCGAACTTCCCGCCGGACTGGTGGCGACGCTGCTGGGCGCGCCTTATCTGATGTGGCTTTTTACCCGGCGGAAAACGCCCTGAATCTGTTGTAAAACAAGGACCTTTACATGCCTGAATTTATGGCCCTGTTTCGCCTGGTGAAAGGCTGGCTGATGCTGGCCGTGGTCGCCGGGGTGATCAGTGGTTTCAGCAATGCTTTTTTGCTGGCGATGATTAATCACAGTCTGACCCTCGCTGACGTCACCGCCTGGCGTAACGCGGGGTTGCAGTTTGCCGGGCTGGCGGTGTTGATGCTATCAACCCGGCTTATCTCGCAGATGACCTTTATGTTTTTAGGTCAGAAGGTTAAGGCGCGGCTGCGCAGCGATCTGATCCAGCGCATCAGCAGAACGGCCTGGCTGAAGCTGGAGCAGACGGGCATGGCAAAAGCGCTGTCGGTATTCAGCCAGGATCAGGACACGCTGGTGGTGTTCTTTGTCAGCCTGCCGATGTTGATTATCAATGTAGCGATGATCGCAGGTTGTCTGGTGTATCTCGGGGTGCTTTCGCTGACGTTATTCAGCATGGCGCTGGCGGTGATTATTCTCGGCAGCGTCGGTTACCATCTGGTGCAGGGCCGCGCACTGGGACTGCTGCAACGCTCCCGCGCGCGTGAAGATCGTCTGGTGCAGCAGTTCAAAAAATTGTTCGATGGGGGGCGTGAATACCGGATGAACACCACCCGGCAGCGCCAGTTTGTCGATGGGCCGCTGGAGGAGAATATCGAGGCGGTGCGTCAGCAGCGTACCCGGGGCTATATCCTGTACGGTTTGGCGACCAGCTGGGGCAGTGTGCTGTTTTTTGCCTTTATCGGGCTGGTGGTATATGGGCTGCGCGGGCCACTCGGTCTGACCAACCCGGCGATGACCGGCTATACCATGATTTTCCTGTATCTGATTGTTCCGGTCGACGCGGTGCTGTCGGCGTTACCCGCCCTGGCCAGCGCCCGTGTGGCGTTACAGCGGGTGCAGCAATTACAGGGCAGTCTGCCGCCTGAGCTTTCTCGCCAGGCTGGAAGCGCGCCCCCCTTCGAACGACTGGCGTTGCGGGATATTGTCTATCGCTACCATGCTGCCGAGGGCGAGGAATTTACCCTTGGGCCACTCAGCCTGGATTTTGTGCGCGGCGAGCTGGTGTTTCTGGTGGGAGGAAATGGCAGCGGCAAAAGCACGCTGGCCCATGTTCTGACCGGATTGTATCCGGCGGACAGCGGCACCATCCGGCTGAATGATCAGACAATAGCACTGGCGGATCTGGAAAATTATCGCCAGTGTTTCTCCATCGTGTTTAGTGATTTTTTCCTGTTCGATGATGTGGTTTTCCAGAATCCGCGTACGCAGGAAGAGGTGGATAACCTGCTCAGACTGCTCCGGCTGGCGCACAAAGTCAGCTTTCATGACGGGACGTTTTCGACCACGGCTCTATCGCAGGGGCAGCGTAAGCGGCTGGTGTTATTGCAGGCCTGGCTGGAGCAGCGACCTTTTTATATTTTTGATGAATGGGCTGCCGATCAGGACCCTGAATTCCGCCAGATTTTCTATCAGGAAATATTGCCGATGTTGAAAGCTGAGGGTAAGACCATTCTCGCCATCACCCATGATGACCGCTATTTTCATCTGGCCGATCGGGTGATTAAAATTGAGGAAGGGCGGCTGATTTAAGCAGGCAGGGCAAGGCGATGCTCCTTGCCCTGTTGATCGGTCCGTGCGTCGTTATAAATCTTTATTTTCCGGGATGCTGACTTTGGTCAGCTTGATCAGAAAGCGGTCGCCCTCTTTTTTTATTTTTGCCCCTCGCTCACACCAGTAATCGCACAGATTGAAAAATTCATCACTGCTGATATTAAAATCAATGAGCACTTCTTTGTGCTTACCACTCAGTAACTTTTCATTTATGTCATTGATTGATTTTGCTTTTACGATTTTCATCTCAAATCCCCGGTGGAAAATTATCAACTGACAACAGGGCGTTATAGCACATGAATGTGACATGTTGCCGTGCCGTTCTGTTTATCGGATTAACCGTAGCGATAAAACGTCCACAGGGGGCTGATTTACCAGGGAACCGTACGGCCGAGATAGTCGAGATATTCCAGACCCGGACGATCCTGCTTGTTCAGCAGCACGCTGACCAGGCTCGGAATGGTCTCTTCAATGGTCAGGGGCGCATCGGGTCCGCCCAGCGCGGTCTTAATCCATCCTGGCGCCATTACCACCAGGGCGCGCGCGGTCTTCGCCTGACGCGCGGCAAAGCTGCGCATAAACATATTCAGCGCCGCTTTGGTTCCGCGATAAAGCTCGCGCTGGCCGGCGGTGTTATTGGCGATGCTGCCCTGGCCGGATGACATCACGCCGATAAGCCCGTTCGCGGTGACGTATTTTTCCAGAGACTCAATGACCCGCATCGGAGAGAGTGCGTTCGTCAGCATGACATGCATAAACTCTTCAGTTGAGACATCGCCTATGGTCTGTGTCGGGTCGCGGTTAGTGGTACCGGCGTTGACAAATAGCATGTCAAATTGCGTCCCGGACAGCCTGTCATGCAGCGCGCTGATTTGGTCCGGCTGACAGATATCCACGCATTCGATGCCGACCCGCCCCGGATGTTTTGCCGCCAGCTGATGCAGCGCGCTGTCGTGAGTGGTGGTACGCACCGTGCCGGTGACGTTCCAGCCCTGAAGGATAAATTCTTCGGCTATCGCTAAACCCAGACCGCGTGACGCACCGACGATAAGAATGTTTTTTTCGTGAGTTTTGACTGACATTCACTCAACCTCTGTTGTAATGGAGAGTAGTTAATGTAGTCATTCGCGGAGCAAGGCGGAACGCGCGCTGCCTGCATTGATTAAATGCATGGCACGCCTGGTGCCGAGAGGGATGATAGTGAAGGGTACCCGAGGATGATCACCGTCTGCTGTTTCATGGTTGCTTTTCCTGTCACGGCAAAGCAAAAAAGCACGCTTGCCGCAAGACAGGTATCTCACCAAAAACACAAACTAGTTGATATTTAAGGCAGTATTATGGTTTAAGCGTCAGCAATGGGAGCAAAATTTGATTGTTTTGCATCCATTCCGTCGTGAATTCACATCTGGATGAAATTAGCTGCTTTACTGTCGTAAAATCAGACCACAGATTGCGTGAGATGATGGGTTCATGGTGAGCGATGCGATTGCGTAATTTTCTTATAATTTCAAGGTCATCATAGAGCTTTTGCCGTAACTGGCTGTTGCTCAATCCTGAACCAACAGAGTTTGGAAACGCTGTCACAATGTGTTTATTCCAGAGACGAGTATCAAACCTGCTGGTTAACATCTTTTGCCAGAAAACAAACTTCAGCTCAGCTATGACTTTCCCTGTAGTAGGTTGATTTCTTCGCGCATTTACCAAATCTTCTTTTGGTTTGTACCCATGGGCCGGGATAGGCAGGCTTCTTTCAAAGCCAACTGACCAGGGCCACCTGGGTCCATACACCGTTGCAAGCACTTCAGCTATAGCATTTCTAACGACGACCTCACAGACATGAAGCGGAACCAAAAATGCTGATGATACCTGAGCATTCCACATATAAAGGCTCAGCGCTTTCTCAGTCTGTACCAGACCCGGCGCACCACCGACTAAGGCCTCATAAGCCCCGATTCTGGCAACAGAAAGACTATCCTTTATGCTGTTTGACGGCATCGTCAAAGGTCCTTATACTAATATTACTCGCCACGGGACTTGTTAGCAGCAATGCTTCCCCCCGAGGACAATCGATAAAGTCAGACAGAAAGGTTCGCAGAAATGCGGACCTTTTCTGTTTGGCATAAGGCCTGGTTGCTTCTATTTGCCTTTCGGCGGGTAAGAGGCCACCTTTCCGCCGTCCGCTAATGCTTAAGGCAGAAAGCCTCAAGCACCCGCCGCGATGTTACTTTCTGTTTTTCTCTCCATCAATACGCAAACAATTAACACTTCCTCGTATAAATAGGTGTTTTATTGTGTTTTTTGATTAAAAATCAATGCATTGATATTTTTTAAATTATTCATTTACTGTGAGGAGCGTCGCGAGTCTCCTGCTGCCATGCCGCTTTTAAGCCATGCCGCATAATGTTGCGGCCATTCAACCGTGGTTGTGCCTGGACGGCCCATGCCGAAACCATGCCCGCCGCTGGCATAGCGGTACATTTCCACTGGCACCTGCTGCTGCTGACAGGCCGCGTTCATTATCAGCGTATTTTCAGGGTTTGATACCGGATCATCCTTCGCCTGCACCAGGAAAAACGGCGGCGAGTGGGGATTCACGTAACTCTGTACGGACCATGCTGCGTCTTCAGCGGCTGATGCATGGGGACCCACCAGAATCCGATGGGTCGCGGTGTGGGTGTAAGGTTTTTCGAGGGTGATGATGGGATAAATCAACGCGGCGCTGTCTGCACTTGCCGGGTGGCTGTCCAGCGCATCCTGTGGCGCATAGGACGGGAAATCCGGGCGGGTGGCCGCCAGACCCAGCAGATGCCCGCCCGCTGAAAATCCCAGCACGCTGACGTATTTTTCCCTTTGCCTGACGATTCTCAACGCGCGCTGAGCATCCTGTAGCGAAACCCTGTTGCCATCGTGCCACCCTTCGCCCGGCAGGCGGTAACTGAGAACGTAGGCAGTAAAGCCCCTTGCAGCCAGCCATGCCGCGGCGGGCCACGCCTCTTTCCCCATCTCGATTCGCTTGTATCCACCGCCCGCCGCGATCAGCACGCCATGGCTGCCAGGCCGGGAAGGGCTGAGCACCGTGAGCGTCGGCACGGCGATATTACGTTGAGCGCCTGAAGGGGATAACAGCAGATGTCCACCCGGCCCGCCGCCGCCCGGAGGAAGTCCGTTCCAGAGCGGAATAACGGAGCGTGTTACTTCAGAGGAAGCGAAGGAAACTCGCGTAGCTGCCGCGGCAAACGCGCTTGCCGCAATGCCGGTGAGAAAGTGGCGTCGGTTCATGGCAAATTTTCTGTGTCCGGTAAATGTGTCAGGGTTGAGTGGAACGTTAATCGCTGCGCAGCGGGCCAAACAACCCGTCGTCGTCTTTGACTGGCGAGCAGAAAAGGCGTGAGGTGTTGAGTTGCAAAGTTCATCCTCAGTTTTTTTGATTCCCCGTTGTCGCATATTTTTTTATCGCTGTGCAACTTCCCCGCCATCCACATTTCGCTGTTCACCGAAGCATCCTTTTGCCACCACAGTAAGCTGCATCGGCAACGTCCTGATGGAGTTATTCAATGATCGCCGTTCTTTTTGAAGCAGATGCTTTACCGGAAGCGCAACAACGCTATCTTCAGCTGGCCAGCGAGCTGAAGCCTTTACTGGCAGATATGCCCGGATTTATCGCCCTGGAAAGGTTTCAAAGCCTGTCGACGCCGGGAAAATTGCTTTCGCTGTCGTGGTGGGAGGATGAAGAGTCCGTGCTCCGCTGGAAAAGCAATCTGATGCACCAGGCCGCACAGGAAGAAGGTAAGCAGTCCATTTTTTCATTCTACAGAATCCGTGTCGCCCGGGTGTTCCGGGATTACGCCTCTGAAACAGGAAAACCGCAGCATGTATGATATCCATGTCGTTCTCAGTCATTCGTCAGGTTCACTGGCTGCGTTTGGTACCATTCTGGGCCGCAACGGTGTCGGGCTGGAGGGGGGCGGCGTTTTTACCACGTCCGAGGGGGGCCACGCTCATTTTCTGGTTGAGGATGGTGAGACCGCCCGTCAGGTATTGGCGGATGCCGGTTTTGACGTCAGAAACGTGACGCGTCCGCTGATCAGAAAACTCCGGCAGGAGCGTCCGGGTGAACTCGGCGAAATCGCTGACGTCATCGCGCAGAGTGGCGTTAATATTCTGGTTCAGTATAGCGATCACCGTAACCGGCTTATCCTGCTCACCGATAATAATCAACGGGCCGGGGAAGTGACCAGACAATGGGAAACCGCATCTTAATGCGCCTTGTAAAAACGGCATCGGATCCACAGCAGAGCCTGGAGCAATCCATGGCCGCGGTTGCGTCCGCCATCTCTGACCCGTCAAGGGTCAGTATTCTCTGCGCCCTGATGGATGGCCGCGCCTGGACGGCCACCGAGCTGAGTGGAGTGGCCGACATTGCGCCATCGACCACCAGCGGACATTTAACCCGGCTGTTAAGCAACGGGTTGATCCGGTGTCTTTCTCAGGGGCGCCACAGATATTACAGTCTGGCGGGGCAGGAAATTGCCGGGCTGCTGGAGAATCTGATGGGGGTTTCAATGCGCTCCCAGGGTTCCCCAGCGCCGCGAACGCCAGTGCATCTCCGTCGTGCCCGCACCTGCTATGACCATCTGGCCGGTGAAATTGCCGTCAGGATTTATGCGTTCATGCTGAGTGAAAACTGGATGGAGCCGGATGGCAATGCGCTGACTTCGCTGGGGCGCACCCATTTGCAGAATCTCGGTGTCGTGCTCGATCCTCATCCGCGAAGAAAGGCCTGCTGCGCCTGCCTGGACTGGAGCGAAAGACGATTCCATCTGGGGGGTGACGCGGGTGCGGCCCTGCTGACGCTATTTCTGCAAAAAGGCTGGCTGAGCAGAACACCGGGATATCGGGAAGTCACGGTGACGGATCCGGGCAAAATCGCGCTGAAGCGACTGTTCCAAATCTGAATAAATCCTGATAATTTTCTCACCGCGTCCACCCCGCGATCGGCGCTGTCGGCGCCCATCGCTCCCAGACTCTCTCTTCATGTGCTTAACTTTATTTGATATTCAGGAAGAGGGCACAGATGAAGCTGCTGAGGAAAACCGACACCGATTTACCGGCCATACGGTTGTTGATGCGAAGCATTGCCCTTTCAGGCGTGCTGCTGACCCTGGCAGTGGTGGGGATCAATGCATGGATGTTGCGTGAGTCATGGAACAATACGGTCAGCCGGGCGGAAGCCATGGCGGTCAATCTGTCGCTGTCGCAGGCCCGCCAGGCTGAAGATACCCTCCTTCAGACCGAGCTTTCCCTGCGCGAGGTGCAGCGCACTTTGCAGGCACAAATGGCGTCAGGGGTGAATGGCGCAGCGCTGAGCCAAATCATGCGGGATCTACAGGGAAGATTGCCTCAGCTGCATGGGTTGTTTTACTACGATGCGCAGGGGAAATGGATCGCCACGTCGGAGAGACACGTTCCCACTAATATCAATAATTCCGACCGCGAATACTTCAGTTATCACCGGGCTAACCTGCGTAATAGCCTGCATATCGGGCCGGTTATCCGCAGCCGCAGCACGGGAGACCTGGTGATCCCCGTTTCCGTCCGCGTTAACGATAGCGCCGGTGGATTCAATGGCGTGCTGCTGGCCACCATCAAAGTGGACTATTTCCGCCGTTTCTACAGTTACTACGAGCTGGGAAACCGTGACGTTCTGGTGCTAATGCTGGCAGACAGCACGGTTTTGTATGCCCGTCCGCTACCCGACAGCGTTATCGGCAAGAGTATGTCCGGCAGCCGCCTGTTTCAGGAGATGCTCGCCCGCACCGACAGCGGCAGCGGGGAGTGGAATTCTGCGCTGGATGGCGCGGATCGCATCTTTGGTTTTGCCCGCTCGGAGCGCTATCCGCTGGTTGTCGCGGCGGGCTATGACGAAAATAGCCTGTTTCGCAGCTGGGTTGCCGGCAAGGTGCAGGATGTCACCCTGAACATCGCGCTGCTGGGCGCGATCATCATGCTGGGGGTGTTGATCCTGCGGCAGGCGCGTCGGAGCCTGCGCTATCAACTCGAACTGAGCCGTCTGCGTGATGAGCTGACCGCCGTCAATCTCAGTCTGGAAACGCTGGCAAATGCCGATGGCCTGACCGGCCTGGCGAATCGCAGGCAGTTCGACCGCTTTTTGCAGAGCAGTCTGGCACAGGCGCAGGCAACGGGAACGACGGTTTCCCTGATCCTGATGGATATTGATTACTTCAAACGGTACAACGACACCTATGGCCACGTTGCAGGCGATGAATGTCTTAAGACTGTCGCCCGCGCCCTGAAAAATCTGCCGTTGCGCGCCACGGATATTGTCGCGCGCTATGGCGGTGAAGAGTTTGCCATCATCATGCCGGGATCACCTCCGGCTGCGGCGCTCAGCATCGCTGACCATGCGGTAAAAGCCATCAGGCAGCTGGCGATTCCTCACCACACCTCAGCCATCGCGGCAGGCCATGTGACGCTCAGCGCCGGATGCGCATCGTCAGGAAAAGTGGCGGCGGAGATCTTGATCCATAAAGCTGATGAAGCACTGTATCGGGCAAAACAGCAGGGGCGCGATCGGATGGCGGCAGAGGAAAGTTCCGTTAGCGGATAGTGCCGGATAGCGCATCATCCGCCCTCTGGCAGATCCGGAAGGTGTAGCACCCTGTAATCAACCCGGCCCATCGCTTGCCGCAGCCAGTAGCGGCACCACCAGATCACTTATCGGCGTCGGGATGCCATGCGCCAGTCCCCGTCGCTGAACCACGCCGTTGCGGCAATCCCACTCCAGCGGTCGGTCAGCCTGCCGGTCGGCAAGGATGGAGGTGCCCAAATCCGTCGGAGCGCGATGAAACCAGTCGAGGATCTCATGCGCCACTTCGTCACCCAGGTTCGCGCCTTCGGCGCGCGCCACCGCCAGGCATTCCCGCAGGTAATCCAGCGCCAGATGGGTGATATCGGGGCGCGAAAACATACCGGCGCGCCGACCAGTGAGCACCATCAATCCCGCAACGGCGTTTTGCAACAGCTTACGCCAGGCGATCGACGCAAAATCCTCCGCGACATCCACCGTGCAGCGGGTATCACGCAATGCTTCAACGACTAAGCGGCTGTCTGGCGTGGCAGGCAGTGTCAGACGCGCTTTGGCGCGCAGCCACACGGAAGCATCGGCTTCGCGCTGGGCGGGAAACCACACAACCGCAGGCAACACCGGATTGCCGGACAGCCAGGGCGCGAACAGGGCTGTCTGCTCAACACCATTTTGCAGCACGCAGACCACGCTGCTTTCATGGCATAACGCGGCCAGCCAGGGCGCGGCGGCGGCCACCTGCGTCGATTTAACCGCGACGAAGACCAGGTCAACCCGTTGCTTTACCCTGGCCGGATCGTTGATGACCGGACCGGGTACCACAATCTCTCCGCCATCGAAACGCAGCGAGAGGTTTTCATGTGCGGTGCGGCCACAAATTGTCGGGGTACGTCCCGCCTCGTGCAGCGCGGCGGCGATAGTGGTGCCAATGGCCCCAGGGCCAACGAGGGCGATGGTTGGATGTTGTGACATGTTCTCTTTCCGGTTCGGCTGGGGAGTGGGTAATTAACTTACCGAACGGTTCGGCGTTATGCCAGGGATCAACAGGGGGGAATTTTTAACCTTCTGTGACAATTGCCTGTCCAGTCAAAATGATGGCCTGAGGAAGAAATCTGACCGGATAAGTGACATCTGCGCGTTAGCGAGCCAGTATACTCAGACAGGTATTTAATGGTTTTCAGCTCAACTGATGAGGCAATAGCATGAAATTATTCAGCCACAGTTTCAAAGACGGTGCAGTTATTCCCGGTAAAAACAGCTTTGCTGTCTACGATGCCGGGAGTCATATCCGCCTATCTGACAACCTTAACCCGCATTTGGGCTGGGATGAGGTGCCTGCCGGTACGCAGTCGCTGGTGCTGATTTGTCACGATACCGATGTGCCCACCAGCGGCGAAGATGTAAACCAGGAAGGTAAAACCGTTCCGGCTTCGCTGCCGCGCGCCGATTTTTATCACTGGACGTTGCTGAATATTCCGGCGACGCAGACAGAAATTGCCGAAGGTTCGCAGTCGCAGGGCATTACCGCCAAAGGTAAACCGGGTCCCGCCGCGCCACAGGGTCTGACTCACGGCATAAATGATTACACCTCCTGGTTTGCCGGTGATGAGGCGATGGGCGGTACTTACTATGGCTACGATGGCCCTTGCCCGCCGTGGAATGATGAAATCGTTCATCATTATGTTTTCACCCTGTATGCGCTGGCGGCGCCTGCGCTGAAGGTTGAAGGTGAACTGACCGGGGCGAATATTCGTCGTGCGCTTGAGAACAGCGATGTGTTAGCCAAAGCGACTCTGGTCGGGCTGTACAGTCTGAACCCTGACGTGAAAATGTAATGCAGGAAAAATTCTGGTCGGATCTGTCCGGCCACAGTCGCTGTCGCAACAACCTGGTCTCGGTGACGTATCCGAGGCTCAGGGTTGAGCAACGAACCCGCGCGTTTTTCTTTTTTGAGCCAACCTTGCTGGTGGTGCTGGCGGGAAAGATTGAGATCTGTTTTGCCGGGGAACGTTATTCCCTGGCCGATCCCTGCGCGGCGGGGATAATCGATCAGGGCGTGATTGCCGATTATATCAAGCATCCGGCTGACAGCCTGTCGCCGTTCCGCTCACTCTTTGTCAGCCTCAAACCTGAGGTGCTGGAAAGTTTTTATCAGGCTTTTCAGGACAAAATCAGCGCGGCGAGAAAAAAGCCGCAGCTCAGCACGTTGCCGGTGAACAGCAGCCTGCACGATTCCCTGCGTGAGTTGCTGATCGGTCTGGATAATCCGCATCTCAGCGATGAACGAATCCGCCTGAAAATTTTTGACCTGCTGCTGGTGTTGTCAGAACAGAATATCCAGTTCTCTTTGCCGCCGCGCCAGGGCGTTTTCCCGCGTCTCAGCGATCTGTTGCGTGCGTCGCCGGAAACCGGATGGACGGCGCGATCGGCCGGAGAAGCGCTGGCCATGAGTGAATCCACCCTGCGGCGACGATTGCGGGAGGAGGGGATCCGCTTCGAGCAGTTGCTGCTGGATATCCGTATGCATCACGGTTTGATGCTGGTGCAAACCACCAACTGGAATATGACGCAGGTCGCGGATGCCTGCGGCTATAAATCGGTGTCACGTTTTGCTGAACGGTTTAAACACCGCTTCGGCCTCTCTCCCGCGCGCCTGCGTTAGTGCCGGTATCGAAAAACGTCAGGCAGCGCAGTGCGCGCTGCCTGCTTGTGTTACCGCGCTTCATCCACCCAGATACGCATTTCTCCTGCACCCCGGTTGGCCCAGCTAAACCACGGAATAAAGGTCAGCCGCTGCGGCTGATGGGTAAGCGGGGCGGTGTCGTAATGCCACAGCGGTTTTTGCGCGGGTGCGTCCATGCTGCGTCGATAGCCTTCCGCCTGGATCAGCATCTTATGCGCGAAGATGCCTTTGCCCTCAAAGGTGGTGAAGCTGCTCGTCACCGGCAGCGTCAGATTATGTAGCGCCTCGCCGTTATCCGCCTCCTCAAGACAATACACCAGCGGCCCACGCTGAAGCGCCACCTTCCCGGCCTGCTGGCGAACCAGCGGGTTGCCATACAGACGGCGCACCGGCATCGGCAGGGTCAGCGTCAGTGAATCCCCTTCCTGCCAGCGACGGCTAAGGTAGAGATAGCCTTTATCGATCCTGCCCGTTACCGCTGCGCCGTTCAGCGTCACCTGCGGATCATCGCACCAGTCGGGTAAACGCAGGGCGAGGGTATGGTCCACCGCCACGGGCGAGGTGATATCAATGCTGACCTGCTCCTGCCATGGGAAATTGCCACTGATGCGCAGCCGCAATTCCTGTTCACCAACCGGGATAGCGGCGCTATTCCCGACATACAGATTAATGAACAGCGCCTCGGCGCGGACGGTATAGATGTAATGACCTAACGAGGTCAGCAAGCGCGCGATGTTGGGCGGACAACAGGCGCAACCGAACCAGCGCTGACGTACCGGTTTGACGTGATCATAAATGTGGTTGAATGGCAGCGATTTAGGATGAACTTCGAGCGGATTTACGTAGAAGAAGTGCTTGCCATCCAGAGCCATGCCGCCCAGCACCGTGTTATACAGCGCGCGTTCCATCACGTCGGCATAGTGGCTGTCGGCCTCCATCTCCAGCATCCGGCGGGCAAACATCATCAAACCAATCGAGGCGCAGCTTTCCGCGTAGACCGTGTCATTGGGCAGATCGTAATCGCTGCTGAAGGCTTCGCCGCTGCTCTGCGAACCAATGCCGCCGGTGATATACAGCTGACGCTGCGCCATGTTTTGCCATAACCGCAGGCAATCCTGACGTTTGTTTTCGTCTTTGCTCAGACGCGCCAGGTGCGCCATGCCGGTCATCAGATAGACAAAGCGCACCGCATGGCCGATGGCGGTTTGCTGCTCTGCCAGCGGCTGATGCGCCTGACTGTAAGCCTTGTCGTTGACCATCCATGCCGGACCGTAGGTGTTCCAGTACGAGGTTCTGCCGCGTTTTTCATATTCAATGTCGTAGAAATGCGGTTGCGTGCCGCGCGCTTCGATAAAGTATTTCACCAGCGCCAGGTAGCGGGGCTGCTGTGTCACTTCATACAGCCGCATCAGCGCCAGTTCCACCTCCGGATGGCCCGGATAGCCGTGCAGCTGGCCTTCGGCCGGGCCGAAAACCGTATCGATATGGTCTGCCAGTTTACATACCACCTCTAACAACCGGCGTTTGCCCGTTCCCTGAAAGTACGCCACCCCCGCTTCAATTAAATGCCCGGCGCAGTAAAGCTCATGGCATTCCGCCAGGTTGGTCCAGCGTTCACCGGGCGCTTTGACGGTGAAATAGGTGTTGAGATAGCCATCTTCCTGCTGGGCGGCTGCAACCAGTTCAATCACCTCATCGGCGGTTTTTTCCAGTTCGGCATTGGGTTGCTGACACAATGACCAGGCGACAGCCTCCAGCCATTTCGCCACGTCGCTGTCCTGAAAGACCATGCCGTAAAACTCTCCTTCTTCCATGCCTGCCGCGATACGGAAATTGCTGATGGCATGGCTGGGTTCCGCCTCGGGGATGCGGTCATTCAGGGCTTCCCATTGATATGGGATCACCACATCACGGACCAGCTGCTGATATTGACCCAGAAAAGGATCGCTGATTTTCAGGTTGTGCAGATCGGGTTCCATAACAGACATCTTATTCTCCTCAGGACTGAATCTGGCGCTGGCGTAAGTCGGTGGCAATGTTCGCCATCATCGGATCGCTGAGCTTGCAGTAGCGCAGCGACACGGCCAGCAGCAGGTGAAAAAGGGCAGGCAACAGGCTTTCCAGCGTGCTAATGCCCTGCAATGAGGCCGCGGTCTGATGAGACGTGCCGGGCTGATAGGCCACGAAGATAAACACCAGGCTGATAATGCCTGCGCTGGAGGCCCAGGCCAGCTTGATAAAAAACAGGTTGAAGGCAAAGTTCATCCCGGAGGAGCGCACCCCGGTTTTCCACTCGCCGTAGTCATCGGCAAACGCCATCAGCGAGAAATGCAGCGGCAGGGTGAAGCCGAGGATCACGCCATTGCTCAGGATCACCACCAGCCACAGCAGCTGATGTGCCGGGCCGCTGGGTAAAAACCACATGCCGACCGCCAGCAGGGCCAGCACGATATTGGTGTGGAAGTACAATTTGACCGTATCCATTCGGCGCGACAGCAGATTCACCACCACCGCGCCAAGAATCGCGGCGAAGGTCACCATGGTGAAAAACAGCGACATATACGTTGTGCTGCCGTTAAGTACGTAAGTGATGAAGTACATGTAGCCCCCACCACGGATATTGAAGACGTTGATCAGCAGGAATGACATCAACAGCATCAGCAGCAGCTGGTCGTTGTTGCGCAGGCCAGCCAGATGTTCACGCAGGGTAAATTTACCCATCAATGCCAGCGGCACGCGTTCCCGCACCCAGAAAAAGCAGCACAGGAACATAACGACAGCGAGGGTACAGAGTACGCCAACGCCCAGCTGATAACCCTGCGCGGTATCGCCTTTACCGAGGGTGAGGACCAGCCACGGCAGGCCGACCGAAACCAGAAATCCTGCGCCACCGCACAGCACAAAGCGCCAGGACTGGCAGGACAGCACTTCGTTGTGGCGGGTCGTCATGGTGTTGATCAGCGCGCAGTAGGGAACGTTGATGGCGGTATAGCTCACCGAAAGCAGCAGGTAGGTGCCGAACGCCCAGGCAATTTTGACCCCCATCGCGGCGTGCGGCACGGTGAAGGTGAGAACGCCAATGATGCCGATCGGCAGCGCTATCCATAACTGCCAGGGACGAAAGCGGCCCCAGCGGCTTTGTGTGCGGTCAGCAATCACCCCCATTATCGGGTCGGATACGGCATCAAAGACGCGCAGCGCGATAAATAAGGTGCCGACGATCGCCGGGGTGAGTCCAAACACATCGGTATAAAAGAACGTCAGAAAATTCATGATCAGGCAGGTAATCACGGTCCCGCCAGCATCACCCAGCCCATAACCTATTTTTTCACGTATTGATAAACGATCATCCAATGCCCGCTGAGCAATTTCTGTTTGGTGAATCGGCGTTGAGGTCATTGATTAACTCCTCATGAAACTGAATTTTTTATGATGTTTTGTAGAGTACGCCGTTAATTCTGCATCAAAACCTGGCCGCAACAAGGGGAGGGAAAGGTATAAAAAGGTGACGATTCCGACGACATGATTAAATTGTGATGTTGATCCGGGCTAATGAATAAAATTCATGATAATCAATAGCTAAAGTGAGAAAAATATCTTATATACGCGGGAAAAACATATAAATGCTCGAATTATCCATAGCACTTCCGATCAGGGTGCAGAACGGCGGCCTGTTTATCTCGCGGGGCAGCGGGCGGCATAAGTCGCGCACGCTGACCTCCTGGGAAATCATCTTTGTCGAGAAAGGGACGTTAAGCATCCAGGAGGAGGAGAGCGTATTTGAGGTGAACGCCGGAGAGAGTTTGTTGTTATGGCCTTTTCGTCGGCACGTTGGCATTCAGGATTTCCCTGCCGATCTCCGCTTCTACTGGCTGCATTTCGAGTTGCAGGATAACGTGCCGGAAAGTGAATGGGTGAAGCATCTCGCGTTGCCGCAGCACGGCAAATCCAGCGATCCCCAGTACGTTATTTCGCTGTTCCGGCAGTTTCTGAACGAGCAGGAAAGATTGCAACGTAGCCCGGCACTGGAAATTATTCTGCTGCTGATTCTGCAACAGATCGCCTCCAGCGCCTTGCCGGAGAGCCACAGTGAGAGTCCGGGCGTGGCGCTGGCGTATAAGGCGCAGCATCTTATCCACACCCAGTTTCATCTGCCGCTATCGACCTCTTCGCTGGCGAAGGAACTTAACTGCAACGCGGATTATCTGGGGCGGATTTACCGCAGTGCATTTCATTTAACGGTGACGGAAGCCATTCATCGGCAGCGTATTCGGGCAGCCGAGAAAATGCTGGTTAATGAATTTGTTTCATTAAAAGAGGTGGCCGAGCGTTGTGGATTCAGGGATGTCGGCTATTTTCGTCAGATATTCCGTAAGCACACCTCAATCACCCCCGCCGCGTGGAAACGCCGTTACTGCAAGGAGCATATTAATTCAGACTAAAAATCGCAGAGATGAGACCGATTATGATAGCGATTGGCATTTTTATGCAGCCAAAGAACTCAGCGGAAAATGATTAACAGCAAGAACCCTGTTTTGGTTCTGAGTGTTAAATATACGCTAAATACCTTAGTTATTTTCGGGTTAAAGGCCGCTTTTACGCTTTCTTTATAATATGAAAGAAACCAGGCTATAGTATGTCTATATCCCACCCGAGATTTTCCATATTGAACGATGGAGATTGAGCAGGAAGTGAAGAGAAAGGAATAATATGAAAGCAATTGTTGTACCCCAACCCTATGCCTGGTTATTGGCAAACGGGCAATGCGACATTATTAACCAGATTTGGCCGACGGACTTTACAGGTCAGGTACTTATCTATGCTTCAAGTAAGAATCTCACCCGGAAAAAATGGCTGTTTGTGCGAAGCATACTTATGAAAAAACCGGCTGGCGGCAATAATCTGGCGCTTCCTCCCCATGACCAGCTCATGAGTGGCGGGGTTCAGGGCTATGCCACCATTACAGGCTGCGTTAAGAGCAATGATTCTCATTGGTTCAAAGGCCCGTACGGTCTGACAATATCTGAAGCAGGCGTTGTCCCCTTTCAAAAGGCACGGTGTAAAAACGGCTGTATATTTGAATCCACCTTCGAACTCGAAACCATCGATAAAAAAAATATTTTAATAGATAAATAATTTATCTTGATAACATGATAAATCATCACGGCCTGACCGATTTATGATTTCACAGCGTTAAACTCGCAATACGTGATTAAATTTACGGCAGGCCTGCATTCATATATATACAATTGGTATCAATTCAGGTTGTCATCATTAGCACTCAATTAGTCACGCGCTGTAGAGTGCACAACGGAAAACATAGCATTAACGATCGTTAACTCTGCTGTTGCCAGTAAAAAAATAACAAATTTCCCCTCCATTGATATCAACAAGGCGATCAGCGAAGGACATCATTCTCAGCGCGTTATAGCTTTTTTCTGAATGCGAAAAATAATACGTCGCTTTGTCATTTCTGTCTGATGCGCTGTACTAACGCAACACCGGGGTCCAGCCAAGTTGTGGCGCAATTAGCGTGGAAAAATCGCTGATAATCTGGCTGTATTCATCAAAGCTAAATTCATAAGGCAACTCGATGCGTAATTCCTGCACCAGGCGTAGCACCGGATCGTTAACCAACCGCGCTAAGATTTGTTCAGCACTGCCGACAATATCCTGAGAGAACAGGGTGCGTCGCGGACCTTGCGGTGTCAGCGTCCGCTCATGACGACTGGCGGCAAACTGGTGATAACGTTTGCGGGTAGCGGCATCGGCACTGTCAGTCGGGATAATCACACGCCCCGCAGCGATACGTGGCGCAGGCAGGGTACTCTGCCCGCTATGCGCACGATAAAGCTGGATTTGCGACAGCTGCGCGGCGTAATAATCCCCGGTCTCCTCACCGGAGGTGAGATTGCCAATCAGCAGGTTAAAGCCATTTATCCCCGCCCACTGCGCTGATCGCAGCGAACCGCCGCCATACCATAAACGATGCGCCAGACCCGGTGCGTGGGGCTGAATACGCGGGCGTTGCGTGCTGCCGGGCGCGGTAATCACCGTATTTTCATCGCCGAAATAGTGGCCGCTGAGATTCTCACGCAGCCGCAGCACGCGCTGGTAGGAGAAATCCTGCTGCCGCCACTCCTCGCCAAATACCGAGGAACCAATCAGTTCAAGGTGATTGGGTTGACCGGCGCTCAGCCCCACATTCAGGCGCCCGCCGGATAATATATCTACCGTCGATAAATCTTCCGCCAGACGGAAGGGGCTTTCATACCCCATCTGGATCACCGCGCTGCCCAGTTCAATATGCCGCGTCCTTTGTGTGGCCGCCGCCAGAAACGTGCTGGCCGATGACACGCCGTGCTCCAGATGTCGCTGACGCACCCAGGCACCGTTGAATCCCAGGCGCTCACCCAATTCGAACAGGCGTAACGTCTGTTCCAGCCCTGCAATGGGGGCATGATCGGGATAGTTGCCCGGTGTGAGAAAGGAGATATGCGATATCGCAGGTTGAGTCATGGGGTTTTTCTAATCCTCAGTAGAGTTTCACAAAACATCTCAACCCTACGAGGTAGCGGGAAATCAGAAAACTAATAAAAAAAGCTAATTAAATCTGATAATTGCATATCAGGGTGCCAGGATATAGCCGCCGGAGCGGCTATGTTAAGTGACGTTATTCCGCCCAGAGCAGGGCCGCTTTGCTGTAAACCTGCTCAGCCTGAGGGGTGATCCCGGTCATATGCATTGCGCCATGCAGGGTTCCCGTGAGCAGTGCGGTTTGTACGCGTACGCCCGCCTGTGCCAGCCGTCCGGCAAAATGTTCGCCTTCACTGCGCAGCGGATCATATTCGCAAACCAGCAGCGTCGTATCCGGCAACCCGTGCAGAGAGACCGCCGCCGCCGGACTGGCCAGCGCGTTGGTGCTATCTGCCTCGCTATTCAGATATGCCTGCCAGCACCAGGCCATGATTGCGCGGGTCAGCCCGTAGCCGCTGCCATATTGCTGGTAAGACGCGCCGCTCATTCCGGCATCCAGTGCCGGATATAAAAGCAGCTGACGAGCGACAGGTGGCCCCTGTTCCTCCCTTGCCAGCAAACAGGCGGCCGCAGCGATATTGCCTCCGGCGCTGTCACCCCCGACGGCGATTCTCATCTTATCGATGCCATACTCATCTGCCTGCCGGGCAACCGCACACAGAACCGCATAAAAATCCGTCAGCGGCACGGGGAATTTATGCTCGGGAGCGAGCCGATAATCCACGGCGAATACCACGCTGCCTGTCGATTGCGCCAGCTGGTAGCAGGGGGTGTTCCAGGCATCAGGACCGCCAAGGCACCAGCCGCCGCCGTGCGCATAAACCAGCGCAGGCCGTGCCTGCTGCTGTTCAAGCTGCGCGGGGAGATACATACGTACCGGGATCGGATAGCCATCCCCGGCCAGCACGGAGAATTCCCGGCTGGCATGGGCCTCCGCAATAACCGCCTGCTGGGCAATTAATCCGGCGTCGGTTGCCGCTCTGATCGCTTCCAGCGGCAGTTCCGGATTAAACGGCGGCACGCTGGCCAGCCAGTTTAGGGTTGCTGCATCAGGCTGCATGGCACTTCTCCTGCAAAAAACGGCTCACCAGCGCACAGAACGCTTCCGGGCACTCTTCGGTGATGAAATGCCCGCAGTCATCGACGATGGCGCTTTGCAGATCCGGGGCAACCTTTACCATCGTCTGCGCCGGGGCATCCCTGGTGGCGTGTTGAGCGCCAATCGCCAGCACCGGCATACCCAGCGTCGTCAGGGCGCGTTGCTGGTTTTGCCGGATGGTTTCCGGAATGGCCCTGTAGTAGTTAAAACCTGCTTCCAGCCGTCCGGGCACGCTGTAGGCGGCGATATAGACATCAGCTGCCACGCGTTCACGCCGCCATGACCATTTATCAAACATGTAGCTGAGATATTGCTGCTCACGACCCGCAATCAACGCTTCCGGCAGGCCGCTGAGCTGGTTAAACATGAAATGCCAGAGAAAGATATTTTCTTCCGGTGTGACAAAAATCTCGGGTGCCGGTGCCAGACCAGGGATAACCGCTTCGGTTAACACCAGACACTCCACGGCAGCAGGAAAATCTGCCGCCAGGGCGTAGCCAACCCACATACCAATATCATGGCCAATAACCGGATAGCGGGCGTGTCCCAGCTGTAACATCGCCTGATGCAGCAGGGCGGCAATATTGCCGGTATCGTATCCTTCCGCTGGCGCGTCCGATTCACCGCTGCCGGGGGGATCGACAGCCACCGCGGTGTAACCCATGCTGGCGAGGTGCTGCATCACATATCGCCAGGTATACCAGGTCTGAGGCCAGCCAGGGATAAGCAGTACCGCAGGTCCGGTCCCCTGGGTGACGCAATGCAGGCGATGGCCGCCGACGCGCAGATAATGATGTTGCTGAGTGTGTGAATCAGACATGTTGCTGGCTCCCGCCTGAGTGAATGCCCAGGAGCTGGTTCAGCTGTGTCTGGCTGACCGGTGCAGCGGCAAAATCATCAAAAATCTTGTCAGTAACCTGGATGATATGGTCGTGGATGAACGCAGCGCCTTCGCGAGCGCCATCGTGTTTATTTTTCACACAGCATTCCCATTCCAGTGTCGCCCAGCCCTGATAACCGTTAAGGGTGAGAGTGGAAAAAATCGCTTTGAAATCGACCTGGCCGTCACCGGTGGAGCGGAAACGCCCGGCACGGTCGGCCCATGACTGATAGCCGCCGTACATGCCCTGGCGTCCGGTCGGGTTAAATTCCGCGTCCTTCACATGGAACATCCGGATAAAGTCTTTATAGATATCCAGGTATTCGAGGTAGTTAAGTTGCTGAAGCACAAAATGGCTGGGATCAAACAGGATCTTGCAACGCGGGTGATTGCCGGTGCGCTGTAAAAACATCTCGAACGAAATACCATCGTGCAGGTCTTCGCCGGGGTGAATTTCGTAACACAGGTTGATGCCCTGTTCATCGCACGCATTCAGCACCGGTAACCAGCGGCGTGCCAGCTCGTCAAACGCCGTTTCCATCAGTCCGGCGGGACGTTGCGGAAAGGGGAAGATATAGGGCCACGCGAAAGAACCGGAAAAGGTGCCCATATCGGTGAGGCCCAGCCGGGCAGACGCGCTGACGGCCGCAAACAGTTGCTGCTGCGCCCATGCTGTCCGCTCTGCCGGTTTACCGTGCAGATGTGCAGGGGCGAAGCTGTCGCACAACGCATCATACGCGGGGTGTACCGCCATCAGCTGACCAAAAATATGGCTGGTGAGTTCACTGATCTCCAGCCCATGTTGCGCCAGCATCCCCCTGATATCGTCACAATATTGCTGGCTTTCTGCCGCCAGATTCACATCAAAAAGGCGTTTATCCCAGGCCGGGATCTGTAACGCGCGAAACCCCTGTTCTGCCGCCCAGCTGGCGATGTTTTCAAGCGTGTTAAACGGAAAAACATCATCACTGAATTGTGCCAGATGCAGACTCGGCCCTTTTATCGTTTTCATCACTGTCTCCATTGTTTGTCAATCGACAAACAATAGGGGTAAGCTGATGCTGCGACAAGTTTTTTACCTGAGCGCAGCATTAATCGTTCAGTAACGACCTTTTATGACCCTGGTTCTGCTGGTGATTTTTTCTGGTAACGGGATAATTACCTGACAGGCAATTACCTAAGAAGGGCAGCATGGCAGGAAGACCGAGAGAGTTTGACCGCGAGGAAGCCTTAATCAAAGCGCGGGATCTGTTCTGGTGTCACGGGTTTGAAGGAACGTCGATGTCCGATCTGGTCGCGGTCCTGGGCATCGCTTCCGCGCGGATTTACAAAGCGTTTGGCTCAAAGGAACAGTTATTTCGCGAGGCGGTACAACACTACGCCGACCATGAAGGGGGATTTGCCGATCGCGCATTGCAGGAGGCTGACATCATGGTGGCCGTCAGGCGTATGCTGATGGATGCCGTCGCGCTCTACACCCGATCTGACCTGCCGTCAGGTTGCATGGTGGTCTCTTCCGTAATGGCGCTGGGCAGTGAAAACCACCTGTTGCAGCGCTGGATGGAAGAACAGCGCACGCTGCGTACGCAGATGATTGTCAGACGTTTTCAGGCCGCAGCGCAGGCGGGACAACTTTGCCGTGAGGCAGACCCGATTCTGCTGGGCAACTTTTTTGCCCTGGTGCTGCATGGCCTCTCCGTTCAGGCGCGGGATGGTGTGGCGAGGGAACGACTGGAGAACGTTGTTCTTTTTTCTCTTCAGCAGCTAAAGGTGAATGCTGAAGAGGGGGAAGCGTCCCGCAGGGTTTAACGGGACGGCTTTTCCCGCCTCAGCGCTTACCCTGAGCGAGGTAGCGCTGAATTTCGGCTGCGGGCACCATGCCGCCGCCGGTGGCCCAGACCAGGTGAGTGGCGTGCTGCATCATATCTGGCGTGATGTGGTGGCGAGCCTGATATGCCGGGCTGGCAGTAATCCGCTGAGGCCCGCTCATGCCCGCCAGGGCGGAAGGCTCCAGCTGAAGCCCCTCCGTCTCATCGAGCAGGGATAACATTGCATACATCGACGGGTCGCTGACCGTGTAGCATCCGTCGATAAGCTGTTCCATTGCCCGGCCGACAAACCCGGATGGGCGGCCCACCGCCAGCCCGTCAGCCGCCGTTTTATTATCAAGGCCGATCTCCTGAACCGAGATGGCATCATGCAGGCCAGTGCTCATTCCCAGCAGCATACAGGGAGAATGCGTTGGCTCGGCGAAGAAGCAGTGCACATGATCGCCAAAGGCCAGTTTCAGGCCAAACGCCACGCCGCCAGGCCCACCGCCGACGCCGCACGGCAGATAAACAAAAAGCGGATGCGAAGCGTCAACCGTGATGCCTTTTTCACGCAGTTGCCCGCGCAGACGCAGTCCGGCAACGGAATAACCGAGGAACAGCGTGCGGGAATTTTCGTCATCGATAAAGAAGCAGGCGGGATCCGATTCTGCCGCTTTACGCCCCTGCTCGACGGCAACGCCATAATCCTGCTGGTATTCAACCACCTCCGCCCCGTGCTGACGCAGCATGTCTTTTTTCCACTGGCGCGCATCCGCGGACATATGCACGGTGACGTGAAAACCGAGCCTCGCGCTGATAATCCCGATGGACAAGCCAAGATTGCCGGTAGAACCCACAGCGATTTTGTGCTGACTGAAAAAGCGGCGATGTGCGGGAGAGAGCAAAACGCGGTAATCATCCGTTGTGGCGATCAGCCCGGCATCCAGCGCCAGCTTTTCCGCATGGGTGAGTACCTCATAGATACCGCCGCGCGCTTTGATGGAGCCGGAGATAGGCAGGTGACTGTCTTTCTTGATCCAGAGTGTGCCGGCGATCGGCGCCGTTTGCTCCAGCCGCGCCTGCATCTGTGGCGCAGGCACCATATCTGACTCGATAATGCCGCCGCTCGACGCTGTGGCGGGAAACGCCACCGCCAGTAAGGGCGCAAAGCGGTGCAGCCTGGCTTCCGCATCTTCCGCATCCGCCAGCGTGAGGCCCACGCGCAGCAGTCCTTCGCTGGCGGTGCTGGTGTGTTCATTGAACCAGATCGTTTCACGCAGCGCCTTTAACTCATTCATAACGGTCATGCTGACGGGCCTTTTTTAATGTTGCGATTTACATTTTCGTTATTACATAACATCCCCTTCAGGCTGACAAACGATAGATTTTCAACTTCAGATGAACTCAATTAACACAAGGCGGGATTTAGTCGCGGTGAGCAGGAAAGGGATTGGCATGACCAGATGAAATATATACATTACAAGTCAATTGTTTAGATATTATGTCCGGCGTTTCTTTGCGAGAGGGTCCATTTCATGTCCGGAAAATTGGGTGAAATCAACGGCGGGCAGCTGGGACGTCTGTATACCTTTGCCGTGGCCGCCCGCTGTGCGTCATTTTCGGCGGCGGCAGCGGAACTGGCGCTAACCCCCAGCGCCGTCAGTCACCGTATCAGCCAGTTAGAAAGTGAACTCACTATTCGCCTGTTTAATCGTTCGCATCGCAAGGTTGAACTGACGGAGGAGGGGGAAAGAATATTTTCCGCGATGAGTACGTCGCTGGACTTTCTTAACCAGGAGATACAGAGCATCAAAAATCAGGGATGCAGCGGGCGGCTGACGGTTTATTGCCGCCCCTCTTTCGCTCACGCCTGGCTCGCGCCTGGCGTGGCATCATTTCTGGAAAAATACCCGCTGATCGACCTCGTCATTTACAGCGGCAATGAAAATATCGATCTGCACAAGCTGGGCGTTGATCTGTCGGTAAGTTTTGATGATGCCGGCGCGGGGCGTTTTCATCAGGAATATCTGATGGATGAATCTATCATCCCGGTATGCAGCCCGGCTTATGCCGAACGTCATCAGCTGCATGGACAACCTGAGCGGCTTGCGTCCTGTCGCTTGCTTCATGATCGACAGGCATGGAGCATGGATTCGGGGAACGACGAGTGGACACTGTGGGCGCGGCACTTTGCGGTGGATCTCCAGGCTGCCCGCAGCGCCGGGTTTGATCAGGCGGAACTGGCCGTCACCGCCGCGGTTAACCACGCCGGTGTGGCTATGGGCAGGAAAAAACTGGTGAGACGCAAAATTGAGAGCGGCGAGCTGGTGATGCCATTCCCCGGACAGGCGTTGCGGTGCAGCCAGCGATATTACATCAGCACACATGCCGACAGGCGATGGCCAAAGGTGGACGCCTTTATCAGCTGGCTACAGGAAAGGGCTGAGAGCGAAAACTAAAACTTACAGTTCCTGTCGCGTCGGACGGAAGAGAATTTCATTGATATCAACGTCGTCAGGCTGGCTGATGGCAAAGGCCACCACGCTGGCGAAGGACTCCGCAGAGATAGCGTATTCTTCATAGAACTGTTTGATACCCGTGGCGACATCAGCCTCGGTGATGCTATCCGCCAGTTCGCTCTGCACGGCGCCCGGTGAGACGATGGTAGTACGGATATTGTAAGGTTTGACCTCCTGACGCAGCCCTTCGGAAATCACCCTGACCGCCGTTTTGGTTGCCGCATAAACCGCGCTTCCTGGCCGCACTTTGTGACCGGCAACGGAAGAGGTGTTGATAATATGGCCACTCTGCTGCGCCTGCATCTGCGGCAACGCAGCGGCAATGCCGTACAGCACACCTTTCAGGTTCACATCGATCATTGCGTTCCAGTCATCGAACTTCCGGCGCTCCAGCAGGGAGTGCGGCATTAATCCGGCGTTATTGACCATCACATCAATGCGACCATGCAGCGATACCGCCTTATCAACCAGAGCCTGAACCTGCTCCGGTTGGGTGACATCAGTCTGGACTGCGGCCTCTTCACTTAATCCCAGCTGGTTAGCCAGTATTTTGAGGCGATCCAGGCGGCGTGCACCTAAAACCACGCTGGCGCCTTCGGCCACCAGACGCTTAGCCAGGGCTTCACCGAGGCCACTGCTGGCACCCGCGATCACCACCACTTTTCCTGCGATATTTTCCATCGTTGTCTGCCCCTTACTTTTTGTACTGTTGGTCGGTGACTTTTTCCATCCAGTCAACCGGGCTGCCGTTGAGTGATTCCGCGATGGCGATGTGAGTCATGGCATTGTCGGGCGTCGCGCCATGCCAGTGCTTCACACCTTCCGGGATAAAGATGATGTCGCCAGCATTCATCACCACGGTCTCTTCACCTTCGCACTGAATCCAGCCCTGCCCATGAGTGATAATCAGTGTTTGCCCGAGCGGATGCGTATGCCAGGCCGTACGGGCGCCGGGTTCAAAGGTGACAGTCGCGCCGCCAATACGTGCCGATTCGGTCCCACTAAAAGGGGCATCAATGCGCACAGCGCCGGTGAAGTATTCTGCGGGACCTTTGCGCGAGGGGACTGAGCCGTTAGCGATAATCTTTAACATGACGTATTCCTCTTTCTTGGGTTAGCGGGCTTACCTTAGCAAAGCCGGGTGTGCAGCATCAGATGCAATAATAAGAATGTGCCTATGAGTATAATTCATAAATTGCGTCGCCTGAGCTTTCTCCCGGCGCAGGCATCTCGATTTTTTTTGTGGAAATTTCACTTATATTCCAGTTAGTTGATGTTATGAAAAAGGTGGGGCTATGATCAGGGAAAATTTCAACGACCTGACTTATCTGGTGATGGTTGCTGAGGAA
Organism: Pantoea sp. X-Soil-TKNS-1207; assembly: GCF_059730485.1. NCBI lineage: Bacteria > Pseudomonadati > Pseudomonadota > Gammaproteobacteria > Enterobacterales > Erwiniaceae > Pantoea > Pantoea sp. X-Soil-TKNS-1207. The sequence goes on from NZ_AP035959.1 coordinate 290,097, forward strand.
AAAAGCTTCACGCGTGCGGCGGCTAAATTGGGCGTTTCGCAGTCCGCGCTAAGCCATGCCATCCGGGGGCTGGAAGAGAGACTCAATACCCGCCTGTTAACCCGAACTACGCGTAGCGTGGCGCCGACAGAAGCCGGAGAGCAGTTAATACAAAGTGTCGCGCCGATGATCGCCGATATTGAAAAAGCCTTACTTCATCTGAATGAAAAACAGGGAAAACCGGCGGGGAATATACGTATTACGGCGAGTGAGCACGCCTTGTCTTCGACGCTCTGGCCATTGCTGAAACCTTTTTTGCAGCAATATCCCGAAGTGAAGCTTGAGCTATCCATTGACAATGCGTTGACGGATATTGTCAGCGGTCGTTTCGATGCGGGCGTCAGATTAGGGGAGCAGGTCGAAAAAGATATGGTAGCGGTAAGAATAGGCCCAGACTGGCGGATGGTGGTGGTGGCCAGCCCGGCCTATTTTCGCCACAAGGGCATTCCTGCAACGCCCTATGAACTCCAGCATCACAATTGCATCAATATGCGACTTCCCACGCTCGGGGGATTATATAGCTGGGAGTTCAGGAAAGATGGCAAAGAGATCCGGGTTAATGTTGAGGGGCAACTTATTTTTAATAATCTGAATTCACGGATTGATGCGGCGTTGTCCGGGATGGGGATCGCCTGTGTCCCGGAAGACTGTGCCGCGAAATTTATCAGCGAAGGGAGTTTGCAATCTGTGCTGGACGACTGGTGTGAGCCATTTACCGGATATTACCTTTATTATCCGAGCCGAAAACAGCATACCGTCGCTTTTGCTAAGTTGATTGAAGCAGTTAAATATAAAGCCTGAATAAGGGCAGGGAAGCGCCATTTCCCCGGCGTACCAGAGATTGATAAGCCGTCAGGCTTCAGACGTTATTGTTAGCTGAAAATTTCATTGTCGCGGTCTATGCTTTTACCTACCTGAAACCAACACATTCCATTTCCGGTATGAAAGAACAGAGATCACAACGGGCAGGGATGATCGGTTGCGCAATCGGAACGGCTGTCATCGAGTTGACAGCGAAAGGGCTTCCGATTAACCGGGACAATATTTTGTATGAACTTGAAAGAATTAGTTCGCTGAACCGCGATTTTCAAATGAAGGCGATTACCCGGGAAGCCGCCAATCTTATCCGCAGAGGCACCGCGAAGCCTTAAAACACGCCAGCGCTTTATTACCCAATCCAGCGAGCGGCGGCATTAGCCGTATCTGAAGGTGAGGTATTAAAGGCAATTGCGGTAGTACGAGCATCCTGATGTATCACATTGATCAGGCTCTCAAATAACAGCAGGCTGTTGGTTGGTATACGCAACCCGGCACCCACCACAACGCAGTCGTAATGTGAGCCATATAAAGCATGTTCCAGTTCTGCAATCGCACTCCCGTCGGGTTTGATCAGCAGCAGATCTGCTTCCCATCCGCGTTCGGTCATTAAGTTCATGCCCGCAGCAATACCCGCCTGAATCTGGCCCGCGTCCAGTCCCGGTGGCAGTGCCGGGTCGGAAAAATCGACGGTTTCAGGTTGTTGACCGAGAAATAATACTTTCTTCACCGCGTTTGTTGCGCTCATAACCTCTCCTCCAAAGCGATTGCGCCGGGTGCTGTCCGGGCTGAATTCAGGACTACTTCTCCGTGTTGTTCAGCCTAAATCATAGCTGAACGCAGCCATTGTTTAATAACGGCTGAGCGTTGCCGTCGAGGGTTATTTATAGATGGCATCTCTTTAATCGCCTTATTATTGCTGATTGTAACAAGTAAATATCACCGAAATTGAATGACTTCCCGTCAGAAATGGCTTTTCCGCTTCGGCTTCCCCGCTATTACTTTTCACAGGCTAAAAAAAACCTGGCAATCGGCTTTTCCTGTCCCTTTTGAGAAAGCGGGAAAAAGGGCGTTGTGTGACAGCGATCTTAATGATTCGTCTTTAATTCGTCGGTTATGAGAGATGGAGCAAGTTATTACCAACTCTGTCTTGATCAAAAAAAACAATGCGACATAAAGTTATCTCATAGAGCGGAATTAAATTCCACTCAGCGGAATCTAGTAATAATTAAAGCTATAAATAATATTAACTGGAGAGACAACATGTCGACAGACGCTGCACTTCCCATCGCAAAATCACGCTGGTATAGGGTGGGTATCCTGCTATTTCTCATCTACCTCGTTTGCTTTGCCGACCGCAGTAACATTGGGGTCGCCGCACCAGAAATGGTGAAAGAATTACAACTCAGTGGCACCGTGACGGGGCTGTTGCTCTCCGCATTTTTCTGGGGGTATGTGGTCACGCAGTTGCCGGGTGGCTGGATGGCAAGCCGCATCGGTGCCAAACGCGTCATCGTGGGCGCATTGATTGTCGTCGGTACCACCGGCTGTCTGACCGGATTCGTGCATGACATTGAACACCTGTTAGCGGTGCGATTTGTTATGGGGCTGGCGGAGGGCGTGGTCTGGCCTGCCTTTGCGGTGATGTTCGTCAACTGGTTCCCCGGCTCTGAACGTGGTCGCGCGGTAAGCCTGGCGCAATATGCCTTGCCGGTGTCGTCGGTGATTATGGCTCCGCTGGCGGGATGGATGATTCGTCAATTCAGCTGGCAACACATGTTTGTGATGCAGGCGTTACCGGCCTTCCTGCTGGCAGCGGTGTTCGCCTTTGTCGCCTCGGAAGATCCGGCCACGGACAAACGCATTTCTCAGCGCGAGCGCGACTATATTCTGGCAGGACGTGCCAGCGCCACCGTGGAAAATGGACGCTTTGCTGATGTGCTGCGTAACCCGCTGATCTGGGGCTTCTGCGCCACCTATTTCCTGTGGATCACCGGCATGTACGCTTTCAGCATGTGGGTGCCGACGGCCATTAAACAAATGGCCAATAGCGGCATCGAGACTGTCGGCTGGTTAACCGCTTTACCCTATTTATTTGCCACTCTGGGCATGTACCTCATCGCACGTCGTGCCGACCGTTCCACCTTCTCACGCGGCTGGTTTGTGGTTGGGGCATTGACGCTGGCGGGCAGCGCATTACTTCTCCAGCATTTCATTACCGGTTCAGTGGTCTTCAGCATGATTCTGCTGACGCTGACAGGCGTAGGTATCTACTCCGCGATGGGTGCCTGGTGGAGCTGGGCGCTGGCGAATGTGCCGCGCAACCAGGCTGGCCCTTCAATTGGATTAATCAACCTGTTTGGCAACTTCGGCGGCATCTGCGGCCCGTTACTGGTCGGCATAGCTTCACGCGGCGGTGCGGCGGCTGAAGGGTTCTACATGGTCGGAATTGCACTGCTGGTCGGGGCGTCCATCGCATTGCTTCTGACACTAAAGGTGCCGAGCCAGCTGCGCCAGAGCGATGCTGAACCCCGATTAACTCACTAATTAGGTTGATTTGATGAACGTGATGACAGCGCAGACTTTCCAAACCGCAGATGGCTGCAACCTGTATGTGCGCACTGGCCGTGGCCTTGCGCACGCCACTGCGGCCCATGCGCCAGCGCCGGTGTTAATGCTCCACTCGTTATTTTTTACTGGCGAGATGTTCGAAGATGTACGCGCCTTGTTGCCGGAAAGCGTGATGATGTTTGCACCGGATCATCGCGGGCAGGGCCAGAGTGATGTTCACGCTGGCGCACCAACGATAGCGCAGCTGGCGGAAGACATGATTGCCTTGATCGAAGGTTACATCGGTGAACCCGTTCACCTGGTCGGCAGTTCGATGGGCGGCTACGTTGCTATGCACATGGCGCAGTGTCGCCCGGATCTCATCAGAACGCTGACGCTTTCCTGCTGTACGGCACATGCCGAAAGACAACCGGAACGTTTCGCCGCGCTTGAAGCCAGTATCCGCGCACAGGGAACGGCGCCGTTGCTGGATGTGCTGATGGCAACCATGTTTGGCGAGACATTCGTTACGGCGGCAGGAAGTCGTTATCACTTCTGGCGCCAGCAGTTTGCCTCACGGGATAAGTCTGTCGCTGACGCCGTACATGAAGTGTTTGCCCGCGCAGACGTCAGCGCGGCTATCGCTGAACTCCCGCTGCCTCTGCTGCTGGTTAGCGGGCAACAGGATCGCGCGAAACGCCCTGAGGACATGGAATTTATTCATACCCGTAAACCGGGCAGTCGCCATCTGGTCATCGATGGGGCCGGGCATACGCCGCCGGTTGAAACACCCGACGTTTTTGCTCAGGCGCTGATCGAACTCTGGCAGCAGGCCGGTAAAAACAACCCGAATTAGCTTTTCCTTTTTCTCTCTGAACGGAGGTAATTGTGCAGACTGAACATTTTCAATCTGATGGTACCCGCTTCGGCGCGGATGTCATGCCCATTAAAGATATGCCGGAAGGAGGGGGCGACGCTGATTTTACCGTGATTAATGAGCAGGTTTTGCTGCGCGGCAGTCGCAGCCAGTCCAGCGGGGTTCGCTCATTTCCTTATCGCGAAGTGTGCCCGGAAACCGGCGTGCGCGATATGGAGCCAGTCACGATTGGCCCGGAAGGGAGACTTTACTCGTTTTCCACGGTGCACGTTTCTGCCACGCGTCCGGTGCCTTACACCGTGGGTTATGTAGATTTTCCGGATGGGGTCAGGGTATTAGCGCAGGTCAGAGCGAATGAGGCTGAACTTAAGACCTTAGCCTGTAACGCGCCAGTCGTGCTGCGCGCCGAGGGCGCAGAATGGTATGTCGCCCCATTGCCAGCACAGGGAGCAGATCAATGAGTGAAGCTTATGTTGTGAGTGCCGCGATGATTCCGATGGGTAAACACCGTGAATCAAGCTATTCCGGGCTGGCGATCCCGGCAGTGTTGAGTGTTATGCGTCAGGCCGGGATTTCTCCGCGGCAAATCGACGCGGTAGTGTGCGGCCACTCTTTTGGCGGGATGCTGACCGGTCAACGAATTGTGAAGGATCTTGGCATCGCTTCAGTGCCGGTGACCAACGTGGACAACGCCTGCTCCGGCGGCGCGACGGCCCTCCATCTGGCCTGCAAAGAGGTGCAAACCGGCGCCAAAGAGATCGTGCTGGTCATTGGCGTCGACAAACTGACCCAGTTTGGCGGCGGTACGCTGCCGCTGGTAACGGAAGATCCTGAAGTTAAGCAGGGCATGGTGATGCCAGCGCTCTATGCGATGCGCGCCCGTCGCTATCTTTATGAGCGCGATGAATCCGCGGAGTTGCTGGCGCAGGTGAGCGTCAAGTCACGCCGCCATGGCGCACGCAATCCCTATGCGCAATTTCAAAAAGAGGTTTCGGTAGAAGAGGTGCTGGCCTCACGCCCTATCGCCGATCCCCTTACGCTGCTGCAATGCTGCCCGACGGGCGATGGCGCTGCCGCTGTTTTAGTCGTTTCTGAGGCCGCGCGTAAACGCCTCGCGCGTCCCGCTATCCGTGTGAGCGCATCCATTCTGCACTCGGGAGAAATGACCACCGGTTTTCGCGACATGCTGCGGCCGGATATCACCTACAAATCCGCCAGTGATGCCTATGAAGCGGCGGGCATTGGCCCGAAAGATGTGGATGTGGTGGAGCTGCACGATGCCTTTACCATTGCAGAGCTGGTCTATTACGAAGCCTTAGGATTGTGCGAGCCAGGCCAGTCGGCAGCCTTCCTGCGTGACGGGCGCAGCACTTATGGGGGTGATGTGGTTGTCAATCCAAGCGGCGGTTTGCTGTCAAAAGGACACCCGGTGGGTGCCAGTGGTGTTGCGCAGGTGGTTGAAATGTATTGGCAACTGACGCAGCAGGCGGGCAACCGGCAGGTGGATAATGCGCGTATCGGTATGACGCATGTCACCGGCGGCGGCATCGCCGGGTTAGATCACGGCGCCTGCACCATCCACCTTTTTGAAACCGTTCGTTCATCAACCTGAGTGAGTTCAGTCATCCATGAATGACCAAACCAACAAAGAGGGCAGTACCGGCACGATCAGCAGAGCGTTACAGCTGCTGACCTTGCTGGCTGATGCGGGCGGTAATGTCACCGTCAAGCAGGTCGCCCAGGATCTGCAACTCGCTCCGTCAACAGCGCACCGTTTATTGCAGCTGTTGAAGAAAGAGGGGTTTGTCGAATCGCAAGGGGAAAGCCGCCAGTACACCATTGGTGCGCAGTTTTACCGGGTTGCGGCGTTGGTGGCGAATGCGGTGTCACCCAGTGAAATTGCCATGCCATTTATTAACGCGGTGGCAAATACCTTTGATGAGACCGTGCTGTTTGGCATTTACCTGCAATCGGAGCTGGCGCTCAGCTTTGCGGCACGCGCCGATGGCGAGCAGAAACTGCGTTATCAGATCGCGATGCATAAGCCGCTCTCTCTTGTGTGGGGCGCTTCAGGTAAAGCTATCCTGGCTTTTTTACCCGACGGGCTGGTCAGCGAGATCCTTGCCCATGAAGGGCCATCACCGGCGACAGACGCCTCACCGCCGTCTCTGCAATCGCTGCGCGCAGAGCTGGATCGGGTGCGTAGCCAGGGCTTTGCAGTCAGTGATGGCGAGAAATTACCCGATGCGCGTGGCATTGCCGCACCGGTTTTTGGTCCACGCGGTGTGATGGGGTGCATTTGTCTGACCTCACCTCGTTCCCGTACTCCGCATGCTGAAGTGGAACTGATTGGCCGCGAAGTGGCGGCACAGGCGCATCGGCTGTCTCAGGCATTAGGAGCCAAACGATCATGAATACAAAAACACACGCGCCGCTCAACGGCTATCGGGTTTTGGATCTCACCACTTTTTTGTCAGGACCTTTCTGCACCCAAACCCTGGCGGATCTGGGGGCCGAAGTGGTGAAGGTGGAATCACCGGATGGTGACTCCAGTCGCGCCATTCCTCCCCATTTTGTCGGCGACGACAGTGCTTATTACCTCAGCGTCAACCGCAACAAGCAGAGCCTGTGCATCGACATGAAAAACGCGGAAGGTCTGGCTCTGGTTAAGCAACTGATTGCCCGCGCGGATGTGGTGGTGGAAAACTTCCGTCCCGGCGTGGCTGCGCGCATTGGGCTGGATATCACCGCGCTGCGTGCGGCGTATCCCCGGCTGATCTGGGCTTCCATTAGTGGCTTCGGGCAACAAAGCCCGTGGTCGGACCGTCCTGCCTACGACATGATCGTACAGGCGTTATCCGGCGTGATGAGCCTGACCGGTGAACCCGAACGTCCAGCGGTGCGGCTCGGCATTCCGGCGGGCGATATTGTCGCGGGGATGTATGCCACGATCGGCATCAATGCCGCATTGAGCGATCGCGAACGCACCGGCGAAGGACGAGTGATTGATGTCTCGATGCTTGATTGCCAGCTGGCCATGCTCTCCTATCAAAGCGCCTATTCGCTGATTGCCGGGGTGACGCCGCAGCCGCAGGCCGCCCGCCATGACTCGATTCCAACCTATCGCTCATTTATTGCTGGCGATGGCCGCGAGCTGGTGGTGACTGCGAACACCGAACGCATGTGGCAGGGGCTGTGTGAGGGGCTGGGATTAACCGAACTGATTCAGGACAGTCGCTTCGCGAATGGACGCGCCCGTCTGCAACACAAAGAACAGCTGTGGGCGCTCCTTGAAGCGGGGTTTTTGCAGCGTAATGCCAGCGACTGGATCGAGCCGTTGACGCGGCTGGGCGTGCCCATTGCTCTGATCAAAACCGTCCCCGAGGCCTTACAGGATGCGCGTGAAGCGGGGCGCGGCATGATCGAATCCCTCGAGAACGACGCAGGCGACCGCATTGATGTGGTGGGCAATCCAATCAAGTTTGTCAGCCAGCACAAAGCGGATGCTTCAACCTATCCGCCGTCGCTGGGAGCCGATAACGAGGCGGTGCTGCGTCACTGGCTCGAGGCGGGTGCCAGTGAAATTCAGCACTGGCAGCAGAGTGGAGCCATTCGCCAGCAGGTCAAAGCGGAATGAACAGGGTTGATATCCCGGCTGAAAATCATGCCAGCGGGAGCGGGCGTGCGGGCACGGTTGTTGCGTTGCACTCGCTGGGCGTGGATCAGCGAAGTTTCGCCGCGTTCAAAGCCTGCTTACCCGCAGAGTGGCGCGTAGTGACCGTTGACCTTCCCGGTCATGGCGCGGCGGAGGTTGCTGCGCCGCAAAGCTGGGAGCAATGGGTTGATTCACTGCTCCGCAGGTTGCAGGCCGCCGATTTAGGCCGGTTTCATCTGCTGGGACACTCACTGGGCGGCGCGCTGGCGGCGGAAATTGCCGCCCGGATGCCTGGGCAGGTTCTGTCGCTCACCCTGATTGCCACACCGCCGCAAGGGGTGGCTGCATTTGCTGCGCGTGCAGATATGGCGCTCAGCGAGGGCATGGCGTCAGCGATTGACACGACGTTACAGCGTTGGTTCGGCGAGCAGATTGCGCCCGAACATGCCGCCGCCGGTGCCTATGCGCAACGCTGTTTGCAGCAGATGTCGCCGGAATCATTCGCGGCAAGCTGGCGTGCTTTCGCCCGCTTTCCCGGTTATGGCTCGCTCGCGCCACGGCTGCCGCGCACGTTATTGATCAGTGCCGGGCAGGATGCCTCGACGCCGCCAGCGCGCATGGCAGAAATTGCGCAAATGCTCGCGGCAGCGCCTGCGAGCGCCCGGCACAAAACCATTGCCGGTGCGGGTCATATGGTGGTGCTCACCCATGCCGCGGCGGTCGCTGAACTGGCGCTGGCGCACTGGCAACACACTTCACACTTGAGGGATGAACAGCAATGACAACTCATCAACAGACAACGCCAACATTGCAAGGGGCGATAGCGATTGTAACCGGCGGCGCCGCCGGCATCGGCCAGGCCGTGGTGCAGGTGCTGCTGGAGCGCGGTGCGCGGGTGGCTTCCCTCGATCTTACAGCCAATGGCGTACCCGAAGGGGCCACTGCGTTAGTGGCGGATCTGCGCGATCAGGCGGCGGTTAGCGACGCTATCAGCCACTTCGCGCAGCAATATGGACGCATTGATGTGCTGGTTAACAATGCCGGCATCAGTTTTGTTGGCGGTATTGAAGATGGCAGCGAAGAGGACTGGCACCGGGTTTACGACGTCAACGTGATGGGGCAAATGCGCGCCACCCGTGCCGCGCTGCCGTTTCTGCGGCGCTCGGCCCATCCCGCCATCGTCAATATGTCCTCCTGCACCGCGGTGAACGGTATTCCGCAACGCGCGCTTTATTCCGCCACCAAAGGGGCGATTCACGCCATGACGCTTTCCATGGCAACCGATTTGATTGCCGAAGGCATCCGCGTCAACGCCGTCAGCCCTGGCACAGTCGATACGCCATTTATGGAGGAACTGGCGGCGCGCTCGCCCGATCCACAGGCGAAACGCGCGCAGTTTGCCGCGCGGCAGCCCACCGGCCATATGGTTGCGCCGCGTGAAGTTGGCGAGGCGGTTGCCTACCTGGCTCACCCGGCAGCACGTTCAACAGTAGGAACCATCCTGCATCTGGATGGCGGAATGGGACCTTTACGTAAGGCCTGATCCGATAAATCGAATTGTCACCCATAACAAACGCAATGAGGAAAACACGATGGAATTCACCAATAAAGTGGTCATCATCACCGGTGCAGGTCAGGGTATTGGCCGCGCTTATGCACACGCGTTTGCCGAGGCGGGCGCTTCGGTCGTCGTCGCCGACCTGAATCTGGAGAAGGCGCGCAATGTGGTGGATGAGATCCACACGGCCACGTCGCAGAAGGCGTTAGCGGTGCAGGTGGATGTCTCTGACCGTGCCAGCGCGCAGCAGATGGCTGACCAGACCCTTGCCGCCTTTGGCCGCATTGATGCGTTGATCAACAACGCCGCGATCTTCTCCACGCTGAAAATGAAACCGTTCGAAGAGGTGTCGCCGGAAGAGTGGGACCAGGTGATGGCGGTGAACGGGCGCGGCGTCTTCTTCTGCTGTCAGGCAGTTGCGCCAGCCATGAAAAAGCAGCGCTACGGCAAAATCGTCAATATTTCTTCCAGCGTGGCGGTGACCGGTCGCGCCAACTATGCCCACTATGTCGCGTCGAAAGGCGCAGTGGTTTCTCTGACGCGCGCCCTGGCGACTGAGCTGGGTGAATATGAGATCAACGTCAACGCAATCAGCCCGCATGGCATTGTCACCGAAGTGCCGCGCGACACCATTCGTCCCGAGCAGTGGGATGCCATTCTGGCGTCGCAGGCCATCAAACGTAAAGGCGACGTTAGCGACATGGTCGGCACCACCATGTTCCTGGTCTCTGATGCGGCGAAATACATCACCGGCCAGACCCTGAATGTGGATGCGGGCCTGCGCTACAACTGATCATCTGTCGCGGAGAAAGCATATGAAAATGCATGTGCTTGATTTAGGTGAACTCACACTGGATCAAAATCTGATGGTGGCTGGCAGCGCCATTGCGACTGCCAGCAATCCATGTGCAGCCAACGCGATGGTTGATATCCCGGTGTCGGGCTACTGCATTGAGCATCCTGAGGGCCACATCCTTTTTGATATGGGATGCAATCCTGGCGCGATGGGTGAAGAAGGGCGCTGGTCGCCCTTTCTGCAGGAACTCTGTCCGTACAAAGGGGGAGAAGAGTGTCAACTGCCAAACCGGCTGGCGCAGCTGGGGCTGGGGCCTGACGACATCCGCTACGCGGTGCTTTCGCATCTGCACAATGATCATGCCGGATGCGTTGAGTTCTTCCGCAAAAGCCAGCTGATTGTACACGAGGCGGAGTTTGATGCCGCCTTACGCGCCTTCGGCACGCGCAATGACAGCTCACCCTATGTGCGGCGGGATATCGATAACTGGGTGCGCCAGGATCTTAACTGGTATCTGTTTGATCGCCATATCCCCAGCCTGACGCTGGCTGATGGCGTCACCATTCATAACTGGGGGTCAGGGCACAGCCACGGCATGTTAGGACTTGAAGTTCAGCTGCGTGAGACAGGATCGGTGATCCTCACGTCGGACGCCGTCTATCAGCAGAAAAACTTCGATTATCCGCCGCGTTTGCCCGGCGTGGCCTGTGATCCGATTGGCGCATTAAATACGGTAGAAAAAATCCGTGCGCTGGCGCGGCGCAATCAGTCACAGGTGTGGTTTGGCCATGATCCTGAGCAATTCGCCACGCTAAGAAAATCAACCGAAGGGTGGTATGAGTAACTGCCCTCAGACAATTTGCCTCTTACCGGAGAAATAGAATGTCTAATCACTCTGTACAAATTACCCGTAGCAGTAATCGACAGCATGTTATTGCGGTGATTGATGGTCCGAATATGTCGAATCTCGGCGCCCGCAGCAAAAAGGTTTACGGAAAAATTAACTCACTGGATGAATTAAAAGCCTACGTAGCTGGCTACGGTGAGCAATTGGGCGTCAAAGTTGAAAACTTCTCTTCCAATCATCAGGGCGACATTCTCGAATATATTCACGAATCCGCCAGTCGCGTAGATGGCTACATTATTAATCCAGCGGGCGCCACCACCATTGGTGAGGGTATTCGTCATGCGCTGGAAGATACCGGTCGTCCGGTGATGGAAGTGCATTTCGCCAACATTGCCGCTTCAGCCGGTGCGGCACGCGGGCTGGGCGGTGGCAGCATTCAATCAAGTTTTACCCATACCGCAACGGGCATGTGTATGGGGATGCGTCAATACAGCTATATTGGCGCCCTGACGGCGCTGGTCATGGGGCTGGATGACGAGGATTTCCTCGGGGCAGAGTCAGCCTGATTACCCTGTCGGCCGCCACGTCAGGCGGCCTGCTGTCGGAGAAAAATCTATGGCGAGAACAGCATTTGTCACCGGGGCAACATCAGGTTTTGGTCAGGCCATCGCGCGAAAACTGGCGCAGGAGGGGTGGAATGTCATTATCACCGGACGGCGCAAAGCGCGTCTGGAGGCATTAGCCGCAGAGCTGGAAGGCTACTCGGCGATTCTGCCTTTGGCTTTTGATATTACGGATAAAGACGCGGTGCTGAGCGCGATTGCCGGTTTAAGCGGCGAGTTTGCTCAGGTCAGCGCTTTGATTAATAACGCCGGGATGGCTTCCGGCGCGGCTCCTGCGCAGGAGTGCAGCCTGGATGACTGGGAAGCGATGATCGATACCAATATCAAAGGGCCGCTTTACTGCACTCATGCGCTGTTACCGGTACTGCTGGCGCAAAAAGCGGGCGCGGCGATTGTTAATATTGGTTCTGTTGCGGCCAATACGCCGTATCCTGGCAGCCATGTCTATGGCGCGAGCAAAGCCTTTATTCACCAGTTTTCGCTCAATCTGCGCTGCGATCTGGTGGGTACCGGCGTGCGCGTCACGGATGTACAACCCGGATTATCGAGAACCGAGTTTTCGCTGGTGAGATTCGACGGCGACAGCGAGCAGGCGGATTCGGTTTATGCCGGAACCGATCCCATTTTGCCCGCGGACATTGCCAATACGGTTTATTGGGTATTAAGCCAGCCCGCCAATATGAATGTGAATACGGTAGAAGTGATGGCGGGTTGTCAGGCGTGGAAAGGATTTAATATTGTCAGGAACAGTAACCCGTGATGCGCTGAGCGAGCTAAAAGTGATAAGTGACATTATCAAATTGGCTTACAGCCAAAGTACGCATAACGCGCATTATGTTAAATAAGCTATCCACCTCAGGCCAGCAACCCACACCTTCACGTAGCGGCGCGATTTATCGCGCCTGTTTTGAGTTTTATATCGCTGTCTCATGAAGATGACGCCAGATAACGCGGTCATTGTTATCCAGTTCAAATACGACAGTTGAGAATCGGCGTGTTGCAGGCTGTCCCGGCAAAATCTGGCTTTCCTGATAAGTGACTGTCGCACCCTTCTCACTTTCAGCGATGAGCTGCATATGGCCGATGTCAATTTCCAGACCGGCTCTCGCGCCACCCTGAGTACGGAAAAAAGCATCCAGCGTCGTAAAGTCGAGCAAAGAGCCGCTGAGCGTTACCATTGAATAATCCGGACTAAAGCGTGCAAGCAGATTTTCGCACACGGTTGGATCAGTCGCGGCATCACCCATCCAGCGACGGATTAACTGATGCGCATCTAATACTTCCTGAAAATAACGATTCATTACTTCTCCTGATTGAGTGTAAGGATGACGCTTCGATTGGCGATACGAAGACAAAACATCAGCGGGATGACCACACTACCGGCGGCAATAACAAAACAAAGGCGATATGCCTCGCCTGATGCAAGACCTGAGTTAACAAGTACGTTGAGCAGTAAACTCATCAGGGTGACACCGAAACAAAAACTAAGCTGACGATTGATGTTCCACAGCGCACTGGCATCCGCCAGTTCGTGGTCGGCAATCCGAATAAATGCCGAACTCTGCGCCGTACTGCTGCACAGACTTCCTCCGAACCCCATAAAAATAAAAGCCATGACTGTTGTGCTGATGTCCGACGCCTGACCCGTCAGCGCCAGTAAACCAATCCCCAGGCTTTGTACCAGACACCCGGCGATAAACAGTGGACGTGGACCTGATTGATTGAATTTTTTACCGGTCAGGCTGATTGCCACAAATGACGCTAAAGCCCAGGGAAGCATCATCGCTCCCGCCTCGCTCGCACGCATTCCCAGCTGGTTTTGCAGATAAAGCATTGCCACCAGGCTGACGCCGGTAAACACGCCGGGTACAAACTGATAAATCAGCATTGCTGTTTTTAGCAGAGGCTCCTGCACTAATTGCAGCTTCAGCAGCGGTTTGGTTTTACGCAAGGCGCTGCGGATATAGCAGGCCAGCATAATCAGCCCTGAGAGCAATAACATCGCCCCCGGCAGAAGATAATGGGCTTCGCCAAGGTAAGTCAGACCCAGCAGGATAAGTGTTAATGCCGAGCAGCCACCGATCAGGCCGCCGAGATCAAGGCGTTGCATTGATTCCGTTTTAACGTCCGGTTTCAGCCAGCATCCGGCAAGGAGTAAAGCGACGACGGCCAGCGGCAGACTCGCGAGGAAGACCCAGCGCCAGTTGACATAATCAACCAGCATCCCACCCATCGCGGGGGAAAGCGCCGGTGCCAGCAAAGCGACTAACATGACCGCAGATGACAATTTTGCCCTTTCATTGATGCGATACAGGGAATAGGTCATCGTCTGCCCAAGGGGAATCAGTAATCCGCCACCTGCCCCCTGCACCCATCGCCAGCCGATAAGTTGCGCTGCCGATGACGCACTGCCTGCGCCACAGGTGCCGCTAATAAAAATGACCAGCGAGAGGATAAACAAACGCTTTGGCCCTACCCGATGGGTAAGCCAGCTGCTGAGGGGTATCACCAAAGTCAGGCCTAAAATATAGGCGTTGCTTACCCAGGCTAACAGGTTTACTGGCGCACCCAATTGCCTGCCGATATCGGGATAGGCGACATTGGCAATAAACATGTTAATCAGATCTATAAAGAATCCGAGCAGATAAACAGTGGCGACGCGCACGCGATAAGTCATTTTTTTCTCATGATCAACGACAGAGTGGGCGCAGTATAGGAGCAGGATTATCAGGGATAAATCCACCATTCGCGGTTATACTGTCAAAAATATTTTGACAATCAGACCGCTAAATTAGGTGATCAATGTTCAATATGCATCGTCTGGAAATGTTCGTTGCGGTTGTGGAAGCCGGGAGTTTTACCGGAGCGGCCCAGACACTGGGATTAACCAAAGCTGTTGTCAGCTTTAACATCCGGCAGCTGGAGGAGACGCTGGGTGTATCGTTGCTGGCGCGCACGACCCGCAAGGTTTCAGTGACTGATACCGGCGAACGCTTTTATCATCGCTGCCAGCAGCTGCTTCAGGATGCTGAACGTGTTCTGGATGATGTGCGGAGCGATCATTGCGGCTTGAGGGGTATTTTGCGGATTACGACTACGCCTGAGTATGGGACGCGGGTTGTTGTTCCGGCGCTGGCCGCTTTTGCGGCTCAGCATTCTCAACTGCGCATCCAGCATGTCTCCTCTTCGGGACATGATGATCTGGTTTCGGGGCGTTTTGATGTTGCCATCCGGCTTGGTCAGCTGGCCGACTCGACGCATCATGCGAAGCTGATTGACCAGTTTGACATTATACCGGTCGCGGCGCCTGACTATTTAAGCACCCTGGCGTGCAGTGAGATCAACAAGTTAGAGCAGCTTGCCGACGCCCGCTGGATTGCTCACAGTCGTCTCGCAACCCCGCTGAGCTGGCAGATTTTAACGCCAGAAGGTGACAGCGTTCTGTTTCGGGCAAACCACCCAGCCAGGGTGATGGCTGACAGCGCCGCGTCGTTACTGGCATTTGCCAAAAATGGCGCGGGGGTAGCCTTACTGCCTGCCTGGCTGGTGCAGGACGAGATAGCTGCGGGCAGCCTGCAACCGTTACTTCCCGGCTATCGCTTTCCTCGTCAGGGTATTTATGCACTTTATCCCAACACCCGCCACGTTCCTGAGAAAGTCCGCATGTTTATCGATTTTTTCCAGCAGTGGGTTTTAACATCCAGCAGCAGAACATAAGATCGCCGTTACACCGCGCCGGGATCTTCCCGTTTAACAACCAGCCCGCTGAGTTCTATTTTCAGATCTTCAATATCCCTATCTGTATCCTGGTCAATGCGGGATATTCCTCTGGCCAGCGCGTCAAAAAGATTATCAGCAGTATCGCGGCTTCTTTTAAGAATTGGCCATGTTGCTGGCCCGCTGCGGTCTTTTTCGGGCATACGTAACGCATCGTACAGCACCAGGCTGCGTTTATTTTGCCGGACGCGCAAGGCAACCAGTTTATCGACCGGGAAAGCCGCTGCCCCGATGCTCGCTGACTGCCATCCCGCCGGGGTACAGATCCGCACCCTGTTATCCCATTCGATAACAATAATATTCAGATCTTTTTCTTTCGCTATTTGCTCAATTTGCTCATTTTTCTGCGATTCATAATTCGCGATATCGATTGCGTTTAATTCATAGTCAGGACCGTAGCTAACTTTAAGTTCCTCACCGGGTTCAATCGCTGTCAGCGCGACATAAATGGGTGTCGTCCCCTTTTGTCCCGGCTTTTTTGCATAGAAAATTTGCACGTTATTTTCTCCACGAAAAGGAAAACCAGCAAGGTTCGCGGTATTGATCAGGGCCAGATGATTGGGATGTTCATAACCGCTGAGATAAACGTTTTCCTGACGGGCGGCAAATAAATAAGTAAAGGTGGCATGTGTCCCCTGCCTGCTTATCGCGGCATCAAGGCTTGCCCGTGTCCTGTGAATAGCTGCCGAATAGATACCCAGATATTTCCCGGCGGGAAGCGTCTTTTTTGCCACAATCTGATTGCCGACTGGATCGTCCGGATCGTTTTTAATCTCGAAATATTCGTTAAATAAGGCCGCATCACTTTGCCCATCGGTTCTGACCGACTCCTTCACCGCTGCCAGTAACGGCTGTTGCTGGTCTGCTGGCAGGCGCCTGAGACCGGCGACCTCGACCTTTTGCCAGTCACCCAGCGTCGCCTCAGTAGCGCTCTGACCGGTAGCAGCATCGATCACGATTGGCCCGCAATAACCTTCCGCTTTGATCGCAAATAACGTTTCTTTAATGATTTCAGGATCGTCAATATCTTCGCTGAGAACCTCTTCCGGCTCCTGTTTGATTTTTACCGCTGGATTAACCAACGCCTCAAGCGTTTCCAGCGGAATGTCATAGTGAACGGTCATCTTTTCCAGCGTCACTTCCGCTGGACAGGCGGGATCCTCGAACAGGGCGACCACCGCGTTTATTTTCTCTGGTCCCTCAGGTACGACATGGGCGTTTAGCCATGCCGCTACACTCCTTAGCTTCTTCCAGTGACGGCGGATGGCCGTCTCCACGGAATCCCGCTTGAGGTTATAGCGTGTAGCGAGATGGGCGGGTTTAACGCCCGCTGGACGGGTAGCGTCAAAATAAAACATGGCCACTTTGCCCGGTTTTATCGACTTATCAGGTGCGGGCAGATTATTCAGCCATGCCAGATCGATCTCAGACAGCGGTTCAGGATAGAGCTTTGCCCGCAGGCGATTGATGGCCATATACAGGGTGGTTATTTTGATCCCATAGTAATTTGCCAGCAACGTCTGAGTGACGATTACCGGACGACTTTTATCAAGGAAAAAAGCCGCCACCTGATCGGGGGTTTGCGCGCCTTCAGGCCTGGGAAGCGTTTTAAACCAGACCTTGATCTCTGGTGAGCTTATTTCAGCAATGCGAACCAATCTAATCCGCGTAATTGCGGATTTCAGCGACGTTTCTTTAACTTTATAGTAAGCGGCCATTTGGCCGACTTTAACGTCTGCTGGCCGGCTGTCGTCCACAAACAACGCGGCAACTTTGGCGAGGGTCATGGTGCTATCCGGTTTGGGGAGCTGCGCAAACCACGCCTGTACCGCGGGCGGCTGGTCTTGCAGGGCGAATTGTTTACTTAACATGTTTCTCAGCTTCCTGAGTCTGCTGATAGTGCTGTCCAGCGAACCGAGCTTCCTGATGCCATAGTGCACGGCCATATGTGCTGACGTGATCTCTGCCGGGCGGGTGGCATCCATATATAGCTCGGCCACCCTGGCGATTTTGCCAATGTTGCTGATCACCTGATAATTAGCCAGCCATGCCGCGGCAGCCGGTGACAACGGTTGCAGGTTATTGATTCGCCTGAAGTGGCTGATAGCGGAATTCAGAGATTCAACGCTAACGCCAAAATAATCTGCGGTTTCCTGCCGGGTTAAATCTGTCGGGTTACTGGGGTCCAGACACAGGGCGGCGATCGCTTCGATGCGATCCTCGCCTTGCGGCACGTTGCGTGCGTTAAGCCATTCTTCGACTGCCGGGGGATACACACGCGTTTTTTTTGCGGGCGGAGTTCCGCCGGGCAGAGAAATCACCCGGTTATCTTCACCGATAACCCTGCCCGTCTCACGGTAAACCCCGGCATGATAACGCCAGGTGCTCCTGCCGTTTTGCGCGCTGCCGATTTTCACATATTCCACGCTACGCGATGCGTCGGTGTTGATGACGTACACCTTCTGATACAGCCCATTGGTGGGCTGCAACGCTGCCAGTCGGGAGGCATCCAGCCTCAGCAGTTTTCCGTCCACCAGATGAAATCCCTCATCCGCCTGCAACACCGGTTTGCCCGTATGACCGTCCACCTGTGGGACTTCATACCAGTCGTCATGGCGGATAACCGGTTTGTCACCGCCATCAATCCCCTGCTCATCCGCTTCGCGCACGTAGAGCCAGCCGGTGTGCCGGTCGCGGTACAGATTTGATGGCGCGTTTTCTCCCGTCACCGCTACCAGGCGCAGGGCTGAGCACCTCTGGGTCAGTGGCTCGGCCAGGCTGGTGCAGATAAAACGAATGTGATTATGCCAGCCTGCGTGGCCGGACGACGGCGCTGGACTGCTGGAGTGATATTTAGCCTGCGAGACTGGTGTGAATTGCATAATCTCCCCTCCCTGGGTGGCTGAACAGGGAGTATGCCAGACACCGGTGCGTCAGCCAGGCGTTAAGCAAGTGAGAAATATATGAATTTGTTATCAGGAATATCGTCAGTTTTTTGATCGCATCTGCTCACCCTTTTTCTGTCATAAAGGATGAGTGGCAGGGGCAGCAAAAAATAAAGCGTGGGTATTCAGTGTTTATCAATCGAATGCTAATTACCCCACCGTCGTAATCGAACCGGTAAATTTTACCGCCGGAGGTAAAGCCATCCAGAATAATACGCCCATGGCAACGTCATAATCAGTATGTGATTCAACAAAAACATGCTCGCCTGCGGGTGTTTGTCCGCTATAAAGCCAGCCGCCTTCGACCTCGCCATTTTCGAATTGAACAATGCACTCCTGTTTAAAACCTGGATTCTGATCATTAATATCAATCCATTCAAGTATATGTCGCATAATGCACACCATTAAGTACAGGAGAGGATTGGGAGTGAAATGAATTCGCTGCGCTGCATTAAACCGCGCGAAAGAAAATCATTTCTTGTCGATAAACAGAGATTTGCATTGAGGGCAAATCATTACCTGCCCACGTACTTGTTTTGCATAGGATTGCCTGGAAATTATTTTGCATTCCGGGCACTGTGAATTAACTTCTTTGTATCGCATGGCATCTAGCGTTCGGTTTAGCCAGTTCATGATATTTGCCTCTTAATGAGGTTTCAGCATAACACACCTTTCTGCCTTCCACCTGACAATACGCACCAGTAAATAAATTAAACGCTAACAGGCTCATAACTCGACGTTTAATTTTTTTAATTTTCATTAGCACGCTGATGATTAAAAAACGACGTGGTTTGTTTTCGGCTTTATACCGATTTCATGCGCCTTTGAACGATAAGGAGACTATACTTTTATTCTGTTCTTTATGAATAAAACCCACCGGCAAAACGACGTCCCGGAATGAACTTCTTCTTTTCTTCCCGCCATACGTTATTTTTTCTTAACTCAGGGTAATAAAATGAAATTCAG
Organism: Pantoea sp. X-Soil-TKNS-1207; assembly: GCF_059730485.1. Taxonomy (NCBI): domain Bacteria; kingdom Pseudomonadati; phylum Pseudomonadota; class Gammaproteobacteria; order Enterobacterales; family Erwiniaceae; genus Pantoea; species Pantoea sp. X-Soil-TKNS-1207. Next base: position 309,546 of record NZ_AP035959.1, read on the forward strand.
ATTTATACGCTGGCCTGATACGTCAGGGGATTCTGTCATTGCACCGGCGGTGCAGATATCTTTTTTGCCCAAAAATGGTGTTTATCAGGAGAGTAAACCCGAAATTTTTACTGAAGCGCAGATGGAAAATTATGGCGAAAAGCTGGCGCATACCCACGCCCTTTCTGGCAGTAAAGGGGCTTATCGCCTGTTGCAACGCCTGGCGCAAAGCGAGCAATCGCTGATTAAAAATGCCGAAATTTTATGTGTCGGGGATAAAAGAAGCCTCACACCCGCTGGCGTCTGGGTGCTGGATAATTTTTATATCATCGAGGAACAGATTCGGCTGATTCGGCAATTGCTTCCGGCAAAATTTGGCCAGGGTCTACCGGTGATCCGGGAACCGGTTCATTTTCTGCGCATTCAGGCGATAGCGGATGAAATGGTGAGGCACAGTGACGGGCGCATCGAAAGCAACATACTGCATCGGCTCGTCTCTTCCTATCAACGTGTAACGCCGCTGATGCTGGGGGAATTATGGGCGTTGCCCACCCTGCTGCGCTTCGCCTTAATTACGCACCTTGCTGGCATCGTCGAAGAGGTGGCGGCCATTCATCAGGAGCGGCTCAAAGCGGAAAGCTGGATCGATAAAATTCTCTCCACCAGGGAAAAGGATGCGGCAAAAGTGATTCTGGTGGTGGCGGAAATGGCGAAATTAAATCCGATGCCCTCGGGTTCGTTTGTCGCCGAATTAGCGCGCCGACTGAATGGTCTGGACAATACGCTGGCCTTAACCTGGATCGATCAACATTTGCAGACCATGGGTTTAACGGCCGCTGAAGTGATTGAGCAGTTTAATCGCCAACTGGCGCTCAGCCAGCTTTCCGTCAGCAACAGCATTACCGGCCTGCGTCAGCTGGGGGAAATAGACTGGCAGGAATTTACCGAGTCGCTCAGTCTGGTTGAATCGACTTTGCGCCAGGACCCGGCCGGGGTTTATCCGCGGATGCATTTTGACAGCCGTGACAGCTATCGCCATATCATCGAGCTGCTGGCACGCCATAGCCGTTTCAACGAGCAGCAGGTGGCACAGCAAGTGCTGGCGCTCGCCAGCCAGCCTGATCTTCCTATCCGTCAGCAACATATCGGCTATTTTCTGCTGGATAAGGGGCGGCCCCTGCTGGAACAACGTCTGGCAACCCGCTATTCACTGTTGAATCAGCTACGGCATCGTTTACATCAAACCCCGCTGCTTTCCTGGCTGGGGAGCCTCGCGTTACTGACCACCGCCTGTAGCGCGGAAATTCTCCTGCTGACACATCGGGCCGGGATGAACCTGCTGCTGTGGCTGCTGTTTATTCCTGTGGTGATTATCAGCAGCCAGCTGGTTTTACAGCTGTTGAGTGAAATCACCACCCGCAGCCGTTTTCCTTCGCCGCTTCCGCGTCTCGATTATGAAAACGCGATCCCTGATAAGGATATGACGTTAGTGGTGATCCCCTGCATGTTGGAAAGCGTCGGCGCGATTGATCGGTTACTGCGCTCGATGGAGGTCTGTTATTTAGGTAACGCCCTGCCGAACATTGTTTTTGCGCTGCTCACCGACCTGACCGACAACATTGCCGAGAAAACAACCCACGATGCCGCCCTTGTCGATTACGCGGTGCTGAAAACCGCTGCGCTTAACCGACGCTATATGACGCCTGACGATCGCTGCGCCCGCTTCACCCTGCTGCATCGCAACCGTGAGCTGAATCAGGCGCAGGGCGTCTGGATGGGCTATGAACGCAAAAGAGGCAAACTGAATGCGCTGAATCAGTGGTTGCTGGCGGCGTCGGACAATTTCAGCGTCATCACCGGCGCGACTCAGGCGCAGCTGAGCCACGTCAGATATGTGATTACCCTCGACAGCGACACGGTGTTGCCGCGCGAGGCGGCTCACAAATTGATCGGAGTGATGGCGCATCCGCTCAATACGCCGGTATTTGACCCACATTTGCAACGGGTGGTGGCGGGTTACGCCATTCTTCAGCCGCGGCTGGCTGAGGAAATTCCGCGCCACGGTCAGGGCATCTATGCAAAATTGTGCAGCGGCGTGCCAGGCAATGATCCCTACTCCTCTATCTCTTCAGATATTTATCAGGACCTGTTTGGCGAAGGGTCCTTTGTCGGTAAGGGGATCTATGATGTCGCCGCGTTCACGCAAGCCACCCGGAATGCCTGCCCGGAGAATCTGGTGCTGAGTCATGACCTGCTTGAGGGATGCTATGCCCGTTCCGGCGTCGCCAGTAACGTGGTCTTTTATGAACAATATCCCGATAGCTACCTCGCCGATGTTGCCCGTCGCTTTCGCTGGATCCGGGGAGACTGGCAACTGCTTAACTGGCTACGGCTGCGGGTGCGGCTGGAAGATGGACATCGTCAGACCAACCCGCTGAGCGCCCTTTCGCGCTGGAAAATTCTGGATAACCTGCGCCGCAGCCTGGTGGCACCCTGTTTATTGCTGGTGATCTTTCTGACCCTGACTATCCTGCCCAATCCGGGGTTATGGCTGGGCTGCCTGATGTTATTCCTCATTCTGCCGGGTGTGGCAGCCTTGCTGCTGGATGTGCTGAGAAAAGGGAAACTACGCAGCTGGCGGCAGCATTACCGTATCGTTCTCGGCGATGGGGTGGCTCGTATTTGTCGCGCCGGGCTGTTTCTGGCGACGTTGCCGCATGAAAGCTACTGGTCGGTAAAAGCCATTATCGTGACCCTGTGGCGACTGAACATCAGCCACCGTTTCCTCAGTGAATGGCAAAGCGCGGCCCACAGCGCCAGCGCGGGCAGGCTCAGAACGCGTTACTTTTATCGTGAAATGTGGGTCAACCCTCTGGCCGGTATGCTGCTGCTGACGCTGACCAGCCTGATGACGCCCGCGCTGATTGGGGTCGCGCTGCTTCTGGCGTTGCTGTGGGCGCTTGCGCCGGAATTGGTCAGACGCCTGAGTCAGTCGGCTGTCGCGCCGCAGGCCAGACTTTCCATTAAACATCAGCAGTTTTTACGCCATATCGCCCGGCGAACCTGGGCGTGGTTTGACGAATTTGTTAACGAGAAGGAGAACTTCTTACCGCCGGATAATTTACAGGAGATACCGGAAGCCGTAGTGGCGCATCGAACATCGCCGACCAATATTGGTCTGTCGCTGCTGGCAAACCTGACAGCCTGGGACTTTGGGTATCTGACGCAGCAACAGGTGCTGGAACGGACCACCGCGACGCTGGATACGATGGACAAAATGGAACATTTTCGTGGTCATCTCTACAACTGGTACGACACTCTCACCCTGCTCCCGCTGCCTCCGCGTTATGTTTCCAGTGTAGACAGCGGCAATATGGCGGCGCATCTGATCACCTTACAGGCCGGATTGTCGCAGTGGAAAAGCCAGCCGGTTCTCTCGCGGGGCGGCATGGTGCAGGGATTGAACGACACCCTTGCGCTGGCCGAAAAGGATGGCCCGGCGCTGGAGATGGCCAGCTTAGCAGCGCAGCTGGCCGTAGTCGCGAGCGCCAAACCTGAAGCGGTGCTGGCGGAACTGACCACCCTCGCCGATCTTGCCGCGCGGGTGATCAGCCACTCCGGCAGCGCGACGAAATGGCTCACTGCCTTCTCCCGCCAGCTGCACGATTTTCGTGATGAGTGGGCGCTGTTTTTTGGCTGGCTAGCGGAAAGCAGCGACTGGCCAGCGGTGTCACCCTCACTGCTCTGGCTGGCTGATTTGGCCGACCATCAGCCCGCGTTATCCCCACAACAAACCCAGCCAGTGATGTGGGCGGCACGTCAGCGGCTGGCAACCCTGATTGAGCTGGAAACCCGGCTGCGCGATCATGCAAAAATGGATTTTCGCTTTCTTTATCATCCCGCGACTGCGCTGTTGAGCGTCGGTCATAACTGTGAAAGCGGTCTGCCCGATAGCGGCAAATACGATCTTTTCCCGTCGGAAGTGCGTCTGACCCACTATTTCGCCATCTCCGCCAATCAACTCCCGATGAAGAGTTGGTTCACGCTGGGCCGATTGTTCACCCTGCTGGACGGGCAACCTGCGGTGATGTCGTGGAGCGGTTCGATGTTTGAGTATCTGATGCCTCACCTGGTGATGCCGTTTTATCCCGATACGCTGCTGGAGAAGATGGCTCTGGCCGCCGTTAAACAACAGATCGCCTCAGGTAAGGCCGCGGGAACCCCCTGGGGGGTCTCAGAATCTGCGTATGCCAGCTTCGATGCCAGCCATAACTATCAATATAAGGCGTTTGGTACGCCAGAACTGGGCCTGAAAAATGGCTTAAATCAGGAACATGTTGTCACGCCCTATGCCACGCTGCTGGCGCTGATGGTGTTGCCGCAGGCAGCGATCGCCAATCTTTATCGCCTGGAAGCGTTGGGCGCTGCCGGTGAGTATGGGTTTTATGAGGCGCTGGATTTTACCCCGCAGCGTCTGAGCGGCGGGCAGCGTTTTGTCCCGGTCAATGCCTATATGGCCCATCACCAGGGCATGGGGCTACTGGCGTTGTCTCACCTGCTGCTCAATGCCCCGATGGTGGAACGTTTTATGTCGAGCACCCTGTTCCAGTCATCGCGGTTGTTAATGCAGGAACGACTCCCGGACGATATTGAGTTATATACGCCGCGCCATCAGTTCCTCGATACGGCGGAAAACAAATCACTGCGGACGGCCAGCGGCCAGCGTGAGCTGAGCGGCAGCAATACCCGCGTACCGCAACTCCAGCTGCTGTCCAATGCGGATTACCACGTAATGATCACCCAGGCGGGGACCGGCTACAGCCTGTGGAAAGGATTGTCCCTGACGCGCTGGCGCAGCGATGCGACCAGCAATAATCATGGCGTCTTTTGTTATATCCGGGACCGGAGAACCGCTGCCGTCATGAGTCACGCCCTGCAACCGGTGGTGAAGGATCGTGCGGTTTATCAGACCCACTTCAGCGATGCTGGCGTGGAATTTCACGGTGCGGATGATGCCATCCGCACCCATACCCATATCGTTGTATCGCCGGAAGATGATATTGAAATCAGGCGAATAACCCTGACCAATCGTTCACGTCATCCCGGCGATTTTGATATCACTACCTATGCTGAGGTGGTGCTGGCGTCCGCCGGGCAGGATATGTCGCATCCGGCTTTCAGCAATCTTTTTGTGCAGACCGAAATCGTGGCTGGCGTTGAGGCCATCCTCGCGCATCGCCGCCCACGCGACGCGCAGGAAATCACGCCGTGGATGTTTCATGCCGTGACCATCCACGGCGCGTTTGAACGCACCACCAGCTATGAAACCGATCGGTCATGTTTTATCGGCCGGGGAAACAGTGTGGCAACGCCGCAGGCGCTTGCTCATGACGGCAGGCTTTCCGGCCGCGCCGGTGCGGTGCTGGACCCGGTGCTGGCTATCCGACAGGCATTCCGCCTGAAGGCGGGCGAATCGGTGGTGATCGATATGCTGTATGGCGTCACCCTGCAACGCGACACCAGCCTGGCGCTGATTGAAAAATACCGCAACCAGACCAACGCCAATCGCATCTTTGAACTGGCCTGGTCGCACAGCCAGGTGGCGCTGCGTCAGATCAATGTGCTGGCGGAAGATGCGAGCCTGTTCAACCAACTCGCCAGCGCCGTCATCTTTCCCTGCGCCGAACTGCGCGGAGAGATGACGCAGATACAGCAAAACCGCCTGGGACAGTCGGCCCTGTGGCGCCACGCGATTTCAGGCGATTTACCGATTGTGCTGGTGGTGGTGGACCATAACGAGCAGCTCGATTTGGTGTTGTCGCTGATCCAGGCGCATCAGTACTGGCGGCAGAAAGGATTACGGGTTGAGCTGGTGATCCTCAACCAGAATCAGGGCGGCTATCAGCAGACGCTGCATAACCAGATCCTCGGACTACTCAGCTCGCGGGAAGCCTCCATGCTGGCGGATAAGCCGGGTGGCATTTTCCTGCGCAAAGGCGAAAATTTTCCGGCGGAGGATCTGCGCTTATTAAGCAGTATTGCCGCTGTGGTGCTTGAAGGGCGCAAAGGCAGCCTGGCCGATCAGCTCAGCGTTCTGCTCAGGCCGGTTCGTCAGCTCTTCCCGCGATTAACGCTCGCGCCAGATTCATCTTCCTCGCAACCCGCACCGGCGCTGGCGGCTGAACCCGCGCGCTTTTTCAACGGACTGGGGGGATTCAACGCCGCAGGCGATGAATATCAGATATGCCTAAACGCAGAGCAACAAACCCCTGCGCCCTGGTGCAATGTGCTGGCCAACAGCGCCTTTGGCTCGGTGATCAGCGAAAGCGGCCAGGCCTACACTTTTTATGAAAATGCCCATGAATACCGCTTAACTCCGTGGGAAAACGATCCGGTCAGCGATCTTTCTGGCGAAGCTTTTTATATCCGGGATGAAGAAAGCGGTGAGGTGTGGTCGCCGATGCCCTTGCCGATGCGCGGTTCGGGAGATTATCGCATCCAGCACGGTTTTGGTTACAGCCGGTTCGAACACGCGCAACAGGGGATCGACTCGGCCATCACCGTATTTGTGGCGCAAACGGACGCCGTGAAACTGGCGCTGCTGACCATAAGCAACCACAGCGGCCGTACCCGCCAGATCTCCGTTACCGGTTATGTTCAGTGGATATTAGGCGAGTTAGCCAGCCAGTCAGCCAGCCATATTGTCACCTCGCCGCTGACGCTGGCGGCCGGTAGCGCCATCCTCGCCAGCAATTATTACGGCAGCTCAGGCTCTGAGCGTAGCGCGTTCTTCGCGGTGAGCGGCAACCGCATCGCCTTAAGCGCGAACCGCTACGAATGCCTTGGCCCGAATGGCACCTTAAGGCAACCGGCGATGATGCAGCGGCGTGGCTTATCGGGCAGCACCGGTGCCGGTTGCGATCCCTGCGCAACCTTACAAAGCGTCACGACGCTTATCCACGGCGACAGTCGCACCTTCGTTTTCGTGCTGGGCGTTGGGGAAGCGCAGTCCGACGTCCAGCCGCTGCTGGAGCGATATCTGGCTGGCAACAACGCCGAACAGGAGCTGGAGAAGGTGAAACAGCACTGGCAAACGCTGCTGAGGCAAATACAGGTCATCACCCCCGATCCGGCGGTCAATGTGCTGGCCAATGGCTGGCTGCTGTACCAGACGATCGCCAGCCGCCTGCTGGCCCGCAGCGGTTATTACCAGTCGGGCGGCGCGTATGGTTTTCGCGATCAGTTGCAGGATACGCTGGCGTTAGTCCATAGCGCGCCGGGCTATTTGCGCGACCAGCTGCTGCTCTGCGCTTCCCGGCAATTTGAGCAAGGCGATGTTCAGCACTGGTGGCATATGCCCGGCGGGAAAGGCGTACGTACGCGCTGTTCCGACGATTATCTCTGGCTGCCTTTTGCCCTGTGCCGCTATATCGAGGCGACAGCGGATTTGGCGCTGTTGTCACACCCCATTCCCTACCTGGAAGGACGACAGCTGAACGCCGATGAAGAGTCGATCTATGAGAAACCCAATATCAGCCAGTGCGAAGAAACGCTGTGGCAGCACTGCATTCGGGCAATCAAACACGGACTGAATTTTGGTGCGCATGGTTTGCCGCTGATGGGGGCCGGGGACTGGAATGACGGGATGAATACGGTCGGGATTGCCGGGAAAGGCGAGAGCATCTGGCTGGGATTCTTTCTTTATCGCGTGTTAACCGATTTCGCATCACTGGCGGAGCGGATTAAGGATCCGGCCACGGCCACGCTCTGTCGGCTTCAGGCGGCGCAACTCAAACAAAGGCTGAATGATGCAGGCTGGGATGGTGGCTGGTATCTGCGCGGCTATTTTGACAGCGGTGAAAAACTGGGTTCGCACGGCAGCGCCGAGTGCCAGATCGATGCCATCGCCCAGAGCTGGTCTGTGCTCTCGGGCGCGGGCGAAGCGCAAAAGAGCCGGACGGCAATGGCCGCGCTGGCGACACATCTGGTGGATAAGGAGATCGGTCTGATTAAATTGCTGACGCCGCCCTTTGACGGTGACGGGCCAAATCCAGGCTATATCCGCGGTTATCTGCCGGGTATCAGGGAGAACGGTGGGCAATATACCCACGGCGCCTTATGGGCGATTATGGCCTTTGCGCAACTGGGGGAGTTTGAACGCGCCTGGTCGCTGCTGGCGTTGATTAACCCGGTTAATCACACGCTTGAGGCCAGTAAAATGGCGATTTACAAGGCAGAACCTTACGTGATGGCGGCAGATGTCTATGCGGCCGCTGCCACCCCTGGACGCGGCGGATGGACCTGGTACACCGGCTCTGCCGGATGGGCTTATCAGCTGATTATCGAGAGCCTGCTGGGCATGGTCAGACATGGGGATTCACTGAGTCTCCATCCGCGTCTGCCCGCGGCCTGGCCGGGTGTGGAGATCCACTATCGCGCGGGCGACGCTCATTATCATATCAGGGTGACGCGCGGTGATGGCGCGGGTCAGCTCTGGCTGGATGGCCGCCAGTGTGCAGGTGAGGCGATTCCCCTCAGTAAGGACGCGGGGGAACATCAGGTGAACATCATTCTGGCGGGCATTAACCCGCCAGATTAACGGTTACGATTTTGCCATTAACGGCGGAATCGACGGGACTTCAGGCGCCTCATCGATATCTTTCTGCGTCATACGAAACGCTTCCGGATAGTGCTCGCGTTGCGTGCGGCGCGCCGGTTCGGTATCGCGCCAGGTATACAGGCAGTGCTGGCACTGAAATACCGTCCAGACACCTTTGATCGGTGACGTCGCCATGACGTCAATTTGCTCATCGGCACAGCGTGGACAAATCATATTTCTCTCCTTATTTACGGTTAGCCAGCATGGCGGTGAGTTTCTCAACCCACTGCGCGGTTTCTGGCAAATCTTTTACCGGCTGGCTGTAATGACCGCGGTTATCAGGGGCGACGGGGGTGGTGGCATCGATAATCAGTTTGTCGGTGATACCTGCCGGGCTGGAACCGGGGTCCAGCTCCAGTACCGACATATTCGGCAGCTGCACCAAATCACCGGCGGCATTAACCTTGGACGACAAGGCCCACATCACCTGAGGCAGATCGAAAGGATCGACATCTTCATCCACCATAATGACCATTTTTACGTAGCCCAGGCCGTGAGGGGTGGTCATAGCACGCAGACCTACCGCGCGGGCAAAGCCGCCGTAACGTTTTTTGGTGGAGATAATCGCCAGCAGGCCGTGGGTATACATGGCGTTAACCGCCTGCACTTCGGGGAATTCGGTTTTAAGCTGTTGATAAAGCGGAACGCAGGTTGCTGGCCCCATCAGATAATCGATCTCTGTCCAGGGCATACCGAGATAGAGCGATTCAAAAATCGGTTTGGTACGGTATGAGACTTTATCAATACGTACCACGGTCATATTACGACCGCCCGAATAGTGGCCGGTGAACTCGCCAAACGGGCCTTCGATCTCGCGCTTGCGCCCTTCTATCACCCCTTCGAGGATCACTTCAGAACCCCAGGGCACGTCAAAACCGGTCAGCGGCGCCGTGGCAATCGGGTAAGCACATTCGCGCAGCGCGCCTGCCATTTCGTATTCGGATTGATCGTATTTCAGCGGCGTCGCGCCCATCAGGGTGATAATGGGATCGTTGCCAAGGGTGATGGCGATCGGCAGATCTTCGCCCCGCTCCTCCGCTTTATGCAGATGCAAAGCAATGTCATGCATCGGCACCGGTTGCAGGCCAAGTTTGCGTTTGCCCTTCACCTCCATGCGGTAGATCCCGACGTTTTGTTTACCAAAATGGTCAGGATCCAGCGGATCGCGCGACACCACGCAGGCTTTGTCCAGGTAGAATCCGCCATCGCCGTCGTTCAGGCGGAACAGCGGCAGAATATCAAACAGGTTGATATCATCGCCGTCGACGCTGTTTTCTGCCCACGCCGGGTTGGCGCGCCGCTCCGGCGCGACCGGGAAGTTATCCCAGCGGCGGATAAACTCATCAATCTGCTTCTTCACCGGCGTGTTGGCTGGCAGGCCAAGAGCGATGGCATGGTTCTGCCACGAGCCGAGGGTGTTCATCACCACATGTGCGTGTGCAAACCCTTTGATACGGGTGAACGCAATCGCCGGTGCGCCTTCACCAATCCGTCCGGTCGCGTTCGCCGCTGCGGCGATGTCGGGTTCGGCATTAACTTCTTCTTCGATATGCAGCAACTGCCCCTGCTCATCCAGTGCCCTGAGATAACTGCGTAGATCATCAAATGCCATGCTTAATCCTCCGGTGTCAGGCAATGTTTAGAATCTGCTGCGCGCAGCCCTTGCCAGCGCTGCGCTTCTGGAAAATTGAGACCAAACTGATCCAGCACACGCGCCACAACATGGTTGGTGACGTCGGTGATGGATTTCGGGTGGTTATAAAACGCGGGCATCGGTGGCACCATCGCCACGCCCATGCGGGAAAGTGCCAGCATGTTTTCAAGATGGATGGTGCTGAGCGGCGTCTCGCGTGGGACCAGCACCAGTTTTCTCCCCTCTTTCAGCACGACGTCGGCAGCGCGGCCGACCAGTCCGTCGGCGTAGCCCGCGCGGATACCGGCAAGGGTTTTCATGCTACAGGGAATGATGATCATGCCGTCGGTATGGAAAGATCCTGAGGAGATGGTCGCCGCCTGATCGGCCGGGTTATGCACCACGTCCGCCAGCGCCGCCACGTCACGCGGCGTGTACGGGGTTTCCAGTTCGATAGTGGTTTTCGCCCACTTCGACATAACCAGATGGGTTTCTACCTCAGGGATCGCCTTCAGCGCCTGCAGCAGCGCCACGCTTAAGGGCGCGCCGGTGGCCCCGGTGATACCAATAATTAATCGCATATGCTGGCCTCCTAATTTGTTCGTATAAGAACTATTTATTTACCTTAGCGCTGGACCGACTCGCTGGCAAGGGAGAAACAGAAAAAAAGTTCGTACACGAATGTTACAATTACATCTTGTTGAGGACAGGTTTCTGCATCCGGGCTGGAATGAGGTATTCTGGCTGCTCTACACAACGAGGCTCGATGAATATGGAAAATCAACTGGGTAACGTGCCTTTCCACCTGATGCGCCAGCTATTTCAGGAACATACGGCGCTGTGGCAGAAATCACTGCCGGAACTCACCAAGCAGCAATATTCGGTATTGTGCGCCGTGGCAGAGAGGCCGGGTATTGAACAGATGGATTTGATGGATGCAGCGCTGAGCAGTAAAGCCACCCTGGCAGAACTGCTGATGAGAATGGAGAGCAGAGGGCTGGTCTTCAGGGAACCGGGAAAGAATGATAAACGTCGCCGTTTAATCTCTTTAACGCCTGACGGGAGCGCTGCTCTGGAACAGGCAAAACCTCTGGCGGCCGAGGTGGATAACACCTTCCTGTCGCGTTTAACAACGCCGAAACAGCAGGAACTGGTGGCGCTGTTGCAGGCTATGCTGGGGTAGCAAAGGTAAACCAGCGCGGCATCACCTGTATGCCGCGCCAGTTAATCAGCGATAGAACGTCGGCTTCGCCGGCATGGTTATGGGTTCAATGGCCGCTGAATTTTGCGCCCTGACACAGGCATCCGCCGCCACCGCCGCCGCAAAGCCATCCCAGGCGGAGGGGCCGCGCATTTCGCCGGACAACACGTTGTTGATAAACGCCTGCAATTCAACGTCGTAAGCATCGATAAAACGCTTTTTCCAGTCGGTCAGAATGCCGGTGGAGAGCTTAGCGGCGCTGCGCAGCTGCACGGAAACCGGCTCTGGCAGGCGGGCAATCCCGGTTTCACCCACCACTTCGCACTGAATGTCGTAGCCATATTCGCAGTTCACGAAGATCTCAACGTCAATACGCACCCCTTTCGCGGTTTCCAGCAGGACGATCTGCGGATCGCGCAGATGGGAAGCGGCGTGGCGTGTTTTGCGCGGATAGATCACCTGCGCGCTGACGTAATCATCTTTCAGCAGCCAGCGCAGCACATCCAGTTCATGGATTAACGTATCGGTGATCGCCATATCGGTGGTATAGGAATCGCCGACGGCGGGATTGCGATGGGCGCAATGCAACATCAGCGGGGCGCCGATTTCGCCGCTGTCGATCACCGCCTTCAGCGCACGATAGCCGCTGTCGTAGGGGCGCATAAAGCCAACCTGCACCCGCTGTTTTCCCGCTGCGATTTCTGCTGCGACAATGTTCATACACCCCTGCGCGGTGACGGCCAGCGGCTTCTCGCAGAACACGTATTTACCCGCTTTGATCGCCGCCAGCACGAACGCTTCATGAGTCGGTCCCCATGAAGTCACCAGCACCGCCTGCACCTCAGGCGCAGTAATCAGCTCATGGGCGTTATCGAAGATACGCGCCTCAATACCCAGCTCGTTTACCACCTGTTCGCAGCTGGCGCGGTGAATATCATTCAGCGCCACCACGCGTGAATGTTGCAGCACCTGGCTGCAACGGCGAATATGTTCGCGGCCAATGGCACCGGTGCCGATTACCCCAATATTTAACGTCATGATGCGATTCCTCCAGGCGGTTATTTAGGGTCAGATAATAAGACCTCCTGGCGCCCTGCTCTGCGGCAATCTTGAGTGATTTACATCAGGCGCGTCCTTCGCTGAATAAATAAAAAAAAGCGCCTCCCGGCAGGGACGCGCCTTTGCAAACCTGTCAGCGTCTGACGGTTAAAACGTCCAGCGCACCCCGGCGTTGTAGCGCCAGCCTTCGGTGCCGTTGCCGTCAATCTGCAGGCGGTAATCCGCCTCCGCATACAGCGACACCGCGTTGGTAAAGGTGGTGGTGCCCCCGATACCGACATCCCACATCTGACCGAATTTGCCGCTGTCGAACGCCTCGGTGGCATCGCTGCCGCTGGCGCCGACGTGGGTTTGCGCAGTCCCGCCCCAGCCGCGTAAATAGTTGGTGCGCAGATACGGGGTGTACTGCCGCCCGGCGTCATCCTGCCAGCTGCGATCGACGCGTACCCCCACGCGGCCAATGGTTTGATCGTAATCGCTCCAGCTGACGCGGGTATGATCCTCGTCAGTGAGGTTATCCATATTCAGTTGCAGGTAGATCAGCTGCGCCTGCGGTTCCAGGCGCACGCCGTTAGCCAACTGCCACGGATAGCCGGTTTCCAGCGAGGCGCTCCAGCCGTTGCCTTTGATTTTCGCCACATCCTTTTGGCGGGCGATATCGGTATCGCCACGGTGCCAGTCCAGCGACAGCGCACCATCCAGATAGAAACCACTCGCACGCTGCCAGGTGGCGTACAGCGCCAGGCTGTCACTATCAAAGGTGGTGGAGCTGTAGCCATCGGCGGCCTGCGGTTTAATGCGGCTATTGCCGCGTGTGTAAGCCAGACCGGCACGCAGGCTATCCTGCGCGCCATCCAGCCGCAGCAGATTGCCCCCCAGCTGCACCGCGCTGTAATCAAGGTCAAAATCGTAGCCGTAATGGCTGGTATCCAGATTGGTGTGGTACTTCAGGTTGGAACCGAGATAGCGAATAAACATCTCACCACCGTAACCGTCGGCGTCTGAGGCATTCTGACGCAGCTCGCCAAGGCGTTTATGCAGATCGTCAATCACCGCCATGCTGTAGTAAGCCAGCCCGACCGGCGCAGAGATGTACGACGGTAACTGGGGGATCACCGCCGGACGCGCCACGCTGGCTGCCGACGACTGTGGCTGGCAGAGCGAACCATCGCTACAGATAAAGTTGTTTGCCAGACGGTAATCCCAGCCCGCATTGCCGCCGCCGGGCGCCACGCTGTAAAGACCGTACTGCCACGGCCCTGACGCCACATAACCCCGACTCAGCGCAAAACTCTCTGCACTGGCGCTGCCGTTGACCTGCGCCAGCGAGATGCCGTCGTTTGCCGTCAGCACCGCGTTGCTACCGGCAATCGGGGTATCGTCGATCAACGTGGTTCCGCTGGCATTACCGTTGACGTGCAGAGCATCGCTGCGACCGCCTGGCGCAATCAGGGTATTGAGTTTTACCGTGCCGCCCATCGAGGCCAGCTGGCCGTTGATGGTCAGCGTATTGCTGGCGGGATTGCTGCCGTTGGTCAGATCCAGCGTACCGGCATTGTTGACCACCAGTGAATCATCGCTGGCCCCGCTTAGCAGCGGATTGACGTTATCACCGGCATACAGGGTAGAACCGCTATCGATGTTGATGGTGCTGTGCGCCAGGCTGAGGTTATCGGTCAGCGTCCACTGCGTGTGAGAGAAGTTGATGGTGCTCCAGCCGTCTCCGAGGTTAACCCCCTTGCTGGGATCGTCGCTGGCAAGGGATGCCCCGCTGGCGTCGATATTGGTGAAGCTCAGCGTGCTGCCTGCGCCACCGCCGCTGGTGATATGGCGGGTATTGGCGAGGCTTACGTTCTGCACCACCGCCTGATTATTGCTGCCATTACCCATCGTCAGGCTGCCGTTCAGCGTGCCGCCGTTGACCAGCAGCGTATCGCTGCCGTTACCGGTATTCACATCCCCCACCACGTTGCCGTCCAGCAGGGCAATCTGATCATCAGTAGCGCCACCCGCCACCACCACGGTTTCCGGGAAAGGCGCGTTGAGGTTGCCTTCGTTGATAAACACCGTCTGCCCGCCGCGCAAATCGATGATGGGCGACACGGTACTCAGTGACAGGATATTGCCGCGGTTAATCACTTCACTGGCGGTGCTGGTCACAATCGCTGAGCCGCCGTTCTGATCATAAATTGAGATGGTGCCTTCAGAGATCACCCGCCCGCTGGTGTTGGCACGTACGCCGGTGCCATTGCCGGAAACAAAAATGGTGTAACCAGGGCCGATCACCAAATCATTACGGGTGGTGGAACCATCCGCATTCGCAAACAGATAACCGGTGCCACCGCCGGTGACATTGATATAGGCGCTGCCATCATGATCGAATGAGGTGGCTGAGCGGATACCGTTGCCGCCGCTGGCGTCGAGGAACACGTTGTTCAGCGAGATATCGCTGGTTGCGGCGCGATTGTTGATTACCGAGCCGCCGCCAAAGGCGTTCAGGATGACATCGTTGGCCGCGAACCACGAGGCTCCGGTATCCAGCAGCACCGCATCGGCTCCGCCGCCTGCCGACAGGACGCTGCTGCCCTGACCGTCGCCATAAATGCGCAGAGCGGCACCGTCACCCACCCGCAGCGCCGCAATGCCGCTATCGACGCGCAATTGACTGTCGAGCGGGACGTACTGGCCGTAGCCACTCACCACATCAACGCCGGTGCCGGAGGCAATATGCACCGTTCCCCGGTTGATAAAGTTGCCGCCGTCATACAGCCGCGCACCGGTCGCGTTGCTGCCGGTGAGATCCACCTGGCCCTGATGATCTACGCGCGCGCCATTGCCGATGGCAAACGCCGTCGCATTCGCGCCATTGCCGCTGATGGCTGACGATGCAAATACCGTCGCGTCATCGGCATCGCTCACGGCACCGACATCGTTGTTGCCGCTGAGCGTGATGGCATTGGAGAGCGTGCCGTTGGCACCATTGCTGATACGTACCGCCGTCGCGCCATCGCCGGTGACAGTGTAACGATCGCTGCCGAACAAGGTGGTGCCTACGCCGCTGGCAACGATACCGCTGCTGTTGGCGCCGCTCAGCGTGACGTCTGCGGGTGCCAGCGGGTAGAAAATCGCGCCGCCGCCGAGACGGTACAACACCGAATTCGCGCTGCTGACATCGACCTGACCGCCGTTGCTGACAATGTTGCTGGCGGAATCCAGCGCCTGGTAGCCAGTCTGGTTTGCATCGTGGAACACCACCGTGCTGCTGGCGCCGGGGAGCAGCGTAGCGCCGCTATAGGCTTCTCCCCCCACCACATTTTCGCCATACAGATTGATGGTGCCGTTCTGATTAATCTGCGCCAGTTCACCTATCGCCATCGCCCCGTGGCTGACGTCAAGCCCGCGATTGTCGCCCGCCGCCACCGTTAACGTGCCGCTGTTGGTGATCACCGCCGGGGTGCTGCCGTCGCCGGAGAAGCTGAAACCTTCGGCATACAACGCGACGCCGCCGTCGGTGACGCTGATAGCGCCGCTGTTAGCCACGTTAGCGCCCCAGATCGCCTGAATACCGTAGGTATTGGCCCCTGCCAGGTTGATATTGCCGGTATTCACCAGCTGTCCCTGATTGCGGGCGATCAGGCCGATTTGTCCGTCATAGACGCCGCTGATGGCGGCATGGTTGGTCAGCGAGGTGCTGGCGTAAGGCGCGCTGATGGCGTTGGTGATATAGCCGGTAAGATCGTGTTTGTTGCCATCCACCACCGCGGCGGTGCTGGTCAGGCTGTTCATATTCAGCGTGGTAGCGGCATCGATGGTGCCCTGCGCCCCGCCTTCGACCAGCACGCCGGTGGAGTACAGGCCGATATTCAGGGTAGCGCCGTTAGTGTTGATATCGGTGCCGGTGCCGCTGCCCATCACCCCGGTGGAGAAGGAGGCATCCGGCGTCAGTGTCAGGCCGCTGCCGTCGAAATCGGCTCCATCCTGATAGCGGAAGATGGTCGAATACCAGCTGGAGACCGCGTAGTTGCCATCGGTGGGCAGGTTGATATGCGCATCGGGGCCAATGGTGAGGAAATTGATTTGATACTGACCGCCGCCGGAGCTGGGCACCGCGCTGCGATCGAGATTCACCGTGGCATTGCCTTCGGCGCGAATGCCAATTGCCGCTGCGCCGCTCAGGTTGATCGGACCGCTCAGGTTGGCAGATGCCTGGCCGCTACCCTCGCCGTCGACCCACACCGCCGTGTTGCGCGTACCATTGGCGGCATCGGCCTGCCCGGTGACGTTAATCGCGCCGCTGGACCAGGCGCTGGCGCTGTTGCCGTCGCTGGCGATCACCTTAAGGCCGGTGCTGTTATCACCGTTCAAATTGATGGTGCCGCTGTTGCCCACCTTGCCGCCGCTACCGGCATCCATCACCAGCATGGCGATGTTTTCAGCCGGTTTGAACTGCGCACGGCCATTAACGTCAATCACGCCATTGTTCTGCGTTACCGCATCGGGACCCGCTTCCACCCGCATCCCCACCGCATTCTGTACTTTGGTACCAATAACGATATGGCCGTTGTTGATCACGCTGGAGTTGAGGATCTGATCGATGGCGCTGGTGCCGCCGCTCTGGTTGATCGCCACATCGCTGGCTGCCGCGTTAAGGCTGTTTTGCGGCGTGCGGCCAAGATAGAGCGTGCCGTCGGCGGCGTTAACAAAGCTCGACTGGTCAGTGCTGAGTACCACACCGGCACTGGCGGCGCTGGCGGTGACGGCAGATACGCCAACGTTGATGATCCCGTGGTTGATGGCAGCGGAATCGGCCAGCCACAAAGCCGCGCTGTCGGATGCGGGTGCATCCGGGCTAATGGCGTAGTTGATGACGCCATTATTGGTGAAGTGGCTGTCGATGGCGTAGACGGTTTTGCCGCTATAGCCGAGGCTGGAACTGTCTACGCCGCTACCGTCGGCATTGTTGAAAAATCCACCGTTAATCACGCCGTTATTCATCCCCTGGCTGCCATTGGCCAGCTCCAGCGCGTTATTGTCGGTCAGCGATTCCCCGCTACTAGCCAGCTTGCCGTCAATCTGCGCGGTGGCGCCGTTGTCAGCCCGCACCGCGCCGTTGCTGGCATTGGCCACCTCCAGGGTTTTGCCCGCATTGATTTTTACCTGCGCGTTGGGGCCATCGGCACTCAGCACCACCCGATCGCCTACCGGCTGGAACACCTCATCATCCGGATCGCTGGCGCTCATGCTGTACACCACGCTGCCGCTTTGCAGAGTAAAAGCCTGGTTGAATGCGCTGTTGTAGCTATCCGGGCTAAGGTTGGCGGTCTGCAATTGGTCGATCAGCCAGTCATTGTAGTTTTGCAGGTCGCTGAGGTTGTTAACGTGAAACGTGGTGGTGTTGTTATCCAGCGTGGTGACGCTGAAGGTGTCGTTATAACGCACCACGCTGTCGATACCGTAGGCCAGGCGGCCACCGTTGGGAGCGGTCACGCCGCTAAAGGTGATGCGATTAGTGGAATCCCAGTTGATTTGCCCATTAGCGCTGGCGGTAAATAAGCGGCTCTGTTTGGCGGCCATGCTCCAGCTGTTATTGTCGGCGTTGCCGATAGCGACGTTAAGCGTGCCGTTAGTGACCTGCGCGACTCTGGCGTTGATATATTGCTGGTCATCGACATCGACATAATCGGTGACCACCGTATCCAGCCCGACCGGCGCCAGCGCGCTAATCGCGGCGGTATTATAAACCTGATACAACGAATAACTGTTATTGGCGTAATCAGGAATGGTGACGCTATAATTTTGCGCGCCAAGTGACAGGCGATCGCTGCCAATCAAATTGTTATCGGAAATAATACGCCCGGTACTTTGTAATTCGCCGAGGGTAATGTTTTGCCTTCCATCTAATCCCGGTGAAAATTGCGGGAACCCGCTGAGAGTTTGCGTGCTGCCATTACACAGGCAATAAATACCTACTTTGTTGTCATTTAATTCCGGCGTATAGGGTTTCAGGACCGCTGCCGAAGATTGCAGCACAGGAAACATCATGCCCTGCGCGGTAATAAGGCTGATAACCAGGGGTTTTAATCTAAACAAAACACTTTCCTCCAGAGAGAAAATCCGTTTTCTGCGCACGGCAAACCACCGCCATACGCAGGGCGTTTTTAATGAAGTTTTTGGCGTCAGAAAGAAATGAGATGCTGGAGGCTAATACACCATTTCGTTAAGGTATCGTCCATGTTGCGTTAAGGATTTTTACGTAACTTAACTACAATTAGGAATTGTGCGGGATGGTTTTTTACTAATCGTGGCCTGGTTTTTTATTATTTATCTGATGATAACTATCGGGTTTAGTGAATGAATCAGGTCATGGGTAAGGCGAAGTGGAATAGAGAGGAAGGTGCCATAATAATTAATGGCGCTGATTTCAGCCAGAGGCGCCCTTATACGCCTCTGGCAACGGCTTACGCGCGCAAAAAATTCTGCCATTTATGCCGCGTGCTGTTTCACCCAGCGTACGATATCCGCATGGGTGGCAAACCAGGCGTTACAGGATTTGCCCAGCCGGATAATCTCTTCAAGTATCCACACCCGCGAACGCGGCGAAATGATATGCGGATGCATGGTGAGCTGGAACAACCCGCCTTCCTGATGCGCGTATTCCAGTTCGCGCCGGAAAATATCAAACACCGCTTCCGGCGACGTATAGGGACGATGGGCCTGAAAACGGTTCATCATAAAATAGACCGCATCATCACGAATCCACTCGACCGGCAATTCGACCACGCCGGTGGCTTCGCCATCCAGCAGCAGTTCATAGCAGTGCTCATCCGCCATCAGCGAGGAGTCATACAGCAGACCCATCTCTTTGGCGATGCGCAGCGTATGGGGACTGAAATCCCACGACGGGGTGCGCATCCCGACCGGGCGCTGGCCGAGCACTTTCTCCAGCGTATCGGCGGATTTCAACATCAGCGAACGTTCATCCTCGTAATCAAGTACCGAATTCAGTTCATGGATCCAGCCGTGCAGGCCAATTTCATGCCCCTGCGCGCTGAGGCGCGTCTGTTCTTCCGGGTAGAGCAGCGCGCAGACCGCGGGCACGTAAAAACTGGCCGGTACCTGATATTTGCTCAGCAGCGCCTCGATACGTGGAATGCCCACGCGCGTGCCAAATTGTCCCCAGCTCATGCGGCCAAAGGATTTGCCGCCGTCGCGCAGCTCGTTTGATTCGTGGTCGCTGTCAAACGACAACGCCACGGCGAAACTCGCCCCGTTCGGCCAGTGTGAGGGTTTAAGCGCTTTGCCTGCGCGTACGTGATTGACCTTCTGTTGCCAGACGTGATCCGGCCACTGCCAGGGTTGCTGTTCTTGCATCTGTTTAACTCCCGCCATCAACTGAGATGATTTGTCCATTAATAAACGACGCCAGATCCGACGCCAGAAACAGCGCCGCGTTGGCGATATCCTGAACCGTACCGAGACGGCGTAGCGCGATGTTGTTTAACACCTGCTGCTGACGCTCCGCGCCAAAGTTGTTCCATTGCTGTCTTGTCGCCTCATTGGTAAAGACAAAACCGGGGGCAATGGCATTGACCTGAATACCAAACGGCCCCAGCTCATGGGCCAGCTGGCGGGTTAATCCCAGTACCGCATGTTTCGCCGCACAGTAAGCCTGCACGCCGGTGAGTGACGCCTTCAGCGCCGCACCTGAACTGATATTGATAATCCGCCCGCGCCCGGCCTGCTTCATCAGCGGCGCTACGGCGCGGCTGAGGACAAAAGCTGCGCCCAGATTGATATCCAGCACCTGGTCCCACTCGGCGTCGCTGACCTGCTCCAGCGCTTTACCCTGCTGACCCGCCACGCCACCGGCGTTATTGATCAGCACGTCGATGGGGCCTGACGCGTTGATCCCGGCAATCCACTGTGCCGCGGCCTGACGATCCCGCAGATCAACCGCGCGGGTCGCGATGCCGGACTGCGCCAAATCGTGCATCGCCTCGGCGCGGATATCACAGACGTGCACCTCGGCACCCAGCGTCTGAAACTGCAACGCCATCTCGCGGCCAAAACCAATCGCCCCGCCGCTGATCGCGACGCGCTTGCCGCTAAAGGAAAGCATCATGACAACAGCTCCTGAAGGTTATGATCGGAAAGCGCGCGTTCGCCTGCCTCGATCTGATGGATCATGGCGATCAATGCCGCCACGGTCGGACATGGGATACCGCGTTTTGCCGCGAGGCTGGCGACGATACCGAGCTGACCATCCACCTCGGTCGGCCGTTTGCGCACCGCTAAATCACGCCAGATGCCGGAATGGGTTTTGGTGTTGGGGCGGTTAAAAGCCACCATCGCCGCAAAGGTGGCGTCAATGGCGTGCTGGCTGGCTCCCGGACGGAACGCCTCGGGATCGAAGCCGTTAAAGCCTTTGAGCGGGATGTCACAGGCGGCGGCCAGCTGGACAATTTCTCCGGCCAGCCGGGTTAATACCGGACGGATATCCTCGCGCGCCAGACAATCGGCAATTCCGCTCTCCCCGACCGCCTGCGCGAACAGCAGCGAACCATAGGCCAGCTTGCCCCATAGCCAGCTGGCAAGGTTATCCGCCTGCACCACGTCGGGTTCGAAATGACGTAAATCGCTGTGCAACGCCGCCAGGCGCGGCGTCATTGTGCCATCCAGCTCACCAATCACCGCCGCGCCCCGGTTCGAATAATGAATCTCGCCAGGGGCGACCCAGTCGGCATAAAAGTTAATAAACGCGCCCAGAGTGCGATGCTCACCGACGATGTCAGCGATGATCGGTTCACATAATCCGTTTTGTAACGACAGCACGTAACCCTCTTCTGTGAGGAATGGCAGCAACTGCTGCGCCGCCTGTGCGGTATGGTGCGATTTAACCGCGAGAAAAATCCGCGACCAGCGACCGCTCAGTTCCGTCGGTAAAAAGGCGGGCGCCACCACGCTGAAATCCTCCAGCCCGCTGATATGCAGCCCCTGCTGTGGATCGCGGATGCAGCTGACGTGGGCGTCGTCGATATCGACAAACGTTACCGCAAAGCCAGCCCGTGCCAGCCATGCCCCGACGGTGCCGCCAATGGCACCGGCGCCCCAGACCAATATTGCGTTATCCATGGTTCGCTCCTGAAAAGTTATTGCAGCGATTCACGGGCCGTTTCCCGCAACCGCATAATCACCAGCCCGGAAGCTATCCCCGCCAGCATCAGATAGAAGGTGGGAGAGATAGCCATGCCGGTCAGATCGATCAATCCGGTAGAAATAAACGGGGCGAAACCGCCAAAGATTGCTGTCGAGAGGCTGTAGCCAATCGACAGCAGCATGGTGCGCGAGGCGGTGGGGAAGATTTCACACAGCGCGGCAGGCGCCGCACCGGAAAACGCCGCGATAAACAGGTTGAAGATGATCTGTACGGTTAACACCACGGCCAGCGTTTTGCTTGCCAGCACCCAGTAAAACAGCGGATACGGCAGCACGACGAAGGCCAGACAACAGGCCAGCAGCAGGGGTTTGCGTCCGATACGATCGGACAGCGCGCCAAACAGCGGGATGGTGGCAACCATAATCACCAGCGCGATGGCGTTGGAAAATAACGCCTGGGTTTGCGTGAAACCGACCTGTTTATTGAGAAAGGTTGGCATCCACGACAGCATCACGTAGTAAGACACCGTCCAGATAATGGCGAAACCGAAGGTCTGGCCCATCAGGCGAATCGCGGTGGCGGTGGGGATTTTATTTTGCGCCGCCGGGTTGTTTTGTGCCGCCACAAAGGCCGGTGTTTCTTCCAGATTACGTCGCATATACGCGCCTACCGGCAGCAACACCGCCCCCAGCAGGAAGGGAATACGCCACGCCCACTCCACCATTTGCTGTTCAGTGAAGATCAGCGTCACGCCCGCCACCACCAGGCTGGTGGTCAGCTGCGCCGAGGCGATGGCAGCCTGGCCCAGCGCGCCGAAGAAACCACGTTTGCCCATCGGCGCGGATTCCACCACAAAGGTGGTGGCGGTGCCCCACTCGCCGCCTGCCGCCAGTCCCTGAATCAAACGGATAATCACCAGCAAAATCGGTGCAATGATCCCGGCTGTTTCATAGGTCGGCAGCAGACCAATGCCGACGGTACCCAGCGCCATACCATAAATGGTGATTTTCAGTGCGACGCTACGGCCATATTTATCAGCGATACGGCCGATGACCGCGCCGCCGAGAGGACGCGCCAGAAAGCCCACGCCAAAGGTAGCAAAACTCGCCAGCAAACCGGTTACGCCGTCCCCCTGATAAAAGTTGTGGGCGATAAGCGAGGCCATATAGGCAAAAATAATAAAGTCATAATATTCCAGCACGTTGCCGATCATCGCGGCAAACAACTGGCGACGTTTCGGCATCATGGCACGTCCCTGCGGGTAATGATTTAACTCCTGGGTGAACTGGTCTTGGCTCATAGTCTGGCTCTCGGTCAGGACGACAGGAAAAAAGTTGAATGTTCATATATGTGAACTCGCGTTCTCATATATGAACTACGCTGACACAAAAATTCAGCGAGATCCAGATGGGACTTGCGGGGTGCAAACGCCAGCGCATACAGCGCAAATGCATCGGTAAAAACGGTTTTCCCAGTGATAAATTCGCAAAAGTGAGGAAACGATTGCGTTTGTGCGCCGCAATGGCGAAGTTTTTTGCTGCTTTTAACCAGGTGAAAAGGGTAAAAACAGCAAATTTCGTGGGTCAGAAATAAGAAGTTCGTATAGTTAACGACAAAAATAGTGAGCGCAAAAGCGCGATCCTGCGTCGCTTAAACCAGTAAATCCGAGAGTTTTTTGCCCTCTTCTAACACCGCTTTGATGATTTGGCTTTTCTTGTCGCTAAAGCGGGCGGACAGACAGGAGACATTGAGCATGGCGATCGGTTCTCCCTGCGCATCGCGGATGGGCGTGCAGACCCCGGTGCCACCAATATCCACTTCATCGGCAGAAATCGAATAATTGCGCGCGGCGGCTTCATTGATCAGCGCCTCCAGCTGCTGCGGGTCGGTGACGGTGTATTTGGTCCAGGGCGTAATCGGATAACGTGCCAGTAGTGCCTGCCGCTCCTCCGCGCTTTTCACCGCCAGATACATCCGACCCATGGCGGTGCAATGCACCGGCAACTGCATCGACATCGCCATTTCGTAGCGAATGGATTGCGAGCTGAGTACCTGATGTACCAGACGAATCTTGCCCTCGGCGGTCAATACTCCCATCGTCACCGTCTCTTCCAGTTCGCTCGCCATCGTGGCCATTACCGGCCGCGCCAGCGTCAGCAACTGGGTCAAACGCGCACCGCCCCAGCTGAAACCATGGCTGCGAAACGTCTCGTTCAGACGGTAGATACCCTGCTCGTCTTTATCGAGATAACCGCGGGCACACAGGGTGCGCAGCAATCCCAGCGCGCTGCTTTTCGGTAAGCTGAAGGTGTGGGCAATAGCGGCCAGGTTAGCCTCTTTGCCACTTTCGCTAAAGTACTCAAGCAAGTCTAAAACTCTGGCTGCCGAACGGACGACATCACTCATACTAATTCCATATAGGTACGCATGTTCATATATGCGAACACTATACGAGGTTTTGCCGGGCGATGCACTGCCGCTAATACAGCAACAAACCTGCATGACTTCACCGGGATGTGATCGTTTTCTCATCAGACCCCTGACCTATCTTGTATGGTAGTAGGATAAAACACATCGCAGGGATTACTGACTATGGCTTCCTCTACCGTTACGCATTCTCAGGCCTCGCAGGCCGCGCATACCTCATTGATCAAACGCGTTGCCGGGGCGTCAGCCATTGGCACCGCGGCGGAATATTACGATTTCTTTGCCTACGGCACGGCCGCCGTGCTGTTTTTCGGCCATCTGTTTTTCCCCAGCCACGATCCGCTAATCAGCACCCTCGCCGCCTTTGCGACCTATGCGGTGGGCTTTCTGGCGCGCCCGATTGGCGGCATTGTGTTTGGTCATATCGGCGATAAGGTCGGACGTAAAAAAGCGCTGGTGGCGACCATCCTGATTGTCGGCCTCGGTACCTTCTGCATTGGGCTGCTGCCAACCTATGAAAAAATCGGTATCTGGGCGCCGGTGCTGCTGATTGCCATTCGCCTGTTGCAGGGCTTTGGCGTGGGTGGCGAACAGGCGGGCGCGGTATTGATGACGGCGGAATATGCGCAGTCATCCCGCCGTGGTTTCTTCGCCAGCTGGGTACAGATAGGCGCGCCGGTTGGTTTTCTGCTGCCGCTGGCGCTGTTCGCCATCCTCAACGCGAGCTTATCCGGCGATCAGATGATGGCCTGGGGCTGGCGCGTTCCCTTCCTGCTGAGCGCCGTGCTGGTGATTGTGGGGTTGTTTATCCGTCTGCGCATCGATGAATCCCCGGTATTTGCCGCGATCCGCGCCACCAAAGCGGCGGAATCACGCCCGCTGAAAGAGGTGATTCAGGGCAATCCGCGTCTGGTGATCAATGGTGTCGCCGCCAAGTTGATCGAGGCCTGTGCCTTTGCGTTATTTACGGTGATCATCCTGGCCTGGGGTAAAGCCAATCAGATCGATGCGGGCATTCTGATGAATAGCATGATCGTGGCGGTGATCTTAGAAGTGTTTTCGATTCCGCTGATGGGCGCCCTGTCCGATAAAATCGGGCGCAAACCGGTCTATCTGCTGGGCACGCTGCTTATTGTGCTGTCTATCGTACCGTTCTTCCTCGCGCTGTCGCAAAACAGCTACTGGCTGACGCAAATCGCCATGATTGTGGCGCTGACGTTTGGCCACAGCATGTGCTACGCGCCTCAGGCCTCCTGGTTCCCGGAACTGTTCCCCACCCATATTCGCTGTAGCGGCATCGCGGTGATCTGGCAGGTGGGTTCACTGATTGGCAGCGGTGTGCTGGGGCTGGTGGCGGTGAAAATCCTGCAAGCTACCGATGGCCACTGGTACGGGCTGGCTCTCTACGTCGCGGTGCTGGGCGTGATTTCGCTGATCGGCCTGCTGCGTTTGCCGGAAACCGCCCCACGCCGGCGCAACGGTGAATATCAGCAATGGCAACAGCATTGATCCAGACTGAGCGGCACCTTCGGGTGCCGCCCGAGTGACAATGTCACTTCATTACCAGCCGATGATGCGTGACCAGCGCAATGGGGCATCCTGCGTCGCCTGCAATACCTGATAATGCTGATGCATCGCGGCGGTGGCGCAGGCGTGGTTCGGCAGAATACGTACCCGTGAGCCAATGGGGAAATCATCGACCCGCAGCTTACCTTCAGCTGGCAGTGCAATGATGCCGTGCTCCTGATTGGTGCTGGTCAGGCAGACTTCCAGCGAGTTGCCCTGCATATCGCACACCAGCCCGTAACCATAATCGACCGGACCGGCAGCGGTACCGCGATCGCGCGACATCGCCATCCAGCCAGCATCCACAAACACCCAGTTTTTGTCGGCGTTATGACCAATTACGCTGCTGACCACTGACAGCGCGATATCCTGTTTCTGACACACGCCGACGTTGTGCATGACCAGGTCAAAGGTGGTAAACACCCCGGCACGGACTTCGCTGATACCTTCCAGTTCTGCGGCGTAATGCGCGGTGGGCGTCGCGCCGACGCTGAGGATCGGACAGGCGATGCCGGCCGCGCGCACGCGCCGGGCCGCAAGGCGAATGGCGTCGCACTCGGCACGGGCCGCTGCCCGAATCTCCGCTGGGGTACGACAGTGATAGGACTCACCGGCATGTGCCAGCAGCCCACGCACCACGGCGCCCTGACCTTCCAGCTGCCGGGCAATCTGCAACAAAACCTCGCTTTGCGGCGGAATGCCGCCGCGATGACCGTCACAGTCGATTTCAATAAACACCGAAAAGGAGATGCCGTGCTGCTGCGCGTAGTGTGCCACCGCCTGCGCCTGCTCGGGGGTATCCAGCAGGATGTGCAGGTCCACGCCCTGCTGCATCAGACGCGCCACGCGCGGCAGTTTGTGTGGCGCGATGCCAACGGCATACAACAGGTTACGATAACCGGCAGCGGCAAATCCTTCCGCTTCCGCCAGCGTCGAAACCGTGGCGGGATGGGTGGGACTGGTGAGCAGATAGGCCGCCGCCTCAACCGAACGCAGGGTTTTCAGATGCGGGCGCACCACGCTGCCGAGTTGCGTCACATGCTGGTAAAGACGGTCAATATTGCGCTGGTAGCGCGCCTCGTCGATCAACAGATAGGGGGTTTCAAGCTGATTGAGCCAGTTGTTCACCGATATCTCCTGCGAAATTAGTTTGCCAGCAAGGTGCTGAAACGATTGAGATCGACGTTGCCGCCGCTGATAACAATACCAATGCGTTTACCGCGCAGGCTTTCCTGCCGCGCCCGCACGGCCGCCAGCCCAAGGCAACCGGTCGGTTCAACCGTCATCTTCATCCGCTCCGCAAAGAAACGCATTTCGGCAATCAGCTGCTCATCGCTGGCGGTAAGGATATCGTCAACCTTCGCCTGAATAATCGGGAAGGTGTAACGGCCCAGATATTGCGTCTGCGCCCCGTCAGCGATGGTGACTGGCGTGTCGATTTTGATGATTTTTCCGGCGCGGAAAGATTGCTGTCCATCATTACCGGCTGCCGGTTCGACGCCATAAATAACGGTTGCGGGGCTGAGATGACGCGCCGCCAGCGCGCTCCCCGCCAGTAATCCGCCACCGCCCAGCGGCGTCAGCAGCACGTCGAGCGGCCCGACCTGCTCCAGCAGCGCTTTTGCCGCGGTGCCCTGTCCGGCAATGACGTGCGGATGATCGTAAGGCGGGATCAGCGTCAGTCCCTGCTGTTCTGCCAGGTCGCGGCCAATCTGTTCACGATCTTCGGTGTAGCGATCGTAGGTCACCACCTGAGCGCCGTAACCGCGCGTGGCAGCCAGTTTGGCGGCGGGCGCATCCAGCGGCATCACAATGGTGGCCGGGATATTGAGTAATTTTGCTGCCAGCGCGATGCCCTGAGCATGGTTGCCTGACGAAAACGCCACGACCCCGGCCTTACGCTGCGGCGCGGTAAACTGCAAAAGCGCATTGAGCGCGCCGCGAAACTTGAATGCGCCCATGCGCTGAAAATTTTCGCACTGGAAGAAAACCTCAACCCCGAGGGCTTCATTCAGGCTGCGCGACGTCATCACCGGCGTCGGGTTGATATAAGGCTGGATACGTTCGGCGGCCGCGGCGACATCCTCATACGTCGGCAAAACTAGCTCATTCATCTCTGCACCCCTGCGTTTTGGACTTTGCATTAAAATGACAAAATATATAAAATTAGACAAATAATCTAGTTGATTTGGGAGCGCCCTGATGGCCGATCAGCAAAATAGCCTGTTGCTGTCGCAACTCACCACCATCGCTGAAGGACTCAGCGCCACCTTTGCTCCGTTCTGTGAGGTGGTGGTGCATGATTTGCAGAATCCTGAGCACGCTATTCTTTCGATTCATAACAATTTGTCCGGGCGTGAAGTCGGCCAGCCCGCAACGGAGCTCGGACTGGCGCGGATCGCGTCGCCGGACTTCCCTTCGCTGCTGACCAATTATGCCAATCAGCTGGCGGATGGCCGTCCGGTTAAGAGCACTTCAATCGGTATCAAAGATGACAACGGCAGGTACGTGGCGGCGCTGTGTCTGAATGTCGATATGACGCTGTTTCGCGGGATGCAAAGCGCGCTGGCGCAGTTTACCCGCATCGCCACCAATGACATTACGGAACAGCTGGAACCGGCGGGAGCGGAAGCGCTGCGTCAGCGCATCGAACAGTTTGCCGCGCGTCTGGCAACCACGCCGCGCGCGCTGAAAGCCACGGAACGCAAACAGCTGATGCAGGAACTGCGCAGCAGCGGTTTGCTTGAGGTGAAAAAATCGATGGAGGTGATTGCCCAGCTGCTGGGCGTGTCGCGCGCCTCGGTTTACCTTTACGCGAAAGAGTAACGGTTATTTTTTGCCGGGCAACGACACGCACAGCAAACCGGCCACGATCAATAGCATCCCGGCGAAGCCGCTCCAGCGGAAGGCTTCGCCAAACACCGGTAACGTCACCGCCGCGATCCACACCAGCACATAACTCAGGCTGAGCAGCGGATAGAGGCGACTCAGCGCCAGATGGCGCAGCGCCAGCATCCAGCACAGCATCGATAAGGCATAGGCACCGAGACCAAAACACAGCAACACCAGCGGCAGCGGGTGCTGCCAGAGTTGCAGGGCGACGAAATCCGGCCATGCCGGGAATTGCAGCATCGCGGTGCGCAGCAGCAGCTGCGCCAGCGTGACCAGCACAATGCTGCACAACGCCAGTCCGTAGCCTTTCATAAATGACTTCCCATCAGGGCTACCCCAGCCACGATTAACAGGGTGCCGAATATCTGCCGCAGGGTAAACGTCTCACGCCAGATCAGGCGCGCGGCCAGTGCAACTAACACAAAATTGAGGCTGAGCATCGGATAGGCCACGCTGACCGGCACCAGGCGCAACACCACCAGCCACAGCAGCATGGCGACGCCCAGCAGCAGCAGGCTAAGCCCAATCCACATCAGCAGGCGTTTTTTGCCCTGCTGCGCGCCGATATGCGCCGCCTGTTTCTGACACAGCTGCGCGGCGCAACTCAGCAAACTAACGACAAGAATGAGTAGCAGGTTCATGGCAGCGGATGATATCCGTAGTAGACCAGACGTCCCTGGCGATAGCTGAAATCCGGCTTCGGCAGGCGCGCATCCGGTGTGGCGTCAACCGATGACATCATCAGCACCAGCGAAATCTTACCTTCCTGGCGATGCTGTTGCAGCCAGTCGGCAAACGCTTCGCCTGAGACGTACTTATGTTGCGCATCGGGGTAGCGTAAGCCATATTCCACTTCGCCCTGCTGGGCATACATCAGGACGTCGCTGCGCTTCAGTTGCCATGCCACCGCCGAGCCGATGCCGGGACCGTTTGCCAGCACATAGCGGCTGTCGGCCAGTTGTCCGGCGACGTGATTCATAAAACTTTGCGGCTGTTTGGAGTCGCGTACCCGGTCCGGGATAGCAAACCCCACCACCAGGGTCAACACCAGCGGGCAAAGGACGCTTAGCTGCCAGCGCTGACGACTGAATACGC
This sequence comes from Pantoea sp. X-Soil-TKNS-1207, assembly GCF_059730485.1. NCBI lineage: Bacteria > Pseudomonadati > Pseudomonadota > Gammaproteobacteria > Enterobacterales > Erwiniaceae > Pantoea > Pantoea sp. X-Soil-TKNS-1207. The sequence continues at coordinate 339,214 of NZ_AP035959.1, forward strand.
CAGCCAGCGCCCAGCCGACAAAGGCCAGCACCGCCAGCACAACCTTGCCGTGTTCATCCGCGGCAAACAGCGGATGGTGCGACACTCCCCAGGGGGCGAACACGATCAACAGGGCTAAGGCGGCGACGGTGCCAAACAGAATATTGATCCACGCATTCGCCTTCAGCGCTTTGGCGACCTGCGGTGCCAGGCTGTGGGCATAGTGCGCCATCAGCAGCGCGAGAGGAGCAAAGCACGGCAGGATGTAGGTTGGCAGCTTGCCTTTGGCAATGCTGAAAAACAGCAGCGGCATCACTACCCAGCTTAGCAAATAGCTTAAGCCTGGCTGCTGGCGGCGTTCACGCCAGCCCTGCCACAGCGCGCCGGGCAGCAGGCCGAGCCACGGCAGCGAACCCGCGATCAACACCGGCAGGTAAAACCACAGCGGGGCTTTATGCTGCGCATCGGATTCGGCGAAACGCTGAATATGTTCCACCCAGAAAAAGTAATGCCAGAAATCCCCTTCCTGGCGATAAATCGCCAGCGCCCAGGGCGCACTGACGAGGGCGGCGACCACAACCGTCAGCGGCCCAAAACGCAGCAGCTCGCCAAAGCGACGTTGTGATATCGCCCAGGGCAAAATCGCCAGCACCGGCACCGCCAGCGCCAGAAATCCTTTGGTCATAAAGCCCATGGCGCAGGCGACACCCAGCAGGACATAACCGAGCAGACGCTGGCGCGTGCTGTTAGCCTGTGCCGCCAGCCAGTAACTCGCCATTGCCGCGACCAGCCACAGCAAGAGCATCGGGTCGAGTAACGCGTAAGTCCCTACGCCGTAAACCAGCAGCGAGGTAAGAAAAATGGCGCTCCCCATGAGCGCCACTTTGCGATCGGCAAACAGCTGGGTGCCAAGCCACCAGACCAGCAACCCTGAGAACAGGGTGCTGAAAATGGACCCGGCGCGCACGGCAAAATTGCTTTGACCAAACAGTAACTGGCCAAGGTTATTCACCCAGTAACCGGCGATGGGTTTTTCGAAATAACGCAGATCAAAGAAATGCGGTACAACCCAGTTTCCGCTGGCCAGCATTTCACGACTGATCTCCGCATAGCGGGTTTCATCAGGCTGCCATAAGGCACGAAATTCGATGGGGATAAAATAATAAAGCGCGAATAAAAACAGCAGCAATGCCGTTTTGGTGCCAGTACGCATCCGTGGTTACCTGTGTTGTTCTTGCTGACAGCCGAGCCAGCCCTCGCGCCCGGCGATCTGTCCGCGCACGATGTTGCCGACAGGAAGCGTGGTCAGATCGTCAGGCAGCAGTTCGCTGAGCGGGCAGAACTGAATACCCTGCTGCTCCGCACGCGTGAGTAACTCCGCGAACGCCTGATGTCCGACAATCCCTTCAACCTCGGCATGAATGGTATAAACTGCCGTTTCACCGGCATCACGCAGATGATTAAGCAAAAAGTCATTGAAATCCACTACGCTGACTTTAGGCCCCACCACTTCATCCCACGTAGGTAAGGTCACCGGAATCTGCACCGTGCCCAATGTGCCGTCGCTGAGACGCGGCAGGAAAGGATGGCTGCCGCGACAGTCGCTGTTGTAGCGGAAACCAAACTTCTGCTTCGCCTCCACCACGCGGCTATCGGCGCGCCAGCCCGCTACGGCGGAACAGGTGACGTTGTCACCTATTATTGCTTCCAGCGCCTCTTTACCGCGTGCAATCTCGTCGATTAAGCGCTGCTCCGGCCAGACGCCCGCCCAGGTTTGCCAGGCAAAGTGATCCCAGGCGTGCAGCCCGACTTCATGATGATCGGCGGTAGCGCTGATGATCTCTTCCAGTCCACGGCCGATTTCACGACCCGGCCATGCGGTGCCGGCCAGCAAGATGTCCCAGCCATAGAGTGATGCTGCGCGCGAACGCAGCATTTTCCATAAAAAGCGCGGCTTCATCAGACGCCATAAATGGCGTCCCATGTTGTCCGGCCCAACGCTGAAAAAGAAACTGGCCTGCACCTGATGCAGGCTAAACAGCTCCAGTAGCGCGGGTACGCCTTGTTGCGTACCGCGCCAGGTGTCTACATCAACGCGTAAACCTACTTTCTTCATGGCGTTTCGACCTGCAACTCAACGGTACGCAGGAAGAAATCAAGGGTGTTGTCGATAGTGGTGTCCATCTGCACTTCCGGCGACCAGCTCAGCAGGCGACGGGCGTTTTTGATCGACGGTTTACGGTGCTCAACGTCCTGATAGCCTTTACCGTAGTAGCTGCTGCTCTCCACTTCGCGGAAACCGGCAAACGGCGGGAAGTGGCTACGCAGCGGATGGCGTTCAAAACTCTCCAGCAGCTTCTCGGCCAGTTCCTTGATGCTGGCTTCGTTGTCCGGGTTACCGATGTTGATAATCTGGCCGTCGCAGTTGTTCTGTTTGTTTTCGATGATGCGGAACAGCGCTTCGACGCCATCGCTGATATCGGTAAAGCAGCGTTTCTGCGCACCGCCATCAATCAGCTTGATCGGCGAACCTTCAACCAGGTTGAGGATCAACTGGGTGATGGCGCGGGAGCTGCCGATACGCGCGGCATTCAGGTTATCGAGACGTGGTCCCATCCAGTTAAACGGACGGAACAGGGTAAAGCGCAGCCCCTCTTTTTCACCGTAAGCCCAGATAACGCGGTCCAGCAGCTGTTTGGATACGGAGTAAATCCAGCGCTGTTTGTTGATCGGCCCTACCACCAGATTCGAGCTGTCTTCATCGAAATGGTTGTCGGTACACATGCCGTACACTTCGGACGTAGACGGGAAAATGATACGTTTTTTGTACTTCACGCAATCACGGATGATTTTGAGGTTCTCTTCAAAATCGAGTTCGAATACGCGCAGCGGATTACGGGTGTACTCAATCGGCGTGGCGATGGCCACCAATGGCAGAACCACGTCACATTTTTTGATGTGATACTCAATCCACTCGGAATGAATGCTGATATCACCCTCAACGAAATGGAAGCCAGGATGGCCGAGGAAACGGCTGATGGCATCAGAGCTGATGTCGAGGCCGTAAACTTCAAAGTTGTCATCCTGCAACAAACGTTCAGTCAGGTGGTTGCCGATAAAGCCGTTTACGCCAAGGATCAGCACGCGCGTACGACGTTTGATCGCCGCAACCGGCTGAGAGTACAGCAGCGCGCTCGGCACCATGCCCAGGCTTTGCGCCAGCTGGCTGCCGTTCATGTACACACCGTTTTCGCTTTGGCCGGTGATCACTTCCAGCGCGCCTTCGCCGCAGGCAATCAGGAAAGGTTCTACCGATAACACGGTACCCGGTTTGGCGCCGTGCGCCGCCGGATGAACACGTCCTTTCCAGACGACAAATTTCACCGTACCGGCATAACCAAAGGCACCCGGCCAGGGATCGGTCACCGCACGCACCAGGTTGTTGATCTCCTGTGCAGGACGGGACCAGTCGATGCGACCATCAGCCGCGGTGCGGCGGCCCACGACGCTGGCCTGGCTTTCATCCTGCGGCTGCGCGTTGATTTTGCCCTGCTTCATGGTCGGCAGTACGGATTCCAGCAGCTGCGTAGCGCTGTTCACCAGTTTGCGATGCAGCGTCAGGGCATTGTCCTGCTCCTCGATCGCGACGCGTTGCTGCGCGACGATATCACCGGCATCGGCGCGTTTCACCATGCGGTGCAGGGTCACGCCGGTTTCGCTTTCGCCATTGACCAGCACCCAGTTCAGCGGCGCGCGGCCACGGTATTTCGGCAGCAGCGAACCGTGCAGGTTAAACGCGCCAAGACGTGCGCTGTTCAGAATGGCGTCGTTTAACAGGTTGCGATAATAGAACGAGAAAATGATGTCGGGCGCCATCGCTTTGATGCGATCTACCCACAGCGGATGGTTGACGTCGTCCGGCGCATAGACCGGAATGCCCTGCTCTGCAGCGATGCGTGCAACCGAGCCGAAAAAGTGGTTCTCATTGGCCGAATCAGGATGGGTAAAAATGGCGCTGATTTCGTAGCCAGCCTGCAGCAGCGCATTAATGCCCGCACAGCCCATGTCGTGATAGGCGAAGACGATGGTTTTCATTGCTCGATTTCCTGTACAGATGCATCTTTTTGCGAATGGATAACACGTTGAATGAAGTAGCGCGGACGGGCGCGTACGTCGTTATAAATGCGGCCGATATATTCGCCGAGTAAACCCATGCCGACGAACTGCGCGCCGACAAACATAAACAGCACGGCGAACAGCACGAAGACGCCATCACCGGCCCAGGCTGCGCCGAAGAACAGACGCAACACGATCAAAATCAGTGAGAAGGCAAACCCGGACAGCGCGATCAGGCTGCCAACCACGCTCAGCAGACGCAGCGGTGTGGTGGTCAGACAGGTCACCAGGTCGTACATCAGGTTGATCAGGCGCATAAAGCTGTATTTCGAGTTACCGAACTCACGTTCGGCATGTGCCACCGGCAGCTCAATGGTGCGGCGCGCGAAGGTGTTCGCCAGAATTGGGATGAAGGTGCTGCGCTCATGACAGTTCAGCATGGCGTCAATGATATGGCGGCGGTAAGCGCGCAGCATACAGCCGTAATCACCCATCGCTTTGCCGGTGACACGCTGGATCAGCTGGTTAATGGTGCGGGATGCACGACGGCGGAACCAGCTGTCCTGACGATTCTGGCGTACTGTGCCAACCACGTCATAGCCCTGCTGAGCCGCCGCCACCAGATTGGGGATCTCCTCCGGTGGGTTCTGCAAATCGGCATCCAGCGTGATAATCAGATCGCCGCTGACGTGGCTGAAGCCCGCCATAATCGCCGAGTGCTGACCATAATTACGGTTGAGCAACACGCCAACCACATGACTGCCCGGCATATCGGCAGCATCAGCGATCATCTCACCGGAACGGTCAGAACTGCCGTCATCGACCAGCAAAATCTCGTAATCCAGATTGAAGCTCTGGCAGGCGGCATCAGTACGGCGTACCAGCTCCGGCAGGCTCTCTTCTTCGTTGTAGACCGGGATAACCACGGACACTTTACGAATCGGTTTTTCTTCCAGCATGTCAAACTCCGGCTAGCGCATGCAGCGCTTTGATGACACGTTCGACGTCGTCATCGTGCATATCAGGGAATAGCGGAATGGAACAGATGCGGTCACTGTTCCACTCGGTATTAGGTAATGAGAGTTGCGGGTAACGTTCGCGATAATATTTGTGAGTGTGGGCAGCCCGGAAATGCAGGCCGGTGCCGATGTCCTGCGCCTTCAGCGCTTCCATCAATCCATCACGGCTGATACCGCAACGCGCTTCATCCACACGAATAATGAAAAGATGCCAGGCATGTTGATGCGGCCAGGCAGGCTGCGTCAGCGGCAGGAATGGCGTATCGGCTAGTTCGGTCAGATAACGCTGCGCAATCGCCTCGCGACGGGCATTGATGTCCGGCAACTTTTTCAGCTGCACCAGGGCGATGGCGGCGCTGATATCCGGCAGGTTGTATTTAAAGCCAGGCATAATCACTTCAGCCTGCGGCTTACGACCATGGGTATGACGATCGTAGGCATCGACGCCTAAGCCGTGGAATTTCAGGCTACGGATCAGATCGGCAAGGGCGGCATCGTCAGTGACAACCACGCCACCTTCGGCGCAGGTGATGTTTTTAATGGCATGTAGCGAAAAAATCGCGGTGCCGCTGTGGCCGACAGGGTTGCCTTTATACAGGGTGCCCGCCGCATGGGCCGCATCTTCAATTACCGTGATGCCATGACGTTCACCCAGCGCGCGGATCGCGTCCATATCGGCAGGTGCGCCGGCATAATGCACGGGGATGATGGCACGGGTACGGGGAGTAATCGCCGCTTCAATCTGCTCGGGAGTGACCATCAGCGTGTCACGATCGATATCAATCATCACCGGTGTGGCGCCGAGCAGCGTGATGATGTTGATGGTGGAAACCCAGGTCAATGACGGAGTGATCACCTCATCGCCTGGCTTAATCCCCAACGCCATCAGGGTGACGTGCATACCGGCCGTGGCCGAACTCACGGCAATGGCATGTTGGTTGCCAGTCAACTGACAAAAGGCCTGCTCGAGTGCCGCATTCTGAGGACCGGTAGTAATCCAGCCCGACTCAAAAACCGCTTTAACCGCTGCTAACTCTTCTTCGCCCAGAGATGGACGCGAGAAAGGGAGAAAAGACATAGATTAGCTTCCTTAATGATTAATGCCTTTTGCTTAGGAATAGTAATGATCATAACCAGGATTATGAATTGAAGGTGTTATGCATAGCGGGTTATACATCTTTGAATTCACCATATAAACAAATAGTACAGCACGAAAGACTAATCAAATAATTCTCACATTTTGAAAGCATTAGGTGCGCTGTCTCGTTGGTAGACCAAAATACGGAGGAAAACTTAACGGAACATTAAATGGTATGCAGATGAGCGCACTTTTCTGACTGGCGTTGAGGTTCTGTAGAACATCCGGCTGTCATGGTCAAAGATCATCCATAAGGTTTTACAAAGATTTCAGGCTAATGATGCGCTGTGAACTTTCTGAAAACAATAACTTAAGGAATTAACTATACTGTTCTTAAGGGAAAACTAAGAATTTCGCAGTATGCTGATTTGCTTAGTTTTTACTTGAACTCTGGCATGGAGGTTGTTGCCGTGAAAACCGATACCGACCGACTCTCGCAAGCCGCACTGCGCCGTCACCATATCGGCGTCAAAACCAAAGGATTGCGCTTTCGCGGCGAACTTTATGTCTTCCGTTACGATGCCGGACATTATGATGTGTTTTTAGATAATGCACGCGTGATGCAGCTGGAAACCAGCAATGTGCAGGAAGCCATTCAGATGTTTAAACGGCAGCGCTAGGTTTGCCGTTTTCCCCTCATCCTGACCCTCTCCGCCAACGGGAAAGGGTCAGGATCGCGCTTTAACCCTACGCCCGGCGCTTCGCCGTATGCGCATCCAGTACCTCAACAAATTGCGCATGACTCAGTCCCTCCGCGAGGGCGTCTTTAACCAGCTGCTGCTGCGTTTTCGGCACCATCCCTCCCACCGGCGGATCGGTGTCCAGATTGGTCGGGAACGAATAGCCGCGCGCCGCAACCGCAATCACTGCTTCCAGCTCAGCCTCTGACCGCGCACGGTCTTGCAGCTGCGGATAAATCCATTTCAGAATCTGTTCGTGATCCACCTCTTCCATCGGTACGCCAAAGGCAGAAGATACCTGCAAAAGATTGGCGGTACGTACGTGGTCGGTGGTGGTGTTGTTGCCGGCGGCATGGAAAAGCGCCGGGTTGAAAAAGAGTCCATCGCCCTTCTTCAGCGGCAGCTGCACGTAGTTCTGCGCGAAATAATCGGCAAATTCCGGGCGACGATAAGCGAGATAGCCGAGATCGTACTGATGCGACCACGGCAGCAAACGGGTCGGACCGGATGCCAGCGGCATATCGGTATGCGCTACGGCTCCCTGCAACGTCAGATATTGCGACAGAATATGCACCGGAATCGGGAAGCCGGCGGCAAACGCGCTTTGCTGAAAACCCAGATGGTAATCACGATGCGCCTGCTGTGCTTCGCCCCCCGGACGTACCTGGTTAACCTGCGACGTCATGCGCCACGCTGGTCCCAGCCATGCCTGACAAATCAGCCCCAGGATGGGATTGGCATAATAATCAGTAAAAACCGCCGGGCTGACCTCGGCCAGTTTTTGCAGCGCGTTCCAGATGCGACCATTATTCCCTGCTTTAGAGAAATGGTCGGCCTGCACCTTCGATTGCGCCTCCTGATGCATAATCGTTTCGAACACCTCGGACGCGCGATCAACCGCTGCGGTGGCTGCGTACAATCCACGCACCACAAACACGCCAGGCCCGCTGGAGAGCGCTTTATGCAGCTCACTCAGCACCGCTTTCTGGTCGGTCGCGGCGGTATCAGCCAGCACGTCGCGGTCATAAATCAGCACATCAGAAACGATGTCGCTGGCGAGGGGATAATCTCCGGCGATTGCCTGCTGAGCGCAAAGCGCGCGCAGGTCGTCCAGTGATACCTGATCTTCAGTCGCAAAGTAATGTGATGTCATGATCACCTCATGGTTTTGTCAGGTTGTAGGGGAGGTTTTGATTGTTTAAGGTTCGCTATACCTGATGCGATGCCCTTGTTACCCTTCAAACTAACAGCTACATTCAGTTAACAAAACATCAGAAACACCTCATAAAAACCTCATCAAACCTATGGCGAAATTTACCTTAAAACAGATAGCTGCCCAGTCGGGACTGAGCCTGGCGACTATCGATCGTGCGTTGCATCAACGTGGCAAAGTCCATCCGCAAACCGAGCATCGTATTCAACAGGCGATTGCCGATCTCGAATTGCTGCGTAAAACCGGTCTCGCACAGGGACGGACGCTCTATTTCGACATCATCATGCATACCCCGGCGCGTTTCAGTGAACTGGTGCGGGAGGCATTTAGCAGCCAGATCGCCAGTTTCGGCGCATTTCGCCTGCAACTTCGCTTTCATTGCAGCGAAAACATGCAAGTGGATGAGATCAACGCGTTACTGAAGAAATGCGCGCTGAGCAGCCACGGTATCATTCTCAAGGCGATGAACGATCCCCGGCTGCTGCCCACGCTGGATGATCTGGCTAAGCAGCGCATCCCGCTGGTGACGCTGGTCACCGATATTCCGGCCAGCCCGCGGCTGAAGTACATCGGTATGGATAACGTCAGTGCCGGAAAAGCAGCGGCTTTTTTGATGTCGAAATGGTTGCGCGATGAGGCAACGCAGATTGCGGCGGTGACGGGCAGCAATGAATTTACCGGCGAGCGGGATCGTATTGCGGGTTTTGTCGCCGGTATGGCGCAGTTTGCGCCGCGCCATCGGGTTGAGGTGGTCGCGGGTGGCTTTGGTATCGATCAGCAGATGTACCAATGCGTAAGCGCGTTTCTGACACAGCAACCGGCGATACGTGCCGTCTATACCGTCGGGGGCGGCAATGCGGGGATTTTGCAGGCTTTTGATGAGCACGGCATTCGCATCCAGACCTTTATCGGCCACGATTTGGATCGGGAAAACCGCGCCCTGATGCAGGCCGGGAGAATTGATGCGCTGATTGATCACAACCTGCAACAGGATGCGCAACACGCTTTTCGCGCCCTGCTGGCGTTTCACGGCTTTATGCCGGAGAACGAGAGCGCTGCGCCCTACTCACGGATCAACATTATTACGCGATTTAATATGTACAGCTGAAGTGCGGAATGCGGCTCTGAAAACCACATGCAACTTCGATGTAAACGCCATCGCGCTCTCGTCATGATTCCGCCGTCGGCATAAGCTGTCTGTCAGCTTATAAGGGATAAAATGAGGCAGCGCTAATGGAATGGTGTTATTGGTTGGTTATCGGTTTGTTTGGTGGAAGTTTTATTAATGTGATTGTTTATTGGTTGCCCCGGCGGGTACTTCATCCCTCGGCCCCGTCATCATTTACTTTTGCGCATTTACATTGTCCGCAATCTAAACAAACGCGACACTGGCGCGATTCTATTCCGCTATTAAGCTGGCTACTGTTACGAGGTAAATGCCGCTATTGTAATCAATCAATTAGCATACGTTACCCTTTGGTGGAAATATTTACGGCTGCGCTATGTTTAGGTCTTAGCCGCTTGCTGCCTTTTACGCCATTACTCTTCGCGGCATTACTTTTAAGCGGGACGTTATTGACGTTATCGCTGATTGATATTCGCCACTATCTATTACCCGATGCCCTGACGCTGCCCTTGTTATGGAGTGGTTTGATGCTGCATTGCTTCGCGATCATTCCAGGAAATGTGGCTGACGCGATCCTGGGGGCGGTGGCGGGTTATAGCGCCCTGGCGCTGCTGGCATGGGGTTATCGCCTGCTGCGACAGCGGGATGTGCTGGGTCTGGGCGATGCCAAATTGCTCGCTGCGCTGGGGGCCTGGCTGGGCTGGGAGCCTTTACCGATTGTGCTGATTATCGCCTGCGGCGGTGCCATTTTATTTGACTTAATTTCCAGAATCTTGTGGCCGCACGGCCTGTCCGGCGCCATTGCATTCGGTCCCTGGCTTTCATTCGCTGGCATAAGTCTTTTTATTCACTCGATTATTTAATAACCATGTCATACAGCCGCGTTAAAATTATCGGCCACTTATGCAGCAAATCCCTGATTCGTATATATAAGTAATAAACAATTCTAAACAAAATTAATCATTGCCCCCCAGGTTAAAAGGCTCTATATTGGCCGCGTTTTTTTCACAGCTGATACTTTTTTATTCAATTAATCAATCGGTGCATCTTTCATGCCGCCGGTTGTAGGAGAGATATGATGACGGATAAAGTCCGTATTGATAATTTTGGTGCCAACTCATTCCACGGAAACAACGACGAGTTCTTAGCCCGTCAGGCTGAGTTCGAATCGAATGTCAGGAGTTACCCGCGCAAACTGCCTTTAGCGATTGCCAAAGCGCACGGCGTATGGATTACCGATGTTGAGAATAAACAATATCTTGACTGCCTGGCTGGCGCAGGAACTCTGGCTCTGGGTCATAACCACCCTGAAGTTCTGCAAAGCATTCAAAATGTCATTACCAGCGGCTTGCCGTTACATACCCTTGATCTGACGACTCCGTTAAAAGATCAGTTCTCTGAATCCCTGCTCTCTCTGCTGCCGGGCCAGGGTAAAGAATATTGCCTGCAATTCACCGGCCCGTCTGGTGCCGACGCTGTTGAAGCCGCGCTGAAACTGGCGAAGAAAGTCACTGGCCGTAGCGCCGTGATCAGCTTCTCCGGCGGTTACCACGGTATGACCCACGGCGCGCTGTCTGTGACGGGCAACCTGTCACCGAAAGAAGCTGTAAACGGCATGATGCCGGAAGTGCAGTTTATGCCGTATCCGCATCAGTACCGCTGCCCGCTGGGCCTCGGTGGTGACGCTGGCGTGAAAGCCCTGACCTACTACTTCGAAAACCTGATCAACGACGTTGAAAGCGGCGTGCGCAAACCTGCCGCAGTGATCCTCGAAGCCGTTCAGGGTGAAGGCGGCGTGAACCCGGCTCCGGTTGAGTGGCTGCAACGCATTCGCAAAGTGACGCAGGAACACGGCATTCTGCTGATCCTCGACGAAGTGCAGGCTGGCTTTGCCCGCACCGGTAAGTTCTTCGCCTTCGAACACGCAGGCATCGAGCCGGACATCATTGTAATGTCTAAAGCTGTGGGTGGCGGTCTGCCGCTGGCCGTGCTGGGTATCAAAAAGCAGTTCGATGCCTGGTCACCGGGCCACCACACTGGCACCTTCCGCGGCAACCAGCTGGCGATGGCGACCGGTCTGGCTACGCTGAAGATCCTGAAAGAGCAGGATATCGCTGCGAAAGTCGCGGCACAGGGCGAATGGCTGAAAGGCCAGCTGGCAGAAATGCAGAAACGTTACCCGGTTATCGGTCACATCCGCGGTCTGGGCATGATGATTGGTATTGAAATCATCAAACCAAACGAAGCGCCTGATCATATGGGTGCGTACCCGGCTGATGGCGAGCTTTCTGCCCTGCTGCAGAAAAAATGCTTCGAAGCGGGCCTGATTCTGGAGCGTGGTGGCCGTCATGGTGCCGTGCTGCGCCTGCTGCCTTCGCTGCTGATCAGCAATGAAGAACTGGGCATTTTCCTTGATAAATTTGAGCAGGCGCTGATGGGCGCAGGCATCAAACCTGTTTGATTCGGAAGAGTATGATGTCTGAAGTAAACCCGATTCTGGCCGCCTCAGCGCAAAGCATTGAAGCGTACCAGCAGGCGATTGCCCAGAGCAGCGCCGCGGTTGTGCAGTGGCTGAAACAGCCTGAGATGTATCAGGGCAAAACGGTAGCCGAACTGCGCGAGCGCATTACGCTCGACTTCAATCCGAACGGCCTGGGCAACCAGGCCGCGATTGAACGCGCGATTGAATACTTTCTGAAAGACAGCCTGTCGGTGCATCACCCGCAGTGCGTGGCGCATCTGCACTGCCCGAGCCTGGTGGTTAGCCAGGCGGCGGAAGTGCTGATCAACGCCACCAACCAGAGCATGGATTCCTGGGACCAAAGCCCGTCAGCTACCATCATTGAAATCAAGCTGATTGAATGGCTGCGCGCGCAGGTTGGCTATCCGGCAGGTGATGCCGGTGTGTTCACCAGCGGCGGCACCCAGAGCAACCTGATGGGTCTGATGCTGGCACGCGATGCGTTTTATGCGCGTCAGGGTCACTCGGTACAGCAGGATGGCATCACCGGCGATCTGCGTAAGATCAAGGTGCTGTGCTCAGAAAACGCCCACTTCTCCGTACAGAAGAATATGGCGCTGCTGGGCCACGGCTATCAATCCGTGGTGCAGGTGAAGTCTGACCGTTTTGCGCGTATGGACGTCAACGACCTGAAAGCCAAACTGGCGCAGGCTGAAGCCAATGGCGAGCAGATCCTGGCGATTGTGGCTACCGCAGGCACCACCGATGCGGGTGCGATTGATCCGCTGCGTGAAATTGCTGGTATTGCCGCTGCGCACAACATCTGGGTTCATGTGGATGCAGCCTGGGGCGGCGCACTGCTGCTGTCAGAAAAGTATCGTGACTACCTTGATGGCCTGGAACTGGTGGATTCCGTCACCCTGGACTTCCACAAACAGTTCTTCCAGACCATCAGCTGTGGCGCATTCCTGCTGAAAGATGAGCGTCATTACGAGCTGATGCGTTACCAGGCGGCGTACCTGAACTCTGAGTTTGACGAAGAGCAAGGCGTACCGAATCTGGTATCGAAATCACTGCAAACTACGCGTCGTTTTGATGCGCTGAAACTGTGGATGGGCCTGGAAGCACTGGGTCAGAAACAGTATGCGGCGATTATCGATCACGGCGTAACGCTGGCACAGGAAGTGGCGCAATACGTTACCGACCTGCCGCGTTTCGAGCTGGTAATGCAGCCGCAGCTGGCAAGCGTACTGTTCCGTTTCCGTCCTGAGCAGCTGGCAGCCAGCGGTGACGCAGCCGTAGCGCTGTTCAACCAGCGCATCGGCGATGCCCTGCTGGAATCCGGCCGTGCTAACGTAGGTGTGACCGAAGCGGATGGCATCACCTGCCTGAAGCTGACGCTGCTGAACCCAACCGTAACGCTGGAAGATGTCAAAATCCTGCTGGCGCTGGTTGAGAAGACGGCGGATCAGCTGCTGAACGCGTAATTTTTTGCGTAAAGCGAAAAAGCCGATAACTGGCAACGGTTATCGGCTTTTTTATTGGTGCTAAATCGCGCCACGACCTGATGGCGGGGTGATCAGCGATTACGCGTCAGAAACTCACTCAGGCGCGCCAGTCCCTGCTGCAACTTATCGGTAGACGATACCGCATGGCACCAGCGCAGCCAGCCACTCCCTTCGGGACCGAACGCTGCTCCCGGCGCCAGGCCCAGCGAACTCTCACGCACCAGGCGTTTCGCCAGCGTGGTGGTATCCGCAAACCCCTCAATGCGGAAGAACGCATACATTCCACCACCGCTCTCGGGCACGCTGACTCCCGGCAACGCACGCAGCCCCGCGACCAGAAACTGGTAGCTATGCACCAGCTCGGCGCGCAGCGCAGTGATGCCGCTCTCGCCGCCCAGCAATGCCGCCTGCGCTGCACGCTGGCATGGCTCAAACAGGCAGCTGGTGTTGAACTCAATAAGCTTACCCAGCGCCTCGATAATGGATGGCGGCGCGACCACCCAGCCAACGCGGAAACCGGTCATCAGCCAGGCTTTAGAAAAGGTATTCACCGAAATCAGACGATCTTCCGCGGTGGCGTAATCAAGAAACGACGGGGCGTAGTGACGATCTCCGGCATAGATCAACCGCTGATAAGCATCATCGCTAAGGATCCAGATGCCCAGTTTGCGGCAGTGCGCGAGGATGATTTGCACCTCTTGATCAGTAATGGTCCAGCCCGTCGGGTTGCCGGGTGAGTTAATAATCAGCATCCGTACGTCAGGCGTCAGCGCGCTCAGCAGCTGATCCATATCCAGCGCCCATGCGCCCTCTTTCACCGTTAGCGCCACCCGATCGACCGATGCGCCGAGGATCTGCGGGATCTCCACCACATTCGGCCACACCGGCGTAATTGCCACCACCTTATCGCCCGGTGATAACACCGTTTGCGCGACCAGCATCAGGCCGTTAATCCCGGCGCTGGTAATCGCCAGTTGATCGCTGCTGATGGGGCGCCCGTGCAACTGGCTAAGATAATCGGACAGCGCCTGGCGCAAATAGGGGCGCCCCAGGTTCTGGATATAGCGCGTTTCACCCTGCTGCAACGAGGTGATGGCGGCATCGGTAATAAATTGCGGCGTCGGTTTGTCCGACTCGCCAAACCAGAAGGCGAGCATATCGGGACGATCCATCCCTTCATTGGCAATTTCGCGGATGAGCGAGGGGGAAATCTGGCTGATAGTGGCGCGTGAGACGAGGGGGAAAGCTGACTGCATGAAAAAACCTCCAACGATGATCCCTGTTTAATTGTTTATTTCTGCACATAGCACCCACCAGGTATATCACGCAGCGCAAAAGTTCTGGAATAGCAATTTCCTCTTACGCCCGGCCCGCTTGACGCGTGCCATTTCAGTGCAGACCTGCACCGCAATAACGCATGGAGAATCAAAGGAGACGGCAGATCCCCTGATTTCCGGGCCGATAACAAACTGGCATGTAAATTGCCTTACTCTCTGTACCGCATCCTGCATGTCAGGAACAGGCGCCGTAGTCTGGTAAGCGGTTTGTGGCCGAGGCCACTCCAATACATCGATTTCAGGCGAAGAAGCCCTGCTGGCAATGCTGCCAGCGGGGCTTTTTTTTGGAGTAAATCTATGAGCAAGTTAAAAGCGTGGTTTCAGGGACCACAAGACATCACCGAAGCGGAAGCGGTGGAAGATTACGCGGTAGGTCGTGTGCCCTCGCACTATCGCTGGCCGATTCCCGCCATCATTCTGGTGCTGCTGGGTAACTCAACGGCGATGTTCTGGTTCAGCCTGGGCGCAGATATGAGTTATCAGGTCGGCTGGCCGCTGCTGCTGCTGCCGATTGGCTATATGGTGGTGTTCGCCACGCTGATTGGCTCCTGCATCATGAAGATGGCAAGTAAAGAAGGTTTATCCCTCAACCTGATGACGCGCGGTCTCGGTTTCGGCTACCTGGGATCGGCCTTTACCTCCCTGATCTACGCCATCAACTTTATTTTCTACTTCCTGTTTGAAGGCACTATCGTGTCGCACGCCATTGCCAACTATGCGGGTGTACCGGTGAATTCGGTGGCAGGCATCGCCATTTTCGCCCTGATGGGACTGGCAGCGATCTGGTTTGTGTGGAAAGGCATGTCGTCAATGCAGTTCCTGCAAACATGGGGAGTGCCAATCTTTATCCTGCTGTTTGGCTTCTGCATCTGGCAGCTGACGCACCATTACCCGGCGGTCGGCTTTGCTGGCTGGCAGCCTAAAGCGGAAGTCGACAGCAATGCGCTGTGGCTGGTAATGAACATGGCGAACGGCCAGATTGTGTTTCAGGGGCTGATGGCGACCGATTATGGCCGTTTCGCGCGTCCGGGCATCAGCCATAAAGGGACGGCCACCATTATGCTCGGCATGTTGATCCCGATTGTGGTGGTGATGTTGTTCGGTGCCTTTATGGCCTACACCCTGATGCCGCACATCAAAGGCGAAGATGTCTGGTCGCTGGCGCTCGATCCAGGCTTTGTCTTCCCGCTGATTATCGGTCTGACCGGCGTGTTATTCGCGGTCATCACCCAGATTCGTATCAACGTACTGAACCTCTATTCAGGTTCCATCGCCCTCTCCAACACCATGGATATGGCGTTTAACTATCGTCCGGGCCGTCAGTGGTGGATGCTGCTGGTGTGGCTGCTTGGCGTGGTGTTCTACGTCTGCAATATTTTGCAGTACACCGGCACCTTCCTGTCGATTACCGGCATTCTGACCAACACCTGGGTATTTATCATCCTCGCGGATTACTACGTCTGCCGCAAAGTGCTGCATCTCGCGCCGTCAGATTTCGTGGAATTCCGCAAAGAGTATCTGCGCATGTGGAACCCGTCCGGGGTGATCGCGCTGCTGGTCGCGGTAGCGATTGGCGCAGCTGGCGTGCTGGGGGTTTATCCAATGGTTTATGCCTCGTTTATCGCCATGCTGGTCGGTCCGGTGCTGCACGTAGGAATTAGCGTCGCTACCCGTGGCCGTTACTACTTCAAAACCTTCCCAACAGATATGGCCACCACCTGGAAACCTTCTGACGCCTATCAGGGACCGAAACCGGCATTTAACCCCGTTCTGAGCAAGGAGGCCGAATAATGAGCATCAAGGTTGCAACTATCCAGTTTGAACCCACACAGTTTCGCAAAGAAGAGAACGTGGCGCGCCTGCTGACGATGTCGGAACAGGCGGCGCGTGACGGCGCAAAATTGATTGTGATGCCGGAGATGGCGACCACCGGTTATTGCTGGCAGGACCGCGCCGAAGTCGCGCCCTATGTCGAAACCGCCGACGGACCAACCAGCCAGGCCTTCACTGCGCTGGCGCGGGAACACGGCTGTTATCTGGTGGTGGGGATGCCGGAACGTGACCCTGTCACTGATATTTACTACAACAGCGCGTTGCTGATCGGGCCGCAGGGCCTGATTGGCGTGCATCGGAAAACCCATCCTTATATTTCGGAGCCGAAATGGGCAGCCAATGGCGATCTCGGCCATCAGGTGTTCGCCACTGATATTGGAAACATCGCGCTGCTGATCTGCATGGATATCCACTTTATCGAAACCGCCCGTCTCGCCGCGCTGGGTGGCGCGCAGATTATCTGCCACATCAGCAACTGGCTGGCGGAACGCACCCCTGCGCCTTACTGGCTGACGCGCGGCTGGGAGAATGGCTGTGCGTTGATCGAAAGCAACCGCTGGGGCTGGGAACGTGGCGTGCAGTTCAGCGGCGGCAGCTGCATTGTCGATAGCGAAGGTCAGTTGCTGGCGAGCTGCGACAGCGGCGACCAGGTGCTGAGCGCGCAACTGACGCTGCCTGCGCACAATCCGTGGCTGCAAAAACGTCGGCCGGAACTGTATCAGCGGCTGATGACCAACACCTTTATGTGGAACCCGCAGGATTTCTTCGGTCTGTACGGCAACGATGCGCTGCCTGCCGCCAGAGATGCCAACATCGCCGTGGCACAGTTTCACCCCGTCCCGGATGTCGCTGCCAACCTCGCCACCATTCGTGATTACGCGCAACAGGCGAAAGCACAGGGTGCCGAGCTGCTGATACTGCCGGAATCCGCGCTGACCGGACCGGGTGCAGGCCAGGCGCTGGCGCTGAACGATGCGCCAGTCGAGGCGTTTATTCGTCTGGCGATGGAGCTGGATATCGCCCTACTCACCGGTTTTAGCGAACGCACTGGCGCGACCTGTTACAACAGCGCCCTGCTGGCCAGCGGCGCAGGATCCATCGGGCATTACCGGCAGATCCATCTAAGCGAAGCGGATCAACAATGGGCCAGCGCCGGATCGCAATGGGTAACCTGCGATCTGCCGTGCGGTCGCGTCGGGATCCTGCTGGGCGAAGACCTGCTGCTGCCTGAGTCGGCGCGTGTTCTGGCGCTGGAAGGCTGCGATATCATCGCCTGTCCGGCCGCGTTACGGACGCCAGCGCCGCTGGCTCACGCTGGCACGACGATCGCACATCCGTGGCCGATTGCGACTGGCCGCGATCCCTGGCACTGGCTGCTGCCGCGCGTGCGCGCTGGTGAGAACAACGTCTGGCTGGCGTTCGCTAACGGTGGCGAGAGTTTTGGTCTCAGCGGCGTTTACGGCCCTGACACCTTCGCCTTCCCGCGCCATGAGGCCAAAGTGATCGCTGATAATGGTCTGGCAGTCTTAACCATCAGCACCGGACAGCCCGATAGCCGTTATCCTAATCATGTGGTAAGACGTAAAGACCTGGTACTGATGCGTCAGCCGCATTTCTACACCCCGCTGGTGATCAGCAATCCGCAGTAAATTGACCGGGCACGGCCAGCGGGCCGTGCCCACGCAGGAGAAGTTATGTCTGTAACGGCCAAAAATGTTATTCCGGTCGGCATTCTCTATTCCGTATCCGGTGATTACGCCGTGATTGGCCGCGAAATGCTAAACGGCATTCTGCTGGCGATTGAGGAGATCAATGCCAACCCGGCATACGATTTTACCCTCGCCCCGGTGGTTCGCGATCCCGGCGGTTCGCTGGATAACTACTATCAATATTGTCATGACCTGCTGTATCGCCACGGCGTACGTCATCTGATTGGCTGCTACACCTCCGCGGCGCGGAAAACCATTTTGCCGCTGGTGGAAGGTGCTAATGCCCTGCTGTGGCACTCCGCCCGTTACGAAGGTTTCGAAAGTAGCAACAGCGTGATCTACCTAGGCGCGGCGCCCAATCAGCATGTGATCCCGTTGCTGCGCTGGCTGCTGAAGGAGCAGGACGCGGAGATTTTTCATGTTGGTTCTAATTACGTCTGGTCGTGGGAAATTGACCGCATCACGCGTGAAGCGGTGATCCCGGCCGGGGGCAACGTGGTGGAGAGCAAACTGCTGCCGCTGGGTGAAGAAAACGTTGAAGCCCTGATTGCTGAGATTATCGCGCGGCGTCCCAAAGTGGTCCTCAACACCATGGTGGGTAAAAGCGCCTACAGCTTTTATCGGGCATGGCATCGCGCCAGCCTGCAACAACCGTGGCTGAACCAGTTGCTGAAGCTCAGCCTGACCCTGTGCGAACCGGAGATTCAGCTCATCGGTGCCGAGGCGCTGGAGGGCTACCTGGTGTCGGCCAGCTGGTTCCAGTCGATTGCCAGCGCGGAGAACCAGGACTTTTTGCGCCGCTATCGTCAGCGTTTTGGCGAGCAGGTTTCCCCTTCCGTCGATAGCCAGAGCGCCTGGCTGGCGGGCCATTTACTGGCGCGGGCCATCGCCCGCCATGGCAGCGCCGAGGTTGACGGCGTGCGCGATGCGGTGATGCAGGACGAAATGGATTCCCCTGCCGGGCCGGTGCGCATTGACCCGGATAACAATCATTGCTGGCTGACGCCGCATCTGGCGCGTTGCCATAACGGCAAACTGGAGAGTTTCTGGCAGGCCGATGCGCCAGTGAAACCCGATCCCTGGCTCGCCTGGGTCGACCTCGATCATCTTGGCCAATCGGGAGAAGACGCATGAGCCGCAGGAATACCCAGATGCGCGGGCTGAGAGTCTGCGTCATTGGCTGCTCGGAGCGCGATAACCAGCATCTCGCCCAGCAGTTTGGCCGCATGGGGATTGAAGGCGAATTCTGTGCCGACTTTCCCCGCGCCGCCGCGTTTACCGGGCATCAGTTGCTGGTGTTTGATGGTGATAATCCGGCGCTGTTCCACCCGACAGAAAAACTGCCGTGGCCGGCGCTGCCCAAAATCGCCCTTACGGCAATGGAAACCCCGTCGCGTTTGCAATGGATCACCGAGCAGAAGATCGACAGTTATATGCGTAAACCGGTGCGCTTCGATGGGGTGATGACAGCGTTCACCCTGGCACTGGACACGGCCGCGCGCATCAGCCAGCTGGAAACCCAGCTGAAACGGCAGGAAGAACGGCTGCGCGCGCGAAAATTTCTGTTTTCCGCCCAGCTGGCGGTGATGCGCCAGCTGAATCTGGATGAAGACGCGGCTTACAGCCTGCTACGTCGCGCGGCGATGATGCAGCACATGACGATCGAAAACCTGAGCTACGAACTGCTGCAAAACCCTACGCCGTGGATTAACGTGCTGAAAAACCTGGCTTAAGCGCGGGCATTCAGTTCCCGCACATATTCAATAAACGCCTGGAGCGGTGCCGGAATCAGACGGCGATCGTTGTAATAAAGCCACAGCCCGGAAAAACTCAGCCACCATTGCGACAGGATCGGTTGAAGCAGACCGCTCGCCAGCGCCGGTTTTAACCACTCCTCAAACAGATAGACGATGCCGGTCCCGGCAATCGCCGCTTCGACCGTCAAATCCATTGCTGCGCCGATGCTACAGGTGAGCGGGCCTTCAGGTTGTAATCGCAGCGTTTCCCCATCGTGTTCGAATTCCCATTCCGCCATCACGCCGCTGGCATAGCGGCCACGCAGACAACGGTGCTGCATCAACTCCCGCGGATGCTGAGGGGTGCCGAACTGCGCCAGATAGGCGGGTGATGCCGCCGCCGCAAAACGTTGCACGCGTGGACCAATCGGCAGCGCCACCATATCCTGCTCCAGATGGTCGTCATAACGCAGCCCGGCATCACAGCCGTCGCGGAAAACGTCCTGAACATTACTTTCCGCGATCACCTCCAGCTGGATATCCGGGTAGCGTTGCAAAAAGCCCGGCACAATCGTCGGCAGGACCAGCCGCGCGGCACTCACCGGGACATTCAGACGTAGCGTACCGCCCGGCGTGGTGCGAAAACGGTTCAGCGCATCCAGGGCCGCGTCCACCTCATTCATCGCCGGGAGCAGACGCGCCATCAGCTGCTGTTCGGCCCGGCGCACCGCATCGCTTAACCGGGAAGGATTGCTGCCGGTCACGCGCGCCGCCTCGCGAAATCCCCCGGCTTTCGCCACCGCCACGACCGCGTGCAGCAAAGCGATATCTAACGCCATTGTTCGTTACTCCGTACACTGTGTCCCGATTTCACCGGATAGTTGCACAGCGCCGGGACCATTACAATCAATGGACACCCTATGAAGGAGGTTTCCATGTCTCATCCTGAAATGACCTATTCCCTCGGCGATCGCCACGTTAATCGTCTGGGCTATGGCGCAATGCAGCTGGCCGGGCCGGGCGTATTTGGCCCACCGAAAGATGAAACGCGCGCTATCCAGGTGCTGCGTGCTGCGCTGGCCGCCGGTGTGAATCACATCGATACCAGTGATTTCTATGGCCCGCACATCACCAACCAGCTGATCAAAAAAGCGTTGCATCCCTACCCCGACGATCTGGTGATTGTCACCAAAGTGGGTGCGCGTCGTGATGAGAAAGGCGGCTGGCTGCCCGCCTTCAGCGCTGCCGAACTGACTCAGGCAGTGGAAGATAACCTGCGTAACCTTGGGCTGGAGGCGATGGAGGTGGTGAATCTGCGCGCGATGTTTGATGTCCATGGTCCGGCTGAAGGCTCGCTGGAAGAGCAGCTTGCCGCGCTGATTAAACTGAAAGAACGCGGGCTGGTGCGTCATATCGGCCTGAGTAACGTCACCGCCAGACAGGTGGCCGATGCACAGGCAATGACGCCGATTGCCTGTGTGCAGAATCTCTACAATCTGGCAAACCGCCAGGATGACGCGCTGGTGGATCAGCTGGCGGCGCAGGGTATCCCCTATGTGCCCTTCTTTCCGCTCGGCGGCTTCTCACCTTTGCAATCGGATCAATTAACTGAGGTGGCGAACGCGCTGGGCGCTACGCCATTACAGGTGGCGCTGGCCTGGTTGCTGCAACGATCGCCCAATATTTTGCTGATCCCCGGCACCTCGTCACCCGAACATTTACAGCAAAATCTGGCGAGTGGCGCGCTGCGCCTGACTGATGACGTAGTGAAAACGCTGGACGGCATTGGCAAAGCCTGACTCACCCTGGCCACGGATGGCATCTGCATCACGATAGATAGATTTGTTTCAACCGCTGCTGGAAAGTCAGTGGGTCATGCTCGCGGCGAATGCGTAATATCGCCTGTGCTGAGCGCCGTCGGATACTGCCTGGATTATTCAGGATTTCAATAATCTGTCGTTTAAGCTGGCTAATAATAGATTTCCTTATATCCTGCTTTGCCTGCTCAGAATCTATGGTGAATTCATACATATCATTCAGAGGATAATTAATCAGCCAACCCGCAGTGGGTGGATTTATTTCCGGTAAGGCGCGGATATTGGTGGTAATTACCGGGCAGCCGCACGCCTGCATTTCCAGTACGGAAAATCCGTAGGTATCCTGCCAGGTGGGGAGGAGTCCGACATCGCTCTGTTTAAATAAATTAATCACTGCCGCGTTTGGTAAGGAAGTTGAATGCTGAAAAAAAGATCCTTTAATAATCAGCTGTTCGATGTGGCTATAAAAACCGTCATCGTCCTGAAACTGATGATGCGCGATATTATGTCTTCGCGACAAATCACCAATCAGGTTGACCTGGATGTGACTCAGGTCAATATTCCCCTCTTCGGCAAGTTCGGAAAAAGCCAGTACCACTTCAGCGCCGCCTTTGCGATAAAACTCATTACCAATAAAGGTAAAGGTGATGTTCTTACCGCTAACCTCACGCCCTTTTTCGCTCAGCAATGGCTGGGGTGGATGCATCACACACAGTTTTCTGGCGATGGCCTCTTTCTGCACCGGAAACGCGTCCAGCAGCTTCAGCTGGATATTTTTCGTCGCCGCTGAAATGGCGATCAGACGGATACAGGTCTCCCCGGCAGCCAGACGCATCAGAGTATGCAGCTCTGGGTTTTGCGTTTTGGCAACCCCCGCTACCGGCAGGACGCGTGGGATCTCGGTTTCAAATGTCGAGACCCATCTGGCGTGCGTCCGGGCCACCTCATTAAACAGATGAATAACATCCGCACTGCCAGAGAGCATTCCGGGAAAAGGCTGGAAGACGAAAATCTTATTTTTCCCTAAAAATCGCTGGCGCAGTGCATTGATATAAAGATAAATGTTTTCTTTTCTGAGATTCACATAACGATTTTCAGGATCGACCATTATGTTTCTTTTTTCCGGGTAACCATCGCCACTGACTACTATTTTCATCACCCCTCCTCAGTGTTAAATGAGTTCGGTGGAATTTAAAAACACGCAGTAAGACAGTTATAAAATAACTGCCTTATTAGTAAAGCACGATGGAGTGATTTAATAAAAAATAGGAAAAGTTATAGCGGAATGTGTCAAATCATAAAAAAGATAACATTATTAAGCGGCGGGAATGGATAGGCAGAATCCTGATGCATTTTATTCAACCAATTAAAACGCACCAGGCCGCGGTTTATTATTGCTTACCGCCCTTTTTTCTTCCGCCCAGGTTGCGTAAAGCGTTTACGTGACGCCGGAGCGCTGTCCGTTTTTTCGCTTTTCTTCGCAACCGTTGCGGCTGGCTTTTTCACGCCGCTACTCTTCGGCTGGGCTTTTTTGCCCGGCTTTTCTTCGGAAGAGGAGTTCTCGATCAGTTTAAACAGCTCGATTAACTCGTCATCGGTCAGATCGCGCCATTCTCCGAGCGGCAATCCTTTCAGATTGACGTTCATAATGCGCGTACGCTCCAGTTTGGTGACTTCAAAACCGAAGTGCTTGCACATACGGCGGATCTGCCGGTTCAGGCCCTGCACCAGCGTGATACGAAATACAAAGGTCGATTCTTTCTTCACTTTGCATTTTTTGGTCACGGTGCCAAGCATCGGCACGCCCGCGCCCATACCGGTAATAAATTCATCGGTGATCGGCTTATCGACGGTCACCACATACTCTTTTTCGTGATTATTACCGGCGCGCAGGATTTTATTCACCAGATCGCCGTGGTTGGTAAGGAAAATCAGTCCCTGGGAATCTTTATCCAGCCGTCCAATGGGGAACACGCGTTTGCTGTGGTTAACGAAATCACTGATGTTATCGCGCTCGCCTTCTTCCATGGTGGTAATGATGCCCACCGGCTTATTCAGCGCAATCAGTACCAGATCTTCTTCGTCACGCGGTTCGATCAACTGACCATTCACTTTTACCTCATCCCCGGCAAACACCTGAGCGCCCACGCTGGCCCGTTTGCCGTTGATGAAAACATTGCCCTGTTCGATGTAGCGATCGGCATCACGGCGCGAGCAGATACCGCTCTCGCTGATGTATTTATTCAGGCGGGTGGATGAGTTGGTCAGCATGGTTCCTCCATAAAAAGAAGCGGACTATACAACAACCTTTGGCTAACGCAAAAGATGTCATACCGCGGCGGTGGCCTGAATCGGCCAGAGCGACTGCGCCTTGATTTCTTTCAGTACAAACATACTTTGCATCTCCTTGATACCTGGCAGCCGTCGAATCACCGACATCGCAAATTCGGCGTAGCTGTCCATATCAGCAGCCACCACCTGCAACAAAAAATCGGCATCGCCACCGATACTGTAGCAGGCCACCACCTTGTCCAGCGCCGCGACTTCCGCTTCAAATTTACGTGCTTCCGCCTCGCTGTGGCTATCGATGGTCACGCGGACAAACACCATCATATTGAGGCCGATTTTCCTGCGATTAAGTACCGCACGATATCCCTGGATCACCTCATCCTCTTCCAGCTTGCGGACTTTACGCCAGCAGGGTGAAGGCGACAGACCAATCGCGTCCGCCAGGTTTTGATTGGTGATGCGAGCATCCTGCTGCAACTGCTCCAGAATTTTAATGTCTGTCTTACTCAGGCTCATTTTGGGGAATATCCTTGCTTAAAAGGAAGCAGGAAAGATAATTCCTGCCTTAATTCATCGTTCAGCCAGTGTAATCAGCAAGCACTTTTCCCGCCACCTCACGCACAATATTGTCATCAGCCACAGCAGGAGAGAAGTATGGAATTCGACGCAAATGTGCACCGTTGTACCCTGATTATTGACCAGCAATTACCCGCCGGTCTGGCGATGAATGCCGCCAGCGTGATTGGCATCAGTTTTGGTAAGCTGATTGGCAATCTGGTGGGACCGGATATGCACAGCCAGGACGGTTTGCCCTATCCCGGCGTGATTTATGCCCCACTGCCGGTGTTGCTGGCGTCGGGACAGTATCTGCGTGAATTGCAGCAGGCGGGCAGCGCGGACGAGGAGATCTTCTGTATGCCATTCAGCGCGCTGGCACAGTCCTGCAAAACCTATGAGGAGTACGGCGAACGCATTGCCACCACGCACAGCGGGCAGATTGAACAGGTGGCGATTGGCCTGATTGGGCCGAAGAAAAAAATTACCCGTTTGACAGGCAATCTGAAGCTTTATCGCTAAACGGAATTCCAGCCTATCATCCGTGCGGTGCAAAGCCGCTCGGCGGCACGCCCACGTAACGGGTAAAAGCCATGCTGAACGCGCTGGCGGAGCGATAGCCAACGCGCGCCGCCACATCAGCAACCGGCATCTTGTTACTGCGCAGCAGATTTTTCGCCAGCGCCATACGCCATGTCAGCAGATACACCATCGGTGCCAGCCCCACCGCTTCACGGAAACGTACGAAAAAAGCCGAGCGCGACAGTGCGGCCGCTTTGGCAAGTTGCGCCACCGTCCAGCTTTGCGCCGGTTGCGCGTGGATGGCGCGAATAGCCGCCGCGAGACGTTCATCCGCCAGCGCCCGGATCAACCCAGGACAGGCATTGGCAAGCGGCACCGAGCGCAACGCTTCGATCAAAAGCACTTCCAGCAGGCGCTCCAGCATCACCTGCCGCGCCGGGCGTTGCGCGCGACACTCTTCCACTACCAGTTGCACCAGCGTAGTCAGACGCGATTCGCCGCGAATATAAACCGACTGCGGCAGCAATGACACCAGCAGCGCCGCATCGGGCGCGCCAAACTGACAGTAACCAATCAGGCTTTCTACTTCGGCAGGCTGATCCTGCGGGCCGACCCAAAATTCACCCGGTGCCAGCATGGCAGGCAGGGTGTTTTCGTTGTCATCCGCAGGCGGTTGCGCGCTGGTCATACAAAATTCCCAGGCGGCGGGGATCAGCACAAAGTCACCCTGCTCAAGCAGCATCGGCTCACGTCCGGCGAGTCTCAGCTGGCAACCCCCTTCCAGCACCACACAATAAAATGGCTGCCCCGTTTCACTGCGCTGCACCCGCCAGCGTCCGCTGGCGCGCACCCGTTTGGAGAACGCCGCCTGTGGTTGCAGCAAGGTCACCATTTCGGCGAGAGGATCGATCACTTTGGACTCCTGCAAAGAATACCTGGACTTTGCATTGTAGTTCGTCCAGCGAAGGGACTCTATAGTGGAGATCTACCCACTGAGGAGTCAACAATGAAAACCATCCTTATCACTGGCTGTTCTTCCGGTTTTGGTTACGAAACCGCACGCTACTTCCTCGATCGTGGCTGGAAAGTGATTGCCACCATGCGTACCCCGCGCGCTGAGCTGTTTCCGGCCTCCGATAATCTGCGTCTGTTGCCGCTGGATGTCACCGATGCCGCCAGCATCAACCATGCCATCGCCGAAGCGGGCGATCTTGACGTGCTGGTCAACAACGCCGGCATTGGCGTACTGACCTCGCTGGAAGGGACGCCGATGAGCACGATTCGGGAGGTGTTTGAGACCAACACCCTCGGGACCATTGCCTTAACCCAGGCGGTTTTGCCGCAGTTCCGGGCGAAGCGCGCCGGTGTAATTATTAATGTCACCTCGACGGTGACGCTGAAATCGCTACCGCTGCTGGCGGTGTACACCGGCAGCAAAGCGGCGGTCAATGCCTTTACCGAATCGCTGGCGCTCGAGCTGGAACCGTTTAACGTCCGCGTGCGTCTGGTGTTACCCGGCCTCGCCCCGAATACCGACTTCGGCAAAAATGCCCTGCCGCGCATGGAAAATACCCAGCTGGAACCTTATCAGGATCTGATGAACGGGATTATCGCCGCCATGCACCAGCCACAGCCGATCACTCATGCGACCGATGTGGCGGAAGCGGTCTGGCGGGCAGCAACCGATCCCGCTGCACCGTTACGGATTCCCGCGGGTGAAGATGCCGTGGCGCTGGCCAGAGAGGTCGCGCGCTAAGGCAGAGGACATTGATGGGTTTGGCGGTTGGGTGCAATGCCCACCGCGTCTGCGCAACGCGGTGGAACAAGGGATACAGGATGGTGTCAGTGGCTACAGGAGCGGCTCCTGCAACGCGGCTAATCCCTCGCGCGCAATCAGGGTACGCAGCGGCGCAAACAACGGTTGCGGCAGATCAGCCGGATCGCACCAGTACCACCCTTCGCATTTCTCCGGCTCCAGGCATTGCGGAACGCCTTCTGCGCTGTGCGCCACCATAAACAGCGTGATGTAATGCTTATTGACCTCCGGGAAGAGATCGCTGACAAAGGTGCCGTTACGCAGGCTGGTCAGCGTCAACCCGGTTTCTTCCGCCGTCTCGCGTCGGGCGCACTCTTCCGGCGTTTCACCAAACTCCAGATGGCCGCCCGGCGCCGCCCAGTCACCCGCACCGTGGCTGCCTATGCGTCGTCCCAGCAGCAATTTCCCATTACGGAAAATCAATACACCAACACCAATCTTCGGGGACATGTGCACTCCTGATGCCAACAGCGCCCGGATCTGGCCGGGGCGTTGTTTAAACGTTATTCGATACCAATCGGCTGATAGCCCTGCCATTCCGGACGGAACGGCGCACCGTTTTCCAGCGGTGTCAGATGGACATACAAATCGCCCACTTTATCCAGCAGCAAACAATCATCGACATCCTTCAGATTATCTTTGTGCTGATGCAGCGCACCGTTCAGCAGAGTGGCGAGGCCTTTTTCTTTGGCTTCCCGCACGTCTTTCGCCACAAACAGGTCGAAAGCATGCAATTCCGCCAGCGTCGAGGGATGGTACGCACCTGCGTTAACAAAGAAAAGCTTCTCCGGCCCATGATAAGGTTCGGACGACAAACTCACCTGATAACCATCGGCCCAGGTAATACGGCCGTAGCCGTCGATATGAATTTTATCGGCGTCGCCAAACCAGGCTTCGCGCAGTGCGGGCCACGCATCTTCCGGCTGCTCAGCGGCGACAAACTGGATGTCATGCACTTCGATATTGGATTTCCCGGCATTACCACCGATATAAAACATAAACAGATTCACGCGATCATTTCCTTTTGCTGAACGTGGTGAGATTGGCTGCGTTATAAATCATGATATACAGCGAGACAACTGTTTCGTTGCGGCATCATGTCAGCCTAACGGCGCGGCTGGAAACGCAGCGCCATCCCCATCAGCAGTACAATCCCCACACTCATCATCATCCAGGCGCTGTCGAGCGACGCGGCATGGTCACGCACCATGCCGGCAATTAATGGCATCAGCGCCGCCAGCAGATAACCGCCGCCCTGGACAAAGGAGAGCAACGCGCCTGCCTGTTCTGGAGTGTGCGCATGGTCGAGGGTGACAATCAGCGACAGCGGAAACAGCGCGCCAATGCCCAGACCGAGCAGCAGCGTCGGCAACCAGGCGTGCGCACCACCTGAGACCAGCAGGCTGATTAACCCGGCCAGAATCAGCAGCAGCACCAGCAATAACGGGCGGCGACGATCGGGAAAACGGTGGATGATTGCGGAGAGCACGAACCCCGCCACCACTTCAGTCAGTGTCAGCGCGCCCAGAACATAGCCACTTTGCCGGGCGCTCCAGCCATATTGCTGATAAAACGGCGGCAACCATGCCAGTACCAGCGTGTAAGCACCGGTGCCGATGCCGAAGAACACCAGCAGCAGCCAGGCGCGTGACGTGTTGATGATCCGTGGACGTTGCTGCACCGCGGCCGGAGCGGACGATCGCAACATCAGGCACCATAACAGCAACGCGATGAGCGCGGGCAGTGCCGGTAACGCCAGCGTCAGGGCTAATCCCTGGCTTTTCGCCAGCGGCGCGGCACTGGCGGCGGCCAGCGCGGCACCGGCCATAATTCCGGTGGTAAACAGCGACAGCAGCGTACCGGTGCGGCTGCCGCAGTGGCGTTTAATCAGCGCAGGCATCAACGCCTGGATCATGCCAATGCCCATTCCCGCCAGCAACGCGCTGGCGATTAATCCGCTGGCCTGCTGCGTTACGCCACGCGCCAGACAGGCCAGCATCAGCAGAATCAGGCCAAGCGCGATGCCCCGCATCTCACCAACGGAGCGCAACAGCAACGGCCCGGCCAGCGCCGCCAGTCCCATCATAATCACCGGCAGGCTACTGAGCAGGCTGATCTGGGTGGCGCTGAGGTGGGCATCCTGCTGTAACCAGCTAAACAGCGGCCCCACCGCCGCCAGCACCGGCCTGAGATTGAGTCCGATAATAAAAACCACTAAGGCAAACAGCCCGATTGCAGGTAAGGTACGTTTCACATGGATTCTCCGTTGATGATTTATCTTAACGTTAAGATAAATTGCGCGGGAGAAATAGCCCGACCGCACAAAGCAACACGGTAACCACAACAAGTGAGGGGAAACGTGGCGGATCACGTCGATTTTGTGACACAACAATGGGCCAGCGCGATGCCCGAACTGGACGCCTCATCGATGGCGGTGTTTGGCCGAATGCTGCGTATCATGAAACATCTGGCGAAAAGTCGTGCCGAGGCGCTGGCGCCGTTTGGTTTTCGCGACGGGGAATTTGACGTGCTGGCGACGCTGCGTCGCGCCGGTGACCCTTTCTGTTTATCGCCGACGCAGCTGTATAAATCGCTGCTGGTCACCTCCGGGGCAATGACCAACCGCCTGAACCGGCTTGAAGAAGTGGGACTGATTGCGCGCGTCGCCGACCCGCAGGACAAGCGCAGCACCCTGGTGGCGCTGACCGCGGCCGGGCGCGAGAAAATTGAGCAGGCGTTGCAGGTCCATACGCAAACGCAAAATACGCTGCTGGCGTCACTGCAACCGGCGCAACAGCAGCAGCTGTCGGCGCTGCTCAGTGCCTTGCTGGTCGCCAGCGAAGGTGAAGCGTAAGCATCCCGATCTTTCGTGTTTCAAAATATGAATTAATTCACACTTTTTTCCGCTATCTTATTTGTCCGCCTGATTTTATTACGGAAAAGATATGCAGAATAAATTCGCCCCTGCGCAGGTTTTACTTCACTGGCTGACGTTTTTGCTGGTGGTGACCGCGTATTGCACCATGGAATTTCGCGGGCTGGCTCAGCGGGGATCCTGGCAGGGTTTCGCTATGATCATCGGCCATTTCAGTGCGGGCAGCTGTGTGCTGGTGTTGATGCTGTCACGCGTGCTGCTGCGTTTT
This sequence comes from Pantoea sp. X-Soil-TKNS-1207, assembly GCF_059730485.1. Classification (NCBI taxonomy): domain Bacteria; kingdom Pseudomonadati; phylum Pseudomonadota; class Gammaproteobacteria; order Enterobacterales; family Erwiniaceae; genus Pantoea; species Pantoea sp. X-Soil-TKNS-1207. The sequence continues at coordinate 369,211 of NZ_AP035959.1, forward strand.
CGCCATCGCAGCCCTGCCATCGTGCCACCGCCGCCGCACTGGCAAACCGGGCTGGCGCACCTGATGCACCTGGCGCTGTATCTGTTTTTTATCCTGTTGCCGATCCTCGGCATTCTCTCGCGGTTTTACCTTGGCCGCACCTGGTGGATTTTTGGCATCCCGATGCCCGTGAGCGCCGATCCCGATCCGGACTTCTCCGACACGCTGAGCGGCTGGCATGAAACCCTCGCCCCTTACGGTTACTGGCTGGTGGGGCTGCACGCGGCGGCAGCGCTGTTTCATCACTATCTGATGAAGGACAACACCCTGCTGCGCATGATGCCGTCACGCCGTTCCCGCTGACGGGGTACGCCCGGCAATCTCACCCGCCGGGCGGCCAAAATAGCGCTGAAACGCTACGCTGAAATTGCGCGGATGCTGATAACCGACCTGCCATGCCGCCTGCGCCACCTGATAGCCCTCCTCCAGCAACCGATGCGCTTTTTGCATCCGCAGGCTCAGCAACATCTCGCCAGGCGCACAGCCAAAATGCTGGCGGAACCCTTTTTTCAACTGGTAATCGCTCAGTCCCACCGCCATCCCCAATGTTGCCAGGGTAAAAGATTCAGCCAGATGCGTCAGCATCCAGTTATGCGCCTGCTCCAGCCGTTCAACATCCTGCGGATGTAATCGCTGCGCCAGCGCCGCCTGCGGCTGCAATTGATGACGATGCAGCGCCAGCAGATTCAATGCCTGGATCTCCCGCAGCAGCGGATCGGATTGCACGCTGCTTAGCTGGGCGGCGGTGGCGCTGCCGAAGCGGCTAAACAGATGACGTTTCAGCTGCGGCTGATGTAGCAGACGATCCGCCGCCGCTGCCCCCAGATAACGCTGTACATGCTGTGCATTCAGCAGCAGCCGCAGCTGCTGCACCCGTTCGCCGCCACGATAAAACCGCTCGCCACAGCTATGTTGAAAACTGGTCACGGTGAGATGACCGGCGTGAAACAACACTTCGCACCCCGTCTGTTCGCGAAAGCGGGAGCTGCCGCTGAGGCCGAAGGTCAGTACCAGTTGCGGCGTCTCATTAACCGGACGGGAGCTTTCCGCCAGCGCCTGCAATGGGTGATAGTCGGACTGCACCAGCCGCATCCCGCCCGCCAGGCTGAACTGACGCGAACGAAAAATGCCTGCGGCGGGATGATGCTCCACCCAGGGCGCGCTGTCATGGTTCTGGTCCTGTTGCATTTTTTTCGCCCTCACGCAGAGTCAAATCACCGCCTCGCAGACAAATGAGAATAAATTGCATTCGCATGAAACGCTAGTCTGGTGTCATCGTCGTTAGCACTGGAGACCGCCATGACATCCCCGTTACCCTTCCTTGATAATCTGCTGGCGCAGCACGCCCTCAACGGCGCGGTGGCGCTGGCATTTGAACAGCAGCTGTTTGATTTTCTGACGCATAATGCGGATGCCGCTACCGTGGCGCAGCGTTATGGCTGGCAGGCCGCGCCGGTTGAACACTGGCTGCGTTTGTTGTGGAGCAGCGAATTATTACAACGGGAATGCGGAGGTTACTGCACCCGCCCCGATGCCCGTGCGTGGTTATGCCGTACGGGTGCGCGCTATATCGGGGATGCCTGGCGCTACCGTCATCAGGTGTTGCAGCAGTTTGTCCGGCGCTTGCCTGAGTTGCTGACGCAGAACGCGCCTGGCTGGCAGGACCCGTTGCAGATAGACACCGCCTGGGCCGACGCCGCACTGCACCAGGTTGCGCAGGAGCAGCGCGCCCTGAGTGGCGACACCGCCTGCGCCATCGCCAGCGAACTGGCCGATTTTCAGCGTCCGGCGCGGCTGCTGGATATGGGCGGCGGGCCGGGATTGATCACACTGGCGCTGGCCCGGCGTTTCCCGCAACTCTCTGGCGTGGTGCTCGATCTGCCGCAAACCGCGATGGTGGCGCAGCGCAATATCGAACGGGCCGGAATGAGCGCGCGTTTCTGCGCGCTGGCGCAGCTGGCGGAAAGCCGCCAGATGGACATCATCTGGTGCTCATCATTGCTGTACTTTATTCAGGATCGCCAGGCGATGTTGCAGCAGCTGTTCCGTCGCCTCAAACCCGGCGGATTGCTGATCAGCGCCCATGCGGAAGTGTCCGCCGACCCGGCGGAAGCGCGCCAGATGCTGCCGTTCTTTACGCCGTTGATGATGCGAGGTTACGTTGTCACGCAGGAGGGCGAATTAGCGCAACAATTGCAGCAGGCTGGTTTTGTAATCGAAGAGGTTAAGCGGCTGCAACCCTTCCCGATGTCGCCGCTCAATGTCCATCTGGCGCGCAAACCTAAAATGTCAGGCTAAAGCTGTCATCCAGCAGCGCGAAAATCTCCTCATCGGGCAGGCCATCGGCCAGCGTCAGGCTGAGCCAGTGTTCTTTGTTCATATGGTAAGCCGGATAGATGCCCGCCTGCTGGCGTAGCGATCCGCTTAATTCCGGACGGGTTTTGATGTTCATCACATCAACCTTCGGTCCATCGGGCAGCCCGAGTTTGTGGCTTTCCAGCGGAAACACCACCGCAAACCATTTACGATGGCGTGGGTGACGCAGCACCGCGTAGTCCGGGTTAGTTTTCCACGGATAATCAGGCTCCACCTGATATTGCTGTTCAACCCAGGCAAACAGCTGCTGACGGTTCATACCTGCACTCCTGTCGGGGCAAAAAAAAGTCGTGGCGCTAAGGCCACGACTCTACCCACTTCTTACTTATCAGGCCAGATGAAAGCGTCCAACGGTCTGTGCCAGCTGAGCCGCCTGATCTTCCAGCGAACTGGCGGCAGCCGACATCTGCTGCACCAGCGCCGCGTTCTGCTGCGTGGTGCCATCCATTTCATTGACGGCGATGGTGACCTGGCTGATGCCGCGCGCCTGCTCATCCGAGGCGGTGACGATTTCGCCGATAATGGTACGCACCGAGTTCACCGCCTGCGTCATCTCCTGCATGGTTTTCCCGGCATCACGCACCAGCTGCACGCCGCTGTCAACGCGCTGGCTGGATTCTTCGATCAGCGCGCCGATCTCTTTCACCGCGTTGGCGCTGCGCTGCGCGAGGTTGCGCACTTCTGACGCCACCACCGCAAAACCGCGCCCCTGCTCACCGGCCCGCGCCGCTTCCACAGCGGCGTTGAGCGCCAGGATATTAGTCTGGAAAGCGATGCTGTTGATGATGGCGGTGATATCACCGATCTTCTTCGCGCTATCGTCGATTTGCGCCATGGTTTGTACCACTTCACCCACCAGGGCTTCGCCGCGGCTGGCGATATGGGTCGCGTTGTCGGTCAGCGTGGTCGCCTGATGGGCATTGGCGGCGTTATGTTTCACCGTCGCGGTAATCTGCTCCATGCTGGCGGCAGTCTGCTCCAGCGCAGCGGCCTGTTCTTCAGTACGCGAGGCCAGATTGAGGTTGCCGCTGGCGATTTCACCGGCTCCCTGACGTACCGAGGCGCTGGCATCCTGAATCTGTCCGACGATGTCGCGCAGCTGATTTTGCATGGTGTGCAGCGCGTAGAACAGGCTGCTGCTATCGCTGGCCTTCACCGTAATCGCGTTATCCAGCTTGCCATCCGCCACCGCCAGCGCGATGGTCGCGGCTTCCAGCGGTTCGCCACCGATGGGTTTCAGCACCTTGCGGCTAAACAGCAGGCCGAGCAGCGCGCTGACCAGCAGAATGCTAATCACCATCAGCACGATGGCGTTAATCAGCTGGCGATTGGCCGCCGCCATCACTTTACTGACCGGGGCTACCACGCCGAGATACCATTTCAGGTCGCTGTTGCCGATAACAATCGGCTGCCAGGTTACCAGCGCGTCTTCGCCGAGGATATCATCATGATGCTCGCTGACGGCGCTGCTGAAGTTGTCGCTGTTGCCTTTCCACGCTTTGGTGGTCTGGCTTTTATCCGGGTAGGAGACCACTTTTCCGGCGCTGGAGATCAGCATGGCGTAGCCGGTTCCCTCCCAGGGTTTGATTTTGTTGACCTTATCCTGCAACGAGGCCAGCGAAATGTCGGACGTCACGACGCCCCACAGCTTGCCCTGGCTGACAATCGGCGCCGCTACGGAAGTCAGCAGCGTCGGAACGCCGTTGTACGCGTAGCTGTAAGGTTCGATCAGCGTATCTTTCTGACTTTTCTGCGGCAGCAGATAATAGTCGCCCTGACCCGGCGTAAAGATGGATGTCAGCGGATGCATGGTGAAGTGGCCGGACTGGTCACTATCGACGAACCAGGCGTAACGCCCTTTCGGTGCCTGACCCGGTTTACCGGCGAATTCGGCATCGCGGCCATCAAAAGCATTCTCTTCAAAGATCACCGACATCGAGAGATAGCTGGGGTTGTCGCGCAGCGCCGACTCCATCATTTTGTCGATGACTTTGCGATCCTGAATCCCCGCCGCCGGAAGCGCGATCAGGCTATGACCGAGGTTATGCGCCACATCGCGCGCATAGCTAAGCTCCTGCTGGATTTGCAGCGCCTGACTTTGCGCGATTTTTTGCAGGTAATTTTCGGCCAATGATTTTTGTTCATGGCTGGATTGCCAGTTAAGGACGCCAATGGTAACGGTAAAACCGAGGGTGATGGTTAAGGCGCCCGTCAGCAGCATTTGCGTGCGGGTGCTCATTTTTTTCTTATCAGACGTGCTTTTGGCCATGATGGCGCTCCTGGAGTTGACACTTTTTCGGTAAAAGAACCACTCCCTGTGCACTGACATTCCTTTGGGTACTCTATCGGCGGAATAAGGGGGAACTTGATGGCGTGGCAGGTCTGATCAGTAGGTCCAGCGACAAACGGTGCAAACGATGGGTGGTCAAATTTGAATAACATTGTACAATGATAAGTACAAATCGATTACAGGAAGCCATTATGCGCACGATAAGTTATAGCGAAGCCAGACAACGTCTTTCGGAAACAATGATGAAAACCGTTGAGGATCGTGCTCCTATTTTGATTACGCGACAAAATGGTGATGACTGTGTCCTGATGTCATTAGAAGAGTACAACTCTTTAGAGGAAACCGCGTATCTGCTGCGTTCACCGGCCAATGCCAAACGCCTGATGAACGCTATTGAGAGCTTACGTAACGGTAATATCATTGAAAAGGATATCGATGAGTGAAACTCGCATGGGCGCAGGAAGCGTGGGATGACTATCTGTACTGGCAGGATACTGACAAAAGGATGGTCAAAAAAATCAATGAACTCATCAAAGATACCAAGAGAACGCCTTTTGAAGGCAAAGGCAAACCTGAACCACTAAAATATAATCTTGCTGGATTCTGGTCCCGGCGGATTACAGAAGAGCATCGACTGGTCTATGCAGTAACCGACGATGCTCTTTTAATCGCTGCTTGCCGTTATCACTATTAGCCTTCAAGGCCAGGCTTTCGCCCGGCCCTGACATCTTATTTAAAACTCTCGCTCGCTGCTTTGGCGATAGCAATTTCATTCGGGTTTGCCGAGCCGCTGACGCCCACTGCGCCCAGCGTGCTGTTCTGCCACACCACCGGGGAGCCGCCGCCCAGCGGGATCACACCCGGCAGCGTCGCGATAGCCGGTTCTTTGCCATTGGCGCGATCCATATATTTATCCGTCGAGGTGCGATACAGCGCCGCAGCACGCCCCTTCAGAATCGATGAATCAATACAGCCAATCGGCGCGTTATCCATGCGCTGAAATGCCAGCAGCTGTCCCGACTGATCCAGCACCGCAATACACACGTTCGCATTCAGCGCGTGGGCTTTTTCCTGTGCCGCCGCGATCAGCTTCTGCGCATCACTTTGCGTCAGAATGGTTTGGGTGGTGGTAGCCTGTGCGCCTGCTGCGCCGAACAGGGCAGCGCTCAGCAGCGCCAGAGACAGGATCTTTTTCATTTTCAATCACTCCATAATGAGGGAGCCAGATCGCGGCTCCCGGATATTACCCGCGCCGACGGCGCAGGATGTAAATCAGCCATGCCAGCACCGCCAGCACGATAACGCCGCCTGCAATGCTCAGCGGCTGGGCATAGCGAATCAGCCAGCTGCCGCTTTCGCCGCGCAGCGTTTGTTCCACGTCATCGGTGGTGATGGCGTGTTGTGGATTGCCAAAGCCGGTTGAGACGTAATTAGCTACCTTCGCCAGCTGCGCCTGACTGAACTGGGTGCGAAACTCCGGCATAAAGGCATGGCCCGTGCTGGTGTTACGATCCACGCCCTCAGCGATGGTCATGATCAGGTTGGCTGGGTCAGCCGACAACACCGCCGAGGAACCAACCAGCGACGGGTAAAAGCGCTGCGCGTCATGCGTCCCGCGACCATCGCTGCCGTGGCAGGTAGCGCAGGCACCGTTATACAGCTGTGCACCGCTCATGGCATCAGCAGAGATATAATCACTAATCTCACTTTTCATGCCGGTTTCGATGGCCGACAGCGGTGTGCTGGCGGGCGCAACGGCGGGCGCCTGACGATCGGCACCACCGATGGCGGGCACCTGCTTAAGATAACGAGCCATCGCCTGCAAATCGCTCTCCTGCATTTTCGAGAACGAGTTCTGTACCGCCGTCCCCATCTCACCCGCGGCAATCGCTTTGCCATGCAGCGCGCCGGTGCGCAGATAGGTTTCGATCTCGCTCTCGCTCCAGTCACCAATGCCCGCCTTCGCATCCGGCGTGATATTCGGTGCGCTCCAGCTGCCAACTTTGCCGCCGGACAGGAAACGCGCGCCCTGCTCAGCCATCATACCGTTACGCGGCGTATGGCAAGTGGAGCAGTGTGCGAGGGTGCGTACCAGATATTCGCCGCGCTCAGCGCTGCCTGCTGCGGCATCGCTGCCGGGCACCGTCTTGTTGTCGAGGAACATCAGGTTCCACACCGCCATCACCGGGCGGAACGAGAACGGGAACGGCAGACGGGTTTCCGGTGCCGGATGGTCATCGGCGGGCACGCCAAGCATCAGATATGAATAGAGCGCATGGATGTCCTCATCAGACAGACCGGCGAAGGAGGTATAGGGCATCGCCGGATAAAGGTAATGATTACCCGGCGCCTTACCTTCGCGCATCACACTAGTAAAATCCGCGAGGCTGTAGTTGCCAATGCCTGCGGTTTTTGATGGCGTGATGTTGGAACCATAAATCAGGCCCATCGGCGACTGAATAGCGTACCCGCCTGAGAACGGTTTGCCGCTCTCAGGGTTACGATGGCAGGCGGAGCAGTCACCGGCCGTCGCCAGATATTCACCGCGCCTGACCAGATCCGGCGAGGCGTCCTGCGCCAGACTCAGGCCACTTATCAACAGCAGGCTGGTGCTGGCGACACGAAATAACGTGGTTAAGCGCATCGGTCAGACCTCCCTGGCGATGGTGTCGGCCATACGCAGCGCCAGGGCGATCCCGGTCAGCGTCGGATTCACGGTAGCGGAGGTTGGCATCACGCCGGTAGTGGCGAGAAACAGGTTCGGGTGATCCCAGCTGCGGCAATGCGCATCTACCACGGAATCCTTCGGGTTATCGCCCATAATGACGGTCCCCATGATGTGGTACTGATTACGCCAGCCGGTAGGCGCTTCAATCACTTCGCCATTAAACGCCTGCAAAAAATTCGCGAAGTCTTTGAAGGCCTGCGGGCGCATCCCGCGCACGTAGCTATCGAGGTGATAATCAACCTTCAGCATCGGCAGACCGATCGAATCTTTGCGATCGTAATTCGGCACCACGCGGTTAGTCGGGCTGGGTAAGGTTTCGCTCATGGTGCTGATGTTCATAATGCGTGAGGCGCGGTCACGAATCGCATCATCCAGCGCCTGGCCCATCATGCCCTGCTTCAGCAGCGGTACGGTGACATCTACGTTCGGCACCAGATTGCGCAGCGAGTAACGGATGGCGGAGTGTTGCGCGCGGCTCGGTTCATCGCGACGATTGGCGATGGTGCCGTGCTGCACCGATCCCCGCCCGGTCCACAGCGGTTCGTCAGCGAGAAAGGTCAGACTCAGGCCGGTGTGATCCATCAGGTTGCGTCCCACCTGATCGGAGCTGTTGGCGAGGTCATTCATCAGCAGCAGCTTGGGGGTTTCCAGCCCGTGCGCCGCGACGATAAACACTTTGGCAGTAAGGCGGGTGTCTTTGCCATCCGGCTTACGATAGGTCAGCGCGACAATTTTGTTGCCCGCCCCCTTCTCCAGCTTCCAGGCCACGCATTCGGTACGCAGCTGTACGCCGAGCGCCACCGCTTTATCGACGTGCATATCGCCAGAGTACATCGCGCCAATCGGACAGATCGGTTCGCAGTTGTTGTTACCGGCGCAGGCCGGTCGACCGTCGTACGGGCGCGATACGCGCGCATGGGGTTCATGCACCACCTGATAACCCATCGGGCCGAGTTTGGCCTGCATCCGCTGCACCATATACGGCTTGGCTTCCGGCGGCAGTGGATAGTCGGCAGAGCGTGGCGGATAGTGACCCCGCCCCTGGCCGCTCTGATCCTCTTCCGCAGTACCCACCACACCAATTTCGCGTTCGGCTTTGACATACCAGGGTTCCAGCTCGCTGTAGTCAAACGGCCAGTCGCGGCCAACTCCGTAGACGCTTTTCAGCTTGAAATCATTGGGGAGCAAGCGCCAGCAGGCCGACGCCCAGTGCCGCGTGCTGCCGCCCGCCACACGCAGATAGCTGGTGACATACTCGAAATCGTCATCGCTTTTGGCGTCGATATAACCCTCGGTATAGGAATTCGGCGCCCACGGCAGGTTGGGATAAGGGGTACACCAGTTACGTTTACTGGCGCCATTGCGGTAGTTTTCCACCACTTTCCAGCGCGGGATGTAGGGTCCAGCTTCCAGCATGATCACCGACTTACCGGCTTTCGCCAGTTGATAAGCCGCATTAGCGCCGAGGGCGCCCGAGCCAATGATCACCACATCAGCATCAAATTCGCTCATTTTGTCTTCCTGCTCACGTTCTTGTTATTTGTTGTTGTGCTGAGCCAGCAGCGCCTCGGCTTCCACGAGGGTTTTGGCTTTGCCCTGAATCATCAATAGCCAGGGCGCTTCAGGTTCTTTAATGGTGTTGGCCGCAACGGGCGAACGATCGCCCCATGCGCGGATTTCCGCCGGCATCGGCGGTGCGGTAACGCCAGCCGGTACTTCGGCCCAGTAATCCCCCCCGGCGCGAGCGTAGCTCGGACGGATGGTGTGATCGCGCGTCGGTTCATACATCAGCGCCGACAGGAAAGTGACAAAGTGGGCATCGTCCACCGCTTTGGTGGTGGAAGGATGGCCGGTGTAACCGAGATACCAGGGGGAAATAATGGTCAGCGCGGTTTTCACCTCATCATCATTCAGCTGCGCGACAATCTGTTCACGATCCTCACTGCGCAGCGCATTGAGTCGCGTCATCAGACTGGCGAGCTGCGCCGGAAACTGACTATCCTGCTGGCACAATAACGTCCACAGGCGTTCGGTAATGCCGATATCCAGCCCGCGGCGTCCGGTGAGCAGCTCACTGGCGCGCAGCAGCACGGCTGCGCCACTGTCGGCCGGAGCAGCCAGCAATGGCTGCATCGGGATGGCGACGATGACCGGGGTGGCCATCATCAGTTGTAAAAAACGTCTTCTTTCCATACTCAGACTCTCACGCTAGCCTGCGCTCAGGGCCGACAACGCCCCTTTTGCCGCTTCGGCATCGACATTGCCATCCGGCGTACTGACGCCAATCGCTCCCACCACCACACCGTTGATTTTCACCGGCTCGCCACCCGGCAGCGGCACCACCGCCGGGTTCCCCAGCATCCCAACGTTGCCGTCGGCAATCTTCTGCTGGAAGGTGGCGGTCGGCACGCCGAAAGCGGCCGCAGAGTGCGCTTTCTTCGGCGCCAGCTCGCTGTTCGCCAGCAAGGCACCGTCCAGACGATCAAAGCTAATCAGCTGGCCGAACGGATCGACCACTGCCACCACGCCGCCGATGTTATGACTGCGGATAATCTGTTCCGCTTTCGCCACCAGCGCCTGTGCCTGCTGGTGGGTAAGTACGGAGACCTGAGTGGCGGGCTGTGCTGCCTGAGCGGCGGCGCAGAAAAGACCGCCGCATAGCAGTGCTGTCGGAATTAATTTCATCGGTTATGTCCTGAATTAAGGGGTTTACGTTTTTTCGAATGTTTAGTTGCGGGCGAGGCGGCGCTGAATCAGATGATCGAGACTCCATTTGCCGCCACCGTGCAGGCACAGCAGCAGGAAACCTGCGGCACAGGAGATATTTTTCAGCCACACCATCAGGTGCGCATGGCTATAGCCCTGATAAAACAGGAAGCCAGCAATGACCGAGAACACCGCCATAAAAATCGAGGTGAATCGGGTGAGGAAACCGAGCGCAATCGCCAGGCCACCGCCCACCTCCAGCAGGATCACCAGCGGCAGGAAAAAGCCCGGTACGTTGCTGCTGGCCATCAGCTGCAAGTTGTCGTTGTAGTGCGTAATTTTGTCGAGGCCGGAGGCAAAAAACAGACCGACGGCCATAATCCGTGCGAGGACGGGAAGCAAATCTTTGGACTGAGTCATTATGTAACCATTCTGATACGTTGTTGTTAACGAACCAGACAGTACATTTTAAATCTTTACTAACTTTTACCAATTCGTGCGGCAAAAAATAGCGCTGCTTTTTTGCGCGCTCACGCGGGTGGCATAGTTTTGCCAGTAGCGGGGTAAGCAATTGTTTCTTTTGTAACAGGCACCTGCGCGCTATTTTTGAAGTAGATCACACTATTGCAGTGGGGTTACACCTGACGATGCTCTGGCAGCTAACGCTGATTCCTGTTGTGTTCGGCCCGATCATTCAGCAGAAACCGTTACGAAATGCATCAGTGTTGATGTCATCAAAAAGTGAACAAGTTGTTAATCCGATGCCGGGCGTGTTTTGCGGTGATTTTGCGCAGATTGCGGCGGCGTAAAAACGTCATAAATTCCTGTCAGGAATGAATTCATAACTAACACAGAATATTTTTTATCGTTCTCCGATGCCAGGATGACCCTAAACCCTATCGGAGAATCAACATGACTTATCGCTTTCTCGTGACCACCACGAGCCTCGGCCAGGGAGGCCGTACGTTACTCGCCGACGCCAGTTGCGCCGTGGATTATCTGGACAACGCCAACGATGTGGCGGAAGTGGAACGCCGTATGAGCAGCGTCGCCTACGATGCGGTGATTTCACGTACCGTGGAGCTGAGTGCCAAAGCGATCGCCGCCTGTCCGACGCTGAAGGTGATCTGCAAACATGGCGTCGGCGTCACCAATATCGACGTGGAAGCCGCGACTCAGCACGGTATTCCGGTGCTGACCACGCCTGCCACCAATGCACAATCGGTGGCTGAACTGACGCTGGCACTGATGCTAAATTGCGCGCGCCGCCTGCCTTTCTTCCAGCAGGAAGTGGCCGCCGGACGCTGGACGCGCAGCGGCGACGGCGAAGAGTTGCAGGGTAAAACCCTTGGCCTGGTAGGCTTTGGCGAAATTGGCCGCCGCGTGGCGCGCGTGGCGCGTGCCATTGGTATGCAGGTGGCGTTTTTCGATCCAGCAATCGCGGCAGATGCCGATGTGGAAGGCGCTCAGCGCTGCACATCGCTGGAAGCGCTGCTGCCGCTGGCGCAGGTGCTGAGCCTGCATTGCCCGGTGACGCCGAAAACCCGTCAGATGATCAATGTGAACTCGCTCGCACTTTTGCCACAAGGCGCGATCCTGATTAACACCGCGCGCGGCGAGTTGGTGGACGAAAACGCGCTGGCTGACGCGCTGCAAAATGGACAGCTGCGCGCCGCCGCACTGGATACCGTGGCGCAGGAACCGCTGGCGGCCGATCACCCGTTCCGTCACCTAACCAACCTGATTATTACCCCGCACATTGGCGGTTCGACTCCGCAGGCGCTGGATGCGGTGGCGCAAAGCGCCGCGCGCCAATGCCTGGCCTATCTCGATAACCAACAAATTCACCTTCCTGCCTGCGTAAATCCGCAGGTACTTAACCGGAGTTAACGTATGACTATGCGAAGTGACTGGCCGATTGGCTATTTTATTGGCGAACGTGGACCTGAAATCGATAGCGCGACGCTGGAGGCATTTCGTCAGTTGCCAGCTGCCAATATCGGCGACTCAATGGGACGTAGCGTGGGAGCGATCGGTCTGACCGCGTATCACAACGATCCGCATCTGGTGTTGTGTGGCCCGGCACTGACGGTTAAAGTGCGCCCCGGCGATAACCTGATGATTCACAAAGCAATTGAAATGGCGCAGCCAGGCGATGTGCTGGTGGTTGATGGTTCCGGCGATCTGACCCAGGCACTGATTGGCGGCCTGATGCGCACCTCCGCCCTGACGAAAAAAATCGCGGGCTTCGTGATTGACGGTGCGGTGCGCGATCTCAACGAATGGGCCGAAGGCGGCGTTGCGGTGTGGGCGCGTGGCAATACGTTGCGCGGGCCGTCGAAAGAGGGTCCGGGAGAAATTAATACCACGGTGCAGTGCGCTGGCCTGGTGATTTCCCCTGGCGATTTGATTGTGGCGGATGCCGATGGCGTGATTGCCATCCCGCACGACGAGCTGAGCGTACTGCTACCGCGTGTGCAGCAACATGCCCAGCGTGAAGAGAAGATCCGCGCCAGCAATCAGGCCGGAACCAATGATCCAGAGCGTTTTAACGCTATTTTGCGTGCCAAAGGTTGTCCGTTATAACCACATAACCGAGTCACCTGCGCGTCCATCATTATAAAAACAGTGGAGTACCCTACCGTGCTTAAAAAAATCTCACTGAGCGAGTCGTTACCGCCTCCGATGACCTGGCGAGATAATTTCACGCCAGATGAAGGTAAAGCCTTTGGCGCGCAGCTTTCCGCGCGGCTGGAACGGTTGCCTGCCGCCCGTCCTTTATGGTTAATCATCTTCGCACTGGCCCTTGGCGGCTGGTTCGAAGTTTACGATGTGTTTCTCACCGCCTATATCGGCCCCGGCATGGTGCGTGAAGGGATATTCAGTCACGGTAGCCATAATTTCTTCGATCCCAGCAGCCTTGGGGCGTTTGTTGCCGCCATGTTCCTTGGCGTGTTCCTCGGCACGCTGCTGATCGCCAACCTCGCCGACCGTATCGGACGGCGCAAGGTCTTTATCATTGCGCTGCTGGTATATGCCATCGCCAGCGGCATTATGGCGTTTCAGCACCATCCCTATGCCATCGTGTTCTGGCGCGTTTTCTCCGGGATTGGCGTGGGTGCAGAGCTGGTGACCATTGATGCTTACGTCTCGGAGTTTATTCCGGCGCGTTTGCGTGGCCGTTCCTACGCCTTCGTGCAGGCGATTCAGTACACCTCGATCCCGACCATTGCGTTTCTCTCCTGGCAACTGGTGCCACTGGCGCCGTTCGGCCTCACCGGCTGGCGCTGGGTGGTGCTGTTTGGTTGCATCGGTGCGGTGATTGTCTGGCTGATCCGGATGGGCCTGCCGGAAAGTCCGCGCTGGTTAGTGGAGAAAGGCCGTTATAAAGAAGCAGAAGACATTGTGCGCCGTCTGGAAGCTCGGGTCGCCAAATCTACGGGCGCAACCTTACCCCCGGTGGATGAGCAGACAGCACAACCGGTGGCAGCGGTGGCCGAAGTGAAGAACGAGATGTGGCGCCCGCCCTACCGTCGTCGCACCATCATGCTGCTGGTGTTTAACTTCTTTCAGTCGATTGGCTATTACGGTTTTGCCAGCTGGATCCCAACGCTGCTGGCCGCTAAAGGCGTCACCTTTACCCATAGCCTGCTGTACTCGTTCCTGATTGCCTTTGCCAGTCCGCTGGGGCCGCTGCTGGCGATGACCTTTGCTGACCGCATCGAACGTAAATGGCTGGTGAGTGGATCGGCGCTGGCGATTGCCGTGGTCGGCACGATTTTCTCCTGGCAATCCCAGCCGGTGATGCTGGTGACGCTCGGCCTGCTGCTGTCGCTGGCCAGCACCTGTATGACCTTCTCCTATCGCGCCTATCAGGCCGAGCTGTTCCCGACCCGTTTCCGCGCTAAAGCTATTGGTATGGTCTATTCGGTGAGCCGTATCAGCGGCATGTTATCCGGCTTTACCATCGCCTGGGTGCTGCATGAGATGGGCGTCGGTTCGGTGTTTATGGTGATCTCCACTGCGATGGCTATCGTGGTGTTCACCATCGGCGTCTTCGGCCCGCGTACGCTGAATCGCCGTCTGGAGGACATTGCTTCCTGATTGCGCGCAAATTGCGTAATTTGATCGCAATTAATTCGTCGGGGGATGCTTGCATCCCCCTTTTTTGATCCAGCGCAATAACGTGCCTCTCGTCTCCTGTCAGTTTATTCCTTACAGGGTCTTCACACCCGCATAACAAGAGGATACGAAGATGACAGGTAAAATGACGTTGGCAGGCGTGTTAGTGGTATGGCTGGTGTATGTCGCATGGATGGTGCATTACTACGCGGGAACGTTTTCGTTATTTACACGTTGATGGGCGTATTTTACAGGGTCGCCATTTATGGCGACCCATTTGCGTCGTGACCTACCTTAACTGCTCTATTTCTCAGGAAAACGTTAGATCAATCTCAGTTTCTGATTTCAGCAGAAAATCAATAAAGCCAACCCTGCCCCCAACTCTTCGTTAATAATAAAATTCTTTTTCTTGAAAAAGTGCGAAAACTCTTATTTATTGCTGGAATTTACACGCTGACAGACAATTGAAAATCTGAAAATTGCAGTTATTATGCTTCTCGCCGCCAATTTAGCGACTTCATCTAAATAAGGAAATTTATGAAAACCCTAAATACGTCAGAAATGCAAATGGTTTCCGGTGCCGGACATAACGCCGATGCGATTGATCCCTGGGGTCACAACAGTAATGGTGGTGTGGCTGGGAACTCAAGTGGTAATGGCAATCCCCGCTACAACGATCGCGGAATCTTTCAAAGCCCGTGGCGGCTTCAACAAATAATAACTATGGCTCTGCTGGAAATTCCAGTAGCAACATCGGCGGTCAATGCCAAAAGTAAATACTTATTCCCGGCTATAAGCCGGGATTTTAGTTATGAGGTATGAAAATGAACAAAATTATAAAATTTATCGCAACATTCATCGGTTTCACAGTCGGATATTCCTTTTTGAAAGGAGCGTGTTTAAACAATGGATTCTTCTTTTCGCCTCCGAGAGAGTTATCAGTATTAGTAGTAACTATCTTAACTCTGCTGTCATCAATAAATATAACGTTAAAGATATTTGGGCTTCTAAACATAAAAATACAAAAAAAGACAACATGAAAACAAGCGATCTCAATCTCATCAATGAAAACAAATCAACATTAAAAAAACCAATAAAATTCAGAAACGAGTTATAACGGGAAGATATATATCATGGATAGTTTGTTCAGGCAGGAAGCCATTTCAAAAAGAAGATTCAGTTCCCTTGGTGCAGTGCTCGAAGTCAATTGCTTTCGAAGATCAACGGTAATCGTTGTCACAATATTTATTTTAACTTCAATATTGCTTTTCCTGTGTTTTGCAACCTACACCAAAAGAAATTCCGTCTCTGGTGAGATAACTTCAACTGTCAGGCCGATAAATATATCCTCACAGTATCAAGGTTATATTGCAGAAGTATACGTTCACAGCAGAATCTGATTAGGTGATATTGGCGCTTCCATCGCAATCTGGAAAACTGGCCGTAATGTTTTTCATTCCGGCCAATCTCTATTACTGCGCTTCCTGCGCCAGCCACAGATTGCGATACAACCCATCCTGCTGGAGCAGCGTCTGATGTGTTCCGCGCTGCACAATCCGCCCTTTTTCCAGCACCAGTATCTGCGAAGCATATTCCACCGTTCGCAGCCGGTGCGCCACCATCACCACGGTTTTCTGCTGCGCCAGCCGTGTTAAGGCCTGCTGCACCTGGGCCTGCGACAGGGGATCAAGTAGCGCGGTGGCCTCATCCAGCACAATAATCGGCGGGTCCTTGAGGATCATACGCGCAATCGACAACCGCTGGCGTTCGCCGCCAGAAAGCCGCTGCGCGCCCTCACCCAACGGCGTGTGATAGCCCTGTGGCAGCCGGGTGATAAACTCTTCACAGCTGGCCGCCTGACAGGCTGCCATCACCGCTTCATCACTGGCATCGGGTCGGCCGATGCGGACGTTATCCAGCACGCTGCCATCAAATAGCTGCACATCCTGGAACACATAACCGATACGGCTGTAGATCTGCTCGCTGCCAAGCTGGCTTAGCGACACGCCGCCAAGGGTGATCTCTCCCTCGCGCGTCGGCCAGAAGCCACCGAGCAGATGCAGCAGGGTACTTTTCCCGCTGCCGGAGGTTCCCACCAGTGCGGTGACGCTCCCTTCCGGCACCTGAAAATTGATATCGTGCAGCACGTCCGTGTCTCGATAGCCAAAACGCACCTGTTCGAAGGCAATATCATTGCGCGGCGTCAGCGCCGCTGTGCCGTGCTCCGGCATACCCGGCTGAGCCAGTAACGCATCGACGCGATTCGCCGCCTGCTGCATAACGCGCAGCAGCGTAAAGTACGCGGCGGCATCCAGCAGCGGATCGATCACTTTGAGCGCGACCAGCACAAACAGCAGCCAGGTCAGCAGGCTGATATCCTGCAACTGGAACAGATGCGCAGCGGCCAGAAACAAAATCACCAGCCCGCATTCCGCCAGCAGACGGAACATCTGTACCCCGCCGCCGCCCCAGGCTTCAATCCCCATGCTGGCACGGCGTATCGCGCCAAAGGTCTCATCCAGTTGTTTCAGCATCGGACCGGTACGATTGAACAGCCGCAGCGTTTTCACGCCGCTGATGAACTCCAGCAACAGGCCGGACGCGCGAGCAAAGCGTGCGCCCTGCTGCTGCGTACCCTGAAGCAGGCGACGCCCCATCCACCACAGGAACAACGCCCCCAGCGGCAACGGCAGAATTAATGCCAGAGTTAGCCGCGCATCGACCCATGCCAGCGCCAGCAGGAAAATCAGCGAAGTCGCCAGCCCGGCAATCACTTCCGGCAGCAGATGGGAAAAAATCTCTTCCACCCGACGCATCGCATCGGTCAGCAAAGCACTGGTTTCCCCCAGACGCTGCTGCTGAAAATACCCCAGCGGCAGGTGACGCAGATGATCGGTAGTCTGCTCACGTACGCCATGCATCAGCTGATAACTGCCGAGGAAGCAGCGTAGCTGGCCGAAGTGCGAAAACAGCAGCTGCCCCGCCAGGCACAGCACCAGCGCGGCAGCCAGTTGTCCCCAGAATGCGGTAGTCAGTTGTGACGTTGTCACCTCAGTCAGCGCCCACCAGGCGATAAAAAAGGGCAACACCATGCACAGCTGGGCGAGAAAACGGCACAACATGCCGCTCACCACCAGGCGGCGGCCAGCGGAAGGCTGGCTTAATACGCGTTTAATCAGTGACACAACTCACCTCCTGTGAACGAATGTGCCAGTGCGCCAGCGCAAACTGGCTGTGCCACATGGCCTGATAACGTGCATCGCTGGCAAGCAGCGCCTCATGACGCCCCTGCGCCACCACGCTGCCCTGATCCATCATCACCAGCAGGTCAGCGTACTGCACCGCATACAATCGATGCGCGATGCTGATCACCGTGGTATCGGGACGTGCCAGACGCAGCGCGCGGTAAAATGCCGCTTCCGTCAGCGCATCGGCGAAGGCTGTGGCTTCATCGAGGATTAAAATTGGCGTGTTGGCGACCAGGGCGCGGGCGATGGCGATACGCTGGCGCTCGCCGCCGGAGAGCGTCAGACCACGTTCACCCACCGGGCTGTAAAGCCCTTCTGGTAGCGTATGTACCCAGCTGTCCGCCTGCGCCAGCGTCAGCGCGTTCCACAGATCGACATCGCTGGCTTCGGGATTGCCAAGCCGCAGGTTATCGGCCAGCGTTCCCTGCAACAGAAACACTTCCTGCGATACCAGCGCCAGGCAGCGCGCCCGCATGGCATCATCAAACTGCTGCACATCACATTCGCCGAGCGTGATGCGACCGCTGGACGTTGGCAGCATCCCCGCCAGCATCCAGGCCAGCGTCGATTTCCCCGCGCCAGAGGGGCCGATCAGGGCGTAAAAGCGGCCTGCTTCGATGCGCAGCGTGACGTTATTCACCACCTGAGTTTCGCCATAATGAAAACTGACGTCATGCGCTTCTAACACGCCGGAAGTTGGCACGGGCTGGTCATCACGACCGGCCGGGGTCTGCAACAACGGCATAATGCGTCCGACACCGGAAAAAATTTCCCGCAGCATCGAGCTGAGAAACGTCACGCGCAACAGCGGCTTCAGCAGACCGCTGCCAAGGATCATCACCAGCAACAGCGTGCCAATCGTCAGCGTACCGTGCGCTACGCGCCAGATACCTATCGGCAGCAGAATGAACAGATTCGCGTTAAGGATGACCACAAACGCCGACCAGGCAGGCACGGCGCGACGGGTAAACTGCGCGACCAACTGATGATATGCCGCCAGCCGTTGATGCAGCAGGCGAAATGCCCGCGTTGATTGCTGAAACGCCTTCATCACCGGCACGCCGCGTACATACTCCACCAGCGCGCTGTCCAGCTCAGCGGAGGCGTGATGATATTGCGCCGTGCGCTCCGCCATCCCGTGTGAAAACAGCTTTTGCGCCAGCAGAGCCAGGGGCACCGTTGCCAGCGCCGCCAGCGCCATCGGCCAGTCGAGCCAGAACAGGAACAGCGCCGCGACCAGCGGGCTAAGCAACGCTGCCACCATATCCACGCTGTGGTGGGCGATAAAACTCTCCACGCGCTCAACGTCGTTCAGCACGATATTACGTAACGAGGCGCTGCTGTACGGGCTGAGTTTCAGCAATGGCATCTGCGACAGCGCCTGTGCCAGCCGTAGCCGGGTGCGATACAGCACGCGGAAGGCCGTCAGATGGCTGAAATAACCCGCCAGCGTCAGTAGCGCATATTTCGCCAGCAGCGCCAGCAGCAACCAGCCTGCCAGCGTCACCAGCATACGGGCGGGATCGACCGCCACCGCGGCCTGCCATAGCAAGGCGTAAGGGATCAACTCCAGTACCACGGCCATCGCCGCGAGGCATAACGCCAGCCAGAATGTCCGGGTTTCGCCCTGCATCAGGCTGAGGGTGTCGCGCAAAGGGGAGCGGGATTCAGCGTGAGCCATGCTGATCTCCCGCCGGTTGATGAGCTGACAGCCAGCGATGGGCCTGATTTTCCGCTTCCTGCGCCGTGGCAACCACCTGATAAGGATAGGGAACGGCGCTGCTGGTGAGATAACGCAGCGCTTTGCGCCACAGCGACCGTCGTTTGGCATCATCGGGTTCGACCCGCACCGCCCCGAGGCAAAAGCGCTGCTGTAACGAACGGGTTCGTTTGCCCCAGGCTTTGTACAGGCGGAAGAACTCCGCAGAATCACTCGGTAATTCTGCGCCGCTGAAAATCAGGACAAAAGGCTGCTGGCGATCCAGTATCGCCTGAAGGGCGTCGATATGGTGGCGAGCATCATCAGCGCTCACCCGCTCGGGCATTACGTAAAACACCAATGGCCAACGGCTGCTATCAATCACAGATTCCGCCATGCTGGTCTCCTTGTCAGAACGAACCACGCATCAGGCGGGTTCCGGGGATAAATCCTTCGATCCTGCTACAGCCTAAACGCAAGTTGATGAGAATAATAATCATTATAATCTTTACCGCAAGCAAAAATTTCAGGCTGAAATCGCCAGAGGTGTGCAAAAAGCAAACAGCCAGCGTGGATGCCAAATCGGCTACGCTACTGGGCTTAGGCTGGGGAAAATCGCCAGAAAAAGTACGGATTTTGATTGCGGTTATTTCAGAAAATCAGGGATTTTACAGGGAATAATATCAGCAAAACTTCATATGAATTAATGGCATGAGGATGATTATACTGTCATGAACCCTCGCAGCCACAACCCAACGGGCTGCATCAGGATGGCATAAAATCATGTCGCAGGAGGTTTACTACCATGGAAAGTATTGGTTCTTTTTTTACCACGCATTTAACTCAGGGAGTCAGAAACCCGCACTCCCCAGCCTATGAGATAGACCTTACGCTCAAAGCGTATTGCGCTTATCTTAAGTCAGTTACCAACACCAGGATTGGGTCTCAGGAAATCACCTCCAACAAAGTCAGACGTGCTATCCACAAGAGCCTTGAGCATGTGGAAGTTCTGAGAAGTGAAATCGCCTATTCCGAGCTGAAAATTATTCTCCGCATCAGAGAAATAAAATCACTCGCGCCGATTTCAATTGATCAAGGTAAAAGAGAGCGCCGGATTGCAAAAAATATCATTCACCTGAATGAACGGATACAAAGCGCTTTTAATCAGATATCGATACTTCCCAATCAGTTATCGAATACTGTCGCTGCCAATGACGCGGCAGAACATAAATTAATCCGATTTAACGAGACGATTAAACGATTTATTGATTTCGCCAAAAAAGATACCCCACCGCCCTATGAATATGATTTAAGAACCATTCTTAATACCGGGCATTTCAGGAACGCAAGCGACGGTGATTTACCGCCTTCTTATGACGATGATTCACCCCCTTCTTATGTGGCGTCCCACCGGGAAGTGACCAGGCTTTAGATAATCCCCCTTCTGCTGGCACAGCGGGATCTTCCCCCACTGCGCCAGCGTCATCCTGCCCTTAGAGCGCGGCTGGTCAGTGAGCCGAATATGGTTTATCATTCGACTCATTATGTGAGCCGAATAACAGCCATATTCAACTCACTGGCGAAGATAAGTGAGGTAAATCATGTGGATCTGGCAACAGCCTGACTGGCCGACATTCCACTGGCAGGATGAGAAGCTGCTGCCCCTCCTGCGGCATCTGCAACAGCAGCGCGGCGTACTGTTGGGACGCGCCAGTATCGAGGACAATAACGATCGTCAGACGCTGGATACCTTGCTGACCAATATCCTCTCATCCTCGGCGATTGAGGACGAACGCGTCAATGCGCAGTCGGTACGATCCTCGTTAGCGCGTCGGCTCGGGGTGTCGCTCGATCAGCCCTATCCGGTATCGGAGCGTTCAGAAGGGCTGGCGGCAATGATGATGGATGCCATCACGCTGCGCGATCAGCCTTTGACCCAGCAACGCTTATGCCAGTGGCATAGCTGGTTGTTTCCGGCCAGCGAATGGTCGGTGCAGCGCTTAAATGTCGGGGCGTTACGCGGCGATGAGCCAATGCAGGTGGTGTCGGGACGTATCGATCGTCCCACCGTCCACTTTGAAGCGCCGCCGCGTGCGGGGCTGGACGCACAGCTACAGCAATTTATCGCCTGGTTTAATCATAGCCAGCAGGATGTGCTGCTCGATCCCCTGCTGCGCGCCGCGCTCTGTCATCTGTGGTTTGTGACCTTGCATCCCTTCGATGATGGTAACGGACGTATCACCCGCGCCCTGACCGATCTGGCGCTGGCGCAGGCCGATAGCCAAAGTATCCGTTTGTATGCCATGTCTGCGTCGATTCTGGCTCGTCGTTCGGATTACTATCGTATTTTGCAGGAGACACAGCGCGGGGAGATGGATGTCACCGCCTGGCTGGTGTGGTTTCTGGAGGTACTGAACGACAGCCTGGAACAGGCGTTACAGGTGGTGACACGGACACAACAGAAAGCGCGTTTCTGGCTACGCCAGCAGGGTGCGGAACTTAGTCTGGAACAAACCAGGGTAATCAACCGCTTGCTGGACGGGGGTGAACAGGGATTTGCCGACGGGATCAGCGCCGCGCAGTATCAGAAGGTGGCGAAGGTGAGTAAAGCCACCGCGACACGCCATCTGACGGAGCTGCTGGAGAAAGGTTGTCTGGAAAAACTGCCGGGCGGCGGGCGCAGCACCCGTTATCAGATCAAACATTAAAACCACAACGCCGTCATCTCCGACGGCGTTGTGTTATTTCAGGCGGCTTTTACCGCGCGCACTTTCTTTTCCGGTGCGTCAGCGGGAGCATCTTCCGCGTCTTCAGCTGCCGCTGTTTCCACCGTTGCCGGTTCCTCAGCGTTTACCGGTTCAGGCAGTTTGCTGGTACGCAGGATATGCTGCACCGCGTCTTTCTGCTCAGCCAGTTGCATACCCAGCGCCTCAGCCTGGCTTTCATCCATCTCTGGGTTATTTTGCAGTAGCCAGTCAGTGAAGGCATCGGCCATGTCGAGCATCTTGTCCCAGGCATCCGCGTCTTTTTTATTGGCAAACGTCATTTTCTCTTCACCCTTTCTGACCACAACATATTTGGTTTCGACTGCCATGATGCACCTCGTTAACTGTATTTATATACAGTATATTCCGAATTATCGTTGCCGGGCAACGCTTTTTTCCCGTCAGGCGATCAATTCCTGTAAAAAATCCGCCAGCGCTTTGCGCGGATCATCCTCTTCCGACACGATCATCTCAATCCCCCACTGCCCCAGCACCTCTTTCGCCACCGGATTATTACGGTTGGTGAACAGGTAGGATTTGGGTCGCGCCGAGGCCAGCCCGGTGCGGCCCCACATCTTGGTCAGACGATAAAACAGCAGGCGGATATTGAAATCACTGATGCTGTAACCGACGAACAACACCGAGTTGCCCATCACATCGTGTGTCAGCTTAATATCTAACGGCGAATCAAAATAGAGTCGCTCAAAGTAACTGCTTTCATCGAGAACAATCGAGGTATCATCGTCAAAATCACCATGTAATTTAATGATATGACGCTTATCTTCGGTAAGCGACACCAGGTCCGCGGCGTTCGCCACTTTACTGTACGGCACGCGATGCGCTTCATGCGCCATCTCCAGCCAGCGATCGTAATTGGTGGTGTAGATGCGCGAAAAGTTGCCCTGGGTGATCATGGTATGAATTTCTGAGCTGCGCACATCAATATCCGGGCGATGCCACTCGCGGTCCATCCAGCTGCGTAACGGGCCGAGCGAACCTTTGCGCTGCTTATAATATTCCGCCAGCGAAAGATGCGTGCCGTAGGTATTGAAGATTTTCGGGTCGTAACCCAGTTCGTTAGCGAGGTGCGCGATCAGTTCATGCCACTCCGGCAGGCCCAGGTTACGGGAAATCCCGGCCCCGGCAAACAGGATCAATTTCCCCGCGTCATAGGCGCGTTTCAGTTCCGGTTTCATGCCAGTCCCCGCGATGTTTTGAGAAAAGTGGCGAAGCGATCCAGCGCCAGACGTCGCATGGAAACCTCATTTTTAAGCTCGCCCATCTCGGCAAAAGTTTGCGTGTGCCCTTCCGGGATAAACACGCAGTCCCACTGAAACTCTCGCGGTCCGGCGGCCTCTGCGGCAATGGTGCCGCGGACTTCACCTTCGAACTGATACATTTTCTGGCCGTCGCAATAGCCGAGCACGGTTTTGGCGGTAACGCCCTGGCTATCCAGCCCCTGCACCAGCTTGGTAAAACGCTCGGCCTCCAGCCGGTGCCAGAAAATGCGCGTCAGCCCGGCGGGCAAGCCATTCAGTCCATCAAGGTACAGGCCGGTATGCTCGACAAACAGCGGACGACCGATAATGGAGAAGGCTTTGGTGAGCTTATCGCGCACCAGCTCGACCTCATTTTCGGTCTGGATCTCTTCGATACGGCGTGCGATCGGAATCACCTCCACGCCCACCGGCTCAAGGATGGTACGGACCTCGGCCAGCTTATGCTCATTCGCGGATAGGAAGCGTATTTTCATTGCAACCAGTTGATTTCAAATGGGTGAATAGAAGCGGGTTATTGATTTTATGCCGCAGGATAGCCGCGTTCGGTGACAGTTTAAGGTGATGATGTATTTTAGTCCCGCAGTGCTTGTGAGGATAGTGCAGTTTGTGGTGAATGCAACTCATTGAGTGATAACGGGGAAAGACGATGCGCGCTCGCGCGGCATCGTCAATTGCTGCGGAGATTACTGATAAACAATCCCTGGCGGATTAACCTGCGACGCCGTCACCGCCTCTTCCTGTTCGCCCCAGCGCGCCAGCACCTGCTGGTACTGCCCACTGGCGATGGCGCCATTGATGGCCTGCTGCAACGCCTCATCCAGGCCGTTGCCCTTTTTGGTGGTTACCGCGACCCAGGCACGAAACGGACCGTGACCGACGATACGGGTTTGCCCGCGAGATGCCACTTTCCATGCCGCCATTGCCTGCGGGCCAAAGGTGGCATCCGCCCGCCCGGAGAGCAGCGCAAGGGTGGCGGAAGCATCATCGCTAAGGTAAATCGGCTGCACCGGCGCTAAGCCTTTGGCGCGGTTCTGCGCATCCCAGCTGAGTAAGATGCGCTCCTGATTGGTCCCGGAACCCACAATGATGCGTTTGCCCGCCACATCGGCTGGCCCGGTAATCGCCGTGATCTGGCTGTTGGTTTTCACCGCGAAAGCGTGATTATCGGCGCGATAGGTGGCGAAATCGAACTTCTGCTTACGCTCCTCAGTGACCGCGATATTGAACATCGCCACATCATAACGCCCGGCAGTCAGACCGAGCGGCCAGTCTTCCCAGGCGGCAGGCACCAGTTTCAGCCTGAGTCCGAGGCTGTCTGCCAGCAGACGGGCGATATCCGGGTCGCTGCCAATCAGGGTTTTGTTATCGCTGGCCCACAGGCCAATCGGCGGCGAGTTGCTGGCAGAGGTGGCGACCGTCAGATAACCGGGATTGACGAAATGAAAGCCGGTCGGGATTTTGGCAATCGCCTGCGGATTGGCAGGCGCATTGATCGGCGTTTCGTTATTGCGCGCATCCAGTCTGTCGACGGCGATGGCGGGCGCCGCCAGACCCAGCAGCAACAGCAAACCCAT
Organism: Pantoea sp. X-Soil-TKNS-1207; assembly: GCF_059730485.1. Taxonomy (NCBI): domain Bacteria; kingdom Pseudomonadati; phylum Pseudomonadota; class Gammaproteobacteria; order Enterobacterales; family Erwiniaceae; genus Pantoea; species Pantoea sp. X-Soil-TKNS-1207. Next base: position 394,038 of record NZ_AP035959.1, read on the forward strand.
CACCTTCATCACAACACCCTCGCCAGAAAACGCCTGGTGCGTTCATGCCGCGGCTGGTTCAGCACCTGATGGCTGCTGCCCTGTTCCACCACGCGGCCATCGACCATAAACACCACGTTATCAGCCACCTCGCGCGCGAAGCCGATCTCATGGGTGACGATCACCAGGGTCGTACCGGATCGCGCCAGCTTTTTGATCACGTCCAGCACTTCCCCCACCAGCTCGGGATCGAGGGCCGAGGTCGGTTCATCAAACAACATCACGCGCGGATTGAGCATCAGCGCGCGGGCAATCGCAATCCGCTGCTGCTGACCGCCAGAGAGATGGCGTGGCCAGGCATCGGCTTTATGGCGCAGACCAACGATATCCAGCAGTTCTCCCGCGCGACTGATGGCATCCCGCTTCGACAACTGACGATGGGCAATCGGCGCTTCGATCAGATTCTCCAGCACCGTCAGATGCGGAAACAGATTGAAGTTCTGGAACACGTAGCCGACGTTAATGCGCTGGCGCAGAATCGCCTTCTCTTTCAGTTCATATAACTTATCGCCGCGCCGCTGATAACCCACGTAGTCGCCGTCGATCTGGATAAAACCTTCATCGACGCGTTCCAGGTGGTTAATGGTGCGCAACAGCGTTGATTTTCCCGAGCCGGACGGCCCGAGGATCACCGTCACCGAACCCGGCGCCAGCTCCAGCGACACCTCATCCAACGCTTTGTGTTTGCCGAAAAACTTGCTGACGCCAGTGATGCTGATGGCCCCGGTGGTATGCAGATTGCGGTAATCAATGGCTTCGGACATGGGAAAGCTCCTCGTTAGCGGCATCGGTGGCAACGCGATTGCGCCACTGGCGCCAGCGCGATGGTTGCGGTTCACGGGTTACGCTGCGCGCCAGCCAGCGTTCAACGCTGTGTTGCAGCAGCGACAGGACGGTAGTGATAATCAGATACCAGGCCGCGCCCACCATCAGCAGCGGGATCACCTGCTGGGTGCGGTTGTAGATCATCTGAATGGTGTAGAACAGCTCCGGCATCGCCAGCACGTACACCATGGCGGTGCCTTTGGCGAGGCTGATGATTTCATTAAACGCGGTAGGGATAATGGCGCGCAGCGCCTGCGGCAGGATAATGCGCAGGGTGCGGCGCGATGACGACAACCCGAGCGCCGATGCGGCTTCAAACTGGCCGTGATCGACGCCGAGAAAACCGCCGCGAATAATCTCGGCGCTGTAGGCGCTCTGTACCAGCGTCAGGCCAATCACCGCCGCCGGGAATTGCCCCAGCACGTTGATAGTCTGAAAATGGCCCCACGACAGCGCGGTAAAAGGGATGCCGAACGACAGCGTGTCGTACAGATAGGAGAAGTTGTAGAGAATGATCAGCACCACGATCAGCGGCAGCGAACGGAACAGCCAGATATAACCGAACGCCAGCCAGCTCAGCAGCCACGACGAGGAGAGCCGCGCCAGCGCGAGGAATCCGCCCAAAATCAGGCTGAACAGCGTGCCGCACAGCGTCAGCAGCAGCGTTTGCCCGAGACCGTTGAGGATCACCGGATCGAAGAACCAGCGGGCAAACACGCCCCACTCCCAGCGCGGATTAAACGCGACAGATTCGATGACGCTCGCCAGAATAAACAGCGCGACAATCGCCCCGACGGTGCGCGCCGGGTAGCGTGCCGGTACGACGGTTAAGCGTGGTTCGGTTTTCATACTGGCTCCTTAACTGGCGGTGGCGACGCTGTGCACATCAATCACTTTGAAGAAGCGCAAACGCCCGTCATGCGGCGGCTGGCTGTAGACCTCCATATCCTCAAGCAACTCAAACTGCGGCTGATAACCGTGGCCGATATACAGCTTCACCGCTTCCGGCTGGCGGAATCCGGTGGTGAGAAAGATACGCTGATAACCGGCGCGCAACGCACGCCGTTCCAGCTCCTGCAAAATCAACAGCGCCAGCCCCTGACGGCGCAAATCGCTGCGCGTCCAGATGCGTTTCAGTTCAGCGGTATGGTCGTCATAAGGCTTGTAGGCGCCCATCGCGATAATTTCGCCCGCCCGTTCCAGCACGATAAACAGCCCACGCGGCGGCAGATACCACTCCGTCAGCTCCACATCTTTCTGCTTGCGGAAGTAATCGCCATAGCGCGCCTCATATTCGCCGAACAACCCGGTAAGGATCGGTTGCAGCTCTGCCGCTTCCGGCGACACTTCACGGAAAAATTGCTGTGTCATACCGCCTCCTTAATCGCCCAAACCGGCCGGATTGATTTCAGAATGATCAATATGTTCAACGCCTTCCCCCCAGCGATTCAGCACCTTGAGGTAGTCGCCATTCTGCATCACGCCGTTTAAGGCGGTGCTGATGGGTTCCGCCAGACCGCTGCCTTTTTTCAGCGTCACGGCGATATGCGCCGCTTTCGGCCAGCCGCCATCAACGCTGCCCACCAGACGCGTCTGACCGGTCAGCGCCGCCTTCCAGGCGCCAATCACGTTGGGACCGAAATAGGCGTCGGCACGGCCGGATTGCAGCGCCAGGGTCTGTGCGGCGTCATCTTTGGTGTAGATCGGCGTAAAGGGTTTCAGCCCTTTGGCCTGATTCTCTTTGTCCCACGCCAGCAAAATCGCTTCCTGGTTAGTGCCGGAGCCAACAATGATGCGCAGCCCGGCAATATCTTCCGCTTTGGTCAGCGATTTAATCGGGCTGCTGGTTTTGACGTAGAAGCCGAGGGAGTCTTTGCGATAGGTGGCGAAATCGAAGCGCTCTTTGCGTTCTTTGGTGACGGTGATGTTGCTGATGGCGGCGTCATATTTGCCGGACGCCACGCCGAGCGGCCAGTCTTCCCAGGAGGTAGGCACGATTTTCAGTTTCAGCCCCAGGCTATCAGCCACCAGCCGCGCGATATCAACCTCGCTGCCCAGCAGCGTTTTGTTGTCATCACTGAACACCGTCAGCGGTGGCGAGTTCTGGGCTGCTACCGCCACGGTAAAGGTGCCGGGCGTGGCAAAATGGTGTCCGGCGGGGATCTGCGCGACGGCCGCGGCGTTTTTGCTGGTGTTAATCGGAGTTTTATTGGCTTCAAGGCTGACCTGCTGACCGTTAAGCGCCACCTCTTCAGCGATGGCGGCAGCGCTGCTGGTCAGTAATAACAGGGCGATGAGGGCGATCTTCTTCTGCATAGCGGCGACTCGCTTTTATTGTTGTGTGAACTGGTTTTCAGGATCTTTCAGGGCGAAACTGGCGCGCAGCGTCGTGCCGGGGTATTCACGGCGGGATAAACCCCGTTCCTGCAAAATGGGCACCACGCGATCGACAAAACGTTCGAAGGTATCCGGCGTGCCGCCCTGGATAATGAATCCGTCAGTGGCTTCGCTTTCAAACCACAGCTGCAAACCATCCGCCACCTGCTCCGGCGTACCGTGGAACAACGGACGCGGTGTGGCCGCCTCCAGCGCCGCCTGGCGCAGCGTATGGCCGTGCTCACGCGCTTTGCGTTTGATCTCATCGGTGGTGCTGCGGAAGCTGTTCTGGCCGATATCGCCAATCTCGGGGAAGGGTTCATCCAGCGGGTACTGCGAGAAATCGTGGTGATCGAAGAAACGGCCGAGGTAATTCAGCGCATCCTTAATCGACACCAGCGCGGCGGTGGTCTGATACTGGCGCTCCACGTCTTCGGCATCATCACCGACAATCACCCCAACGCCCTGGAAGATATGCAGATCCTCAGGCTGACGACCGTTCTCCTCCAGTTGTTTTTTCACATCGCGGTAGAACGCCTGAGCTTCTTCACGCGTCGGCTGATGGGTGAAGATGGCATCCGCATGGCGTGCAGCCAGCTTTTTACCGTCGTCGGAGGCGCCGGCCTGGAAAATAATCGGACGCCCCTGCGGCGTGCGCGCAATGTTGAGCGGCCCCTGGACCTGGAAAAAGTCGCCATGGTGATCCAGGGTGTGCAGTTTGGCCGGGTCAAAGAACTGCCCGCTCTCTTTGTTACGCACAAAGGCGTCGCCCTCCCACGAATCCCACAACCCTTTCACCACCTGTAAATATTCGTCGGCGATGCGATAGCGCAGCGCATGTTCCGGGTGCTGCTGACGGGAGAAGTTTTTCGCTGACCCTTCCAGCGGCGATGTCACCACGTTCCAGCCCGCGCGCCCACCACTCAGGTGGTCGAGGCTGGCAAACTGACGCGCCACGGTGAAGGGTTCGCTGTAAGAGGTGGAGACGGTGCCCACCAGACCCAGATGCTCGGTGGCACCGGCCAGCGCGGAGAGCAGCGTCAGAGGCTCGAAACGGTTGAGGAAATGGGGAATCGATTTTTCATTGATAAACAGGCCATCGGCAACAAACAAAAAATCCAGTTTGCCCTGCTCCGCCTTGCGCGCAATGCGTTTGGCATAGTCAAAATTGATGCTGGCATCGGCCAGCGCCGCCGGGTGACGCCAGGCGGACATGTTGCCCGATGCGCCATGCAAAATGGTGCCCAGTCGCAGTTGTCTTGTAGTCATATCTTCTCTCCTTAGCCATGACACAGCCTGACGGCAGCCCGCAGGATGCCGTTCAGGAGGTAATCGGTGAAATAAATCGGGTCAGTTCAGGACGACGTCACAACATCGTGCGTTGAGATGCTGCAACGCCTGTTGCGCGAGCTGCGCGAAGTAACTGGCGGCGGGGGCGATTAAGGCTTCGTCCGGGTTGAATCCGCCATGATGCAGACCAAACTCGCTGGCGCTGCCAATGCTGACAAACGCGCCGGGGATCTGTTGTAAGTAGTAAGCGAAATCTTCACCGCCGAGATGCAGGTCAGCGGTCTGCACCTGATAACCGGCCTGCTGCGCGACGCTGCTGGCGAAATTCGCCCATTGCGCGTCATTCTCCAGCACCGGTGGTCCGGCGTGCCAGCTCAGGGTGGCAGCCGCTCCGGCCGCCTGCGCGACGTTTTCTACCAGGTGGCGCACCCGCTGCTCCAGCCGCTGGCGTACCTGATGATCGTGGGTACGCGCGGTGCCGCCAAATTCGACCTCGCCCGGTAACACATTCCAGGTTTTGCCGCCGTCGATGCGGGTCACGCTCAGCACCAGGCTGTCGAGGGTGTTAAAACTACGGCTGGTAAGCGACTGCAACGCCTGAATAATCTGGCTCGCCACCACGATACTGTCCACGCCCTGCTCCGGGTGCGCCGCATGGGCACCTTTGCCGTTAACCCGGATGACAAAGCGGTCGGCATTGGCATAAAACGCCCCGCCGCGGGTGGCGAAGGTCCCGGTTGGCAATCCTGGCTCGTTGTGCATACCAAAAATCGCCTGCACGTCCTGCAATACGCCCGCCCGGATAAACTGCCGTGCGCCGGTGGCGTTCTCCTCGCCGGGCTGGAACAGAATGCGGATGCGTCCCGGCAGCTGCGCCTCCTGCGCTTTCAGTTGCAGCGCCGCCCCCAGCATCACTGCGCTGTGGATATCGTGACCGCAGGCGTGCATCACGCCGGTATGGCGCGAGCGGTACGGCAGGCCCGTGGCTTCGTGGATCGGCAACGCATCGATATCCGCGCGCAGCGCAATCAGCGTTTCACCCTGACCGATTTCGGCCACCACGCCGGTTTCCAGCGGGTAATCCAGCAGACGAATCCCAGCCGCCAGCAGCCAGCCGCGTATCCGGGCGGTGGTCTCCACCTCATGACTGGAGAGTTCCGGCCAGCTGTGCAGCTCACGCCGCCAGTCAATCAGCTGTTGTTGCGAAAATTGCGTCATGCATGCCTCCGGGGTGCGCCGTTCAGGCTGCAACCAGACGATGGGTTGCCAGCAGTTCCAGAGATTTCAGGCGCGCCTGTTCCTCCACTACCGGGGAATCAATCACAAATTCATCAATGCCAAAGTTCTGATGCAGCGCTTCGAGCTGGGCATGCACCTGCGCGGCGGTGCCTTTCAGCAACGATGGCGTGCGCGGCTCAATCACGTAATCGGTAAAACCACCCTGACGGACATAGCGTTCCGCCTGCTCAAGGCTACCGACATTGACGCTCTGACCGTCTTTAACTTTCACATGATAAAAACGCAGATGGCTGACCAGCAGATCGGCCTCCGCCGGTGAATCCGCCACCACCACCTGCACCGCCACCAGCGCACGCTGGCCATTGCTCAGCTGCTGATAACGTGTCAGAACCCTTTCCAGCAGCTCACGATCACCGTTGATATGGGCGGCAAACACCAGCTGCCAGCCAAGCTCTGCCGCCAGGCGCGCGCTCTCTTCACTGGCACCCAGCAGAAAACGGTTTGCCGGACGCGCCGGTTGCGGCGTGGCGTTAAGGGTTTCTTCGTCATCCTGCGTGGCCGTGGGTTGCAGCCAGCCGTCCAGCAGCGCCAGTTGCCCGGCAAAACTGCCCTTTTCATCGGCGTGCACGCCGAGTTGCAGCGCCCGCGTCGACAGCGGCAGGCCGCCAGGGGCTTTACCGACGCCGAGATCGATACGTCCCGGCGCCAGCGAGGCCAGCAGATTGAAGTTTTCCGCCACCTTATAGGGGCTGTAGTGCTGCAACATCACCCCGCCGGAACCGACGCGGATGTGACGCGTCTGGCCGATAATCCAGGCAATCAGCAACTCCGGTGACGGGCTGGCCAGCCGCGAGCTGTTATGGTGCTCCGCCAGCCAGAAACGGTGATATCCCCAGGCTTCAGCCTGCTGCGCCAGCTGCAAAGTACGATGCAACGCGTTAGTCGCGCTCTCTCCTTCGGCAATCGGCGATTTATCCAGCAAACTCAGTCGGTATGACATACGCCTTATCCTTTTCTGAATGAATATGGCGGCTAGTGTGGAACGGCGGATTTATTTCGTAAAACAACAAATCCGACAAAGTGAATTAAGAAAATGGATATAGCGGGGAGCAATCACAGCGGGGCCAGCGCGGAGAAGAAACTATTCTTCCTCCATAGCGATATCGTTGCGAAAGCCGATTAACGGTTTTCTCTCCAGCCTGATGCTGAACCGATTGTTAGCGTCAATTCCCCCTCGCAGGGAAAATAATGAGCGTGCATTAGGGTACGCCTGGGTGACGGATTCAGGCCGTATAACCGAGCCAGGCAAGAATTACCCTGACTTTACCGGACGCCTGCGATTGCCTGGCTGTAGCAGGAGGAAACAGGTTTTATTCATATGAAAACTTCCTTTTTATAATAAGTGTTATGAGATGCTCGGATATTAAAGATCACCTGCACTGAAGATAGTTATGATAACGATAGCGTCGTAACAAGAAGAAATAGCCCGGCGATATTTCCATAAAAAAAGCCCGGCAAAGCGGGCTGGTAGAAGGGATATAGCTTATGATTTTTGTGAACGCCTTAATTAAGAGGATATGAGTTTCTTCCGCATCGCACTGCTAATCCAGCTGGCAATGCGATGCAAAGGAAGCCCTTTTCTGACATTTACCACCAGTTAGGTGTGGGCAGGATAACATTATCCAGTTTAATGGTTTTTCGGTGGACATTGGAGAAAAGCACCACCCCTGAGTCCTCTATTTTTTGCAATAGCCGGAAAACATTCTCCCCGTCAACCCTATGGCCAGAGAGCATTGATTTACCGGATGTAAAGCTAAGAACATTATCATACGCTGAGACGTCTTTAATCAGAGGGACACTGCTAATCGCCAGACGCGTTGCTGTGACTAAAGACACATCAGAACATATTGAAGCATAAGATGGCGGCTGATGATTATCAGGGGCCATTTTTGAGGGAATTAAATCGCCAGGCGCGGTACTGTGGTGTTGGGTTTCATTATTGATTATGTTACCGTATTCTGAATGCGCTATCCTGAATGTTGATCCTTCTTCCAGGAAAATATTATCTCTCGCATCCACCCTGTCTGTTATGCAGCCAATTAATTTAACGCCACCGCCTTTTGCGACAATTTGCCCCTCCACAATTACGTTCTTTAAGAGAACATCCTTACCCGCAAAGATATTATGCGATATACGCCAGGGATTATCAGCATCATTACTGGTTATAGTTACATTTCCCGTGTTAGCGCAAACTCCCTTGATATGTCTTACACAATTAGATTCTTCATTAAGATCGATATCGTCTTTTACGCTATTAACAATGATGTTTTGCGCAAAATATGAAACTTTATCTGTACTGAACATAACGTTAATCTCCTTAACCAGAAAACGGTCTGTAAAGTGGGTATAAGCGATTATTCAGAAATGCGTTTACCTGATGGCGGCAGCCAATCACAGGTCATTGCGGCAAATTTCAGACGTTCTGTCGACAGCGGCTCGCTGCTGCTGAGCCGACATTTCAGTATACTTTCAGATAGCGGCGCCGTTAGAAATGATTAAAAGCGGATATTTATATGATGATTTCGCCGCGTCCTATTTTCAGGGTTGGCTTATAACGCCGTTCCGTTCCCGCCGGGCTGGCGTATCGAAAACAGCCGCAGGTCATGCGCCAGTGTGTCTGCAAGGAAATCGACAAATACCTGAATGCGCGTATTCATACTGCGTCTCGATGAATACAGCGCGCTAATAGCGACGGAAGCGGGGGCGAAATCCGATAAAATCGGCACCAGCTCACCCGATTGTAATTGAGGCGCAACCAGCCAGCCGGGTGACTGCACGATCCCCATCCCTGCCAGCACCGCCGCCAGTTGTTGCTCGCCATCATTGGTACGAAAACGCCCCTGAGGTTGATGTTGTAGCCATGAACCATCCGGCAGCCTGAAACGCCAGTTCTGATATTCCACCCCGCCGGTAAAGGGGATACAGGCATGATCAACCAGATCTCTCGGATGAAGCGGTTCCCCCCGTTGTGCCAGATAAGCGGGCGTCGTCACCGTAAGCAGCGGAATATCGGCCAGTTTGCGCATCTTCAGCGCCGAGTCGCTTAACTCGCCGTGGCGGATAGCCACATCGATATTTTCCTCAATCAAATTGGCCTGGCGTTCGGAGGTGACAAGCTCCACGTTGATTGCCGGGTAACGCGCAAAAAACGCCGGTAAATGCGGCAGGATATACAGTCGGCCAAATACCGGAGCAACCGCCACCCGCAGCAAGCCGGACGCTTCAGCGTGCCCCTGCCGGACCTGGGTCTCCAGCGCTGAAAACTCATCACTCAGCCGCAGACAACCTGCATAAAACTGCCTGCCCGATTCCGTCAGCGATAGGCCGCGCGACGATCGGTACAGCAGCTGCGTATTCAGCCAGCTTTCCAGACCGGCGATCTTTTTACTCACCGCCGATTGCCCGATATGCACCTCTTTGCCTGCGGCGGAAAAACTGCCGCTTTCGACCACACGTAAAAACAGGCGAATTGCGTCGAGACGATCCATATAAAGTCCAGAATGGAATAGAAGGTAGTAAAAATTACCAGCTATACAGCGGATATGGAATGGATCATCATCGGTTGCAGCTTGATAATCACTGATAACTGTTAACCGGAGATTTTGCTCATGTCACAACACGCCATCGAAACGCACCACCCACTCTCCAGCCACGATCGTCAGCGCGAAGCACAAATCCTCGCTGCGCTTGATGCGTTTCGCGCGAACTTTGCAGGCACGATGCGCGAAATGTATGACGAAATGCTGACCGGCACCCCAATTGCCGCAGATGTCGTTACGGAACACGTCGTGCAGGCCGGAATAGAGGGTTGGTGGGTGCGGCCGCAGCAGGCATCCGCGCAACAGGCGCTGGTGTTTATCCACGGTGGGGGTTACACGCTGGGCAGCGCCCGCGCCTACCGGGGATTTGCCAGCCAGCTGGCAGCCCGCACCGGCATCGCCACCTTTGTGCCGGACTATCCCTTAACCCCTGAGCATCCCTTCCCGGCAGCGCCTGATGCCATCGCACGCATTCCGGCGTGGCTGGCGGCCCAGGGGATTACGCAGTTCGCGTTAATCGGGGATTCGGCCGGGGGTGCGCTGGCGCTGGGACTGTTACAGAATCCCGTACTGGCAGCAAATGCCGCCTCTGCGGTGGTATTTTCTCCCTATCTCGACCTGGCGTTTAGCGGAAAATCCTTTAATGACCCGGCGACCCACGACCCGATTTTCCAGCCGGAGATGCTGCAATACGTGGCTGGCATTTACCTGAATGGCACCGAGGCCATGAATGGCTTAGCGTCGCCGCTCTACGGCGTACCCGAGGTGCTGCCGCCCCTGATGATTCAGGTAGGCACCGACGAGTTACTGCTGGATGACGCGACCCGCTATGCCGCCGCTGCTGCGGCCCGTGGCGGCGAGGTGCGCCTCGATATTTATCAGGGTATGCATCATGTGTTTCAAAGCGAAATCGAACTTGATGCCGCGCGCCATGCGCTCGATGCCGCAGCCGCCTTTATTGCGCGCCACTGGCACCAGCGCTGACATCTGCCCGCAGGGTGCGTATCCCTACGCACCCGGTCCTCACCGGCATCCACTATTGATTATTTTCAGCAAAGCTTAGTGCAATTCCGTGGTTCAACTTACTCACGCGGCGTCGGATGATTAAAACCGCCCGTCGGGTAATTGATAACAAAGGAATTCACCATCATGAAGCAACGTTTTCACCTGCAGGCATTAAGTTTGGCCCTGCTGACAGGGATATTTAGCGCACATGCAGCGGAGTCGCCGGTGAAAGGCGGCACGCTGATCTATCTGGAACAACAGCCACATACCAACCTCTATCCACCGGCGGGCGGCTTCTACCCCAACGGCGGCATCCTCAATCAAATCACCGACAAGCTGACCTGGCAAAACCCGGCAACCTTGCAGGTGGAACCCTGGATTGCCGAAAGCTGGAGCAGCAACGCCGACAAGACCGAATACACCTTCAAAATTCGTCCGGGCGTGACCTTCTCAGACGGCACGCCGCTAGATGCCAACGCGGTGGCGAAAAACTTCGATACCTACGGGCTGGGCAATAAAGCGCAGCGTCTGCCGGTGTCCGAGGTAATCAACAATTACGATCACAGCGAAGTGGTCGATGCCCAGACGGTGAAATTCTTCTTCCGCAAACCTTCGCCGGGCTTTTTACAGGGCACCGCCACCATCGGTTCTGGTCTGGTCTCCCTCAGCACCTTAAACCGCAGCTTTGATCAGTTAGGCGATGCGCGTCATATCATCGGCTCCGGGCCGTTCGTGGTCAACAATGAACAGCTGGGACGCGAAGTGGATCTGGTGGCGCGCAAGGATTATCAGTGGGGGCCGAAAAACCTGAAGCAGCAAGGCCCGGCGAACCTCGATGGCATCAAATTTATCGTCACGCCGGAAGATAGCGTACGTATCGGCGCACTGCTTGCCGGTCAGGCTGATTTTATCCGCCAGGTACAGGCGTATGACGAGAAACAGGCCAACGATCAGCACTTCCCGATTTATGCCCCGCCCACGCGCGGCGTAAATGACAGCATCAGTTTCCGACCGGACAACGCGCTGGTCAGCGATCTTAAGGTGCGCGAGGCTCTGCTCCATGCCACCAACGCGCAGCAGATTGTACAAACCCTGTTCTCCCCCAACTATCCGCAGGCCACGTCGGTGATTGCGGCGTCGGCGGCGGGCTACGTTAATCTCAGCGACAAACTGAAATATGACCCGGCACAGGCGAAGCAGCTGCTGGATGAGGCGGGCTGGAAAGTCGCCAGCAACGGCATTCGCGAGAAAGACGGCCAGCAACTGGCGCTGACGGTATATGAATCGCCGCCGCAGCCGCAGAATAAAGAAGTGCTGCAACTGGTGGCGCAGCAGTGGCGTCAGGTTGGCGTGGGCCTGACGGTAAAAGCGGGCGATGCGGGCAGCAAAACCCTCGATAACCTCGATCCGCTGAAAACCCCGCTGCTCGTCTCCGAAGTGGGCCGCGCCGATCCCGACGTCGTGAAAAGCATGTTCTATCCCACCAACCGCGACGCGCTGCTGCAAAAAGGCGGCTCCAGCGACAAGGTGAAAAACTTCCGTGACGACAAGCTGAATGCCCTGCTGGTGGGTATCTCGGCGGAAGTGAACCCGCAAAAACGTCTGCAACTCACCGGCGACGCCCAGCGCTACCTGCTCGATAACGCCTATGTGATCCCTATCTTCGAAGAGCCGCAGGTGTTTGCCGGTGCGCCCTGGCTGAAAGGCGTCAGTTTTGAAGCGGTAGGCCGTCCGTCGTTTTACGGCGCGTGGCTGGAAAAACACTAAGGCGGGCTAACGATGCGACACTCTCTGCTGCACAGATTGGGACAAGGGCTGCTGGTGCTGTGGGCCGCCTTTACCCTGTCGTTCTTCCTGCTGCAGGTGCTGCCGGGCGATGCGATTCTGATTAAGTTTCAGAACCCGGACCTCGGCCTCAGTCCGGCGCAAATCGCCGAGATGCGGCTGGCCTACGGTGCCGACAGCCCAATCTGGCAGCAGTATCTGCATACCCTGCTGGCGATGTTGCACGGTGATTTTGGCTTTTCGGTACAGGCCGGCGTGCCGGTGAGTGAACTGATCGCCAGCAACCTGCCCGCCACTCTGCGGCTGGCGTTGCCCGGCTTTGTGCTGGCGGCGCTGCTGGCGTTTGCGCTGGCGGCGCTGTCGCGTCTGCCGCGCTTACGTCTGCTGCGTTCGTTTTTGCAGTCGGTCCCGGCGCTGTTTATCTCGCTGCCGACCTTCTGGCTCGGCATTGCGCTGATCCAGCTGTTTTCGTTTCAGCTGCGCTGGATTCCGGTGATCAACCCCTCGCCATTGCAGGGGCTGATTCTGCCGGTGCTCACCGTGGCGGTGCCGATCTCCGCGCCGCTGGCGCAAATTCTGCTGCGCAGTATTGATGAAGTCGCCACCCAGCCGTTTGTCGCCGTCGCGCGCGCCAAAGGGGCGAGTGAAACCCGCGTGCTGTGGCGTCACGTACTGCGCAACGCCCTGTTGCCGGTGCTGAACGTCGCCGGGTTATTACTGGGCGAGCTGATTGCCGGCGCGCTGATCACCGAAACGGTGTTTGGCCTCAGCGGGCTGGGCCAGCTGACGCAGCAGGCGGTGAACAATCAGGATGTCGCGGTGCTTCAGGCGGTGGTGATGATCTCCGCGCTGGGCTTTGTGTTGATTAATTTGCTGGTCGATCTGCTGATGCCGCTGCTCGATCCCCGGCTGCAACCGATCGCAGGAGGTCGCTGATGAGTCTGGTGGATTATGCGGCTGCGCGCCGTGGCGATCGCGGCAAACGCCGCTGGCAACCGTGGCGCATCCAGCCCGGATTATGGCTGGCCTGGGCAGTGATGCTGCTGGCGCTGCTGGCGGCCATCGCACCGGGAATGTTCAGCCATTTCAGTCCCACTGAGGGGATCGCCGGCGCCCAGCGTTTACCGCCGCAGGCCGCTTACTGGCTCGGTACCGATCAGCTGGGCCGCGATCTCTATACACGTATTGTCTATGGCGCATCGCAGTCGCTCTCTGCCGCGTTTGCTGCGGTGGCGATGGGGCTGCCTGGCGGCACCACCCTCGGGGTGATTGCCGGTGCGGTCGGGCAGCGTACCGAAACGCTGCTGATGCGGCTGGTGGACGTGTTGCTGTCGATTCCCTCGCTGCTGCTGTCGCTCAGCATCCTGATCCTGCTGGGATTCGGTACGGTACACGCCGCGCTGGCGGTGGGTATCGCCTCCATCGCCAGTTTTGCCCGCCTGGCGCGCGGCGAAGTGGTCCGTGTCCGCCGCAGCGAATATGTCGAAGCCGCTTACGGCAGCGGCGGCAGCTTCTGGAGCGTGCTGTGGCGGCATATTTTGCCCAACTCGCTGACGGCGGTGATCGCCTTTGCCGCGCTGCAATTTGGTCAGGCGATTCTGGCGCTCTCCACCCTGAGTTTTCTTGGCTACGGCACGCCGCCGCCCACCCCGGAATGGGGGCTGTTGATCGCCGAAGGACGTAATTATCTGGCAACCGCCTGGTGGCTGACGATGTTTCCTGGCGTGGTCGTGGTCGCTGTGGTGCTGGCAGCAAACCGTATCAGCCAGCAACTGGCCGGAGAACGCAAATGAACCCGATACTGGAAATTGAAAACCTGACCCTCAGCTATCGCCAGCAGGGCGAATGGCGTCCGGTGGTGCATAACGTCAGCTTTAGGTTGCAGGCGGGCGAAATGGTGGCGCTGGTGGGTGAATCCGGCTCCGGTAAAACCACCACCGCCCAGGCGATTATTGGCCTGATGGCGGAAAATGGCCGCCGCGACCAGGGACGTATCGTGCTGAACGGCACCGATATCAGCGACTGGTCAGCCAAACGCCTCGACAGCCTGCGTGGCGTGCGCATCAGCCTGGTGCCGCAGGATCCGGGCAATTCACTGAATCCGGTGAAAACCATCGGTGAGCAGGTTGGCGAGATGCTGCAACTGCACCTGCGCATCAGCCGCAAAGAGCGTCAGCAGCGGGTGATTGAGCTGCTGACGCGCGTAGGATTGAGCCACCCCGAGCAGCGGGTGGATCAATACCCGCATCAGCTTTCCGGCGGCATGAAGCAGCGCGTCTTAATCGCCATCGCCCTCGCTTTGCGTCCGCAAATTATCATTGCCGATGAGCCGACCAGCGCGCTGGATGTGACGGTGCAGAAACGGATTCTCGATCTGCTCGATGTTTTACGTCGCGAATCCGGCACCGCAGTGCTGTTTGTCACCCACGATTTAGCGCTGGCGGCCGAACGCGCTGACCGGGTGATCGTCTTCCGCCACGGCGAAATTCAGGAACAGGGCGAAACCGCACGGGTGATCAACGCGGCGCAACATCCCTACACCCGCCAGCTGTTGCAGGATGCGGCGCTGGATAGCTTAGCGCCTCAGCCGGTTGCGACCTTTTCTGCCCCGGCGATTCAGCTGTCGTCGATTGGCAAACAATTCCGCCTCGGACGTAAGCAGCAGTTCCAGGCGTTGCATGACGTCTGCGTCACGGTAGCGCGCGGCACCACACATGCGCTGGTCGGGGAGTCCGGTTCCGGTAAAACCACGCTGGCGCGCATCCTGCTGGGATTTGAACAGGCCGACAGCGGGCAGGTGGTGATTGACGGTATCGCCACCGACGGACTGAGCAGCGAAGCGCGCCGCCAGCTGCGCCGTAAAATTCAGTTTGTTTATCAGAACCCTTTTGCCTCGCTCGACCCACGCCAGACGTTATTCGCCATTATCGAAGAACCGCTGCGTAATTTTGAGCGTCTGAGCAGCGAAGCACGCCGCCAGCGCGTGTCTGCCGTGGCCCAGCGCGTGGCGCTACCGCTGGAATTGCTGACCCGCAAAGCGCGCGAGCTGTCCGGCGGGCAACGCCAGCGTGTGGCGCTGGCGCGTGCATTGATTCTTGAACCGGCGATTCTGGTGCTGGATGAAGCCACCTCGGCGCTGGATGTCACGGTGCAGGCGCAGATTCTGCAATTGCTGCAACAGCTGCAACGTGATCTCGGCCTGACCTACCTGTTTATTACCCACGATCTCGCCACGGTGCGACGGCTGGCGCACAGCGTCACCGTGCTGCGCGCCGGGGAAGTGGTGGAGCAGAGTGACGTTGTCACCTTATTTAACGCTCCGCAGCATCCCTACACCCGCGCGCTGATTGAGGCGATCCCGGCTTTCCGTCCGCTGATTAAGGAGTCTGCATGACGCGTAAACGTATTGGATTTTTCACCCGCCTGCTCGATGCCGGCACGGCTCAGCAGCGCTACCGACTGGCAACTGAGCAGATTCAACATGCCGAACGCCTCGGTTTCGACAGCGCATGGATTGCGCAGCACCATTTCCATGAAAGCGAAGGCGGCCTGCCGTCGCCGCTGGTATTTCTGGCCCACGTTGCGGCCAACACCCGCAGCATTCGTCTGGGCACCGCGATTATCACGCTGGCGCTGGAAAACGCGTTGCGGGTGGCCGAAGATGCGGCGGTGCTGGATTTGCTCAGCAATGGACGGCTTGAAGTGGGTTTTGGCTCCGGCGGCACGCCGACGTCGTTTCTGCCGTTTGGCCTGACGATTGAGCAACGTACCCCGTTTTTTGCCGAGCAGCTGCACAGCCTGCTGAGCGCATGGCGCGGCGACTCGCTGGCCCACCCGGATAACCACCTTTATCCACCCGCGCCCACCCTGGCGCAGCGCGTATGGATCGCCACCTTTTCAGTTGAGGGTGCGGCACGCGCCGGTCAGGCGGGACACGGCCTGATGCTCTCCCGCACCCAGCCACGCCCGGCAGATCAACCCGATTTGCCGCTCGATGCGCTGCAAAACCCGATGATTGATGCCTATCTGGCGGCGCTGCCGGACGGCGTGGAGCCACGAATTCTGGCGTCGCGCACCGCTTTTGTCGCCGACTCTAACGACTATGCCCGACGTCTGGCGCAGCCGGGCCTGCAACAGCAGGCTGCTCAATACCGGGCGGGTGGCCATCAGGTGTACGGCGACACGCTGGAGGATCATATTCGCCAGTTTGATGCCCACCTTGGCGATGCCAGTGCGGTGCTGGCCTCCCTGACGCAGGACAGCGTACTGCCGCGTGCCACCGACATCTCTTTTCAGGTGCATTCGATCGACCCGCCGCACGCCGACATTCTGCGTTCTATTGAACTGATTGCTGACCATATCGCGCCACAGCTGCGCGCGTAACAGGAGAAAATGATGTCTCAACCAAATGATGTGCTGGCGGCGCTGGCCGATATCGACCCCGCCTCAGAACTGGCGCAGGTTCGCGCGCAGCGTGATGCCGCCACGCGCCATGCGCAGGGTAGCTACGATGTGCTGTTCAGCCAGCACGATGACGGTTTTCCGTTGCAGGCGCGTTTCGCGCTGGCGGCGCAGGTGGCAGCCTGGCACGGCGAAGTGGGATTGCAGGCGCATTATCAGCAGCAGGTGACCACCACGCCGCACGGCGCAAAAGATGACGCGGCGCGCGCTTTTGCCGAGCGGCTGACTTTCCATCCGGTGGAAGCCACCCCACAGCATATTCAGAATCTGCAAAGCGCAGGCTGGGCGCCTCGTGACGTTGTCACTCTGGCACAACTGGTGGCCTTTGTCAGTTTCCAGAGTCGGCTGCTGGCGGGCTTTCGTTTGCTCAACGGCGAAGCGCTCAGTACGCAGCAGCACGCGGTAGCGGGCAAATGGCACAGCGCGCCGCTCACCGCCAGCGGCAAAACCGCCCTCACCGCCTTTACCCAGCAGGAGCTGGGCTGGGAACCCTGGCTGGCCGCCAAAGCGCTGAACGATTTTACCGCCGAGGAAAAAGCCACCCTGGCGCGTTATGGTCACAGCGACTCTGACTATTTCCGCCTGCTGGCACGTAACCTGCCGCTGCTGGAGCAGCGCACCCTGACCGATAAAGGCATCTTTTACACCGCCGGTGGCCTGCCGCGTGCCGAACGTGAACTGGCGGCCACGGTCGTCAGCAAAGTCAACGGCTGCATTTACTGCGCCTCGGTGCACGCACGCAAAACCAGCCAGCTATCCAAAGATGAAGCCGCAGTGCAGAAACTGCTGAATGTCGCACCGGGTGCGGAACTGGCACACGGCCAGTCGTCGCGCTGGCAGGCGATTATCGACTTCAGCGCCGCGCTGTCCGTCACCCCGCCCAGCGCCACCCTGGCCCAGGCCGAGGCGCTGCGCGCTCAGGGACTGGATACCCTGCAACTGCTGGATCTGGTGCAGTCCACCGCCTTCTTTGCCTGGGCCAACCGCCTGATGCTGACCCTGGGTGAACCCTTCCTGCCCGCTGACGCCAAAGGATAACCATGACCGCAATTTCCACCGAACAACTGATTAACTGGCGACGCGAGCTGCACCAGCACCCTGAACTCTCTAATCAGGAGCACGCCACCACCGCACGGATCACCGGCTGGCTGCAACAGGCCAATATCCGCCTGCTGCCGCTGGCGCTGGAAACCGGCGTGGTGGCGGAACTCGGCCAGGGTGATGCGGTGATTGCGCTGCGGGCCGACATTGATGCTTTGCCGATTCATGAACTGACCGAACGGCCGTGGCAATCTCAGCAGCCCGGCGTGATGCACGCCTGCGGGCATGACCTGCACAGCAGCGTCATGCTCGGCGTGGCGCATCAGCTGAAACGGATTGAAGCGCAGCTGCCGGGCCGGGTACGTATCCTGTTTCAACCCGCCGAAGAGACCTTTAACGGCGCGCAGCAGCTGATTGATGCCGGTGCTCTACAGGAGGTGCAGGCGATTTTTGGTCTGCACAATGCCCCGGATTTACCGGTCGGTTCGCTACGTACCCGTGGCGGCGCCTTATACGCCAATGTCGATCGTTTCGAGCTGCGGATTCGCGGCAAAGGCGCCCATGCGGCGCGTCCGCATGAAGGCATTGATGCGATTGTCATCGCCAGCCATATCGTCACCGCGTTGCAGACCCTGCCCAGCCGGGTGTTCAGCGCGCTGGAGTCGGTGGTGGTGAGCGTGACGCGTTTCACCGCAGGCAACAGCTGGAATGTGCTGCCGGATCGGGTGGAGCTGGAAGGAACGGTACGTACCCATGACGCGCAGATCCGCGCGCAGATCCCGGCCAAGATTGAGACGCTGATTAACGGCATTGCGGCCGGATTTGAAGGCCAGGCCGAATTGCTGTGGCAGCCAGGCCCGCCTTCGCTGGTCAACACCCCGGCATGGGCCGAGGTGGCGCTTCAGCTGGCGCAGCAGCAGGGTTATGACACCGCCGTGGCGACACCGCAGATGGGCGGCGAGGATTTTGCCTTCTATCTCCATCAGGTGCCGGGCGCGTTTGTCAGCATCGGCAGCGCCAGCGCCGAGGGACTGCATCATCCCGCCTTCGACCCGGATGAAGCGATGATCGAACCGGCGGTACGTTACTTCACCGCGCTGGCGCAGCACGCACTGGCTGAAGTGCAGCAAGCGCAGGATCTGGCCTCGTGACGCTGCGAACAAGGAGAAAACCCATGACACTTTCTGTTCCGCTGCCACGGCTGGATCACGTTGTGATCAACGTGGCGGATCAACTTGACGCGGCCAGCACGCTATTCCGACGGTTGGGTTTTCAGCTCACCGAACGCGGCCACCACTCGCTGGGTTCCAGCAATCATCTGGCGGTGTTTGGCGAAAACTATCTGGAGCTGCTGGGCTATGAAGCGGATCGCGGCAATCTGCGTCAGGAGTTGTGGCAGTCGCCCCCCGGCCTGAGCGGACTGGTGTGGAAAAGCGACGATGCCGACGCGGTGTGGCGCTATCTGGAGAGTCAGGATATTGATGGCGAACCGCCAGCCAGCTTCTTCCGTCCGGTGCAGCTCCCGGATGGCTCGCAGCAGCAGGCGCGTTTTCGCACCGTGCGTCTGCGCCCGGCGCTGGTGCCCAATGGCCGCAGCTTCTTTTGCCAGCATGAGACGCCGCAGGCGGTGTGGCAACCGGCATGGCAGCAGCATCCGAATGGCGTCAGCAACATCGTTGAATTTGTGGTGGTGGCGCAGGACCCGGCGGCCGCGGCGCTGGTTTACAGTCGCCTGTTTGGTGCCGACCGGCTGCGCGCCTGCCAGCAGGGCGCGTTTGTGTTGCAGGCAGGCGCCGCCACGGTACGCTTCGCAGCGGCGGAATATGTCACCGCGCGTTTTCACAGCCTGCCAGCGGATTACGACGGCAGCGCGCGCATGGCGGCGTTAAGCCTGCAAACCGGCGATCTCAGCAAGGTGAAAGCCAGTTTGCTGCTGGGCGATGTGCCGTTCCGCGAGACCGGGGATGCGCTGATCGTGGCAGCGGAACAGGCTTTTGGCGTGGCGCTGCGGTTTCAGTCCTGAGTCCGGTCGCGGGTTTTCACGTCTTCTCTGGAGAGGTTAACGATGACAGCAAAGATTTCCGGTTCCATCACCGAACTGATTGGCAATACACCGTTGCTGCGCCTGTCCCGCTATGCGGCACAGCAGCAGATCGACGCGGAGCTGATTGCCAAACTTGAACTGTTCAACCCGAACCACAGCGTGAAAGATCGTATCGCGCTGAGCATGATCGAAGCCGCCGAGCGTAACGGCATCATCCAGCCGGGCGATACGCTGGTGGAAACCACCAGCGGCAATACCGGTATCGGACTGGCGGCGATTGCGGCCGCGAAAGGCTATAAATTTCGCGTCTATATCAACGATTTTGTCAGCATCGAGCGCAGCCAACTGATTCAGGCCTTTGGTGCCGAGGTAGTACCCTTCAGCGCCATTGAAGGCTTTAAGGCATTTTATGACGCCAGCAACGGGGATTTCGTGGCGGCCACGCGCTGGCTGGCGGAACAGGTGACGACGGAGGAGCCGGACGTCCACTTTTTGCTGCAACTGGAGAACCCGGCGAATCCGGCGATTCATGAGCAGACCACTGGCCCGGAAATCTGGCGCGACAGCGGCGGAGAACTGGATATTTTTATCGCCGCGGTAGGCACCGGCGGCACCCTCTCCGGCACCGGGCGCTATCTCAAAGCGCAGCATCCGGGATTGCAGGTGATTGCCGTGGAACCGGGCGTCGGCTCGCAGCCGAGCGAGCTACGCCCGGAACCGCTGGAGATCACCGGGGTGCACGCCTTCAGCAATCAGCCGCCTGAGCGTATTCCGGCGAATCTCGATCATCGCGTATATGACGAAGTGATTGCGGTGGAAACCTGGCAGGCCTATGCCGCAGCGCGGCAGCTGGCGCTGGCCGAGGGGGTGCTGGTGGGCGATTCGTCGGGAGCGGTACTGTGGGCAGCGCAGCAGGTCGCGGCACGGCCAGAGAATCGGGGCAAACGCATTGTACTGCTGCTGGCGGATGGCGGCAGCAGCTACCTCTCGACTCAGCTGTTCTCACATCAGGTGCCCGCGGAATCGCTGAAACTGGCCAGCGCGGTGCTGACATCGCAGCAGATCGCCTGATAGCCACACGTTGACGAGGACGATAATCAGTAATTGACTGGAGATTTACGCGTGGCTCAGCGGTTGGTGCAGGCGCTGAATGACAGGACGCGGTTTCTGCCTCTCCTGCCAGAGGGCAAATTCAGACTGCATATTGATCCACATCTAATCATTGGCGAGTCCATACAGATGAGATCATAAAACAACCCATCACCAGTAATAAAAAAGCCCGCATTTATAGGCAGGCTTTCGTGGTTTGACGTAGTCAATCAATGGATGCAGGGAAAAATAAAATATTTCAATTCATACCATTACAACGCCAATACGCCTCCGAAGAGGCGTTTTTTATCAGAAGCGATAGTTTGCCGAGACGGTGATATTGCGCGGCGCGCCGTAGACCGTGTTTCTGCCAACATCGATATTGTAGGTTTTATCGAACAGGTTATTTAGGTTAGCCTGGAGTGACAGCTGTTTAGTCACCTGGTAGCGACCGAACAGGTCCACCAGCGCATAGCTGCCCTGCTCGGCATAAATCGTGCTGGCGCCGTCTGGTCCTGCTACGTTATCCCAGGTATGGGTCTGCCAGTTGACGCCACCACCCACCGTCAGATCCTGCAACATCGGCAGACGATAGCTGGTGAAGAACTTCAGCGTGGTACGCGGCAGCGTCGGATTCAGCGCGGCATCATCGCCGTCTCTCGCGACATAGCGCGTGGCGCCAAAGGTCATTTGCAGGTTGTCGGTCACCGCACCGTTGATTTCAAACTCAATGCCTTTGCTGACCGTGCCGTTCTGCTCGTAGTAAGCATAATCGGTACCGCCCTTCACAAAGGAATAATCGGTGGCGCCAATGTGGTCCTGCTCAATACGGAACACCGCTAACGACGCCGTCAGACGGCTGTTCATCCAGTCGCCTTTAATCCCGGTTTCGTAGTTTTTCCCGGTGACCGGCGACAGATAAGCGCCATTCACGTCACGATAGGTTTGCGGCTGGAAGATTGAGGTGTAGCTGGCGTACGCCGAATAGGTGTCGTTGATGTCATACACCAGGCCCGCGTAAGGCGTGATGTTGTTCTTCTCCATATTCTGCGTCAGGGTTTCGGCGTTGTACTGGGTATAACGCGCGCCGAGGATCAAATGCAGCGGATCGGCCAGCGAGATACGCGTCGCCAGATAGGCTGATTTCTGACGGATGGTGTTGTCCTGCGCCAGTGACTGCGGATCCCAGTCGGGTTCCGGGTAGTTGCCCCAGTCGTTGAAGTCACCCACATCCGCCGAGGTGAAGCTGGTTGAGGAACTGAAATAGCGGTCGTTCTGACGGATATAGGTTACGCCCGCCATCATCTCATGCTGACGACCAAATAACTCATACGGGCCGCTGACATAGGCATCCGCCGAGCTTTGCTTACGTTTTGCGGTGTTGTAACCGGTGCCGCCTAACAGGTCATAACCCGCATACGGGCCAATGCCGATACCGGTGGTTTTGTCGAAGTATCCGTCGATATACAACAGCTTGCTGTCCATGGTCGCTTCGGTGTGCATCCCGCTCAGGGTGAACTGCCAGCCGTTGCTGAAGTCCTGTTTCAGGCTGGCGAAGACGCTTTTCGAGTCGCTGTTGTTATACGCCCAGTCCGGTGCCAGGTTGGTGCTGCGCGAATAGTTGGTTTTGCTGCCATCGAGATAATAGGTTGGCAGGCCACCCCAGGTCGCGCCCGAGATGTTGGTTTCTTCGTAGTCATACCCGACGGAAAGTGTGGTGGAATCGGTCAGATCGGCATCCACCACGCCGTAGAGGAATTTCTTCTGCGTGTGGTTGTGATCCAGCCAGCTGTCGCCATCCTGGTATCCGGCCACCACGCGGCCACGCACATTGCCTGACTCCGTCAGCGGTGCGGAGAGATCGGCAACATAACGCTGGGTATCCCAGCTGCCATAGCTGGCGGAGACGTTGCCGACAAATTCTTTGCTGTCCGCATGTTTGCGGATCATATTCACCGACGCAGCCGGGCTGCCGGCACCGGTCATTAACCCGGTAGCGCCGCGTACCACTTCTACGCGATCGTAGGTCGCGGTATCAGACAGGGTGTCGCCGAGGTTCCACTGCGAATCAATCAGGGTCGGAACGCCATCAACCTGATAGTTATCGATCATAAAACCGCGCGAATAGAAATTGCTGCGGTTAGAGCCGGAATTAAATTCGCTGATGCCGGTGGTATTTTTCAGCACATCATTCAGCGTATCCAGTTGTTGATCCTTGATGCGCTGTTTGCTGATGACGCTGATCGACTGAGGGGTGTCTCGCGCGGTCAGGGCCATTTTGGTGGCGGCGCGGGTGACCGGCACGTTGTAATCGGTCGCGGCCTGCTGCTGCGCGTCGTCTGTGCTGGTGCTGGCATTCACCGTCAGCGTCTGGTCTTTGCTGGGGGTTTCCGCCGCTGAGGCGTTATGGGCAATACCGGAGGCGACGACCATCGCCAGTATGGAGAGACGCAGCGCGCGCTGCGGCGCCTGGCCAGGTTCCCTGACACGCTTAACTTCGAAAGACATATTATTCCTCTATCAACTTATATTTTTTATTTGGGTGACGACATGCCCGCTGACGTCTGCTGGCATCCCGCCACGAAATACGCGTTGAAGAAATAAGGTCAGGAAGGTTTAAGCGCCTGACTGTGCCATCCCGGCACGGGCAGTCCGACAGTAAAGATGTCGTTAATAAAGCAAATGAGAAATATACGCATTAAGATTGCGATTGCAAGTGAATGTTACGGCGTTCGAAATACTTTTTCCGCTAAAAATCACTTATTCTTCAATGATTAATATGGCAAAAGAGTTGACAGAGGTAATCATCACGGCGGGAAATATTGTCAAGCGCGTGAAATTAAACGGGTTTACACGCGCTGAATTTAACAGCGTTACCAGTGCCAGCGCTTTTCGGCTAAATCGACCAGTAAACGCGATGCCGGTGACAGCTCACTTAACGAGCGGAACTGCCAGCCAAAAGTACGGGGCATGGTCACCAGCGGCAGCGGAATTTCCACCAGCGCGGCATCATCGCCCTCACCTTTTAGCAACCGGCGCGAGATAAAGCTGAGCAACTGCGAATGGGCAATCACCTGACGCAGCGGCGACAGCGTATTGCTTTCCATCTGCACGCGCGGAGACGCATAACCACCACTGCGCAGACGCTGCTCCAGCCACTGGCGCGTAGCGACATTCGCTGAAGGCAGCAGCCAGTTATATTGATCGAGTTGTTCCGGGGTGGGATGGATATTCGCCAGCGGATGACGACGGCTGGCGGCAATCACCACCGGATCGTCAATTAACGGACGGGTGATGAATTCGGTGTTGCCGTCCGGCAGAAAGCCGAGGATCAGGTCGATTCTGTTTTCGCGCAGCAGCTTCTGCAACAGGTCGTTCATCCCCACCGTCACTTCAAGGCGTGCCGTCGGCGCTTTATGCAACAGATCCCGGCTGAGCATCGGCAGCATAAATTCCGCCGCCGTAGCCGCAACGCCGAGCCGGATCACCCCGGCGGTGCCTGCGCCCAGCGCCTGTAAATCCTGCCGTGTGACCTGCATCATATGCACGACTTTTTGAGCACGTTCACAAAGTAGCAGTCCCGCTTCGGTCAGTTGCATCCCGCGTCCGACCTTTAACATCAGCCGCGTGGCGTAAAACTTTTCCAGACGCTGAAGACATTTGGTCAGCGCTGGCTGGGTGATGCCAAGGGATTGTGCCGCTTTCCCCAGATGCCCGGTCTCCTTCACCGCCAGCAGATAATGCAGATCTTTCAGCTCCATTCATTCCCACCAGGAATTAATTGATAAAAATCAAAGAATATAATTTATCACTGCGGGCTGCCAGGATGAAAAGACATTAACAACAGAGCAACAACTATTTTGCGATGTTAGGTAAAAGGGAGAGAAGGATGAAGCATTCACTCAAGGCGCTGGTGGCAGCGCTGGCACTGGCTACTGCGGGACAGGCGCTGGCTCAGGATACTCTGCCGGTCACGCTGCCAACGCAGCAGGATAGCCGTCTGCAACAGGTTACCACCTCACCTCGCGTGTGGAACGGCGTGACCGTCAGTCATGATGGCCGCATTTTCGCCTCGCTGACGCAATCCGAAGGGCCGGGTATGCAGCTGGCCGAAGTGGTGAACGGTCAGCTGAAAGCCTATCCCGACGACAGCTGGAATCAGTGGCAAAGCCAGGACCCGGAGCACCATTTTTATCATGTTAATGCGCTACGTATCGGCCCGGACGGCGATCTCTGGGTGATGGATTCCGGCAACAAAGGCATCGGCACCGGCGATAAGGCCGTGCCTGGCGCGGCCAAACTGGTGCGCATCAATCTGCAAAGCGGCAAAGTGGTCGGCAGCTACGTGTTTAAAGCGCCTGCCGTGAAGCCCACCAGTTATCTGGATGATGTGCGCTTCAACGGTGATTTCGCTTACCTGACCGATCCTGGCGCGGTAGGACTGGTGGTGCTGAATCTGAAGAGCGGCAAAACCTGGCGCGTGCTGGATGATCATCCGCTCTCTGTTGATCATCAGCCGATCTACGCTGACGGTAAAAAGCTCTATCTGCGCGACGGCCGTGAAAAACGCGTCGGGCTGGATCAGCTGGAGGTCTCCCCCGATGGCAAATGGCTCTATTACCAGGCCATCCCCGGCCCGCTGGCACGTATCGAAACCCGTTATCTGGATGATGAGAAACTCACAGCGGCGGAAGTGGCAAAACACGCCACGAAAGTACGCGACACCTGGAGCACCGGTGGCACCGCCATTGACGCTGACGGCAATATCTATGCCTCGGACCTCAACGATCGCAGCATTAAACGCATTGCCCCGGACGGCAGCGTGACCACCGTTATTCAGGACCCGCGCCTGGTCTGGATTGATGCGATGTGGATTTCTAAAGGTGCGCTGTGGATGCCATCCGCGCAGATTAACCGCACGCCAGCCACCACCGGCGGTAAACCCTCTACCGTGGAATACCCGGTAAAACTCTATCGCCTGCCGTTACCCATCGCGCCATCACCGCGCGATCACGGCTAAATTCCGCGCCCGGCAATAATGGCCGGGCGTCCTTTATTTCTTATCGATACAATGAAGGAGCGAAAAAACCAACAATATAAATTATCACCTGGCGCGAATTTAATTTCATTAAAACTAAGATGTTGCACACATTTTTTGTCATGAATATGCCTTGCCCTTACTAAAAATTCCTTTAGATAATAACGCCGGAATGACGAGGGCAGAAAAAGGCGCACATGCACGATAAATAATCATTTTGCTGTTTTTTATTTATACCGTTTAAAAAACCCTCTGAATAGGATCGCCTGCCATGCTGTTAATCCTCAGCGTGCTCATGATTGTCTGTTTTATCGGCCTGTTAATGAGCAAAAAACTCTCTGCCCTCACGGCATTGATTATTATCCCGACACTGTTTGCGCTTTTCTCCGGCCACGGCGCGGAGATGGGCGCGATGGTGATTAAAGGGTTGCGCACCGTTGCACCAACCGGTGTGATGCTGATCTTTGCCATGCTTTATTTTATGAGCGTGACCGACGCCGGGATGTTTGATCCCATTATCAAACGCATTGTCTCTGCCGTGGATGGCGACCCGGTGAAAATATTTATCGGCACCGTGCTGCTCGGTTTTATTGTCGCCCTGGATGGCGACGGCGCAACGGTATATATGATCGTCCTGGCCGCCTTTATGCCGATATATGAACGTCTCGGGCTATCAAAATTGAGCGTCGGTTGCCTGTTATTACAATGTACCGGGCTGGGTAATATGTTTCCCTGGGGCGGCCCGACCGCCCGTGCCGCCACGGCTGTCCATGCCGATGTGGCCACCTTATTTGTCCCGATGCTGCTGCCGCTGGCCGCCTGTGTGGTATGGACCTTCGTGGTGGCATGGTTGCTGGGTCGCGGCGAGCGCAAACGAATTGGCTTTCAGCACGGCATCCCGGCAGAGGTCGCCAGCCTGCAGTTTACTGAGAAACCGCGCGTGGCCTGGCGTTTCTGGTTTAACTGGGCGCTGACTATCGCCCTGATGACGCTGCTGGTGCTCGATGTGGTGCCCATGGCCTATCTGTTTATGCTGGCGACGGCGATCATGTTTGTTGTCAACTATCCGCAATTAAGCCAGCAGCAGGAGCAGATAAACCGTCATGCTCCGGCTATTCTCGCCGTGGCGGGATTGATCTTTGCCGCCGCGGTATTTACCGGCATCTTCGCGGAAACCGGCATGGCAGATAGCCTCGCCACGGCGATTGTGAATATCATTCCTCCCGCACTCGGCCCTTATCTGGCGGTGATTACGGCAGTCATCAGCATTCCGGTGACCTGGATGGTCTCCAACGATGTGTTTTATTTCGGCATGTTGCCGGTGCTGGTTCAGGCGGCCGGTCATTATGGTATCGAACCGATCGAAATGGCGCGCGCCTCACTGGTCGGGCAGCCGGTCCATATTCTCAGCCCGCTGGTGGCTTCAACCTATTTACTGGTGGGGATGCTGAAGCTGGATTATGCGCAGACCCAGCGCTTTACGCTACGCTGGTCATTTATTAACTGCCTGGTGTTATTGCTGGTGGCATTGGTTACTGGCTGCTTCCCGTTTTATCGCGATGTTTAAATTCTGTGCGGGATATTTACCTGGCCCGCTCAATTTCCGTTAGCCGCTTATAATTCATCCGCGCAGACGCAGGTTATTTTCAGGACTAATCTGTCTGGGGGAGATTATTTTCTTTTATGTTAATTTCCCGTAGAATGCCCGTTTTTAGATGAGTAAGACAATTATTAAGGATTTATTTATGAGCGATGCACTGAAGGCATTGAACAATCTTCGTACACTGCGTGCTCAGGCGCGTGATATTGAGGTTGTGGTTTTAAACGAAATGCTGGAAAAGCTCAGCGCGGTGGTCGCCGAACGTCGTGAAGAAGTGGCTGCGGAAAATGTGGCTCTGCGTGAGAAAGAAGAGAAGCTGGCACTTTATAAAGAAATGCTGCTTAACGACGGTATTGATATTAATGAACTGGCGCAATTAACCCAGGGCGAAACTAAACCGAAAGCCAAACGCGCACCGCGTCCGGCCAAATATAAATTCACGGAAAATGGCGAAGAGAAATTCTGGACCGGTCAGGGTCGTACCCCGTCGCCGATTAAAAGCGCTATCGACGCTGGCGGCTCGCTCGACGATTTCCTGATTTAATCTTTATTCCGTTTTAACCGGATGGAGAATGTCCTGCGACATTCTCCATCCGGGCAATCACCCGCGCAGTCAAATCAGCGCGGCACAGGCATGAGCGATACGTCGTCCGGCTTCGCTGACGCTGGCAATATCAGTCGCTATCGACAGGCGGAAGTACGGCGACAAACCATAGGCACTCCCCGCTACGCCGGATACCCCGTTCTCCAGCAGGTAGTTCAGCACATCCTCCTCCGTCTCCAGTTGCCGGCCATCCGGCCGCGTTTTGCCCAGCAGACCCGCGCAGCGACAGAAAATAAAGAACGCCCCTTCCGGATTCAGTACCTCAATGCCCGGCACCTGACTCAGCGTGGTCATAATCGCATCACGACGTTTCTGATAGGCATCACGCTGCGGCGGCAGGAAATCCAGCCCGCCATTAAACGCCGCCACCGCGGCTGCCTGACTGATGGCGCTGGCGCCGGAGCTGTTCTGCGACTGAACCACCGTCATCGCGTTGATCAACGTCTGCGGTCCGGCAGCAAAACCGATGCGCCAGCCGGTCATGGCATAGGTTTTCGACACGCCGCCAACCAGCAGCGTACGCGGCGCTAAATCCGGTGCAACGTGCAGCAGGCTGACATGCTGGCGGCCATCAAACAGGATATGTTCGTAGAGTTCATCCAGCATGATCAGCATATCAGGGTGATCGCGCAGCACCGCGGCCAGCGCGGTTAACTCATCAGCGTTGTACACCATGCCCGATGGGTTGCCGGGATTGTTCAGGACCAGCCAGCGGGTTTTGTCGGTGATCGCTGCCGCCAGCTGCTGCGGCTGCAACTTATACTGCTGCTCGAGCGGACACGCCAGCAGCAGCGGCTCACCGCCATTGAAGCGAACGCTATCCGGGAAGGTCGGCCAGTACGGCGCCGGCACAATCACCTCATCGCCCTCATTCAGGGTCGCAGCAAAGGCATTGAAGATAATTTGCTTGGCGCCGTTGGCAATGGCGATCTGCCCGATGTCGTAATCCAGCTGATTTTCGCGCGCCAGCTTCTGCTGCACCGCTTTGCGTAACGGCGTGGTGCCGGGCGTCGGCGTATAACGCGTTTCCCCGGCCTCCATCGCCACCACCGCCGCCTGACGAATATGCGCCGGGGTGTCGAAATCCGGTTCACCGGTCGTAAGATCGAGAATATCCACGCCCTGCTCTTTCAGCTGGCGCGTCAACTGACGCGCCGCCGCATTGGCAGAGAGCGACACCGATTGCACACGCTTTGATAAGGTGACCATGCTGTTGCTCCTGGGGTTAGACCACCGGCAGACCGAGGTTTTCGCGCAGAGTGGCGAATTCGTAGTCATCGCGGAACAGACCGCGACGGCGCAACTCCGGAATCACCAGCTCGACAAACAGATCCAGCTGCTCCGGCATGATAGCTGGCATGATGTTAAAGCCATCTGCGCCGCCCTGCTCCAGCCACAGCTGGAAATCATCGGCGATGTCTGCGGCGGTACCGACAATCACGCGGTGCCCGCGCGAACCTGCGGCCACCGCCGCCAGCTCGCGCAGCGTCAGGTTTTCACGTTTCGCCATATCGGTCATCAGTTTGACGCGGCTCTGGTTGCCTTCGCCCAGCGGCACGTCCGGCACCGGCCCGTCCAGCGGGTACTGGCTAAGATCCATATTGAAACGCAGCGACAGCTGACGCAGACCGTTCTCAATATCCACCAGGGTGTTCAGCTCTTTCCACAGCGCTTTGGCGTCTTCACGGGTACGGCCGATGATAGGCATCACGCCAGGCATGATCACCACATGATCCGGATTGCGGCCAGCGGCAATCACCTGATCTTTCTGCGAACGATAGAAGGTTTGCGCTTCTTCCAGGCTGGCCGCGGCGGTGAAGATCACCTCTGCGGTTTCAGCCGCCAGCTTCTGCCCATCGGCGGAGGAACCGGCTTCGATAATCACCGGACGTCCCTGCGGCGAACGGGTGATGTTCAGCGGACCCTGCACCTGGAAATGCTCGCCTTCGTGATTGATCGGCTTGATTTTGTCATCGACAAAATAGGCGCCGGTCTCTTTATTCGGCTGAACCGCACCGCTTTCCCAGCCCTGCCACAGCTTATACGCCACGTCGAGGAATTCTCGCGCTCGCGCATAACGCTCCGCATGGTTCGGCATATCGCTGCGGCTGAAGTTGCGCGCCACATCGGTGGAGAAGGAAGTCACCACGTTCCACGCGGCGCGCCCCCGGCTGATATGATCGAGCGAGGAGAAGCTGCGCGCCATGGTGAAGGGATCGCTAAAGGTCGTCGATGCCGTCGCCGCCAGGCCGATACGTTTGGTATTCACCGCCAGTGCGGAGAGCATGATCAGCGGCTCAAGGCGCGCCATGGTTGACGGCAGACGGTACATGCTGGTGGCCAGCGCATCGCCGACAAAGAACAGATCAAATTTGCCCGCTTCCGCTTTTTTGGCGATGGTGATTAACCAGTCAATATCGGTGGGATCGCCCAGCTGTTGCGTCAGACGCCAGCCGCTCACATGTTGTCCTACCGGTTGTACAAAAAGGCCGAGTCGCAGGCGACGTTGTGATGTTGCGCTGTCCATAAAGTTGTCCTGGTCTGTAAAAGTAAAATGTGCGCCGCGGCGCACGCTTAAAAAGTGTGGTCAGTCGCCAGCAGCGCCTGTTCCAGCGTCGCAGCAGACACGGTAAACGGCAGGCGTTCGGCGCTGGCGGCCGGGAATTTAATTTGCCGGGCGATAGCAGCAATCCGCTCCTGACGATCGCCGCTCAGCGCGGGCAGTTGCAGCGGCATCGCGTACTGACGCAGCAGCGCCAGCAGTTCGGCATCCGGCACGCCATCATGTTCCATCAGCGACTGCACCAGCAGGCTGTAACCCACTTTCTCACCGTGCAGCCAGGGGTGCAGCTCCGGCTGCCAGGTCAGGCGATTATGAATGGCGTGGGCAAAGCCCGGCGTCGGCAGCTCATCCCGCACGCTATTCGCCAGACCGGCCAGCACGATATTGGCATCGATGATTTTGACCAGTTCCGGCGTCACCTGCTGCTGCTGATTCGCAGCGACGGCGGCAGCGCCGTACTGGAGATAGGTATCGAGCGCGCGCAGTGCCGTCATCACCTTTAAATCAAGGGCTAAGTCGTGCGGATTGTGACGCTGATAAGGGCGGAACTCGTAATATTTAGCCAGCGCATCCACGATACCCGCTTGCAGATAACGCACGTCGCTGCGCGCAATCACTTCGCTATCGACCAGTACCAGTTCCGGCATCTTTGCCAGCGCCTGGCTGCGCACATGGCCGCCCTCTGCGGTATAGATGATGGCGACCGGTGACCAGGCCGCACAGGTGGCGGCCACGGTGGCGAAATTAATCAGCGTCAAATCCGGCAACTGACTGCCAACCGCTTTGGCGGCATCCAGCACGCGCCCACCACCAATGGCAAACAGCAGCTCTGCGCCCTGCTGCTCGGTATTATTTTTTAAGGTGGCGATGGCGTCGTCGGTACATTCGCCTTGCAGATATTCCAGCTGCCAGCGGATACCATTGGCTTCGAGGCTCTGGCTTAATTCCGGATTTACTGCCTGCCAGGCGCCGGGAGAAGTAAAGATACGAATATGCGTGGCGTAAGGTTTAATAAATTCACCGGCGCGTGTACGCAGGCCAGCCTCATGCGCGTATGCACGCGGAGATTTAATCGCTAACACGTCGTTACCCTGATAAAGAGAAAGGCTATAACGGATAAAATTGAGTTTTTACAGTGGGTTAATGCAAATTTGTTATAGCGCTGTATGTTTTCTGCATACTACGGTAAATAACGATTTAAGCAATAAAAAACCGGGCAATTCATTTTCACAAATTTGCATTAACTTAGTTATTTTTCAGATATAGCGCACACTGGCTTTGCTGTTAATCTCAATGTCCTTAGATGCTGCCTTTATTATCCGCCTCGGTGGCGGTTTTTTCGGGGAATACTATGTCGCTCGATTTTCGCCAGGTAATAGAAGACGAAGTTGAAACTTACCAGGCCCTGATGCATGCCGCTTACGCGCCCACCAAAGCCCTGGGGATTAAATTTGATGCCGCCAGCGCCGATCTGGACAAAACCCTGCGTCATCTGCAAAGCCACGGCGTATACGCGCTGTATGCCAATGGCGAAATGGTCTCTTCCGTTACCCTTCGTTATCCGTGGGGGCCGCTGCCAGGTCCGTTTGGCCTGCCGCATATTGGCTGGTTTGGCGCACACCCGAACTATCCGGGTCAGCATTATGGCCGCCAGGTTCAGGATCGGCTGGAGCAGGAGATCATCATTGGTCAGCTGCGCGCGCCTGCGGTGTCGCTGGGTACGGCCATCAGCCATCCGTGGCTGAAAGAGATGTACCAGAAGCGCGGCTTCCAGCCGATGCACACTACCGATCTCGGTAAAGGCCATATCACTCTCTATATGAAGAAAGTGCTGGATGAATCCGCACACGATGCCTGGCTGACGCGTCAGGCGGCACAACAAGGGAACAAGGTATGAGCACCATAGATGAAGCAGCGCTGGGCAAGCATCTCATCGCTTTCCGCCATGAATTGCATCGCTTTCCGGAGCTGTCGAACCAGGAGTTCGAAACCACCGCCCGCCTGCGTCAGCAGCTGGAGCAACATCATATTCGTATCCTCGACCTGCCGCTGAAAACCGGACTGGTGGCAGAAATCGGTCCGGAACAAGGGCCGCTGGTGGTACTGCGCGCCGATATTGATGCGCTACCTATTGAGGAGCAGTCTGGCGTCAGCTATCGCTCCGAACGTCCTGGCGTGATGCATGCCTGTGGCCATGATTTCCACAGTTCTGCGGCGCTGGGCGCGGCGATCCTGTTGAAACAGCAGGAAAGCACGCTGCCGGGCCGGGTGCGTATCCTGTTCCAGGCGGCCGAGGAAACCGGCCAGGGGGCGCCGGACGTGATCGCCACCGGCGCATTGCAGGGTGCGGCGGCCATTTTTGGTATCCACAACGATCCGTCGTTGCCGCCAGGGGTAATTGGCAGCAAAGCCGGGCCGCTGACCGCCGCCGTTGACCGTTTTGATATCGCCATTACCGGCATCGGCAGCCACGCCGCCAAACCTCATCAGGGCAACGATCCTATCGTAATTGCGGCGCAGATTGTCTCTGCGGCCCAGACGCTCATCAGCCGTAACGCCCCTTCCGCCGATAACGCCGTGGTGTCGATTACCCAGATTCACAGCGGCAGCACCTGGAACGTGATCCCGGACAGCGCCTGGCTGGAGGGCACGGTGCGTTCCTTCTCGCAGGAGACGCGCGAGCGGCTGGAGCAGCGTTTTCGCAGCATTGTGCAGGGCATCGGTGCAGCCTTCGACGCGGAGGTCACCTTCAACTGGCACGCCGGGCCGCCATCGGTGGTGAATGATGCGTTCTGGGCCGATTTTGCCTTACAGCAGGCGAGCGCCAGCGGCTTTGAAGCGCGAGTGGTCGACGCCAGCCCCATCGGTGAAGATTTTGCCTTCTACCAACAGCAGCTGCCGGGCGCATTTATGATGATTGGCACCGGTGAACCTTACGCGCTGCATCATCCGGCGTTCCGCGTTAACGATGAAGTGCTGCTGCCGACATCCCGCTATCTGGCCAATCTGGCGCTGGCGGCGCTGGAGCAGGCGCGATGAGCTGGACAACAGCGCTGGCTGAGCGCATCGTTCATAGCCAACCGGACCCACAGGCTCGTGACAACGCCCGTGAAGGCGTACGCGATTTTCTCGCCGTCAGCTGGCCGGTGTTGCAGGGCCAGGTGCCCGATAGCGGCTTACCGGCGCTGCGCAGCGTCTATAACGATGGCAGCGTGCGCTCGCAGGCATTGCTGCTGGGCTATGCGGGCCATGCGCTGGATTACGATGATTTCCACGCCGATTTTCGCGGCCACCCCAGCGTGGTGATCCTGCCCGCGCTTTTCGCCTGGCAGGCAGAGCCGAATGTTGAACATTTCCTTGATGCCTACGCGATTGGGGTGGAGGTGGCAGGCCGTCTCGGCCTCGCCGCCAGCCAGCAGCATTATTCGCTGGGATATCACAACACCGCCACGCTCGGCACCCTCGCGGCGGCGGCGGCGCTGGCCCGCTTTCTGCGCCTCGCTACGGCAGCAACGGCTACCCTGTTGGGCATTGCCGCTACCCAGGCCAGCGGCTTGCGCGCGCAGTTTGGTTCTGCGGTAAAACCGCTCCATGCCGGATTTGCGGCCGAACGCGCCGTGGCAGCGGCACAGCTGACGCTGGCGGGCATTGATGGCAAACAGGATGGCGTGATTGACGCGTTTCTCGCCGCCAGCAGCAATGGGCAGGCGAATCCAGAGAAGCTGCTGGAAAACTGGGGCGCCCCCTGGCGGATTCACTCGCCGGGGCTGGAGTTTAAGCCCTTTCCCACCTGCGCCGGGACGCATAGCGCAGCCGAAGCCGCGCGTCTGCTGCGTCAGCAGTGGCTGGCGAGCGGGAAATCGCTGGATGCCTTGCTGAACGGTATCGTGGATATCACCGTCGCCTTTCCGCCGGGCGGCGATATTGCGGCTTCGGTGCGCGAACCCGCCAACGGTATCGAAGCCCGCTTCAGCCTCGAATATGTCATCGCGGCGATGCTGATCTATAACGATCTGCGTTTGCAGGATTTCGCCGAAGGCGATCTCAATCCCGAGGTGCTGCCGCTGGCGGCTAAAGTGCGGCGAACTCCGGACGAATCGGCGCCCCCGGATGCGATCAATCCGGCGCTGCGCTTCCATGAGGTGACGTTGTCACTAGAAGATGGCACCCGTTTGCACCAGCGCCGCACGCGTCAGGAGTCGCTGACCGATGCAGTTGATGTCGACGGCAAGCTGCGCGCTGCGTTGCAGCCGGAGTCGCCCGAACGTCAGCAGCAACTATTGCAAAGTAGCGAACTGCGAACAGCAGCGGATTTGCAGGTGATACGGGATGCCTTAATGATGCAGGACCGGCGTTAGTCGCGGGCGGCCCAGGGGCCGCCAAATCATCAGGCTTTCTTTCTGCGACTAAGCAGGGTAATTACCAGCACCGGCATGGCGAGCAGTAAAGTGATCAGGTTGGCAGTCAGTACCGCAATGTCGGAGCGCTGAAAACCGTAAACGATCCAGGAAGCAACGCCAATGGTGAACATGATGTACATCACCAGGGATATGCCCTCAGTATTACGGGTGCGTAAGGTTTTCAGGCTCTGTGGCACAAACGCAAAGGTGGTAAAAAAAGCCGCAAAAAGACCGATATATAGGGTGGTATCCATATTTTCCCTCAGAATGCTTCCATGACTTCCTGAATATGCAGACCCGTAGCGAGCATCGGTAATGATGCTGCCTGTGGCTTGCCTTTTAACGCCAGACACCAGTCCTTAAGAAGATGATAAAAAGAGTCTGACCAGTAAGGTAGCTCGCGCGGCGGATCGGACAGCATTTTGCTGTCGGCAAATGAGAGCGCCTCTGAACCCGTCTGGTTAAATAGTGTCAGGCAGAAGCGATTGTCTTTTTGAGTCGAATAACGTATTTCGCCTTTTTCGAAAACCAGATTTAAATGCAGACCCAGCGCGGGTTCTTCATCCGACTTGCTGGCCTTAATACGGAAGAAAGCACCACCACAGGCATGTCCAAAGATATAACCGTTATCATCCACTTCCACCAAACCATCATTTTTGGCACTGACGCGAGTGCCTTTGGCAATTCTGAGATTTTCTGTATTTATGCTGTCATCACTGAGTAAGCAGAAGAGATCCAGCAGATGGCAGGAAAGATCGCCCAGCGCACCGCTGCTGTTACTCTGCTGCGCGGAGTCCCGCCAGGTCAGGTGGTGGCGAGTCAGGGCAGAATTTTTATTAAACTCCGCAGAGAAATAGTGCAGCTTTCCTAATTGCCGGTCATTTTTTACCTTCACAAGATTCTGGATGATCCGGTTATAACGATAATTAAAAGAGACAATGCTGTTGCGTGGGGCTAAATCTACCAGACGGCGCGCAGAGGCCAGATCCGTTGACAGTGGCTTTTCACAGACGAAAGGGATTTTCTTATACTTCAACACGGCTTCAGCAATGCCGACATGCAAATTATTCGGCGTACAGATAATAAAGCCGTCGCTGCGTTGTGCCAGTTCAGCCAGTGATGTGCAGTATTTCACCGGCAGAATGCTGAATGCGCTGAGACTGCGCATTTTATATTCATCAATATCGTAAAATGTCAGCGTTGTGACTGAGTCAATTAATGAGAGCGCACGAACATGCGCCTGCGCAATTCCACCGCAACCAATAATCCCGATGACCATATGATTAAATTCCTTTTACGATGCTTAAAATGCCGTGGCAGTAAGGTTGGTCCAGACAGTTGCCATGCTGTTTTATGGCGTCACGGTCAGCATTCGCCACCAGATAGCCCTGCCCGGCTTGCGAGAACATCGGGAAATCGTTGGCGCTGTCACCGAAAGCGAAAACCATCTCCTTTGGTACCCATAATTCTTCCATCAAAAATAAAACCGCCTCATCTTTGCCACAGCAACGGGGAATAAATTCCACGTCATAACAATCAGCCGGATCGCCGGCGGCAGGATTACATTTGGTGAACAAGACGCGGATCTGAAATCTGCTGGCCAGGTCGGCAATCCAGGCAAAATCAGTCTGTATACTGTCGCGCAATTTATAATAGAAACTGCGCTTATAGCGCCCCTGGTAATCATCCGGCTGCATTTCAAGGGTAATGCCATGCCAGCGGGTCGCTTTCAGCATTTCATCAACGCTTTCCGGATAATAACCCGACTGCTGAATACGTTTTTCCCAGGCAGATGACGGGACCAGCGTCCCCTTGCGGACCCAGTAAAATTCTGTGCCCAGGCTACAGCAGATAAAATGCGGGCTGCGCGAAATGTAACCTGCCGCTTTACGTAAAGCCGAGTTCAGGTTCGTTCCGGTTATCCAGCCAAGCATGATGCCCTTTCTTTCTCCCTCCGCCGTTAAATACTCTTCGAGCTGCGCTATCCCTCCGTGCGATTTATTTTCGTCTGAGAATGGAATATAGGTT
Organism: Pantoea sp. X-Soil-TKNS-1207; assembly: GCF_059730485.1. Taxonomy (NCBI): domain Bacteria; kingdom Pseudomonadati; phylum Pseudomonadota; class Gammaproteobacteria; order Enterobacterales; family Erwiniaceae; genus Pantoea; species Pantoea sp. X-Soil-TKNS-1207. Next base: position 431,064 of record NZ_AP035959.1, read on the forward strand.
TCATCCAGATCGCAGCAAACCACAGCCTTAATCGATGGCGGGAGTGGAAACTCGATCGGAAGTTTATGACTGGAAAAATGCATACAACACCTCGATGATAATATCCTGTTCCTGCAAGGACATATGGTTATGCAGGGGTAAGTGAATGAGGCCGGAATGAATGCGCTCAGAGGAGATAAACTGCTCACGGTTAGGATAATGTTCGGCATAATCATGCGCGCCAGCATGGGCTAAAACCGGATAATAAATATCCAGCTCCACATTCCTCATTCTGGCAAATTGCAGCAATTTATCGCGATTTTTATGCTTCAGATACAAAGGGAAAAGATGCCATGTGTTTTCATGTATTTCCGCAGGCAGTTTTATTTCTGATTGCAAATCGCGCAGGGAAAATATATACCTTGCAGCCAGAAAACAGCGCTTAGTGGCATTGTTTTCAAAATGTGTTAATTTTGTCTTCAATGTGGCCGCCTGCATATTGTCCATGCGGCTATTCAATCCCCATCCCTGTACCTTGATATTTTTCCTTCCTTCAGAAAATCCGTGATAAGAATATTGCCTTGCCCGTGCTGAAAACTCAGAGAAACGGGTTAATACGGCACCGGATTTGCCAAAAGACCCGATGTTTTTAAACGGGTTGAAGCTGAGTACCAACAGGTCACAATGATTGATTAGCGATTTTATTCCGAAACATTGCGCCGCATCGACAATCACCAACAGATCCTGCTGCCGGGATTTAAGGTAGATTTCCCGCAGATTTTTTGTTGAACCATACAGACAAACAGGAAGAATGGCTTTGGTGCGAGAGGTTTTCAGCCGGCTGATTTCGTCCGGGATCATATTATAGGATTCATCAATATTGGCGAATACCGGTTTTGCGCCGATGGCCATGACGGCATTTTCCGTCGCGGCAAAGGAATTCAGCGGCATAATGACGTCATCGCCAGCATCAACACCAGCCGCTTTCAGCGCGATTTTTAACGCATCCGTTCCACTACTTGAGGCAATGCAGGTATCAACCTGATAGAGGCCACAAAGATAGTTTTCTACGTCAGCAATAAAGGGGCCGCTGGTAAAGCAGCCTGACTCAATGACCTGCGAAATAACCTGAACGCAGTCCCGACGCTCGGCAAAAGAATTTAATCGATTAAGCGGCAGGAATTTCACCTCTCCTGAATTATCATATTCACTTTCGGAAGAAATCAGTTCAGTAATGTGCAAAAACCTCTCCATCAGTTCCTGCTCTGAGCCTGAAATAAAAATATCATCATTAATCTCAGAAATATCTTTCATACTAATCCTTGTAAACGATAGTTAAATGAACGCACCCCACACCAAAATATGACTATACCAAAGAACAGCATCAAATGCTGGTCACGCCACTTTACTCTTGAGATCTTGAAAAATCATTACACCGTTCTTTGATTAATGTTGATTTGAATCACAGAAATTAAATTTAAAAGGGATACCTGGTTACTCAGGAATGAATTTCAGGAAAGTTTTCGTTAGCGGTATTAATAATAAAAAATCCGCAATCTGGTAAGGATTACGGATTTTTTAGTATCGGGAGAATAGTTAACCTGCCGACGGCGGATTCACCGGGACAATATTCTTCTGATCTATTTCGGCGGAATAAACGCCTGTACAGGCGTAATCTCTCCGGTATATTTCCGTACCTGCACCACGGTAATCTGCCCGCTACAGCCCTGCGTCAATGACGAGGTGCCGATATCCAGCGTTAATACATTCGGGTTGCCGTGACGACATAACGGGCGCGCCGCGGTGGGATCGACCGGATCATACCAGGCGCCGGTCGGCAGCTGCACCACGCCGGGCATAATGGTGTCGGTAATCCGCGCGCTGGCAAGAACATGACCACGTTCGTTGTATAACTCGATAATGTCAGCCTCGGCGATAGCAAGCGCTGCCGCATCCTGCGGGTTCAGGCTGCATACTTCGCGACCGTCGCGCTTAGCGCTCAGGCTGTAATCACCAAAATCGAGCTGACTGTGCAGGCGCGTGGCGGGCTGATTCGCGATAAGCCAGAACGGATGCTCCGCGCTGGGTTTCTGTTGTGGTTCACGCCATACCGGATGCCCCGGACAGTTTTCGTAGTTAAAACTGGCGATGGTGGCGGAGAAGATTTCAATCTTGCCACTCGGCGTCGGCAGCGGCGCGGCATCAGGATCTGCGCGGAAGGCATTGATCATCCGGCCGCCATCTTTTAACTGCGGCAGTTCCAGCACACCCTGTTGCCAGAATTGATCAAAATCCGCGATCTCAACCTGCTGCGCCGCCAGTTTCTCCTGTAACTGCCGGTAATGATGCCGCAGCCAGCCGCGCGTATCGCGTCCTTCGGTAAAAGCCTCTTCCCTGCCCAGGCGCCGCGCCAGTTCGCTAAAAATGGCGTAATCATCTTTCGCTTCAGCATAGGGTTGCGCGACCGGCTGCATGGCGAACAGATGACGATCGGTCGGCGCCCCACCGATATCCTCACGCTCCAGCGTCATCGTCGCGGGCAATACGATATCGGCATGGCGGGCGCTGGCAGTCCAGGCGATTTCATGCACGATCAGGGTATCCAGCTGGCAAAAAGCCTGACGCAGACGCGCCAGATCCTGATGATGATGGAAGGGATTACCCCCCGCCCAGTAAGCCAGCCGAATATGCGGATAGGTTAACTGACGGCCGTTGTAATCGAACTTTGTGCCCGGATTCAGCAGCATATCGGCGATGCGCGCCACCGGAATCAGCCGGTCGATACCATTTTTGCCCTGCGGCAAAGCCGGGAAACTCACCAGATTATGATGTTTTCCGTAATGACCGAGCGCGCCAAGTGCATAGGTGTACCCCCCACCGGGCAGACCGGGCTGCCCCAGTGCGGCGGCGAGCACCAGGCCGAGCCACACCGGCTGTTCGCCGTGTTCCGCGCGCTGTAGCGCATGGGCGACAGTGACCAGAACGCGTTTGCCATGCAATTTGCGCGCGAATTGGCGAATAAAGGCGGCGCTGACACCGCAAATTTCCGCTGCCCAGGCCGCGTCGCGTATCACGCCATCTTCTTCACCCACGATATAGGCGACCATCTGTGGCCAGCCGACACAATAACGGGCGAGGAAGGATTCATCGGTCAGGCCTTCGGCGATCAGCACCGAGAGGACGCCAAGAATAAAGGCGGCATCGGTACCGGGACGCAGCGCCAGCCATTCGCCCTGCGCTTCTGCGGGCAGATCGCTTTTTAACGGGCTGACGGAGATAAAGCGCGTGCCGCGCTGTGCCGCCTGTTGCATAAAGCCGCGTTCGGTGTGTTCACTCAATCCGCCGCTGGCAACCTGAGAATTTTTCAGCGCCAGCCCACCGAAGGCCAGTACGATTTCGCTGTGCTGCGCGATCTCTTCCCAGCTCACGCCACGGCGGGCGATTTCAGTCATATCGCCGACGATATGCGGCAGCAGCACCGATGCGGAGCCGGAGCTGTAGCTGTTGACCGAACGGACGTAGCCGCCCAGGGTGGTATTAAGAAAACGGTGCACCTGACTTTGCGCATGATGGAAACGACCGGCGCTTGACCAGCCATACGATCCGCCAAAAACTCCCTCCGGCCCATGCGCATCCGCTACGCGCTGAAGTTCACGCGCGACCAGCGTATAGGCTTCCTCCCAACTGACGGCGATATAGTCATCGTTACCCCGACGCTGATCCGGCCCTGGACCGTTTTCCAGCCAGCCGCGACGCACCATTGGCCGCGCGACGCGCACCGGATGATTGAGGGCATGGCGAAAATTCTGGAGTAACGGGCTGGGATCGGGATCGCGATTGAATGGCTCGATGGTGAGCTGGTCGCCCTCGCGTTGGGCATGAAAAGCACCCCAGTGGGCGCTATGCATTACCGGTTTTTGCGTCATCACTGTTCCTGGCATCAAAAAGAAAAACGGTGCTTAAAGCACCGTTGCAATAAAGTTTCTTACGCGCCCGTTTTCCGGGTCGTCGAGTACCTGCTGGGTCGGTCCGGCAGCCACAATTTTGCCGCCTTCCATAAACACAATGTTGTCTGCAACCTCGCGGGCAAAACCAATCTCGTGGGTCACGATCACCATGGTGATACCGGAGTGCGCCAGCTGTTTAATCACCTGAAGCACTTCGCCCACCAGTTCCGGGTCCAGTGCCGAGGTCGGTTCATCGAACAGCATCACGCCGGGATCCATCGCCAGCGCACGCGCTATCGCTACGCGCTGCTGCTGACCGCCGGACAGGTTCTGCGGCCACTCCTCTTCGCGACCGGCAAGACCCACCTGCTTCAGCAGCGTCAGCGCTTTGCTGGTAGCCTGCTGACGGCTCTGTTTTTTCACCCGCATCGGGGCATCAATGATGTTCTGCAACACGGTGCGGTGTGGAAACAGGTTGAACTGCTGAAACACCATACCGATTTCTGCGCGCTGTCGGGCGATGGCGCTGCTGCTCAGTTCATGCAGCGCCTGGCCCTTCTGCTTATAGCCAACCATCTCGCCGCCGATACGGATGGTGCCGCCGTCCAGCTTCTCCAGATGGTTGATGCAGCGCAGCAGGGTCGATTTGCCCGAACCCGAAGGTCCGAGGATCACCGTCACCGAACCGGCCGGAATATCCAGATTCACTTCATTAAGGATGGTCACGCCCGAGAAGCGTTTCGTGACCTTACGCAATGCGATCGCTTCAGCCATTGCTCACGCTCCTTTGCGCTTTCGCTGTAGTGAAACGCGGCAGCGATTGCCACAGGCTGCGCTTTTCACGACGCGTCACGCCACGGCCAAAATAACGCTCCACATAATATTGGCCGACGGACAGCACGGACGTCATCAGCAGATACCACAGGGTCGCGACCAGCAGCAGCGGGATCACTTCATAGGTGCGCTGGTAAATAATCTGCGCGGAAAACAGAACGTCCTGTAGCGAAATCACTGAAACCACTGCGGTGGTTTTTAACTGGCCGATAATTTCGTTGCCGGCGGGCGGCATAATCGCGCGCATCGCCTGGGGTAATACGGTATGGCGGAAAATCTGCGCGGGGCGATAACCCAGCGCGCGCGCCGCTTCAATCTGACCATGACTGACGCTCTGGATACCGGCGCGCACGATCTCTGCCGCATAGGCGGACTGGTGCATCACCAGCGCGATCACCGCCGCGCTAAACGGGCTGATCAGCGAGTTTGATTGGGCACTCCAGATTTCGCCCAGGCCAGGGATCGACAAGGCGATTTTCGGGTACAGCGCCGCAACGTTGTACCAGAGGAACAGCTGCACCAGCATCGGCACGCCACGGAAGAACCAGGTATAAGCCCAGCTCACCGCCACCAGCACCGGATTCGATGACAGACGCATCAGCGCCAGCACCGTACCAAAAGCAAAACCCAGCACCACCGAAATGGCGGTGAGTTGCAGCGTCATTAATACACCCTGCAAAATCGACGGGCCGGTGAAGTTCTCCGCAATCACCCCCCACTCGAAACGCGGGTTGTTGATCATGGAGTGTGCCATCGCCACCACGCACAACAGCACAACCAGCGCACTCAGCCAGCGTCCGTAATAGCGTTTTCCGACGATCTTCAGATCGTCGGTGTGGTCCTGTGAATCACTCATTTAAAGATCTCTTCGTTGCGTTTGGCTTCGGTTACAGCGCCAAATCCAATCCCCCAGTTATCCAGGATTTTCTTGTAGCTGCCGTCTTTAATTAACGAGTTCAGCGCTGCCTGTACCGCGGGTTCCAGCGGGGAATCTTTCTGGAAGGCCACGGAGACCGGCGCATCATTTACGGTGATCTCACCACTCATCGTCAGTGGCTTAATCACCTTGACCTGCCACAACAAACCTTCATAGGGGCCGAGGAACATCGGCACACGACCGCTGACCACCGCCTGCACACCGGCCGGACGATCCGGGAATACGGAGACTTTGATTGGGGCTTTACCGGCGGCTTCACACGCTTTGCTGGCTTCTTCCAGACGCGTGACCTGAGTCGTACCAGAACCGGCACCCACTTCTTTACCGCACACCTCACTCAGCGATTTGAACGGCGGGATATTGGCGTCTTTTTGCGCAATGATGCCCAGCAGGCTGGCGTTGTAGTAACCGACAAAATCGATCTGTTTCAGACGCGTTGGTGTGGCGTTAATGTTTGATAATGCGACATCGTAACGGCCGGTTTTCAGGCCAGGGATAATGTTGTCGAAACCGCCGGTATCCTGCCAATGCACTGCAATGCCCAGGCGCTCACCCACGGCGTTCATAATGTCGATTTCACGACCGGCCAGCGTTTTGTTGTCTTCTTTATAGAAGGTGGTCGGCGGTGTGTTCGGGTTGGTTCCGGCAACAATATAGCCACGCTTCACGATGTCCGCAGGTAACAGGCTTTTCAGCGCCGGATCGGCCTGCACATGGAGTGAGCTGTCGGTTGGAACAGATTGTTCGGCGGCAAACGCGGTGTGCGCACTCAGAGTAAGTGCGAAAAGGGTCATTCCTTTTGCGAATTTCACTGGAACCTTTCTCCTGATATTTAAAATGTTTCCCCGCAGGGAAAAGGCATTGAGGTAGCGATGTATTGTTAACCTTTAAAGCCACATTTTTAATGTGTGCTTTACGGGTTTATTCATCCTCGTAATGTCCCGATATCATTCTCAGTGAATATATGCAGCGATCACAAATGCGAAAAACAGATATCTATTGCCGGAATATGGCAATGCTATTGAATTAAAGGCCGGGAGACCTTCCCATGGCAGCACTAAATCAGATTCAGTCATGGAATCAACAGGCTGCTAAAACTGCGACAAGCTGTGATTTGGTTCTTATTAATAACCTTGTTTTCTAAGGGCGCGCAAAAAGCCGCCTTATACCCTTCGCAGATATTCAGGGTGGGTATTTTCTAATCCTGCGTGTTATGCCCGGCAATAAAAGAAAAATATTCATTTCCTGCTGGAAACATTTCTCACGGTGGTCAGGCTGCGACATGGTTCTGCATTTATTTAGTATGTTGTAATTACACCCCCTTCCCCTGCCGTTTTGTCTGCTTATTCCGCTAAATTCGGCCATCCCACACGCCAGATTGATTAAACCACGACCAATTAAGGAGAAAAAAAGGAGATGTTACATCTGAGATATACAATGATAATTATTATCATTATCATGCGCGTTTGCTTACAAACGTTAACAAAACAGGGAGAAACCTTAAGTGAATGTAACCACATGCAACCAAAAGCGTCCCGTCGCGCTGTTTTTGGCTGGGCTGCTGAGTACGTCTGCTTACGCCGCCGAAGGAGAGCCAACCGAAAAACTGGCCGATGATGAATCGATGATTGTTACGGCGGAAGAAGGACTGAAGCAGCAACCAGGTGTTTCAACCATCACTGCAAAAGACATTCAAAAAAGCCCTCCTGTTAACGACCTTTCAGACATTATTCGTAAAATGCCTGGCGTCAACCTCACCGGCAACAGCGCCAGCGGCAGTCGCGGTAACAATCGCCAGATTGATATTCGTGGTATGGGACCCGAAAACACGCTGATCATGATTGATGGTGTACCCGTCTCTTCTCGCAACTCCGTCCGCTACAGCTGGCGCGGCGAGCGTGATACCCGTGGCGATACCAACTGGGTGCCGCCGGAGATGGTTGAACGCATTGAAGTGATTCGCGGACCGGCAGCATCACGCTATGGCTCTGGCGCTGCGGGCGGTGTGGTGAACATCATCACTAAGCGTCCGACCAAAGACTGGCACGGCTCCCTCTCGCTGTTCACCAATCAGCCGGAAGATGATAAAGAAGGTGCCACCAAACGCGCTAACTTCAGCCTGAGCGGACCGCTGGCCGGTGACGCGCTAACGATGCGCCTGTACGGGAATATCAACAAAACCGACGCCGACGCCTACAACATCAACACCAACGAAAACGGTTCTTATGCCGCGGGTCGCGAAGGCGTGCGTAATAAAGATATCAACACGGTGTTGTCGTGGAAAATCACCCCGCTGCAAATTGTCGATTTCAGCTACGGCTATAGCCGCCAGGGCAATATCTACGCCGGCGATACCCAATACAGCAACGGCAATGTCAGTCCGGATGGCCTGGTTGAATCCCTGTACGGCGACGAAACCAACCGTCTGTACCGTCAGAGTTATGGCATCACCCATAACGGCATCTGGGACTGGGGCACCTCAAAACTGAATTTCAATTATGAGAAAACCAACAACACCCGTTTGCAGGAAGGTTCCACCGGACGTGTTGAAGGGATGATCAATAGCGAAGATTACGCCACCAGCCGCCTTGAGAGTTATCGCGCCGGAGGCGAGATAAACTTCCCGGTGCAGTGGCTGGCGGATCAAACCGTGACGCTCGGCGCGGAATGGAACCGTGATGAGCTGAACGACCCGGCTTCAATGACCGCAACCAATAACGCCGGTGTGATTATTGATGGGGTATCCGGCGATCCATCTGGACGCAGCAGCAAAAACAGCGCCACTATCAGTTCGCTTTATTTCGAAGATAATATCGCCGCCACCAGCAGCACCGAGCTTATCCCCGGCCTGCGCTTCGATTATCACGATAAATTCGGTGCCAACTGGAGTCCGAGCCTCAATATTTCGCAAGGCCTCGGCGATTATTTCACCCTGAAAGCCGGTATTGCCCGCGCCTTCAAAGCGCCGAACCTGTATCAATCGACCGAGGGCTATCTGCTTTCCACCCGGGGCAATGGATGTCCGATCGGTCTCGCCACAGGCAGCTGCTACCTGCTGGGTAACGACAACCTCGATCCTGAAATCAGCGTGAATAAAGAGGTGGGCATTGAGTTCAGTAACGATGGCTATATTGCGGGCGTGACCTGGTTCCGCAATGACTACAAAAACAAAATCGTCGCGGGTGATGATTTAGTGGGTTATGCCTCAAACGGTTACAACGTGCTGCGCTGGGAAAACGGCGGGAAAGCGATTGTAGAAGGACTGGAAGGTAATCTGACCATTCCTCTGGTACGCGAAACGCTGGAATGGCGCACTAACGCAACCTATATGTTCCGCTCAGAAAGTAAGAAAACCGGTAATCCGCTGTCGGTGATCCCGGAATTCACCATTAACTCGCAGCTCGACTGGCAGGTTAACGACAAACTGAGCGCCAATATTAACTGGACGCAGTATGGTCGTCAGAAACCTCGTGAATATGCAGAGATTCGTAACGAAACGGGTGCGATTTCTAATCGCGAGATCAGCCCCTACTCCATTTTCGGTCTGAATGTGAATTACGACATCACCAAAAATCTGCGTGCCAATGCGGGTATCAACAACCTGTTTGACAAGCGTATTTATCGCGAAAACGATGGCGCATCGACCTATAACGAACCGGGTCGCGCCTATTATGCCGGGCTGACCATGTCGTTCTGATCGACATCAACACCCAGTCAGCGCCATGCTGGCTGGGTGATATTCCTGGTGGAAGACTATCTTCCTGCGGGATGGGAAATAATATTTAATTCAATCGCCAGACTAATCGCATGTTTTGCATTATTAACGCCGAGCTTTTTAACAATTTTGCCCATATGGAATTTTACCGTGCTTACGGTGATATTTAACATACGCGCGATTTCGGGATAGGTCTTACCGGTGCTGCTCCAGTAGAGGATTTCATTTTCACGTAAAGAAAGAGTGTTTTCACCACCTACTGTTTTCTTTTTTTCTTCGTGATAAAGGTGCATAAGCATTTCATGGGCATCTATTAACATCCCCTGAATGTCATTCTTATTCTTTTTTATTTCCTCATCAAGTTCAGCCATTAGGTATTTATTGATATAAAGGGATAGCACCGCCAAATTATTATTTTGATCATGTAGTACAAAAGTTTGCCCGCTTACAATATTATATTTAGGCTTAACGGAATCAAATATTTTAGTGATTGCCCACTGAGCATTAATTCTGAGGCTTTCATCCCAAACCATGGGTGACACGCGATTTAGTGCATTGATAAGAACGGGATCGATATTTTGATATTTATTCTCCAGATAGGAATCAATAAAATCAATGGGTAAATTAGTAATGATCATGAGATCATCAAGGTTTCTTTTATTGATTACTGCATAGGCATACGTTATTCCACCGTATTTACCCAAGCGTTTTTCTAGTTCGTCCTTGACATAGTCATTTTTTTCAACATTGGAGAAGAAATCGCTAGCCACTTAGAACATTCCTCTTGATGTTTACCATCTAATAACACAATGAAACATAGGTGTATTTTAGAGCATCCCGAGCCATAAAACAAACAAAGGTACAATCCTGGTTTTGGAACCAGCCTTGTATCAGCTGGTTCTATGACTGTTGCTCCTTATAGATTAATCTCTTGCAAATGGTTAATGTTAAAACATCTAACTATGAGCATTGCGGCTCACGCCAAATAGGGAACAATTTGGGGAAACCTTCGATATGGATTGGGGTACCGGCATCACGATAACCGAAGCGACGTACCAGCGTACGCGTGCTGAAAGAGGTACACTCGGCATAACAAGGAAGGCTTTCTCTATCGAGTATTGTATGTAATTTCGTTAATAATCTATCCATAACTTCTTTACCTCGACGCTGGCGCTGTACAGCAATAGCAAATACATAATAATGAGGTGGCGAAGGCGGATGATAACAGTCAAGCCCATTTATAAATGCTGCTACAGTCACATAATCAGTCCCACATTCCTGACGTAACTGGCTGTGAAATAATGCATTTTCTTCATCGCTCATTTCCATCACCTCGGGTTTGAAAAAAATTAACGCACCGGCATCGTTTTCGGCCAGATATACCCCGCCACGGGTTAAAGCCAGGTTACCGTAAACCCGAAACAAGCCCCGCAGCCCTTTCATACGCTGCTCCGGATCGTTACCTGAGACAGCAAATTTAAGTACCGGATCTTCGAAAAATTCAGTTGCCATAATTTGGCTCACCTTTTCCAGATCCGCTTCTGTAGCTTGATAGATTTCCATTTTTATCTCGTCCGATAGTTATGCTCCATGCAGTTTTCGTTCAGTTAAAGGCATCTTTATCAGCTAGTGCCATGAATAACTGATCAATCGCTGCTCGCGTCACATGCGGCATAACAACAATATGAGCAAACTTTCCTCTACCACTGAGATGGAATTTGTTAAAAATCTCATCTCGTGGACGGGTAAAAAGCACAACCAGGGATTGGGGTCCACGCTCAACACGAAATGAAGGATGAGTCGCTTTGACGGCTTTCAACTGTTTATAAGCATACGCCGCCAGGCTCTCACAATTGGCCGCTATCTCAGCCTGCATTAATGGCGTAACGGTGTTTGTCACATACCAGAGCAGCAGCGCGGATAGGCCATTGCGCGTCCCCCCCAGCGTGGTATCCGGTGAATTGACATATTCAGGCAGGCTGGCGGGCTGCATACGAAACTTCTCCCTGCTCATATAAACGCCTGAAGCAAAGGGGGCGCCGAACCATTTATGCGTACTCATGACGATCGAATTTACATAAGGAAGGCGAAAATCAAAAACGGCCCCCTTCGCTTTACTCAACTTTTTCTGATAAGCCATTTCAAGGTAAGGTAAGTAAGCGGCGCCAAGTGCTCCGTCAATATGGATCCAACAATCTGCCTGGCTATTATTGTCGCTCTGAGCACAAAAACCATTCTGTTCAAGGATGGGAGATAATCGTTGCCAGATAACCTGCGGATTATCGAAGCCACCCTGAAATGTGGTACCTACATTCAGAACAATAATAGGGGGATGTCCATGAGATGCGAAGAATTCAACTAATTTTGACAGTGAAGCTGCATCTACCGCACCATGCCGGTCTACTGGAACTCCATGAGGCCAATCCCCTTCCGTCGTAATTGGGCATTGGCCAGGATAATATTCATCCCCTGTTTCCTGAAACGTCATAACTCCTAAGACATTTGCACACTTCTCTAAGGAATAATGCGATTCCTGCGAAAAATAGAGTACCGGGTCACGGCTCATTTTTCGTTTTGATTCGCCTGAAACTAATCTGGCACGAAAATACTCACGCGCACTCCAGAGTGCATACATATTGCCTTCAGTTGCCCCCATGGCTAACACATAACCCCATAGCGACTCTTTGGTTAGCGGAACTCGCGGTTTGGCATGCCAGAGCTTGCCAAAATATTCCAGGACTTCCTGCTCCAATTCGCGTGTGTGTAACAAAGTTGAAGATGTTGCATAAGGATCGCCAAGATTATTAAGATGGATATTTATAAAAGGCGCAATTGCGCTATAGTCGAATTTTTGATTAAGTGGATACCCTAGCGAAAGCTCCTGACGACTAAGAATATTCGCATATATCTTTTCCAACCGCTCTTTCATTTCATCGGGCATACAATCATGCGGGCTGATAATGGGTGTCGACAACATTCCGTGTTTTAAAAAGGAATGTGGAGGGGCTTTAGTGTATTTTCTCTTCGCGTCGACAGACAGCTCATTAATGCCAAAAATTTCTTCCATAAAATAACTCCATTGGGTTGGTATTGACATCACGTCGATAGCCATAAATAACAGTCTGTTATGGCCATCATCCCTGCGTGAAGTTTTTTATTTTGCCATTTTCTTGCGAAGTATGCTGTGCACTGGCTAACAAATTGGCCCGAACAGATTTAGGAAAAGAAGAAAGAATAAATTCTGCGTGGCAATTAATAATTGATGCGGTATATTTTTAGCGCTTTAACTGTTTGGGTAACAAGCCGAATTTCTTCTTAAACGCCACCGACAGATGTGCGGGTGTAAAGCCCACCTGGTACGCCACGCTGGCGACATTCAGTTCGCCGCGCTGCAACAGTTGCCAGGCGGTTTCCAGCCGACGATGATGCAGCCACTCATACACACTCACGCCGAACAGCTGGCGAAACCCCTCCGTCAGCTTGCGGCGATTGATACCCAACTGCACGCTCAGCGCCTGTAGCGTTGGCGGCGCATCCATCTGTTGCTCCAGCAATCGTTGTGCGCCGTGCAGCGCATCCAAATCACGCGAACTCAGACGCAGGGCGCTCTCCAGCGGCGCGGGCGTCAGTGCGTCCAGCGTATACGCCATCACCTCCAGCGCTTTGCTTTGCAGCAATAGCTGACGCACGCTCCCCTGCTTCGGTAATGCGCTGAGCTGCGCGCGCAACCCCAGCAGAGGTGCTGGCAGCGCCGTGACATGCAGGCGCGGACGTCCGACGTGATCAAGCTGCAACCCCTGCGCCAGTTGCTGATGGACTGACGACGGCAAGCTGCGCAACATTTCATGAGAATAACTGAGGCTGGTAAACGCCACGCGCTGCGGGGAGACAAAACATTGCAGGGCTTCAGCCTGATCCTGATTCCACACCGCGCACAACGCTGGCCCGCTGATATTCACCTCGCGCTCACCAGGTAACTGACAGCGCAGCGCACCACTCTCCATCACAATCAGTTTGATGCCCTGATCCAGCGGCTCACTTTGCCAGGCGTCAATGGCAGGCTGAAACTGGCCGCCATGCCACACAATGCCGCCATCGGTTGCCCTATACAGCTGCTGTCCTTCTCCCCGCGCTGACGCCATAACTCGTTCCCAAAAATATTAATGATAGTGATTATCATTATCAAAATAACCGTATCCCTCCAGCCTGTCTACGCGTTTCGTTTTTCCCCCGTGCCGCAAACGAAAGAAAGAGTTCCGCCAGCGAAAGCCCTGTCGATTGTCAGTTCAGCATCAGGTTGCGACACTTCTGGCGGCCTGATTTTACGACTCTCATCCAGGAGAATAGATTGAAAAATAATAAGAAATTTGGAGGATTGACTGCGCTGACCCTCTTTAGCGCCGCCTTCATGGTTCATGCCGCCGATAGCGACAGCACGTTGGTGGTCGATGGCAAAACCTCAGACGGGAAAGACAGCTACGTACCGCTGAGCAGCCAGACCGGCAGCCGCACTAACGCCTCCGTGCTGGCCACGCCGCAGTCGTTGTCGGTGATTAGCCGCAGGGAACTTGACGATCGCAACGTCCAGAGCACCACCCAGGCGCTGCAATACACGCCGGGAGTTTATGCCTCCACTGCCGCAATCTCCTCGCGTTTTGACTACTTCTCGATTCGTGGTTTCGACTCCACGCTGAACGGCATTTTGCTGGATGGATTACGATCCACCACCACAAAATCCTATGCCCATTACCAGCCTTACGGTATGCAGCAGATTGACGTGTTACGTGGCCCGAGTGGTTTCCTGTATGGCGCGGGTTCGCCGGGCGGCATCGTCAATGAGGTCAGCAAACACCCGCTGGCTGAGGCGCAACATGAGGTGGGTGTTCAGGTCGGCAGCCACGGCCGTATGCAGGGCCAGTTCGATACCACCGGGCCGCTGAATGACGATGGCACTCTGCTTTACCGCGTGGTGGGCGTAGGCCGCGACAGCAACACGCAGTTCAAAAACGTCCCCGACGATACCCTCTATCTGGCCCCGTCCCTCACCTGGAAGCCGGATAACGACACCACGCTAACCCTGCTCTCCTCCATCAGCCGCGACAAGATGGGGCCGCCGAAAAACTTCACGCCAGTTTACGGCACCCTGCTGAGCAACCCGAACGGCAAAATCGATCGTAATGTCTATCTCGATGGCACCGATCTCGACAACCATATGACCCAGGCCAATATCGGCTATGAACTGGATCATCGCGCTGACGATCGCTGGTCGTTCCATTCCGCCAGCCGCTACAGCTACACCGACCTGCTGACGCAAACCCTCTCCGGCAGCGCCCTCACCAGCGATATGCGCACGCTGAACCGCACCGCTTATGAGTTCGGCATCACCAGTCAGTCTTTCGCCACCGATAACAACGCCAGACTGCACTGGGATGCAGGCCCGTTGCAGGGCGAAAGCGTAATGGGCGTGGCGTTCCGCCATACCGGCGAGAATTATTACCTTAACTATGGCCGCGCCAGCAGCATCGATATCTATCACCCAATCTATGACGGCAGCTTCGCCGCCAACACGCCTTTTGCCAGCACCCAGCAGAACGCCAATGAAACCGGTATCTATCTGGCGAACAGCATCGTCATTGCGCACCAGCTGAATCTCGATCTGGCGGCGCGTGAAGACTGGGCGGCGGTAAATACCAAAAACCGTATCAGCGATACCTTCACCTCGCAGGACGATAACCACTTCACCTGGCGCGCAGGTTTAAGCTGGCTGACGGAAAGCGGCTTAACCCCGTATGCCAGCTACGCCACCTCGTTCAGCCCGGTGCTGGGCACCAACTTTTATGGCGAAAGCTATAAGCCCACCACCGGCAAGCAATGGGAAACCGGGCTGAAATGGCAACCGGATGGCATGGATGCCCTTTTCACGCTGGCCTGGTTCCATCTGGTGCAGAACAACGTGCAAAACACCGATCCCAACAACAGCCTGAACACCGTCCAGACCGACCAGGTGACGTCGAAAGGGATTGAAGCCTCAGCCACCGCTACCCTGGCGGAGGAGTGGAAACTGATTGCCAGCTACACCTGGAGCGATCTGAAAACCACCAGCAGCGCCGTCGCGGGGGCAGAAGGCAAAGTGCCGACGGGAATGCCGGAACAGATGGCTTCGCTGTGGAGCGATTACACCTTCAGCCAGGGCGTGCTGACTTCCCTCGGTGCAGGGCTGGGCGTGCGCTACGTGGGGAAAACCTGGGCGGATACCAACAACACCCTGCGCGTGCCGGATTACACCGTGGTGGATGCTTCACTTCATTACGATCTCGGTCAGCTCAGCCCGCATATGCAAGGCGTCAATGTGGCGCTTAACGCGAACAACCTGCTTAACAAGCATTACTACGTGACGTGCAGCACCACCAGCTGCAACGTCGGTTATGACCGCAGCCTGAGTGCCACGCTCAGCTATCGCTGGTAAGGAGAAAAAATGCGTCGCCTGATTTTATTGTTCGCCTGTCTGGTACTGTGCCATCCGGCGCTGGCCAGCATCACTGTGACCGATATGTTACAACGTCACGTCACCCTGCCCGCGCCGGCGAAACGCGTCGTGCTGGGCGAAAGCCGCCACCTGCTGACGCTGGCGCTGCTGGAAAGCGATCCGCTGAAAAATCTGGTGGGCTGGGGCGACGATTTGCAGCGCTATTCACCGGCCACCTGGCAGGCGATCCTCGCGCAGCATCCCGAAGCGGGAAAGATCCCGGTGCTGGGCACCATGAATATGGGCACGTTTTCGCTTGAAGCGACCATCGCGCGCAAACCGGACCTGGTGATCTTCACCCTGTACGGCCCGCCCCCGCCGGGGCTGGACAAGCTGGACGCCGCGCACATTCCCTATATCTTTGTGGATTTCTTCCGCCAGCCGCTGACCAACACCGTGCCGAGCCTGCGCCTGCTCGGGCAGGTGCTGGGCGAGGACGATCGCGCAGCGCGCTTAATTGCCTTTATCCAACAGCACCAACAGCAGGTTGAACAGCGTCTCGCTCAGCAACTGCAGCGCCCGAGCGTGTTTTTCCATCTCAATCCCGGAAAAGGCGATTGCTGCTTCACCTCCGGCAACAGCAACATGAAGGACTTTATTGCGGCGGCGGGTGGTCATAATCTTGGCAGCGATTATCTCAGCGCGCCGATTGGCAAACTGAATGCGGAGACCGTGCTCAGCAGAAAGCCTGATTTTTACCTGATGGGTGGCGGTTCGGCCGTGACGCAGGAAGGCTTGCAGATCGGTCCCGGCGTGACGCAGTCGCAGGCGGCGCAAAGCCTGACGCGACTGCTGCATCAGGGAGAACTCACTACCCTGAGCGCCATTCAGCAGCATCAGACGGGCGGCATATGGCTGTTTTTCTTCGATAGCCCACTCTGGTTTGTCGGGGTGGAAGAGATGGCGAAAATGTTCCATCCGCAGCTGTTTGCCGATATCGATCCGCAGGCAACGCTGGATACGCTCAACCGTGCGTACCTGTCGCTGCCGCTAACCGGCACCTTCTGGTCGCAGCCAGCCCGTTAACCGGCCTGCACCAGCAAACGGCTCAGCTCGCCAGCCAGCTCCGACTTTATATGGCTGGCGCGCTGCACCAGGCCGACCTCACGATAAAAAGTCTCTGCCCCCATCTCCACCACCCTGACCGGCTTCGGCCAGCGCTGTGCCGATTGCGTTTGCGGCACCAGCGCCACCCCCAGTCCATTGGCGACCAGCTGCACAATCGCCTCCAGCTCATCCACTTCGCACAGCTCCTGCACCGCAATGCCGCGTGCACGCAGATAGCGGTCCACCTGACGCCCGCCAAATGAGGTGCGGTCATAACGGATAAACGGCTGCGTCGCCAGCAGCTGCGCCGCATCGTCCCCCGCCAGCTGGCGCGGCACGATCAGCCGGTAAGGTTCACGCCTGAGGGTAGTCCAGTGCAAATCCGCTTGCAGGGCAAACGGCGGACGGATCACCGCCGCCAGATCAAGCTCACCGGCATCCACCAGGTTCACCAGCTCCAGCGACAAACCCGGCACGATACGCGTCTGGCAGCCGGGAAATTGTTTGTGAAAACGCGTCAGCGCCGCGGGCAACAGCGACCGTTGAATGGAGGCGATGGCGCCCAGCGTCACGCGCGTGGCCGGGCGCGGCAGTTCCGGCTTATCCCCCAGGTGACGATAAAGCGTCAGCAGCTCATCCACCTGCGGCAGTAACTGCTGGCCCCGTTGATTCAGCCGCGCGCTGCGCCCGCTGCGATCGAACAGCGCAAAACCCAGCTCCGCCTCCAGCCGCAGCATCTGAGCGCTGACCGCCGCCTGGGTCAGACCGATTTTGTCCCCCGCCGCAGCAAAGTTGCCTTCCTGCACCACCACCATGAAGGTTCTCAGCTCACGGATCATCGTCGATACTCAAATATTATTTGTATGAATCCCAAGTATATATTGTTTTTATTCAAACAAAACCGTTCGTATGATTCTCTCCAGACGCCGCTGTCCGCGGCGCATCGCCCCCCACTTTTGCGCTGGAGACGTTATGAGCCTTTCCCCGTTTCATCTTGCCATCCCGGTTTACGATCTTGATGCGGCACGCACCTTCTACGGCACCATTTTCGGTCTGGCGGAAGGCCGTTCCAGCAGCCAATGGGTCGATTTTGATTTCTACGGTCATCAGTTGGTGATCCACGAGCATCCCAAAACCGCGTCACAGGAAAACGTGCATTCCAATCCGGTAGACGGCCATGACGTGCCGGTGCCGCATTTCGGCATTATTTTGCACTGGGACGAGTGGGAAGCGCTGGCCGAGCGCCTGCGGGGTTTCAATACCAAATTTGTTATCGAACCCTATATTCGTTTTAAAGGACAGGTTGGCGAACAGGCCACCATGTTCCTGTTCGACCCATGCGGTAACGCGCTGGAATTCAAAGCGTTTAAAGATATGAGTCTGCTGTTCGCCAAATAATGCCTGCCTCTGTCCGCCAGGTGAACGCTTAACGGAAGAAGGTCGCCAGCGCATCAGCCAGCGCCTGCGGCTGTTCATCCGGGATGAAATGGCCGCTGTGCGCCAGGGTGATGCCGGTGACGTCATCAGCAAACTGACGCAGCGGCGCCGCCATATCGGGGATAGACCCCTGATCGGCACTGATAGCCAGCAGCGGCAGTGTCAGTCTGCCCTGCTCGCGCAGCGCCCGATTTTGCGCGGCGGACAGCGTAACGTCGCGATAGGGTGCCAGCCCGGCACGCAGCGCGCCGGGTTGCTGCAACAGGCGCACATATTCGGCTATATCCGCATCGCTAAACACCAGCGGGCTGGCGGTTTTACGCCGCAGAAACCACTCCAGATAGATCGCCTCGCGTCCGCTAATCAGCGCTTCCGGCAGATCCGGTAATAAATGGAAGGCAAAATGCCAGGTTTTCCATGCCTTATCCGGCGTGACTGGCAGGGCGTCAGGCAGCGTAATGCCGGGGATGCCGGCATCCAGCAGCGCCAGTTTTTTCACCTGCTGGCCGTAGCGCATGGCATATGGCCATGCGACCCAGGCGCCGACATCATGGGCCGCGAGGTAATAACGCGCCATCCCCAGTTGTTGCATCAACCCCTGCACTTTCTCCGCCAGCGCCTGGGTATCAAAGCCGTCCTGCGGCTTGTCGGAGTCACCCTGACCGGGCAAATCCGGCGCGATGATCCAGTAGCGATCCGCCAGTTGCGCCATCACCTGATGCCAGGCGTACCAGCTTTGCGGAAACCCCGCCAGCAACAACAACACCTCGCCGTTGGGATTTCCCCCGCTAACGTAGTGCAGGCGAACGCCCTCCACCGTCGCGTAATAATGCGCAAAGCCCGGCAGCTGTTTAACCGGTTGCGACCAGGGTTGTGCGTTTGCATTGTCAGACATAAATCCTCCGGATATTTAGGAAATAATCATTTCCTTAATTGGCAAAAAATTTTAATCGAGTAGCGTCAGAGCGGTGACGATCAGCCGCTCACGCGCGGGCAGATCCTGCATTTTCCCCGCCACGCGCATCCCCAGCACCAGGCACAGCAACACGCCGCCCAACGCCTCGGCATCGTGCTGTGGATTGATGGAACCGTCCTGCTGGCCTTCGCGAATCAGTTGCAAAATCCCCTGCTGGTTACGCTGCAATGCGGCGCGTACCCCGTCCGCCAGTTCGGCATCCAGTAACGGCAATTCGATGGTGCTGCCGACGACCAGGCAGCCGCGGCGTCCTTCCACATCGCTGGCGGATTCAAGGTAAAAACGCAGCAGTTCGGCGATGCGTGCACGACCATCGGGCTGGCGATCCAGCCGCTGGCGCAGCGCCTGATTGCGTAGCGAGGTATAGCGCGCAAACACCTGTAAAAACAGCCCGCGCTTATCGGTAAAGGCTTTGTAGATGCTGCCCGCCGTGAGCTGCATTGCCTCGCTCAGATCGCTGATCGAGGCGCTGTGATAACCCTTTTCACGGAATACCAGCATGGCGCGATCGAGCGCCGCAGCGGTATCAAACTGGCGTGGGCGACCACGCTCGCGTGTCTGTTCAGGCATCTTCTTCACCATTTAGGAAACGTTCGATTCCTAAATACTGCCACATCATCAGCCGGAACGCCACACTTCGCGTCCTTGCTTCAGGGTGGCTTGCAGCGTGACGCTGAGATCGTCCTGCTGGCGCAGCAACAGCAGATCGGCCGGTGCCCCTGCGCTCAGCCCCTGCTGCTGCGCCAGTCCCAGCTGGCGCGCCGGACGCAGCGAAGCCATCTCAATCGCCTGCGCCAGCGGTGCCAGTTTTTCACGCAGCAGGAAATTGACACCGTCCAGCAGGCCGCGCGCCGATCCCGCCAGCATCGCCGGTTGATCCGCCAGGCTGAGGCGGCCCTGCGGGCTGAGTTCCACCCGGCCGCCAATCGGCGTGTCATACTGGCCAGGCGGCAAACCGGCAAAACAGGTGACATCGCTGACCAGCAACGCCTGCTCCCCTTTGGCGCGCATAAAAACCTTAAGCACCTCGGACGGCAGATGCTCGCCATCGGCGATCAGCGTCGCCGCCAGCGCATCTTCCGCCAGCTGCTGCCAGATATAGTTAGGATGACGCGGCAGTTGCAGATGCGCGCCATTGCCGAGATGGGTAGAGAGCGTGGCGCCAGCCGCCACCGCCGCGCGGATTTGCGCCGGTGTGGCGGCGGTATGGCCGATTGCCACGCAGATCTGCTGCGCGCGGGCATGACGAATCGTTGCCGTACTGTGCGGCCACTCCGGCGACAGGGTAAGGATACGGATGCGCTGATCGGCCGCCGCCTGCCAGCGGTCCAGCAAGGCGTTGTCCGGCGCGCGGATGGCGTCACGCGGATGGGCGCCGCGCGGTCCCTCCTGCGGCGAAAGAAACGGCCCTTCCAGATGGATCCCGGCAACTGCCGCGCCGACGTCGTCAAACTGCGCGCAGGCGCTCGCCAGGCTGCGCATCAGCCCGCTGATCTGTTCCGTGCTGGCGGTGATGACCGTTGGGCAGTAACAGGTCACGCCCTGCTGCCATAAGCGCTGCGTGGCCTCACGCACCGCTGTGGCGCTGAGCGGCAGATGGTTGAAATCCACCCCGGCAAAGCCGTTTACCTGGAGATCGACCAGCCCTGGGGCGATCAGCAACGCGGCGGCGTCGGCCGTGCCGGGACGGATCTCTGCAATCAGGCCATCGCGCAGTCGCAGCGTGATTGGCTGGCGGGTGCGGTAATCCAGCCCGTGAAGCAGGGTGTCAGTCAAATATCACCTCCGGGCAGGCATCGCTGTCGCAATATAAGGTGCAGTGCGGATGCTGGCGCAGCACGGTGGCCGGGCAGGCGCTGTCGACCGGCGCGAACAGCGTCGCCTCCACCGCCTGACGCTTGCTGGCGCCGGGCACCATGCAGAACAGACGTTTACCCGCCATCAGCGTCGGCAGGGTCAGGGTGACGGCCTGCTGCGGCACCGCCTCCAGCCGCGCAAAGCAGCCATCATTCACCTGCTGCTGGCGACAGATGGCATCAAGCGTCACCACCTTCATCGGCAGCGGGTCGTCAATCCGCGCCACTGGCGGATCGTTAAACGCCAGGTGACCATTTTCACCAATGCCGAGACAGACAATATCTATCGGCGCTTCGGCGATAAGCGCAGCATAAGAACGACAAATGCGTTCCGCCTCGCCGCTGGATGGGATCAGATGCACGGCGGCGAAGGGCAGCGCGCGGAACAGATGCTGGCATAAAAACTGGCTGAACCGCTGCGGGGCATAGTTATCCAGCCCGATGTATTCATCCATGTGGAAGGCTTCGATGCGCCCCCAGTCGATATCGCGTGCCTGCACCAGTCCGGCGAGAAATTCGCGTTGCGACGGGGCGGCGGCAAAGATCATCCGCACCCGCGGCTGCGCCGTCAGTAACTGGCGGATATGTTGCGCCGCTTCCGCTGCCGCCGCCACGCCTAAGGCGGCACGCGTGGTGAAGCGCTGCACGGTTAATTTATCGCGCTGGCCGCGTTGTATCAGGGTCATAGTTGTTTTTCCTGGGTCACGGTGTTCTGTTGCCCCCAATAGGGCGAGGAGAGTTGCTGGTCATGGTTGAGCGCGTTAAGCAGTTCATCGATATGCGGGCTGACCGGGGAACGCCGCAGCCAGCCCAGCAGCGTAAAGACCACCAGCGACGAGAACACCGGTGCCGCAACCTGGGTGGCGGTGCTGACATCCGGGATCACGAACTTCACGCAAAAGAAGGCGCTGACGCCCACCGCCCAGCTCCACAACGCTGCCGCGCTGCCGCTGCGGCGAAAAGCTGGCAGCAGGCCGAGCAGCATCGGGATCGAGATCGGACCGACCAGCCCGCCAAACCAGATGATCAACAGCGACAGCACGCCGCCGAAGCGGCTGGCATTGACGGCAACCAGCAGCGTGAGGCTGATAAAAACAAAGGCCACGATGCGCGCCACCCGCAGCGAGCTTTTGCCACGCTGGAAATGACGCGGCAGCAGGCCGGGCAGGATGTCACGCGTGACCACGGCGGTGATGGCGTTGGCGTCGGATGAGGTCATCGACAGGGTATGGGTGAACATCGCTACCAGCACCAGACCGATCAAACCGTTAGGCAGCAGGTTGAGCGCCATCATCGAGTAGGAACGCGAGGGATCGGCGAGGCCGGGATAGAGCAGCGGAGCGGCCCACATCGGCCAGAACAGCACCAGCGGCCAGATCAGGTACAGCACGGCGGAAAGCAGCGCGGCTTTTCTCGCCTGCTGGCCGCCGGGCGCGGCAATAAACCGCTGGGCCAGGTTCCAGGTGCCGCCGTTGTAGCTCAGCGCGTAGATCAGGAAGTAGGCAAAGATAAACCCGGCGGTGTAAGGCCCCTGCACTATCTGGGTGTGGGTGGCGGGTAAGCGATCAAAGATATGCAGCACCTCACCGAAACCGCCGAGGTGCATCGCCACCGCCACCAGCATCACCAGCGCAGCAATAAATTGCACCACGAACTGACCGAAGTCGTTGCAGGCATCAGCCCATAAGCCGCCCATCACGGTATAGAACAGGCTCAGGCCACCGGAGATCAGAATGCCTGCCAGCGGGTTCAGCCCGGTGAAGACATTGATGATCACCGCGATGGCGGCCCATTTGGCCCCCACATCGAACAGCTTCAGCACCACGCCGCTACAGGCCAGCACCATCTGCGTTGGCAGGTTGTAGCGGGTCGCCAGATATTCCATCGGTGATTCGATATGCATATGGATGCGCAACCGCGCCCAGCGCGGCGCAAACAGGCGCGATCCCACCAGCACCGCCACCGAGATCGGGAATGCCCACCAGAAATAGATGGTGATGCCCATGTTGTAAGCCACGGCGGCATAAGCAACGAACACCGCCGCGCTATATCCCGACATATGGTGCGATACGCCTGACAACCACCAGGGCATTTTCCCCCCGGCGGCAAAGAAATCGCGGGTGCTCCCTACCCTGCGCATGGCCCAAAGCGTAATCAACAGGATCATCAACGCATAAAGAGCCATCACTGCATAATCAAGAGCATTCATTTGTGACTCCAGAGAGAATGGCTGCCCGCCACAACCAGGTTGCACAGGCACAGGATTGGCGAAAAATTAATTAGTCATTAGTTAGGACTAATAAAGACTGTCAGGAAATATGCCGGACGATTGTGAGAATGATCACGGTATAATTTTTTTGTATACGTGGCTGTCAGAGGGGTTTTCATGACGAACAACGCGTCGGTCGAATTCGTTCCGTTAAGCACTTGTTAAATTCACCTGTTTGGATTTACAGTACCTGCGCCTTTTACTTATCCATTTATGTGAACCTTATGCGAACAACAGACACATTACGGCTGCTGCTACTGGCGGCCATTTGGGGTGCCAGCTTTTTATTTATGCGCATTGCCGTTCCGGCGCTGGGCGCGGTGAATACCGCCTTTCTGCGCGTGTTATGCGGTACCACCGGCCTGCTGGTGATTATGGCGGTGCTGAGAATGCCGCTGCGTTTTGATGGCAAACTGCGCTGGGCGATGCTGCTCGGGGTGATCAACTCCGGTTTACCCTTTCTGATGTATTGCCTGGCAGCGCGCGTGTTGCCCGCAGGCTATTCCGCCATCCTTAACGCCACCGCCCCGCTGATGGGGGTGATCATGGGCGCGGCCTTCTTTGCTGAAAAACTCACGCTGCGCAAAGTGCTCGGCATGGTCGCGGGTTTCGGCGGCATTTTACTGATCAGCACCACCGGCGAGGCGCATCTCACCAGCGCGTTGCTGATGGGCATCCTCGCCTGTCTGGTGGCAACCGCCTGCTACGGCATGGCGGGATTTCTGGCGAAACGCTGGATCGGCGCCCGTGGTGGGCTGGACGCCACCAAAGTGGCGTTTGGCAGCCAGCTGGGCGCATCCGCGTTTCTGCTGCCCTTCTTTGCCTTTACGGCACCGCAAACGGCGGCCAGCCAGTGGCAGCTCCCCGAAGTCTGGGCCTGCATCCTGGCGGTGGGTTTTATCTGCACCGCGCTGGCTTACATTATCTATTTCCGCCTGCTGGCTGATATCGGGCCGCTGCGCACCCTGACCGTCACCTTCCTGATCCCGCCGTTTGGTATCTTCTGGGGCTGGCTGGCGCTGGGCGAGGAGCTGAATCAGGGCTTCACCGCCGGGGCGCTGCTGATTGTCTGCGCCGTCTGGCTGGTGGTGAGCGCCGATCGACCGGTGCGGGTGGTCGCGACCAAATAACCGGGTTATGTTTTGCTGCCAGGCTTCATGCTGCGACTCAGATCCTGGATACGCTTCATGGTTTTAACGGTGCGCGTCGCGGTTGCCGACGCCACCGACAAAATCAGCAGTTCCAGGCATACCAGCACCGTGCCGTGCAAAGGCATACGGCCATCCTCGCCACCGCGCGGGACATTAATCACCACATCAGCCTCTTTGGCAAAAAGCGAGTCGGTGGCATTGGTCAGCAGGATAATCGGCATCCCCAGCCGTTTCGCTTCTTTGATGGTAGTCATGCCTTCACGGTGCGGTGACTTTTGCGCCATCATGATCAACACATCACCGCGTTGTAAGCTAATCAACTGCTCTGCCAGCGCCACCCCGGAACGATTGAGGGCCAGCGCGGGAATACCGATGCGCGTGAACAGGCGGCGGCTGTAATCCGCCAGAATGCCTGACGCATTGATGCCAAAAAGCGCCACCTGACGCGCTTCAATCAGCAATCCCACCGCCGCCGCAATCGCCTGCCGGTTATGCGGTTCCGACAAGGTATCGCAGGCGCGTTTATGTCCGCCTAACACAAAATCGATGCCGGAATTAATATCGCAGGCCAGTTCGCCGACGGTGGTCATCATTTTTTCTTCGGAGTTCCTGACCGGACCGAACCAGGCTTCCAGCGTCTTTTTTAAATCGCGCAATCCGGCAAAACCTAATGCCTGCACCGCACGCACCACGGTGGCATCTGAGGTATCAACGGCGGCGGCAATTTCCATCGCGGTAGCTTCCATCACCCGCTCGCGATTTTCATGGATATAACGCACCACCGTTTGTAATCGCGGGGAAAGTCCTGGCGCACGCGCGCGATAACGTTCTCCCAAGACATCCACCCGATTTTTTATTTTATTGCCCGCTGCCATTTTCCTATCCGATCTGATTGTTTTAAAAGATTATCCGCCATCAACATGCCCCGGCCGCCAGCCAGCGCCGTTGTAGTATCGTCGTTATTTTTTGCATTAACTACTACAGAAGCAGGCATTGACGCAAATCTTCCACCCTCCTCTGATCGCCACTGACTTGCTGTCACCCCGGCCCTGCACGGCGCCGTCCGTCAACTCCCGCAGAGTAGTCTATGATTGTTTGTCACAGGCTGGCGGCAGCAGGTCAGCGTGCGCAATTCGGAATTTAAAGCTCGCATTACCGCATTAGAAACTGCGCGACGTCGTTAATTGCTCACTTCTGGATTAAGCGAGGCCATAAAATGGAGTCCAGTTCCTTTTCTACCCACTGGGGCGCAACCTGTGCGCCTGATGGCAGTGTGCGTTTTCGTCTCTGGGCCTCGGGCCATGACCGGGTTACGCTTCGCCTTCCCGGCCATGACCAGCCGATGACGCCCTGCGGCGATGGCTGGTTTGAATGGCAGGCATCCGGCCTTGCTCCCGGCACCCCATATCAGTATCTGCTGGCCGATGGCACCCTGGTGCCGGACCCCGCCTCACGCGCTCAGCTGAACGAGGTTGGCGGTCCGTCCCTGGTGGTCGATCCCAGCCAATACGCGTGGCAGCACCGCAGCTGGTCGGGACGTCCGTGGGAAGAGAGCGTGGTTTACGAGCTGCATATCGGCACCTTCACCGCACCGGGCACCTTTCAGGCGGCGATCGCTAAACTGCCGTGGCTGGCGGAGCTGGGTATCACCATGATCGAATTGCTGCCGGTGTCGCAGTTTGGCGGCAACCGTGGCTGGGGTTACGACGGCGTGCTGCTGTATGCGCCCCATGCCGCCTATGGCACCCCGGATGATTTCCGCGCGTTCGTCGATGCCGCGCACGGACTCGGCATCTCGGTGGTACTGGATATCGTGCTGAACCACTTTGGGCCGGAAGGCAACTATCTGCCGCTGCTGGCGCCGGACTTCTTTGATAAGGCGCGGATGACGCCGTGGGGCGCAGGCATTGCCTATGATGTCGATGCGGCCCGGCGTTATATCGTCGAAGCCCCGCTGTACTGGCTGACCGAGTTTCACCTCGACGGTCTGCGCTTCGACGCCATCGACCAGATAAAGGATGCGGCGAAAAAACACGTCCTGATTGAGATCGCTGAGCGCATTCGGGCCACCGTGACCGACCGGCCGATCCACCTCACCACCGAAGACAGCCGCAACGTCATCTTCCTCCATCCGCGCGCCGCCGATGGTTCTGCGCCGCTGTTCACCGGCGAGTGGAACGACGATTTCCACAACGCCATCCATGTGTTTGCCACCGGTGAAACCCACGCTTATTACCAGGATTTCGCCAGTCAGCCGGAAAAACACCTCGCACGCATTCTCACCGAAGGCTTTGCCTGGCAGGGCGAGGTGTCGCCCCACAGCGGCGAACCGCGCGGCGTCAGCAGCGCCAGTCAGCCGCCGGTGGCCTTTGTCGATTTTATCCAGAACCACGATCAGGTCGGCAATCGCGCCCACGGCGAACGGCTGATTAGCCTCGCCGGAGCCGAACGCACCCGGCTGCTGCTCGCTACGCTGCTGCTCTCCCCGCATATCCCGCTGCTGTTTATGGGCGAAGAGTATGGCGAAACCCAGCCGTTTCTCTTTTTCACCGATTTCCATGGCGATCTCGCCACCGCTGTACGCGAGGGCCGCGCGCGTGAATTCGCCGGCCATGCCGGGCATGAAGGGGAAAGCGTGCCGGACCCGAACGCCCTCAGCACCTTTGAACAGTCAAAACTCGATTGGTCGAAACCGGCCAGCCAGGACGGCCAGGCGTGGCTGGCGCTGACCCGGCAGCTGCTGGCGTTGCGTCAGCAGCATGTGGTGCCGTTGCTGAGCAGCGCGCGCGGCAATAGCGGCAGCGTGATCGCCACGGCAGAGGGATATGTGGCCGTCAGCTGGCGTTTCCCGCTCGGCACCCTGTCGCTGGCGCTGAATATCGGCGCCGCAACCCAACCGCTGCCAGCGATGCCGGGCGAGACGCTGTTTGCCTGGCCGCAGGCGACCGATTCGCTGCCGCCGGATGCGCTTATCGTGCGTCTGGCAAAGGGAGATAAGGCATGACGATTCCAACCGCAACCTACCGCCTCCAGTTCCGCGAAGGCATGACCTTTGACCGCGCCTGCGCGCTGGTCCCTTATCTGCAACGCCTCGGCGTCAGTCATCTTTACGCGTCACCAATTTTCACCGCTACCCGCGACTCGACCCACGGCTATGACGTCACCGATGCCAACCAGATCGACCCGGTACTGGGCGGTCGTGAAGGTTTTGATCGTCTGGTGCAGACGCTGAAAAATGCCGGGCTGGGGCTGATCCTCGATATCGTTCCCAATCATATGGCGGCCTCGCTGGAAAACCCGTGGTGGCGTGATGTGATCGAACATGGCGCGCAGAGCCGCTACGCGCGCCATTTCGACATTGACTGGTCGCGTCCGCTGACGCTGCCGTTTCTCGGGGATGATTTTGCCGCGGCGCTGGATAACGGTGACATCACCGTCCGGCCCGATCCGCTCAGCGGCCAACCGGCGCTGGCCTACTACGACAATCTTTACCCACTCTCGCCGGACAGCTGGCAGGGACTGGATCTACGCCACAAGGCGGATATCGCCACCCTGCACAGTCGTCAGCCCTGGCGTTTAATGAGCTGGCGCGATGCGCCGCGCGATCTCTCCTATCGTCGCTTCTTTGAAATCACCGGTCTGGTGGGGGTACGCGTCGAGGACGAGGCGGTATTTGATGACACGCATCGGCTGATCCTTGCCCTGGTGCACAGCGGCGCGGTGGATGGCCTGCGCATCGATCACGTTGACGGGCTGGCCGATCCCAAAGGTTATCTGAACCGTCTGCGCCAGCAGGCCGGGCCGGATTGCTATATCACGGTGGAAAAAATCCTCGGCGCTGGCGAGCAGCTGGCGGCGGACTGGCCGGTGTCCGGCACGACCGGTTATGAATTTATCGCCGCACTGGCGCAGGCGCTGGTCGACGGCGACCAGCTTGACCGTTTGCGTCAGGCTTATGATGCGGTGCTGGGCCAGCCGCTGGCGCTGGCGCAGGAACTGCGTGCCGCCAAACTGTTGATGGCCGATCGCAACTTCGAGGGGGAGTTCACCCGTCTGCTGGCACTGGCGCAGGAGATTTCCGCGGCGTCGCTGAGCGAGCCTGAGTTGCGTAACGCGCTGCGCGAACTGCTGGCGGCGTTTCCGGTATACCGTACCTACGCCACCGCCAAGGGCCTGCCTGCCGCCGATAACCAGCTGCTGCAACAGGTGAGCGGCCAGGTGAACGCCAGCGCGATCGACCGGGTGACTGACTTATTTCATGGCCCCGCCGACGGGAAAACCGCGCTGTTCCGCACGCGTTTTCAGCAGCTGAGCGGACCGCTGATGGCGAAATCGGTGGAAGATACCCTGTTCTTCCGCTACGGCGCAGCGCTGGCGTTAAATGAAGTGGGCGCCGAACCGCTGCCGCAGCATTTTTCGCTGGCGCATTTTCATGCGGCGATGCAGGCGCGTCAGCAGCAGCAGCCAGAGGGCCTCTCCACCACCGCCACCCACGATACCAAGCGCGGCGAGGATGCGCGCGCCCGCCTGTATACCCTGAGCGAAGCCCCGGAGCGCTGGGCCACGGCCGTTGCCCGCTGGCGGCGGTTGCAGCAGGCGCAGGTCGTGACGTTAAGCGACGGTCCGGCCCCGGAACCGGCGGTGGAGTGGATGCTGTATCAGGCGCTGGCGGGCGCGTGGCCGGTGACGCTGAAGCAGGATGACGCCGACGGGTTGCAGGCGCTGGCCGCACGTTTTCTGCCGTTTGTCGAAAAAGCGCTGCGCGAGGCGAAACTGCGCACCGACTGGGCTGATATCAATCAGCCCTATGAAGACGCGGTGCTGGCCTATGCCCGCCAGCTGCTGGATCCGTCTAATCAGGCGTTTTTGCAGGATTTCACCGCCACGTTACAACCCTTTATCCACGCCGGACTGATCAACAGCCTGAGCCAGAGCATTATCAAACTGACGGCCCCCGGCGTGCCGGATATCTACCAGGGCAGCGAAGCGCTCAATTTTAGCCTGGTCGATCCCGATAACCGTCTGCCGCCCGACTTTGACCAGCTGGCACAGATGCTGGCCGGGCAGTCGGAGCAGTATGGTCAGCGCAAACAGCGGGTGATCAGCACCCTGCTGCACCTGCGCCAGCAACAGCCGCAGCTGTTTCGTCACGGTGATTATCTGCCGCTGGCGGCCAGCAGCCACCAGGTCATCGCCTTTGCCCGTACCGATCAGGATAAGGCGCTGATCGTCGTTGTTCCCCGCCTGCCGCTGAGTTCACCTGAGGCGCGCCATATCCCCCTGCCCGCGCCGCTCGCCCATCGCCGCTACCGTAATGTCCTCAGCGGCGCAGAAATTTCTTTGACCGATAGTCTGACTGATGACGCCCCCTGGCTGGTGCTGCTGAGTGGCTGATGGCTTCGCACCGCAACAACGATCGGGCAAAAATTCTGTTCACTGGATGGAGAGGGATACATGTCTAAAGATACGTCGCTGGTCATCACTGCCGGTTACAGCTACCCGCTGGGTGCCAATTATGATGGTGAAGGGGTAAATTTCGCGCTGTTCTCAGCGCATGCGCAGCGGGTTGAACTCTGCCTGTATGATCCGAGCGGTCGCCATGAAATCGCGCGATTCGATCTCCCGGAATATACCCACGAGGTGTGGCACGGGTATGTGCCGGGTCTGAAAGCCGGGGCGTTGTACGGCTATCGCGTGCATGGCCCGTTTGAACCCGAAAATGGACACCGGTTTAACCCGCATAAACTGCTGCTCGACCCTTACGCCCGCGACCTCGCCGGGGATATCCGCTGGAATGAGGCGCATTTCGCCTACGACCTGCATCATGAAGACAAAGACCTGACCTTTGACACGCGCGACAGCGCGCCCTTCACGCCAAAATGCCGGGTTATCGATACCACCGAGTTTGACTGGCAGGATCAAAACCGCCCGTCCATTCCCTGGGCCAACGCCATCATTTATGAAACGCACGTCAAAGGTTTTACCCAGCTGAATCAGGCGATCCCGCAGCCGCTGCGCGGCACCTATGAGGGGATGGCGCATAAAGCCACGGTGGATTACCTCAAAAGCCTCGGTATCACCTCGGTGGAGCTGTTGCCGGTGCACTGGTTTCCCGACGACCAGCATCTGCTGGATAAAGGGCTGAAAAACTTCTGGGGCTATAACACGCTCAGCTTCTTCGCCCCCGCCTCACGCTATTTCGGACCGCGCGGCGTGCAGGGTTTTCGCGACATGGTGCGGGCGCTGCATGATGCGGGCATTGAGGTGATCCTCGATGTGGTTTACAACCACACGGCGGAGGGCAACGAACTCGGCCCCACGCTGTCGTTTAAAGGCATCGATAACTTTTCCTATTACCGCACCCTGGCCGACAATCACCGTTATTACGTTAACGATACCGGCACCGGCAACACCGTCAACACCTCCCATCCGCGCGTGTTGCAGATGATCATGGATTCGCTACGTTACTGGGCAGAATCGATGCATATCGATGGTTTTCGCTTTGATCTCGGCACCATTCTCGGTCGTGAACCGGGCGGTTTTGACCCGCGCGGCGGCTTCTTCGACGCCATGACTCAGGATCCGTTGCTGGGCAAACTGAAGCTGATCGGTGAACCCTGGGATATCGGGCCAGGCGGCTATCAGGTGGGCAGCTTTCCGCCGGGCTGGGCCGAGTGGAACGATAAATACCGCGACACGGTGCGCGAATACTGGCATGGCGACAACGTTTCCAGCGATTTTGCCGCGCGCCTGCTCGGTTCCGGTGACCTTTACGACCAGCGCGGGCGTCGCCCGTGGGCCAGCATCAACTTTATCACCGCCCATGACGGCTTCACCCTTAACGATCTGGTTTCGTACAACGAGAAGCACAACGACGCCAACGGCGAAGATAACAACGACGGCCATAACGATAACCGTTCCTGCAACTACGGCGCGGAAGGCCCGACCGATGATGAGCAGATCAACAAGGTGCGCGAACGGCAGAAACGTAATTTCCTCACCACGCTGCTGTTCTCGCACGGCACGCCGATGCTGCTGGCGGGTGACGAGTTCGGTCGCAGCCAGCTCGGCAATAACAACGGCTATTGTCAGGACAGTGAAATTTCGTGGGTACACTGGGATAACCTCCCCGCCAGCGCTGATCAACTGCGTGAGTTCACCCGGCATCTGATTGCGCTGCGCACCCGCCAGCCGCTGCTGCGCCGCGAAAACTGGCGTGATGGTATGGAGATCAAGTGGTTCAATGCCGGTGGCGGTTTCCAGCTGCCGGAACACTGGGACGAAGGCACCACGCTGGGCGTCTACATTGGCCGTGCCGACCTGCAAACCACACCCGACATCTGGCACGATGTGCTGATGCTATTCAATCCCTTTGAAGGTCCGGTTCCGTTCCGCATCCCGCAATTCGGTGAAGGCGGCTGGGTGCTGGAACTCACCACCTGCGACAGCGATCGCCAGGGATTAGTCATCACCCGAGAGAAGGATTTCGATCTGGAAGGCCGCAGCATCGCGCTGTTCAGACGGCCCTAAACGCGGGAAATGGGGACTTCGGAAAGTTCCCATAACCCACTGATTATTCACTCGCAGCACTTTTTGCCACAAAAGCAGTCAGGTTCATTATTACATTCCTGTACAGGCTTTTTTAATCTGTACAGCTTTGCATGGTCCAGAATGGACACTTTTAAACCTTAATTTTGAGGGTGGAACTATGCGTCAGAACAACTCTCTCTCCAGCACCTCCGACGATATTGCGCGTTATTTTACGCAAGCCTCGCTGCCTTCGCAGCAGGAAACTCTCGGCCAGATTGTGGTGGAGATCCTGCGGTCCGGTAAAAGTCTTAACCGCAAATCATTATGTACCAAGCTGGTGCGTCGCCTTGAGCTGTGCTCTACCCCAGAAGAAGAAAGACATTATCATGAGCTGATCGGCCTGCTGTTTGGTCGTTAATCACGATCGTTGCCGGCCCGCTATTTGCGTGTTTATTCATCGCATGACGTTGTTGCTGTCGTGCGATGAATAACCGGGTATTGAGTCATGAATAAAGAAAACCAGGAAAAACTTGTTGATATCGTCATGGGCGATGCGGTGCTGGCGTTGCTGCATAGCAATGCGCCCGTCAGCAGCAAAGCGCTGCTGGCGCAGCTGCGGCAAATGGCCGCGGAGGAAACCCAGGACGACCGCTCCCGCGCAATCACCACCGCAATGGCTGAAGTGCGCCGCAATCTTAAGATGCGTGACGAAAGCAACGCGATTCCGATGCAGGATCGTAATAACGTAACCCACATCTTCCGCGACGGCGGCGACAGCAGTAACCGCAAGCACTAAGCATCACGGCCTGAGACGCTGCGGGAACTCCGCAATCAGCCAGTCAATAAACACCCGCAGCCGCTGAGTTACATGGCGGTTTTGCGGATAGACCACATGAAACGGATAGGCCGCAGGCCGCCACGGCGCGAGTATCTCCACCAGCGCCCCGCTGCGCAGCGCTTCTGCTGCCGCATAGGTAAAGGTCTGAATAATCCCCAACCCCGCCACGGCCGCTGCCAGATGCGCGTTGCTTTCATTCACGCCAATGCGATGTTCGGTTTTGATCTCGCTCTTTTCGCCATTGCGCGCAAAGCGAAACGGAAAGGGGCGTCCGGTTTGCGACGACAGATAGCTCACCAGCCGGTGACCGTTTTTCAACTCCTCCGGGTAGGCAGGCATACCAAAGGCTTTCAGATACCCCGGCGTGGCGCAGGTGATCAGGGTGGCGTTGCCAATAGGACGCGCAATCAGCGAAGAGTCGCTCAGCGGCCCGCCGCGGATCACGCAGTCAACGTTGTCGCTAATCAAATCGACCGCGCGGTCCGACACCCCCAGATCGATACGAATATCAGGATAGCGGGCGAGAAAGTCCGGTAACGCCGGGATCAACACATCCCGCGCCGTCGAACCACCGACATCAACCCGCAGCTGCCCGCGCAGGCGGCTGCTGACGACGTTAAACGAGGCGTCGATATCTTCCAGGTCACGCACGATGCGCAGCGCTTTCTCATAGTAATCCCGCCCTTCCGCCGTCACCGTGACGCGTCGGGTGGTGCGTTGTAACAAACGGATGCCCAGATGCGCCTCCAGCTCCTGCACCATCTTGCTTAGCGTGGCGTTGGGCATATCGAGAGAATCTGCCGCACGGGTAAAATTCCCGGCTTCCACCACACGGGCAAACGCCCGGATTGCCATCAGTTGATCCATCTGATCTCCCGCTATTATCCACAACCATGAATAGTCCTTTTCATTTTACACGATTTATCAGTAAACGCCGCAGCGTTACATTGCACCCATGCACTGCACGACACGCTGAGTTCGGCAGTGATAACTCACTTAAACATTTAATCTGGAGAGACAATCATGAACGCATCACTGAAAGGTAAAATTGCACTGGTTACTGGCGGCACCTCAGGTATTGGTCTGGCATCAGCGAAAACGCTGGCCGCGCAAGGCGCACAAGTATTTATCACCGGCCGCCGTCAGGCGGAACTGGATGCTGCCGTCGCCAGCATCGGCGCAGCCGCTACCGGCATCCGTGCTGACGCAGCGCGTCTGAGCGACCTCGACGCGGTTTATGCGCAAATCGCCCGCCAGGCTGGCCGCCTCGATATCCTGTTTGCCAACGCCGGTGGCGGGGATATGCAGGCGCTGGGCAGCATCACCGAAGAACATTTTGACCGTATCTTCGGCACCAACGTACGTGGCGTGCTGTTTACCGTGCAGAAGGCGCTGCCGCTGCTGAGCGATAAGGCTTCGGTGATCCTCACCGCCTCCACCACCTCGATTCAGGGTACCGCCGGATTTAGCGTCTACAGCGCCAGTAAAGCTGCGGTGCGCAACTTTGCCCGCTCCTGGGCGCTGGATGTGAAAGAACGTGGCATCCGTATCAACGTGGTCAGCCCTGGCCCGATTCGTACTCCAGGCCTGGGCGAGCTGGTAAGTGAAGATCAGCGTCAGGGATTGTTTGATGCGCTGGCCGCGCAGGTACCGTTGGGTCGCCTCGGCGAGCCGGAAGAGATTGGTAAAGTGGTGGCGTTCCTGGCTTCAGATGACTCCAGCTTTATCAACGCCACTGAGTTGTTCGTTGACGGCGGTATGGCACAGATTTAACGCCTGAGATCGGGTGGCGCTGGAAGTTGATCAGCGCCACCGTGCTTTAGTCTTAATGAGGTTGCGAGACGTGCTGCGCGGCAGCGCGATTGGCTTTTTCCACTGCCTGCGCCAACGCATCCTGATTGAGCAGCGCATGACACAAGACACCGACAAAACAGTCGCCTGCGCCGTGGGTGCTGACCAGTTTCACCGGGATGGCAGGCAGACTTTGCACCGCATCACCCTGCTGGCAAAACGCTACGCCATGCTCGCCCGCCGTCACCACGACCTGTCTGAATTGTTGCGCCAGCGCCGTCGCGGCCTGCCGTGCCGAGGTTAAATCGTTAACGTCGATGCCGCACATATCCCGCGCTTCCACCGCATTGACGATCAGCAGATCGATACAGGCCGCCAGCGCAGCGCTGATAGTTCTGGCCGGTGCCGCGTTAATACAGACCGGAATCTGTTGTTGCTGCGCCTGCTGCGCCAGTTGCAGGTTAACCGCTTCGGGGATCTCGTTTTGCAGGATCAACAACCCGGCGTTTTCCCAAAGCTGCTCCGCCGCCAGCGCGCTGACATCAATATGCAGGTTAGCATTGGAGACCACGACAGCGCCGTAATCCCCTTCTGCATCGGTAATCGCCACGCTCATGCCGGAGGGCATCCCGGCGAGCCGCGCCACCTGGCTGATATCCACACCGCCCTGCTGTAACGTCGCCAGCAGAAAATCGCCCTGGGCATCATCGCCCACCGCGCCGACAAAACGAACCGGTGCGCCAGTGCAGGCTGCTGCCATCGCCTGATTGCCCCCTTTGCCGCCAAATTTGTAGCGACATCCGCTACCGATAACGGTTTCGCCTTTTTCCGGGCGATGATGGGCATCCAGCATAATGTCGTAGTGCAGACTGCCGGCAACAACAATAGTCTTCATGGGTTAATAATCCCGCAGATCCTGAACCGCATGTTGGGTTTTCATCAGATTTTTTTCCGCCAGATCCAAATCTTTTTTCGCAATGGCGACAAATAACGCATCCAGAATATTTAGCTGGGCGATACGTGACGCGGCATTTTCCCCAAGCAAATGCGATCCCTGAGAAGTTGATGTGAGAACCACATGCGCATTTCGCGCAATAGGCGACTCGGCATAATTGGTGATAACGATAACTTTTGCCCCATTACGTGCGGCCAGTTTAATCGGGTCATTCACCGCGCGTGTCGCACCGGAATGGCTAATCGCGATCACCACATCGTTATCCGATAATACGGCGGCTGACATCAGCATAATATGGGCATCGTCATAGGCGGATGATTTCACGCCGATCTTAAGTAGCTTATGTGATAAATCACGCGCTACTGCGGCGGAACCGCCCACCGCGTAGAGATCGATATGACGCGCTTTAAATAAAATATCTGCCGCGCGATTAAACTGTGAAATATCCAGAATTGACATAGTCTCTTCAATCGCCTGAATTGACGTTCTGAATACTTTCGCCAGCAATTGCTCCGACGAATCATCCGGCTCAATTTCCGCATGCAACCCTGCAACTTCCGACTGATTATAATAAATCAGTCCGGTCCTGAAATTACGAAAACCCGTAAAGTTAAGTTTCTTCGCAATTTTAACAATCATTGCCTGTGATACATTATTTTCTTCGGCGATTTCCTGCAACGAAGTCAATTCTGTAATGTCGGTTCTGGCAATTATCGCCTCCACCACCCGCCGTTCCAGCGGGGTAAGTTGGGGGAGGCGCATACGGATTTGAGCGCCAATGGCTCGCGGATCTTGCTTCATTACCTGCCTCGTGTCGCCCGGTCAATCAACATCGCTATGATAATGATCAGCCCAGTCGCAAGCAATTGATAGAAAGCCTGAATATTGAGCAGAGTCAATCCATTACGCAACGCGCCGAGGATGATGGCGCCGATAATGGTGCCGAAGATACTGCCCTTGCCGCCCATCAGCGAGGCGCCGCCAATTGCCGCAGCGGCAATGGCATCCAGCTCCCACAGGTTACCAATGGTTGGCTCTGCGGCGCCGAGGCGACCAATCAGGATCAACGAGGCCAGCGATGCCAGGGTACCGGAGATAACAAATACCGTCACCTTGGTGCGTTTCACCGGAACACCGGCTACGCGTGCCGCTTCTTCATTCCCGCCAACGGCCAGAATATATTCACCCAGCGGGGTTTTATTCATCACTACCCACAACACCACGGCGATCACCGCAACAATAATAATCGGTGTTGGTACGCCAAATACTTCGCTGTTGATGATGCTGCGAAACTCCAGCGGGATACCAAATACCGGGTTGCCGCCGGTGTAAATCAGCGCGATGGCGCGAAATAACGACAGGCCGCCGAGGGTAACGATAAAGGGTTGCAGTCCGGCATAGGCCACCAGCGTACCGCTGAAGATGCCGCAAATAGCGCCAATCCCCAGCGTCGCCATAATTGCCAGCGGCACCGGTACCCCGGAAACCATCATAGTCGCGCCCAGCACCGCCGACAGCGCCGCCGTCGGGCCAACGGATAAGTCGATACCGCCGGAAATAATCACCAGCGTCATACCCAGCGCAATCAACGCATTAATCGAAGATTGCTGCAAAACATTCAGCAGGTTCGGTATGGTAAAAAATACCGGCGACAGGAATGAAAAGGTAATAACAATAATCAGCAGACCAATAAGCGTGCCCGCGTCACGCAGATTAAACTTTAATAATGCCGACGGCACAGCCGCAGGCCGGGTATTACTTTGCGTCATCATAATTCAGCCTTTATTTACAATGCAGGTTTCGCGTTATACCGCTTCTTTGATTTCATTAATGGCAAAGCGGGCGATATTCTCTTCTGTAATTTCCGTGTTGGTTAATTCCCGCGTAATCACGCCTTCGCGCATCACTAACACACGGTCAGACACTCGCAGGATTTCGGTCATTTCAGAAGAGACAACAATAATCGCCTTGCCTTGCTGGGCTAGTTTTTCTATCAGATTATAAATTTCTGATTTAGCACCAATATCGATTCCCCGGGTTGGCTCATCAAACAAAAACACTTCTGCATCGGCAGCGACCCAGCGGCCTATAATCACCTTCTGCTGATTCCCTCCGCTTAAGGTGCCGATGGTTTTTTCAACATTCAGCGGACGCAGGTTGAGATCGGTCATCACCTCCAGCGCCACCCGATTCAGTCTGGCTTTACGGATCACCCCCGCCAGTGTGAAGTTACGCATCGAAGGCAGCGCCATATTCATTTTCACCGCACGCGCCTTGATGATGCCTTCTTTCTTACGATCTTCCGGCACCAGGCCGATACCGGCACGGATGGCGGCGCTGACATTGTGAGTGCGCACCGCCTTGCCGTTGACAAAAATAGTGCCGCCGCTGGGTTTATCAATCCCGGCAATCAGCTTCAGTAATTCGGTACGCCCTGCCCCGACCAGACCCGCGACGCCCAGCACCTCACCGGCGTGCACGCTAAAGCTGGCGGGTTTGATTTCATGGCCGCGCGACAGTTTCTCAACCCGCAGCACTTCACGATCGGTGGCCCAGGATTGGTGCGCCAGCTTCTCGATTTTGCGCCCGACCATTTTTGCCACGATGCTCTCTTCGGTCTCATCGCTGATGTTCACCACGCCGACCTGGCGGCCATCACGCATAATGGTGGCGCGATCGCAAACCTGGAAAATCTCGTTCATCTTGTGCGACACATAAATCAGCGACACGCCGGTGGCTTTAAGGTCGCCAATCAGTTCCGCCAGCCGCTCAAACTCGCGCGGGGTGAGACTGGAGGTTGGCTCATCCATGGCGATGATTTTTGCCTCATCCAGCAGCGCACGCGCAATCTCGACGATTTGCTGCTGCGACACCTTCAGATTCTTAATCGGCTCAGACGGATCGATGGTCGGGTCCAGCTGCTTAAGAATGTGGCGCGCCCGCGCCAGCTGCGCTTTACGGTTCACGAACAACCCGCTGGTGGTGGTCAGCGGGCGGCCAAGAAACATATTTTGTGCAACGGAAAGCTCTGGAACGTGTTGTAACTCCTGATGAATCATGGCGATGCCCGCGTGACGTGCGCTGAGCGGATTTTTCATCTGAATCAGCTGTCCGTTGACAAAGATCTCGCCGTTATCAGCCGGGCGTACACCTGACAGGATATTGAGCAGCGTGGATTTCCCCGCACCGTTCTCACCAATCAACGCATGAACTTCTCCTGGCCGTACGGCAAAATCGACATCCTGTAACGCGGCTGCGCTGCCGTAGGTTTTGCTGATGCCACGCATCATTAAGCGATACTGTTCCATACGCTCTCCGCTTCTCTTATTTCTGCTGAGCCAGCAGCTCACGCAGCTTCGCGTTATCTTTGGTCTGGAACGCATCAGCGTTATCTTTGGTGATCAGCGCCTGCGGCGTGGCGATTACGCGCGACAGTTTCTGGCCATCAATCAGACGCAACATCACCTCCATCGCCACCTCACCGGTGAGTACCGGGAAACTGTCAACGGTACCGGTCAGCTCGCCACGTTTAATCGAGGCGTAAGCATCGGAGATGCCATCGGTGCCAAAAATCGCCACCTGATTGGCTTTATTCAGCGAGCGCACCGCTTCTACTACGCCCAGCGCCATGGTGTCGTTATTGGCATAGAAACCAATCAGGTCCGGGTGTTGCTGAAGGATAGTGGACGCGGCGTTGTATGCCTGTTCACGGCTCCAGTTCGCCGGCACGCTGGCAACGATGTCGAACTTGCCGTTGGCCTGTAACGTCTCTTTAAATCCGGCAGTACGCTGACCCGCCGCGTAAACACCCGGCTGGCCTTCAATCACCGCCACTTTGCCGCCCTGCGGATGGTGCTGGATAAACCATTTCGCCACGCGCACGCCGTTATCTTTCTGCACGTTACCCACGTAGTACTGCGCGCTCGGCACCACTGCATCGTTGACGTTGACGACCGGAATACCTTTGCTGCTGGCACTTTCCAGCGCGGGTTCGAGGTTGATATCCGTTTGCGGCGATACCAGCAGTCCGTTAAAGCCCTGAGAAATCAGTGTTTCCGCAATGGAAAGCTGTCCCAGCTGATCGTCTTCATTGGCCGCCGCCTGATAGGCCACGGTGAAACCATATTTTTTCGCGACGTTCTGATAGCCCTCGCCCAGCGAGCGCCAGTATTCGTTAGTCAGGGTTTTGGAGACGCCGCCAATTTTCAGTTTGCTGTCCACTTTCGGCATCGGACCATATTTGCTTTCCAGTTGCGTCCAGTCGGTACGATCCGGTTCGGAGTCCGACTTCAGCGGCGCCAGCGTAGCGGCGTAAACGCTGCTGCACAGCAACGCGGAGGCAAGAGCAGAGAGTAAGAGTTTTTTCATTGTGATGACCTTTTTTTGTAGGTAACGCTATTGCAGGGTCTCGCTTGCTTAACGCGCAAGCATGATGTCATTAACAATTTGTTGTGATGCCACGGCATCCTGGCGGCTGATCGCCTCTTCCAGCGCGGCGTTATTGTTCAGCTTGTCGCACAAGCCAAGCAGACGCGTCACCGTGGCGATATTGATTTCGGCTTCACGGATCGGGTCAAGACCGCTGGCGTCCGGGAAGGTGTCAAAATAGTAGGCGCCTTTGTAGCCATCGCGCTGCATCTGCCACAGGAACTCCAGCGTCGCACGCGGATTGACGGAACCTGCCATCAGGCCATCATCGCGTTTGCCCCAGCCATCATTCAGGTCCAGCCCCAGCAGACGGGAACGACGTGCCACCATCGCGGCGGCAAAGGCCGGGATCTCATTGGCAAACAAGACGTGGGCGAAATCCAGGGTGATGCCGAGGTTCGGGCATCCTGCTTCTTCTACCGCCAGCAGACAGGTGGTGGCGTTGGGGAAGATGCTGTAAGCACGCGGCTCGTTGGGTTTGTATTCGATGCTGACGTCGATATCCGGCGCATATTCCGCGACTTCACGAACGGCGCTGACCGCGTCTTCCCAAATCTTTTTATAGTCGGCCTGGAAGCAGTAATCGAAACCGTCCTGCCCCATCCACAAGGTCATCAGGCTGGAACCAAACTCACGACCGGCATCAATGCCGCGTTTGGTCAGCTCGATGGCTTCACGACGGATTTTGGCGTCGGGGTTGGTGAAGGCGCCAATCTTGAACTGCGGCGCGTCCCAGCGCATCTGCATCCCGTTGACTGCCAGACCCGCATCGGCAATGGCCTGCTTCATGGTCGGGATATCGCTGGTGATGTGCTGCGGATAGTTAAGATCGAGATGCGTCAGGCCCTGCACCTTTCCGGCACGGGCGATCATCTGCAAAACGGAGGGTTTTCCCTGGAGGTCTGGCCAGTAAAGATGCGCCCCGGAGGCGAATGAATTCAGGCGTGTGGCAAATTTCAGTTCCGACATGAGGATTAATCCTTCTGAAAGCTTGTGATGTTCTTTACGGATTCACGTTTACTTGTGAAGTTGAGTTGGAATTTACGCTTCCGCTGTCAATTAGCAATAGGGGGATGAGCACGAAGTGTGCAAATTGGGAGGCGCTTCACAAATACTTTCGCAACGAAACTGTCGCCACAACGCAATAAACCATGCCGCAACGAGTCAGAACGGAGACTATTCCGGCAGGCAACCAGGCGAGCGCGACGACGCGCCAACCGCAGCGGGTGCGCGTACTGCCGCAGCAGGTCTCGCTGCATCTGTCGACCAGGATCACCCTGCACGACGGTCTGCGTCATCGTCCGTTGTGCCGCCCGGTATGTGATGCGCTGGCGGAAGGACTTCAGCACGCCATCCGTCATTCTGCTGCCCTCTGCCAGCCGCTGGTTAACGTCCTGATCCGCGTCTGCCCGCCGAAGCGGATTAATTACAAATTTTAACAATTAACGCAGTCACCCTTCACACCTCAAAAAGACCCCATATAACCGCATGATTTAGCTGGATTTATTCATTGAATGTGACGCAGTTCAAACTTCCCTGATCTTTGCCAACGTTGGCAAAGCTAAACATAATCGCAACATCTTGTTATCAGCACAGTTGATGTGGGAATGGTTTACCTCAGCAACCATTCCATTCCGATTTGGGGATAACAGCGGGCTGCTTTATGCTGTGTGGTTCGATGCTTCCGAATCCTGCGTATTGCACTCATGAAAAAATACAAAGAAGAGAAACCACACAAAGCCACGGCTGACGACGTAGCCAGACTGGCGGATGTCTCCAAGTGGACCGTGTTGCGGGCTTTCAAGCCAGGCGCATCAATTTCGCCTGAGGCGCGCGAGAAAGTGATGGCAGCCGCGAACAAGCTGGGATTCAGACCGAACCTGCTGGCGCGGAGTCTGAAACAACGCAAAACCAACATAATTGGTATTGTTGCGGATGAATTCAGTAACCCGCATACCCTGAGAATGCTGAAGGAGACGACACAGCAGCTCAATGAACGGGGATATATGTCGTTGCTGCTGAATATTGAATCAGCAGAGAATTATCAGTCGGTGTTGCAGATGGCCGGGCAGCTACAGGTGGATGGCATCATTTATCTCGCCACCATCGTCAGTGACGAGCTGCTGGTGATTACCAAATCGCTGCATCATATCCGCGCGGTGCATGTGTTCAGGTCTACCGATAGCGCGGATGTAGAAGTGGTTAACGTTGATGGTTTTGCTGCGGGTCAGGCGCTGGGGCAGTTGCTGCTGGATCAGGGTTACCAACGTTTTGGTTATATGAAAGGACCGGATACCGCTTCCAGCCATTTGCTGAGGATGGAAGGATATAGCGCCAGTCTCGATGCCGCCGATAAGACGCTGGACGAGGTGCTTGTCGCGGGCGGCTACAACCGTGACCTTGCGTATAACGTGATGACGGCCTATTTACGCGCGACACCGGAAGCCGAGCGGATTGACGCGTTGTTCTGTGAAAATGATGTGCTCGCCTTTGGCGCTATCCAGGCGATGCGCGATTTTGATGCGCAGCTGCATATTGGCGTGGTGGGCTTTGATGACATTGAGGAAGCGCATACCACGACCTGGAATCTCACCAGTTGGGATCAGCGGGCGGATCGGCAAATCACGGAAGCGATAAATCGTCTGCTGGAGAATACGGTAGATGAAAAAGGTGAGTGGAAATCGGGTGAACTGCGTATTCGCCAGTCGCATTTAAAGAAAACCTAAAATGTGAGTCCGTCATTACGTCAGAATCATAATGACGGACTTTTTAAAAGGAGCGTGCGTTACAACATCAGTCATATTTATCCCCATCTAAACCTATAAATAACACTGTCTATTCGAACACTCGTCTGATCCATTTTCAGTGAGCGTGTTTTCATGTAGTCGGTGACTCTTTTTCTATGGAGCATCGTATGGAACGTCGGCATTTTATTAAAGCAGGATTAGTTCTGGCAGCAACAGGGACCGCCGCATCAGTTTATAAACCCGCAGGTGCGGCAGACAATGTATTAAAAGGTGGCAAGCTATGGCGCGCAAAAGAAACGCCGCCCCCCACGCCTGCCGATCCCACCAAAAGATTATTTCTCACCGAACGTGAGCAGGCGCTGATCACGGCAATTTTTGATCGGCTGATTCCGGCTGACGAGCTGAGCATCAGCGCGTCGCAGGCGGGTTGCGTGGTGTTCCTCGATAACCAACTGGCAGGCAATTACGGCAAGGCCAGCTGGCGCTACAATCAGGGTCCGTTTGAAAAGGGTACAGAATCCCAGGGTGTCCAGTCGCCTTATACGCCAGCGGAAATTTATCGCAAAGGCCTGGCGGAATTGGATAGCCATTGTCATCAATTGACGGGGAAATTATTCACTGACCTTGATGAGGCAGCGCAGGATAATTATCTGGAAAAAATGGAAGCGGATCAATTTACCTATCCGACTTTCTCGTCAAAAGATTTGTTTGGTCAGTTCCTGTCTAATGTGCAGGAAGGTTTTCTCGCCGATCCGATATATGGCGGCAATCGCAATATGTCCGGCTGGAAAATGATTGGTTTTCCCGGCGCCCGTTATGATTATCGGGATTACGCGCCATTAAAAGGGCAAAAATTAAATATTGAGCCAATCAGTATTATCGACCTTCTGAAAGCATAATTAAAAGGCAAAACATGAATTACACCAGACCAAAAGCTGATGCCGTGATTATCGGTCTCGGCTGGGCCGGTTCGCTCATGGCTGAGGAACTGACCCGCGCCGGATTAAACGTCGTCGCCATTGAACGCGGCCCGTGGGAACAAACCCAAACGAATTTCTCACCGGCCATCGCCGCAGATGAACTGCGCTATGGCGTACGCCGCGAGATCCTCAAGCCACCGCGCGTAGAAACCCTCACCTTCCGTAATGACAGCAGCCAGAAAGCCCTGCCTGCCCGTGACTGGAACGCTTTTCAGATGGGCTTCAGCGTCGGTGGCGCCGGTAAGCACTGGGCTGCCAACGCCTGGCGTTTTAACCCGTCCGATTTCGAAATGGCCACGCGCCTGCGGGATCGCTACCACAACATGAAGCTGGCGGATGGCCTGATCGTGCAGGACTGGGGCGTCAGCTATGCCGAACTGGAACCGTTCTACGACCGCGTGGAGAAAATTGCCGGGATTTCAGGCAAGGCGGGCGTGATCAATGGCGAAAAACAGGCCGGGGGCAACCCGTTCGAAGGCAGCCGTACCAACGAATTTCCTACCCCGCCGCTGATCCGTTCTCACTGGAACGACAAGTTTCATCAGATCACCGAGAAAATGGGT
This sequence comes from Pantoea sp. X-Soil-TKNS-1207, assembly GCF_059730485.1. Taxonomy (NCBI): domain Bacteria; kingdom Pseudomonadati; phylum Pseudomonadota; class Gammaproteobacteria; order Enterobacterales; family Erwiniaceae; genus Pantoea; species Pantoea sp. X-Soil-TKNS-1207. Next base: position 475,570 of record NZ_AP035959.1, read on the forward strand.
TATCACCCGTTCCCGATCCCGGCAGGCACCATTGGCGCAGCCTATACCAACCCGTTAGGTATCAATCTCGCGCCCTGCACCTACTGCGGATATTGCGGTTTCTACGGCTGCGGCAACTGGTCTAAATCATCGCCGAATATCTGCGTCGTTCCGGCACTGATGGACCGTACCAACTTCACCCTGCTGACCGAATGCACCGCGCTGCATATCGATAAAGCCGCCGACGGCAAAACCGTCACCGGCGTGACTTTCCGCGATTCCGACGGCAACACCGGCTTCCAGCCCGCAGATATCGTCTGTCTGTCGGCTTACCAGCTGGATAACGTGCGTCTGCTGCTGCTGTCCAAAATCGGTAAAGCCTACGATCACGCCACGGGTGAAGGCACGCTGGGCCGCGCCTACAACTATCAAACCATGTCGATGGGGTATCTCTACTACGAGAATGAACATATGAACCCGTTCATCTCCACCGGGGCACTCTCAACGCAGATTGATGACTTCAATGGCGATAACTTTGACCACAGCGGATTAGGCTTCCTCGGCGGCGCTGGCATCCAGGCGCTGTCCGATCAGGGCACACCGCTGAGCATGACCGACCGCCTGCCGCCGGGCAGCAAAATGTGGGGATCGGCGTGGAAGAAAACCTTCCAGAAAAGTTACCAGAACTACGCCAAGATCCAGGGCCAGGGCACCTCGTATTCGCATCGCGATTCGTATCTGTCACTGGACCCGAACTACAGCGATGAAAACGGCCAGCCGCTGCTGCGCCTGACCTTCGACTACAACCAGAACGACCGTCTGATGGCGCGTTTTATCCGCGATCGGATTGATGATATTTGCCGCGTGTCGGGTGCCAGCAGCTGGGAAACCGAAGCCTTCCCTGACAAGCACAACTCCCCTTTCCGTGCCTATGACAGCTCGCACACCATTGGTGGCGCGGTGATGGGAACTGATCCCGCCACCTCGGTGCTTAACCGCTATCAGCAGCACTGGGATGCGCACAACCTGTTTGTACTCGGTGCCTCTTCTTATCCGAACAACGGCGGCTACAACCCCACCATCACGCTAAGCGCGCTGACGCTGTGGACGGCGCACGCCATCGTCAATGACTACCTGAAAAATCCGGGTTCACTGGTGCGATAAGGAGAAAAATGATGGCTAAAACATTACGACGCGCCGCCCTGACCGTCGGTGCGCTGGTGGTTATCGGCGCGCTGGGCTACACCGCGCTGGTCGAGCACGGACTGCATAAAAGTTATCCGCAAACGGTGACAACCGCGACCGGTGCGGCGTTACAGGATCAAATCAAACGTGGCGAGTATGTCGCGCGTCTGTCTGACTGTACTGCCTGTCACACCAAAGAAGGCGGTCAGCCTTTTGCCGGCGGCTACAAACTGGAGACGCCGTTTGGCGCCATTCTCTCGTCCAATATCACCTCGGACAAAGAGACCGGCATTGGCGGCTGGACGCAGGAACAGTTTGACCGGGCAGTACGCCACGGCGTCGGCTCACACGGCTATCTCTACGCCGCGATGCCTTATAACGCCTACGCGAAGCTGACCGATCAGGATCTGGCCGATCTCTGGGCCTATATCCGCACCATTCCGGCGGTGAACAGCAAAGTGGTGGAGAACCAGCTCCCCTTCCCGTTCAACCAGCGCTGGACGCTGGCGGGCTGGAACCTGCTGTTCTTCCACGATCAGGTGTTCCAGCCTGATACGCACCAGAGTGCCGAGATCAATCGCGGCGCGTATCTGGTTGATGGACCGGGACATTGCGCCTCCTGTCATACGGCGAAAAACCCGCTCGGCGGCGACACCTCGGCCTATTTGCAGGGTGGCGCGCTTCAGGGCTGGTATGCACCGGACTTAACCCCGAATCCTCACTCCGGGCTGGGTAGCTGGAACAAGGAAGATATCGTCAGTTATCTGCGCACCGGGGCTAACCGGATGACCGCCTCATCAGGACCGATGACCGAAGCGGTTGAAAACTCCACCCAATATATGAACGACGCGGATCTGCACGCCATCGCCAGCTATCTGCAATCATTACCGGCCTCGGAGACGCAGAAGCCTGCGCCTGTCGCCAGCAGTGATAACGCGATGATTGTCGGTAAGAAGGTGTTTGAATCGCAATGCAGCGCCTGCCATGTGTCTGACGGCTCCGGTATTCGCCAGATGATCCCGACGCTTGCCGGTAATGCCCAGGTCAACTCAGCCGATCCTGCCAGCCTGCTGAATGTGGTGCTGAACGGCGGTCAGGGGCCGTTTACCCATGCCAATCCGACCGCCGCCGGTATGCCAGCCTTTGACTGGAAACTGTCGGATAGCAATATTGCCGATGCGATGACCTATATCCGCAACAGCTGGGGCAATGCCGCACAACCGGTGACGGCGGATCAGGTGAAAAAAGCGCGCGCAGCATCGGGCGCGAAACCCTGGTTAGGAGAAACACAGAAGTAATCTCCCGCCCCCCGTTCTCAGCAACGGGGGGCGCTACCATCCCCGGTATTGATGTAGTGACTACATCGCGCCTGCCATTGACTACATCATTTTCGTCGCCCCCCCTCCTCGCTATATATCCCAGCTATCACGCCAAAAGAAATGAATAACAAACGCCCTGGCGCGTGATGGAAAAATGTAGTGACGTGAAAAGATGCCAGCAAATAAGATATATTTTAAAGTAGTGACTACATAAAATCCCGGTAATGCGCCGGTCGGATAATCTTTATAAAGCGTGAATTAACCCCATTAATCTCATTATATTATTACCAGAAAACCCCTCTGATAAAATCACCATATAAATGGTTATATTTCAGATGGATAACAATGAAATTTTAATTAATTAACTTATTTTCAACAAAACACATTGACAATTACTTACATGGAAACCTACGATAAGAAACGCTTATGTTTTATTAAAAAATAAATTTTCGCCGTTTTTAATTTACTGTTTTCTTTCGCAATGTAACGCATGTCGTATCGATAACCGGGCAACGGAAACTGTTGCCCTCCTTGTAATTACCCAATTACTGGATAACGCATCGATTATGACAAAGTCCTATATTCATACGCCTGCCGTACACATTCTGACGCGTTCAGATTTATCTGACATTGAACTGCCGCCCGCTGAAGTTATTCAGCTGGTTGAAGATGCCTACGTCGCTTATGCCGACGGGCGTTCTCGCTGTCCGACGAAATTGATGATGCCGTTGCCGGATCAATCACGCGACTCCGTCTCGTATGCCATGCTGGGCTATGACGGCGCGCTGGAGCAGTTAGGGTTTAAAACCTCTTATCGCCAGGGCAATGACAGCGCCGAAAAGTATTACACCACCATCAGCCTGTACGACGATGTCACCGGTCTGCCCTTCGCCTGGATGGATTGCCAGAAAGTGGGCGCGTCGCGCACGCCGGCCACCAGCGCCATCATCGCCAAACATTGCGCCAGAAAGGACGCACGTTCGGTGCTGATGCTCGGCACGGGGGTGCAGGGCGTCAACACCCTGCCTTATCTGCTCACCGCCCTGCCACAGCTGGAGACGCTGCGTCTGTTCGGCACCCATCCCGATGGCATTGCCGCCAGCTATGCCGCGTTTGATCGCCATTTTCCCGCCTGCTCCATCGAGCTGGTCAAGGATGTGCAACAGGCCGTTGCCGAAGCCGACATCGTGATCGCCGCTTCGGGTCGCGCTGCCCACCCTAAAATCCAGACCAGCTGGATGAAGCCCGGTGGCTTGCTGATTTCCGTCGCCAGTAAAGGGGTGGAAGCGGGTGCGCTCAGCCAGGCAGATTATGCCATTGCCACGAATCAGGGCCAGATGGGCGTCACCGGCAGCCGCCTCGCCGGACCGGGAGGGACCGTGAAGATTGATGCCGAGCTGCCGGAGATTGTCGTCGGCCGCAAAGCCGGTCGCCGCAATGAGCAGGACCGTATCTTCGCCTTCAGCAGCGGCATGATCATTACCGATATTCCGGTGGCACATGCGCTGGCGACCCGCGCCATTGCGGCGGGGCGCGGCACGAGGGTGGAGCTGTGGAAATGATCGCCAATACTCTCCCGGCGCTGGAGCGGCGCTGGGCCGTCGCCGCGCGTAACAATAGCGAGCTGCTGCGCCAGATCCATCACGCGGAACCCGGCCCGTTCCATTTGATCCATCCGCAAACCTTTGCCGACAACTACCGCGCTTTTCAGCACCAGCTGGCGGAACGTCAGGTCTCTGGCCGGGTTTACTACGGCAAAAAAGCCAACAAGGCGGCGGCCTGGCTACAGGAAATCGCCAGGCTGGATGGCGCAGTGGATGTGGCGAGCGTCCCCGAGCTGGTGCACGCGCTGGCGAATGGTATACGCGGCGAGATGATTGGCGTCACCGGCGCCGCAAAGAGTGATGAATTGCTGTGGCTGGCGGCCCGTCATGGCGCCACCGTGGCGATTGATGCGCTGGATGAACTGGAGCGCGCCATCGCCATCACCCGCCATACCCCGCCGCTGCGGATTTTACTGCGCGTGCTGCCGGAAAATACCGCCAGCCGCTTCGGCTTCAGCGAGCCGGATCTGGCGCTGGCGCTGCAACGTTGTTCGCAGGTGACGTCGCAGCTGATCATGGATGGCTTCTCTTTCCATCTCGATGGTTACGCGGTTGAACCGCGCGTGCAGCTGGCCGCGCAGCTGGTCGCACGCGTTCAGCAGGCGCGCGCCGCGGGCTTCCCCTGCTCCGCCATCTCGATTGGCGGCGGCTTCGCCTGTCGCTATGTGACGCAGGAAGACTGGCAACGCTTCAGCGCTGAACTGGACGCCTCACAGTTCCATGCGGAAAAGAAATTTGAGCGTTTTTACCCTTACTATCAAAGCCCTACCGGCGCCGCGATGCTCGCAGCGATCCTCGACAGCAGCGTGGCAGGCGTCAGCCTCGCCCGCACGCTTAATCAGGCGGGCATTGCGTTGTATCTGGAACCTGGCCGCGCCCTGCTGGATGGGGCCGGGATGAGCGTGTTTCCGGTGCAGGGCTTCAAGCGCAACGCCGAATACGGGATTGTCACGGTGGCGGGCCTGAGCATGAGCCTGTCTGAGCAATGGAAAAACAGCGAATTTCTGCCCACGCCGTTGCTGGTGCAGCAAGGCGAGGCGCGTCCGCAGGACCCGGTACTGGCGGCGATTGCCGGTTCCAGCTGCATGGAATATGACGTGCTCACCTGGCGCAAAATCACCTTCCCTGCCCAGCCGCGTTATGACGATTTGATCGTCTATCCCAATACCGCAGGCTACCAGATGGATAAAAACGAGAGCGAATTCCATCAGTTAGCGCTGCCACCGAAAATCGTGCTTCGCGAACATCATGGACAATTAATCTGGAGAAAAGACCAATGAAACCGGCTGCCTCAACGATTAAAACCCGCTGCTCAGAACTGATTGGTCATACCCCGTTATTTGAGCTGGCGCGAACCGGTAACGGCAGCCGTCTGCTGCTGAAGCTGGAGCAATTCAATCCCACCGGCTCCTGCAAGGTACGCATGGCGCGCGAGATGATCCTCGCCGCCGAACGCGACGGCAAACTCAAACCCGGCGGCAGCATTGTCGAACCCACCTCCGGCAATACCGGTTCCGGCCTGGCGCTGGTCGCGATTGAGCGCGGCTATAAATTCACCGCCGTGGTGGATCAGCACGCCTCGCCGGACAAGCTGCGCGCCATGCACGCCATGGGGGTTAACCTGGTGTTTGCCGAACCGAATGGCGATGGCCCCAGCACGGTAGAACGACGCCGCATCGCCGCCGACATCGCCGCCAGCACAGGCGCGTTCTGGCCCGATCAACACTACAACCCGAATAATAATCGCGGCTATGCCGGGTTAGCGGCCGAGCTGGCTGAGGATCTGGATGGCGAGCTGCACTACCTGGTGGGCGCCGTGGGCACCGGCGGTACGCTGTGCGGCACGGTCAAAGAGCTGAGACGCCTGGGGGTTGATGTCACCAGCATTGGCGTCGAACCGGTCGGCTCAATCATCTTTGGCGGCCCGGCCGGGAAATACTGGCAAACCGGCGCGGGCGCTCCCGGCGGGTTTACCGTCGGACCCAACGTCGAGATGGAATATATCGATGAAGGGTTAACCATCAATGATGTCGATGCCTTTACCGCCTCTCGCGTGGTGGCCCGCCGGACCGGAATGTTAACCGGCGGCACGGCGGGTGCGGCGATTCATGTGGCGCTGAAACGCCTGCCGCTGGTGGAGCCGAACAGCACGCTGGTGGTGCTGGTGTGCGATGCCGGTGAAAAGTATTTAGACAGCGTGTACAGCGACGAATGGCTTCAGGCGCGCGGGCTGCTGGATGAAACCGCCCATCAGCGTCTGCACCGGCTGTTCACCGCCTACGAAGCCTCGATTGCGCTGGCAGCGCAATTACCACTGGCCGCAGGAGGTTAAGCGCGTGACGGACTCCGCTTTTCCTTCTTATCGCGAGATCCTGACGCTGGCTGGCCCGATCATCGGTTTACAGCTGGCTCAGGTGGCGCTGACCAGCACCGATTTGCTGATGATGGGAACGCTGGGCGTGCAGGCCGTCGCGGCGGGCGGCCTGGCACTGCTGCTCTACAACCAGCTGCGCACCATGTGCGTTGGCATGGTCACCGGCGTGGGTAACCAGATTGCCGCAGCGGTGGGCCGGGGCGAAAAACGCACCGGCAGCACGCAGCTGGATCAGCAGGCGATTGGCGAAGTGCAGGATATCCTGCGGGCGGCGTTTCTGGTCGCGACCCTCAGCGCTATCGCCGGTGGGTTGCTGCTGGTGCTGCTGGGTTACGGCTTAAGCGGGTTATACCGAAACCCGGCCGTTATCGCGCTGGCGCTGCCGATCATGATGGCGCTGGCCCCTGGCCTGCTGCCGATGATCTGGCTGAATGTGCTGCGTCAGTTTGCGGTCGGTATGCGCCGCGCTGGCTCGCTGCTGGTGGTCACCCTCGCCTCGATCGCCATCAATATCGCCCTCAACTGCCTGTTTATTTACGGCTGGTTTGGCCTGCCGAAATTAGGGCTGGCAGGGATCGGCTTGTCCACCACGCTGGTGCAGCTGTGGACCTTCCTGGTTTATCTGCGCAACGTGCAGCGCGATGAAAAGCTCAGCCCGCTGCTGACGCTGGATGGCTGGCGCGCCCGTGGCGAGACGGTGCGGCGTATCCTGCGGATGGGCACCCCCATCGCCCTGACCTATGGCTCCGAAGCGGCCATCACCTCGATTGCCACCCTGCTGATGGGGATGTTCGGTCCGGTGATGCTCGCCGCCTCCAATATCGTCAATCAACTGGCTTACATCGTTTATCAGATGAATATCGGCCTGTCGCAGGGATCGTCGATCCTCGTCAGCCGGGCCGTTGGCCGTCATGAAAGCGATCGTGTGGCCGGGATCGCCCGCCGCAGTTTCACCCTGAGTTTTGGCGTGATGGCGTTAATCGGCCTGGCGTATCTCCTCTGGCCGCAGTGGGTGCTCTGGCCGTTTATCCATGCCGAGAAAAATGCCGCGTTGCAGGACACCGCAGCCATGTTGCTGTGGTTCGCCATCGCCCATCAGTTTTTCAAAGGTTCGCAAAACGTCTGTATCGGGCTGTTGCGCGGCCTCGGCAATACCCGTGCCGGGCTGATCAATACCCTGACGGGTTACTGGCTGGTGGGCATTCCGATGATGGCGCTTTGTGCCTTTCTCACCCGCTGGGGCGGCTTCGGCGTGTGGTTTGGACTTTGCCTGGGCTTTGGCGTAACCAGCGTGCTGCTGTGGCTGTGCTTTTTGCGCGAGCTGAGGCAGATGCAAGCGCAGCCCGAACACTTTACACAGCGCGTTTTAAAATAACTTTACTCATTAAAACAATCACCTGAAGGGAAATATGTATGGGAATCAATCGTCGGGGCTTTCTGAAATCATCGCTGATTGGCATGGCGGTGCTGAGCGTTAACCGCAGTTTTGCCGCCGCAGGCAGCCCGATGCAGATACAGGACGAACGCGGCGTTACCGTCACCTTCCCCGCCCGGCCGCAGCGCATCGCCTCGGTCTCCTACCTCGCGGCTGACGTGGCGCTGACGCTTGGCATCATGCCGGTTGCCGTCACCTATATGACGCCAGGCCGCGATCCTGATTTTCTGCTCGGCCTGACGAAAAAAATGACCGCCATCGGCCAGCGGGCCAAGCCCAATCTGGAGCTGCTGTCGCAGGTGCGCCCCGACGCGATCGTGGCGATGCGACGTTACACCGAAGCCCATGCGGATCAGTTCAGCAAAATCGCCCCTTACATGGCTTACAACATGGAGCTGCTGAGCGAGAGCTACCACGAAGTGGCACAGCTGACGGAACTGTTGGGCCAGCCGCAGCGGGGGATCGCGCTAAACGACGCCTTCCGCGCTGAGATGAAGGACATTGTGGCGCGCGCGCCGCAGGACAAACATCCGCGTTACCAAATCATGTGGGCCGGTGATACGCCCTTCTCGTTCCATACCGAAAACACGGCGGCGTCGATTGTCAGCGCGCTGGGCGGCAACAATATCGCTGGCCCGATGACCAAAGGCGGCAAGTTTGGCGAGGAGCTGAGTCTGGAAACCATGCTGGAGCGCGATCCTGAAGTGATCTTTGTTTATGACAGCGGCCCGGATCGCCCGCATGAAAACAACCCGATCTGGCCGATGTTATCCGCCGTGAAAAACCAGCGCGTCTTCTATGTTGGCGACCACTGGGTTGAGAGCAACGGCCCGATTGCGCGCAGCGTGGTCCTGCGCGAGGCGGCGCATTATCTCTATCCCGATCGTTTCCCGAAAGTGGATGTCCGGGTTGAGGCGGAGACCTTTATCCCGGCCAGTATCAGGTCGGCATAATGGCAGCAACGTTCTCCCGTCCTGCGGTGAAAACCGGATCTCAGGTCGCGTTACTGGTTATCGCCTCGCTCGCGGCGATTATCCTCGGCGCCCTGCTGGGCAGCAAAACCCTCTCGCCGTCCGGGTTAGTTTCCGCCCTGTTCCATCCCGATGGGCATATCGATTCGATCCTGGTGTGGACGCTGCGCCTGCCACGGAGTCTGGCCGCGTTGGTGGCGGGCGCCGGGCTGGCGCTGTCGGGTTACGTGATGCAGGTGCTGACGCGAAACCCGCTGGCTGCCCCTGAGCTGACCGGTGTTACCGCCGGCGCGGTGACGCCGATTGTGGTCTGCTTTGTCTTCCTGCCCTGGATCTCCTCCGTTTATTACCCGTTCGTGGGTTTAGTCGGAGGAATCGCTGCCGCGCTGATCACCTTCACCCTGGCGGGCCGGGGCAATGGGCAATCGCTGCATCTGGCGCTCGGCGGACTTAGCGTGTCGATATTCCTCGGCGCCATCACCACCTGGGTCATTCTCTCCAGCGGCCCGCAGGTCCCCTCGCTGCTATTCTGGATCGCCGGCGGCTTCCAGGGACGCTCCTGGCCGCAGCTGGCGTTTATGCTGCCGTGGGTGGCGGTCGCGCTGGGCGGTATCGTCGCCAGCCAGCGCGTGCTCGGCCTGATGGCGATCAGCGACAAAGCCGCCGCCGGGATGGGGGTGAATCTGGCGTTCTGGCGTCCGTTCCTGCTGCTGCTGGCGATTCTGCCGGTGGCGGGCATTACGCCGGTCGGCGGGCCGCTGGCGTTTGTTGGCCTTGCCGCTCCGCATATCGCGCGTTTGCTGAAGCCCGCCGGGACGGGCGGCGCCTTGTTGCTGACGGCGGCGCTCGGCGGTTTTATGGTGACGCTGGCAGACGTGCTTGCCCGCACCGTGGCGCTGCCGCAGGAGTTGCCGGTAGGCATCGTCACCGCGCTGATCGGCGGCCCGGTTTTTATCTGGCTGGTGCAGCGGCGTGATTTTGCCCTTGGGAGCCATCTATGAAGGCGCAGATCCTGATTAAACCACAACGGGTTTCGCTGTGGCGCAGCCTGATATTCCTCGCCTTGCTGCTGCTGGCTTTCATCCTGTCGCTGTTTTTAGGGGTGGCGGATATCAGCGCGGCAGAGGTGATGTCGGTGCTGAGAGGCGCAGGCACGCCGGAAGCCAGATCGATCATTCTCGACATTCGCCTGCCGCGCATTCTGACCGGCATTCTGGCGGGGATGCAGCTGGCGGTGGCCGGGCTGGTGCTGCAAACCATCACCCGCAATCCGCTGGCCGATCCCGCGATTATGGGTATCTCACAAGGGGCCACCCTTTCCGTCACCCTGTTTCTGCTGTTCTCGGTGTATATCCACTACACCGGCTCCAGCGCGCTGGCGTCACTGCCGCTGGCGTGGCTGCCTGCGGCAGGCATGGTCGGCGGCTTGTGCGCGGGCGGGTTGATCTACTGGCTGGCGCTGCGTAACCGCCTCGGGCCGATACGCATTACGCTGTGCGGCATTGCTGTCGGCGCGGTGCTGCACGCGCTGGCGATTGGCCTGATCGCCGGTTGGGGTTCTAACCGACTGGAGGTGCTGATCGAATGGCTCTCCGGCAGCCTGTATGCCCGTAGCTGGGAACATGTCCGATTTTTGTTGCCCTGGAGCGTGCTGGGGCTGGGGATGCTGCCTTTTATTCAGCGTTCGCTGGAGATGCTGCGGCTGGATCCCTCAGTAGCGCAATCATTCGGCTTCGCCTATCAGCGGCAGTTCACCCTGCTGCTGATGCTGTCCTGCGCCCTGGCGGCCAGCGCCGTCGGCACCGTCGGTCCCATCGTGTTTATTGGTCTGGTGGTGCCACACCTGGCGCGCGCGCTGGCGGGGAGCCATTTCCGGCTGGTGATGCCGCTGACGCTGGGTTCAGGCGCCATCGCCGTGACCCTCGGCGATTTGCTTGGCAGGCTGCTGGGGCAGGAAAATGAAATCCCGATTGGCGTGGTCACTGCGGTGCTGGGCGCGCCGGTGCTTCTCTTTTTATTACGTAAAATCCCCTGAGGTTGAACGATGTTGTCCTGTCATGATTTATCAGTCAGCTATGGCGCCGCCACGGCGTTACGCGGTTTGAATCTTAACGTGCAGCGGGGGGAGATCTGCGCGTTGATCGGCCCAAACGGCTCCGGTAAAAGCACTGCCTTACAGGCCATGGCCGGGCTGATTCCCGCCAGCAGCGGGTATGTTCAGCTTGAGCAGCGGCCCGTGCATGGCATGGCGCGACGCCAGTTAGCCAGATTGCTGTCATTTTTACCTCAGCACCCGGTCGCTCCCGAAGAGATGACGGTTGAACAACTGGTACGTATGGGCCGCTTTACCCATGTCGGGCTGTTCCGCCGTTATCAGGCGCAGGATGAAGCGACCATTGGCTGGGCGCTGGAGAGCACCGGGCTGCTGCCGCTGGCGCAGCGTCGGCTGAAAGAAATTTCGGGCGGTGAACGGCAACGGGCGTGGATATCCGCGGCGCTGGCGCAGGAGGCAAAGGTTTTGCTGCTGGATGAACCGACGTCGTTTTTAGATATTGGTTATCAGGTCGAGGTGCTGGATTTAATTTATAAACTCAGCCGCGAACGGCAGATAACCATCGTGATGTCGATCCATGACCTTAATCAGGCGATGTCGATTGCCGACCGCATCAGCCTGCTGCAACAGGGAAGGCTGCGCTTTGATGGCGTTCCCAGCGATCTGGCGCAAACGCCGCTGATTAAAGAGGTTTTCCGGGTGAAGGGACGCTTTGTTCCGCTACCGGGCGATGTCGCACCCCATTTTGATGTTGAATTAGCGCACCGCCGGGGCGGCTAAAGTGACTTAATTTTCTCATCAAGCGCGATGGCATACTCGCTTAACAATTCTCTCAGGCCTGAGAGATCAAAGATGAGATCGACATAGAGCGCCAGCGTTAACGCGATCAGCAGGATGACAAGATAGTAAGGCAGCGCGGACATTAAAACCCTTTTCAAACAATGAATAACGGATATTGCCTGCGATTATAACGTTTTGCTCAGCGGCTGGCATGATGGCGATCAATGGCGCGCTGGATGATGGATAAGCAGAAAAAGTATTACCTTTTGTGAGTCTGCGGGGGTTTTAAGACTTATTTAAGGATTTCATGACTAACTGTAGTTGTCATTCAACAGGAGCAGATGATCATGACGTTTCCTTATGTTGCGCTAATTAAAGATAAGACATGCTATTTACAGGAGTTCATCGCTAATCCCCGCGCAATCGGCACCATTGCCCCCTCTTCTCGCTGGCTTTGTCAGGGGATGTCGGATGCGGTGGACTGGAATCATACCCGCCGGATAGCGGAGCTGGGCGCGGGTGAAGGCGTACTTACCCGCCATTTGCTGGCACGTATGCCCGCGCAAGCCTCACTCTCCGCCTTTGAGACCAACCCGCGTCTGGCAAAAAAACTGACGCGGCTGGGCGACAAACGTTTAACCGTGCTGGCGCATTCCGCCGAGCAGATTGAACCGGGTTTTGATGCGATTTTTTCCGGGTTGCCGCTGTTATCGCTGCCCGAAGCGGTGCGACATCGCGTGTTGCAGCGCGCGGCCGCAGCGCTCAATCCTGGCGGCGTATTTATTCAGTTTCAATACACATCGCTGTCAGAATCGCTGCTCTCCAGCTACTTCCACTGGACCCGTTCGCGGGTGCTGTGCAACCTGCCGCCAGCGCTGGTTTACCGCTGCCAGAGTGCGGCCCGCTACGCAGCCTGACGCAATAACGGCGCGATTGCCCGCGCCGTTTGCGCCGGAGTTGACTCAGTACTTCAACTGCGCGCGTTCATTGTAGAAGCGTCGATAGGAGAGGTAGACCGCAATGATGGTCGACAGGCTGGCGGTGCCAATCAACATAAAGGTCACCATGATTTGATATTTGATGGCTTTTACCGGATCGATACCGGCAAAGATCAGGCCCGACATCATGCCCGGCAGGCTGACCAGCCCCACCGTTTTGGCGGCATCGATGGTGGGGATCATCGACGCACGAATACTGTCGCGAATCAGCGTGGACGACGCCAGCTTGATCGACGCGCCCAGGCTCAGCATCTCAAGGATTTTCTGGCGGTTATCAGCAAAACGTTGATTGAGGTTGCTGTAGCACAGCCCGACGGCCACCATCGCATTGCCGGCAATCATCCCGGAAATCGGGATCACCTGCATCGGCATAAATTCAATCGCCCCGCTCAGCACCAAAATCACCAGCGTCAGGGTGGTGCCGCTGGTGATGGCGACAAAAGAGATCACCATGGCATGATCGATATTGCGGCTGCGCTTGCGGGCATTCATCGCCGCATTGACGCAGATAAACAGCACCATCAGCACCGTCAGCCAGTCATTGTTAACGTCAAAAATTGACTTCAGGACATAGCCGACGATAAAGAGCTGAACCACCGCGCGACAGACGCTCCAGATGATGTCTTTACCCAGCCCCAGCTTCTCTTTCTGGCTAATCACTAACGCAATCATCACCAGAATCAGGGCCATCGCCAGTGATGAGTCGGTAATATTATGCTGGTTCATGGTTTTGCGTCCTCTGCGGTGATTCCAGTCTTAGCACGCGCTTCGCCTGGCTGATTTCAGCCGGGTCATGGCTGATCCACACCACCGCCACGCCTTTCTCGCTGACCATTGCACTAATCAGCTGTTGAATCAGGGTTTTGTTGTCTTCATCCAGCGCGCTGGTGACTTCATCCAGCAGCAGGACATCCGGCAGGAATTGCAGATTGCGTAACAAACCGACGCGCTGCTTTTCTCCCCCCGAAAGTTGGTCAATCTTTTTATCCAGCATCCCGGCGGGCAGATTCACCTTTGCCAGATCCGCTTCCAGCGCTGTGCGGTTGGGTTTTTGCTGACGGATCTGCCACGGCAGCGCCAGATTGTCGTGAACCGTGTTGCCGAACAGCACCGGCGTCTGAAAGCAGTACGAAACTTTCTGCCGGTACGTTTCCGCTTTCAGTTGGCTAATATCCTGATTCTGAAAACGGATAAGCCCGCTGGTGGGCACCATCAGCGAAGCAATCATCTTCAGCAAAGTACTTTTGCCACTGCCCGAAGGGCCGGTGAGCAGAACAAAATCGCCTGGGTTAAGTGTGAATGACACCGGAGCCAATAACGCACGGCCTTCCAGTGAAAACGTCACCCCTTGCACATCCAGCAAAGGAAAATCGGTGGCCATAGTTATAAATCCACAAAAAGGAATGGTTGCGCTTACGGGCCGCCTGCCAGTGGCAAAGCGGCCCTGCGCATGTTACCAGAATTGCGCACCTACAGAGTTTAGGGTTTTACCCCATATTGCAGTAACAGCAGGCGGTCGTGACGATAAGCCCGATCGGCCGGTGGTAAATTGGTCGGCGTGGGGTCGCCGCGTTCCAGTACCAGCACCAGCGAAACACCCCCTTTGTTGCGATGGGTTTCAAGCCACTGGCCGAAGCTGGCTTCGCTGATATAGCGTGACTGGGCGTCGGGGTAACTCAACCCATACTGCATTTCGCCCTTCTTACGATAGAAATCAATATCGTTGCGTTGCAGCGTCCAGGCGATGGCAGAGGCGATGCCGACATCATCGCTGAGGATATAACGGGTCTCCGCCAGCTGATCCGCCACGCTGGCGACAAACACCTGCGGCTGCTTGGTATTTTGCACACTCTCCGGGATCGCGTTCCCGACGCAGAGCGCCAGCGCCAGCGGACAGAGCGCCGCAAGTTTCCAGCGCGCGCCTCGCCTTTTCAGGCTGGCGATGCCCGCTACCGACCAACCGGCAAAGGCGATCACCGCGAAGGTCAGCGCCGTCATTTCATGCGGCTGGAACAGGGAATGATGGAAAATGCTTTTCCCCCACGGGGCCAGTTCCACCAGCAGCGCTAACGCGGCGGCGGCGCCAAACAGGATATTAATCCACGCATTAACCTGGAGAATGCGGCTCGCCTTGCTGGCCAGCCGATGTCCGTAATCCGCCATCAGTATGGCCAGCGGCGCAAAGCACGGCAGGATATAGGTGGGTAGCTTGCCTTTGGCGATGCTGAAAAACAGCAGCGGGATCACCACCCAGCCCAGCAGATAGAGTCCGCCGGGTGAGGCGGCACGATCGCGCCAGCCAGCGCGAAGTGCGCCAGGCAGCAGCGCCAGCCACGGCAGCGCTCCCGCAATCAAAATCGGGATGTAGTACCAGAAAGGGGCTTTGTGCTGAGCATCCGACTCGGCAAAGCGCTGAATATGCTCCACCCAGAAAAAATAGTGCCAGAAATCAGGTTGCTGATGATAAATCGCCAGCGCCCAGGGCGCGCTGATCAGCGCAGCGCACAGCACCGCAAGCGGGCCAAACATCAGCAACTCGCCCAGCCGCCGACGCCAGATCGCCCAGGGAATGATCGCCAGCACCGGCACCGCCAGCGCCAGAAAACCCTTGGTCATAAAGCCCATACCGCAGGCGAGGCCCAGCAACACATAACCGACCAGACGCTGCTTCCGGCTATCCGCTTCGGCGATCAGCCAGTAGCTGCACATGGCGGCGGTTAACCATAGCGACAGCATCGGATCGAGCACCGCATAGGTGCCAACGCCGTAAACCAACAGCGAAGTCAGGTAGATAATAACCGCGGTCAGCGCCACTGCGGCCCTGGCGTAGATGCGGCGGGCCAGCCACCAGACCAGCACCGCGCTCATCAGCGTGGAAAATACCGAACCAAAACGCACCGCAAAGTTGTTATGTCCGAATAGCCATTGCCCGATATTGTTGAACCAGTAACCGGCAATCGGTTTTTCGAAATAGCGCAAGCCAAAGAAGTGTGGCGTTACCCAGTTGCCGCTTTGCAGCATTTCGCGGCTGATCTCCGCATAACGCGTTTCATCAGGTTGCCACAGATGCCGAAACTCAAGGGGAATGAAGTAGTAGAGAAGCAGTAGAGCCAGCAGCAGAAGCGTTTTTGTCGTCGACGTCATGCGAAATTCCCTGTGTGTTTATCACAGCCACGCCACCCTGCTTCCGGCAGCGTTGAGTTGAAGATGAAAATTTCGACGCGGCCATGCAGTAATGTCATTAATGTTTCCAACTGTATAAAGTTAGCAGAATGTGCTATTCAGGACAGCCTGTTCGCATAAAAAATACGCATTCAATTTAATTCCATCGTCTACACTGACTTTTATCGAATGATAACGGCGGTTTTAATTTATGCTGGCGCGATTATATTGCTCAATTCTTAACTGAACATTAAACAGCAGGATTGTTTAAACCCGGCTTTCAGGGTGATTTAACGACCCCTCGTTTGGCTTAAGGTTAACTTAATCTTCGGACGTGAGAATCGTAACGTTTATTACGAGAGGCCTACTATGAAATCCATTTTTATCCGCCCAGCCAGTGAATACGCAGCCATTATCCTCAGCGCGTTTAGCGTTATTAGTTTCCTGGTCATCTGGTTTTCACGCTAATCACTGTCGGGTAAATTGCGCCCTGGCACGGCAACCCGGCACCCGGCCTCGATTTTCCAGAAAAAACTGTCCCTTATGCAGCTGAACAATCCGCGTCACGATACTCAGGCCTAATCCGATACCACCGTAGCGGCTATCCATACGGACAAACGCCTGACTCAGCTCCCCGGCTTTGCTTTCATCAATGCCTTTGCCCTCATCTTCCACCACCAGCGCCGGGTACGGCAGCTTCTCCACCCGGATGGTGATGCAGGAGTGATGGGGGCTGTAGCGATGGGCATTCTCCACCAGATTTCGCAGCATCACTTTCAGCAAGGTCACATCCCCGCGTACCACCACTTCCTGCGGCATATGCAGAAACAACACCTGCTGATGCCCAGCCAGCATGGCTTCAAACTCATGCTTCATCGGTTCGACCACGTTTTTAATTAATCCCACGTTTTGGTAGCTGCCCGACGAAAAGGACTGCCCGGCGCGCGCCAGTTGCAGCAGCTGCGTTACGCTGGCGGTCATCTGATCGAGGCGCTGCATCAGGGGCTGCACATCAAACTGATGCTGCCGCTCCAGCAGCTCCAGATGGAGCCTCAGGCCCGCCAGCGGGGTGCGCAGCTCGTGCGCCACATCGGCGGTAAACATACGTTCCCGCTCAAGGCTGGATTGCAGGCGCGAAACCAGACGATTGATCGCCTGCGTAACCGCGTCAATTTCCCGCATTGAGCTGTGATAATCCACCGGCGCCAGCTCCTCTTCGCTGCGCTGTTCCAGCCGCTTTTGCAGTTCAGATAACGGGCGCGTCAGGCTGGAAATGGCCTGAAAACAGAGAAATAACACGAGGAAAATCATCAGCAGGCTGGGCAGTGCCAGGCTGACCATCGCTTCATGGATCTCTTTTTCCAGATGCTGGTGAGGATCGTGATTATTCAGGGCGGCGTTGACCAGCAGGGCAATCTGCTCTTTGCTTTCATGCCACAGCGCCAGCACGCTGATGGTTTGACAAATCACCAGGATCAAACCGATGACCAGCAGCAACCGCCAGCGTAAGGTGGTATTTTTTCGCGGACGCAAAAGGGGCCAGAGCATGACTACCTACCTCGCCCGATAATTTTTTCACTACGGAATGTGATCCGTATTGCAAATAAAATCGCCGCCATATTGATTTCAGCAATAAACGCCGAAACAAAGGCTCCGTAAATAATGACGCTGCGATTTTGTACCGCGATGTAAATACCGACGAATAAAAACAACAAGAAGTAAAAGAAATGCGGCGCAGAGATAAACAGTAAAGAAAAAGGCATGTCCAACAGGCCCCCTCTAATGTACAGGGGGCCAGTTTCTCATCAATACATTAGGCGATCCTTAAGTGATAAAAGGTTTATGATTATTTATCAATCAAGGTACCTGGTGCGCGGCGATCAACTTATCATGCGATCGCCCGGATGCAGCGTTAACAAACGCGCCAGTGCGGCGCCGTCAACCCGCTCACCGGATTGCAGCTGACCGGCGATAATCTCCAGCCGCCCCTCCCCGCAAGCCACGACCAAAGGGGAAACGCTGATTACCGTTCCCGGCAACGCATCGCTGGCCTGATGGCTGAACTGGCTCTGCCAGACGATAAAACGCTGACCGTTTATCGCGCTATACGCGCCAGGCCAGGGGCTGGCCAGCGCGCGAATCAGGTTATGACTATCCTGCGCCGTGGAGGCCCACTGAATCGCCCCATCTTCCGGTTTGCGGCGACCAAAAGAGCTGGCCCGAGACTCATCCTGCTCACGTTCCACCAGTTCTCCAGCGCAAAGTGCCGGTAGCCAGCTCGCCAGCATGATCCCACTGGTGCTCACCAGCTTGTTGTGCAGGCTATAGGCATCATCTTCGGGGGTAATCCTGACGCGTTTCTGCGCCAGAATCGGGCCGCGATCGGGCCGCGTGGTCAGGCGGAACAGCGTCACGCCGGTTTCCGTTTCACCTTTAATCAACACCCAATTGAGATGCGCCCGCCCGCGATGGGCTGGCAGCAGCGAAGCATGAACGCCATAGGCTCCCCGACGGGCGGCGGATAAAATCTCACCGCTGAGGATCTGGCGGAATGACAGGCTGAACATCATATCGGGAGCCAGATCGGCGATCATCGCCACCCACTGAGGTTCATTGACATCCTCCGGCATAAAGACCGGGATATTGAGCGATTGCGCCGTCTGCAACACCGATCCGTGAAAATGATTTTCTCCCGCCGCATCGGCATGGGTGAACACCGCGCAGAGAGTAAAACCGGCGTCGGTCAACGCTTTCAGGCCGGTGCATCCCATATCATGGTAGGCAAAAACGACAGCTTTCATTGGCTTCCTTCACGTAAGTTATCGCAGCAGTAACCGGATTTTGGCTCCGGTGCAGCCAATTAGTTCAATTCCGAACGTAGCAAAATTGACGGTACGCTGGGTTAGCGTCCATCCGACTGGGTGCGTTGCCCGGCCAGCGCGCCAAAGATCGCGTTATTGATGCGACAGATCTGATTAAACAGCGGGTCCAGCGGCGCGGCCAGCTGGCTCACTCCCCAGGTGCTAAAGAAGGCGACAATCACCGATCCCAGCATATCCGCCGGGAAATGCACGCCCATATAAATTCGCCCCCAGGCAATGACGAGACTGAACGCCACCAGCATCGCCCCAGCTCGTGCTCTGCGCGCTAATAACAGGCTAAAGCTGATGGCACAGGCCAGCGTCATATGGTCGCTGGGAAAGGAGGAATCGGCGGCATGACTTAAAAAGGTATGCCCAATCGGCACCATAAACGGACGCGGATGCGGCCAGAACAGGCCGATTAGCATATTAATCGCCAGAGCGATCGCCCCGGACGTCACCGCCAGTAAGACCTGCCGCTGGTGATGCGGTTTAAAAGAAAACCAGTAACACGCCAATACCAGCGGAAACAATATAATCAGCCAGGAGGCGCAGACGTTGCCAATATCCAGCATAACGGGCGTGGCCTGGGCGGGGGCGTTGATTGACAGAAACAAATTATCGTTTAATTTTTCCGCGGTTTCAGCAGAGATAAACATGGTTTTTTCCTCGTAAATAATCAGGCTGCTGGCAGCGTAATGCGCACATTTAGCCCCGATGATGAATGCATTGCATCAGCAAGCGTCACGTTTCCCTGCATACGGGTGGTAATCGCACTGACGATAGAGAGTCCCAGCCCGGTTCCCGTCGCGTCGTTTCCTTCCAGACGATAAAAGGCATCAAACACGCGCTGACGTATTTCCAGCGGAATACCGGGGCCGGAATCTTCTATTTCAATAATCACCTGAGAGGCGTGATTAATTATCGCCACATCAATTTTTCCCTCATTAGGGGTGTATTGAATGGCGTTATGAATAATATTGCGCACCACGGTATATAACTCAGAGGGGCGAACCTTTACCTCGGCCTGACTTTCTCCGACCATGCCAATATCCAGCAACTTTTCCTCCGCCAGCGGATGCAGATCGGATATCACCTGTTTCACCACATTAAAAACCAGCACCCTTTCGGCGGCGGGCAACACCGCGTCATCCCCCGCCTGCGCCCTGCTCAGGCTCAGCAACTGTTCCACCAGATAGGCGGCACGTTTCATCCCCTCACGCAGACGAATCAGCCGGTTGCGACTTTCAGCCGGTAGCTCGCTGGTCTCCAGCCTTTCCGCCTGCAACATCAGCGCCGTGAGTGGAGAACGCAGTTCATGCGCCGCATCCGCCACAAAGCGTTGTTGCAATGCCACCGATTCCGCCGACCGTTGCAGCAGCCGATTAATCGCACGGATAAAGGGGATAATTTCACGCGGAATATCCTGGCTGTTGAGCGAGACCCGCAGCCCGTCGCTCTGCTGATTAACCTCATCCGACAATCGGCTAATCGGCCGAAATATTTTCTTCACCAGATCGGCAACCAGGTACAACAGCACCGGGAACAGAATAAAAAACGGGATCAGCGAGCGCATTGCCGATGAGAACGCCACATGCTCGCGGACTGACGCCCGTTGCGCCACCGCCACCCGTAATCCGTCATGAATATCTTCAATCAGCACGCGATAAACATGCTGGTTAATTACCAGCGTATGGAAATCCGAGGTTAAATTATCCGCAACGCGAAAGGTCTCCTGAGGCGTCGCGTTATTGTCAGGTTTTCCGGCAAACATAAAATGCACCACGATGCCTGATGCTTTTTCATCATGAATCGGCGGGCTGATAAAATTGCCGCTGCGAGGTGTCAACATGCCCTCTTTAGCCAGGCTGGCAATTTGCTGCAACGATGAATCCTGTAATTCATGCGCTTCATCCAGCGCGGAAATAAACCCCAGCGCCCCGGTCAGCATGGCAATCCCGCCCACCGCCATACACAGCACAAATGACAGGCGAAATTGCACCGACTCCTTTAAGCGTTTTTTGAGACTTTCCATCCCACGCCTCTGACATTTTTGATCGCGTCACTGCCCAGCTTTTTGCGTAACGAATGGATGAAATATTCCACGGCGTTGCTTTCGATCTCCTCGCCCCAGCCATAGATTTTGCTCTCCAGTTCACTGCGCGAGAAGATTTGCCCCGGCTGGATCAGCAGCGCCTGCAACAGCGCAAACTCGCGCCCGGAGAGAAGATAAGCGGTATTGCTGGCGACCAGCCGCGCTTCACGCGTGGCGGGATCGAGCATAATGCTGCCATTGCTGAGCACAGGCGCGGCGTTGCCCGCTTTGCGGCGAATCACCGCTCTGGCGCGGGCCAGCAGTTCCCGCATTTCAAACGGTTTCAGCACGTAGTCGTCGGCGCCGGAGTCCAGACCACGCAGACGATCGTCCAGCGCATCGCGGGCGGTAACGATGACCACTGGCACCTGATTGCCACGGCTGCGCAGCTCGCTCAGCACGGCAAAACCATCACGCGATGGCAGCCCCAGATCCAGCAGCACCAGATCGTAGCTGTGCGTTTTCAGGCTGGTTAACGCCTGCTCGCCATCGCGCACCCAATCTGCGGCATAGGAGGCATCTTTCAGCGCCGATCGCACCACTTCGCCGATCATGCGGTCATCTTCCACCAGCAGCACCCTCATGATCTCTCCTGCCGCGTGGTGCTGGTCACCACGACCAGTACCGCCATGGTTAGCAGAAAGATCACATTCACCGGTGTGGTACCATATCCCAGCCCACCCTGATGAATAGGTTGTGAGAAGAGGTCGGCGGTTGCGGCCCCCAGCGGGCGGGTCAGAACATAGGCGGTCCAGAAGCAGGTCACGCTGCTAAGCAACGATAAGCGCCAGAGCGCGGCCGTCGCGGCAATCAATACGCCAAACATCGCGGTGGTGGCGAAATACCCCAGACCCAGCCTTTCTGCGAGGGCATCACCCAGCGCGGTGCCAAACGCGAAGGTCAGCATAATCGCCATCCAGTAGAACAGCTCCCGACTGCGGGTGTTGATGGTGTCAAACGCCAGCGTCCCTTCCGTGCGATGCCAGAACATCAGCACCATCACCAGCGCGGAACCAAACATCGCCACGGAATAGAGCAGCGGAACCTGCAATTGGTCGGTCAGACAATCGGTCAACAGCGTGCCGGTGATACTGACCATCAATACCGTCAGCCAGTAAAGCCAGGGAATGTAACGCGACGAATGCAATTGAATAATCAGGATCAGCAGGAATAACGCAGCGGCATACAGGGAGGTGCGGGTCAGCCCAAGCCCGAGGTCAAAATTAATCCAGTCGGCCCCGGTTTCACCCACGGTGGTCGACATCATTTTCAGCACCCAGAATAACAAGGTGGCTTGCGGGACTTTTGCTTTCAACGTTGAGATAGTGTCCGTCATCGCCAGATTCCTCTAATGAATATGCGGCTATGATGACGATGAAAACTTAAAATTCGCTTAAATCGGTCGGGATAGATTTTTTAGTGGGGGTATTTAAATAATCTCACCGGCGATAGCCAGGCGTTACCCCGCGACTCACGCCGTTGCAATCGGGTTGATATCCCTCTCGCCATAATGCTTATCAATCCCCGTCAACCCGAGGACAATTTTGCCTGGTTCACCGGCACTGGCGACACTCCGCCGTCAGCTCTGCCGCTGATTTTGCACACAATTCACCTTTCTTTTTTCGTAACGACCGGTGATTATACCCCACAAAAAAAATGAAGGGACTATCATGCAAATTTCCACCAGAAAATGGACGTTTTCCGTTATTGCTGTTCTGCTTATCCTCCTCGCTATTTATCTGATCCACGGCTCGCGCGCCAAATCCGACAATCTGATCACCTCAACGGTGCGCCAGGGCAATATTGAAAACGTGATTGCCGCCACCGGTAAAATGGACGCCATTGAACGCGTCAACGTCGGCGCACAGGTCTCCGGGCAGCTGAAAAAGTTGTATATCCGCACCGGCGATAAAGTCAGCAAAGGTGAGCTAATCGCCGAAATTGATGACCAGCCGCAGCGCAGCGATCTGCGCAATGCCGAGGCGGCGTTAAGCGTCGCCAAAGCCGATCTGGAAACCAAACAGGCAACGCAGGTGCGCCAGGATGCGCAGTTTAAACGCCTGCAACAGATGCTAAAACTCAACTCGGTCTCACGTCAGGATTATGACGCCGGCGCGGAAGCCTGGCGCATCGCCAATGCGGAGCAGACGGCGCAGCAGGCGCGTGTGATTCAGGCGCAGATCGAAGTGGATAAAAAGCGGCTCGACCTGGGCTATACCCGCATCATGGCACCGATGGATGGCACCGTTATCGCCATCATCACCAAACAGGGACAGACGGTGAACGCCCTGCAAACCGCCCCGACCATCGCTAAGCTGGCGCAGCTGGCAACCATGACCATCAAAGTGCAGATCTCCGAGGCGGACATCAACAGCATCAAACCGGGTCAGAAAGCCTGGTTCACCACCTTTTCCGACCCGGATAAACGTTACAACGCCACGTTGCGCAGTATCGAACTGGCGCCCGATACGGTGATGAAAGATGATGCCTTGCCCGGCAACATGGAAAGCAGCGCCACCAGCACCACCAATGCCGCGGTCTACTACAACGCATTGCTCGACGTGCCTAACCCGGATAATTCGCTGCGCATTGCCATGACCGCGCAGGTCAATCTGTTACGCGATGCCGCGCAGAATGCGTTACTGATCCCGGTGCAGGCCAGTAAAAAAGAGGCGGATGGCAGAACCTATGTGGAAGTGCCGGGCAACGATCTTCAGCCGATAAAGCGCTACATCACCACCGGCATCTCGGACAGCGTGGATATTCAGGTACTGAGCGGCTTGCAGGCGGGCGAAAAAGTGATTCTGGCAGCTCAGGCGCCCGGTGCGGATAAGGTGGTGATGTGAATATCATCGAACTGAAGCATATCTCCCGCCGCTACGTTTTTGGTTCGCAGTCGCTACAGGTGCTGAAAGCGATCAATCTGACCATCGCCCACGGTGAAATGGTGGCGATTATCGGGCCGTCCGGCTCCGGCAAATCCACCCTGCTCAATATCCTCGGTTGTCTGGATGCGCCGGATAGCGGTGAATACCATATTGGCGGTCAGAACACCGCCAGCCTGTCTGCCGACGCGCTGGCAAAAATTCGTCGCGAGCATATCGGCTTTATCTTCCAGCGTTATCACCTGATGCCCGACCTGAACGCGCTGAGCAACGTGGAGATCCCCGCCATTTACGCCAATGCGCAGGGCGAGGCCCGCCGCACCCGCGCCGCCGACCTGCTGCAACGTCTGGGACTGAACGGGCGCGAACACCATAAACCCGGCGAGCTTTCCGGCGGTCAGCAGCAGCGCGTCAGCATCGCCCGCGCGCTGATTAACGGCGCGGAGATTATCCTCGCTGATGAACCCACCGGCGCGCTCGACTCCCGTTCCGGCGAGGAAGTGCTGCGCATTCTGCACGATCTCAACCGCGAAGGTCATACGGTGATCATCGTGACGCACGATATGAACGTCGCGCAGCACGCCGATCGCATTATCGAAATCCAGGACGGCACCATCGTCGCCGACAGCGGCAGCAAGGCCGCGACAACCCGCGCCGCCTTCACCCCCGGCGTGGGCAAAAGCCAGAGCAAATGGCGCGGGGTGTCCGATCGCCTGCGCGAATCGATGCGTATGGCGTTGCATGCCATGAACGCCCACCGCCTGCGTACCGCGCTGACCATGGTCGGCATCATCTTCGGCATCGCTGCCGTGGTCACGGTGGTGGCGCTGGGGCAAGGCGCGCGGCAAACCACGCTGGAGAGCATTCAGGGGCTGGGCACCAATGTGGTCTCCATCTATGCCGGTGGCGATTTCGTCGAAGATGACAGCCACCCCACCCTGACGCTGGTGATGTCTGACGTGCAGGTGATTGGCCGTCAGCAGTTCGTTGATGCGGTCAGCCCGGAAATGACGGCCTCACAGCCGATCCGTTATCTGTCGAACGCCTCGAAAGCCGCCGTCTACGGCGTGGGTAAAGACTATTTCCGCATCCAGGGCATCAAACTGATCGCCGGTACGAATTTCTCCGACGAACTTCACGCCCGCCAGGAGATCATCATTGACGAGAATACGCGCAACAAATTATTCGGGGCGCACAGCGGCAGTCCGATCGGCAAAATGATTGTGCTCGGCTCGGTGCCGGTTCGGGTGATCGGGGTGGCAAATAACAATGAGGGCTACAACCCTAACCGCCTCAGCGTCTGGCTGCCGTGGAGCACCATGATGTACCGCATCAGCGGCCAGACCGCCCTCACCAGTATCAGCATCAAACTTAAAGATGATGTCATCAGCGGCCCGGCGGTGGCGACGCTCAGCCAGCTGCTGACGGCGCGCCACGGCGTGAAAGATTTTCTGGTGTTCAACCGCGATAAATACCGTCAGGCGATTGAAGGTGCCGCCGCCACCCTGACGTTATTGATTCTGCTGGTGGCGGCGATTGCCCTGACCATCGGCAGCATCGGCGTGATGAACATCATGCTGGTGTCGGTGACCGAGCGCACCCATGAAATTGGCGTGCGGATGGCGGTCGGCGCGCGACGCAGCGATATCATGCAACAGTTTATGATCGAAGCGGTGCTGGTCTGCCTGGTGGGTGGCGTGCTGGGCGTCGGCCTTTCGCTGATTATCGGCCCTCTTGTCTCGCTGCTGGCGGGTGGCCTGCTGACGGCGATCTATTCATGGGAATCGGCCGCCGCCGCGTTTGTCTGTTCGACGGTGATCGGCATGATTTTTGGCTATCTGCCCGCGCGTAAAGCGGCACGGATGGATCCGGTGGCGGCCCTGGCGAGCGAATAACAATTGCGCGCCGTCACAACAGCCCACGTCGGCGGCTGCGCAGCAGGGTGAGGAATGCCTGCAAAATCGGCGAGTTGTCCTGCTTGCGATAGAGGCAACTCAGCTCGATATCCTGCAACTCCAGCGAATGCAGCGGCCGATATTCAACCCCGGCCAGTTGCAGATTCGACGCAGATTCGGTGGTGATGCAGACGCCAAAGCGACACGCCACCAGCGCCATGGCGGTCATCACATCATCCACTTCCTGTTCGATATTGAGCTGCACGCCCTCGTTGCGAAAGGCCTGGGCAATCACCTGCATCAGCCCGAACACCGGGGCGTTGGGGTAGAGAATCATCGGTTCTTTCTCCAGATCCTGTAGGGTGATCGCCGCTTTCTGCGCCAGCGGATGTTCGCGGTACAGCGCCACAATATAGGGTTCGCGACGCACCCACTCCACGGCGATATCCGGTTCTTTTGGCACCAGGCGATTAAAACCAATATCGATACGCTTTTCACGCAAAGCCACCAGCTGCTCGGCTTTGCCCATCGAGTGCAGACGGATTTTTACGCCGGGCCTGTCGCGATGAAACTCACCCAGCAACTGCGGAATAACGTTGAAGATGCCCGAGCTGAAGATGCCGACATCCAGCCGACCGAGATACCCCATACCCGCCAGCCGGGCCTGCTCGGCCGCATCGTGGGTTAAGGCGACGATGGTCCGCGCTTTTTCCAGCAGCATCAGGCCCGCGCTGGTGAGCACTGCCCCTTTGCTGGTGCGCTCAAACAGGCGGGTCTCCAGCGTTTTTTCCAGCGCCTGAATGCTGCGCGTCAGCGGCGGCTGCGTGATATGGAGCCGCTCCGCCGCCCGGCCATAATTCTGCTCCTCCGCCAGGGCAATAAAATAACGCAGCTGCTTAACGTCCATCGTCGTCCTCCATACCTTTTGCGCATCAATATTCATTCCCGATACTTTTATCGTATCAAAGCATTTTCAGATACCACGCTTTTCCCCCGGCGAAAAATTAATTTCCGGCAAATCTGATAACTGCTTCACATTTCAATTCCGGCAGGAGAGTAAGGGAAAGAATAAAACTGCGAAGCAGTTCAAATAATGACAACAACACCCTTTGAGTCGATACCCAACAGGTATTGCAGCGTAATTAAAGGGTATTGGACGGTATTAAGCACGCCGCTCATGCTGACCTCTCTCCTCCGTTAATTTTGCAGTGAGGTAAACATGCCGGTGATTCATATTTCAATGGTTGAAGGTCGCGATAGCGAACTGATCAAAGCCTGCGTCAAAGCGGTGGCCCATACCGTGGCCGAAACGCTTCATGCGCCGCTGGAAAGCATCCGGGTTTATGCCACCACCGTGCCTGCCGCCCACTGGGCGGTTGGCGACAAAACCAAGGATGAGCTGGCCAGCAAACCAGGAGACAAGCGATGACGGACGCAGAGATTGCCGCCGCGGCGGATCAGCTGTTTTATGCCGCGCAGAGCCACGACGCCATCGCGCCCCTGCGTGAGCGTTGGCCTGAGCTGACCATCGGGGATGCCTACCGCATCCAGGCCAGCAATCACCAGCGCCAGATCGCCTCAGGCGCACGCCGTGTCGGGTGCAAGATTGGCCTGACGTCTCCGGCGGTGCAGCAGCAGCTGGGTGTGGATCAGCCCGATTTTGGCGTGTTGTTTGACACCATGTGCTGGGGCGACAGCGAGCCAATCCCCGCCGCCGCGCTGGCGCAGGCCAAAGCCGAAGCGGAGATCGCCTTTGTGCTGAAAGACGATTTGACCATGGCGCATCCCACCTTTCTCGACGTGATGCAGGCGATTGATTACGCCTTACCGGCTATCGAAGTGGTGGGCAGCCGCATTCGTAACTGGGATATCCGCATCACCGACACCATCGCCGATAACGCCTCGTCGGGCGCTTTTGTACTCGGCAGCACGCCACGCCAGCTGGACGCGTTCGATATGCAGCTGTGCGGGATGGTGATGACCCGGCGTGGCGAGCCGGTCTCCACCGGCGCAGGGGCCGCCTGCCTGGGTCATCCGATTAATGCCGTGGTCTGGCTGGCGCGCACCATGGTGCAGCAAGGCATCCCACTGCGCGCCGGTGAAGTTATTCTGTCAGGCGCGCTCGGCCCGATGGTCAGCGTGGCGCCCGGCGACATCCTTGAAGCGCGTATCAACGGCCTCGGCAGCGTGCGCGCCGTTTTTGCTCAGGAGGAAAGCCTGTGAATATTCAGCTTCTGGCGGCACAACTCGACGAGGCGGCCCGCGCCGCACGCGCGCTGCCGCAGTTTGATCAGCAGGGAACGCTCAGTCTGGAAGATGCCTACGCCATCCAGGCCCGCTCCATCGGACTGCGCCTGGCGCGCGGTGAACGTCGCGCAGGCGTCAAGATGGGGTTTACCAGCCGCGCCAAGATGGCGCAGATGGGCCTTTCCGATGTGATCTGGGGCCGGTTAACCGATGCCATGCAGATTGAAGAAGGCAGCACCCTTGATGCGCGCCGTTTTGTTCATCCGCGCTGCGAACCGGAACTGGCGTTTATTCTTAAGCGCCCGCTGGCGGGTAACGTCACGGCGCCGGAAGCGCTGGCCGCGGTTGAAGCCATTGCGCCGGCGCTGGAGGTGATTGATTCCCGCTACGAGAATTTCCGCTTCACCCTGCCGGAAGTGATCGCCGACAACGCCTCATCCAGCGGCTTTGTGATCGGCCCCTGGGGCGATCCCCGTCAGGATTTCAGCAATCTCGGTCTGACGCTCAGTATCAACGGGCGCGTCCGGCATTGCGGTTCCACCGCCGCCCTGCTCGGCCATCCGCTGCGCTCGCTGGTGTGTGCCGCACGACTGGCCGCAGAGGCCGGGGAGCCATTGCAGGCCGGCTGGATTGTGATGGCCGGAGGAGCCACGGCGGCGGAGTGGATCTCGCCGGGCGATTACGTGTCAGTGGAGATGGAAGCGCTGGGTAAAGCCGGCTTCCAGCTGCGTACGGGAGACAGCGAATGACGGAAAAAGTGAAGGTCGCGATCATCGGGCCGGGCAATATCGGCACCGATTTAATGATGAAGGTGATGCAGAACGCCCGCCATCTGACCATGGCGGCGATGGTCGGCGTCGATCCGCGCTCGGAAGGGCTGGCACGCGCGGCGCAGGCGGGATTCGCCACCACCGCCGAAGGGATTGATGGCCTGGTCAGGCTGCCGGTGTTTAAGGATATCCAGATTGTGTTTGATGCCACCTCGGCCAGCGCCCATCCGCAGCATAACGCGGTGCTGCAACAGCATGGCATTCAGGTGATTGATCTGACGCCCGCCGCTATCGGTCCCTACGTCATCCCGGCTATCAACCTGGACAGCGTCGACGCTGGCAATATCAATATGGTGACCTGCGGCGGGCAAGCCACCATTCCCATCGTGGCGGCGGTCGCACAGCAGACGCCGGTCCACTACGCCGAAATTGTGGCTTCCATCGCCAGTCTCTCGGCGGGACCCGGCACGCGCGCCAATATCGATGAGTTCACCGAAACCACGCGCAGCGCACTTGAAGAGGTCGGGGGCGCCCGTCAGGCAAAAGCCATCATTATCCTCAACCCGGCCGAACCGCCGCTGATGATGCGTGACACCATTTATCTGCTTACCGATGTCGCCGACCGCGAAAAAATCAGCGCCAGCATCGAGGCCATGGTGCGCCGCGTGCAGCATTATGTCCCCGGCTATCGCCTGAAACAACAGGTGCAGTTTGACGAGATGAGCGAGGAACAACTGGCGCTCACCCCGGCGGCCGGTCTCACGCGTGGTCTGAAGATCACCGTGCTGATTGAAGTTGAAGGGGCGGCACACTTCTTACCGGCCTTTGCGGGCAATCTGGATATTATGACTTCCGCCGCCCTCGCCTGTGCCGATCATCTCGCCCTGCGCCGCCTCGCCGGGGCGCGCCAGAGTTTGCAGGAGACGCTGTTATGACGGTCTATCTTTCCGATGTCACCTTACGCGATGGCAACCATGCCGTACGCCATCGTTATTCACTCGAACAGGTGAAAACCATTGCCGGGGCGCTGGATCGCGCCGGGGTCGACAGCATTGAAGTGGCGCACGGCGACGGTTTGCAGGGTTCCAGCTTTAACTATGGTTTTGCTGCGCATCGCGATGTTGACTGGATCGCGGCCGCAGCGCAGAGCGTGCGCCACGCAAAAATCGCCACGCTGCTGATCCCCGGCATCGGCACCCTGCACGATCTGCGCAATGCCCAGGCGGCGGGTGCCAGCGTGGTGCGCGTAGCGACCCACTGTACCGAAGCGGATGTCTCAAGCCAGCATCTGAGTTTTGCGCGGGAAAGCGGCATGGACGCGGTGGGCTTCCTGATGATGAGCCATATGACGACGCCACAAAAACTGGCCCAGCAGGCGAAGCTGATGGAGAGCTACGGGGCCAGCTGCGTCTACGTGGTAGATTCCAGCGGCGCGATGAATATGCGCGATATTCGCGATCGCTTTCGCGCACTGAAAGAGGTGCTGGACCCGCGCACTCAGACCGGGATGCACGCCCACCATAATCTCGGCCTGAGTGTGGCGAATTCGATTGTCGCCATTGAAGAAGGCTGTGATCGTGTGGATGCCAGTCTGGCGGGCATGGGGGCCGGTGCGGGCAACACGCCGCTGGAGGTGTTCGTCGCCGCCATCGACAAACTGGGCTGGCAACACGGTGCCGACCTCTACGCGCTAATGGACGCTGCGGATGATATTGTTCGTCCGCTCCAGGATCGACCGGTGCGGGTCGATCGTGAAACCCTGGCGCTGGGCTACGCGGGGGTCTATTCCAGCTTCCTGCGCCACGCGGAGATCGCGGCGCAGAAGTATGGCCTGAAAGCAGTAGATATCCTGGTGGAACTGGGCCGACGCCGTATGGTCGGCGGGCAGGAAGATATGATTGTTGATGTCGCACTCGATCTCAGTCGGCAGGAATAACCCGGCAACGGCTGCCCGGAATGCTCAGGCCACGGGCAGCCACACAATAAACGGGACCCGCCAATCCAAAATGGAGAGAGAAGATGAACCTGATTACCCTACAAATTTTATTAACTATCAGCACCTTAGGTTATAGTCTTATCCCGGCTATCTTTGACAGTAATGCCACCCATATGACCAATCCGCTCTGGGTGCCGCACGCCCGCTTCCATGTGGTATGGCAGGTGTGTAGCTACATCGGCTTTGCGTTAATTGGCTTATGGATGATCTGGTTTGCCGATTTTGCCGGGCATTTGTGGCTGGTGGCGGCGATGTCCGGTGCTGCCTATGGCGGCTTCTTTATCGCCGTGTTTACCCGCCGCGCCTATCAGGGCGGCACCTTTGATGCCAATGGCGTGATCCCCTGGCGTCCGCCGATCATCGGCCGCTGGTTTACCTTCGAGGTGAATATCACGCTGTTTACCTCCACGGTGCTGATTCTGGCAATGGCGGTGATTGGTTTACTGATCCCGCCGGAAGAGACGCACAGCATTTTTGTCAGCGTTTTATGGAGCCTGATGTACGTGTTATTCGTTTTATTGATGGCGACATTGCTGATTTTTGTTGGCGCGTTTATCGTCGGACGCAGACATCATCCTGCGCCCGCAGAAAAACATGTGCTGGAGAAGTGATCCCGGCATCACTTATGCGGCGGAGGGGCAACCGCGTCCTGTCGCCGCTGCATGGTGATGCTGAACACCGCGATTGCCACTGTCACGCCGATTAAGGTATCCAGCGCTCTGGCGGCAAACAGGGAGCTGACGTCGCTGAAAGGCCGCCCACCGGCCGCGATGGTCAGCGCGTTAGCGGTAATAAAGATCGTGGCGACCGCGTAATGCAAAACCACCCAGATTTCGATGGTAAATTGCAACAAACCCACTGTCAGCGCGATCCACAGCCCCTGTGGATTGAGTGTCAAAAGTCCCCAGGCAAGCACCAGTCCCAGCAGCGTCCCGAGCAGACGGTTTACCGCGCGGCGGGTGGTGCCCGGCAACGCATCCGGCTGATTGAGCACCACCACCACCGCCGCCACGCCCCAGTAGGCATGATCCAGTCCCAGCAGGACGCCGATCGATCCGGCAATCAGGGTGCCCAGTGCCACGCGTAAGGTGGTGTGTCTGGCCTTGTCCAGCGCCGGTGCCGTCGCCGGGGCTGGCGTCTTGCTGCCGGGACCGTGCCGATCAAACAAATAACCCTGCATATGGGCCAGCCATGAGATTGCGCCGCCGCACAACACCCACAGGCCACTCTGCCACGGGTCCGCCGCGCTGGCGGTCATCCCGGTGCCGCTGGCGCAGGCCAGAGCAAACATATAGGCGCCGGGTGGGCCAATCTGGCGGAAATTACAGATAAAGGTGGCGGCGGAAGCAATGCTGGCGACCACTACCACGGCCAGCCACGGATAGGGGGAGACCGTGATGCCCGCCACCACAATGGCTGACAACACCACGGCGATGATGGCCAGCAGCCGGGCGCGTTTTCCCCAGGGGAGATCGCTGCCGTACAGCGCCGTGAAGCCGCCGATGGTCGCCAGCAGCCCAAACTGGATATGGCCCGCATAATAGCCAACCACCACCGGCAATCCACAACAGCAGCCCGCGCGTAGCGCGAAAGGCATACGTTGTCGCACGGCGGCTGGGAGTATTTTATCCATCGTCTTCAACCTCGCCCGCTATTCCTGTCAATGTGTCGGTCTCATGGGGGAAATAATGTACTACAGTTGTGCAGGATATGCGGCGGTTCATTGATGTGAATCGATATAAGGATATTTAAAGCAAATAAGAGAATTTGCAAATGGAATCTGACATACAACCTGCTGTTTTTATGAAGAGTAGCGACTGGCTAAATCGGCTCCTTACCGGACATAACCGGCTTAAAAAGGGGATAAAACGTATAATCAACGCCCCCTGCCAACCTTTCTCCCAGGCAATCTATAAAAACATCCCCGCCGCCGTGTTAACCGAGAGAAAATTCGTTGACCGGGAGCTGGACTATTTCAGCCATGTTATTTATCCCTACGCAAAACATCTCAATCTCCGCCGCGCGCTGGAGATTATTAAGCGCCCGGCGGTGAAGAAAATATTGGTTGATCTCTACAAACCGCCGGGAACGGCAGAACATCCCGTAAAAGAGTTCCTTACCCTCACGGACATTGCCACCGCTGCGCCTGAAAATTTTAATCAGGCGGTGTTTAACCAACTGGTGGCGGCACTGGCTAAAGGGATGGCACTCCGAGACCCGATGTTTGCCCAAAATACCCCGTTCAGCGAAATACCCGGCGACATTGTGCTGCTAAATTTCTTCTCTGCGTTTTTATCCCCCACATTGATCACCCTGCCAGCGTTAAATGAAGGGGTTAAACCTTTACTGCTATCGGGTATTTCATTGTTTTCCCCCACGCTGGCAAAGACCATTAAATACATTGATTCTTTTAATCTGGTGACATGGGCTTTTCCTGCACATGCGCCCTCTATTGAACAGCTAATCAGGGTGGAAAAGACCCGATCGCTGGCGCAGCCAAAAACCCTCCCGCCACCGGTGACGCCTCAGGATCATCAGACCGCAGCGTCCGGCACCGCCAGCGCCAATGTTCCACTGCTTGGGGTAATGGCTACGCTTGCCATTGCCCAGCAACGGCCATGGAAAAGTTGTACTGGCGTCGCGGCATTGGGTCTGGCCAGCGTCTATGCCGCTTATCATTATTATCCTGTATCAGGCCGCAGAGACACGGTGGATGAGGAAAGCACCGGTATGCAACAGAGGGTATCTTATGGCGCACAGCCCGCTGCCGGGGTGTTAATCACCTCTTTCGTCGAAAATAACACCTGCTATTACGCGGTGAATCAAATCAAAGAACTGCTGCATTCCGCGCAGACGGGCCTACGGCTGGTTGATGAATTTAGTGATTATATTTTTGATAGCCATGGCGATTTAAACTTTAACCATGCAGGAAAATTACTGGAAAAATCGGAAATTATCACCTTTACCCAATATGATCGTAACGAGATGACGGTTTTATTAACCCATATCTTTTCCATACTGCTGACTCCGCCAGGCAGAAAAGAGATTTTTAATGTCTACAAAGTCATTCTTGACACCGGGATTAAAGCGAATGAGATCTGGCATCGCAATCTGGAAAAGAATAAACAGGAGACGGTCAGTGAAGCACTCAGCGTCATGCGCCAGTTTATCTCAGCCAGTCTGGTGAAATTATTAGGTGCTATTAATTTAACCCGATTAAGAGGACTGAGAACATTTATTTCGCTAATCTGCGCACCCGATCTGGTACAGTTTGAAGCTCACGAAAAAGGCGATCTGGCGGTTGTTTCGCAGGAAAATTACTATTACTGGAATTATTTAGCCAGGCAGTACTCAGAAAATAAGTATGTACGGCATGAAGATTTTTGGCTCGCCTTGCATGAGGGAAAAAGAATCGGCTTTTATCTGCGTCGGGTGGAGTTCTATAACGGCGTTATTCAGCTAGACCCGGAAAGGAAAGTGTTTGAAAATTATACCCGACGCTTCAATGAAGAGTTTATTGCCTATCACGCCAAAGATGTACAACTTGAGCGTCTGGTATTTATTACCTTAAATGACGTAATTGAAAACCGCTATCAGGCGTTAGCCGTCAACGTTTTGGCACCCATAAACTTCGATAGCTCAGGCCTGTGGGTACATTTACCGCCACACCGTGATAAGCACGTCCAGTATTTACGTGAGTGCAAAAACCTGCTTGATGCGATACGCAGTTTTGATGATGGCCTAAAAGTCGTTCATGAGCTGACGCCTTTGCTGGTGCCCATGTCGTTACGTATTCAGATATCCGACGATATCACCTCGTTCACGCTGCGGCCGCATCCAACGCGCTCGGAGTTGAAACAGGAATATGAGTACATGTTTCAAAAGACCTATGATGAACATATGCGTCTGTATGCCGATGTGGTCAGCATTGCGCTAAAAACCATGCCTCACGATGAATTAAAATTTATCAACGGGACACATACCGAGAAAAAAATTATTCATGTCAGCAATAGCCGTTTG
Organism: Pantoea sp. X-Soil-TKNS-1207; assembly: GCF_059730485.1. Lineage (NCBI taxonomy): Bacteria > Pseudomonadati > Pseudomonadota > Gammaproteobacteria > Enterobacterales > Erwiniaceae > Pantoea > Pantoea sp. X-Soil-TKNS-1207. The sequence continues at coordinate 510,199 of NZ_AP035959.1, forward strand.
CAGAAACTGCGCTATATGCTGGTACCTAAAATTTTCAGGTTTTATCCCGACGTGATTGAAACCATTGCCTACAACGTGCGGCCCTATCGGCAAAAAGCCATAATATTTAGCGCAACTGACGTCAATTCAACTGAAACACGTTATTATGTGATTAATATAGAATCCAGTCGCATACATCATCAACTCCCCGTTATCCGGCTCGCGATTAATGAAATAAATGGAATAGAAAAGCTGGGAAGTGAATTTCTTGATGAAGTTTATGTCTTCCTCGACGGAAAGACGTTTTGGGACTTTTGCGATGATGAACAGGAATTCAAAACCACAATACTCAGTCCTCCGGAAAAAATGCTGGAATACATCAAGGAACGTTATCATTATGCGCGCGATAAATTGTGTAAAATTACCCGACCGGAAAAGCATATTATTGCTTCATTTTCTGAAGAGAGTCTCGGAACCACGTCATCCGCAATGGCCGTGTTACACAAGAAAATTGTCAATGCCCGCTCCGAGTTTTTATTATATGAAAAAGAAAAGATAAACACCGCAACGGAAACTGAAAGAGAAAAAGATAACAAAAAAGGCGACTGGCGACTGATTATTGAGAAGCTACCCGGAATAAACTGCTTTGAACTGATTGATGATCTGTTAATTAAAAGAGAAGATATCATCCTGACTTCAATGCTGGAAAACTTTTTTCAGTCAGTGATCTGTGCGTCCGACATCCATCTGACATCATCGCTGTTAAAATCAGCCAAAGGCTTGCTCTATTCAATAAAAACCTTAAGTATGCAAAGAATAAGAAAGCAGCAAAATCTTGAATTACTGACAGCAGAGATAAAAGCATCGCGAACGTTTTCGCAATCAAGCCGCAGTCGTTACCCGCCGGAGATGGAAGGCAGAATCACAGCAATTGAAGCAGAATTAAACAACATTGACGCAGAGCTAAAAAAAACCTATGGGAAAATTTCTCACACGATAATCGGTATCGCAGGCAAACCTTCGGAAGTCTTATATCCATTATTCAGTATAGGAAAAGACAAAAGTTTTCTTTTCCCCTGGGCGGCGGCGCTGACCAAGAAGGAAATTAGGAAGTGGCAGTCCGACCTGAAAATACATACTTTTTACCCCTGGATTAAACCTGATGCAATCAAGTTAATGGTAAATGAACGCAGCAAACTATTAACCCCATTAAAGATAAATATAAGCTGCCATTCTGCTGACCCGAATTCACTGAAGATGACCACCAATATTTTCGACATTCATATTAAAAACCCTGAACTGTACAAGAATATCTTCTTCAATACCTTAAAACATCCTGATGTCGATGAGATTATCGCCACTATCGAAGGCAGCGGCTGGAAAATGGCCGATAATTATGATCAGCTGGCGATGTTTTGTTTTATCAGCTTTACCATTCCGGTATGGAGTTATGTCGGTAAGATTTTAGAACTCGAAGATCATTACAAACTCAACGCGAACAGCAGCGACCTGAGTCCAGGATTCTTTTTTGAATACTTCAAAGACAACTTACACAAAAGAGATACTATCCCCCAGCTGATCCTGACTGCCGATCAAAACCTGCTTATCAGCCAGGCCATTAATGCCATTCAGAAAACGCTGCAAGGCAATATCCAGGCGTTCTCATTTAACTATCTGTTTATCCTCAGACATATTTTATTGAGCGAAAACACCCAGCTCTATGTGCAACTGATTACCGGTACTGAATCTGTCCGCAACAGTTCACTGGAAATGATTAAAAAAAACCTGAGTTATAATCTGTACCGCGCCACGCTCTATTCGACCCACTCATCAATACAGGATAAGTTTCACACCGCGGTCATCCACCATCTTGCCGGTTATATTAATACCATAATCCGCGACAATCCGGCGGCGATTACCTTATTCAGCCCGGATTTTGATGCTTTCCATCGTCAATGCCGCCAGTATCCCCTGCTTCAGCCTAATGAAGTCTTGCCCACGCTGGCGGAATTTGTCCGTCATCAGTTTCGTATGGAAAATGATATTGCGGAAATTTATGAATCTTATGCCCGCATCGAATATAGCGCCAAAGTGCTGGCGAAATACCCTGTTGAACAATGGGTGGGCGTGGATGCACAGGCCGACTGGCTGACAGAGATTCAGAAATATATGTCACCTCAGATGCACAGCCAGAACCTTAAACCTTTCCTTGCCGATATCACCAAAGGGCTGATGGCAAGCTGGCAGCATGAACAGCGTAATGCCATGGTGGCCGGCGGGTTGAAAATTATTGTTGCTGGCATCATGAATCCGGTGTTTATTTCCCTGGTGAAAACCAGTATGCGGCAACGCTGCATCACGCACCCGAATCTGCTGTTTTGCCAATATTATCAGCCCGATGACGGTAACTGGTTTACCTTCCTGACCAATGATTTTATGTTTGATACGCAGCGGCGCTCGCGACGCCAGGTTTACAGAGAGCATCCCTATTTCCCGCTGCCTTCCCTCGATGAGCCGGAACTGATTGATGCGGTTATTTTACCGACCACACGTTTGCAACCGACGCTGAACAGCAATGACAGCAGCCTTTATCACGCGTTATTAAATAGCGCCGTGCAGAATTTCATCTTTTTCTCGGCACGCCCCTTCCATGAGCGTTTATATGGACATGTATTGACGCCTCTCTGTCCAGATAGGGTGACGCAGAGTGACGTCGCGACGATGATTAATAAGATCATTGATAGCAATGGCAACATGGTTGATTACCAGATAAAGGTGCTGCTGCGTTATCTGCCCGCGCAGACCCTGCTTGACGCGGATCGACTGCTGCAACTGTTGAGCGATGCCTTGCAGTCAACCCAGCCTGACGCCCCTGCGTTATATGACTATGTCTTTCATCAGCTGCAAAGCATGATCAACCGCTCGTGGATTACCCTCGCGCATTTCAGCGCCAGCGATTTTATTAATGTGCAGTCCCTTGATTTAAGCCAGCGATATCAACGCATTCTGCGCATCGATAATGACGCAATAACCCAGGCTATCCGGCGGTTTATCACCGCCGCCATGCGGCATCTGCTGGCGTTTGCTGATGGGTTGAACGGGGTTGATCCCTGGCTGGCGGGCAGGCAGTTCAAGGATGCCGCCGCACAGCAGATTGTTCTGGGGGCCATTGTCGCCCGGCAGCTGCAATTGGCCAACGTCACGCACGGCGATCTCCTCACCCTCTCCAGCATCGCGATGCTGGATGCCGGCATCATTCCGGTTAATGCCCAGCGGCAGATGGCGTTGCTTAGCATCCCCGGCCGCCACTATGCCGAAGATGCGTTGAAATCACTGGCTTCCGGCCTGGAACAGGCGGCTAAGTTGCAGACGCATATCCTCGCCTGCCTCGATGGCAGCCAGAAGTTATCGGTGTTTCTTGCCGAGCTGAGTTTCGGGACAGTATCGCCTGCGCAACAGTCGCAGTTGCTGGCTCTCGCCGTTGCCGCCATCCAGCCCCAGCGCAATCTGCTCACCTTTACCCTGCCCACGGACAAAGAGAAGCAATTCAGGCTGGCGCGCGATCGGGGGGAGTTGCAGTTCACCTGGTATCTGACGGGCGGCCAGGATAGCAGAGTGGCAGCGATTGGCTTTGATATCACTGAACAGCCGGAGGGTTTGTTGTTCCCCTTCGGCCAGCCTCTGTACATGTTTCGCACCTTTCGCCAGACACCCCGCCCCCTGACGGATAAAGCCTTAACCGAGGTGTGTTTCGGCTCAGTCGTCGGCGGCGACATCCCGTTTAATCTGGCACAAATAACACCTGAGTCCCCGGCGCGGCTGAATGATGAAAGCGTGATAACAACATGGGCAACGATGATGGAATCCGAACTGCATCGTCATTTGCAACAACTGGCGCAGGCCACAAATGGCGCGGATTTTGCGGCACAAAAAAATCTGACCGGATTGTGGCTGAAAAGACATCTGCCGTTTTATGGCGAGAATGATTTGCTCGCCGAGCAGTTTCAGTCTGAGCGCGTGATAAAGCTGGCGGCAACCAACCAGGTCAATAACTGGAAAATCCGCAACCAGCCCAAACCGCAGAACCTGTCCTCGGTGAATTACCTCGATCGCGCCATCACAGAGGTGATGGGAAAATATACTGACTGGCCCGCAGATGCCACTGCGTTAAGGACCCGCAGGGAGATAGACACGACCCTTACCCCCAGTGCACTCCCCGCAACCGGTTTTCGCGGCGTCTGGTGGGACCCGATGCGGTTTATTTGCTATCTCGGGTTTATTAATGACGGCAAAAGCGACCTTTTCGCCAGTCTGGCGGGGAACCGGGGTGCGATATATCTCCTGAGCGACCGCCTGGTGCATAACAGAATCTGGTCGTCATTAAATCTGCGTAGCGAATTAATTGATGATGTTGCCGCATTACATCGTGGTGAAATTTCCGCGCAGATATTCTTTGAACAAACCGTTCCTGAGGTCTGGCGAAAACACTTCGCTCCCGCAACGGAGAGCTGGCGGCTGCTGGACAATGACGCCGCCATGTCGCTTATCAGGCAGGGTATCTTCTCGCCCAGCGCCTATTTACGACCGGCAAATGGCACCAGCAGTACCCGCCAGTTAGTCCCTCATACCCTGCAATACCATAACGGCGAGCTGTTTTTTATTTTCAGCGAAGACGATTATCGCAGCGTCAGCTATCAAATCATTGATACCCAAGGCGAACTCCAGCCCTTACCCGCCCTTTATACCGAGTGGCCGGTTCATATTCACACCTCCGACGGACAATCCTCACAACAGCTGTTCAACGTCACCATGGAACGCTTTATGACGCAGGAAACCGCTAAACAAAGCCCGGAATTCCTGCCTTTGCTGGATGATCAGCAACAGCAGCGGATAAAATCCTCGCTGTTACTGGCGCAGGTTGCCCGAGAAGAGAAGATCCGCGCGCTGACCAATATCACCGCCGGGATTCCGTTTCGCTTCAGCATTAACAGCGAGGTTTTGATCGAGATCGATCTCAATCTCAGGAACAGTGGGCGCAGCCTGCTAACTGAACTGGAGAAACGCACGCAGTTAACGATTGCCGTTAGCGACAGCGTCTGGAATGTCTTTTCGTGGCGTTATAACGATCTTTATGATGACCGGATTTGCAATCAAACCCTTAGCAACCTGAAAAACAAACAAAGGATTTTTACCGCGCTGGCGAGTCTGATTAATCAGGATCCCCACCTGGTCGTGCATAAAACAGCGGGTCTGGCGGACTGGCTCGAGGCAAGCATGGCGCATCTTTCCCGCGCTGTTGCCGCGATCGCAGGCTTTAAAGCGGCGAACCGGCGCAACGGCGATGGTACAGAAGAGGCTGCACGCCTCTATCAGACCTGCATGGCGCAAAACCGTTTTTTCCGTGTTTACAATCAACAACCGCATGTGACCCAAGAGATCTTCTTCGAACCCTGGCAATTTCGCGTTGATGCGAACCGCACGACGCTCGATTATCCGGCCTGGCAGCGTGCGTTAGATCAGCTGCGTCTGCTCACCGCCGGACTGCCGGATGAAACCCGGTTGTTAGACCAGTTCCTGGCATTGCCGCCTCATCTCTGGCGGGCCGGGCGGATGCGTGAATCTGCCCGAGCATTTCAGCAGCATATCAATGGCAGCCTGACGTACTGGCAACAACCGCATCAGGCAAAACGCATCATCGTCATCAGACCGATCGCCTCATCTCAGGGCATCAGGCTCAGCGCTGCGGCAGCAGACCAGCCCGTGAGCCTGTTGCTTTGCGCCGGAACCGCAAGCCTCACCGGTAAAAGCCTGGCGCCAGCCAGACTGCTTAACCCTGAACAATATGACGATCTCTTGCGGGTCAGCAGCGGAAACGCAGAGATACGCCTGGCTGGCGTCAGCAATCAACCGCGCAGCGCGCGCGACTTTGCCCGCTGGACTAAACACCGGCTCTCCTCGCCAATATTTTTGAATGAACTCTCCGGCACGGGCTTCTTATGGCGTTTGCAGAACAGAATTCATCTGGAACGGGCAACCGCCGCGGATAGCTGGTGCGAAGAAGAACGTCTTTTTTATGCGCTGCCCTGCACCCAGCAGTTTTTACAGATCATCGATCTCGATGCCACCGAGCGTAGCCGTCATCTGGATGTTTTTAACGCGTTATTTGCCAGCGATGTTCTGGTCACCCGCCTGATTATGTCCGATCCGGAAATGATTTTTGGTTTGCTGTGTGACTCGTGGCAAACGCCGACGGCGGAAGACCTGACTAAAGCGTTTTTTTTATATATGAGCACCTTTGATGTGCTGGCCGAAAGTGACTTTTCGCAACCGCCCTACCTGATTGGCGTCTGACCGCTACATCTAAGCTGTTGATTAACCGCCATCCGCATTATGGGTGGTGCCATGTTAATTATTTGTTGCCATTCTTGTTACGCGTATCACATTAAGCAAAAATCATAAAACCCGAAACAGATCCCGCAATTGTCTCACCCCCGGACGCTTCCTATAACTGATCCGCGAAACCCTTAGCGATTCAACGACAGGCGGGAATCTTTATGCAAGCACGCTTAACGATTAAAGAAAAAATCAGTTACGGCCTCGGTGATATGGCCAGCCATATCGCCATCGATAACGTGATTATTTTTCTCACCTTTTATTACACCGACGTGGTGGGTTTACCGGCGGTATTCGTCGGCACCCTGTTTTTGCTGGCGCGCATTGCCGATGCGGTGACCGATCCCGCAATGGGCTGGATTGCGGATCGAACCCGTTCACGCTGGGGTAAATTTCGTCCCTGGCTATTGCTGCTGGCGGTGCCCTTCGGCCTGAGCTGTATGCTGATTTATGCTGTGCCGGAAAGCCTGTCGCTCAGCGGCAAAATGATTTACGCCGCCGTCACCTACAGCCTGATGATGCTGATGTACACCGCCATCAATATCCCCTACTGCTCGATGGGGGCGATCATCACCACCGATGATAACCAGCGTATTTCGTTGCAGTCGTGGCGCTTTTTTCTTGCCACGCTGGGCGGGGCGATGTCCACCTTTCTGATGATGCCGCTGGCGACCTGGCTGGGTGGTGGCAACAAACTGGAAGGCTATTTCGCCGCGATGTCGATCATGGCCGCTCTGGCAACCCTGATGTTTTTCATCTGCTTCTTTAATACCCGTGAGCGCGTCAACGCCCCTGCCAGCCACAGCCATTTCCTCACCGACCTGCGTGATTTGCTGCGTAACGATCAATGGCGCGTGGTCGCGCTGCTGGTGTTCTGCAACATTTCCTTCGGCGTGGTACGTCTCGGCGCGATGATGTATTACGTCACCTACTTTCTCGGCAACGCCAGCCTGTTTATGTGGCTGCTGGCCGCGCATATTCTGGGCAAAAGCGTCGGCAGCGTGCTGGCAAAACTGCTGACCCGTCGTCTGAACAAAATCACCGTCTTTACCCTCAGCGCGGTGATCACCGGCCTGCTCAGTATCAGCATCGTGTTTCTCCCCACCATCCTCGCGCTGCTGGTTGGCATGACGTTGGTGGTCTCCAGTTTCTACCAGGTCACCACCACCCTGATGTGGGTGATGATGTCCGACGTGGTCGACTATGGCGAATACCGCCAGGGTAAACGCATGGATGGCACCGTGTTCTCCACCCTGCTGGCGGTGCTGAAAATGGGGATGGCGATCAGCGGAGCCATTGTCGGCTGGACCCTTGGCCTGAGCGGTTACGTGGCTCAGGCTGCGCATCAGCAACCCGCCGCCATGATGGCTATCGTTGCGCTGTTTTCCGTCATTCCCGGTCTGCTGGCGCTGCTGAGCGCGCTGGCGATGCGCGGCTACAAACTTAACGACGCCATTATGCGCACCATCAATCACCACAAAGTATCTGCGCAGCCCGGCGCAACTGGTCCCACCGTTTTACAACCACAGGAGTTGTCATGAGCGAATTACGCGCCGAATCCCAGCGAATTATCTGGACCTTTGACCGCCAGACCCTGGTCATTGAACCCTGGGGGGCAAACAGCCTGCGGGTGCGCGCCACCTGCCAGCCACAGTTAATCGACAGCGACTGGGCGCTGCTGCCCGCACCAGCTTGCGACGTTGAGATCCGTCACCAGCAGGAGTCTCTCAGCCTGCGTAACGGCAACATCACCGCCACGCTGAACATCCGTGGTCAGCTGGCATTTTATAACCAGCATGGCGAGCTGCTGCTGGAAGAGTTCTGGCGACAGCGCAGCACCGTCGGTATTGGCGCGACCGAAAAAAGCCAGGACAAATATATCAGCGCCCTGAAGCTGGATGGGCGTAGCTTCCGCCCGATTCCGGGGGGCAAATATCAGCTGAGCGTCCGCTTTGAAGCGCGTGCGAAAGAGAAAATCTATGGCATGGGTCAATACCAGCAGGATTGTCTCGATCTGAAGGGTTGCACGCTGGAGCTGGCCCAGCGCAACTCGCAGGCCAGCGTGCCGTTTATGGTTTCAAACCTTGGTTATGGCCTGTTGTGGCATAACCCGGCGATTGGCGAAGTGACCTTCGGTAAAAACGGCACGCGCTGGCAGGCCGAAGTCACCGACCAGATGGATTACTGGATCACCGCAGGCGATACGCCAGCGGCGATTGTGCGGCAGTATGGCCGCGCCACCGGCACCGCGCCGATGATGCCCGGCTTCGCCACCGGTTTCTGGCAATGCAAATTGCGCTACCGCAGCCAGCAGGAAGTGCTGGAGGTGGCGCGCGAATATCGCCGCCTGCAACTGCCGCTGTCGGTAATCGTCATCGACTTTTTCCATTGGCCGAATCAGGGAACCTGGTGTTTTGATGCCCGCGACTGGCCGGACCCGCGTGCGATGGTGCAGGAACTGAAGGCGATGGGGATTGAAACCATGGTGTCGGTGTGGCCGACCGTGGACAGCCGCAGCGACAACTATCGTCTGATGAAATCAAAAGGCCTGCTGGTCAACAGCGAACGCGGCGTGTCGGTGAATCTCGACTTTATGGGAAATACCACTTTCTTCGATGCAACCCATCCTGCGGCACGCGATTTTGTCTGGCAGGAGGTGAAGCGTAATTATTATGACCATGGCATCCGCACCTTCTGGCTGGATGAAGCCGAGCCGGAGTACCGCGCCTACGATTTTGATAACTATCGCTATCACCTCGGACCGGTGCAGGAAGTGGGTAACATCTATCCGCAGCTGTTTGCGCGGGGATTTTATGAAGGGCTGCAACAGGCAGGCGAAACTGAAATCGTCAATCTGGTGCGCTGCGCCTGGGCGGGCAGTCAGCGCTACGGCGTGCTGGCGTGGTCGGGGGATGTTCACTCCTCATTCCATGCGCTGCGTAACCAGTTCACCGCCGGGCTGAATATGGCGATGGCGGGCATTCCGTGGTGGACCACCGATATTGGTGGCTTCCAGGGCGGCAACATCCACGACCCGGCGTTCCACGAATTGCTGATCCGCTGGTTCCAGTGGGCGGTGTTCTGTCCGGTGATGCGTTTGCATGGCTATCGCGAGCCGCAGGTTGCGCCAGCCGAGGCCTTCCGCGACGGCATTGCCCAGTGCAATAGCGGCTCACCCAATGAGGTGTGGAGCTACGGTGCCGACAATTTCGCGCTGATGAAAAGCTGCCTGCTGCAACGCGAGCGGTTGCGCCCCTATATCGATGGCCTGATGCGTGAGGCCCATGAACAGGGCGATCCGGTGATGCGTCCGCTGTTTTATCACTACCCGCAGCAGCCGGAAAGCTGGCAGGTGGAAGATCAGTATCTGCTGGGCCGCGAGCTGCTGGTGGCGCCGGTGCTGCACGCCGGACAACGCGAACGGGATGTCTGGTTGCCCGCGGGCGAGCAGTGGATTGCCCGCAACGGCGAGCGTTATCAGGGAGGTCAGCGCATCACCGTCGCCGCACCGCTTAGCGCCATTCCGGTATTCCTGCGCGAAGGCGGCAGCGCCGATGTGCTGAATAGATAACGCCGTCAGGAGCAGCATGGATGCTGCCCCTGCCCGTCGCCACGTTACGCCAGCTTTGCCAGCACCGCACGCCAGCTGAACGGCAGCAGATCCTGATATTGCAGATGATGGGAACTGAGCTGCGCCGGTAACTCCGCCTGAATGTGGCGTATGGCCTGGCTCATCTCCCCCGCCAGCCCGACATCCTGCAACGTTTTCACCACTTCCTGCATCTCTTCTGCGCGCCGCACGCCATGCTCCGCCACCCGACTGATCAGATAATCTGGCAGCCCGGCATTCCAGCCGAGCGAAGGGAAGCTGGTATGCAGCGACGCCAGCACCGCAGCATCCACGCCATAGCGTTGCGCAGCCCCGAGGCATTCGGTGGTTAACGCTTCCAGCCCTTTGATCATCACGCTGCGACACATTTTAATCGCCGACACCGCGCCAATTTCCGTACTGGCTGCCGTCGCCTGGCATCCCAGCGCGCTGAGCTGCTGCGCGATAGCGCTTGCCTGCGCGCCGCCGAGTAATAAGGGCGTAGCGAGGCGTTTCGGCGGCACCGGGGCCATCACCGCGACGTCGAGATAATCCCCGTCTCCACGGGCGATGGCTCGGGCCGCCGCGCGTTTGGTTTCGGGAGCCACCGAGTTGAAATCCAGCAGGGTTTGCCCGGCACGCAACAACGTTGCCGCCTGCTCCGCCACCGCTAACGCATTGCCTGCCGTGACCAGGGAGAGCACCAGCGTGGCGCCTTCCAGCGCCAGATCCAGGCTGGGTGCCGGTTGCACACCGGCCTGGCGCGCCAGCGCCTGCAACGACGCCGCATCCGCGCTAAGAAATTTTTTGTCCCACACCGTCACCCGCGCGCCCTGCGCCGCAAGATCCGTGGCGTAAACACGCCCGGCTTCACCGAAGCCAATAATGGCGATATTAGTCATTCGATCCTCCCTGCCACAGCGAACCCGGTACGGCGACCGCACCGATAAACAGCAGCCGCGCGGTGCGGATTAATCCGCTTTGCGTAACGTTCCCCGCCGCATCACGTTGCAGCAGCACGCTAAATTCGCCGCTGGGATGCTCCACCACCAGTCGTTGTTCCGCGCCCGGTTGTAGCTGAGCGATCCCTTCCGTCACCGAGCCAGGGATCAGGCAGGCGGTCGCCACGCTGACCGCGCCAAGTACGCCAATCGACGCGTGGCAGCGATGGGGAATAAAGGTCCGGGTGGAGAGGGTGCCACCTTCTACAGGTGCGGCAATCAGGGTCATTTTGGGCACGGTACGCGTGGTCACATCACCGAGATTCATCCGCGGCCCGGCCTGCAAACGAATCGCTTCCAGCCGCGCCTTCAGCTCATCATCATTATCGAGCTGTTCACGGCTCTCCTGCCCGGTGCGTCCGAGATCGGCCGCGCGCAGCAGCACGACCGGCATCCCATTGTCGATACAGGTCACCGCCACACCCGCAAACACATCCTGCGCCTGCCCGGTAGGCAGCAACGACCCGCAGGTGGAGCCAGCGATATCGGCAAAACTCAGCACCTGCTGTGCGCCAAATCCCGGCACACCGTCAATGCGGACATCGCCTTCATACTCCACCGCGCCGTCCGGCGTTGGCAGCTGCGCCTCCGCGATTTGCCCGGTGTTCACCATAAAAATGCGCACCCGCGTCATGCCACCCTGGGGAGCCACCAGCCCTTTTTCGATGGCGAATGGCGCGACTGCGGCGAGGATATTGCCGCAGTTCTGGCCGTAATCGACCACGGCTTTATCCACATTCACCTGGGCAAACAGATAATCGACATCCGCGTCGGCGCGGGTCGAAGGGGAAATAATCGCCACCTTGCTGGTCAGCGGATCGGCGCCGCCAATACCGTCAATCTGACGCGCATCGGGCGATCCCATCACCGCCAGCAGCACGCGATCGCGTAACCCGGCATCAGCGGGCAGATCTTTCGCAAGGAAGCAGGCGGCTTTGGAGGTGCCGCCGCGCATCAGTACACAGGGTATCAGCGTCTGTTTCATGATCAGGACTTCTTCAGTTCTGCCAGAGAATCGACGTAGCGCAGCCCTTTTTCGGCCAGCTTTTGTCGCATCTGGTAAATATCCAGACCCAGTTCACCGGCGGCCAGGCGCTGACGTTTGCTCTCTTCCAGTTCGACCCGTTGCTGCGCCGCCTGTGCCACCGTTCTGGCTTCAGTACGTGGCACGATCACCACGCCGTCATCATCGGCCACCACGATATCCCCCGGATTGACTAACTGACCGGCGCACATCACTGGCACGTTCACCGAACCTAACGTCTCCTTGACCGTACCCTGGGCGTACACCGCCCGCGACCAGACCGGGAAATGCATATCGCGCAGCGTCTGACTATCGCGAATACCGATATCGCCCACCAGCGCCACCACGCCGCGCGCCTGCAACGATGTCGCCAGCAGGTCGCCAAAGAAACCATCGTGACAATCCGAGCTGGGCGCCACCAGCAACACGTCGCCGGGCTGACATTGTTCAACCGCCACATGGAACATCCAGTTATCGCCAGGCGTCACCAGCACCGTGACCGCGCTACCGGCAATCGCCGTGCCCTGCTGCACCGGACGGATGCGCACATCCAGCAAGCCCTGACGCTGCTGCGCTTCGTGCACCGTTGCCACCCCAAAGGCGGCAAACTGCGTCACCAGCCCCGGTTCAGCCCGTTCGATATGCCGTACCACTACGCCTCTCTGGTTCACAAGGCTCATGACAAATCCTCCGTCACGCGCGGGAACAGGCTTTGATAACCTTCGCCGTGGCTGATCACCCGTGAGGAGGCGATGCCCACATTGCGTTTCGCCTGCACGCCACGCTGCAACGCCACGCGGGTGTAGTACTCCCACAGATGTTCCTGACCGGCCATGCACTGGATCGCCGCGTATTTCTTCTCCCACACCGCCGTGATATCCAGCAGCACATCCGGCTTCCAGTTGCACTGCTCAGGCTGATGCGGTTCAAAACAGTAAACCGGCGGCGCGCCGATAATCGGTTCGCCAGGACGGTAGCCTTCCGCCTGAGCAATGATGCGCGCTTCCTGCGTCAGATTCGCCGCCAGCGGATGATCATAGTTGTAGGGATCAGCAACAGAGTGGGTCAGCACGAAGTGCGGCTGTACCTTGCGGAACACGTCGGCCAGACGGAATAGCGTCTCGGTATCGGCGCGTAACGGATAATCGCCGAGATCAAAGAACTCAATCGAGGCACCGAGGATCTCCGCGGCGGCCTGGGCTTCGGCACGACGCGTGCTTTTGACGATCGCTTCGGTCATATTCCCTTTACGCCACAGTTTGGCGGACTCACCTCGTTCACCGAACGACAGGCAAACCACATGCACGTCATAGCCTCGGGCAGCGTGTAAGGCGATAGCGCCGCCTGCACGCCACACGAAATCAGCGGAATGGGCGCTTACAACCAGGGCACTTTTTTTTGCGGTGTTTTCCATCTCTCTTTCCTGCTGTTGCTGTTTTTTTCATCCTGCCATGCAGCTGCGCGGGCGAATAATGCCTTTCATTGCGCCAGCTATGATTTTTATTTATGTTGTGATTCCGATCGCCAGCTGAGGCTTTGTCGCATCAAAAATGAAATCCGATGATAACCAGATTAAAATCATGCAATTGCGTGCATTTTGCATGATTGCGGAGCGCGGCACGGTTTCTGAAGCTGCGGAGAAATTATTTCGCACTCAGTCAGCGATCACCCGATCCATTCGTGATCTTGAGCACACTTTAGCTACGCCGCTGTTTGAACGTCATGCCAGCGGCATGTTGCTGACGGAGATGGGAAAATGCGTGCTGCCGCGCGCGCAACGCGCCATTAATGAGTTGCAGCAGATACCGGGCGCGCTGGGTCGATTAAAACAGCGCGATCACCACCGCGACGATGCCGAACCGATCTGGCTGTTTAACGTGCGCCGCTTGCAGGTGTTTCTGCGGCTGTATCGCCTGCACCATACGCAAAGCGTGGCGAACTCGCTCGGCATCAGCCAGCCTGCGGTGAGTGCCGCGCTCAAGGTGCTGGAGAAAGGGGCCGGGCTGGCGTTGTTTCAGCGCACGCCAAAGGGGATGATGCCCGGCGGCGCCGCGCGGGAAATGGCGCCGTTTATCAGCCGCGCATTAAATGAAATCCGTCATATCCCGGAAGATCTGGCGGCGGCAAAAGGGATATTTCATGGCACGGTGCATGTCGGCGCGTTACCGCTGTGCCGCAGTACGCTATTGCCGCTGGCGATCACCGAACTGGTGGCGGCGCATCCCGGCATTAAAGTCGTCACCAACGAGAGCGCCTTTGATGCGTTAATCACCGAGTTACGTGCGGGCGATATTGATTTCATCCTCGGCGCGTTGCGTCAGGATGAGAGCGTGCTGGATATCCACAATCAGGTGCTGTTTGCCGAATCGCTGGTGTTGCTGGTGCGGCCTCAGCATCCGCTGGCGGGACGCCACATCACAGCGACAGATTTAGCCGCTACGCAGTGGGTATTACCGCGTGATAACTCTCCGGCGCGCCATCTGCTGGATGCGGCCTTTCAGGCGCTGGGAATGGCCGCGCCAACCCCGGTGGTGGAGAGTGGCGATCTGGCGATTGTCCGTGGCCTGCTGCTGCATTCCGATATGGTCGCCGTCGTCTCGTCACATCAGCTGGAGTACGAACTGCGCGCCGGCATCCTGCAACCTTTGCAGTTCGACTTACCCAACACGCGCAGGGAGATTGGTTTAACGCTGCGTCAGGGCGCACTCCATGCCCCCGCCGCCGAAGCGTTAATCCGTTGTATTGCCGGGGTTGCGGCACGGGAGGCGAACCCGGCCGCTGGCTAGCGTCCGGGTTGGCTGGCGTTATTTTTTCAGCAGATGCGGCAGCTGGCTCTCCAGCACCGGCAGGCAGGAGTCCATCATTTTCTGGGTTTCCTGGGTGACTTTCTGGTAGTTGTTGGCTTGCCACTCGCTCAGCGGCGCGGTTTTCACCGCCGGGGAACATTCCGCCGTCACAAAGGCGCTGAACATGTTGCCCCCTTCCGGGCGTTTATAGAAAATCACGCGATAGTTTAAATCGTAATTACTATTGCTGGCGGAGAGGTCGGTATAGACCAGCGACCATGTGGAGGCAGCAATATACAGCGTTTCTTTATAGCCAGTGCTGCCGCTTTGTTTATCGAGCCATTGGCGAATTTTCGCTTCAGCCTGCGGCGTAAAATAGCTGGCGGTCGGCTCCGGCAGGGAATCAACGCTACTGCCTTTATAGCCACTCTTATCGAATGTGCCCGAACCCAGGCTAATGCCACCCCCCAGCACAGCGCCTAAGGCGGTGAGACCGGCCACCACCCCCGTGGTTGCCGGGCCAACGACGCGCAGATGCGTATCGGCATAGCGATTGCCGTTCATATCCGGCGGCGCAAAAATGGTGCCGACACTCAGGGTGCTGCCATTGGCGGCGGTAACCTTACGATCTTGTTTATTCCCTGCGCATCCGGCCAGTAACGCCACCGATAAAGCGCCGAGGGTTAATTGCTTAAGTTTCACTTTTTTTCCTTTCACTTTTTTGCTTACAGAAAACGCCTGCGGGTTCCCCCCATTTGTCCCTGGAACCTGATGCAGGCGCACCGTCAAATAAAATCACGCGGTATAGTAAACGGTCAGTGCGGAGAAAACTTTAGCAAACCCGTTAATAACGCTAATGTCTGGCATGCTATTACGCGGCAACGCGGCCGCCTGTTTATTTGCCTGAATATCCCGGTGGTTTGGCATGACATTGCGGACAGCGGGCGTCTTCCCTTCCAGCCTCGTAAACGAAATTCATACACCACCTTTACTTTCTCAGCAGCCAGCGCCACCTGAGCGCCGCTTTATCCCTCTCCGGGTTTGTCAGGCAGCTCACAATATAAATCTAACTCATACCCTTAAAAGCCTTTTTTGACAGACACTGCCCATCACCATGCTTAAGGTGTGATTGGATTGTTAAATTTCTCTCATCATGACAATAGCGGCCCCGAGCGGCATAACAGAGAGTGTACCCATGAGCACAAACAACCTGGTCGATGTAAAAGCATGGATCGACGCCCGGCCCATTTCGCCCTTTCAGTGGCGTGTTTTATTACTCTGCCTGATCATCATCATGTTTGACGGTTATGATGCCGCGGCGATGGGTTTTATCGCCCCGGCGCTGATTGAACACTGGGGCATCTCCCGCGCCACCATGGGGCCGATCCTCGGTGCGGCAATGTTTGGCGTCGCTATCGGCGCGTTGATTGCCGGTCCCCTTTCTGACCGCTTCGGCCGCAAACGTATTATTCTGCTGTCGTTTCTGGTGTTCTCGGCCTTTAGCGTGGTCTGTGCATTCGCCGCTACGCCGCTGCAAATGGCGCTGCTGCGCTTTATCACCGGGCTGGGTCTGGGTGCGGTCATGCCCAACTGCGTCACGCTATTGTCGGAATATATGCCGGAGCGGCGTAAAGGAGTGATGATTACCCTGATGTTCAGCGGCTTTAATATCGGCTCGGGGCTGGGTGGATTTATCGCCGCCGGGTTGCTGAGTCATTACACCTGGCAGGCGGTGCTGATTTTTGGCGGAGCCGTACCTTTACTGATGCTGCCGTTGTTTGTCTGGCTGCTGCCGGAGTCGGTGCTTAATCTGCTGGTGCGTAAGGTGCCGCGCGATCGGATCGCCGCGCTGCTCAATCGTATGGGGGGAACCTTTAGCGGCGACAACGCCTTTGTGCTGCACTCCCCGCGCGTCAATCGCCACAGCACCATTTCGCAGCTGTTCCGCAACGGCTTCGCACGCGGCACCGTCATCCTGTGGCTGACCTACTTTATGGGGCTGTTCGTGATTTATCTGCTCAACGGCTGGCTGCCCACCATTATGCGTTCCGGTGGACTCTCACTGGAGCAGGCGGCCATTCTCGCCGGATTGTTCCAGCTCGGCGGACCGGTGGGCGGCATTATCGTCGGCGCGCTGATGGACAAAATGCACGCCAAATATGTGATTGGCGTGGTCTACCTGCTGGGCTGCCTGTGTCTGGTCGCTCAGGGCATCTTTGGCTTTAGCGGCGTAGCGTTGGGCGCGTTCATTTTTGTCACAGGCATGTGTATCAACGGGGCGCAAAACGGATTGCAGGTTTACTCACCGGCCTACTATCCCACGGAAATCCGCGCGACCGGCGTAAGCTGGATGCACGGCATTGGCCGCACCGGCGCGATTCTCAGCTCGTCGGTAGGCGGGCTGCTGATTGGTGCGTTCCCGGCACAATCCGCCATTTTCTATATCCTTGCCCTGCCCGCGTTACTGGCGGCGCTGAGCATCGTTTTGCATCGCACCATTCCTCTGACCATGAAAATAAAAGGCGCCGGGCTGGGCGACATCCCGGCGCTGTCGCAAACGTTAAATAACCGATAAGTGGAGATATCTGATGGCGAACATCATTGGCGGCCTGGCCGTTTCTCATACCCCTACAATAGGTTTTGCCGTAGACCACGATAAACAGCATGAAGGTGCCTGGGAGCCGATTTTTGCCAGCTTCGCACCGATGCAGCAGTGGCTGGAAGAGAAGAAACCTGATGCGCTGGTCTATATCTTTAACGATCACGTCACCTCGTTTTTCTTTGATCACTACTCGGCATTCTCGCTGGGCATTGATAACGAATATCGCGTGGCCGATGAGGGTGGCGGTCCGCGTGATTTGCCGCCAGTAAAAGGGGATGCCGCGCTGTCGCGTCATATTGGCACCAGCCTGATGAGCGACGAATTTGATATGTCGTTCTTTATGGATAAGCCGCTCGATCATGGCCTGTTCTCCCCGCTCTCGGCCCTGCTGCCGTTTAAAGACGGCTGGCCGACAAAAATCATTCCGTTGCAGGTTGGCGTGTTGCAGTTCCCGATTCCGTCCGCCCGCCGCTGTTATAAACTCGGCCAGGCGTTGCGCCGCGCGATTGAGAGCTACCCGGAAGACATTAATGTCGCCATCGTGGCGACCGGCGGCCTGTCGCATCAGGTACACGGCGAACGTTGTGGCTTTAACAATGTTGAGTGGGATAAGCAGTTTATGGATCTGCTGGTTGACGATCCCGAACGCCTTACCGAGCTGACCATTGCTCAATATGCGGAACTGAGCGGGGTGGAAGGCGCGGAAGAGATTATGTGGCTGGTGATGCGCGGCGCGCTCTCCGCCAATGTGGTGAAAAAACATCAGGGCTACTACCTGCCCTCCATGACCGGCATTGCGACCCTGGTGCTGGAAAATCAGGCCGGTGAAACGCCGGTGGATAGCCGCCAGCAGCATCGCGAGAAAATCGCGCGTGAACTGGCAGGGATTGAAAAGCTGCCGGGCTGCTACCCCTTCACCCAGCAACGCAGCCTGGACAGCCTGCGTCTGAACCGTTTTCTGCATCAGCTGATTCAGCCCGGCCCGCGCGAGCGTTTCCGTCACGATCCTGAAGCCCTGTTTGACGAAGCCCAGCTCAGCCCGCAGGAGAGCGATATGATCCGTCGGCGCGACTGGCGCAGCCTGATCCAATATGGCGCCAGCTTTTTCCTGCTGGAGAAAATGGGTGCGGTGATCGGCGCGTCCAATCTGGATATCTATGCCGCGATGCGCGGGGTATCACTGGATGAATTTATGAAGACACGTAATCAACAGGTGACCTATTCGGTGGCGGGCAAAGAGGATAAAGCCCCGAAATAAGGATGCGCTGTTTTATGCCCGGCGCTGAACCGGGCATCTGCATCCTGTTGTCCACATTCCGGGTGCATATCCGCCCCAAAACCCTGTGGATAACATTCTCCGGGCCGCAGCCTGCGCGCCCCGGTAAGCTCGCGGTCATTTATTGACCGCACAGGGCGAAAATTTCCCTTATCTTAGAAATGCTTCGGTTAAACGCGCCCAGTAGGTTGCGCCCGTCGAGAGGCAGGCATCATTAAACTGATACAGCGGATGATGCACCGCATAATCGTTCTCACCGCTACTGGTGCCGAGCCAGATGTAGTTCCCCGGCACCTCTTCCAGCATAAAGGCGAAGTCCTCGCTGCCCATCAGCGGTTTGACCTGCGCGTAATCGGCCACCCGTGCGCTGCCGAAGGTATCCCGCGCCACCTGGGTGGCAAACGCCGTTTCTGCCTCGTGATTGATGGTCACCGGATAACCAAAATCGGGTTGCAGGCTGGCCGTCAAACCAAAACTGGCCGCCTGTGCCTCGACCAGACTGGCGATCTGCGCTTTGATTTTCTCGCGCACCGCGCCGCTAAAGGTACGTATATTCAGTTTCAGCACGGCGCTATCCGGGATGACGTTATGGGTGTTGCCGCTTTGGAAACTGCCGACGGTCACCACCGCTGCCTCCTGGGGATCAACATTGCGCGACACAATGGTCTGCAACGCCATTACAATCGCGGCACCGGCGACGGTGGGGTCGAGGGTGTTTTCCGGCGTCGATCCATGTCCGCCCTTGCCGTGCAGCGTGACGGTCATACTGTCGGATGAGGCCATCAGCGGGCCAGGACGGGTGAAAAACTGGCCTGCCGGCAACAGCGGAAAGTTGTGTAAGCCGAACACCGCATCGCAGGGAAAGAGACGGAACAGGCCGTCATCCATCATGCGACGCGCACCGCCGTACGACTCTTCAGAAGGTTGAAAAATCACCTGCAAGGTGCCGCTGAAGGGCCGTTTTTCCGCCAGATAACGCGCCGCAGAGAGCAACATCGCGCAGTGACCATCATGGCCGCAGGCATGCATTACCCCCGCCGTCTGGCTGCGCCAGGGTACATCGGTCTGCTCGTGAATCGGCAGCGCATCCATATCGGCGCGCAACCCCAGCCGTTTGCTGCCGTTGCCTGCGGTTAAGCGGCCAACCACACCGGTGCCAGCCAGCCCGCGATGGACGTCATAGCCCCAGGCGGTGAGTAATTCGGCAATACGCGCGCTGGTGCGGTGTTCCTCAAAACCCAGCTCAGGGTGCTGATGGAAATCGCGGCGGATGGCGATCATTTCTTCTTCGTAGTCGAGAATTTCTTTAATCAACATGGTTTGACCTCAGGTTTCATTCATCGGATAAAACGGGTTCTTCGCGCCAGGCGATCAGCGCCGCCAGCGATACCACCGCGCTGAGCAGCAGATACCACGCCGGCGCCATGGCGTTGCCGGTAACATTTAACAGCCAGGTGACGTTGAACTGGGCGAAGCCGCCGAACAAGGTGACGCCAATCGCGTAGATCTGCGCCATGCCCGACGCGCGCACCGGGCGCGGAAAGGCTTCCAGAATCAGCAGGAAGAAAGCCACGGCGCTGATATTCGCCAGTATCTGGTCGATAACAATTAACGCCAGGGTGAGAGCAAAGGGCGCGCCATTGTGCAGCGTGGCAAAGATCGGCCATATCAACAGCAGCGAAGCGCTGGCGCTGACCAGCATCAGCGGTTTGCGACGTGGCAGTCGATCCGCCAGTTTGCCTGCGAAGAACGGCACCGTCAGGGTTAAGACCGCCGCCGTCAGGCTGATCCAGTAAGAGGTAGCCTCTGGCATCCGCAGGGTATGCACCATATAGGCGGGCATGTAATAAACGATGATGTAAAAAGTGGTGGTGCTTTTCATCACCAGCAAAATGCCGAGCAGCATTTTACGGCGATGCGCACGCCATAAGCGGCCAGCGGGGTTTTCCATCGCCTGCCCGGCGCCGGGATTATGGGTTTCATCCAGGTGGCGGCGGATATACATGCCCACCGGCATAATCGCCAGGCCAAGAATAAAGGGAACGCGCCAGCCCCAGCTATAGAGGGCGTCATGGCTAAGGCTATGGCTCAGTAACGCTCCCATTGCCGCCCCCAGCAGCGCCGCTCCGCCCTGACTCGCCATCTGCCAGCTGACCCGCGCGCCACGTTGTGATGCCCCACCGGCCTCCATCAGCCAGCTGGTGGCGGCACCCACTTCCCCTCCGGCCGAGAAACCCTGCAACAGACGCCCCAGCACCAGCATCAGCGGCGCCCACATTCCCGCCTGGGCATAGGTTGGCGCAAACGCCACCAGCGCGACCCCCAGCGCCATCAGCCCCATAATCAGGGTCAGCGCGGCTTTGCGCCCGCGTTTATCCGCGTACTGGCCAAGCAGCAAACTGCCGAGCGGACGCATGAAAAAACCCACGCCAAAGGTGGCCACCGCCAGCAGCAACGAGGCGGAGTTGCTGTCGGTGGGGAAAAAAAGATGGCCGATGATCACGGAGAAAAAACTGTAAACGGCAAAGTCATAAATTTCGAGGCCGTTACCCAGCGTCACGGCAAACAGCGATGTTGCCCGCGTGCGGCGCTGGCTTGCCTCAACGTGGTGTAAGGGAAGCGAAACGGCCAGCTCCACTTCAGCAGGGGCACATTTTTGTTTATTCATACGCAACTCCTTCCAGTGACTGTCCAGAAACGAGGGGAGATGCACTATTGTCATAAATAAATTACATTTCAATCATGAGGAAAAGTTATGCCTTGAGTTATCTGAACTGGCTAATAACGGTGCATTTGCTGCACCATCATCGTGAGCAAATGCTGAGTAAAAAATGAAAATCAAACTGAATCAGCTCGATGTGTTACTGGAAGTGGCTGCGCAGGGCAGCATCGGCAAAGCGGCCCGCACCTTACATCTGACCCAGCCCGCCATCAGTAAAACCATCCAGGAGATGGAGGCAGAAATTGGGATGCCGATTCTGGAGCGTTCTTCACGCGGGGTGGTGCTGAATGAATATGGTCAGGTTTTGCTGCGCCATGCCAGGGATATTGACCGCTCGCTCGTCCAGGCGCGGGAGGAGATCGACAATCTGCTCGGCAAAGCGATGAGCCAGCTGCGCGTCGGATTCACCTCAGCCGCCTCTTACGGGCCGTTTACCACCACGCTGCTTCACTATCAGCAGCGTTTTCCCGGCGTCAAACTGATCGCCATGGATGGTCGTCCGCATAATCTGTACGAAGCGCTGGAGAACAATCGCATTGATCTGGCAGTGATTTCCGCCACGGACGGGATGCGCATCGCACCGATGTACTACGAAATGCTTTATTCCCTCAGCAATACCATTATCGCCGGGATACAGCATCCCATTACGCATACCACCTCGCTGCGTAAGCTGCTCTCCTATACCTGGCTGGACTGGGACGAGCCGGGCGATCGGTCGATTCTGGCGCAGGTTTTCCGCCGCTATAACCTGCCGCTGCCGGAGCGGGTGATCCACTGTTCATCGCCGTGGGTGATGGCGCGCATGATGGAGGAGGCCGAGATGGTGAGCATGTGGTCATCGGCGCGACTGCGGTTTCCGGGCTACGGAGAGACCCTCCGCCCCCTGGCGTTGAAGGAAGTGCTGCCCGTTACCGATATTGGCATCCTGTGCCCGAATATCGGCCGACTTTCCACCGCCGCTCACACCTTTGTGGAGATGCTGCGCGTCATCAGCCGCGACTGGCTTGAGCAAAGCGATGCGCGTGAAATGGTGGTGCAAAAGTAACGTCCGCTAGGCCGTAAAACAGGATTCGACAAAGCTGGCGAACTGGCGCGCTTTGGCGGTTGCCATGCGTCCACCGGGGAACACCGCCCAGAGATCAATATCGGGCAGTTTCCAGTCGTCGAGCAGGCGCACCACCGCCCCGCTGGCGATCTCCTGCGAAAACATCCAGTCCGAGGCGATGGTAATGCCCATATGCGCCAGCAGCGCAGCGCGGATACCTTCGGCGGCGCTAAGGTGCAGACGGCCATCCACCGCCACCGTCACCTCTTCCCCCGCGCGGGTGAAGCGCCACGGGTTATTCAACTGACTGAAAACCAGCGCCTGATGCTGGCTGAGATCGTCCGGTTGCTGCGGATGACCATAACGCGCCAGATACTCCGGCGTCGCCAGCACCGAGCGGCGCGAGGTCGCCAGCTTGCGCGCCACCGCGCCGGAGTCATGCAGGGTTCCCATACGCAGGCAGATATCAATCCCTTCCGCCACCAGGTCGATTGGCCGATCGTCCAGCACGATATCCACCTTCAGCTGCGGATGCTGATCCATAAAACGCGCCAGATAGGGGATGACATGCAGACGCGAAAAGGTGGGCGCCGCCGCCACCCGTAATATGCCCGTCAAACCTTTCCCGGCCCCCCGCGCCGCCATCTCTGCCTCTTCCGCCTGTTGCAGCGTAATGCGCACCCGTTCGTAGAACCGTTGCCCGGCTTCGGTTGGCGTCAGGCCGTGGGTAGTGCGCAGCAGCAGACGGACCTCCAGATACTTTTCCAGCTGGGCGATGATTTTCGACACCGCCGGCTGGCCGATATTCATAATGCGCGCCGCCGCAGAAAACGATCCTGCATCCACCACCTGAACGTACATCTGCATCGCCTGAAGTCGATCCACCGTATTCCTCCCCGGAATAGCCATTATGGTTTTTTGCTGTCTGCCATTACTACCCGACATTAGCAGATACTTAGCGTCAACAACAACGGGATGCAGTGACTGCATCGTTAATGATGAAAACAGTGGAGCCAGCACATGTACCAACTTTATGCCTTCGCCACCCCCAACAGCATCAAGCCCGCCATCATGCTGGAGGAGTTGCAGCAACCCTGGCAGCTGCGCGCGGTGAATGTGCGTCAGGGTGAACAAAAACAGGCCGATTTCCTGGCGCTGAACCCCAACGCTAAGGTGCCGGTACTGGTGGATAGCCGCGGCGGAATGGCGCTGAGCGAATCCGCCGCCATTCTGGTCTGGCTGGCAGAACAACACGGCCGCCTGCTGCCTGCGCAGGGTGAAGCGCGCGCCAGGGTGTTTGAACAGCTGTTCTTCCATGCCTCGGCAGTCAGCCCGGCATTTGGTCAGGCAGGCTTCTTTAACCGCCTCGCCAGCGAGCCGCAACCCCTGGCGCAGCAGCGTTTTAACAGCGAAGCCGCCCGCGTGACGGCGCTGCTGGAAAACCAGCTGGCCGCCACCCCGTTTATCGCCGGTGAGGAGTACAGCATCGCCGATATCGCTCACTACGGCTGGTTCTGGCGGCGCGAATTTGCCGGGGTCACGCTTGACGGTCTGCCACATCTGACCCGCTGGTTTGACGCCATCTCTGCCCGCCCTGCCGTCCAGCGTGCAACCGAAAAACTGAATGCCCTTGTTTTGTCCTGATAACTGAAAAAGGAAATCGATCATGTCTCGTTTTGAAAATTACCGTAACGCCTTTAACAACGCCCGTCTGACCCGTTCCGCCAGCGGCGTGCTGGAAGTGATGTTTCACACCGACGGCGGTACGCTGCTGTTTAATGGTCACACCCATGAAGAGTTTGTCGAGCTGTTCCACCAGATAGGGTCGGACCCGGATAACCGCGTGGTGATTCTGACCGGCGCCGGTGAAGCCTTTATGGAGAGCATCAGCCCGGAAGGCTTTGATTTCTTTACTCCACGCGGCTACGACAAGATTTATCGCGAAGGGAAGAAAGTGCTGATGAATCTGCTGGATATTGAGGTTCCGGTGATCGCGGCGTTAAATGGCCCGGTACGCCTCCATTCCGAATATGTGCTGCTGGCGGATATGGTGCTGGCGACACCGGACACGGTGTTTCAGGACAAACCGCATTTCGAATTCGGGATCGTCCCCGGCGATGGCGTCAACCTGCTGTGGCCGGAGGTGATCGGCAGCATTCGCGCCCGCTACTTCCTGCTCACCCGCCAGGAACTGGATGCCGCCACCGCCAAAGAATGGGGCGTGATTAATGAGATCCTGCCCGCCGGGCAGCTGCTGACCCGCGCGCATGAACTGGCCGAATCACTGGCGGCGCTGCCGCCGCTGACCAGCCGCTATACGCGTATCGCGCTGACGCAAAAACTGCGTCGCATCGTGGATGAAGGCGCCGGTTACGGCCTGGCGCTGGAAGGGATCAGCGCCGCCGACGTGGCATTGCAGGCGGCCTCCGCGTCATAACTCGCCTTGATTAACCCAGCCGCGCCGACGATAAAGGTGCGACTGGGGGGTATTTTGTCTCACGGAGAACAATATGCATCAGCAAAGAACGTTTCTGATCACCGGTGCCAGTAAAGGGATTGGCCTGGCGCTGGCGCAGCGTCTGGCGGCCAGCGGACATCAGGTTATCGGTATCGCGCGCAACGCGCCGCCGCAGGGGTTTCCCGGCCATTTTGTCGCCCTGGATCTGGGCGATAGCCAGGGTTTCAACGCGGCGCTGCACGACCTGACGGCACGATTTGCCATCGATGGCATCATCAATAACGTTGGCCTGGTGCGCCCGCAGCTGCTGGCGGATGTCACCCTTGATGCGCTTGATGAGGTGCTGAAAGTCAATTTGCAGCCTGCCCTGTTGGCCACGCAGGCAGCGTTACCCGGAATGCAGTCGCGCGGCTGGGGCCGGGTGGTGAATATCGCCAGTCTGACGGTGTTAGGTGTGCCGCAACGCACCGCTTATGCGGCGGCTAAAGCCGCGCTGGTGAGTTTTACCCGTAGCTGGGCGCTGGAGCTGGCTACCACGGGCATCACGGTGAACGCAGTCGCGCCTGGTCCCACTGAAACTGAACTGTTTCGCGCCAGCAACGCACCGGGCAGTGAAGGTGAACAGCGTTACCTGAGCAGCGTACCGATGAAACGCTTCGGGCAACCGGACGAAATCGCCGCGACGATTCAGTTCCTGCTGTCCGCAGAGGCAGGATTTATCACCGGGCAGACCCTGTATGTCGATGGCGGCGCGTCAATCGGCGTCTCGCAGATTTAAGCCCCCGGACCAGGCCGCCCCCCGGCGGCCTGCATCTCTTACCCGGCAATCAACGCTTTCGCCGCCGCACGATGCCTGACCATCAATGCGGCGCTATCCAGCCCGACAATCTCGCCATCCAACACGCGCCACTGGCCGCCGACCATCACTTTATCCGCCCGTTCCGCGCCACACAGGATCAGCGCCGAAAGCGGATCATGACTGCCGCTGAAGCGCAGTTCATCGAGTTTAAACAGGGCGATATCCGCCTGCTTACCCACCGCCAGTTCGCCAATATCCTGACGGCCCAGCAGACGCGCTGACCCTGCCGTCGCCCAGCGCAGCACGCGCTGTGGCGTGATTTGTTCAGCACCGTAACGTAAGCGTTGCAGATACAGCGCCTGACGCGCTTCGTACATCAGGTTCGACGCATCATTAGAGGCGGAACCATCGACACCCAACCCCACCGGCGCGCCTGCCGCTTCCAGTTCCACCGTCGGGCAAATGCCCGATGCCAGCCGCATATTGGATACCGGGCAATGGCAGATGCCGGTGCCTGCCGCGCCAAGGCGTTTGATCTCATCCGGGTTAAAATGAATGCCGTGCGCCAGCCAGGTTCGCTTGCTCAGCCAGCCCACATCTTCCAGATAATCAACGCAGCGCATCCCAAAGGTTTGCTGGCAATACGCCTCTTCATCAAGGGTTTCGCCGAGATGGGTATGCAGGCGCACGTCGTGCTGTTCCGCCTGGCGGGCGATTTCACGCATTAAATCGGTGGTGACGGAAAACGGCGAACAGGGCGCGAGGCCAATCTGAATTTGCGCGCCGTCGTGGCGCTGGTGGTAACGCTGAATCAGACGCAGGCTGTCCTGCAAAATGGTGTCCGCGTCCTGGATGGTGTGCTGTGGCGGTAATCCGCCTTGCTCTTCCCCCAGATTCATTGAGCCGCGCGTCAGCAGCGCGCGCATCCCAAGCTGCTGTACGACATCCACCTGCACATCCAGCGACTGTTCCATCCCCTGGGGAAACAGGTAATGGTGGTCGCTGACGGTGGTACAGCCGGATTGCAGCAGCTCCGCCATCGCCACCTGGCTCGCCAGATGCAGCGCCTCAGGAGTTAAACGCGCCCATACCGGGTAGAGGGTTTTCAGCCACGGAAACAACGGCTGATTGACCACCGGGAGCCAGGCGCGGGTTAAGGTTTGATAAAAATGATGATGGGCGTTAATCAGGCCGGGAAGCACCACATGCTCACGCGCATCCACCACGCTGGCACAGGGTTGCGCCGGAGATTGACCGGCAGCGAGAATTTCGCTGATGCGCGAACCTTCCACCACCAGACCGCCACGGCCATCGAGAGTGTCAGGAAGAAATACGGCTAACGGGTTTTTGATCCAGATACGGGCAGCGCTCATGGCTGGCTCCTCTCAGTTGATAAACAAAGGGTAAGCCAGCTCAGTTATTGCCTGTCTGCTGATCCAGGCGCATCGCGATGCGGCACTACTATGCCGCAAAAGCGATGGCCTGAAAAGGGACTACGAGCGGTGCGCTTTCTGGCGCAGCGGCGATTCCGGCATAAACAATGACAGCAGGAAAGCCAGCAACATCACGCCTGCGGCCATCTGAAACGCCGCATGGACGGCGTCGCCAAACGCCTGCAAATAGGGAAGCTGCACATCCATCGGCAAACGGTGAATCGCGGCGGGATCGAGACTGCGCGGCAGCTCCTCGCCTTTATCCACCAGCTTTGTCAGCCCGGATTTCAGCACCTGGCTGAATACCGCGCCAAACAGCGCCACGCCAATGGACCCGCCAACGGAACGGAACAGCGTCACCGATGAGGTCGCCACGCCAATGCTGTCCGGTGCGACGGTGTTCTGCACCGCCAGCACCAGAACCTGCATCACCATCCCCATTCCCATCCCCAGGATGCTGGAGAACAGCCAGATATGCCAGGTCGGCGCGTCCAGCGTCAGGGTGGTCATCAGCGCCATGCCGATTGTCGCCAGCAAGGTACCGGCAATCGGAAACAGGCGATATCTGCCGGTATGGCTGATGATCCGTCCGCTGATAATCGATATGACCAGCAGACCGCCCATCAGCGGCAGCAGCTGCAAACCGGCTCCGGTTGGCGTCGCGCCTTTCACTACCTGTAAATACAACGGCAGGAAGGTCACGCTGCCAAACAGCGACATCCCGACGATAAAGCCGATCAGGCTGGAGAGCAGAAAGCTGCGGTTGCGGAACAGCGTCAGCGGAATAATCGGCTCCCACGCGCGGCGTTCTTCGTAGACAAAACCAATCAGACCAACCACGCCAAAAGCGAGGATGCACCACAGCTGTGGATCGGACCAGGCGCGCAGCGACCCACCCTCGCTGGTGAACAGCGTAATCCCCACCAGCGCCAGGCAAAGACATACCGCGCCGGGATAGTCGATCTCATGCGCTTTGCGTTTGCTGTCGCTTTTGAATACCGCGTTAATGACCAGCAACGCAAACAATCCGAGCGGCAGGTTTATGTAAAAAATCCAGCGCCACGACGCATGCTGCACGATAAAACCACCGAGCAGCGGGCCAATGACGGTAGCCAGACCAAACACCCCGCCAAACAGGCCCTGATATTTACCGCGTTCGGCGGCCGGGATCACATCGGCCACCGCCGCCATGCTCACCACCATCAAGCCGCCGCCGCCCAGCCCCTGCAACGCACGGGTGAGGATCAGCTGCTCCATATTCTGCGCCAGCCCGCACAACGCCGAGCCAATCAGGAACAGAACGACCGAAATTTGCAGCACCCGTTTACGGCCAAACAGATCGCCGAATTTGCCGTATAACGGTACAACAAGGGTTGAGGCCAGCATGTAAGCCGTCACAATCCACGACAGGCGATCCAGCCCACCCAGCTCGCCGACGATCGTCGGTAAGGCGGTTGAAACAATGGTTTGATCGAGGGCGGACAACAACATCACCAGCATCAACGCGCCCATCAGCCAGCCAACTGACTGACGCTTTGCATCGGTGCTGGCGGCAGGTTTCGCCAGAGAATTGGGTTTCATAGGAGACACCATATTGAAATTAATTAAATACACAATTAATATTGATCGAAGTCTGACACGAAACAAGTGAGCGCGCAAAAATGACCGCACAGAAAGTCCCTGGGGAGAGTAAGGCCGCCAAATCCGCACCACGCCGTCCTGGCCGTCCGCGTGGCGGCGCGATTAGTGCGCAGCAGCGCGAACATCTGCTGGATATCACCCTGACGCTGTATGCGCAAAACGGTATTGGCGAAACCTCCCTGAACGCGATTGCGCGCAAAGCGGGCGTCAGTCCGGCAATGCTTAATTACTATTTTCAGTCGCGCGAGTCGTTGCTGGATGTGGTGGTTGAGGAGCGTTTTCTGCCGCTGCGCCAGCGTCTGGTTGCGCATTTCGTCAATCAACCGCGTGACCCTGTCACAACATTCAGTGCGTTTATCCGTGAGATTGCCGCGATTATCGACGAGCACAACTGGTTTGGCCCGCTGTGGATGCAGGAAGTGACGGAAGGCCAGGGAGGATTAGGCCAGCATATTAAGAATCGTTTTGGCCATGCCGAACGTGATCAGCTGAAAAAGCTGATTGAGGGCTGGCAGCAACAGGGATTGCTGAACCCGGATCTGGAGCCGCAGTTGCTGATGACCTCGATTCTCAGCATGGTGCTGGTGCCGTTCACCCGCTTCGCCAGCGATCCCGCGTTCAACCGGGAAATGATTGTGGCGCATACGCTGAGTTTGTTTTGTAAAGGTATCAGACCTGAATAGTGCCTCAATATGCGCGATACAGCGCGCCGCACCCACAGCATGAAAATTGCGTAGCGGCGCGAGTTATCGCGTTTTTTTAACGGGCAATCACATGGTTGCTCTCGCTCGTCCACTGGGCATACACCCGATCCCCCGCGACAAAGCTCTGCGCTTCGGCTTCACCCTGGGTTTGTTTCCACGCAATCATGGTTTCGCCGCCCGGCAGCTTCAGGTTGTAATGCAGCATATAGCCGCGATACACCACCTGGGTCACTTCTGCCGGGGTGGCGTTGCACTCCGTCGTCCCCTGCTGCGCGCTTAACGGCGTCAGACGAATCGCTTCCGGGCGGATGGTGACCGTCAGCGCCTGTTGCGCGCTCAGCTCACCTGGCACCACCAACCGCATCCCGCTCGTGGTATGCAATTCACTGCGCTGCGCATCGCGCTGCACCACGCTGGCCGAGAGGAAATTCGACGCGCCGATAAAACCGGCGACAAAGGCGGTGGCGGGTTTCTGGTAGATTTCCGCCGCCCCCGCCACCTGCTCCAGTTTACCGCCCTGCATCACCGCAATCTGATCGGCCATAGTCAGCGCTTCATCCTGATCGTGCGTCACCATAATGGTGGTCAGCCCCAGCCGCTGTTGTAGCTGGCGAATCTCCAGCTGCATACTTTCGCGCAGGCTTTTATCCAGCGCGCCGAGCGGTTCATCCAGCAGCAGCATATCCGGCTCAATCACCAGCGCCCGCGCCAGCGACACCCGCTGCTGCTGGCCGCCGGAGAGCTGCGCCGGTAAGCGATCGCGGTAACTTTTCAGCTGTACCATATCCAGCGCTTTCGCGACCCGATCCGCATATTCGCTGCGCGACTGGCCGCGCATCTTCAGGCCAAACGCCACGTTTTCCGCCACCGTCATATGCGGAAACAGCGCGTAGTTCTGGAACAGCAGGCCGATGTTGCGGCGATGGACGGCGGTGTCAAGGATGGAACGCCCCCCAACCAGAATATCGCCTGACGTGGGCGTCACCAGCCCCGCCACCATGCGCAGGCAGGTGGTTTTGCCACAGCCGCTTGGGCCGAGCAGCGCAAGGATTTCACCGGCATTCACCTTAAGCGACACCTCGTCCACCGCCACGCTTTTGCCGTAATGTTTACTAAGCCGATCAAGCCGGACTTCAAAAGATCGCTGCATGTTAACCTCAGGCGTTGAAAGTCTGGTTGTAGCGCTCCAGCAGTTCGGCACGGCGCGGGATAATGTAGGTCCAGTCCGGGGTGAACAGCTTCAGCTGGTTCATTTTCTCTTCCGGATAAGCGAGATATTTCAGGGTCGCTTCATCGAAATTGATGCCGCGCACCGTCGGCGCGCTAAGCGTCACTTCCGCCAGCATCTTCTGGACATCGGCGTCCAGCAGACGATTAATCCACGCCAGGCCCAGTTCAGGCTGCGGCGCACCTTTCACCAGCGCCAGACCGTTGATGCCGGTAAAGGCGCCCTCCTTCGGATAGGTCATATCCAGCGGAATGCCTTTTTTGGTATGCGGATAGATGGCTTTGGAATACTCAATGCCGCCGACCATCGCCTGGCCCTGCGCCACCATCATCACCTGCGCTTCACCGTCGTACACCGTCATCACGTTGTTCTTCAGCTCGGCCAGCTTGTCCCAGCCCTTGTCGATATCATATTGCGCTTCCTGTAGCGGTTTGCCGGTCGCCAGCGCTGCCGCCACGATCAGCATCAGGATGCTCTGGGTGTTTTTAGGCGTGTTGAGGATCATTTGGTGCGCGTACTTTGAGGTGAAAATGTCGTTATAACTGGCGATGGGCTGCGAGATTTGCGGGTTTATAAACAATCCGGCCATCGACACGGAAAAGCCCACGCCATAACGATCGCTCAGCAGATAACGGTCAAACACGTTTTTCAGGTTAGGAATGCCATCGGCGGGCAGTTGTTCGATCAGATTTTCAGCTTTTGCCTGCGGCACGCCGATATCATCCATCGACATCACGCTAAACACCGGCTTTGCCTTAGTGGCGCGCAGGGCGGCGATGTTCGCCAGGGTGGCGCCTTCGGTGGTCAGCACCTTGCAGTTATACTCTTTCTCAAATGCCGGCAGCACCTTCTGTTTGATCAACGCGCCCTGCGCCGAGTTATACACCCCCACCTGAAGCACGCGATCTGCCGCGCTGGCTTTGACCTGGATATACGGCAACAGCGCCGCACCGGCCACCGCTTTAATAAAAGTACGACGTTTCATAGCAGTCATAGAGCATCCTCTGGTGTGAAGGTTAAGCGGCCATGGCGCGACGCAGGCCCACTAATTTTTCCAGTGCAATCACCACCACGGTGGCGAGCAGAATAATCAGGGTCGACATGGTGGCGACCGAAGGATCGAATACCGTGCCGATCTGGCGATAGAGCACCACCGGCACCGGGGTGTTTTCCGAGTCGGCCAGCCACATGGAGACCGGGTAGTTATCAAACGAGACCATGAAGCAGAAGATCGCCCCGGACATCACTCCCGGTACGATTTGCGGGAATATCACCTGGCGGAAGGTTGCCCAGCGGGTCGCTCCCAGCGTACGCGCCGCCTCTTCCAGGTCTGGATTGATCAGCTCAAGGCTGGTGATCACCGTGCGTACCACATAGGGAGAGGTCACCACGGTGTGCGCCAGCAGCAGATTAAGTTTGGCGTTGCTCCAGCCGTAGCCGGTAAACAGCTGCAACAACGCCAGGCCCGTGATCAGCACCGGGAAAATCAGCGGCGACAGCAGCAGGCCTTTGCACAGCGAAGCGAACGGCAGCTGGCCGCGCACCAGCGCAAAAGCGGCAGGAATCCCCAGCAGCAACGACAGCAGCGTGGTGCCGAGCGATAACAGGGTGCTGAACAGCAGCGCATCGGTAAATTCGCGGTTGCCGAGCACGCTGCGGTACCAGTCGAGGGTGAAGCCGGTTGGCGGGAAGCTGACGAAATAGCCATCAGAAAAAGAGATGGCGATGATCAGCAGAATCGGCGCCAGAATGAACACCATCATCGCGGCAGCGAAGGTATAAAGCGCAGCCCCGCCCCAGCCAGATAAACGCGCGGTCATTTTGCCGCTCCCGGCAGACGACGCCCGCCCAGCAGCTTCATCGACAGCGTGTTCACCGCAATCACGATAAACACCAGAATGGTGGCGATGGTGGCGCCGAACGGCCAGTCATATACCGCGACGATTTGCTGCTCCGCAAGGTTGCCAAGCATCTGCGCCCGCGGCCCGCCAATCAGCGCCGGGATGACATAAGATCCGGCGGCCAGCGAGAATACCAGCGTCATGCCAGCCACCAGCCCTGGCAGGCTGAGCGGCAGCGTGATGCGGAAAAATACCTGCCACGGCGGCGCGCCCAGGGTGCGGGCGGCAAACGGCAGATTGGGGTCAATCCTGCCGAGCGCCGACGCCAGCGGCAGCACCATCATCGGGAAAAAGATATGCAGCGAGCCGATAATCACCGCCCACTCGGTAAACATCAGCGTATTGGGACGCTCAATCAGCCCCAGATGCAGCAACACATAATTCAGCAGCCCGGTCGGGCCATTATTGAGAATCAGCTGCCAGCCGTAGGCGCGTACCACCACGCTGACGGCCAGCGGGGCGATGATCACCAGCGTCAGCGTTCGCGCCACCAGCGCATGGCCGCGCACCAGCACCGAGGCGACCGGATAGGCCAGCACCGCCGCAATTAACGCGGTGATCACGCTGATGCGCAGCGTGTTCCATAACACATCGCTATACAACGCCACGCTAAAGAAGTGCCAGTAATGGCTGAATGTCCAGGGCGTAGTGATATTTCCGTCGGCGGATTGCGTCATCAGGCTGAATAACATCAGTTTGATGGAGGGGACAAAAAAGAAAAAAAGCTGAAACGCCAGCAGCGGAATAATCAGCAGCGCAGGCGATTGCCAGCGGCTCGAGGATTTAACGCGCGGCAGCGGCGTGGGAATAGCGGTCATCGGACTTCCTCCAGGCAAAATTTCGCACTACGTTTTAATAACGACTTCAGGGAAATATTCAGGGCAAGAAAGTCTTTAATATAAGAAATTGAAATGACGGCTTTGATTTTTAATTTTTCGCGTCACAAAACGTTAATATGATTAATTGAGCGGCACCCAATACATTTTCACGATGCGCATATTGCTTCCCGTTATGGGCAATATTTTTCTTATCGCTCCGCAATCACATTGCGTTATGTCGCCACAGCAAAGGGATATTTGCCGCTGCGCAACCCCCAACCCTATGCTTTTTCTCTTATCCGCAGGTTAAAGGAGCGAAAAATGTTAGCGACAACCTCTCGCGTAGTGATGATTTCCGGGGCGTCACGCGGTCTGGGGCGGGCGATCACCGAACGCCTGCTGGCGGCCGGATTTAGCGTATCCGCCGGCGTGCGCCAGTCTGCCACGCTGCCCGCGCGCCCCGGTTTGTTGGTTCATGCCTATGACGCCACCGTCGCCGGTTCCGGCGAGGCGTGGGTCGCGGCCACCGTGGCGCAGTTTGGTCGTATTGATGCGCTGGTAAACTGCGCCGGTATCAACCCGCGCGTGCGCGTGCTGGATGAGGGCGAGCAGGCGCTGGACGAAATGTGGCAAATCAACGTCAAAGGGCCGCTGCGTCTCAGCCGGGCCGCCCTGCCTTATCTGATGCAGCCGGGAAATGGTCGGGTGGTTAACGTTGCCTCGCTGGCCGGGCGTCGCGTTGGCAGCAATGTCGGCTACGCCATGACCAAATTTGCCGTGGTGGCCCTGACGCATGGTATCCGCCAGGAGTGCTGGTCAGCAGGCGTGCGCGCCACCGCGCTGTGTCCTGGTTATATCGCTACCGATATGACCCAGGGCGAGACCGAAATCAGCCGTGAAGAGATGACGCAGCCGGACGATCTGGCGGAGATGGTGGAGCTGTTGCTGCGCCTGCCGAACAACCTTTCGGTGGCCGAACTGCTGGTGAACTGCCGCAAAGAAGCGATGCTGTAACCGTCAGGCGAGGATATTGCCCGCCTCCGTTAAACCGGAGGTGAGTTCTATTAATAACTCGCGCACCGCCGCTGCCGGTTCTGATAGCGGCGTGCGATCTGAGACGCACAGCGACAGCGTCTGACTAATGGTCGGGCCGCTGATCGAGCGGATCACCACATCGCGTGATTCCGACTGAATACGTTCGGCAATCGCCTTCGGCATGATGGTGCAGCCAAGACCGGCATCCACCGCGCGAGCAATGCTTTTCACCGCTTCCAGTTCGCCGACAATATGGATGCTTTGATGATTCAGACTAAAGGCTTCGTCGATGGCGCGGCGCACAAAGTTATAGGCGGGCGGCAGCAACATCGGCAGCGCGCCAAGCTGGCTGACCTGCAACGGGCCGCCGTCATCATCGAAATCGAAATCCGCGTGCGCAACAAAGTAGAAGGATTCTTCCAGCAGGGGTTCGTAATGCAGTCCTTTAATGCCGCCACAGCCGTGCAGCAGCGCCATCTCCAGTCGCCCATTCGCCACCAGTTCGCTATAGGCCTGACCGACGCTCTCCACCAGATGCAGCAAAATTCCCGGATGCCGCTGACGCATTTCGCTCAGCAGCGACATCGCCAGCGTTGAGGCGGCACTGAAGGGCGCCAGCCCGACCGACACCCGTCCCGACAGCGACTGCCCGGCGCTCAGCACATCCACCTCCGCCTGGGCGAACTGGCGCAGCATGGCATTGGCATGACCGTACAACACTTTGCCCGCTTCGGTGGGCACCACGCCCTGCTGGCTGCGGATCAACAGCTGTCGTTTGAAGTGTTCCTCCAGCGCCACCAGTTGCTGGCTGAGTGCCGGTTGCGCGATATGTAGCGCATCTGCCGCACGGGTAATGCTGCCCATATCCACAATGGTAATAAAGGACTTCAAACGCCGTATGTTCATGTTGTCTCGTCGCGGGTTAGTGCCTGTGCTGCTATTTTCACCAGGCTACAGCGACTATATCGGCTTTATTTTTACGCCGGTAAGAAGGAATGCCTTTCGCCAGATAGGTAATTTATATGAGCTCCCACCGTGAGCGGGTTAAACAGGCAATAAGCAAATACTATCCGGCCAAAACAAAATTATCTTATCAGCAACGATATTTCTCGCCCTATGTTAGTGACGAATTTCGCACGTTTCGTTAACGCGCTTTATCGACGATAAATGACCTGAAAAATAATAAACCCCCTGCCCTCATCGTCGCTATTCATTTGCAAAATCTGTGTGTGTGCGCTTTACCCGCTGGCTGGCTGCCTGAGCTTGTTTTTCACGCATGTTGATTATGCGTTCGACCAACTTAACGGCCAGCGGCTTTTTTTCTGCATTTACTTTCATCGCTAATTATTAAGTTCTGGCGATGAATAACCCTGGGTTTTTATCCCAACAAGATGACAAAAGCATAAAACGAGGAATAAATGATGAAACTCTCGATTAAAACCTGCGTCGCCAGCGCCCTGTTAATCTCTGGTGTGGGTCATGCGGCGGAAATTTATAATAAGGATGGCAACAAACTCGATCTTTACGGCAAGGTGCAGGGGGAAAATTATATTTCCAGCAACGACAGCCTCGATGGCGACCAATCCTACATGCGTTTTGGTTTTAAAGGCCAAACCCAGGTTAACGACCTGATCACCGGCTACGGCCAGTGGGAATATCAGGCGCAGCTCAACAACAGCGAAGGCAGCGATGCGCAGAACGGTAACAAAACCCGCCTTGGTTTTGCCGGGCTGAAAGCGGGCCACTACGGCAGTTTTGATTATGGTCGCAACTATGGCCTGGTATATGACGCCATCTCCTACACTGATGTGCTGCCGGAATTTGGCGGCGCCACCGGCTCCGCCGACGGCTTCCTGCGTGGCCGCTCGACCGGTGTGGCGACCTGGCGCAACCGCGACTTCTTCGGCCTGGTCGATGGCCTGAGCTTAGGCCTGCAATATCAGGGCAAAAACCAGCGCGATGCTATCAGCACCTCCAACGGTGACGGCTGGGCTACGTCGCTGGGTTACACCACTGATTTCGGCGTCAGCGTGGTCGGCGGCTATGCCAACCTTAATCGCACCAATGCGCAGAATGCGGATGGCGTCTACGGCCGCGGCGCGCACGGCGAAAGCTGGGCAGTTGGCGCGAAGTATGACGACAACCAATGGTACTTCGGCACCTTCTACGGCCAGACGCGTAACGCCTATGCCATCAGCAATAGCCTGACCGGTGAAAGCGGCTTCGCCAATAAAACAGAGAGCTTTGAAGCCACGCTGCAATATCAGTTCATCAACGGTATTCGCCCGTCCCTTGCCTGGGTGCAAACCAAAGCGAAAGAGATTGAAGGCGTAGGGGATGAGTACCTGCTGAAGTTCCTCGAGCCAGGGCTGACCTATTACTTCAACAAAAATATGAAGACCTTTGTCACCTGGAAGATCAACCTGCTGGACGATAACAACAAACTTGGCCTGCCAAATGATGATCAACTGGCGCTCGGGCTGGTGTATCAGTTCTGATGTGAGAACAGCGTGCGAAACATCTGCTGCACGCTGCTGAAAATCGCGCCGCTACAGGTGTTGTCGCGGCGCGATTGATAGTTACGGATACAATCCGCGATCTTTTCTTGCCAGTAAAATACGTTCACACGCAAGCGCATAGGCGGCGGTACGCAACGTCACCTGCAACGCGTCGGCTTTTTGCCAGACGGTATCGATCGCGCCCTGCATAATGCCGTCGAGCCGCTGATTAATCTCCTCCTCGCTCCAGAAGAAGCTGGAGAAATCCTGTACCCACTCGAAATAACTCACGGTGACGCCACCGGCGTTGGCAATCACGTCCGGCACCACGGCAACCCCACGCTGCTGCAACACATCGTCGGCTTCCGGCAGTGTTGGACCATTGGCGCCTTCAATTACCAGACGACAGCGCAGTTCGCGCGCGCGTTCAGCGGTGATCTGCCCTTCCAGCGCGGCGGGCACCAGAATGTCGTAATCCAGCGACCAGAAACCCTCCTCCGCGATATGATCCGCCTGTGGAAAGCCTTTGATGCTGCCGTTGGCCTGCTGCCATGCCTGTAGCGCGGGAATATCCAGCCCCGTCGCCAGATACAGCGTGGCGCTGTGATCCTGCACCGCCACCACTTTCGCCCCCTGCGCGTGGAACAACTCGGCGCTGACGCTGCCGACATTGCCAAAACCCTGCACCGCCACGCGGCTGTGAACCACATCCAGCCCCAGCTGCGCCGCCGCCCGACAGCCAGTGACAAACACGCCCCGCCCGGTGGCTTTCACCCGTCCCAGCGAACCGCCCAGATGTACCGGTTTGCCGGTCACCACGCCGGTGGTGGTCGCGCCGACATTCATCGACCAGGTATCCATCATCCACGCCATCACCTGCGCATTGGTGCCGACATCCGGTGCCGGAATATCCTGCTGCGGTCCAATCATGGTGCCAATTTCGCTGGTGTAGCGACGTGTCAGACGTTCCAGCTCTTTGCGCGACAGCGTCGCCGGATCGACGCGAATCCCGCCTTTCGCACCGCCGAACGGCAGATTGAGGGCGGCACACTTGATGGTCATCCATGCCGACAGCGCCATCACCTCTTCTAAGGTCACGTCGGGGTGGAAACGCACGCCGCCTTTGCCCGGCCCGCGCGACAGGTTGTGCTGCACGCGATAACCTTCGAAATGGCGCACGGTGCCGTCGTCCATTTCCAGCGGAATATCAACAATTAAGGCGCGTTTCGGGTGGGTCAGGGTATCGGCCCAGCGGCTAAGTTCGCCTAATAACGGCAATACGCGTTCGACCTGCGTCAGATAGGTTGACCAGGCTGAGTGACGGTCGCCCGTCACATAGGAAAGTGCAGACAAAACTGACCTCCGGTTTTTCAGGTTTTCGAGGGGGGATTGATTAGTCGTTTAACCCAAGTTTTTTCTCCAGATAGTGGATATTGGTTCCACCCTGCTGGAAGTTTTCGTCGGACATGATTTTCATCTGCAGTTCGACGTTGGTCTTGATGCCGTCGATGATCAGCTCCGCCAGCGCATTCTTCATACGCGCAATTGCCACGTCACGGTTTTCACCGTAGGTGATCAGCTTGCCAATCATCGAATCGTAGTACGGCGGCACGGTGTAACCGGCGTAGATATGCGATTCCCAGCGCACACCAAAGCCGCCCGGCGCGTGGAAACGCGTGATTTTTCCGGGGCTGGGCAGGAAGGTGTTCGGGTCTTCGGCGTTGATACGGCATTCCACCGCATGGCCGCGGATCACCACATCTTCCTGACGGATTGACAGCGGCTGACCGGCAGCGATACGCAGCTGCTCTTTGATCAGGTCAACGCCGGTAATCATCTCGGTCACCGGATGCTCCACCTGAATACGGGTGTTCATCTCAATAAAGTAGAACTCGCCGTTTTCGAACAGGAACTCAAAGGTGCCTGCGCCACGGTAGCCGATATCCACACAGGCTCTGGCGCAACGGTCGCCGATAAAGCTGCGCAGTTCCGGGGTGATGCCCGGTGCCGGAGCTTCTTCCACCACTTTCTGGTGGCGACGCTGCATTGAGCAGTCACGCTCCGCCAGATAGATGGCGTTGCCCTGGCCGTCAGCCAGCACCTGGATCTCGATGTGGCGCGGGTTCTCGAGGTACTTCTCCATGTACACCATGTCGTTGTTGAAAGCCGCTTTGGCTTCCGCTTTCGTCATGTTGATGGACTGCTCAAGATCCTTATCGCTGCGCACCACGCGCATACCGCGACCACCGCCGCCGCCGGAGGCTTTGATGATCACCGGATAGCCGATGCGTTTCGCGAAGGCACGGTTTTTGTCCATGTCTTCGGTCAGCGGGCCGTCAGAGCCGGGAACGGTCGGTACGCCCGCTTTCTTCATCGCGGTGATCGCCGACACTTTATCGCCCATCAGACGGATGGTATCGGCTTTCGGGCCGATAAAGATAAAGCCGGAGCGCTCAACCTGCTCGGCGAAATCGGCGTTCTCAGACAGGAAGCCGTAGCCGGGGTGGATCGCCACCGCGCCGGTAATTTCGGCCGCGGAGATCAGGGCCGGGATATTCAGGTAACTTTTGACCGACTGCGCCGGGCCGATGCAGACGGTTTCGTCCGCCAGCAGCACGTGCTTGAGGTCGCGGTCCGCCGTGGAGTGCACCGCCACAGTCTTGATGCCCAGCTCTTTACAGGCACGCAGAATGCGCAGCGCGATCTCACCGCGGTTAGCAATGACAATTTTATCCAGCATGGTTCGCCTCGTTATTCGATGACAACCAGCGGCTCGTCAAATTCAACCGGCTGGCCACTTTCAACCAGAATCGCTTTCACCACGCCGGCTTTGTCGGCTTCGATCTGGTTCATCATTTTCATCGCTTCAACGATGCACAGGGTGTCGCCGACGTTAACTTTCTGGCCGATTTCGACAAAGGCTTTCGCGTCCGGACTCGGGGTGCGATAGAAGGTACCTACCATCGGTGAACGCACGATGTGGCCACTGATTTCCGGCGCGCTGCCAACCGGGGCAACAACCGGGGTGACAGGGGGCTGCGGCGCAGGCGCGGCATAAGCCTGTTGCATAACCGGATACGTGACATTGGCAGGAGCGCGGCTGATGCGCACCGACCCTTCACCTTCAGAGATTTCCAGCTCAGCAATGCCGGATTCCTCCACCAGTTCGATCAGTTTCTTGATTTTGCGAATATCCATAAACGGGTTCCATACGCGTTAACATATCGGAAGTTGTTATAGCAGAGCGCACCGCCGCACAGGCCATAGGGAGTTTAGTTGGGACTATAAGTAAAACGTGCCAGGGGCGTTATCCGCGAAAGGGGATAAATGAGGCGGTATCCTCACAAGGGGATAATGTTGACATTAACCCCTGTAGGGGATAATTTAGAAAATATCCTTATCAGGGGATATCCTGTTAACGGTTATCCCACCACCTCAGGGGATCGGTGATGATTTATAGCCCAAGACAACTTGCTCAGCATGTCCGGTTGATACGTCAGAAAAACCAGTGGACGCAGACACAACTCGCCAAAAAAGTGGGCCTGAAGCAGGCCACGATTTCCCATTTTGAAAACAATCCTGACCTGACCACACTCGCTACGCTGTTTAAGATCCTGCAATCCCTTGAGCTGAAATTGGCTATTCACGAGAAGATGGAAGCAAACGAGAACGCGGCGACTTACGACAAGGAGAATGACTGGTGAAGCAGGCGCTGACGGCATGGATGAATGGCGAACGCGTTGGCGTGCTGACCCGGCAAAGCAATGGCGCCCATACTTTCCAGTATGCGGAGAGTTGGCTGAATAACCGGCTGGCACGTCCACTCTCTTTATCATTACCGCTGCAATTGCCGGTGATCGCCTCCCCCAGCGTGATTAACTATTTTGATAACCTGTTGCCTGACAGTCCGTTGATTCGCGATCGTATCGTG
Source organism: Pantoea sp. X-Soil-TKNS-1207 (assembly GCF_059730485.1). Taxonomy (NCBI): domain Bacteria; kingdom Pseudomonadati; phylum Pseudomonadota; class Gammaproteobacteria; order Enterobacterales; family Erwiniaceae; genus Pantoea; species Pantoea sp. X-Soil-TKNS-1207. The sequence goes on from NZ_AP035959.1 coordinate 551,062, forward strand.
GCGCGCTATCAGGCGAAGTCGCGGCAGCCGTTTGATCTGTTGCGCGAAGTGGGTAAAGACAGTGTGGGTGCGGTGATGCTTCTGACATCAGACAGTGAACCCGCTGCACCCGGTTTGCACTATGAGCTTCTCGATGACGAAAAACTCGGCCATGTTCTCTCCGCGTACCAGGCGGATATTCCGCTGGGCATGATCAGGGGGGAAGAGGATTTCCGCATTTCGGTGGCCGGCGCCCAGGAAAAAACCGCACTGCTGAAAACCGCGGCAGGCTGGGGCATTCCGCATGGGGCAACCCCGACATCGCATATTATCAAGCTGCCCATCGGCGAGATAAAACAGCCTTTCGCCACCCTGGATATGCGCGCAAGCGTTGAGAACGAATACGCCTGTCTGGCACTCGCCCGAGAGCTGGGTTTCAATGTGCCCACGGCCAGCATTCTTCATGTGGGTGGCATACGCGCGCTGGCGGTGGAACGTTTTGACCGCCGCTGGAATAACGACAAAACACAGCTGATTCGGTTACCACAGGAAGATATGTGTCAGACCTTTGGACTGCCTTCCGCGCTGAAGTATGAATCCGATGGCGGGCCTGGCATTGCTGACATCATGGCTTTCCTGATGGGATCCAGCCAGGCACTGGCCGATCGCGATGCATTTATGAAATTTCAGGTTTTCCAGTGGCTAATGGGCGCTACGGATGGACATGCTAAAAACTTCTCGATCTTTATTGAAAGAGGCGGCAGCTATCGATTGACGCCTTTCTATGATGTCATCTCTGCTTATCCCGTGATGGGCGGCACCGGACTGAATATTCGCGATCTGAAGCTGGCAATGGGGCTGAAAGCAACCAAAGGCAAAAAAGCAGAGGTCGATAAAATTTTCCCCCGGCATTTTATGGCAACGGCCAAAGCGGTCAATTTTGATCAGAACCGGATGGCTGAGATCATCGATTTCTTTATTACCCAATTTCCCCAGGCCATCCGTCGGGTAGAGAGCGAGTTACCTGCCGACTTCCCGCCGCGTATCGCCGATGCGCTGTTTACCCATAGCCTGCGGATGCTGGCGCGTCTGCAACAATAAAATTTTTTCACGCCACCGAAACTTTCCCGCAGGCTCCAGCGAACTGATTAAAAGAGTCACCCAACCGGAACTCCCTCAAACCCGCAGGAGCAAATAATGAAACGCATGAAAAACCTCGTTTGTACCCTGACCATGGCTGCCGCGCTGGGCCTGTCTGTGACCTCGCTGTCGGCCACTGCCGCCCTGCCCGTCGGTGCTAAAGCGCCCAACTTTGAATTGCAGGGCGCGCTGGCGGGTAAACCGCTGACCTTCTCACTGCAACAGGCGTTGCAGAAAGGTCCGGTCGTGCTGTACTTCTTCCCGGCTGCGTTCAGCAAGGGTTGTACCGTCGAAGCACATGATTTCGCCGAAGCCACCGACAACTTCAAAAAAATGGGGGCGACGGTGATTGGCGTGACCGCCGGTAACACCGATCAGGTTAGCGACTTCTCCAAACTGGAGTGCCGCGATAAATTCACCGTCGCTGCCGATCCTGGCGCCAAAGTGGCCGCAGAGTATCAGACAACAATGCAGATGAAAGGCAAAACCCTGTCCGATCGTACCTCCTACGTGATCGCGCCAAATGGCGACATACTGCTGAGTTATACTGACAGAAACCCGGATACCCATATCGAGAAAGCGCTCGCTGCCGTGAAACAGTACAGCGACGCCCATCCGCAAACCGCGACTAACTAACCGACGAGGCCAGCAATGTTAACCGCCATGCTGGCCGCCTTTATTGGCGGCATCATTCTCAACTTTATGCCTTGCGTCTTTCCGGTGGTGTCACTGAAAGCGCTTGGCCTGTTGCGTCACTCCGATAACAGCGCCAGCGCGCGCCGTGAAGGGCTGGCATTTTTACTCGGTGTTGTAGTCACCATGATGGCTCTGGCGGGTATCCTGCTGGCTGCGCGTGCTGGTGGCGCGGCGGTTGGCTGGGGTTTTCAGCTGCAATCGCCGCTGGTTATCGCCCTGCTGGCGCTGGTGATCCTCGCGGCGGCCCTTAACCTGCTTGGCGTGTTTGAAGTGGGTTTGTCGGTGCAGCAGGTGGGTGCCATCGATATCGGACGCGGTGCGTTTGTCCGTTCGGCCCTGACCGGTGCGCTGGCGATTATTGTCGCTACCCCATGCGCCGCTCCTTTTATGGCCAGCGCTATCGGTTACGCGCTGGTGCAGCCACCGGCGGTGGCGCTGGTGATCTTCTTCGCGCTGGCGCTCGGCTTTGCCGCACCTTTCACCCTGGTGTCGTTGTTCCCGGCGCTGGCAAAGTTTCTGCCGCGTCCCGGCGCGTGGATGGATATTCTGAAACGTGGCCTGGCGTTCCCGATGTTTGGCGCCTATGCCTGGCTGGTCTGGGTGCTGGCACAGCAGGCGGGCAGTGGCGCGCTGGCAACCTTGCTGGCAGGTTCGGTGGTGCTGGGCTTTGCCGGGTGGTTATACGGCATGGCGCAGAAACGTCGTTTTGCCGGGAAAGGGCATAAAGTCCTGTTTGCCGTCACCGCCGTGCTGGTGATTGCGGTGCTCGCCCCACTGCCGGGGATGATCAAACCCGGTGAGGGCCTACCTGGCGACCAGGCGACAGCCAGCGTCACCGAAGTCAAATGGACGCCGCAAAACGTGGCGGCAGAGCGCGGGCACGGCAAAGCCATTTTTGTGGATTTCACCGCGTCCTGGTGTATAACCTGTCAGGTCAACCAGAAAACCACGCTGTCTACCCAGGCAGTGAAAGATGCTCTGGCGAAAACCGGCACCCTCTACATGGTGGCGGATTCCACCAAATTTAACCCCGATGTCGATGACGCGCTTGGCCAGTTTGGCCAGGGTGGTTTACCCATGTATCTGGTTTACCCAGCTGATGGCGGACCACCTAAAGTGCTGCCGCAGGTGCTAACCCCCGGCATCGTGGTCGATGCGCTAAATCAGGCGGCGAGCAAAAAGGCCTGACCCTACAAGGCGGATTATGGATATAAGCGATACCGGGCGCGACAGCTGGCCTGCGTTGATGGAACGCGCGCAGGCAGGCGATCAGCAGGCTTACACGCGGCTGCTAAAAGCGCTGGTGCCGGTGATTCGTTCGCAGGTACGAAAACAGCTCGCTGACGACGCGCTGATTGAAGACGTGATTCAGGATGTGCTGCTGACAGTGCATCGGGTACGTCATACCTACGATCCCGCCTATCCCTTCCTGCCCTGGCTGATGGCGATCATCTCGGCGCGCGCAGTGGATGCGCTGCGCCGCCGTGGACGCCATCAACGCTGGGAAGTGGAAGAGGATGAGCTGGCGGAGACACCCGCCCCGGCAGATGCGCAGCGTCAGGATTCGCAGGAGGAGCTGGCAGGTTATCTGCGGCAGCTGCCTTCACGCCAGCGGGAAATTGTCGAACACGTCCATTTACGCGAAATGAGCCTGACAGAGGCGGCAGCGCATAACAACCTGAGCGTGGCAGCGGTGAAATCGCTGCTGCATCGTGCGCTAACCAATCTGCGCCGCTTTGGAGCACATCATGACTGATCACAACCTGTTGATTGAAAAACTCAGCCAGTCCGCACAGCCGGTAAAACGGCCGCTGCCCACCGGCTGGCGGGTGCTGGCTTGGCTGGCTGCTGCCCTGCCGTGCGGCGTGATAGCCAGTTTTCTGGTGCAGCGCAGCCTGACTGACTGGTCGCAACCCGGCGCCCACTGGGCGATGCTGCAACTGGCGCTGGCATTTGTGCTGGGGACGCTGGCGATCCGCAACGCTTTTAATATGAGCATCGCCGGACGTCGCAGCATCAGCTGGAAAGCCCTGCTGCCGCTGGGTTTGCTGTGGCTGGCGTTAAGCATCATCAATATTCCCCGCGTCGAACCACCGTTGCATGTGGGAGATGGCACCAACTGCTACACCTTTTTGCTGGTGGTCAGCACGCCGATGATGGTGATGATGATTGCCAGCCTGCGGCGCACCCGCGCGCTGCATCCGGTACGCAGCCTGGCGATGGCAGGCTTTGGCGTCGCCTGCATGGCCGTGACGCTGCTGGCCTTCTGCCACCCGGTGCATCTGCATGTGGATGATTTTATTATGCATCTGGCAGCGATTGTCACCATCGTGGCGCTGACGGTGCTGCTGGGGAAACGTTGGGTGGCGTTGTCGTAACGCCAGCAATATCGGTAGGGTCGGTATTCATACCGACCCTGTTAATTGATACTTACCCCGGAATCACCTTCTCCGCTTTCAGCTTATCAAACAGCTGAATAAATGAATCCAGCGAGCTGCGATAACCGGTAAATCCTGCCTTGCGGCTTTTGCTCATATCGGTAAAGGCATCCATCGGACGTCCCAGATCGGCATCGGTATGCCACCACGACGCCAGTTTGTTGATATCGGCTTCGCGCAGCCCGTCACGCTGAGCAATCTCCTGCCACGCCGCCGCGGCATCCTGCATCCGTCCTTCCAGCGGCATCATTTGCGCCGGATACGCCGCCGCCTCAATGCCGAAATACGCGGCGAGACGCGGCCACAGCCAGTTCCAGCGGAACACATCGCCATTCACTGCGTTGAAATCCTGATTCGCCGCCTGTGGCGCGGTGGCGGCCCACAGCAGCTGTTCCGCCAGCAGTCCGGCATCGGTGACATCCGCCAGGCCATTCCACTGCTCAGGCGAGCCGGGGAAGATAAACGGCCAGCCTTTCTCCCGGCATAGCGTGGCGTACACCGCCAGCGTCTGCCCCATATTCATCGCATTGCCCAACGCATAACCGATGATGGTATGCGGACGATGCACGCTCCAGCGATAGCCAAACTTCTCCGCACCAGCAAAGATCTCGTCTTCCTGCGCATAGTAGAAGTTGTCAACCGGCTGACGGCCCTGCTCCTCACGGAACGGCGTCACCGGCACCGCACCTTTGCCGTAGGCTTCGAACGGCCCCAGATAATGCTTCAGCCCGGTGACCAGCGCCACATGCGCCCCCTGCAAACGATCGCCAAGCGCGTTGATCACGTTACGCACCATCGCGCCGTTGACGCGAATGTTCTCTTTTTCATTCGCCTGACGCGACCAGACGCTAAAAAACAGCGCATCCGGCTGCACATCGGCCAGCACCTTGCTCACTGCATCGGCATCGGTGAGATCCGCCGTCAGGCTGCGGCACCCTTCCGGCACAGCGCCGCGCCCGCGTGACAGGCCAGTCACCTGCCAGCCTTCGCTGAGTAACTTATCTGCCAGCGCACGCCCAATCACGCCGCTGATGCCTACAATTAACGCCTGCTTTTGCATTTCAATTCTCCTCGGTTTGCGTAATCATTAGCGTAATAGAGAATTGAATTCCCATCTCTGGCATTAATTCACATCATTCCCAACCTGAGTTCATGAATAGATGCACGATCAGCGCCTGAAAGATATCGTCCCTTTTGTTGCCAGCGTGGAAAGCGGCAGCTTTGCCGCGGCGGCGGAGCGCCTGCATATCACCGGTTCGGCGGTGAGCAAAAGCGTTACCCGGCTGGAGGCGCGGCTGGGTTCGCGCCTGCTGGAGCGCACCACGCGCAGCCTGAAGCTCACCGATGCCGGTAACGCCTACTATCAAACCTGCATCCGTATTATGGAAGAACTGGCGGAGGCGGAAGCGGTGCTGGCGGCACAACGCAGCATCCCGTCCGGACGGCTGCGGCTGGCGGTGCCCAACACCTACGGCCGTCTGGCGGTGATGCCGCTGCTGATCCCATTTTGTCAGCAACATCCCGAGCTGGAACTCAGCCTGAGTTTTTCTGACCGTTTTGTTGATTTGTTCGATGAAGGGATTGATGTGGCGGTGCGCATCGGGAACGTCACCGATCTGCCCGCTTCGCTCGGCTGTCGGCAGATGGGCCGTGAGCGCATGGTGTTCTGCGCCGCGCCGGATTATCTGGCGCGGGCCGGGCGGCCAATCAGCACCGCCGAACTGATGCAGCATCAGGCGATTTTATATGAACGGGTTGACGGCACCACCAAACCCTGGCTGTTGCAGGGCGAGGATGGTCATCTGTACTGGCGCACCCTGCCGCACCGGATGGCGCTGGGCGATGTCGATGCCCAGGTGCAGGCCGTGTGCGCCGGATTAGGCGTGGGTCAGATGCCGTCATGGCTGGTGCGCGAGCAGCTGGCGCGCGGCGAGCTGGAGATTATCCTGCCCGAGCATCAGCCCGCGGGTCTGGCGCTGACGCTGGTGTGGCCGCGTCGCAAGCAGCTGCTGCCGAAAGTCGATGCGCTGCTGGGCGCGCTGAGCGGCCTGCCGATACGTTAACGATGGTTCAGCCGCCGTGACAGTCGATCGCCGAAAAATTGCAGCAGAGTGACCAGCGCCACCAGTACCACAATCACCGTCAGCATCACCTGGGTATCAAAACGCTGATAACCGTAACGATAGGCGAGATCGCCTAAGCCGCCCGCGCCAATCGCCCCGGCCATCGCGGAGGCGTTGATCATCGTCACCAGCGTAATGGTAAAGCCGCTGACGATGCCAGGCCGCGCTTCCGGCAGCAATACGTGCCAGATGATATGCCAGCGATGAAACCCCATCGCCTGCGCCGCTTCGGTCAGCCCTTTGTCCACCTCGCGCAGACTCACTTCAGCAATGCGGGCGAAAAACGGCGTGGCCGCCAGCGTCAGCGGCACCGTAGCCGCCCATACGCCGTACGTGGTGCCCACCACCCAGCGGGTAAAGGGGATCAGCGCCACCATCAGAATCAAAAACGGGATGGAGCGAAACAGGTTCACCAGCCAGCCTAGCAGCCGATTCAGTAACGGATTGGGAAACAGATCGCCGCGTCCGGTGACCACCAGAACCACCGCCATCGGCAGGCCCAGCGCCAGCGCAAAGACCGACGACACCCCGACCATCAGCAGTGTATCCAGCAGCCCGGTCCATAAACGCTCAATAGCCAGTGACATACCCTGCAATCTCCAGTTGGTCGGCGATACCCGCCAGTGCCTGTTGCGCGGCGTCAGCGTGATGACGCGCGTCCAGCAACAGCAACAGCTGGCCGGTTGGTTTGTTGTCCACCCACTCGATCGCGCTGAACAACAGCGTCACTTCCCCTGCTACGCGCTGGCTCAGCGCGCCAAGATCCGGTAACGCGCCCTGCCCGGTATAACGCAGCCGCACCAGCAGGCGCGAGGCATTGCTCTGCCGCGTGGCGGTCAGCAACGGCACAATATTTTCCGGCAACGCCTGATGCTGCGGGTTGAGCAGCTGACGTGTGGTCTCCTGCTGCGGGTCGCTGTAGACCTGCCACACCGGGCCACGCTCGATGATTTCGCCCTGTTCGATCACCGCCACCTGATGACAAAGATCGTGCACCACATCCATTTCATGGGTGATCAGGACGATGGTGATATGGCGCTGCTGATTGATTTTCTTCAGCAGCGCCAGAATGGCGCGGGTGGTTTCCGGGTCGAGCGCCGAGGTCGCTTCATCGCACAGCAGCAGTTCCGGGTCATGCACCAGCGCACGCGCAATGCCGACGCGCTGCTTCTGCCCGCCGGAAAGCTGGGCGGGCCAGGCGTGCTGACGCTGCTCCAGCCCCACCAGCGCCAGCAGTTCATCCACCTTGCGCTGACGCTCTGCCGCCGGTACGCCAGCCACCTTCATCGGCAGCTCGATGTTTTCCCGCACCGTTTTCGCCGACAGCAGGTTAAAGTGCTGAAAAATCATGCCGGTGCGGCGTCGCCACTGCACCAGCTGGCGATCGCTCAGGGTGCCAATATCCATACCCTCAATCACCACCTGCCCGGCAGTGGGGGCTTCCAGCCGGTTAAGGCAGCGGATCAGCGTCGATTTCCCGGCGCCGCTGCGACCAATAATGCCGAAGATCTCCCCGCGCTGAACTTGCAGATCGATGTTTTTCAACGCGTCCTGGGTCTGCCCGGCATAACGTTTAGTTAATCCCCGGATCTGGACGTGCACCTTGCCCGCGCGCTGTCGCGCAGGCGTCAGCAGCGCATCCTGTTCTCCGGGCAATGTCAGGCTGACCATGATTACTGGCTCCAGCCCGGCTGGTACAGCTTGCCGTAGAAGCTATCCAGTTTGGCGCGTACCACCGGCGAATGCTGATAGATATCCACGAACTTCGCCAGACGCGGATCGTCCTGATGTCCGTCGCGGATGACAAACTGAATCACATATTCCGGGTGTTCCAGGCCATCAAACAGCAGCGCTTTTTCCGGGTCGATAGTTTTCGCCAGGCGCAGATAGTGCGGGTAGCCCTGCGCCAGATCGACTTCATCCAGCGAACGCGACAACTGCACCGCTTCCACCTCAATAATCTTCAAATCTTTCGGGTTGCTGGCGATATCATCGACGGTAGCCTTGAGACCGACGCCCGGTTTTAAGGTGATCAGCCCGGCTTTCTGCAATAGCAGCAGACCACGCGCGCCGTTAATCGGGTCGTTGGCTATCGCCACCGTGCCGCCCTGCGGGATCTGATCCAGCGAAGTGTGTTTTTTCGAATACAGGCCAATGTTATTGATGATCGCCGGGGCATAAGCCACCAGGTGGAAACCGCCCTCCTGGTTAGCGTTGGCGAGGAAAGGTTTGTGCTGGAACAGATTCACGTCAATATCGCCGTTCTCCACGCTGACGTTTGGTGCCGTCCAGTCGGTAAACTCCACCAGCTGCACCTCAAGACCCTGCTTTTTCGCTTCGGCGACGGCGGTTTCCAGCGGGGGCGCGAATGCGGCGGTGGTGCCCACCTTCAGCGGACCGCTGTAACTGGCGGCGCTGGCCAGGGTGCTAAAGGCCAGCAATGACGCGGCCAGTTTTAATGAAATGTTCATAACGATTCCCTGAGGTAAATGGATTAACGAAGGTTGGACGCAGGCCGCCAGCGCGCCGCCGGGTGGCGTTCAGGCAGACGATCCTGTTGCTGAAAAATCTTTTTGCGTAACGAACCGGGCTGATAGGCGGTTTTATAGCGCCCGCGCTGTTGCAGCTCCGGCACCACCAGATCGATAAAGTCGCGGTAGCTTTGCGGATTAAGGATGCGCGTCAGGTTGAAGCCATCGATATCACCGGCGTCGATCCAGTTGATTAAGGTGTCGGCGACCTGCGACGGATTGCCCACCACCAGCGGGTAGCGGCTACCCATCGCGTGCTGCTCCAGCAAACGTCGCCGCGTCCAGCCGTTGTAGGCTTTGCTGACCGATTCAATCGCCCGCGTGTCACCGCTGGTGATGGGCTCATCGAAATCAAACGCCGCCAGATCCATACCAATCGAGCTGGAAAAGTGGGCGATGCCCGCTTCCGGGCTGGCATACGCGAGATAGCTGCGGTACTTCTCCTGCGCTTCGCGCTCGGTGGGGGCAACAATCACGCTGACGCCCATAAAGATGCGCAGATCGTCGGCGCGTCGTCCGGCATCCACCGCCGCCTGACGCAGACGCTGGGTTTGCTGGCGCATCGCCTCGGGGGTGCTGGCGTTGACGAAGCTGCATTCGGCATGACGCGCCGCAAACTGCATCCCGCGCGCTGAACTGCCCGCCTGAAACAGCAGCGGCGTTCGCTGCGGCGACGGGCTGCTGAGGTGGTAGCCCTGCACCTGGTAGAATTCACCCTGATGATCGATCTGATGGATTTTCTGCGCATCGGCATACAGGCGCCGCTGACGATCCACCACCAGCGCATCATCCTGCCAGCTGCCTTCCCACAGCTGATACACCACATCGAGGAACTCATCGGCCTGGTCGTAACGGCGGTCGTGCGCCAGCAACTCACGCTGGCCCATGGCCCGCGCGGCGCTGTCGAGATAACCGGTGACGATGTTCCAGCCAATCCGTCCGCGCGTGAGATGATCGAGCGTCGAGAGACGCCGGGCGAAGGCATAAGGCGCTTCGTAACTGAGATTGGCGGTGACGCCAAAGCCGAGATGCTGCGTTACGCCCGCCATGGCGGAAACCAGCATGAGCGGATCGTTAACCGGCAGCTGAATCGACTCGCTGGCCGTCAGCCTGATGCCCTGCTGATAAACGTCGTAGACGCCGAGGATATCGGCGATAAAGATGCCGTCGAACAGGCCGCGTTCCAGCAAACGCGCCAGATCGGTCCAGTACTCCAGCGAATTGAAATCGACGGATCTATCCTGTGGGTGCGTCCACATGCCGTGATGAATATGTCCGACGCAGTTCATATTAAAGGCGTTGATCAGGATCTGCTTCTGGCTCATATCGTTCCCCGACGCGGCGGCAACACGCCGTTCAACAGGTAGTTACCAATCGCCGGATATTTCCAGCGCACCGGATCGTGCAGCGTATGGGTGCGCGCGTTGCGCCAGTGACGGTCCAGATTGTGTTCGCGCAGGCTGGCGCGAGAACCGCCGAGTTCAAACAACAAATTGCCCGCTTCCAGGGCGATTTCCGTGGTCCAGGCGCGTGCTTTCGCCACCTCCACCGACGCCGTTGCAACCTTCTCCGCCGTCGATTGCTGGCGCGCCGCATCAACCGCATCGCCGGCCAGCGCCAGCAGCGCATCGCCCGCCGCCAGACGCGCGGCGAGCCGACCGGTGCGATCCAGCGTCAGCGGGTCGTCCGTGGCACGCTCTACGCCGCTATCCGGCCAGGGCCGTGCGCGGCTGCGCAGGAACGCCAGCATGTCGTTGAAGGCGGCGCGGGCGATGCCCTGATCGATAGCCGCGTGCAGAATCTGGGCGAACGGGCCGACGGAGGTTGGCCGTTCGAAAGCGGTCTGAAACGGCACCACATCCTCACTGCTGACGGCGACATCCACAAACTGCACGCTGCCGCTGCCGGTGGTGCGCTGGCCGAAGCCGCTCCAGTCATCAATGACGCTAACGCCCGGCTGGTGACGCGGCACAAACACCAGCAGTTCTTTGTCATCGTCGCCACGGGCGGCGGTGGGGATGCGGTCGGCAAACAGCGCGCCGGTGGCGTAAAACTTGGTGCCGTTCAGCCGCAGCCCCTCGACACGCGTGCTGCGCTGATGCGCGGCGGGTGCGCTGTACTCCGCCAGCGCGTTGCCGTAATGCACCCCGGCCAGCACTTCGCCAAACAGCCGCTGCTGCTGCGCCGCGCTGCCGTTAACGCGCAGCACTTCCAGCGCGTAGTAGTGGTTTTGCGGCACCTGGCCGATGGCCGCATCCGCTTCACTGAGGATGGCGACGATCGCCGCCAGGGTGGCGGTGGGGATATCGATGCCGCCCCAGGCCTGAGGCACAGTAATCGCTCCCAGCCCGGCGGCAAAAAATTGCTGTAACTCGGCGTGCGGCAGCTGACGTTCCCGGTCGCGCTGCGCGGCATCACGACGAAAACGGGCGGCCAGTTCCTGCGCCGCCGCCAGCGCCTGTTGCGCCGTGGCGAGACGCACGGCAGGCTGTTTTGGCTGAACCTGGGTCATGGCAGCTCCTTAAATCCAGGCATGGCGCGCGGGCAGCGCATCATTGAGGTAATAGTTGCCGATGGCATGGGTTTTCCAGCGCACCGGATCATGCAGGGTATGGGTGCGGGCATTGCGCCAGTGGCGATCAAGACCATGGCGCAGCAGCGTGGCGCGACTGCCGCCCCACTCCAGCAACTTTTCACTGGCGTGCAGTGCCACCTCGGTGGTGAGCACTTTGGCCTCGGCCACCGCAATCGACGCCCGCGCGCAGTTTTCCGCGTTAAGCGATTGCGGGTCGATGCTGTCCAGCACCTTCGCCGCCCGCGCCAGCAGGGCATTAGCTGCCGTCAGCTCGGTGCTGATGCGGCCCACATCCGCCAGGATATAGGGATCGTCGGCATTGCGGCTGACCCCCGCATCCACCCACGGGCGTGAACTGCTGCGCACAAAATCCAGCGCATCATCCAGCGCGCCCTGGGCGATACCGGCATCAATTGCCGCCTGAATAAGCTGCGAGACCGCGCCGCGCAGCGTGGGTTTTTCCGGCGCGGGCAAAGGCATTACCCATGCCGGATCAACCGCCACCTGATGCAGTTGCACCGTACCGCTGGCGGTGGTGCGCTGGCCGATTCCGGACCAGTCATCGACGATCGTCAGCCCGGCGGCCGGTAAAGGAATAAATGCCATCACCGGCTGCCCATCCTGCATTGCCGTGGTCACCAGGATGTCGGCAAACAAAGCGCCGGTGGAGTAAAACTTCTCGCCAGTGAGTTGCAGCCCTTGTGACGTTGTCACCAGTTGCGCCTGTACATCGCGGGTATGACGGGTATTTTTTTCCGGGCCGCCGTTACCAAGGCGCTGCCCGCTGACCACCGCAGTCAGCAATTGCCGCTGCTGCCCGGCTGTGCCCTCGCCGAGGATAAATTGAATCAGGCCAAAGTGATTTTGTGGAATCTGCCCCAGCGACGGATCACTGGCGGAAATTAAACGGAATACTTCCGCCACCGTCTGGAATGACAAACCTGCCCCGCCAAACTGGCGCGGCACGCTAATGCTGCCCAACCCCAGCTGCGTAAATTGATTCAGCAGTTCGCGGGGATAAATACGCTGCTGATCGCGTTCAACCGCGCCCGCCCTGGCCTGCTCCGCCAGATTGCGTGCGGCTTTGAGCGCATCATCATCATTATTCAGCACCGCCGCGCAGGCGTGGCTCCTGACAATATTTTGCGTCATGATTTATTTCACTTTTCGCTTTGCGGGGAAATAACGGAATGGCAGGGATAATAATCAGGCGGTATAAAACAAGTAAATAGCGCGGTTATGCTATATCCGCACAAGGGTTTTCGTTATTGAGATAATAATTATTTGAGGTCTGAATCACGGCATATTTAATATTTATTACGGTGATCCAATTCTTAATAACAAATATCGCTATAGATTTGCAGCATGCGGATAACCGCATCTCTGTAACGCAATTAATACGGTCGGCATTCATGCCGGGCGCAGGGTGCGCATTGATGCGCACCAGGCCAACATCCGCGCCGCGCAATTCTTTCCAATACCCACCCCAGCGCAATATGGTTCAATGTCGCTTCTCTTAACGGCGCGGGATGCGTTTTTACTATGTTGCAGTTTTCAAATGGTTTTCTGCTGAGTCTGTCGTTATGCCTGGATATTGGCCTGGCAAATATCGCGATGATCACCCTGGCGATGCAGCGCGGCTATTTCCACGGTTTCTGGCTCGGGATCGGTACCTGCATTGGCGATCTGATCTATGCGCTGCTGGCGCTGGCGGGCATGGCGGTGGTATTGCAGTTTGCCGCGGTGCGCTGGGTACTGTGGATTGGCGGCGGCGCGATGTTGATCTGGTTTGCGGTGAAAATGCTGCTGGCGGCGTATCACTCGGTGACCGCCATCAACACCGACCAGCAGCAACCCCGGCGTTCGCTGGCGCGTGAATTCACTCGTGGCATTATGCTGGCGATGTCGTCGCCGACCGCCATCCTGTGGTTTGCCAGCGTCGGCGGCGCGCTGATTTCACGTATGGGCCATAGCAACGCCGGTTCCACCTCGTGGTTCCTTAGCGGTTTCTTTATCGCAGGCGTAGTCTGGACCTGCGTGCTCTGTCTGGTAGGGAGTATGGGCGGGAAGCTGCTGGGGCAGCGCCTGCTGAAATATTCCTACCTCGCTTCGGCGCTGATCTTCTGTTATTTCGCGATTTACGTGATCGGCTCAGGCTATCGGGAATTTATCCTCAGCTGAGGTAATTTGCTGCGCGTAGTGATGGGGCGTGGTGCCCATCACTTTACGGAAGGCGTTGATAAAGTGGCTTTGATCGTAAAAGCCGAGCTGCAACGCCGCGTCCTGTGGACGCACGCGCTGACGCAACAGATCGCGCGCATGATGCAGCCGCAGCTGCATATGATATTGCAGCGGCGGCATCCCGGTGAGCTGCGTAAAGCGGCGTACCAGATGATATTTGCTCAATCCCACCAGCTGCGCCAGCGTATCCAGCTGCGGTTTCACGCTCAGGTTGGCACGCAGAAAATCCTTCACCTGGGCAATCAGCTGCGCATCGCCCTGCTGGCGACTGTCGCGATCGAACAACAGTTCGCCGCATAACCACATCAGCCACTGATCGTCATCCTCAGGCGTTGCAGTGGCAAACTGGCAGATGGCGCTAAACACCCGCGCATCGTGCCAGGCGCCTTCACGCAACACCGGCGCCTGATCGGTACTGCTTAATCCCTGCTGATTGACGACCTCACGCAGTACCGCCTGCGGCAGATGCACGCTGATAAAACTCACCGGCTCCACGCTGAACTGCGATGCCTGGATCGCCGCCGGATTGTAAACCGTCACCTGTCCGGCGGGCACATCCAGCATTTTGCCATCCAGCCATACCGCTTCACGTCCACTCAGGTTGGCGCAAATCACATATTCATCATGCAGATGGCGCGGGAAAGCGGCGTCGCTGGCCGTCACGCGTGAACATTCAATACCTTTGCGGTTAAACCATTCAGAAGCAGACAGCGACACGAGGTGAAATCCGATGCAGGAAAAGAGGTTAATCAAAACACTGGAATCGCGGGAATGCAACGCTGCATTCCCGCCGCCGCTTACAAACCGGCAATGCGCTTCAGGTCCGCTTCCGCACCCGGCGCCACCGCCAGCACCTGCGCCCCTTTCAGCAGCCGTTCGCCTTCGGTATTAAACGGGTGATACCAGCCGCCCGCCTCTTTGACCAGACAATAACCGGCCAGGCAGTCCCAGGCGTGCATATAGGGTTCGTAGTAACCCACCACCCGTCCGGCCGCCACCCACGCCAGCATCAGCGCGCCTGAGCCGATGCGGATAAAGTTGCCGCCCGCCGCCAGTAACGATGCCAGAATCTCGCCCACTTTTTCCGGGCTGACGTAACTGTTAGCGCCAAAGCCGGTGACATGGTTTTGCAGGGTACGCGCGGGGTCAACCTGCAACCGCCGCCCGTTGAGCGTCGCGCCCTGTCCGAGCGCCGCCACGTAGCACTCCTGATAAGTGGGCGCAAAAATCACGCCAATCACCGGTACGCCTGCGTGCAGCACCGCCACCGACACGCACCAGTTGGGCATCCCGTTGAGGAAGGGGCTGGTGCCGTCAATCGGGTCAACCACCCAGGTATAGCCGGAGCTGCCGGGTTGCAGGCCATACTCTTCGCCGAGAAAACCGTCGTCGGCAAACTGCTCACGAATTCGCTGGCCGATCATCTGTTCCACTTCGCGGTCGGCACGGGACACCACGTCCTGTAAATCGTGCTTGGTTTCCACCACCAGACTGTCGCGCTGATGGAACCAGTGCAGCGCCGCCGCTCCCCCGGCTCGTGCCACCTCTTCAGCCAGCGCCAGGCGCGTCAGCAGGGCCTGGTTATCCACTTCACTCATAATTTGTCCTTTTGTTAAGCCAGTTATCCGGCAATCAGGGCGAGGCCCTGAGGTTTAAAATCGATGGCGACCGGTGTCGCTAACGGCCACTGCTGCTCCATCTGCGCATCGACGATAAACAGCGAACCCAGCTCGGTCGCCACTTCATATTCGATATGGTCGCCGAGCCAGGTGCTGTGCGTCACCTCGCCGCGCAGCGCGCCGTTGCCCTGATGATTCAGGGTGATAAACTGCGGCCGCACTGCAAGTTGCGCGCTGCCGGTGCGCGCCGCCGCGCCGCGTACGCGGTAACGCTGGCTGCCGAGCCGCACCAGCGCCTCGCTGCCTTCCACCTGTTCCACCTCGCACGGCAGGATATTCGCCTCACCCATAAAGTCGGCGATAAACACCGAGTTAGGCGCATGGTAGAGACTTTCCGGCGCGCCCTGCTGAGCAATATCCCCTTCTTTCATGACAATGATCTTATCGGACACCGCCAGCGCCTCTTCCTGATCGTGCGTGACATACACCGCGGTAAAGCCGAGCCGTTGTTGCAGATCGCGGATATCGGTCCGTACGCGGCGGCGCAGACGCTCATCAAGGTTCGATAGCGGTTCATCCAGCAGCAGCACCTGCGGCTCCAGCACCAGCGCACGCGCTACGGCGATACGTTGCTGCTGGCCGCCGGAGAGTTCCGACGGCAAACGCGCGCCCTGATGCTCCAGCCCGACCAGCTTCAGCCCTTCGCGCGCCCGATCCTGCGCCTCGCGCTTGCTGATGCCGGACGACAGCAGGCCATACATGATGTTGTCGATCGCGCTCATATGCGGAAACAACGCGTACGACTGAAACACCATCGCCACATCGCGTTCGTTGGCGGGCAGATGGGTGACATCCTGGCCGCCAATCAGGATGCGCCCGGCGGTGGGATGTTCCAGCCCGGCCAGCAGCCGTAGCGTGGTGGTTTTGCCACAGCCGGACGGACCGAGCAGCGTCACCAGCGTTCCCGGTTCCACCGTCAGCGACAGATCCGGCAGCGCGGTAAAATCGGCAAAGCGTTTTGCCACATGTTCAAACACCACGGAACCCGCTTTGACTGTAGTCATACGACACTCTCCTGAGTTAATGAGGTAGCGGCAGGCGGGGCGATCACCGCGACTGGCCGCGCCCGACGCAGCCGACGCTCACCCACCAGCCACTGAAACACGCCGATGATCAGCAGCATCACCACGATCAACACCGTGGAATAGGCAATCGCCACGCCATATTCGCCGTTCTCCACCAGCCCGACGATGTAGGACGTCGCCATGTTGTACTGCGCGGACACCAGAAAAATCACCGCGCTGATGGAGGTAATGGCACGCACAAAGGCATACACCAGCGCGGCGCTGATCGCCGGTTTCAGCAGCGGCAGCACCACTTTGCGCAGAGTGCGGAAGCTGCTGGCTCCCAGCGTCAGCGAGGCTTCATCCAGGCTTTTGTCCAGCTGGCTCATGGCTGCGATGCCGCCGCGCACGCCGACCGGCATATTACGGAAGACAAAACAGGCGATCAGGATCAGCGCGGTGCCGGTGATCTCCAGCGGCGGCAGGTTATAGGCCATGACATAGCTGACGCCAATCACCGTACCGGGGATGGCGAAGCTCAGCATCAGCAGAAACTCGAAGGTCTGGCGACCGGCAAACTTCTGCCGCACGATCAGCCAGGCGGTGAGCAGGCCGACAATCGCGGTGAGCGGCGCGGCAATCAGCGCGATCTCCAGCGTGGTCCAGAATGAATTCCACGCCACCCCGCTCCACAGCAGATGACCGTCACTGAAACTGACGCGGAACGCACGGATATAATGCTCCAGCGTCAGCGCATCGTTTAATCCCCACGACTGCACAAAACCGCCGACCACAATCATGCCGTAGATCACCAGCGTGAACAGTCCCCACGGCAGCACCATGCCGTACACGCCATAGCGCAGCGCGCGCGGCAGCTGACCATGCTGGCCGCCATCACCTTTGCCGGTGACGGTGGCGAAGTTTTTGCCGCCCAGCCATAGCCGTTGCAGGATAAACGCCGCCAGGGTGAAGCACAGCAGAATCATCGCCAGCACCGCCGCACGGCTTGGGTCATTTTGCGCCCCCACCACGGAGAAGAAAATTTCCGTCGACAGCACGCCATGGCTGCCGCCGAGCACCATCGGGTTGCCAAAATCGGCCATGCTTTCGATAAAGCAGATCAGAAAGGCATTCGCCAGTCCCGGCGCCATCAGCGGCAGCGAAATGCGGCTGAAGGTGCGCCAGCGATTGGCGCGCAGCGTCTGTGAGGCTTCTTCCAGCGAGGGGCTGACGCCTTCCACCACGCCGATAAGCACCAGAAAGGCGATCGGGGTAAACGACAGCACCTGTGCGATCCAGATCCCGGTTAAGCCATACAGCCAGCGCCCCGGTTCGATGCCGAACAGCGCCGCCAGATGCACCGTGACGACGCCCGAACGGCCAAACAACAGAATCAGCGCCAGACCGATTACAAACGGCGGCGTGATAATCGGCAGGATGGTCAACATGCGCAGCGCTTTCTTCAGCGGCAGCGGCGTGCGCGTGGCGGCCAGCGCGAACGCCAGCCCAAGCAGCGTCGCACCGCTGGCGGTCATCAGCGCCAGCCACAGGGTGCGCCAGGCGGTGCCGCAGGTGCCGCCGGCCAGGCAGGACAGGCTCCAGATAGAAGGGTCCTGAAGGTTGCTGATTAAGCCGCTGGGATTGAAACTGCCGTCCACATCCTGCACCGAGACCACAAACATACTCAGCACCGGATAGAGCACAAACACGCTGACCAGGGCAGTCAGCAGCACCAGAGAAGCCACCACAAAGGCATCGCCCTTCAGCACGCCGCGCTCGGCCAGCGCGCAGGAGAACAGCAGCAGGAACGTGGTCAGCAGCAGGATCGCGCCCGCCCCCATTGCCGGTTGTCCCTGTTGCAGCGCGCCAAAGTGATTTTCCAGCCACAGCCAGCTCCAGCCGCTGTAGCCAATGGCGTGCCCCTCAATCACCAGAAACAGCACGCCGAGCGCGCTAAACAGCAGCAGCAGACGGCTGCGCAACCCACCGGACGCCAGCAGGCCGCAGGCCGCGCACAGCAGATAGAGCGCCAGCGCGATCGCCAGCCACGGATGTTGAAATTCGACCATCTGCCACAACGCGGGCGCATTGGCCGCATCGCGCCAGAGGGAGAGCAGCCAGCCGCCGGAGAAAAAACCGGCCTCAAGGCTGTACCAGGGCAGCAGCGTCAGCGCCACGGCACCGGCGATCAGCGCAGCGACTAAGCGGCGATTGTTCGCATTCATAAATCACCTCGACCTGAAAATTCAGGCTGAAGCGGACTACTGGCCAGGGCCACCGCGATTCAGCATGTGCGACTGCAAGGATTACTGCGCGCTGGACCCAATCTCTTTGTCCCAGCGGCTGAGCAACGCTTTGCGTTTGGCGGAGTCGCCGTAGGTTTTGAAGTCGTAATCAATCAGTTTGATGTTTTCGAAGCGCGGCGCGTATGGCGAGATTTCCGCGTTGCGGTTGGAGGGCAGCTGGAAGGATTTGGCTTCTTTCATATGGGATTGCGCCTCGGCGCTCAGCGCCCAGTCATACCAGACTTTGGCGCTGGCCAGATTGCGCGCGCCTTTAACGATCGACATCGAACCGATCTCATAACCGGTGCCCTCGCAGGGTGCGACGGTTTTGATCGGGAAGCCATCCACCTGCATCGCCACCGCGTCATGCATAAACACGATGCCCACGGTGGTTTCACCGCGCGCGGCGGCTTTTACCGGCGCGGAGCCGGATTTGGTGTACTGGGAGATATTAGCGTTCAGTTTTTTCAGGTAATCAAAGGCCTGATCTTCACCCATGATCTGCACCAGGGTGGCGAGAGTGTTGTAGGCGGTGCCGGAGGAGTTCGGATTGGCGATCTGGATTTCCCCTTTCAGCGCCGGATTGAGCAGGTCGCGCCAGCAGGCCGGGACGGGCAGTTTTTTATCCGCCAGCAATTTGGTGTTGTAGCCCCAGCCGAGCGCACCGGCGTAAATGCCGACGGTGCGATAACCGGAGTTTTCCGCCTGCTTCTGCGCCCAATCCTGTTGCTGATCGAGCAGCGGGGATTTGTACACCTGCGTCAGCCCCTCTTCTGCGGCCTGCATATGCGGATCGCCAGTCCCGGCCCACCAGATATCGGTGCGCGGATTGCGGGCTTCGCTGCGGAGACGTGCGTAGGCTTCGCCCGCCGACAGACGCACCATATTTACCTGGATGTCCGGGTGTGACTGGCTAAAGATGCGCGTCATATGTTCGCACACCACCACATCGGCGGAGCAGATCATATTCAGATTGCCCGCAGCGGAGGCGGTGAACGGTAAGGCAGTGCAGCTGACAGCGATGGCGACATACAGAGGGGTGTAGCGCATGATGTTCTCCTTGGTTTGCAGGGTGTGCTTCACTGGCACTTTGTTATTTGCACATGTGTGCAAATTTGTAGAGAACATAAAATAGCCTGTCAATTGGCTTGCTGTGCAATTGACAGGCGATGTCACAAAATTGAAACAATTCACACGCGATTCATTTTGCACAGCTTTGCAAAATCGGGCAGACTCGTGTTCACCCAGATATCGCCGGAGAGGTTGCCATGCACAATGAGAAGACGGTGGTGAGTGCGCAGGATGTAGCGGACCGCGCCGGTGTTTCCCGTTCGGCGGTGTCACGCACCTTTACGCCGGGGGCCAGCGTCTCCGCCGCCACCCGCGCCAGGGTAATGAAAGCAGCTGAGGAGCTGGGTTATCACGTTAACCATCTGGCGCGCGGACTGGTGCGCAATCGCAGCGGCATCGTCTGCCTGGTGGTTTCCGAACTCGCCACCCCCTATCGCGCCAGCCTGGTGCGCTGGCTGACGCAGTTTTTGCAGGAAGCCGGGAAAGTGTCGATGCTGATCAACACCGATCGTTCCGACAACAGCGTGTCTGCCGCGCTGCAACAGGCCATCAATTTTCGCGCCGATGCGTCGATCATCCTCTCCGGGATGCCCGACAGCGCCATCACCCGCCAGTGCTACCAGCATGGTCAGCGCATCATCCTGATTAACCGCGACGAATCATTGCCCGGCTCGCTAAGCATCAACCTTGATACCCGCGCGGCGGCCGAAACGGCGGTGATGGCGTTTATGCGCGCGGGCTGTCGCCACCTCGCTTTTGCAAACTCGCTGGCGGGTACGCCCAGCCTGATGAAACGCGAGAGTGATTTTCTCCACGCCGCGGCGGCGGCAGGGCTGCCGGTGATGGTCGAGCGCTTCGGCACCACGTCGTATGAGAGCGGCCAGATTCTGGCGCATCGCCTGCTGACGCGGCACCAGCGCCCGGATGCGGTGTTCTGCGTTACCGACCTGGTGGCCTGTGGTTTTATGGATGAAGCGCGCCACCGCTTTGCGCTGCGCGTACCGGAAGATTTGTGTCTGATGGGATATGACAACATCGCGCAGGCGGGCTGGTCATCCTACAACCTCACCACCTTTGCGCAGCCGGTGGAACAGTTCGCCCGCGATGCGGTGCAGTGGCTGATGCAGGCCGAACGCGATGAGCAGGCGTTGCAGCCGAAAAGCGATCAACAGCTCGACACCCGCCTGTATCAGGCGGATGTGGTGTGGCGTGGATCGGTACGCGGCGGGTGATACCGGCTGCCAGCGGCGATTAAGGCAAAGGATAAACCTCATTAAATACCGTCCTGATGGCGGGACCCTCGCTGCCAGGAAATTCATAACGATCGAGCCTGGAGAGAAACGCCTGGGCATCCAGCGGATCTCGCAGGGCGCCGAGAGCGAAATATGAACGCCAGCGTTCTTTTGCTTCAATGGTGAACATCGTCGGGCACTTGATGCGTGCATACACAAACAGATCCAACGCCGGTCCGGTCAGCCCCTCTGCGCATACCGCCTCTTTGCCGCAATATTCCGCGGTGGAGAGTTCGATCAGGAGTTTTAGCATCACCAGCGCCGCAATGGCTTGTTGCTGATCGCCTGGACGCGCGTGATAACCGGGATGATTTTGTAACTGGCGCTGAACCCGTCTGACCAATTCCTCGCAGTGCTGTTGTGACGCAGTGCCGCTAAAGGCGGCGAATGACCTTTCAAGAATGCCGTGGGACGGCTCTGTAGCCAGATCCATTTTTTTGCCGCCAGGCCGCACCAGCAACGAAATAAGATGCTGCTGAATGCCATACGCCTGCATCGCCTCAGACTGATTGTTTAGGCCGGAAAGATCAGAAAACAGAAATTCAATCGCAGGCCGCAACGTGAACACCGAACGCTTCCACAGCGAATCTAATAGCGGGAAATGCGTAAGAATAGCGGCGATATTTTCAGGGGTAGCCGGGAGGGTGGCAAATTTTTGCTTAGCGTGATCGAATTTTACCAGCCTGACCGCCTCCGGCGTTTTAAGCCGGGTGACGAGTTGAGTAAAGTCCTCCTCCGTCAGGCACAACGCCTCCTGGGTTCCCCGATTAACAAAAATATGGGGAAACGGGCCATAGTGTGTTTTCAGATATTCCACTATTTTTGCCAAACCCTTTATTCTGGAAAATTCTTTTCTGATGCCTGGCTGTTGCTGCGCGAGCTGATTAACCACCAGCTGAATAGGTAAAAGTTGCTCCAGCGGCAATGTTTTGATCATGCCAGCGGCTTCGGTGATATCTGCCGCAGCCAGTCTTAGCGGGACGCGCTGATAATGCCGATATAACAGCGTATTTCTGAATGCCTGTATTTTCTGATTATTAGCAAAACAGGGATCTCGCAACATTTCAACCAGCGGCAGCCGTATGGAATCAGACTCCAGGCAGGTTGCTAAAGACTCAGGATATTTTCTGATGATCGCCACCATTTGCTCAACCAGATCAACGACAATATCGCTATTATTTTTCTTCAGCGTGTCGAGAGCATTAATCACAATCGCCCCCTGCTTATGGCAAAATGCTTTTTTCAACGCATCAGCGTCGCTAAACATCTCTGGGTTCCAGGTAATAGCGCGGGGCTGATAATTTTTACAGACCCACCCGGACAAATCACATGGTCCGCTCAGCATTAATTGCCCAATCCCGGCACCCGTAATATAGACTTTTTCTTTACAGCAGACATAGCCCATCTCCAGGCCGGTGATTTTAGCATGTCGTAAGTCCACCTCACTGATTTGGTAGGTTGTTCCTTTATGGCCCAAAAAAGAGATATTTTTTAGATCAGCGCTATATAGATTCACATTCAGCATATAAGAGCCATCGCCACTGGAGAACTTGATATCATGCAGCGTGGCCTTTTTCATATTGACAGAATGCAAGGTAAAGCCGGAAAAAAAAGATTGCCTGCCGTGCCAGTTCCCTTCAATTTTTACCGCTTCCAGATCTGAATCGGTAAAACTCACCTCCCCCCACTGCATATATCTGTCCTGCGCTTCCAGGGTGCAGTTTTTCATTACCGTCCCGGCCGGGAAATTAATTCCCACCAGGCTGAGGTCGATAAAATGTTGTCCTTTAAACGTCAGTATTTGATCGGGTTCTAACAGGTAGGAGGTGGTTCCGGGATTGCGTGAAAGTTTGATATTGACAAATAACCGCTTGTGCTGGTCGGTGCTCATCAACGTATCGACATACAACCGAAAATCTTTGGGATAAACCACCATAAACGAGAATTGCGTATTTTCCGTATTGGTCGTGATAGTGGTACTGGCATTCTTTACGCTGATTTTGGTGCCGGAAGAGTTAGAGCTACTCTCTATTGAAGAAGACATTAACGGGCTGGTGGAAACAGATAAATCTGACATGGTATTTCTCCCTGTATACATTCAGATGTGCAATGGATCTTATTTTCCGTTTGTCATCAGGAGAACGCTATAGCGAGGAAAAAAGTCACAATATAATCATGATTTATTCAGGACAGCTTCTCTCGTACCAATCCCCGCAACCAGCGATGCGCGGCGTCATTTTCCAGTCGTGGATGCCAGAACTGCGACACCGTCATTTCCGGGGTGCTGAACGGCAGTTCAAAACAGGCCAGCGTCGGATTGGCTTTGATCAGCGGATGATGCAAAAACAGCGAGCGCGGCACCAGCGCCACCAGATCGCAGCCCTGGGCGATCGCCACGGCAGTGGAAAACGCCGGAACCACTGCCGCGATATGACGGGTAAAACCCGCCTGCGCCAGCGCATCATGAATCGGACCGCCCAGCTCACCCCGTCGTGACGCCACAATATGGCCAAAAGCCGCCAGCTGAGCGAGGCTGGCCTGCTGCGTTAAGGGATGTCCCTGCCGCACCACCCCGACAAAATGATCGCGGAACAGCGCCTGCATCCGGATTTCCGGCCCCATATTGCCGAGCACGCCAATTTCCAGATCGACCCGCCCTTCACGTAAATCACGCGCGCTTTTCTCCGGTTTGGCGACAAAATCAAGCCTGACCAGCGGCGCAACCTGTGCCACGGCGCTGATTAACGTGCCGCCGAATGCCTCAACAAAACCTTCGTTGGTGCGCAGGGTAAAACAACGATCGAGGGTAGCGAGATCCAGCGAGGTGGATGCCGGTTGCAGCACCGCGCGCGCCTCGCTGACGCTGTGCCGGGTACGTTGACGGATCGCCTCGGCCCAGGGCGTCAGCACCATCTGACGCCCGGCACGCACCAGTAGCGCATCCCCGGTGGTGGCACGCAAACGGCTCAGGGTGCGGCTCATCGCTGATTCACTCAGGCCCAGACGGCGCGCAGCGCCGGTGACACTGCCTTCCGTCAGCAGGGCATCCAGGGCAATAAGGAGATTGAGATCGGGTTCGTTCATGCTGCTATCCTCACCGATTGCTGCCGTGGAGGCAAGGCGTCTGATGCAGGTTATCGACGGCGAAGTTGCCTAACACGCCAGTTTACGCAACATCAGCTGGCGCAGTTTTTCCCGTATCCAGCAGTTAGCCGCGTCATCGCGCGTTGCGTTGTGCCACAACAGCGACAGGGTGTAATCCGGCATGGCTACCGGCACCGGCGCGGCTTGCAGGCTGTAGCGCAGGCACCAGCTGCTCACCAGCCCCTGGGGTACGGTGGCAAACAGCGGCAGACGCCGCAACAGCACCGGCAGCGCGGAGAAATGCGGCGTCACAAAACGCACGCGCCGCGCGGTGCCACACTGCTGGAGCTGCTGATCCAGCGCGCTTTCGTTGACGCCACGATATGACACCAGCGCATGATCATAGCGGACAAAATCCTCCACCGTCAGCGTTGAAGTCAGGCGGATTTGCTGGCTGTCCCATACCGTGCTGAACCCGGCGTGGGCGATGTTTTCCCGTGTTAAATCGCGGCTGGTTTCATTACCGACCGTCACCACCACATCAGCCTGCTGCTGCTCCATCAACGGGATAGCCTGCCAGGGATCGGCGGCCAGCACCGTGACGTCCACCAGCGGCGCTTCTGTCATCAGTTCAGCCAGCAAATCGGGCATCAGCCAGTGCTCGATCCAGTCGCTCATCCCCAGACGAAAACTGTAGCGATCCTGCGCCGGATTGAACGCGGGCGTGCTGAAGATGGCGCTGTGTACGCCCTGCATCAGGGGCGCGAACTGCTGGACCAGCTGTTCCGCGCGCGGCGTTGGCGTCATGCCCTGCGAGGAGCGGACAAATAAGGGATCGCCGAACAGCTCGCGTAACCGTTTCAGCGCCGCACTCACCGCAGGCTGGCCGAGATACAATCGGTTCGCCGCCCCGGTCACGCTGCGCGTGTCATACATCACCAGCAGCACCACCAGCAGATTGAGGTCGATGCGACTTAAATCATTCTTGTTGATGCTTTGCATGATTTTAATCGATTTAAATGATGATCCAGCCGTCAGTATAGTGAGAAGCAACTCAGCAAACCATCTGACCGGGAACACATGATGAAAATTCGCGTAGGCGATTGCCTGATAGAAAAAGTCACCGAACAAACCATTTCGCTGCCGTTTGCCGCACTTTATCCCGAACATCGCCACGAGATGTCGCCGCAACAGGCCGCGCAGGCGGCAGAGCTGTCGATCCACAGCTGGGTGGTGAAGACGGCCGATCACACCCTCATTATTGATACCGCCACCGGCAACCAACGCGACCGCAGCAATAAGCCGCTGTTTCATCAGCTGCAAACCCCGTATGCCGAACGGCTCGCGCAGGCCGGGGTGTCGCCGGATGAGGTGACGCTGGTATTAATGACGCATATCCATACCGATCACGTCGGCTGGAATACTCACTGGCAGGATGGCGCCTGGCGGCCGATGTTCCCCAACGCGCGTTATATCTGCTCTGCGCGCGAACTGGCGCGCTGTCAGAACAACCCGGCGATGCAGGCGCTGTACCTCGACAGCATTCTGCCGCTGATTAACAGCGGCCAGCTGGAAACCGTTGATGTCACCGATTCGCCGCTGCTGGCCGGGGTGCTGCGCTATCTGCCCACGCCGGGGCATAGCGTCGATCACGCTTCGCTGCTGCTCAGCAGCGCGGGCCAGCAGGCGATCTTTTCCGGTGATGTGATGCATCATCCGATTCAGTTTCAGTTCCCGCACTGGAACTCGGTATTTTGTGAAGATAAACCGCAGGCAACACGTTCCCGGCAACAGGCGATAGACTGGTGCCTGCAACATCAGGCAATCTGGTTCAGTTCCCACTTTCCCGCCAGTGCCTGCGGCAGGCTTATCCCTGCTGATCGGGGGCTGGCCAACTGGCTACCGCTGGAGGTTGAACCGGATGCAATACGCTGATTATCTACGCGCGTCGCTAAGCGACATGAGCGAGGCACTGCAACAGGGTGCCGTTACCGCCCGCCAGTTAACTGAATTTGCTCTGCGGCGCATTGCGGAAGCCGACCAGCATGGCCCGCGTTATAACGCCATTACCTGGCTGTTTGCCGACCAGGCGCTGGCGGCGGCCGATGCCAGCGATGCGCGCCGTCAGCGCGGTGAAGCGATGGGTCGGCTGGCGGGGATTCCGCTGCTGATCAAAGACAATATTGAGGTGCAGGGCTGGCCGACCAGCGCCGGTTCAGTGCTGCTGCGCGAAGTGATTGCCGATCAGGACGCTCCCTTAGTGGCAGCGCTGCGCGCCGCCGGGGCGGTGTTGATCGGCAAAACCGCGATGCATGAACTGGCAGCCGGCATTACCGGTGCCTCGTCACTCAGCGGTTTTACCCATAATGCGTGGCTGACCGGCCATTCACCGGGTGGCTCCAGCAGCGGTTCGGCAGTCGCCGTGGCGGCAGGCTATGTCCCGCTGGCGATTGGCACCGACACCGCAGGATCGGTGCGCATCCCGGCGGCCTTCAATTATCTGTACGGCCTGCGAATGACGCGCGGCGCCATCAGCACCGACGGCATTGTGCCTCTGTCGCCAACCCAGGATATCCCAGGCGCGCTGGTACGCCATCCTGCCGATCTGCGTCTCGCCAGTGAAATCCTCAGTGGACAGACATTTGCGCGGGAGAGTGAGCCGCTGCGCATCGGCCTGTGGCTGGAAGGTTTTGCCGCCGGGGAAGACGCGATTAATCAGGCGGTGCGTGCGGCAGTCACCGCGCTGGTCAGCGAAGATGGCAGCCAGCAGGAGATCAGCTTTCCGCAGCTGGAGACCCTTACCGCCGAAGCCAATATTATCGCCTGGGAGTTTGCCGAAGCGCTCGCCGCCTGGCTGGCGGATAAACCCAGGGCGCACAGCCGCAGCCTGGCGGAGGTCGTGGCATCGGGGCGTTATCATCCGCAGTTGGAAGCGGTGTTTACCGCACGCGCCAGCCATCCGGGTAAAGAGAGCGAAAGCTATGCCCTGGTCCAGCTGCGTCAGCGGACCCTGTACCAGACGCTCGAACAGTTGTTTAACCAGCGGAAAATCAATGTGCTGGCCTTTCCGGTGGTGAAACATCCCCCGGTGCAACATGGCGAGATGCAACCTGGCAGCAACGCCCTGCTCGCCGCCGTGACCGGCGCACCGGCCATCAGTATCCCGGTGGGGTTTACCGCGCAGGGATTGCCGATTGGCATGGAGCTGCTGGCGCTGCGCGGGCGGGAAGACCTGTTACTGCACGCCGCCGCGCGCATGGCGGAAATCGGGGTTTAAAGCGCAGCGTGATTACGTTATGTTCCTGTTAACGAAAACGTAACAAGCAGGCGAGTCATGTTGAAGGTATTGCTGGTATTGATGTTCGGTGCATTTGTTTCGCAAACCACCGAGTACCTGCCGATTGGATTGTTGTCATTTATTGCCCGGGATTTGCAGGTCAGCGAAGCCAGTGTTGGCCTGCTGGTCACCGGTTATGCCTGGATTATCACCCTCACCGTGGTGCCGGTGACGCTACTGACGCAGCGTATCGATCGCCGCACCCTGTTTTTGTTTCTGCTGGGCGTCATCACGCTGTGCAACGGGCTGGCCTGGTTTACGCACGCCTGGTGGCAGCTGATGGTGCTGCGCGCCATTGCGGCACTCGGACACGGCGTGTTCTGGTCGAGCATTGCCAGCTATGCCATCAAAATCACCCCAGCCATGCGCCCGAGCCGCGTCACCGCGATTGTGTTTGCCGGGATTTCGCTGTCGATTGTCGCCGGGGTGCCGCTGTCAAGCGCCATCGGGCAGTTCTGGGGCTGGCAGCAGGGCTTCGCGCTGTTTGGTCTGTTTGGCTTGCTGATCCTGATCGCCGGTTATTTCTGGTTGCCCTCGCTGCAACAGTCACCGCAACAAACGGAGCAACATTCCGGGCAGAATCCGGCGCTGTGGCTGGCGGTGGTGATTACGCTGCTGCTGGTGACGGCGCATTTCACCAGTTACACCTATATCACCACGCTGCTGAGCGGTGTGCTGCACACGCCGGTCAGCGCGATTGCGCTGAATCTGCTGGTATTCGGCATCGCCGGAGCCTGTGGCACCCTGATCGCCGGTGGCGTGCCGCTGCGCCCGGCGCATCTGGCGTTACTGGGCGGATTGGGGATTTTGTGCAGCCAGTTGCTGATCCTCTGGGCGTTGCCGGCAACCGGTTTCTCGTGGCTGGTGATGGCCATCTGGGGCGCTTCGATAGCCATCCTGATTATCGGGCTGCAAAGCTGGGTGATTGAGGTTGGCGGCGATCGGCCAGAGTTCGCTTCGGCGCTGTACGTGATGGCGTTTAACGTCGGCATCGGGTCCGGCGCAATGGCGGGCGGCCTGTGGCTGGAACACGGCGGCCCGTCATTGCTGCTCTATTCGGGTAGCGCCACCGCGCTGCTGGGGATCGGTGCCTGGGCGTATGCCAGCACCGTGCGCGCCAGACGCGCGGTGCGTTGCCCTTAGCCGTGCAGGGCCAGTCCCTTAATCGCCTTGTCCACCGCCTTCTTCGGCCCGCGCAAGGCGATCCCCACCAGGTTGAGATCGTCCGCATCTTCCGCCAGAAACACCTCGCGGTTGGCGGCATCATGGCCGGTGGAGAACATGGCGTGGACATAAGGAATGATGGTCAGTTCGCGTTCCAGCCCCTGACGATGGGCGCGTTGCAGGCCCGGCAGATCGCCCGCAAAAATCAGCATCGGCTGCCCGGCCATATTGCCGTAATGACGCCCGCGCGCATCGATATAGGGTTCACCCATCATTTCCGGCGCCGCCGAGGCAATCCCGGTGGCGAGAAACGCCACCACATTCAACCGCTGCCAGGTTGCCAAATCATCACGTACGATCAGGGCAATTTTGGTATCAAACATCTGCAACAACTCTCCGTTCGGGTCAAAAACCCTATCATCGTCAGGAACGATGCTGCCGGTATAGAACGTTTGTGCACTGACGTTGATAAGAGGCTGGCGTCATACGGTAGGCGCGCTGAAACCAGCGGCCAAGATGACTTTGATCGGAGAAGCCCACCTGAGAAGCCACCTGCGCCGGTTCGATCCCCTGCGCCAGCAAGGTTCGCGCACTGCGCAGCCGCAGCCGCACCAGATAGGCGTGAGGCGACTGACCAAAGGCTTGTTTGAATTGCCGCGTCAGGCGAAAGCGATCGATGCCCGACAGGCGCGCCAGCTCCTCCAGCCCGATGTCCTGCGCCATAAAATCGTGCAGGTAATCACGCAGCAGCTGCATCGGCGCCAGCGCCTCATTCAGTTGCGTTCCCGGACGGGGATCGAGGTGGCGAGAGAGCATGGTAAGCAGATGATCAAGGCTTTGATCGCGCGCCAGCCGCCCTTCCGCATGATGCACGGCATACCAGGCCTGCTGAATGGCGCTGGTAAGCAGCGCATCGTCGGTCAGGGTGGCGCGAAACGCCGCTTCGATGTTGGCAATATCGCCCAGACCGCGCCGCTGCATCATCTCCGCCACCCATACCTGCGGCAGATAGAGCATCACATAGGTGAACCCCGCCGCATCCGGCGCGTGACCGTCATGCACCGCACCCGGCTCAATCAGGATCGCCCGTCCCGGCGTGCTGGTATGCAGGGAACGGTGACAGTTAAAGCGTTGCACGCCCTGCTGCGTCACCCCCACCAGCAGCTCGTTATGATCGTGCGGATCATAGGCATGGCCGCAGAAATGCGCGTTAACGCTTTCGATGCCGGTTTCGTCATCCCGGTGAAAATCGACCCAATCGCTCACGATATGGCCCTGACGAGAATGGTGGACATAGGGATTCACTCTTGCTTAACACGGTCGAAAAATGACTATAACAGCGACCGTCTTAATACCCCAGCAGCCGGAACCATAAATAATCCAGCGGCAGCAGGATCAGCACGCTGAGTACAAACACCGCCACGCACAGCGTCAGCCCGGCTTTCGCCGGTACATTCCCCAGCCCCATCGCCACCACCACCGGCGAAGCCTGATACGGCAGCAGCGGCGTCGCGTAGGCGAACACCTGCAACATGATTACCGTCAGCAATGGAAAACCGGCGGCCGTGGCCAGTTCCTGCGCCATCGGCGTCACCATTGCTGGCACGCCATTGGCGGTCAGCACGAAATTCAGCAGGGAAACCAGTCCATTCAGGGTGACGAAATTGGCAAACGGCGTAGCGGCATCCAGCGGTAACAACGCCAGCAAGGCGTTGGCAATCATGCGGCCCAGGCCGGATTCCACCACCACCGTCGCCACGCCAAGAATCCCGGCGATATACAGGCAGGTCCGGAAATTGACGCCGCTGGCGAAATCGTCCCCGGAGAGGAAACCGATGCGCGGCAACAGACAAATGCAGGCGGCCGCCAGCCCAATCCATGCGGCGGAGATGCCGTGCAGGCTGTCGGTCATCCACAGCAGCAACGTCAGCGCCAGCAGGATCATCAGGCGCCATTCACTGGAGCTGAAGGCGGGCAGCACAGCGCGGCTGCGCACCGCCTGCGGCTGAGCGCGGAACAACACGGTGATGCAGGCGATCAGCAGCAGGCCTTTGCCGATGCCGAGCACGGGCAGATGCAGCAGCCACCACGGCAACCATTGCAGATGAATGTGCCAGGCGCTTTCCGCCGCGCCGCTCAACACCAGATTGGGTACGTTCGCGGGAAGGATGCTGGCGGAAAGCTGGAAGGTGCCAAATCCCACCGCCAGCGCCAGCCCGATGGCTCCACGGCTGCCCGCCCGGATACCGGCCTGCTCGCCCAGTGCCGCCGCCACCGGCATCAGCAACGCAATGCGTCCCATATTGGAAGGCATAACCAGCGCCAGCAGATAGCTCACCGCCACCACCCCGGCAACCATACGCGGCCAGCTGCGACTGAGCGGCACCACCAGCCAGTTCGCCCAGCGCTGCGCCAGCCCCACTTTGCGGATCGCCGCACCGATAATAAAGCCGCTCAACACCAGCCAGAAGGCGGAGGAGGCAAAACCACTGAACACGCTGGCGGCGGGGGCGATATGCAGCAGCATCGCAGCAGCAAAGAACAGCAGTGCCGTGAGGTACTCCGGCAGGCGCGCGCTGGCCCATAACAGGATGGTGATCCCCACCACCAGCGCGGTGAGGGTCAGATCGGAGAGGTGCATCATTGCGGTGGAGCTCCCTTGCGGTCAGTTTGTTACAAAAGGGTTAACCATAGCGCAAAAGAAAGTGCAGGAAGATGAAGCAGATAACATTTGCGCAGGCGCGCCCAGGAAAGTTATATCCGGACAAATGCCGGATGAAATGAGAGCAATTCCAGCAGCCATGCCGATAAAAGCGAAACGTTAGCGCTCTCCCTGCCACCTGCTGGCAGAGAGAGCAAACTGAGATATGGCCGGTTTATTTAACGACGTCGAGGGTTGGCGTCGGGTATTTTCCGTCGATTGCCGCCTGATCCGGTCCATAGAGGCGCATGATGATATACGCATCTTTTTCCGGGATTGGCAGCCAGTTAGGGTTATTCGCATCGCCTTTGGCGCTCAGGTCTATGGTGTACATACCATCGGCATCGGGCTTCAGCGTACGGTCGCCCCGGCTGTGCCGGTTAATGGCATTGTGCGCCATAAACATGTTGTCAGAACCGTAGACAGTAAAGGACCAGAACTGGCTGACGTTCGGTGCTTTAAAGTGCAGGCGGTATTTTTTTCCATTCGAGCCGTTGATGTTCTGCCCGTCTGAACCTTTGATGATTTGCAGATACACCGATTCTTCCGGCGGCAGTCCCCACTGACCAATGAGAGTACCTTCAGCAAACAAATCGCGTTGCTGGTTTTGCAGCTCTTCACGCGTGCCCAGCAGGCCCTTAGACGATGTCATGGTTGGCAGGAGTTTTTTCAGGTGCGCCATGCCCAGCGCTTCCCCTTTTTTCGCGGCAGCGAGCTGTTCCGCAGTGAAGTGGGTTTTGCATGGCTCAATGCCCACCGCTTTGTACTGCGCAATCCATTTTTTATCTGCTGTGCCCATATCACCCTGGCAAAGAACGAAGTTTACGCGTTGCAGCCAGTTGGTTTTCGCCAAATCTCCTCTTTATACCCTGGCGGCGTGAGAAGATATTTCCCACCCTGTCCTTTGTCCATGCCTGCGGGTCCCACATCGGCGATGGTGAACTGCCAGGCATCCACGATGCCCGGACAGGCTGCCATCTGCCCCGGCTGCGGGCACCTCCAGCACCACCGGCCCGCGTTGCAGATCGGTAAAGGCCGTGATGTACGGCGTGGTGCTGTTGGCCGTGATGGCTTCCAGCCTGGGCGTTGCCGTGTGGGAATAGGCGATGATGTCGTTGTCTTTCATGCCAAGGGTGTCGAAGGCGGCGCGCCGGAAGCTGTAAATCGCCACGGCGGGCATATTCCACAGCACGGCTTCAAACGCCCGCTGATATTTGATCTGATAGTCAAAATCAGCGATGGAACAGGTCGCGCCTGCCGGAGGGAAACCACCCTGCGTTTCGCCTTTGTTACCTGCGCCGTGATGCTGGGGGATTTTTCCCAGCACTTTCGCCGGCCTGGCACCCGCATGTTTCATGACGGCAAACCCCACCGCGCTGCCAAGAACCAGCTAATAAAAACTTCGTCTTGATATGGCCATGACGGTCTCCTGAACGGATTAAAAGGTGTGACTCTGACTGCCTGTTATTTTTGGCTATGGCGTTTTACGTCCCGCAAATCAGAACATGTGTTTTACCCATGACTAACCTCTATGGACAAAAGTGCTATCGACGGTCAGGAACCTGTTGAGATTACGGTCTTTTTTGGCAGAGTGATTTCAGTGTAGTTTGAGCTGGCAGAATCAAGCGGAGAATTTCACTGGAGAAAGGTGTTTTGTTCAAAACTCTGGGAAATCAAATTATTAATGTGTTGACTTACGTTAAATGCACAGAAGGATATCAGCAGAGGAGATGAGGGAGCCGCGCATAATGCGGGGATTACGCGCGCGCTATGCTGGCCCGGAGCTTAGTCGCCAGCCGCAGCCAGTTCGCGTAGCCAGTCAATCATCGCTTCACTGCCTGGCTGGCTGAGCGTGCGCTGCGGCCAGGCGAGGAAATAGGGTTTGCTGAGCGGCAGACTCAGTTCATCAATCACCACCAGCGCCCCGCGCGCCAGTTCCGGGGCAATCAGGCGGCGCTGACCCAGCAACACCCCGGCACCCGCCACCGCTGCATCAATCGCCAGCGAGGTGAGGTTAAAGCTGAACGCCGCCTGCGCAGCCGGTTCGGTCCGCCCTTTCGCCTGGAACCAGCTGCGCCAGTCTGGCAGGAAACGGCCTTCATTCCCCCAGTCGAGATGGATTAACGGGGCGTGGCTGAAGATGTCAGCCTCTGGATAACGCTGCAACAGCGCCGGACTTGCCACCGGCAGCACCTCATCGTGAAACAGCCACTGCTTATCCAGCTGCGGATAACGGTCTTCCCCAAAGCAGATGACAAAATCCGCCGGCATGGCGGTGAAATCCACCTGCGCATGGGTGCCGTGCAGCGAGAGATCAATATGCGGGCAGTGCACGCGCCAGCCTGCCAGCTGCGGCAGCAACCATTTTGAGGCCAGCGCCGGCAGCGCAAAGATCGTCAGTTTAGGCGCGGCGGCGGCATGGCGGATGTTCTGCTGGCCAAGATGCAAAATATCGAAGGCTTCGGTGACGTAGCGCAGATACTCTTTGCCCGTTTCCGTCAGCATCACGCCACTCTGCGTCCGCAGAAACAGCGCGCTGCCCAGCAGTTCCTCTAACTGGCGGATCTGCTGGCTGACCGCCGCCGGGGTTAACGCCAGCTGGGCGGCCGCTTTTGCCAGGCTTCCCAGTTCGGCAGCGACTTTAAACGACTGAATGACGCTGATTTTGGGCAATCGCGGTGACTGGGCGGGCATTAAGGCTTCCTTATCAGGGTATTAAGTATTTATCGTTACACAGCAACATCAGCCACGGCTAGAGTAACATCACACCTGCTAATTATGAGAACTGTTGCCATGCCTGACTCTCTCGTTCGTCTCGATCTGCATCCCCTGGCTGACGCCGACTGGCGCCAAACCTGCCGCGAGCAACTTAATGAGCACGGCGCGCTGGTGCTGCGTCAGTTTTTACAGCCCGCCGCACTGGAAGCGATCATCGCCGAAGGGGAAGCACAACGCCATCTGGCCTATCACACCGTCAGCAAGCATAACGTTTATCTGATGAAACCGGATGCCGCATTCAGCGCCGATCATCCGCGCAACCGCGATGTGATCAGCACCAAAGGCTGCATCACCGATGACGCCATCGCCGCCGACTCGCCGCTGCGCCAGCTCTACAATGATGCGCAGTTCAAAGCTTTTCTGTGCGATGTATTAGGCGAAAGCGCGCTCTATCCCTATGCCGACCCTCTGTCGTCGATCAATCTGCACTACGCCCCGCACGGCCAGGAGCTGGGCTGGCACTTTGACAACTCCTCATTTGCCATCACGCTGCTGGTGCAGAAGCCGCGCGCCGGTGCCGTGTTCCAGTACGTGAAGGATCTGCGGGATGCCGATAGCGGAGAGATGAACTACGACGGCGTGGCGGCGGTGCTGGATCAACGCCAGCCGGTTGAAGCGCTAGCGATTGATGCGGGCGATCTGGTGCTGTTCCGTGGCCGTAATTCGCTGCACCGCGTCACCCCGACGGAAGGGGAAATCACGCGGATGCTGGCGGTACTGGCTTACAACACCGCGCCAGGTATCGCGTTATCAGAAACCGCGCGGATGACCTTTTACGGTCGGCTGTGAGTGTCGGGCGTGTCGTTCAGGGCGCGCCAGCCTCGCAGAAAGATTTGCTGGGTGCGAAATGCCACCAGCGCACGCCAGTCAGGGTCAGCGGGCCAGAATCCCTCCACCAGCTCGCGCTTGACTGCCTGCCCCGCCGCACTGGCGGGATCGCCATACAGATGCAGCCAGTGATCCTCGCGCACGCGGCGGTGCATCTCTTCACCCGCATAGGTGCCACATTCCACCACCAGCGGCAGAATCCGGGTAGCGGGCAGTGACGTCAGCAGATACTGCGACAGATAACCCGTGGCGGTGGCGGTGACACCGGTGGCGCTGTCGCGTCCGGCAGCGGTAAACAGCAGCGTCAGCCATTCATCGTAGATCGCTTGGCCCCAGTCATGGGCGGCAACACGCTGCTCAGCAATGGAGAGCAGCATCGGATGTCCCCATGCGCCCGCCCCGGTGTGCAGATCAAAGCTGATGATGGTTTTCGCCTGCTTCAGATGCTCAGCAATCAGGGTTTGCAGGGTGCGATGCGACCAGCTCGGCTGCTGGCCGCCAAAGAAGAACCCCTCCGCCGACTGATATTGCCCTGCTTCCACCACCCGCTTGACCGCCTGCCAGCCGACGCTGGCGAGCGCGCTCGCCAGTTGCTGGTCCGCACGGGCGCGATTGCCGTGGTAGATATCATGCCATTGCGCGTAGTCCGGGTTGGCGGGTGCGGGCTGGCTGAAGTCGATAAAGTTACGGTTCAGGTCGATATTGTCTTCGTTGACGCGTCGCAGATGAGCCGCACCCCAGGGGTTGAGCAGGTGGATCAGCAGCACCGCGCTGTCGGCGGGTAAAGCGGTCGCATCCAGCGACTCCAGCCAGGCAATCTGGCAATCCGAGCCATAATAACCTTCAACACCGTGGGTGCCGGAGACCACCAGCATCAGGCGTGACGCCGTTGCCGGGCCGATCAGCGCCACGTCGGTATAGAGGTTTTCGCCCTGAGGGCCGCGGAGTGGGTGCGGGTAAGCGGTGAGCACCGCGCCTTCACGCTCGGCTGCGGCCAGAAAACGCGCGCGCTGCGCGCTGTATTGCGGTAAGACGATCATTTTTTCTGTCCTGGCATTGCCGGTCGGCATGGCTGCCGACCGGTCATCAGATATCAGGGATAAACATTGAATTTGAAGTATTTTTTCGTCAGCTGAGTATAGGTGCCATCTTTATGCATCGCCGCCAGCGCCTTGTTGATCAGCTGCAAATTCGCATCGTCCCCTTTACGCAGCGCGATGCCCACGCCGTCGCCAAAAATTTTCTTATCGGTCAGCGTACCTTTAATCTCGTAACCTTTACCTTCGGGTTTGGTGAGAAACCCCTGCTCAGCCGAGACGGCATTGCTCAGGCTGCCATCCAGACGACCGGCGAGCAGATCCGGATAAACCTCCATCTGGTTCGGGTAGGAGACCACATTCACCCCTTCCGCCGCCCATTTGGTTTTCGCGTAGGTTTCCTGGATCGTGCCCTGGGCTACGCCGATGGTCTTACCGCGCAGGGTGCTGAGGTCGGTGGTCAGTTTGCTGGCGGACGGAGCCAGCAGCGCGCTTGGCGTGTTGTACAGCATATCGCTGAATGCAACCTGCTGACGGCGTTTGTCGGTCATCGACATGGCCGACAGAATGGCATCAAATTTTTTCGCCTGTAGCGCCGGGATGCTGCTGTCAAAACCCATTTCCACCCACTGGCATTTCACCTTTGCCTGCGCACAAATGGCGTTGCCAAGATCGATATCAAATCCCTGCAACGAACCATCGGCCGCTTTGGATTCGAACGGTGGAAAAGTTGGATCTACGCCGAAACGCAGAGTTTGCTGGGCCAGTGCGGTATGGGTAAATGCAGTAAGTGAAAGAAGGACAGCAAAGGACAGGATCTTTTTCATTGTAATCTCCGGGACGCAGGTGAGTTTCGGCACGACATGCAGATTAAATAACATGGCGCCAGGCTTCCCACCAGAGAATTACCGGCATTTAATCAGAGCAAAAACTTATCATTGTTAATAAGTTAGCTTAAATTCATACCCCATTAATTTTTGCTTAATACCCAAAAAATTATCCTGACTTCAGTTATTTTTCAGGGTTATTGCTGGGTAATGCCGCGCCAGGTGTGAAATGTTGAACATCTTATTCATTGCCGGTAACAACGCCCAAATCCCATACAGGAAAACATGATGTCAGACACCGCGATCAACGCTATTTCACCAGCAACGTCTCCCTCAGCAGCCCCCGCCACTCCGCCTCCGCCGGTGAATATAACGATCGGCAATGTACAGGCATCGCCCGTTTCGAATTACGCAGCGCAGACCGGCGCGGATGGGTTAAAAAAGAAATATAAGCCGGACGAGATTACTGGAGATATATTTATTAATTACATGGATAATTTTAAAGCCAGCGAAACTCACCCACGGATATTTCGTAACCTTTGGTTTGGCCCGTCAAAGACACAACTTCCTCAATATTATAATAAGCCTATGCTTTTTGATGGCGACAGCTTTATCGATCTGAAGTTTGACTGTTGTTATCCAGACCATCCGATTGAAATAAAAAATGCTCAGATCACAGCGCATAACCGAGGGCTGGATTGGTTCAAATTTGAAGGCGGAAAGGTGTGCTGGGAAGGCACCCGGATTGACGGTTTATATAAGGGAAGAAAATCAAGAATAAAATCATCTGACTTTTCGTTTGCCAGAATGTCGCGTTGCCAGCTTAACAATCTCTCTTTCGCAGACAGTGACAGAAGGCTGACGCTGGGAGCGGACTTTAGCGATAGCCTAATGGAAAATGTCAGTTTTAAAGGTTGTGCCGCCAGCACGCATGTATTCAGAAATGTCAACTTCACCAATATGCGCGCCAGCCGTTTCAAACTGAAATCCATAATATGTGAAGAAATTGAAAAAACCGGGAATAGCGCGGTTAAATTTATTAATGTGAAAATCGATAAGCTATCGCTGATAAATTTCTGTGATTTCAGCGGTGCGGTATTTGGCGACTATCAACCCGGCGCGATCACGCTCGACCCAGCCATGTTTGACAAGGAACGGAGAATCGATACTTATCTCAACAGTATCGATAACAACATTACGGGAGCGATTCTGTTTAATACCTTTGCCACCATTAAAAATGGTGCTGTTGTCCGTGATTTTGCCGAACAGCTGGTGGAGATGATCCAGACCTATCCGCCACTGATACAGGCGTGGGAAGAATCGCCGACGCTGCGGCAATCGATACTGAATGAATTGAGTAAGGCGTGTTATGCCGGTTCGGCAAAAATCAAAGCGTTCAGAATGCAGAAATTATTAGCAAATTGCCAGAACATGCTGGTGCCATCCACGATACAATCCGAGCTGGCTGAATTGCTCAGCACCCTGCACAGCCATCAATTAGTGGATTATCAATTCCCGATTAATCAATTGTTATCCAAACACCCCGCATTGCGTCAGGCGATTTATCAACTCACTCCGGCAAAACAGTTTATCCGTTTTATCGAAGAGAATGTGATGATGGGTGAAGATACGGTACATCATATTTTTTACTGTCCGGGCAGCGAAAAAGCTTTATATCTTCCCGCAGAGGATTTCAGCCAGTTAATTAACGCCAATAAAACCCCGGAGCGTTACCTGATATTGAAATTTCAACCTATGCAGGAGGACGTTGTTGATGGTATCGCCGCCACGGCAGATGAACTCAGCGCTATTCTGGGCCATTTCCCGATGCTGCACGCACTCTGGACCCGTTCGGCGGGTATGTTTAGCCCGGTCATTTCCGCGCTATTCAGCCACGATGAAAATCTTGCTGTCGCCGACAAAGCGAGAGCAGTTGAGATCACCGATCTTTTAATTGCGCTGCTGATGCGTAAACCTACGCAGAATATAGAACTCACCTCAGCGCAGGATCAGAATATTTTACTCTCGCTGCTGAGCGGTTATTGTCCCGACGATGACGCGCCAGAGGATGTCAAACAGGCCGCAGCATTATTGCGCAAAGAATTGGTTGAGCTGACCCAACGACAATTAGCACTGAAAAGCAGAATACTTTCTGCTACCGACAGAAAAGTGGTGGCGCTGCTGATATTGATAAGATTGCTGGCCGAATTATCTTCGTCGCGCTACAGCGGAAAAGAGTTTGACTCACCCTATGCGCTGCGCCTGCTGGCAAAAGCGTTGCTTGCGGATCTCAGAATTCTCAGCCCCGCCACCCTTAGCCAGGACACAGCGAATGACTGGATGGAACGTCTTGTCGCGTCCAATCTCAAGACCTTCACCTGCTCATCCGTGTTGACGGACAAAATAGCCAGCCACCCGCTCCCCGGCGAACGTGGCCGGGAGATGCGTAAACTCATTCATGCGAATTACCCGTTAACCTGACTGATAAAACCGGCGCCAGGTCAGGCAGTGATGTCGGCCAGCGCCGCTGTCATTCTTTTGTCATTATTCGCTCACCCTGATGTCAGAGGCATTTTCTTATCCTGAAGGCGAATTATTCAATCAGGAGAGAAAAGATGAAAATGCATAAAATGACGCTGGCGGCGGGTCTGCTGCTGGCACTGGCAGGCGGTGCCGCTCAGGCGCAAGCGGTGAAAAATATTGTGCTGGTACATGGCGCGTTTGTTGGCGGTTCGGGCTGGCGTCCGGTGTACGATCGCCTTACCCACGATGGTTATCACGTAACGCTGGTGCAGGAACCCCTGACCGGATTTGACGCAGACGTACAGGCCACGCGCCGTATTCTGGACGAGCAAAACGGCCCGGCGATTCTGGTCGGCCACAGCTACGGCGGGGCCATCATTACCGAAGCGGGCAACGATGCGCATGTTGCCGGGCTGGTCTATATCGCCGCTCACGCGCTGGATAACGGTGAAACCGAAGCCAGCAACGGCAAAAAGTTTCCCAATAGCGCGCATCCGTTCGCCAAATCCGCCGACGGTTTTCTGACCATCGCGCCGCAAAACTTCCACGCAGACTTCGCGGCAGATTTACCCGCTGCCGAGGCTGATTTTGAGGCCCATGCGCAGATGCCGACCGCTGCCGCAGTGTTCACCGCCAATATCCCGGACCCGGCGTGGAAGAACAAACCCAGCTGGTACATGGTGGCGAAAGCTGACAAAATCATTAACCCCGATCTGGAACGGATGTACGCCAGACGCGCCCACAGCCATACGGTTGAGGTCGCGAATGCCAGCCATTCCGTGTATGAATCCCATCCCGCAGAGGTGACGCAGCTGATTGAACAGGCTGCTCAGCAGGCGCTGCGCTGATGATTATCCCGCCATCCGGAGAAACCGATGAAAATTTTGGTGATTGAAGATGAAGCCAAGGCCCGCGACTACATGCGTAACGGGCTGACGGAGGCGGGATACATTGTCGATGTGGCGGAAAACGGCCAGGATGGCCTGTTCTATGCGCAGGAGCATCATTACGATCTGATTCTGCTGGATGTCATGATGCCCGGCCTTAACGGCTGGGAAGTGATGGCGGCGCTCAATCAACAGATCCACACGCCGGTGATTTTTCTTACCGCCAAAGGCACGCTGGAAGATCGCATCAAAGGGCTGGAGCTGGGCGCAGATGACTATCTGGTGAAGCCCTTCTCCTTCGCCGAACTGCTGGCGCGGGTACGCACCCAACTGCGCCGTGGCAGCCAGCAAAAGCTGCCGGATACGCTGATCCTCGCCGATTTGCACCTCGATATTCTGAAGCGTCGCGTAGAACGCGGCGGCCAGCGCATCGATCTGACCAATAAAGAGTTCAACCTGCTGCATCTGTTTATGCTGCACCCCGGCGAAGTGCTGACGCGTACCGTTATCGCCTCGCGCGTATGGGATATGAATTTCGACAGTGACACCAACGTGGTGGATGTGGCGGTGCGACGCCTGCGCCAGAAGATTGATGAACCCTTCGACCAGCCGTTGATCCACACGGTCCATGGCGTGGGTTATCGGTGCGAAGCGGAAGCATGAAACGACTTTCGCTGACGGCGCGCCTGTCACTGCTGCTGAGTCTGACTGTCATGGTGATTTTGTCGCTGTGCGGCGTGGCGCTGTATCATTCGCTGGCGGCCCAGATTGGCGTACGCGATGACGGCGCGCTGCTGGCGCGCGTCGATCAAATCCGTACCCTGCTGCACGATGAAGATGCCCTGAGCCTGATCCAGCAAAAGCCGCGTTTGTTCGCCAATATGCTGGGCAACACCGAATCGCTGCTGGTGCTGCGTTTCCCCGGCCAGCCGCCGTTGATTGTGGTCAACCCCGGTCAACGGCCGATTCCGGCGATTACGCCGGTCGCCGCCAGTCAGCCACTGACGCTGGCGGCCGTCCATCATCAGCAGGCGGCGGATGGCACCCCCTTTATCGCCGTGGCGGCACTCACCCCCACCCGCGATGGCAATGGGCAGATGGAGATCATCAGCGGACGCCTGATGAATGACCGCACGCAAACCCTGCGCCGCTACCGCGATCAGATCGTACTCGCCATCGGGCTGGCGATGCTGCTGGTGGCCGCCATCGGCGCCCTGCTGCTGCAACGCGGTTTGCGGCCGCTGCGGCGACTCGCGGCGGAAACCGAGGCCATCGACGTACGTCATCTGGCGCATCGTATTCGCCTGCAACAGACACCCACCGAGTTGCAGCCGCTGGTGGCGGCATTTAATCAGATGCTGAGCCGACTGGAGAGCGGCTACCAACAGCTCAGCCAGCTCACCGCCGATATGGCGCACGACCTGCGCACCCCGATCAACATCCTGATCGGTCAGACCGAGGTTGCGCTCAGCCAGACGCGCAGCGTGGCCGACTACCAGCAACTGCTCGGCTCCAACTACGAGGAGCTGGAGCGGCTGGCGAAGATGATCGATAACATGCTGTTTCTTGCCAAAGCGGAAGATGCCAGCCAGGCCGTCAACCTGCAAACTCTGCCGCTGGCGGCGCTGGGAGAGAGGCTGCGCGGCTATTTTGAAGATATCGCCGATGAACAGGGGATGACGCTCAATATCAGCCTGCACGGCGAACTGGTGGCTGATGAATATCTGTTGCAGCGCGCCCTGGCGAATCTGATTGCTAACGCGTTGCGCTATGGCGACCCGCACAGCGAAATCCGTATTTATAACCAGCCGCGGCGTCTGGTGGTGGAAAACCACGGGCCAGCGCTGAGTGCGGCTCAGCAGCAACGCATGTTCGACCGCTTCTGGCGCGCCGATCCGGCGCGTCATCAGGGCAGCAGCGGCCTGGGGTTAGAGATCGTGCGCAGCATTATGCAGTTGCATCAGGGACGGTGCGAGGTGAGCAGCGCGCAGGGGGTGAACCGCTTTAGCCTGGTTTTCCCCTGAGCGCAGAGAGACCAACCCTCCGCGCTGCGCAGAGGGTGGAGACATCAGATAAAGGTGAAAATCTCTTCGCGCGGCAAGCGGGACTTCGGCAGCGCGGCGTTGAAATCTTCATCGCTGCGATAACCCAGCGACACCAGCACCACGCTGGTCAGCCCTTTTTCGCGCAGACCTAACGCCTGATCGAGCGCGCGTTGATCAAAACCTTCCATCGGCGTGGCATCGATGCCCAGCATTGCCGCGCCCAGCAGCAGACCGCCCAGCGCCAGATAAACCT
Organism: Pantoea sp. X-Soil-TKNS-1207; assembly: GCF_059730485.1. Classification (NCBI taxonomy): domain Bacteria; kingdom Pseudomonadati; phylum Pseudomonadota; class Gammaproteobacteria; order Enterobacterales; family Erwiniaceae; genus Pantoea; species Pantoea sp. X-Soil-TKNS-1207. The sequence continues at coordinate 593,580 of NZ_AP035959.1, forward strand.
GTTTCTCCATCCATTGCGGCACGTCACGCTGCTCATAACGGTGGATATCAACATAGCCACGGCGGCTTTTATCCTGCCCGGCTTTGGCTTCCGGCTTGAGGAAACGGCCATCTTTCTCTTCCTGCGCCAGCACCTTTTGCAGATGTGCTTCGTCCAGATCGGTACGCATACACAGCGCGATCACATGAGACGCGTTCAGCACTTTGGGGCCGTTGTAAACAAAGGGTCCCTGCGTGGATTGCGCGATCAGCTCGCGACCGGCAGCCGTGGAAGCCACCACAAAATGCCACGGCTGTGAGTTGACCGATGACGGCGTATTGCGCAGCACGTTCAGCAGCGTTTCGATCTCCGCCTCCGGCAGACTTTTGCCGGAAGAAAAAGCTTTCACAGTGTGGCGACGGGCCACGGCATCATTCAGCGTCATTTTTATCTCCAGAACAGTAACGGTTTAAGATGGCGTTAAGATAGCCGCCTCGCTTATTCACTGGTTAACGATTTGTGTTTCAATACGTTAAAAGCCGCTCAGCACGATTTTGCCGCGGGCGCGTCCGCTCTCAATCAGGGCATGGGCCTGGCGCAGATTGGCGGCGTTGATGGTGCCATGATGCTCGCCCGCGGTGGTTTGCAGGGTGCCCGCGTCAATCAGCGCGCTCACCTGCTGCAAAATGTCATGCTGACGCTGCATATCCGCGGTATGGAACAGTGAACGGGTAAACATCAGCTCCCAGTGCAGCGAAATGGCTTTGCGTTTCAGCGGCACCACATCCAGCGTCTCAGGATCGTCAATCAGCGCCAGCTTACCCTGCGGGGCCAGCACATCAATCAGCTGCGGATAGTAGCTGTCGGTGTGGGTCAGGCTGGCGACGTAGCGTACATTGTCAATGCCCAGCGCCGCTAACTGCTCGCCCAGCGGGCGCTGGTGATCAATCACATGATGCGCCCCCAGCGAACGCACCCAGTCGGTGGTTGCCGGGCGCGATGCCGTGCCAATCACCGTCAGTTTTGTCAGCCTGCTGGCGAGCTGGGTCAGCATCGATCCCACGCCGCCGCCTGCGCCGATAATCAACAGCGCCGCGTCGTCATCGGCCTGCACTTCCAGACGGTCAAACAGCAATTCCCAGGCGGTTAACGCGGTCAGCGGCAGCGCGGCGGCATCGGCATCACTCAGCGCATGGGGTTTATGCCCGGCGATGCGCTCATCCACCAGCCCGTATTCGGCGTAGCTGCCCGGACGGGTGATATCTCCCGCGTAATAGACTTCATCACCGGGCTGAAACAGCGTTACCGCGTCACCGACCGCTTCCACCACACCCACGGCATCCCAGCCGAGAATACGTGGCTTATCGGCAGGCGCACCGGCGCGCACTTTGGTGTCCACCGGGTTGACGGCGATGGCGTTGATTTTAACCAGCAGGTCGCGCGCGCCCGGTTGCGGTTTGGCGACGTCGAGATCGTACAGGGCATTTTCATCAGAAATCGGTAAACCGTTCTGGCTGTAAACAATGGCTTTCATCGGTCGGTTCCTTATTCATCAGGGGTTTTAGCGAATAACAGCTAGCCTACGCTGACGGAGGACGGCGAAAAACGTCACTTGCAGGGGAACACTTTCACTTTTAGAGTGAAAATCCGCTGCCGCTGGGGAGAGTGAAATGATTCGACTGGAAGATGTGACCTTATTTGTGCGTTCTGCCGCGCTCGGCAGTTTTTCCCATGCCGCGCGTGAAGCTGGCCTGCTGCCAGGCCAGGTCAGTGCGGCGATTCAGCGCCTGGAACGTGAGCTGGATAAGCGTCTGTTTGCCCGCTCCACCCGCAGCCTGCGCCTGACCGCCGAAGGTGAAAAATATCTGCCTTATGCCCAGGAGATGCTGGCGCTGATGCAGGCGGGTGCCGATAGCCTGCAAAGCCACGAAGACGCGCTGGCTGGCGAGCTGAAAATCGCACTGCCGTCCGATATCGGCCGCAATATCGTGCTGCCGCTGATCACCGATTTTTGCCGCGAACATCCGGCGCTGTCGGTGCGCCTGTCGCTTTCCGACCAGATCAGCGATGTGTTTCGCGACCCGGTAGATATCGCCATCCGCTACGGCAAACTTGATGACAGCAGCTACGTCGCGCTGCCGCTGGCGGAGGATAATCGCCGCGTGCTGGTCGCCTCGCCCGCCTGGCTCGATCAACATGGCCGACCGGAAACCCTGGAGGATCTCGCCCGGCATAACTGCCTGCTGTTTGTGATGAACGGCCAGGTCTACGACAAATGGACCTTCCCGCAGGAGGGGATGCGTCGTCATATCACCGTCAAAAGCCGTTTGCTGTGCGACGACGCCGATGTCGCGCGCCGCTGGGCGGTGGCAGGGATGGGCATTGCCTATAAATCCTGGATTGATGTCTGCGAAGATGTGCAGAGCGGTCGGCTGGAGGTGGTACTGCCTCAGCAGCCCGGTGAAAGCACCCCGCTGCACCTGATATGCCCGCACCGAAAACAGTTCTCTCCGGCGATCCGCGCGTTACATCAAGTGTTACGGGCGAAACTGCGCGCGCTAACGGCGCAGCTTACTTGCGGCGGCTAACCTGCCATGACGTTGCCGCTGCCTGTCACACTGTGACAGTCGTAACTGATACACCTGTCACACTGTGACAGAAGTTAAAAACGCAATTGATTGAAATATATCATCTTTACCCTTCCTGCCAGGCTGGCACGGTTCTCGCAATAGCAGCGCTGAGCTTCTGCTCCGGCCACCCAGGTGGCAATGGACAGAAATAATGCCAGCCTCAAGGAGAACAAGATGAAAGCGGCACGTTGGTATAAAGCACGCGATATTCGCGTCGATGATATTGAAGAACCCCAGGTCTCAGCCGGAAAGGTAAAAATCAAAGTCGCATGGACCGGCATCTGCGGCAGCGATCTGCATGAATACATCGCGGGTCCAATCTTCGTCCCGGTAGAAAAACCGCATAAAATCAGCCATGACATCGCCCCTATCGTCCTCGGTCATGAGTTTTCTGGTCAGGTGGTTGAAGTGGGTGCTGGCGTCACTAAAGTGAAAGCCGGCGATCGCGTGGTGGTGGAACCGATCCTCTCCTGCGGCGAGTGCCCTACCTGCCGCGCAGGCAAATACAATCTGTGTGTCGATATGGGCTTCCACGGCCTGTCCGGCGGCGGCGGCGGTTTTGCCAGCTACACCATGGTAGACGAGCATATGGTGCATCCGATGCCGGATTCCCTCTCGTACGAGCAAGGCGCGCTGGTGGAACCGGCCGCCGTGGCGCTTCATGCGGTTCGTATGAGCAAGCTGAAAGCAGGCGATAAAGCGGCGGTGTTTGGCGCGGGTCCGATTGGCCTGCTGGTGATCGAAGCGCTGCGCGCCGCCGGTGCCGCTGAGATCTTTGTCGTCGAGTTGTCAGCACAGCGTGCGGAAAAAGCGCGTGAGCTGGGCGCGAAAGTGGTGATCGACCCGAGTAAAGACGATGCCGTGGCGAAAATTCGTGAACTGAGCAACGGCGGTGTTGATGTAGCCTTTGAAGTAACCGGCGTACCGGTGGTGCTGAAGCAATGTATCGACAGCACCACCTTCGAAGGTGAAACCGTAATCGTATCGATCTGGGAAGGCGAAGCCGCATTCCATCCCAACAAAGTGGTGCTGAACGAACGCAACATCAAAGGCATCATCGCCTACCGCAATATCTTCCCGGCGGTGATGGAGCTGATGACGCAGGGCTACTTCCAGGCTGACAAGCTGGTCACCAAACGCATCGAGCTGGCCGACCTCGTCGAGGAGGGTTTTGAAGCGCTGGTGAAAGAGAAACAACAGGTCAAAATCCTGGTACGTCCCCCGCAGTAATCCCTTATGGGCCAGCCCGGCTGGCCCCTGTTCAGTGGCGATCCGGCAGCCGGATGCCCAGCCGTTGCAGCCGACGATAGAGCGTCATGCGACTGATGCCGAGCTGGCGTGCCGCCTCGCTCTGATTCCAGCGCACCGCGCGCAGCTGCTGAAGCAACTGTTCCGCCTCTCCTCCGGCCATCCCCTTCTGCGGTGGCGCCGCCAGCTGGATCGCATCGGGCAGATCCTCCGGCGTAATCATCCCCTCTTCCCCCATCGCCAGCGCATATTGTAAAGCGTGGCTCAGTTCGCGCAGATTACCCGGCCAGCGATAACCGGCCAGGCACTGACGCGCACGGTCGCTGAGTTGCGCCCGCCCCGCCAGCAGATGATCGACCAGCCAGTTGATATCCGCCCGCTCGCGCAGCGGCGGCAGCGTAATGCACGCGCCCTGCAAACGGTACAGCAAATCTTCGCGGAACAGCCCGTGCGCCACGCGCTGGCTCAGCGGGTGATGGGAGGCCGAAATCACCCGGATATCCACCCGTTGCGGCTGGCGCGCGCCAATCGGCAGCACCTCCTGTTCCGCCAGCACCCGCAGCAGACGCGTCTGCATCTCCAGCGGCATATCGCCTATCTCATCAAGGAACAAGGTGCCGCCGTCGGCGGCCTGAATCAGCCCGCTGCGCGCTTTGCTGCCCGCGCCGGAGAAGCTGCCCGGCAGATGACCAAACAGCTCGCTTTCAATCAGGCTCGGCGGGATGGCGGCACAGTTCACCGCGATAAACGGCCCGTTGCGCCGGGCGCTGGCCTGATGAAAAGCCCGCGCAAAATATTCTTTGCCGCTGCCGGTTTCGCCCTGCACCAGCAGGTGCAGCTTAGAATCGAGCAGGCGGGTGGCGCGTCGTAGCTGTTGTTCCAGCGGCACATCCCCACCGGTTAACGCCGCCAGCGCAGGCGCAATCGCTGCGGGAACGGTTGTGACACTGGTGGCGCTGACCCGCGCCGGTGGCCGGGTCTGCGCGTGGAAACGCTGCTGGCCGTGAATATCCTCCAGCTGCTGCCCCTGGATGCCAGCGGGCAATTGCTCCATCGAGGTGCGCAACAGCGCCGATATCGGTAAGCCCAGCGGCTGTTGATGGGCCACCAGCCAGCGGCGCGCCGCCGGGTTCAGGCCCACCAGCCGTCCGTTATCATCAAATGCCAGCAGAAATTCCGGCTGTACGTCGGCCCAGGCATAGCCGGTGCTGAGTTTCAGTACCCAGTCATGGCGATGGCGATGCAGCAGCCAGGCGTTTTCAATCTGCCGGGCCTGCTGCTGAGCCAGCTGCATCACCAGATGCTGGCTGGTGCGCGGCTGCGGAGACGTGAGCGCCGAAATATCCAGCACCGCCTGCAAATCGCCCTGAGAGTCGAACAGCGGGACGGCGCTACAGGTGAGCGGAATATGGGTTGCGTCAAAATGGTCGGTTTGATGGATGGTGATGGCTTCGCCGGTCGCCAGCGCCGTCCCCACCGCGCAGGTCCCGGCCAGCGCTTCCGACCACTGCGCGCCGAGGAACAATCCGGCACGCCGCAGGCTGATTTCGGCGTTCGCATCGCCGAGATAATCCACGGCCACACCCTGCGCATCAGCCAGCAGCAGGATATAGCCGGCGGGAGCGATTTGCTGATAAAGCCGTTGTAAACCGTGCTGCGCGACAAAACGCAGTTCATCCAGTTGCTGGCGATGCTGGCGCAACTGATGGCCGGGCAAAATACGCGCTTCCTGTAAGCGGCCGGGATCAAGACCGTAGCGGGTCACGCAGCGCAACCAGGAGGCCCGCACGGCACTATCCTGCGGATTTAGCACGCTCGTAGCGACGCCATTTTCAACGCTGGCGACCACGTTGGCGATATGTTCGCGCTGGCTCAGATTCACAGCCTTTCTCCTGCCTGACAGCCCGGTTCAATGGAACCACAGCATAGCGAATTAACACCTAATTAACAGATCTGGCATGGAAAATTGTGGCGACAGGCGATATAACCCTAAAGCGGGATAAATCAGCCAACGAGGAAATAATGGCGCTTTCACACGAACTGATTCTGATCTACACCACCTATTTTGTCGCAACCGCCAGCCCTGGCCCGAGCAATATGGCGATTATGGGCACGGCAATGAAGCAGGGGCGCGGTGCGGCGCTGGCGTTAGCCGGCGGCGTTATCGGGGGATCGATGATGTGGGCGCTGCTGGCGGCCTGCGGCGTGCTCACCGTGCTGGCAACTTTTGCCCAGCTGCTGCTGGTGCTGAAAATCGGCGGGGGTTTGTATCTGTTGTGGCTGGCGACCAAAGCCGGAAAATCGGCGCTGCGTAAACCGGATAACCCGGCTTTTGCCCAGCGCAGCGCTACGCCGGTGCATTTCGGCAAGATGTTCCGCCAGGGGATACTGATGCACGTCGGCAATCCGAAAGCGATTCTGACCTGGGTGGCGATTATGTCGGTGGCGCTGCAACCCCAGGCGGCGGCCACAACCCTGCCGCTGATCATCGCAGGCTGCGCCGGGATTTGCGTGCTGGTATTCGGCGGCTATGCGCTGCTGTTTTCCACCGCGCCAATGGCGGCGTTCTATCGCAGAATTCAGCGCGGACTCGACGCCCTGCTGGCCTGCTGCTTCGCCGTAGCGGGTGTGAAGCTGGTGCTCAGCCGCAATTAAGCAACGTGAAACGGTGCAGGCGTCTGTGCCGCACCGTTTCCGCAGAGAAATCAGGAGTTGTTTGGCGCGGAGGTGTTGGCCGCCGTTTCGCTAAACGCCGGTTTCTGTTTGTTGACAGAATAAACCACGTTTTTCGGGCCTTTGGTATCGGTGGTGACATCCACAGACTGGATGGTCACGCGGCCAAAGCCGAATAGCGTCTGCACGTAGCCGCCAACTTTATGTTTGCCCGCCGGGACGTGAATCTGCTTATCTTCGCCCTTATGCAGCAAGCCAGCATCCTGACCGTCTACCGTCACGTACACCGAGGAACCATCATCGGTGCGGGTGATCTCATGGGATACATTGATCAGCGTCGGACCTTGCTCAAACGGTGAGGCAATGTCGTCATTAGAGATCGGTGCCTGCGCAGCGGCAGTGTCGCTGGTGGCATGACGCGCGCAGCCGGTAAGTAATGTCGCGGCCATCATGGTGGCCAGAGTGAAACGCGGTAACATCGTAACGAGATAACCTTTGCTGAATGAGAAGTGTTTATTTTAGCGCGCGGCAACGAGTGATGACAGTCACACAATTCCAGTATTTTCCGAAAACTTGTAACAACGAGGCGGCTCGCCGCACACAATGCCAAAAGAGCGGCGGTTTTCCCGCCGCCCCCCGTTACCAGCTGTAACTCACTGATGCCACCATCGAGCGGCCGCTGCCGTAGAAGCAGGCCGAGGTATTGCTACAGGATGAAACGTAGTGCTTATCCGCCACGTTGTTGACGTTCAGTTGCAGGGTGGCGCCACGCAGCGTAGCAGCCGCTTCGCCCAGCTCATACTTCGCCATCAGGTCATACAGGGTGTAATGCGCGACCCTGAACCCACCCACCGAATCCCCCCAGGCGGTGCCGGTGTATCGCACGCCGCTGCCGAACGTCAGGCCATTCAGCACGCCATCGAGGAAGTGGTAACTGCCCCAGGCCGACGCCGCATGGCGCGGAATGCTGGATGGCGTGTTGCCAATCTGCGCCACGGTATTGCTCTCTTTCGTCACCGCATCGGTGTAGGTGTAGGCCGCAATCAGCTTAATTTCCGGTGTGATCTGCGCGTGGGCTTCGGTTTCAATCCCTTTTGAACGGACCTTGCCGATCTGCTCGTAGTAGCCAATTTCGCTGTTATAGGAGGAGATGTTTTTCTGCGTGATATCGAACGCCGACAGGGTGAACACCGCATCGAGGCCCAGCGGCTGATACTTCACCCCAATCTCCGTCTGCTCACCGGTGGTCGGTTTGAACGCATCAGTGCCTGGCGCGCCGGTATCCAGATTCGGTTCGAACGAGGTGCTGTAGCTGATGTAGGGGGAAATTCCGTTATCGAAGGCATATAACAACCCGGCACGGCCGGTAAATTTGCTGTCATTCTGCTGCGCATCGGTGTCGGCCAGACGATCCTGGGTACGCACTTCGCTCCAGTCATGGCGCCCCGACAGCAGCAGGTTCCAGTTATCCCACTCCAGCTGGTCCTGTAAATAAACGCCCACCTGATCGAGTTTTTTCCGCGTGCTGGTGGCCAGCGCCAGATCGCTCTCATTGATGGTCACGCGCGTTGGATTCGCCCAGTCGAGAATGTACTGGTCGCCGCTGTCACGCCACAGCTTGCTGTCAACGTCGCTCCATTTGTAATCCAGCCCCGTCAGCAGGGTATGGCCGAGGTTGCCGGTATCAAACTGCGCCTTCAGCTGGTTATCCACGCCCAGCTCCTGCGATTTGATTTTGTCATGCTGCGGGCGACGGTTAATGGAATGGTCGTTATCCGCATCCCAGGTGTAGACCAGATATTTGTACGACTCGTCCATAGCGGAGAAACGCAGATTCTGGGTGAAGCTGATGGCGTCGTTAACGTTATGTTCAAAGATATAACCGACCGACGTCTGTTCACGCTTCGCTTCATTGAAACCGGGATCGCTGACGTTGAAGTCATAAGGGATATAACCGGCGCTGGTGTTAAACACCGTCCCGCTGGCAGGCAGGAAGTTGCGATAGCCTGCTTTTGGCTCGTTCTGATACAAAGTCAGCAGGGTAACGCTGGTGTCAGAATTTGGCAGCCAGGTCAGCGCCGGGGCAATCGCCACCCGCTGCTGTTGGTTGTCGCGCACAAATTCATGTCGGGTGCTGGCAACCCCGTTCAGACGATAAAACAGCGTATTGTCATCATTCAGCTTGCCGCCGAAATCAAACGCCGCTTCGCCATAATGCTGGTTCCCGCTGCTGAGCTGGATTTTATGGATGCTCTCAGCGGTCGGACGTTTGCTGGTCATATTGATCAGCCCGCCCGGATTCACCTGGCCGTAAAGCACCGATGCCGGGCCATGCACCATCTCCACCCGCTCCAGCAGCCAGGGATCGATCTGCCCTGCCGCCCCCGCCTGCCCGGACAGACCGTAGCTCAGGCCATCAAGGAACTTCGGTGCGTAGCGAAAGCCGCGCGCGATGATTTCATCGTTGCGGTTGGAGTTGCCACGATAGTTGGTCAGCACCCCGCTGGTGTAGCTCAGGGCATCCGCCACCGAGGCTGCGGCCTGATCGTCCATCTGCTCACGGGTGATCACCGAAATCGACTGCGGCGTTTTGCGCAGCGGCGTATCAGTTTTGGTGCCGGAAGCGCTCTCTTTCGCCACATAACCCGGCAGCGGCGCGGTCACGCTTTCGCGCGCATCGGCGCTGACGGTGATCGTCTCTTCGGCCATCACGCTGAAGGTCGCAGGCGCCGCCAGCAGGAATGAGGCCAGCGATAAGTGGAGACGGGAAAAGCGGAACGGAACAGCCACAGCAGGTATTGACGTTCTTCTTGCATAAACGGACATGGTTGCCATCTCTTTATTTCAAACTGCCTTGTAGTTGAAAAATCCGTTCGCTGGCGCCGGACAGACGGCCCGAACTGAAACGGATTGAAACATTATTATCATCAGTATCTGACGGCCCTGATTCCCTCCCCGGTGCAGCATCACAAAATAATTACCTGAAAAAACGGGGGATTACGTGGCGAAAAAATAATATTGCAAATGTAAATCATTATCAATAGCATTTGCATTATGTTTGATTGTGTAAAGACTATGCCGACATTGTGGAGAAATATTGCGGAATGTTTCAGCGAGAGGCAGCGAATCAGGAGAGATATTGTCAACCCGCAGGCAGCGTTGCGACATGGCTGGCCATGCCCGACTTTGGCGCTGAAAGCTGGTGGCAACGGCTGCGGAAAGTGGGTACACCGCTGGTGGAAGCGGCGGAACCCGGCTGGGTGCGGATGCATTACTTCTGGTGTGACCCGGCGGGGAATGCCGCAGCCTCTGCGACTAAACAGGTGTATATCGATATAAACGGCGTCACCGACCATCACAGCACCGCGCCACAAAGCCTGCAACGCATCGGTGACAGCGCGGTCTGGCACTGGTCAACGCGGATTGAAGCCGACTGGCGCGGCAGCTATAGCCTGATTCCGCTCAGCGCCCGGCATCTGCCCCCGGCTTTCAGCAGCGATGCCGACCTCTGCCGTCAGCAACAGCGCGCCTGGTGGATCTCCCTGATGCCGCTGGCGCAGCACGATACGCTGAATCCCTGTCAGCCCTTGCAGGGCAGCCGCCGCATCGCGCTCAGCAATGCACAGATGCCCGATGCGCCGGATCAATCCGCCTGGCGGGCATTCGATGCCGGGCGCAGCGCTAACGCACCGCCGTCACTGCGCCATCTGCGCTGGCACAGCCGGTTACTCGACGTCACGCGTGACGTCTGGCTTTACACCAGCGGTACGACCCCCAGCCCGACGCAGCGGCCGCTGGCCATTTTGCTCGACGGAAGGAACTGGGTGCAGGGGCAGCCGATTTTCAGCGCGCTGGCCACAGAAACCGCCGCCGGACGACTGCCCGCCTGCTGCTGGCTATTTATCGATGCGATTGACGGACAGCATCGCGAAGCCGAGCTGCCCTGCAATCCGCACTTCTGGCAGGCGGTGCAACAGGAGCTGATCCCGCTGGCCCGTCAGCACGCGGCCTTCAGCGATCAGGCCGATCGCACGCTGGTGGCCGGTCAGAGCTACGGCGGCCTGTCGGCGCTGTACGCCGCTCTGCACTGGCCCGAGCGCTTTGGCCGTGTACTGACGCAGTCCGGTTCCTTCTGGTGGCCCAATCTGCACTATATCCACGACAGCGCCAACAGCGATCGGCACACGCCCGGCCTGCTGTGGCAGCAACTGCATCAGGGCAGGCTGCCCACGGCCCGGCTTACCATTTTTCAGGAGGTGGGCGCACGCGAGCCGGATATCGCGTACGTCAATCAACAGCTGGCGCCCGCCCTGCAACAGGCCGGACATCGCCTGCATTTTCGCGTCTATAACGGCGGACATGATGCGCTGTGCTGGCGCGGCGGCCTGATTGACGGCTGCCGCTGGCTGCTGGCGGACTTCCTGCCCTAGCGGCGGTGGCCGAACTGCCGTTCGAGGCTGTCCAGCATATTGCTGGCGCTGTAATAATCGAGGCGGAAGGTATCGTTGCCGACGGCAAAAACGTTGTGCTGCTGCACCGCAGGCAGGTGGGCAAGGAACGGATTTTTTGTCAGCTGCGCCACCGTGCGATCATCCGCCGCAAACAGCAGCAGGCTGTGGCCGGTCACGCCGTCCGCCATGCTTTCGCCATTCAGCTGAATGATGTCATGCCGTTTGCCCATGCTGGTGCTGCCGTGAAAACCGGCGGGCGGCGCGGCCAGCGTGAAACCGAGTTCACTCAGCAGCGCGCCCTGCGCTGACGCGGGCGTCCACAGGTTCATCCCGCGGCCGTCTTCGTAATAGACCAGCGCCGAAGTGGGCTGCGGCGGCAGGCTGATATCAGCACGCAGCGCCGCCACGCGGGTATTAAACTGCGCAATCAGCTGGCGTGCCTCTTCGTCATGACCAGTGATGCTGCCAAGCTGCAACGCCAGCGCCTGCCAGCTTTTATCACCGTAATCAATCACCAGCACCGGCGCGATGGCCGTTAACTGATCGTACAACCGCAGCGCCGCATCACCACCGGTGGCGGCCATCACGATCAAATCCGGCGCTGCGGCGGCAATCGCCTCCGCATCCGGCTGTCCGATATACAGCGGCTTAACGTGCCGCGCCTTTGCCACCGCTCCCCACTGGGTAAAGAATCCCTGATCGTCGGCCACCGCGCTGCCCCGACTGGTGGCGCCGGAGCCGACCAGCGGCGCATTGATCGCCAGCAGCGTCCCGCTCAGGGTGACGCTGGCGGACACAATCCGTTTTGGCGGCTGTCGCAGGGTAAACGGCCCTTTCGGCGTTTGCAGCGTGCGCGGCCAGCTGGCAGAGACGGCGCCCGGCGCAGCAATCTCCTGCGCCCGCGCGCCATCATCATCGCTGAGGCAGAGAAGGCTCACGCACAGCAACAGGGCAAGGAGGGGAAAGGCCAGCAAACGCATTGAATTATCCAACAATTTATTATTGAGAATAAATATCATTATCATAAAATCATTGCAGCGCAAGCGAAAAAAAAGCCCCCGTGGGTTAACCCAACGGAGGCATGATCAGAACATCACGGCTGGTTACGGCAGTTTATAGGCAATAACGTAATCGCCGAGTTTGGTGCCGAACGAACCGTGGCCGCCCGCCATAATCACCACGTATTGCTTGCCATCAACCGCATAGGTCATCGGCGTCGCCTGGCCTCCGGCGGGCAGACGCGCCTGCCACAGCAGTTGGCCGTCACGCACGCTGTAGGCGCGCAGGTAGTTATCCAGCGTCCCCGCCACAAAGAACACGTTGCCAGCGGTAGTCACCGGGCCGCCTAACATCGGCACACCCATTTTGAACGGCAGCGGCACAGGGGCGCTATCACGCACCGTACCAATACGTTTTTTCCAGACAATCTGATGATTTTGCAGGTTGATCGCCGAAACAAAGCCCCACGACGGTTGCAGACACGGCAGACCAAACGGAGACAGGAAGGGATTCAGCTCCACACCGTAAGGCACACCGTACATATGCTGCACGCCAGATTCAGAACCGGAACCGTCAGCGCCGTCTGCGCCTGGTTCAATCGGGTTGCCCGGTCCGCGCGGCACCAGTTTAGAGATAAACGGCATCGCCATCGGGTTTGCAATCGCAATCTGACGGTCCGTATCCACCGCGATGCCGCCCCATTCAAACATGCCGAAGTCACCGGGGAACACCAGCGTGCCCTGCTCTGACGGCGGCGTGAACGGCCCTTCATAACGCAGGCGATGGAACATCACGCGGCACACCAGCTGGTCGAACATGGTGGCGCCCCACATGTCCTTGCCTTGCAGTTTCTGTTTTGGACGGAAGGTCAGTTCAGAGAACGGCTGGGTCGGATTGAGGTGGTCGCCTTTCGCCGGACCCTGCGGTACCGGGGTTTCCGGGGCCGGAACCACCGGCTTACCGGTTTCCCGGTTCAGCACAAAGATGTTGCCGGTTTTAGCCGGAATATAGATCGCCGGAACGGTGTGACCGTCTTTGTCGGTGATGTCAGCCAGCGTCGGTTGCGATGGCAGATCCATATCCCACAAATCGTGATGCACCGTCTGATAGAACCAGGCCAGTTTGCCGGTTGAAGCATGTAACGCCAGCAGACCGCTGGCAAAACGTTCCTGTTCCGGGGTGCGGTTGCCGCCCCAGATATCCGGCGTGGAAACGCCCATAGGCAGATAGATGATGTCGCGCTGGGCATCATAAGCGGCTGGCGCCCACGAGTTAGGCGAGTTGTTGGTAAAGGTTTGACCATCGGCCGGCAGCGCGTTGGGATCTTTCGCGCCGGGATCAAATGCCCACACCAGTTTGCCGCTGTTGATATCAAAACCCCGGATCACGCCGGAAGGTTCACGGGTCGAGAGGTTATCGGTCACCGAACCGGCCACGATCACCACATTATCGGTGACAATCGGCGGAGAAGTCGGCTCATAACCGCCCGGATAGGCATTCGGCTGCTGATGTTGCAGATTCAGTTCACCGTTGCTGGCGAAGCTCTGGCAACGCTCGCCGGTCTGCGCATCCAGCGCGAACAGACGGCCATCATCCACCGGCAGGAAGATACGACGGGCGCAGATCGCAGGCTGGCTGGCGCTGCCTGCTGCTGCCACCGGCATTTCATGATACGAGACGCCACGGCAGGTAATGTGCTGGAAGGTCGGGTCCGATTTCAGTTTGGGATCGAAACGCCATTGCTCTTTACCACTGGCCGCGTCCAGGGCAATCAGAATCTGGTGTGGTGTGCAGAGGTAAAGCAGGTTGCCTACTTTCAGCGGCGTCACTTCATTGGTGATTTCGCCCGGATCGTTCGCGGTTTTGTGGTCGCCGGTTTCAAACTGCCAGGCCACCTGCAAATCTTTGACGTTGTGTTCATTGATCTGTTGCAGCGGCGAGTAGCGTACCCCTTGCTGGGTGCGGCCATAGGCGCGCCAGTCTTCCGCCGGAACCGGGGACGTCGCCGGTGCCTTAGCGGTCAGCGGCAGTTCACCGTTGATCTCCTGCGGATCGTGCAGCGCCGAACCCGCCAGCAAGGCAATGTTGACCAGCAGGGCAACCAGCATCGCGCCCAGTGGTTTTTTATTGGTGACATCAAACTGACGGTAGCTGAATGGCAGGATTAACCAGATACCCAGCAGCACCCAGATATCCAGACGCGGCACCAGCGTCCAGTAGTCGCTTCCGGCCTCATGCCAGGCCCAGAGGGCGGTGAACAACAGAATGGCAGCAAACAGGTAAAGCGCACTGCGCTTTCTCTTCAGCAACAGCCCACTAAAGGCGGCCATCGCGAGGCCACTCACCAGATAATAAGCACTGCCGCCCAGCGACAGTAACCAGACACCACCAATCAACAGCCATGCAGCGCAAGCGACTGAAAAAATGAGTGTTAACAAATTAAGCGTTCGGGATACCCGTGACATTTGATTAACCTTGAGGAAATGAAAGCGTGACAATTGTAAAGAAATTACAACCTAAGTGTAAACGCTTCCACAGTTACCTTACATTATCATTCCGTGCGGGTTTTATTTTTAATTTTATAAAACAGTTAAAAATCAAACTGTTGTTTTAATTGCGGTGGTTTATAAAAACGGAGACTGCATAGGGGCGTTCGAAAGGAAAGGATTTATGTGATAACGCTACCAACGATGGCGCGCGTGCCGATCGGCAGTGCCAACCAGCACGCGCAGGGTACGTCCCCGCCGTTACTGCAACGAATAACGCGACATCGGCGCCACGCTCTTAATCAGGCCATTGGCCTGCATATATTCGCCAAACGCCTGATAACGCTGAGTATCCAGCGTCGCCGTATGGCTGGCGAAATAAGGCAACGTCGCCTGCCACGCCTGTTTGTTCAGCGGCGTATCCAGCTCCGGATATTGTTTGATAAATGCCTGCCAGGCCTGCTGCGGATGAGCGCGCAGCCAGGCGATACCGGCATCCAGCCCGCGCAGAAACGCCGGGATGCGTTTATCCTGCGCGGCGGTTTTCTGGTTCGCCAGAATGATCAGCTCGTCATAAGCGGGTACGCCATAATCTTCCGGTTTAAATACCACCGGTTTCGCGCCCTTGTCCTTCAGGTCGATCAACTCGTAATTACGAAAAACCGTCATCGCGCCATCAATTTTGTGCGTCAGCAGCGCCGATACGGCATCCATATTCAGGTTGATCAGCTTGACGCTATCCGCATCCACGCCCTGTGATTTCAGCATGTTGCGAATTGCCACATCTTCCGCGCCCGGAATGGCGTAGCCGATGGACTTACCGGCAAAATCTTTCAGGGAGTGAATATCGTCCGATACCGTGGTCAGGGTATTAAGCGGCTGGTTGATCAACGTGCCGACGCGGATCACTGGCACCTCTTTTTCCACCAGCGTGTACAGCTGCGGCTGATAGCTGATAGCCAGATCGGCCTTACCGGCGGCCAGCAACAGCGGCACCGAGGCGGAATCGGCAGGCGCGATCATCTCAACATCCAGCCCCTCTTTGTTAAACGCGCCGCTGTATTGCGCCGCAAAGATCGCCGCGTGGTTGGGGTTAACAAACCAGTCGAGCAGCAAACGAACCTTTTCATTGGCCTGTGCCACGCTGGTGGTTGCCAGCAGCAGCAACGCGGCGATCGCCGTACGTAGGGTGTTCAAAGTGCATCCTTATGTTAAGTGCCAGAGGGTTTTCTTGCGTATCAGGGCGACGCCACCGGAGAGCAGCAACGCCAGAATCAGTAACAGCAGCAGCGCGGCAAAGCTGGTGGCGGTTTCCAGCCGGGCATTGGCCTGCATCATCAGATAGCCCAGCCCTTCACTCGCCCCCACCCATTCGCCAATCACCACGCCAATCGGTGCCAGCACCACCGCCATCTGCAAACCGGAGAAAAACTGCGGCAGCGCGGCGGGCCAGCGCACCAGCCAGAACTGGCGGAAACGCGAACGGTTGAGGGTTTGCGCCAGCTCCAGCCAGCCCGGCGGCGTGCGGCACAGGCCGTCAAACAGCGACAGGCACAGCGGAAAGAACAGGATCAGCGCCGCCACCACCACTTTCGAGGCAATGCCGAAACCGAGCCACAGCACCAGCAGCGGCGCGAGCGCAAACACCGGGATAGCCTGGCTGGCGGTGACCAGCGGAAACAGCAGACGCCGGATGGTCGGGCTGGCAGCCATCAGCACCGCCAGCATGACGCCCGCGCCCACCCCCAGCAGCAGCGCCAGCACGATTTCCGCCAGGGTATACAGCAGGTGATGCCACAGCAGCTGACGATGCAGCCACAACGCCTCCAGCACCGCCTGCGGCGCGGGTAGCAGGAAGTTGGGCACGCCGCTGTGACGTGCCAGCAGCCAGCCGCACAGCAGCACCGCCAGCAGATAGAGGGCGCTAAACAGATTCGTTTTCATCGTCATTCAGTCGGGTAAAGAGATGGCCCTGCGCCTGAAGTAGCGCCGGGTCGTCGAGGGTGCGGGGCGCGTGGCCTTGCGGCACCGGCCAGTTTTCGATGCTCAACGGCTGGCCGCTCAGCAGCAAAATATCATCGGCCATGCGGCAGGCTTCCAGCGGATCGTGGGTTACCAGCAGCACGGTTTTGCCGTGCAGCAGCGTCGCGGTCAGCGTTTGCAGGCTGATTTTGGTCATCACGTCGAGGGTGGCGAAGGGTTCATCCATCAGCACCACATCACGTTGTGCGTAAAGGGTACGGGCCAGCGCCACGCGCTGGCGCATCCCGCCAGAAAGCGTGTGCGGCCGGGCAGTCGCCACCTCAGCCAGTTTCACCTGCTCCAGCAGATGCCGCGCCCGTTCGCGATCCGGCTTGTCGCCATTGAGACGCGCCGCCAGCATCACGTTGTCCAGCACCGACAGCCACGGGTACAGCAGATCCTGCTGCCCCATCCACGCCACGCTGTCGGCAATGCCGCTGATCCGCCCCTGCTGCGGCTGGAGCAGACCGGCCACCAGCCGCAGCAGCGTGCTTTTACCAATGCCGCTGCGACCGAGCATCACCGTGGTTTTGCCGCCACGCAGCCGCAGGTTCAGCTGCTGGCACAGCGGCTGTGCGCCCCAGCCGAAGCTGACGTCATGCAGCGTAATATCGTTGCTCATGGCCGGTTCGCTGCCAGAATCGCCAGCTGCGAGCAGCCGCGCTGCGCCAGCGCCGTCGCCGCCTGCGCCGCCCGAATACCGCTGGCGCACACCAGCACGATGCGGCGATCATAAGGCGGCTGCCAGTCATCAAGCTGCTGCGGCAGAATGCGCTGCGCCCAGGCCGCCACGCTGACCGGCGCTTCTTCGCGGCTGCGCAACTCCACGATGCAATCTTCTGCGGTGAGCAACTGGGTATCGATAAAGGGGACATAAGGCTGATCCGGCTCGCCCGCGCCATCAAAGCGGAACTGGCGGAAATGCCAGTGGACGAAGTCGCAGTTCACCAGGCAGCCGAGCGGCGAAGGGTCGAGGCCGATCAATACGCTCAGCGCCATCTGCGCCTGCATCGCCCCAAGCACCGCCACCGCCGGTCCCATCACCCCGGCGGTGTTGCAGTTGGCTGCCGAGCCGGGCAAACGCGGAAACACCGCGCGATAGCTTGGCGCCGGACCGCAGAACCCGCCAACATATCCCTGACGCCCCAGCACCGAGGCGCTAATCAGCGGTATCCCCGCCGGGTGGCAGGCGTCCGACAATTGATAAGTCACAGCAAAGTTATCCGCCGCATCGATCACCAAATCGATGCCGTGCAGTGCCTGCTGCACATTGCTGGCGGTAAGCGGCTGGTGCCGCGCTTCAATGGCGACCTGCGGGTTACGCCGCTGCAACGCGCGCTGCGCGCTGGCGACTTTCGACTGCGCCACATCCTGCATGTCAAACAGCGTCTGGCGATGCAGATTATGCAGCGCCACTTCATCGTCGTCGTAAAGGCGGAGAAAGCCGACGCCCGCCCCCACCAGCAGCGGCAGCAGCGTGGAGCCAAGCCCGCCCGCACCGACGACCAGCACCCGCGCCTGCGCCAGGCGCTGCTGGCCCAGCTCCCCTATCTCCGGCAACATCGTCTGACGTTGATAGCGATCCATGGTTGTTCTCCTCAGGAAAAATTCGCCAGGCCAAAGATTGGCGTTGATGCCACCGCCATATCGCGTTTTTCCATTAAGCCACCGTCGCGCGCGGCTTTTCCGGCGTCGATCGCCTGGCGGAACGCCCCGGCCATGCGCACCGGATCGCCCGCTTTCGCCACTGCGGTATTCAGCAGGATGGCGTCGAAACCCAGCTCCATCGCCTGCGCTGCCTGCGAGGGTGCGCCAATCCCGGCATCAATAATCAGTGGGATGTCGCTAAACCAGGCACGCATCGCCCGCAGACCATCGATATTGCGCAGCCCCTGGCCGGAACCAATAGGCGCGCCCCACGGCATCAGCACTTCGCAGCCCGCTTCCAGCAATTTTTCACCGACGATCAGATCTTCCGTGGTGTAGGGAAATACCTGGAAGCCATCGGCACACAGGATGCGCGCCGCTTCCACCAGCGCGAAGGGATCGGGTTGCAGCGTATCGGCATGGCCGATCACCTCCAGCTTGATCCACGGCGTGTTAAACAGTTCGCGCGCCATGTAGGCGGTGGTGACCGCTTCCTGCACCGTGTGGCAGCCTGCGGTATTTGGCAGCACGCGCAGATCCAGCTGGCTCAGCAGCTCACGAAACGCCGCACCGGCGGCCCCTTCGCGCCGCAGGCTGACGGTGATGATCTCACTGCCCGAGGCAGCAATCGCCTGCTGCAAAATCGCCGGCGACGGATAGCCCGCCGTGCCAAGTAAGAAACGTGATTGGGGTTCAAAGCCGTAAAACATCGTTTAGCCTCCCTGCATCGGTGATAACACTTCCAGCTGGCAACCCTCTTCGAGCGGCTGGCTGTCGTACTGCGCTTTTGGCACGAACATGCCGTTCAATGCCGTCGCCACGCAGGCGGCGTCAATCTGCTGCTCGCGCAGCAGTTCGCTCAGGGTGCGGGCCTCAGTCGAGACCAGACGGCCGTTAAGCTGAATATTCATGAAGATGTTCCTCGGACAGGCGCTGCATCAGCTGTTCCGCCATCAGCGGAGCCAACAGGAAACCGTGGCGATACATGCCATTCAGATAAAAGGTGCCGTCCTGATAGTGGATTTCCGGCAGATTGGCCGGATAAGCCGGGCGTAAACCGCTGGCGCTTTCGATGATGCGCGCTTCAGCCAGCGCCGGATGGATGGCATAAGCGGCGCTCAGCAGCTCCATCATGGCGCGCGCGCTGATCGGGCTGGCGTCATGGCTCTCCACCATGGTGGCGCCGAGCATAAAATGGCCGCCGCGACGCGGCACCAGATAGCAGGGAAAACGCGGGTGCAGCAGACGAATCGGCCGGGAGAACTGCACGTCATTGCTTTGCAGGATCAGCATTTCACCGCGCACCGCACGCAGACGCGGCAACGCAGGCGCGGCGTGGATGCCGCGACAATCAATCACCCGACCGCTGGCTTTCCCGCTGTGGATCGCGACGCCGCGCTGCTGCAATTTCTCGCGCATTTCGCCCAGCGCCAGGCGCGGATCGAGATGGGCTTCGCGTGCAAAGTACAGGCCGCGGGCAAAGCGTCCGGCCAGCGCCGGTTCCAGTTCAGCGGGATCGATCCATTGATGTTGTTCGGTCATACGCGCAAAGCGGTTCAGCTCCTGGCCGTCGCGCGGGGGCGCCACCACCAGCGTGCCCTGATGTTCGACGCTGCTCACGCGCTGCTGCCACCAGGCGGCGGAGTGCTGTCCAAGCTCGATCACCGCCGGGGGCGCACTTTCCGCCTCGCACCAGGGCGCAAGCATCCCGCCCGCAAACCACGAAGCGGGCGGGCGCGACTCATCAACAATCAGCTCAGCTTGTTCACCGCGTTCCGCCAGTAACGTGGCCACGCACAGACCCGCGACACCGCCGCCGAGTACCGTCCAGCGGCTCATAGCGGGTGTTCCGGAATAGAAATGGGGAAATTCACATCGGCCTCTCAGTTTTTCGCACTGAGACCCGGATACAGGAGAAGGGAAATGACGCGCGCGACGGAAAAACGTCCCTGCGCCAGACAGCCAAAAAAGCCGACTGTCAGTCTTCCTACGCCAGTATCAACTGGGTCAGGTTCAAAGGGTCGCTAAGCCGCGCAGTGCGCTATTAGCCTCTCAGTCTCTTGGGCGAGACTCCCCCGACGCGTCTATTTGTATTGCAGCAGCCAGGCTTCGTCAAGCGCAGGGCATCATAATCAGGCGAAATAGGAAAAACGGTGCGACCCCAGCAGCGCAGTTCTGATCGCTTGCAGCGCGAAAAACCCTGTGATCAACCTCATTAATTTGCACTGTCGCAGGGGCTTTGTTTTGACTTAAAGCCCGCCAGAATCGATTAATAGCGCCACTGCCTTATTACCCTCAGAGGAACTCCCCCATGCTGAATGTCGCTTTATTAGGTGCCGGTCGTATTGGTCAGATCCACGCAGGCAATATCGCCGCACATCCGCAGTGCCGTCTGACGTATGTGATGGATGTGAATGCCTCCGCCGCCAGCGCGCTGGCAGAGAAATACGGTGCCGCCGTCGCCGATCTCGACACCATCCTCGCGGATAGTAGCATCGACCTGGTGGCGATTTGCAGCGCCACCAATACCCATGCCGATTTGATTGAAGCCGCCGCACAGGCGAAGAAAGCCATCTTCTGTGAAAAGCCGGTCGATCTCAGCCTGGAACGCGTGCAGCGTTGCCTCGCCACGGTGCGCGCCGCCGGGGTGCCGCTGATGATTGGGTTTAACCGCCGCTTTGATCCGAGCATGGCGCATTTGCAGGCCTGCCTGCGGGCCGGGGAGATTGGCAGCACCGAACTGGTCACCATCAGCTCGCGCGATCCGGGTGCGCCCCCGGCTGAGTATGTCAAAGTCTCCGGCGGGCTGTTCCGTGATATGACCATTCACGATTTCGATATGGCGCGCTGGCTGCTGGATGAAGAACCGGTGACGGTGTACGCCTCAGCCTCGGCGCTGGTCGATCCCCAGATCAAAGCGCTGGGCGATGTCGATACCGCAGTGGTCACCCTGACCTGCGCCAGCGGCAAAATGGCGGTGATCACCAATAGCCGCCGAGCCAGTTACGGCTACGATCAGCGCATTGAGGTCCACGGCAGCGAAGGGATGCTGGCGGTGACCAATCAGCTGGAGAGTCAGCTGGTGAAATCGGTGGCGTCCGGCGTCGTGGCGCAGAAGCCGCAGCATTTCTTCCTGCAACGCTACGCCGAAGCCTATCGCAATGAACTGGCGACATTTGTGGAAGCGCTGGCGAAAGGGGAAGGCGAGTATCCCGGCGGGAATGATGGATTGCAGGCGTTGCTGCTGGCGGATGCGGCGCTGACGTCGCTGAAGACCGGCAAACCGGTAGCGCCTGCGTCGCTGTTGTAACGCTTTGCCGGGAATATAACGGCGAAAAGAATAAGGGAGGCGCTCAGGCCTCCCTTTTATGTTTTAACGCTGCGGATGGTTCACTTCCAGCGGGCGCAGGTCAAACACCAGCACTTCCGCGTCTTTGCCGTTGGCGAATTGCAGCGCGGTTTCGTTACGTACGCGCGCACCGTCACCTT
Organism: Pantoea sp. X-Soil-TKNS-1207; assembly: GCF_059730485.1. NCBI lineage: Bacteria > Pseudomonadati > Pseudomonadota > Gammaproteobacteria > Enterobacterales > Erwiniaceae > Pantoea > Pantoea sp. X-Soil-TKNS-1207. The sequence continues at coordinate 615,204 of NZ_AP035959.1, forward strand.
CGTTAAACACCACGCCATTCACTTCAATGCTGCCGCGAGCCACATGGATGTAGGCATAACGGTCGGCATCCAGCGCGAAGGTCTGCTGCTCTGCACCGTCAAACAGTCCGGCATAGATACGGATGTCCTGACGCACGCTCAGCGAACCCTCATCACCCTGCGGCGAAACAATCAGACGCAGCTGACCGCGTTTGTCGCTTTCCGCTACCGATACCTGCTGATATCCCGGCTGCGTACCGCGTTCGGCAGGCACGATCCAGATTTGCAGGAAGTGGACGTTGTCCGCTTTCGAGTGGTTAAACTCGCTGTGCGTGACGCCGCTACCGGCACTCATCAGCTGCACATCGCCAGGGACAATCACCGAACCGGTACCCATGGAATCTTTATGCTCCAGCGCGCCTTCCAGAACGTAGGAGATGATCTCCATGTTGCTGTGCGGATGCGCACCAAAACCACGACCCGGTGCGACCTGGTCATCGTTAATCACCAGCAAATCAGAGAAACCGGTTTGTTTCGGGTCCCAGTAGTTGGCGAAAGAAAAGGTGTGGCGTGAATGCAACCAGCCGTGGTCACCTAAACCGCGTTGTGCTGACAGGCGTTGTTCAATCATGGTCTGCTCCTCGAATTTGTGGGTGGAAGACGATTTCGCTTCCTGATGTGATTCAGTATACGTAAACTGAAATGCCCAACAATGTGTTGCATTGACAATGACTGTCACCAGGAAGTGGACAATATGCAGATAGACGATCTCCGCATTTATGTTGCCGTGATTAAAGCAGGCAACTTCACCGCTGCCGCCGAGCAGCTGCTGCTTTCCAAGCAATATGTCAGCCGTCGTATTGCCGCGCTGGAAGAGTCACTCGGCGCAACCCTGCTTAACCGCAACACGCGCAAACTGTCGGTGACCGATAACGGGCAGGTGTTTGCCCGGCACGCGCAGCGCATCCTGGATGACGTGCAGGAAGTGGAGCTGGCGGTATCGGGGCGTCGTCAGGTGTTGCAGGGCAGCTTTCGTCTTAGCGTGCCGATGTCGTTTGGCATCAGCCACCTTTCGCCGTTTATTGCCGAATTCCTCAGCATCCATCCGGCATTGCAGTTCCAGGTGGAACTGGCGGATCGCTATGTGGATATGATTGGCGAAGGCTTTGATATGGCGATCCGTATCGGTACCCTGCCCGACTCAACCCTGATTGCCAAAAAACTGGGAGAGTTTCGTCGCGTGATCTGCGCCAGCCCGCGTTATCTACAGGGAGCGGATGCGCCACGTAAGCCGGATGATTTGCTCAACCACGCCTGCCTGCGTTACGGACGTGAAAGCCAGACCGGCTGGGAGCTGTTTCAGGGTGAGAAGCGTGAAGTGATCAACGTGCAGGGACCGATGGTCAGTAACAACGGTGAGATGCTGCGCGATGCCGCGGTTGCCGGGCTGGGGCTGATCCTGCTGCCGGAATTTATCGTCGCCCCGGCCATCGCCAGCGGCGATCTGCTCACCGTACTTGACGACTGGCATCCCTCCTCGCTGAGCCTGAATGCGCTTTATCCGCAGCATCGCCAGCGCAGCGAGGTCAATCGGGTGTTTATGGCATTTTTGCAGCAGAAGCTGGCTTCATGACTTTAGTAGAATACGTTACAGCTACAGTTGACGATGACGACACTGGAGATGTCGCCTCAGTTAGGTATTGTTCGCGAAGAAGTGCGTGCCGATACCCGCAGTTTTCCTATCGGCAGGCACATCATTTTTTATCGCGCTGTGACCGGTGGCGTCATCGTTAATCACCTCATCCTCCCAACTACATCGCTAACCGGCTACGGTAACCAGACGCTGACGCGCCAGCAACGCCGCCCCCATCATCCCGCCATGATGCGCAAACCTGCCCGGCACCACCAGCGGCTGCGAACGGCGGCGTAAGACATAACTTTGCACCGCGCGATCCAGCTCAGCAATCAGCGGCGTAACCGATGCCAGCCCACCGCCCACCACCACCACCGATGCGCCAGTGATATTGATGCAATAAGCCAGCGGCTGCGCCACCAACTGCAACCACGCCGCGATAGTTTTCCCGGCCAGCGCCTCCTGAGCTTGCCAGCGCGCGATAATGTCGAGGCTGGTGGCCGACTCGCCATGCAGCGTGCGATGCAGATTCTCCATCCCGCGCGCGCCGCCGTAGCTGTCCAGGCACCCCCGCTGTCCGCACGGACAGAGCGGGCGCGGCAGTCGCTGCCACTTGCCATCGATCTCAACCTCGGTCAGGGTAATCGGGCCGTGGCCCCACTCGCCGGTTAAGCCATTTTGCCCGGTAATAATACGGCCATCCGCCACCAGCCCACCGCCGACACCAGAGCCGAGGATCGCGCCGAACACCACCTTGTGACCTTTGCCCGCCCCGGCCAGCGCTTCCGCCAGGGTGAAGCAGTCGGCATCGTTATGCACAATCACCTGACGTTGCAGAATGGCGCCCAGTTCCTGCGCAAGATTGCGCTGATGAAACGCCGGAATATTGCTGGCAAACATTTCGCCGCTATCCGGCGCCACGATCCCGGCGGTGGAGATCGCCACCGGGCTGGCATCGCTGAAATGCTGCTGATGCTGGTCAATCATCGCGCGGATGACCTGCGTGAAGGCCGGCCAGGAGGCGGCGGGGATTTTTTCCTGCCCCAGCAGCGTCAGTTCGCCGTCCTGCCGGGCCGCCGCCAGTTTGATAAAAGAACCGCCTAAATCGAAACAAATCACCGCATGTTGCTTGTTATTCATAGACGCTTATCCATTACATCGCGCAAACCGTCACCCAGCACGTTGCAGCCGAGCACGGTAATCAGAATCGCCAGACCAGGGAAAAGCGACACGTAAATATTCAGTCCGAGAAAGTTGCGACCGTCGCTCATCATGGTGCCCCACTCCGGCATCGGCGGTTGTACCCCCAGCCCAAGGAACGACAGACTGGCGGCGGACAGCACCACCGCCCCGGCGGTCAGGGTGGATTGCACAATCAGCGGTCCGATCGAATTACGCAAAATATAGTGGGTAATGATGCGCGGATAACGCACCCCCAGCATATGCGCCGCTTCGATGTACTCCATATTTTTCAGCCCCAGCGTCAGGTTGCGGCTGAGGCGCGCATACACCGGGATGGAAAACAGCGAGATCGCAATCAGCATATTGGTCAGCCCCTCGCCCAGCACGCTAACAATCAGAATCGCCAGCACGATGCCCGGAAAGGCGAAAATAATGTCCATCACCCACATGATCAGCGCATCGATTTTCCGCCCCGCCAGACCGGAGATAATGCCGAGCGGAATGCCGATCACCATCGAGATCGCCACGCTAAGGCAGACTTCAAACAATGAGATCCGCGCGCCGTAAATCACCCGCGAGAAGATGTCACGTCCGTAATCGTCCGTGCCGAACCAGTGGGCGGCCGACGGAGCCTGCAAGGTACTCAGCAGATCCTGCTCCACCGGATCCCACTGGGTGATGAACGGGGCGAGGATCGCCGCCAGTACCACCAACAGAACCAGCCCGCCGCCAATGGCGATGGATGGATAGGCCAGCAGAAAGTGCAGCAGCTGCCTGCCGCGCGAACGGCGCGGCAGCACGGAGGTTTCTATGCTGTTCATCAGTCGAACCTTATTTTTGGATTCAGTAAACCAATAAGGATTTCGCCCACCAGATTCATCAGCACCACGCCGGTCACCGCCACCAGGGTAACGCCCTGAATCACCGGATAGTCGCGGTAGCGCACCGAGTCCACCAGTAACCGGCCAATGCCGGGCCAGTTGAACACCGATTCCGTCACCACGGCGCCGCCAATCAGGCTGCCGAAATTCAGCGCCACAATGGTAACGATGGGGATGAGCGCGTTACGCAACGCGTGTTTCCAGTGGATGCTGCGCGAGGATAACCCTTTGGCTTTGGCGGTGCGGATATAGTCCTGGCTCAGGACGTCGAGCATACTGGAGCGTGTCATACGGGCAATCATCGCCATCGGCAAAATCGCCAGCGTGACGGTGGGCATAATATAGTTGCGCCAGGAATCTGCCCCGAGCAGCGGCAGCCAGCCGAGCTGCACCGCAAAGTAGTTCATCGCCAGCAGCGCCAGCCAGAAGTTGGCAATTGACGCCCCGGCGATGGTCAGCACCATCACCACCTGATCCGGGATGCGTTGACGATAGATCGCCCCGGTCATGCCTGCGGGCACCCCAATGGCAATCGCCAGCAGATAGGCCAGCGCCGCCAGCGATAAGGTATAGGGCAGCCGTTCGCTGATTTCGGTCATCACCGGACGCTGCGACTGCAACGACAACCCAAGGTTGCCATGCAGCGCTTCCGCTGCAAACGTCACATATTGCAGCGGCAGCGGCTGGTCAAGGCCGAGGCGGATACGCATATTATCCACCGCTTCCTGCGGCGCTTCCGGCCCCGCCATCAGGCGCGCCGGATCGCCCGGCAGCGCGCGGATGGCGATAAAGACGATAATCGACACGCCGAAAATAATTAACGGCAGTGACAGCACCTTTTTCGCGACATACGCTTTCATCACAAACCGCCTGGATTAAGGTTTTACCGCATCCCGCACCACCAGCTGACCGCCTGGCTGCATGGTCACACCGCTGATATTTTTACGCGCGGCATAGAGATCGTCCTGATAAAACAGCAGCACCTGCGGGGCCAGCGCGCTGATGCGCTGCTGCGCTGCAACGTAGAGCGCTTTGCGTTTGCTGTCGTCCATAGTGGATGCAGCGGTATCGATCAGATCATCGGTCTGCTTATCACTGAAGAAGCCGAGGTTAGCCCCGCCTGGGGCAAAGCTGCTGGTGTGGTACAGCGGGCGCAGTTGCAGATCGGAACCGTACAACCCGGACGACCACGAAGCCAGCACCGCATCCGTCCCCTGCGACGCTTTCTCTTTGCCATCGGCAAAGGCCGCTTTGGTCCAGACGCCGCTTTCCATCTGGCGCACGTTCAGTTTGACGCCAATTTTGCCCCACATGCCCTGCAACACCTGCGCAGTGCGCGCATCGGGCGCCTGTACCGCAATCGACATGGCAAAGCCGTTGGCATAACCCGCCGCTTTCAGCAGATCTTTGGCTTTCTGGATGTCATACGGGTAGTCGTGCAGACTTTTGTCGTAGTTGGGATCGACCGGCGCCAGCGCCGAGTTGGCGGGCTGCGCGTAGCCAAACATAATCGCTTTGCTCAGCGCCTGCTGATCGGTGGCGAAGTTCAGCGCCTGACGCACCCGGACATCGCTCAGCGCTTTGGCTTGCGTATTCAGATCCACCCAGAACACCGCCGCACCGGGCGACTGTTTAAGGTTGACGTTGGGATTGTTTTTTAACATGCCGGCAAATTGCGGCGGCACCGGGTTAATAATATCCACCTGCCCCGATTGCAGCGCCATATTCATAACCGACGGCTCGCTGCTCCACGTCCATTTAATTTCGTCCGGGCCGGATGATTTACCCCAATAATCCGGGTTCTTCTGTTCCAGTACAAATTCGCCGGATTTATATTGCGCCAGCTTATAAGGCCCGGTGCCATCGGCTTTATTATTGATGCTGCCTGCTTTATCCGCCTGCGGGCTGACCATTAATCCCGGACCGGACGCCAGAACGGTTAAAAACGCCGGGTTAATTTTCTTCAGCTGAAATTCCACCGTGAGATCATCTTTTTTCTTCACGTCCTGAATAAAGGTGCGAATTTTGCCGCTGGCGGCGAGGCCGCGTTTGGTATCGAGATGGCGCTGAAAGTTTTCCACCACCGCGTCGGCATTAAACGGCGTGCCATCGTGGAATTTCACGTTCGGACGCAGTTTGAAGGTCCAGTTCAGGCCGCTGGCATCGGTGGTCCAGGAGAGGGCCAGCGCCGGAATAATTTTGCCGTCATCACCGAGGCGCGTCAGACCTTCGTACATCGGATCGAGCACCGTGCCGGTAAAGGTGGCGGTCTGGTTACCCGGATCCATACTGCGTGGCGGCTCGTTTTGCATAATCACCAGCTGGCTGGCAAAGGCGGAGGCGCTGGCAAATAACGACATCATGCAGCCCGCGAGAGTCATTACCCTAAAACGCTTAAGTGTGCTTTCCATGAAGGCCCTCAGATACGATCGGTGAATTAACCCGGACATATAAGGCACAGTTCATGAATGAAAGCCAATACGTAAGTTCATATATTTTACTTATATCTCGATCCAGGTTCAGAAATTTAACTAAATAACGTTGTGTTTGTTCTCACCTCTTATTATTGTCAGGCGATATTGCCCCGATCCTGGTGTTCTGAATGCTCAATGCCCATCAGCAACAAATCATTCGCCTGCTTATCGCTTCACATGGCATGAGCCGCACCGCTATTGCGCAGAACATGAAACTGAGCAAAGCGGCGATTAGTACCCTGATTAAAGAAATGCTGAACGCCGGTTTGCTGGAAGAGAGTATTCCCGAAGCCACCGGGCAGGGCCGTCCGTCGGTGTTATTAAAAATGCGGGCCGACAGCGCCTATTTCCTCGGTGCCTCCCTGCTCGGCGAGGAGATAACCCTGGTACTGATTGATATGCATGGCCGCACGCTGGCGACCCGTGTATTGCCGCTGAGCCTCGATCCGTCACAGCTCACTGCGGCGATTGCGGCGGCCATTCCCCCGCTGGTGGCCGATAACGCTATCTCGCCGGACCAGCTGATTGGCCTCGGCGTCACCCTGTCCGGCTTTGTTGATGAACATCAGGCGGTATGCGTGCAGTCGGCCCTGCTCGGCTGGAAAGATGTGCCGCTGGCGGCAATGCTGAAAGAGAAAACCGGACTCGAGGTGTCGCTGGAAAACGACGCCAAAGCGCTGGCGGTGAGCGAGAAAATCTTCGGACTGGCAAAGAAGGTGCGCAATTTCACGGTGATTTCCCATGGCGACGGCATCGGTTCGGCGCATTTTTTCCAGGGACAGCTGCACCGGGGTGCGCATGGCGGTGCCGGTGAGATCGCCCACTGCACCATTGAACCTGGCGGACGGCCGTGTCGCTGCGGCAAACGCGGCTGCCTCGACACCCTCGCCTCGCTCACCGCCATCCGCGAGAACATGCGAGAAAAAGCCATCAACGCCGAGGGGCTGGCGGCGCTGGAAACGCTGGCGGTGAAGGGCCATAGCGCGGCGATTGCCATTTTGCACCAGGCGGGCAATGCGCTCGGTCTGGCCATCGCCAATATCATCCAGATGAACGACCCGGAATTGATTGTGATTGCCCATCATCCGGCAGCGTTTGATGGCCTGCTGAAAACCGTGGTGATGCAGGCGATTGATGCCAACGTGCTGCCTTCCATCATGGGCAAAACACCGATTTCGACCATCGAAATTACCGAAGAAAGCTGGGCCAGAGCCGCAGCCAGTGTGGCGGCATATCGTTTCTTAATTCATTTACCCGAGTAGCGGAGGCTGCTATGCGCATTGCTTTTGGTGGTATTCATACTGAGTGCAGTACCTATAACCCGGTGCTGAATTATGCCGATGACTTCCGCATTCTGCGCGGGGATGAATTAACGGCGAGTCCTTATTTTGCCTTTCTCGCCGATTATGACGCCACCTTTCTGCCCACGTTTCATGCCCGCGCCATCGCCGGTGGGCCGGTGGCCCGCGTCACTTACGATGATTTCAAACAGGATTTCCTGACCCGGCTGGCGGCGCTGTTGCCGGTGGACGGGGTGTATCTGGCGATGCACGGTGCGGTCTACGTTGAAGGGATGGAAGATGCCGAAGGCGACTGGATTGCCGCCACCCGCGAGCTGGTGGGCCAGGATTGCCCGATTAGCGTCAGCTATGATCTGCACGGCAACGTTACGCAACGCATCATTGATGCCATTGATATGTTCTCCACCTACCGCACCGCGCCGCATATTGATGTGGAAGAAACCATGCGCCGTTCGGTGTCGATGCTGGTTAAAAGCCTGCACAGCGGCGTGAAACCGGGTGTGGTCTGGGCGCCGATTCCGGTGGTGTTACCCGGCGAACGCACCAGTACCGAAGATGAACCGGCGAAAAGCCTGTATGCGCGACTCCCCGCCATTGATGCCCTCGATCATATCTGGGATGCCTCACTGATGGTGGGTTACGTGTGGGCCGACGAACCACGCGCTACCGCAGCGGCGATCATGACCGGCACCGACGCGGATGTGCTGGCGGAACAGGCGGCAAAACTGGCGCTGGCTTACTGGCAGGCGCGGGAGGCATTCAGCTTTGGTTGTGTCACCGGCAGCACCGAGGCGTGCGTGAGCATGGCGATAGCCAGCCAGACCCACCCGGTGATTCTGGCGGATTCCGGCGATAACCCCACCGGCGGCGGCGTTGGCGATCGCGGCGATATGCTGGCGGAACTGATCCGTCAGGACGCGCAGGGCGTGATCGTCGCAGGCATTACCGATAAACCTGCCACCGATGCGGCGTTTGCCGCGGGTGTCGGCGCGAGCTTAGCCCTTACCGTGGGCGCCACGCTCGATCCGGCCGGTGGCAAGGCCAGCGCGACGTTTGTCGTCACCCATCTGGTGGATGATCCGCGTTCGATTGCGAAGCAGGCGCTGCTGCAAACCGGTGGCATTACCCTGGTGGTGGCGGATCGCCGTCGTCCGTATCACAACCTCGCCGACTTCGCGCTGCTGGGGCTGGACCCGGCAACGGCAAAAATCGTGGTGGTGAAATCCGGTTATCTGTCGCCGGAGCTGGCGCCGCTGGCGAATCCGAACCTGATGGCGCTGTCGGAAGGCGTGGTCGATCAATATGTGGAGCGCCTGGAGCGCAAACGCAAAACGCACCCCACCTACCCGTTCGATACCGATTTTGACTTCCTGCCGGTCAGCACCCTGTCGGCGCGTTTTATGGCAGAACCCCAGCGATGAACGCCTCGCAACCGGTACTGCGCATCGAAAATCTGTCGGTCGCGTTTCGCAGCGACCATCAGTGGCGTGAAGTGGTGAAGAACGTCTCGCTCGACATTCACGCCGGTGAAACCCTGGCGATTGTCGGCGAGTCGGGTTCCGGTAAAAGCGTCACCTCCATGTCGATTATGCGGCTGCTGAATCCGCGCCACGCCCGCGTTACCGGCAGGATTCTGCTTAACGGCGTGGATTTGCTGACGCTGAGTGAAGCGGCGATGCGGGATATTCGCGGCAATGCGGTAGCGATGATCTTTCAGGAGCCAATGACCAGCCTGAATCCGTCGTTTACCATTGGTCATCAGATCGCCGAAGTGCTGATCAACCACCGCAAAATCTCCAGGCGCGCCGCCCGAGAGGAGACCATTCGCCTGCTGGAGAAGGTGCGCATCCCGAATGCGGCCCGGCGTTTTGATGACTATCCGCATCACTTCTCCGGCGGGATGCGTCAGCGCGTGATGATCGCTATGGCGCTGGCGTTACGCCCGCGGTTGCTGATCGCCGATGAACCCACCACCGCGCTCGACGTCACCATTCAGGGGCAAATTCTCGATCTGATCAAAACCCTACAGGAAGAAGAAGGCACGGCGGTGCTTTTTATCACCCACGATATGGGCGTGGTGGCGGAAGTGTCTGACCGCACGCTGGTGATGTATCAGGGTGATGTGGTGGAAACCGGCACCACCGCAGCGATCTTCTCCGCACCGGCGGCGGATTATACCCGCACCCTGATTGCCACCGTGCCGCAGCTCGGCGCGATGCGGGGCATTGAAGGGCCACGTAAGTTTGCCCTGACCCGCGACAGCGCCGTCCCGGCAGCGAAAACGCCCGATCCCGCTGCGCGCCCGCTGCTGTCGGTAAAAAACCTCAGCACGCGCTTCAGCATCCATGAGGGATTGTTCAGCCGTAAAACCGGCGCGGTACATGCGGTGGAGAATATCTCCTTCGAGCTGATGCCGGGCGAAACGCTGTCGCTGGTGGGTGAATCCGGCTGTGGCAAATCCACCACCGGCCGTTCCCTCACCCGCCTGACGGCTGCCACCTCCGGCCAGATAGAGTTTGATGGCTATGATGTCCTCAATCTTTCTGCCAGCGAGCTGCGTAAGCTTCGCTGTGCGATGCAGATGATTTTCCAGGACCCGTTCGCCAGCCTCAATCCGCGCATGTCGGTGCAGGAAGCCCTGACCGAGCCGTTTTTACAGCACCAGCTGGGCAGCAAGGCCACGGCGGTGCAGAAAGCGGGGGAATTAATGGCGCGAGTCGGCTTGTCGCCAGCGATGATGAAAAGGTATCCACACGAGTTTTCCGGCGGCCAGCGGCAACGAATCTGCATCGCCCGCGCGCTGATGCTGGACCCGAAAATGATCATTGCCGATGAATCGGTCTCAGCGCTCGATGTGACGGTGAAAGCCCAGATCATCAACCTGCTGCTCGATTTGCAGCACAGCCTCGGGCTGTCGTATCTGTTTATTTCGCATGATATGGCGGTGGTGGAACGCATCAGCCATCGGGTGGCGGTGATGTTGTTAGGCGAGATCGTGGAAATTGGCCCGCGCGCGGCGATTTTCGAAAACCCGCAACACGACTATACCCGTAAGCTGCTGTCGTCGGTGCCGGTGCCCGATCCGGCGCGCCGTCAGCTGAAGCGACAGATTGAGGTCAGCGAGCTGAAAAGCCCGGTCAGGCCGGTGGGTTTTGTCCCGGCAACGCGGCGCTACCGTGCGGTCAGCGCCGGGCATTGGGTGATGGAGTAGCGCGTTACAGCAAACGTAGCAAACGCGCCGGATTGCCGGCGTAAATCCCTTTCTGTGTAATATCTTTCGTCACCACGCTGCCGGCGCCAATCACGGTGCCGTCGCAGATGGTGACTGCCAGAATGGTGGCGCCGCTGCCTATCGAGACCGCGTCGCCGATAACAATCCGTCCCCAGCTGGCGCGATCCGCATCCGGTTTGCCATCTCGAAACATATCATTGGCGAACATCACGCCGTGGCCGATAAAGCAGTTCTCGCCAATGGTGACGTACTCGCAGATAAAGCTGTGCGACTGCACCTTGCTGCCACGACCGATCACCGTATGTCCCTGAATTTCGACAAACGGCCCGATAAATACATCGTCCTGTAAGGTGCAGCCGTAGAGATTTGACGGCTGATAAATGGTGACGTTTTCGCCGCTAATCACATCTTTTAAGCCCGTTTCACGCAGATTTGCCATCCTTTATCCTCCCTGTTTGCCAGTATGGTGAGATCGCAGGCGCGGCTTCCGCTCTGCTGGCGTTATTTTATCATCGATAAATCGAACATCTCTCCCCCGCTGAAGCTCCACTCCCCGGCGCTGGTTGGCTGAATCACCACCATCACGTCATTGGGATCGAGGCCCAGCCGCTGGTGCAGGCGCTGGCTCAGCACATGATAAAACCTCTGCTTCTGGCCGGTGCTGCGCGATTTTCCCACCACCAGGTTGAACAGCACGTAACGATCGCTGCGTCCGCCACTCAGGTAATGACGATCATAGATGAATCGCGCGGCAGGCAGGCAGTCAATTATCTGAAAGCGGTCGCCGGGCGGCACGCTGAATTCCGCCACCAGCACCTCATGCAGGGTGTCCGACAGGATTTGCAGTTCTGCGTCACACCAGCCTTCACGCAGCGTAATTCGGGTAAAGGGCATCAGCGCGCCTCCTCATCCAGACAGGTTAACGCCGTTACCGCTGCGGGCCAGCCCGCGTAAAACGCCAGATGGGTAAAGGCTTCGGCCAGCTCGTCATGGCTCAGGCCATTTTCAGCGGCAAATTGCAGATGCCAGGGAAGCTGCTGCACCCGGCCAAGGGCCGCCAGCGTCGCCAGGGTAATCAGGCTGCGCTCGCGCGGGCTTAATATCGGGCGCTGCCAGATATCACCAAACAATACCTGCTGCGTCAGCTCTGCCAGTTTCGGCGCGACGCGTTGCAGCGCGTCACGATCCAGGGATTTCGTCATCTTTATTCTCCGTGATGGTCTATGCCGCGAGTATCGCGCACTGCTACAATCCGAAAAATCATATTATTCAGGACCAATGGTCCCGTTTTTAAGGATGATGATGGAGAAGATCCCGATCTCGCTCGATAGCGATGCGTTACGCAGCTTTGTGCTGGGTATCGAATGCGGCAGCTTCGCGCTGGCCGCCCGACAGCTGTGCCGCTCCACCTCGGCGGTCAGCGCCCAGTTGAAAAAGCTGGAGCAGCAATGCGGCACACCGCTGGTGGTGAAACATGGCCGCCATCTGGTGCCGACGCCGGGGGGTGAAATCCTGATGAGCTATGCGCGCCGCCTGCTCAGCCTGAACGATGAAGCCTGCCGCGCGGTGCGCGGGGAATTGTTGCAGGGCGACGTGCGCATCGGGATGCAGGAAGATTTTGGTGAGTCGCTGATGCCCGGTATTCTCGGCCCCTTCAGCCGCCATCATCCTGGCGTACGCATCAGCGCGCGCGTTGACCGTAACCAGCCGCTATTACAGGCGCTAAGCGAGCACAACCTCGATATGGCGCTGCTGTGGCAGGGAGATAACCTGCCTGCCAGCAGTCAACTGCTCGGCCAGTGCCCGCTGGCCTGGATTGCCGCGCCTGAACTGGATATCTCTGCGTTGCAACCGCTGCCGCTGGTGATGTTTGAAGCCCCCTGCCTGATGCGATCCCGCGCCATTGCTGCGCTGGAACAGGCGGGTATCGCCTGGCGCGTGGTGTTTACCAGCCACAGCCTGAGCGGCGTATGGGCGGCGGTGCAGGCTGGGCTGGGCGTCACCCTGCGCAGCCAGATTGGCCTGCCTGCCGGGCTACGCACCCTCAACGCGCAGCTGCCCGCAGTCGGCAGTATCGGGATTGCGCTGGTGCAGCAGGAAAGCACTGATGCCACCCAGCAATGGCTGGGCCAGCTGATGGCGGCGGCGGTGAGCGACTATCTGGTGGCATAATCAGCCAACCGACAACGGAACTGAATTAAGGAATGTAACGTGGCGCATTTTAATCAATATGGTCAACCGGTAGGAACGCCGCTGCCCGACTGGCAGCCGGTTGTGCGTCCTCCGGCCATCCCGCTGGCAGGACAGTTTTGCACCCTGGCCCCGCTGCAATCCGGGCATTGCGCATCGTTGTACGCCGCGTTTTCCCAGGCCAGCGACGATCGTGACTGGACCTGGCTCGGTGCGGAGCAACCGCGCTCGCTGGCCGAGCTGCAACGCTGGGTCGGCGATAAAATTGCCGACGCCACGCTGGTGTCCTATGCGGTGATCAGCCATGCCAGCCAGCAGGCCGTGGGTGTGGTATGTCTCGCCAATATCGATCCGCAGAATGGCGCGCTGGAGATTGGCCATGTGACCTGGTCTCCCCTGATGCAACGCAACGTGCTGGGTACGGAAGCGCTGTATCTGCTGCTGGCCCAGGCCTTCGCGCTCGGCTACCGGCGTGTGGCCTGGCGTTGCGATTCGTTAAACCATGCCTCGCGGCGGGCGGCGGAACGCATCGGCTTCACCTTTGAAGGACGTTTCCGTCAGGCGATGACGCGTAAACAGCGCAATCGCGACACCGACTGGTTATCGATAATCGATGTTGAATGGCCCGCCATTCAGCAGGCGATAACGGCCTGGTGTGGCGCAGAAAATAGGGATAATCACGGTCAACAAATACATCCGTTGCGCCATTTCTTTAACCAAAATTAATTCACCGCCGCACCGGATGCCCACGTTAAAATAGCGGTTATCTTCTGGTTTGTTGATTGCCAAATAACCGCTTTCCCCGCAGGGAAATATCCTGGTTACATTTGTAACCAAATAAATCCGTTATTTCAGTTCAATAGTTTTTAAACTAAAAAAATTTTAATATTTCAATAACAATGTTTTAAATTTGTTGCGAACTCTTTAATCATCGCCTAAGAAAACGTTGTCAACTTAATGAAAAATCCAACTAAATTAATCACCTCGCTTTCGCTCACCGCCTTACTTGTCAGCTCAGCCGTCCATGCCGCCGATGCGCCGGAAAAGACTGATGTGCTGCTGATTGGCGGGGGCATTATGAGTGCTTCTCTGGGGACCTGGCTGGAAGAATTACAACCCAGCTGGAAACAGGTAATGGTAGAAAAACTGGACGGCGTCGCGCTGGAATCGTCCAACGGCTGGAATAATGCCGGTACCGGTCACTCCGCCAATATGGAACTGAACTATACGCCAGAACGTCCGGACGGCAGCATTGATGTCAGCAAAGCGCTGGAAATCAATGAAGCCTTTATGATTTCCCGTCAATTCTGGACCGCTCAGGTTAAACGCGGCGTATTAAATAATCCGCATAACTTTATTAATTCTACGCCGCACATGAGTTTTGTCTGGGGCGATAAAAACGTTGAGTATCTGACGAAACGTTATGAAGCGTTGCAGAAAACCGTGCTGTTCCAGGGGATGAAATTCTCCACCGATCACGCGCAAATTCAGCAGTGGGCGCCGCTGATTATGGAAGGTCGCGATCCGCAGCAGAAAGTTGCTGCCACCTGGACGCCGGTCGGCACCGATGTGAACTACGGTGAAATCACCCGTCAGCTGATTGGCAGCCTGAAAAAGAATGACAACTTCACGCTGGAAACCTCCTCTGAAGTCACCGATTTCAAACGTAACAGCGACAACAGCTGGCACGTCACTATTAAAGATGTGAAAAGCGGCGCGGATCGCACCATCGATGCCCGTTACGTGTTTATCGGCGCTGGCGGCGGCGCACTGAAATTGCTGCAAAAAACCGGTATCCCGGAAGGCGACAACTATGCCGGATTCCCGGTGGGTGGCTCGTTCCTCGTGACCGAAAACCCGGCGATCACCAGCCGTCATCTGGAAAAAGTGTATGGCCAGGCTTCCGTTGGCGCACCGCCGATGTCCGTTCCGCACCTCGATGCCCGTTTCCTTGACGGCAAGCGTGTGGTGCTGTTTGGACCGTTCGCCACCTTCTCGACCAAGTTCCTGAAAAACGGCTCGCTGTTTGATCTGCTGGGCACCACGACCACCCGCAACTTTATGCCGATGACCCATGTAGGCATCGATAACTTTGACCTGGTGAAATATCTGGTTGGTCAGGTGATGCTGAATGATGATGACCGTTTCGCCTCGCTGAAAGAGTACTTCCCGCAAGCGAAGAAAGAAGACTGGAAACTGATTCAGGCGGGTCAGCGTGTTCAGATCATCAAAAAAGATGCGGAAAAAGGTGGCGTGCTGAAGCTGGGGACTGAAATCGTGACCGATCAGCAGAAAACCGTGGCCGCCCTGCTGGGTGCATCGCCGGGCGCGTCGACCGCGGCACCGATCGCCATCAACGTGATCAAGCAGCTGTTCCCGACCGAGTTCGCCAGCGCCGAATGGCAGCAGAAGATCCATCAGATCGTTCCTGCCTATGGTCAGAAGCTGAACGACAACGCGGCGCTGGCGCAGCAGGTGTGGGATGACACCGCGGCCACGCTGCAACTGACCAAACCTCCGGTGATCGCTATGCCCGCCGCCGACGCGCAGCCGCAGGCAGCCGCACCAGCCAAAGCTAGCTCCTCGCCACAACACGATATGGCGCTGTAAGCCTTAACCCCGCGCCCTTGTGGTGCGGGGTTTTCTTTTATTAGCTCCGCTCAATTACGCACAGATAGCAGCCGAATCGGGCGCTATGCGCGTGGATATAGGCGGTGTCCTCAGCGTTCAGCAGTTGCAGAACCATCGATTCCGCCTCTCTTCCGGCAACAACTTCCGCGGCAATAATCATATGCGCGGCATTAAAGGCGCGCAGCGACAGGAGTCGGCTGGTGAGATACGGCGGCATTTCATCGACATATATTCCCTGCACCGTCGCCCCCTCATGGATAAAAATGGCATGAGTGCCAGCGTAAGGTGTGTCGGCAGGCTGATAAACGTGATTGATAAGAATGGCATTTTCGCCCTCAGGAACATCCCGCAACGTAATGCGATCCGGATAGCCCGACGCTTTTTCTACCCGCACCCGAACGGCACGATGGGCCGCCAGGTAGCGATCGTCTTTGCCATATAAATGCGTGAAATCGCGGCTGTTCAGACCGCGGATGCTGTATGTCATAACCCCTCCGCAATGGTTAAGCTTTGCGGTATTTAACCCCCGTCAGCGAGAGATTACTCGCCGTTAACGGTCACGGAGATGGGTTTTAACGCGGTAGCAGGCGAGGTACAAAGGCCGGACGATTTGCCTGGTGCGCATCAATGCGCAGCCTGCGGATTTGTTGTGAGCGTGATTTCCGCGCGGATGGTTTGGTTTGCTGGTGCGCATAAATGCGCACCCTACGGATTTGTTATCAACGTTATTTGCGTGCGGATGATTTGCCTGGTGCGCATAAATGCGCACCCTACAGATTTGTTATCAACGTTATCTGCGTGCGGGTGGTTTGCTGGTGCGCATTAATGCGCACCCTACGGATTTGTTATCAACGTTATTTGCGTGCGAGTGGTTTGCCCCGTAGGGTCGCCATTAATGGCGACCTGACCGAAACCGCACCCCAGGCCCGCCAATGATGGCAACCAGCCCGAAAACCGCACTCCACCGTAGCGGCGCGATTTATCGCGCAACAGGTTCAGATGCGAAAAAGGCCGCCTTGCGGCGACCTCTTCCGGCACATCCCTGTACGACCATCCGTTATTTATACAGTTCTGCGGTCATGTGAACACGGTTGTTGGTGTTCGCTTCGGTAATTTTGTACTGATCGCCCTGCTGTGCTGCCTGAGCGGCGATTTTCGCTTCCGCACCGTCGAGAGTTGAAGAGGTCACGGAAATGCTCTGAGCGAAGCTACCGAATGACATCAGTGAAAGAGCGGCAACAGCGGCGATAGACATAGCTTTGATAGTTTTCATGGTCTTAATCCTTTGGTTTGTATGGTTAGAAGGTTGTGCGCCTTCGATGGAAGTAATAATAACCATAGTTATCGTTTCTAGATTGATAATTAGTGCGATAACTGTGATCGTGCTAATCATAACTTCCCCGACACGCGCTGAAGCGCGATTCATTTGACGCTATGGCGAAAAAAATAAATTCATTTGAATCAATATTGCATTGACGTGATTCAAATGAATCCTGCAAGATGTTTTCCCTCTATCGCGCACGCGTTTCACGAGCAGGAAAAAAGCATGAGTCACATCATTCACCGCAGCCTTCGCGCCACGCCAGCCGTGGCTGTCAGCGCGCAAGGGGCGTACATCACCGATGCCAGTGGTAAGCGTTATCTTGATGCCTGCGGCGGTGCCGCGGTGTCCTGCCTGGGTCATGGTCATCCCGAGGTGCTGGCTGCCATGCATCGCCAGATTGATCAGCTGGCTTATGCCCACACCAGCTTTTTCACCAGTGAAACCGTTGAACAACTGGCGACGCAGCTCACCCGCACCGCTCCTAGCGACCTGAACTATGCCTACTTCGTCTCAGGCGGTTCAGAAGCGGTGGAAACTGCGCTGAAACTGGCACGCCAGTATTGCGTTGAAACCGGCCAGCCTCAGCGCACAACCTTTATTGCCCGTAAGCAGAGCTATCACGGCAACACCCTCGGCGCGCTGGCGGTGGGGGGAAACGAATGGCGTCGTCGTCAGTTCGCTCCGCTATTAATGGATGTGGTGCGCGTGTCAGCCTGCAATGAATACCGCGATCGCCGCGCTGATGAGAGCCAGCAGCAATACACGCAGCGTCTGCTGAACGAGCTGGAAGAGGCCATCATCACGGCTGGCCCGGAAACTATCATCGGTTTTTGCGCCGAAACGGTAGTCGGCGCCACCACCGGCGCCACACCGCCCACCCCTGGTTACTTCCAGGGCGTGCGGCGTTTATGTGACAAGTACGGCATCCTGTATATCGCCGATGAAGTGATGTGCGGCATGGGTCGCACCGGCACCCTGCACGCCTTTGAGCAGGATGGCGTGGTGCCGGACATCGTCACCATCGCGAAAGGCCTGGGCGGCGGCTATCAGCCGATTGGCGCCGTGCTGGCGAGCGAAAAGATCGTCGCCGCGTTGCAGGCAGGCAGCGGCCTGTTCCAGCATGGCCATACCTATATCTGCCACCCGACGGCGGCAGCGGCGGCGCTGGCGGTGCAACAGATCATCGAACGCGATAACCTGCCTGAACAGGTGCAGCAGCTGGGCGCGTATTTGCATCAGGCGCTGCATGAGGTGCTGGGTGAACTGCCGCACGTCGGCGACACGCGCGGCCGCGGCCTGTTCGCTGGTGTGGAACTGGTGCAGGATAAAGCGAGCAAAACCCCATTCGACCCCTCGCTGAAGCTACATGCCGCCATTAAGGCGCAATGTATGGCGCGTGGGTTAATGGTCTATCCGATGGGCGGCACCGTCGACGGACAATATGGCGATCACATCCTTATCGCCCCGCCCTTTATCGTAACCCGCCCGCAGCTGGATTTTGTGGTGGATACGCTGCATCAGGTGATTCGCGAAGAGACGCGTAAGCTGAGAGGACGCCCGTTATGAACCGTTTACCCGCCCTCGCTGCCACACAGTGGAGCGACGAGCAGCGCCAGCTGGCAGAAGAGATCATCAATGGACCACGCGGCGCGCTGTTGCCGCCGTTTGAGCCGCTGCTGCGCAGCCCGGAACTGATGGCACACGCCCAACGCATGGGTGAATACCTGCGTTATCGCAGCGCGCTGGGTCAGCGTCTGTCGGAACTGGCGATTCTGCTTACCGCCCGCCACTGGTCACAGCCGGTTGAGTGGGCCATTCACGCCCCTATCGCCCGCGACAAAGGCATTGCCGCCAGCGCGGTGCAAGCGATTAATGAACAACGCCAGCCGGAAGATTTACAGGCGGATGAATGGGTGGTGTATCACTTCTGTCAGCAGCTGCAACAGCAGAAATCAGTGAGCGACGATATCTGGCAACAGGCCATCGCGTTATGGGGCGAAAAAGGCGTGGTTGACCTGATAGGCATCAATGGCTATTACAGCTTCCTTTCGATGATCATGAACGGGGCACAGACGCCTGTCCCGGACACCCAGGATTTTATTATCTGCACCGAGAAGTGAATAAAAACACCATGAAAACAATCTCCATCAGCGGTTCTCCTTTCGCCATCGGCAAGCGTCTCGGCGAGTCTGGCCGCGACGCCTGGCACCAGAAACTGACCCAAACCGCGCTGTGGCAGACGGTGATCGCCATGCGTACCTCCGCGCCGACGCTGGCGATGCGCGAGCGCGTGATGGCCGAATATCCGCTGATCTGGCAGGAGCTGGAGGGACTGGCGCAGGGGCTTGAGGCGAGTATTGACCACGTATTTGCCTGGAACTGCCGGGGCGATCTGGTGCGCTCAACCTCGGATGGCTGTACCACGGTGGCCGGTTGCAACAGCCGCGGTGAGCGGATCATCGCGCATAACGAAGATGGCTTTCCGCAGCTGCGTGCCGATTGTGCGCTGGTGCAGATCACACCGGATGAAGGGCTGGCGTTTACCAGTTTTGCCTATCCCGGCTCGATCTGCGGCCATACCTTTGCCGTCAACGAAAAAGGCGTGGTGAATACCGTCAATAACATTCGCGCCTTACACCGGCCAGCAGGTTTACCACGCCAGGTGCTGGCGCGTGCGGCGCTGAACGCCAGCACGCTGGACGAGGCTGTCGCCCTGTTAACGTCTCAACCCCGCGCCGGTGCCTTCCACCATACGCTCGGCCAGCTGGGCGACGCGCGGATTTTCAGCGTAGAAGCGACCGGTTCGGGCAGCGCGGTGCGGCCGTTATCCGGTGCGTTCGGGCACGCCAATCATCTGATTGACCCGCAGATGGCGGATGTCGGGCAACTGGTGACGGAAAGTTCCGCAGCGCGTCAGGACCGACTGACGCGCTGGCTGGCAGACCAGCCGCAGCTCACCACGGCAACCGCCAAAGCCATTTTGTCCGACCAGCATGATGCGCAACTGCCCATCTATCGCCTCTCCGCCCAGGATCCCGATGATGAAAACACGCTGGCAACCGTGGTATTTACCCTTGGCGCGCAGCGGGTTGACTGGCAGATTTTCGGCCTCAACCGTTATGAAGCCGACCTTACGGGCAGCATCAGCGTCAGTTAACTCTCCGGCGCCGCCACGTTCCCCACCAGCGCCGCGTTAAGGGCGCTGATATCCGCATTCATGCGAATCAGATCCGCAGGCATCAGGCCGGATGATTTCAATAACGTCTCGCTGAGGCATTTCGTCTGGAACTGTAATGTTTTGCCCTTCTCCAGCAATGCCACGATCACCTGCCGCTCGTTGTGCGGATTGCGGCGACGACTGACAAATCCCCCCACTTCCAGCCGTTTCAGCAGTGGCGTAATGGTGCTCGGTTCCAGCATCAGGCGTTCGGCGATCTCACCCACCGTCTGATCGCCGCCTTCAGCCAGCACATCCAGTACCAGATGCTGAGGATAGGTAATGCCGAACTCGTCGAGAATCGGCTTGTAAAGCCGGGCGATGGTCAGTCCAGCCGAATAAATCGTAAAGCACAGCTGTTCGCTGAGCGGTAAAGGTGCAGGCAGGCTCACGGTGATTCTCCTTAGCGCATACCGATGATTACAACGATAAAACATATCGCGATAAATAATTTTCTTTACTTTACTCTTTTTGCGCCTATGATGTCATTTATCGCGATAAATGTTATCGAGACAAATTAAACTTCCATCACAACTTCGGAGCACAAGATCATGAAATTTACCCGCACTCTCCTTGCCGCCGCCTGCGTATTCACCCTGTCCGCCCCGGTTTTTGCTGCACCCGCTCAGCCCGTGAAAAACGTTGTACTGGTCCACGGTGCCTATGCTGATGGCTCCGGCTGGAAAGCTGTCGCACAAATCCTGCAGAAAGACGGTTATCACGTCAGCGTAGTGCAGGAGCCGCTGACCTCACTGGCCGATGACGTAACAGCAACGAAAAATGTACTGGCGCAGCAAACTGGCCCAGCCATTCTGGTGGGGCATAGCTATGGCGGCGCGGTGATCACCGAGGCCGGGAATGATGCGAAGGTAGCCGGTCTGGTTTACATCGCCGCCTTCGCACCGGATGAGGGCGAGTCGCTGGGGCAGCTGATTCAGAGCAAACCCGGCAAGGCGACCAGTATCGGCCTGCTTCCCGGCGGTTTCCTGGCGGTTAATCCGGCCCACTTCGCGCAGGATTTTGCTGCCGACGTCCCGGTTGCGCAGGCAAACTACATGGCGATTTCACAGGTGCCGATGGCAGCCAGTATCGGCGGAACCAAAATCGCCAACCCGGCATGGAAAAACAAACCGGTTTATGCGGTGGTCGCCACCGAAGACCGGATGATCAACCCGGATTCCGAACGCGCCATGTATCAACGCGCCCATGCGCAGGTGACCGAGGTGAAAGGCAGCCACGCGGTGTATGTTTCACAGCCTAAAGCCGTGGCGAAAGTCATCGAGGAAGCGGCCCGTTCGCTTTAAGCCAGCCAGGCGCGATCGAACGCGCAATGGATACAGATGCAAAAAGGTCGCCCAGTGCGGCCTTTGTTGTTTGCAGATTGTTGCCGGGTCGCCATTGATGGCGACCAGCCTGAAAATCGCATCGCACCGTAGCGGCGCGATTTATCGCGCAACGATTCCAGACGCAAAAAAGGCCGCCTTACGGCGACCTTTTCCGCTACTTCCTCAACCACTAACCGTTATTTATACAGCTCGGCGGTCATATGAACACGGTTATTGGTGTTCGCTTCGGTAATTTTATACTGCGCGCCCTGCTGTGCCGCCTGCGCAGCGATTTTGGCTTCGGCACCGTCCAGCGTTGAGGCGGAAGCGGTGATGCTTTGTGCGAAGCTGCCGAAAGAAACCAGACTCAGAGCCGCAACTACAACGAAAGTTTTGATAGATTTCATGGTCATTTCCTCAGAGATTTTTTAAGTGGTGGGGCGTTCTGCCCCGATGCGAGAAAGAATAGACCTGTCGTTCGTTGAGTAAAAGCTGAGCATTTTGCTGAAGTGCATCAAAAAATCTGAACGTCATTAAATGCCGGTGGTTTGCCTGGTGCGCATTAATGCGCACCCTACAGATTTGTTATCAACGTTATTTCCGCGCGGATGATTTGCCTGGTGCGCATTAATGCGCGCCCTACGGATTTGTTATCAACGTTATTTCCGCGCGGATGATTTGCTCCGTAGGGTCGCCATTAATGGCGACCGGCCCGAAATCCGCACCGCACCGTAGCGGCGCGATTTATCGCGCAACGGATTCAGACGCAAAAAAGGCCGCCTTACGGCGACCTTTCCGATACACCTTCAACCTCTGAGCGTTATTTATACAGCTCGGCGGTCATATGAACACGATTGTTGGTGTTCGCTTCGGTAATTTTGTACTGTGCACCCTGCTGCTGTGCCTGAGCGGCGATTTTCGCTTCCGCACCGTCGAGAGTTGAAGAGGTGACGGAGATGCTCTGAGCGAAGCTGCCAAATGACATCAGTGAAAGAGCGGCAACAGCGGCGATGGACATAGCTTTGATAGTTTTCATGGTCTTATTCCTTTGGTTTGTTTTGGCAGAAGACTGTGCGCCTTCGATGGAAGTAATAATAACTATAGTTATCGTTTCATGATTGATAATTAGTGCGATAACTGTGATCGAGCTAACTATAACAGTCAGCGAGTGACGAGAACGGTTAAGGAACAGAAAACATGAGTGAAAAGAAAAAGATTTATATCGCTTCGGCCATCATTACCGACGCAGCAGGACGCTGCCTGTTGGTCAGAAAGCGTGGCACCCCGTTTTTTATGCAGCCAGGCGGCAAGATCGAGGCGAACGAGCCAGCGAAGACGGCCCTGGCGCGCGAGTTGCAGGAAGAACTGGGTTTAACCACGGTGCCGGAGCAATGCATCTATGTCGGACGCTTCACCGACGTTGCGGCTAACGAGCCGGGACAGGAAGTGGTCGCGGAAATCTTTCATCTGATCACCGAGCAGACGGATTTCGTGCCAACCGCGGAAATTGAAGAAGCGGTCTGGTATCAGCCGGAGGGCGAGCAACAACTGAAACTGGCCCCGCTGACGCAAAATCATCTTCTTCCGCTGCTGCCAGCCTTACTGGCCTGAAGCAGCGGGCGCGCCGTTATTTCATTAAAACCTGAAACTGCGGGTTAAATTCGTCGAAGATCGGCAAGGCTGCGGCGCCGAGCGCGGCAGTATCGCTGCCGGTCATCCCGGTTTTCAGCCGCGACCCGGTGAGATAACGGCCGCGCACCGATTGATACAACGGCGGCAGGCGCTGAACGATCTTATCCAGCAGCGCGGCAGGCATCATGCCGCCGATAATCACGCTTTCCGCATCGAACACACATTCCAGCATATTAATGGCCTGACGCAGCGGTGCCAGCACGCTGTCGATCCAGCGATCAAATAAGGCCGGGTCAACCTCAAGTAAATCGTCCGGCAGCGCGGTCATCGGGTCCAGCCCGCAAAATTCATAGGCCGCCTGCAACGACACATAACGTTCGAGACAACCCTGGTTGCCGCAATAACAGGCGCGTCCGCCGGGTTCGATAACGATATGCCCCACTTCCCCGGCGTTGTGCGCATGGCCGGTATAGATATGACCATCGGTGAAGATCCCGGCGCCCAGGCCGGTGCCGATATAGAGATAAATAAAGGAGTTAAGCTGACGCGCCACGCCGTGAAAACGCTCGCCAATCGCCGCTACCGTGGCATCGTTTTCCAGCGTCACCGGCAATCCGCTCATGCCCGCCAGCTCCGCCTCGATATCCACCTTCTCCCAGCCATTAAGCGTGGTTGGACCCACCGAGGAGATCCCCTCAACGCCAAACGGCCCCGGCATCACCACGCCGATACCCAGCACCTTCTGCCAGCGTGCGCCCAGCTGGGTTTTGATCTCCGCCAGCACCTCGGCGATGCGCGCTAAGGTGGCAACCGGCTGGGGTTTCTGCACCAGAATAAGGCGACGGAAATGGATTTCGCCGGTCAGATCCACCAGCACGATCAACAACGTCTGATGATCCAGATGGATACCAATCGACCAGGCGCTGGCCGGATTTAACGTCACCGGAATCGCCGGTTGCCCACGTCCCTGCTTGCGTGGCTGACGGCTGGCAAGCAGCTCCGCTTCTTCCAGTTCCGCCACAATGTTCGATACCGTCTGCGGAGTTAAGGCGGTCAGGCGCGCCAGCTCGGCACGCGTCAGTTCGCCGTGCAGCCGAATGGCTTCGATGATCACGCGGCGGTTGTGCGCACGCGCGTGTTCCAGATTGGTTCCCGACGTTTTCATCCTGTTCCTTTAGCCCTTAACCGCAACCGCATCAATATCTATGATCGCCTACACATTTTCCATGCTGATCACCTGACAGACGAAAAAATCTGTGCAGAGTAATGCACAGTGGCAAGCGAGATTTCTGCCCTGGCACGTCACTTGCTTAAGCTAATCGATGTCAGCCCCAGCAATCTGACAACCTGTGCGCGTTATTAAATCAATCAAATTGATTTAATTAAACACCCTCTTTTTGCATCAAGGCGGAGAAAACCATGAAAACCCGATTCACCCCCACGCTGAAAGGATGTTTTGCAGCCATGCTGTTAGTGAGCGCGGGAAGCGCAACAGCGGCCACCTCGATCAATGCGCTGTTTATGACCCAGGCTGCTTATAGCGAGAACGACATTCGTGCCATGACACAGGAATTTGAAAAAGCGCACCCGGACGTGCAGGTCAATCTGGAGTTTGTCCCCTACGAAGCGCTGCACGACAAAATCGTTGCCGCGCGCGGCGCCGGGGGGAACGGCTATGATGTGGTGCTGTTTGATGCCATCTGGCCCGCCGAGTTTACCCGTTTCGATCTGTTGCAGGACGTGAGCAGCCGCATCACGCCGGAAGAGAAATCCCAGATTTTCCCTGGCGCGATGAACACCGTGGTGTTCAAAGGTAAAACCCTCGGTATGCCGTGGATCCTCGATACCAAATACCTGTACTACAACAAAGCGATGCTGGACAAAGCCGGTATCACTGCCCTGCCGCAAACCTGGCAACAGGTGATGGATGACGCGCGCATCATCAAACAGAAAAATATCGTGAAGTATCCGCTGGTGTGGAGCTGGTCGCAGGCCGAAGCGCTGGTGTGCGATTACACCACGCTGGTCTCCGGTTTTGGCGGCAAGTTCTACCAGGACGGCAAGCTTGATTTCTCCAGCCCGGCGTCATTGCAGGCGGTAAAACTGATGAAAAGTTCGCTGGATGAAGGCCTGACCAACCCGGCATCACGCGAATATCTGGAAGAGGACGTGCGTAAATCCTTCTCCAACGGCGATGCGGCGTTCGCCCTGAACTGGACCTACATGTACAACATGGCGAACGATCCCAAGCAGAGCAAGGTGGCGGGCCAGGTAGGCATCATGCCTGCGCCGGGCGACGCACCGGGTAAAGTTGGCGCCGTCAACGGTTCGATGGGCCTTGGTATTGCCAAAGGCAGCAGCCATCCGGACCAGGCGTGGCAGTACATCAACTATATGACCTCGCAGCCGGTGCAGAACAAATACGCCACCCTGAGTCTGCCCATCTGGAAAAGCTCCTATCAGGACCCGGCGGTGCTGAAAAACCAGGAAAGCCTGATTGCCGCCGCCGACAAATCGCTTAACGTGATGTTGTCGCGCCCGGAAACCGCCGACTACTCCCGCCTTTCCAACAGCCTGCAACAGCAGCTACAACAGGTGCTGCTGGGTAAGGTGACGCCGGAAGCAGCCATGCAGACGGTAGATAAGAGCGCGGCACATCTGCATTAAGGAGCCAGTATGCTGAGTTTGCGTCAACGCGAACAGCGGCAGGCATGGGTGCTGCTGGCACCCATGTTACTGGTGATGCTGCTGCTCACCGCCTGGCCTCTGCTGCGCACTATCTGGCTCAGTTTCACCGATGCCGCCCTGATTGGCAGCGGAGAAGCGCCCGGTTGGGTCGGGCTGGAAAACTATCTGTTTGCCATCACCGATGCCGATTTTCAGACCTCGCTCTGGCGCACGCTCTACTTCACGGTGGTGTCGGTGGCGTTTGAAGGGGTGATTGGCGTGCTGGTTGCGCTGTTGCTGAATCAGAAATTTGCAGGTCGCAACGTCTTGCGCGTGCTGGTGATCCTGCCCTGGGCGCTGCCGACCATCGTCAACGCCATGATGTGGCGACTGAATTTCAACCCGGACTACGGCAGCATCAACGCGCTGCTGACCCAGTTGGGCATTATCGATGGCTATCGCAGCTGGCTGGGATCGCCGGATTCAGCGCTGAACGCCGTGATGTTCGCAGATATCTGGAAAAACTACCCGCTGGTGACGCTGCTGGTACTGGCGGCGCTGCAATCAATCCCGGATGACCTCTTCGAAGCGGCACGGCTGGATGGCGCCTCCGCCTGGCGGCGTTTTCGCGCCATCACCTTCCCGGCGATTGTCGGCCCTCTCAGCGTGGCCCTGGTGTTACGTACCATCGATGCGTTCAAGATCTTCGACATTATCTACGTCATGACGCGCGGTGGCCCGGTCGACAGCACCAAAACCCTGAGCTTTTATGTTTATCAGGAATCCTTTAGCTACCTGCGGGCCGGAAGCGGCGCGGCTTATGCCATGCTGATGACCCTGCTGTGCGCGGTGTTAATCACGATTTACATGTTGTTATTGTGGCGGCAACGCCGTCGCGGGAGCGCTTATGAAGGCTAAGCTGCGCACCGGCGCGAAATATTTCGCTGCCCTGCTGGTCGCCGTTTCGGTGCTGGCACCGATGGGCTGGCTGTTTCTGATGAGCGTCAGCGCCACCAGCGATCTGACGCGTGTGCCGCTGGAGTGGATACCGCGTCAGTGGGATTTCACCCGCTATGGCAGGCTGCTGTCGCTGGCGCCCGACCAGCCCGGCACGCTGTTTCTGCACGCCCTCGGCAACAGCCTACTGGTGGCAACCGGCGCCACGGTAATTTGTCTGCTGCTGGCGATCCCGGCTGCGTTCAGCTTCTCGCGCTATCGGGGTCGCGATGGCTGGCTGTTTGCCTCGCTGGCTATCTACATGGTGCCGCCGGTGGCTTTTGTGCTGCCGCTGTACTTTTTGTTGCAGCAGTTCGACCTGCTCAATACCCGCCCAGGCCTGATCATCGTTTATTGTTCGCTGATTTTGCCCTTCCTCACCTGGATGCTGAAAAACCAGTTCGATGCCCTGCCGCAGGATATCGAGCAGGCGGCGCGCCTGGATGGGTTACGCGTCTGGCAGGTGTTGCTGCGCATCACTCTGCCGCTGGCGAAGCCGGTATTGGGAGCGGCAGCGCTGTTCGGCTGGCTGCTGGCGTGGGACGAATTCTTCTACGCCCTGTTGTTCACCAGCAATATCGCCGCGCAAACCCTGCCGGTCACCATTGCCGGGTTTACCGCCGGACGCGCTACCGATGACGGCCTGATTGCGGCGGTCGGTATTCTGGCCTCGGTGCCTCCACTGTTTATTGCTATCTGGCTACAGAAGACGCTGGTAAGCGGCCTTGCCAGCGGCGGGAGTAAAGAATGATCAGCACAACGGCTGCCACCGCCACCTTATATGTGGTGGGCAATATTAACGTCGATTTAATCATGGGCACGCTGGACCAGTGGCCGCAGCGCGGCACCGAGGTGATGGTGAAACACAGCGAGCTGCGTCCGGGCGGTTCAGCGGGCAACTGCGCGCTGGCGCTGGAGGCGATGCAGGTGCGTCATCGCGCCATCGCCAATCAGGGCGATGATGGACTGAGCCAGTGGCTGGCGAGCCATTTTCCCCACAGCGCCGCACACTGGCCGCGCACGACCTGCGAAACCTCGCTGACGGTGGGCGTCACCCACTCCGATCACGAACGTTCGTTTCTCAGCAACTACGGCCATATCGTACAGCTGACGGCGCAGCAGGTGCTGGCACAGCTGCCGCAGCAGGCCGAGCCGGGCGATATCGTGCTGCTGTGCGGCACTTTTCTCTGCCTGCATCTGTATGACGAATATCCCGCGCTGCTGAGCGAACTGCGCCAGCGCGGCTACCTGATTGCCGTGGATACCGGCTGGCCGCCGCAGGGCTGGACGGATGAGGTCAGGCAGGCTATCGCCCGCTGGCTGCCGCTGTGCGACTGGCTGCTACTGAATGAAGTGGAAACCCTCGGTCTGGCCGCGGCGGCTACCTTAAGCGCCAGCGCGCAATGGCTGACGCAGCAGCTCAGCGGGCGCGGCGGTTGCGTGGTGAAATGCGGCGAACAGGGCGCCCGCTGCTGGCAGCGCGACCAGCAGCTCAGCCAGCCTGCGCGTCCGGTGACGGTGATCGATACCATTGGCGCGGGCGACAGCTTTAACGCCGGGTTTCTCACCGCGCTGCTGCATCAGCAGGATGCCGCCCGCGCGCTGCAATGGGGCATCGCCGTGGCCGCGCTGGCAATCAGCACCACGCCGCGCCGCTATCCCGACTGGCAACAACTCCAATTTTCGGCAAAGGAATCTTAATCATGGCCAGTGTTGAACTGATCAAAGTCGCCAAGCGCTACGGCAAACAATCGGTGCTGCATCCGCTCGATCTGACCATTCCCGATGGCAGCTTTACCGTGCTGGTCGGGCCGTCTGGCTGCGGCAAATCGACGCTGCTGCGCCTGCTGGCCGGGCTGGAGAGTCTCTCCGACGGCGCCATCCTGATGGACAAGGTACAGATTAACGATCGCGATCCCGCTGACCGCGATATGGCGATGGTGTTTCAGAGCTACGCGCTTTACCCGCACCTGACGGTGGCAGAAAACCTGGCGTTCCATATGCAGGTCAAGAAGGTGAAACGCGAGGAGCAGCAGAGCAAAATCCAGCGTATCGCGGCGATTCTGGGTATCGATCAACTGTTACAGCGCTACCCGCGCGCCCTGTCAGGCGGGCAGCGTCAGCGCGTGGCGATGGGCCGCGCCATGGTGCGCAATCCGCAGGTGTTCCTGTTCGATGAACCGCTGTCAAACCTTGATGCGCAGCTGCGTATGGAGCTGCGTGCGGAGATCAAAGCGCTGCATCAGCGCTTCAAAACCACCATGGTGTACGTCACCCACGATCAGGTGGAGGCGATGACGCTGGCCGATCAGATTGTGGTGATGCAGGCAGGGCGCATCGTGCAACAGGGCGCGCCGCTGGCGATTTACGATCGTCCGGCGAATACCTTTGTGGCGCGATTTATCGGTTCGCCGCCGATGAACCTGCTGCCCGCGCAGTTAATCGCCCATGATGGGATTCCGGGTGTGCAGTGTCAGGATCTGTGGCAACCGTTGCCGGCGCGCTGGCATGGTGTGGCGCGCGAGCGGGATGGCGATAAAGTGACCATTGGTTTGCGTCCGCATGATTTGCGTGAAGTCAGCAACGGCGCGCCTGCCGCCGTGAAAGTGGTGGAGATCACCGGTGAGTCCACCCTGCTGCATCTCGACTGGCACGGCCATGCGCTACATATGCAGCTTGCCGGGCGTCACGCCGCCAGCAGCGGCGATGCACTGATGCTGGGCTTTAATAGCGAGAAAATACATCTGTTTGATACGGAAACCGGTTATCGCTTAAACGAATCCGCGGGCTGAATATAAAAAAGCCACCCTTAAAAAGGGTGGCGAAATTAAATTCAGTTAATCTGTAACGCATAACAACGATGTTCGCGAACACTCATTCCTTAAGCATTGCACGATGACTATTTTACTCGTCTGAATATTCCAGTCTGTCTTATCCGTTTAAAGATAATGTAAAGTCTGATTCAGAATTTAACATTTACCAGGTTTTCCCGATATTAAACTGGAACTGTTCAGCCTTATCGCCTTCATATTTCTTGATCGGCACCGCATAGGAGAACACCAGCGGACCCAGCGGCGACTGCCATTGCAATGCCAGACCGCTGGAAACACGGATTTCACTCGGATCACCGTAATCCGGGATACCCGCCGCACGCGTTGCCGCAGTATTTTCCCATTTGGTATCCCACACCGTACCGGCATCGACAAACATTGAGGTACGCAGCGAGCTTTCATAACGTTCGCTGACAAACGGCGTCGGCACGATCAGCTCGGCGCTGGCGACTGCCATGGCGTTACCGCCCACCGCATCATCCGATTTCGCCACTGCACAGTTGCCGTAGCTGCTTTCGCTACCGGCACAGCTGTAATAGGCGGCTTTCGGACCAATGGTGTTGGAGGAGAAACCACGTACCGAGCTGGAACCACCGGCATAGAAGTTGTCGTAGAACGGCACTTCTTTCCCGCCGAGTCCATCGGCATAACCCGCCTTGGTGCGCCCCATCAACACCCAGCGATGATCGCTGCTGAGCGGGAGATAGGCGTTCGCGTTAAGCGTACTTTTGTAGTAGCTGTTGGTTGAACCCGGAATGGTGACTTTGGTGTTAAAGCCCGCTGACACGCCGGATGTCGGGAAGAAACCACGGTCCAGAGAGTTATATCCCCAGCCGACACTCCAGAAGACGTCATTGGCGCTAAAGGTATTGGAGGTGGTTTCATAATCATCATCCGCTTCATCATCATCGGTTTCGATAACGTTGGGATGGACGCCCACGGAGTCCAGATAACGCCACATCGCAACCTGCGGAGCCATATTGCTGACGCGGTTGTAGACGTAATCCAACCCGGTATTAATGCTGTTATTTTCGCTGATCGGGAAACTTAAGCTGGTGCCGGCCCCCAGACTCTTCAGCGTATATTCGGAGAGGTCGTCATCGTCCGCTTTGTAGTCGTTGTAGAACAGTTTGCCGCCAAGGCTGACGCCGTCCACCGTGAAGTACGGGTTGGTGGCGGACAACTCCACGTAAGTCTGATAATCGTTTTTGGTGCCGCTAAAGCCAACGGTGTTACCGGTGCCCATCCAGTTATCCTGGCTGACCCCGAGCTGGAAGCTCACGCCGCTGTCGGTGCCGTAGCCGACGCCGACGTTGAAGGTGCCGGTGTTGCGCTCCTTCACTTTATAAACCACATCGACCTGGTCCGGGCTGCCCGGTACGCGCTGCGTATCCACATCGACGTTTTCAAAGTAGCCGGTACGATTCAGACGTTGTTTACCCTGGTCAACTTCATTGCTTGCCAGCCAGGAGCCTTCCATCTGACGCATTTCGCGACGCAGCACCGAATCTTTCGACGTGTCGTTACCTTCGAAACGCACCTGGCGCACATAGAAACGGTGTCCGGCATCGACATTGACGTGCAGTTTTACCGATTTGTCGCTGTCGTTAATTTCCGGCTGAGTACTCACCTGCGGGAAGGCATAGCCGTAACGACCCAGCAGGCTTTTGATCGCTTCTTCGTTCTGGGTAATCTTCGCGCCGCTGTAGAGGCCGCCTTTCGGTTGCTGAGCCAGTTTTTCGATTTCGGCCGAGTGTCCCGCCAGATCGCCGGTCACGGTTACGCCGCTGACGTGATAAACATCCCCTTCGTGAATATTGACGGTGATGTAAATGCCTTTACGGTCCGGGGTTAAACTGACCTGGGTAGAATCAATATTGAAGCGCGCATAACCGCGGTCGAGATAATAACTGCGCAGCGTTTCCAGATCGCCGGAAAGTTTTTGTTTCTGGTATTTCTGATCGGCAATGAAATTCCACCAGGGCACATCGTCACGCAGCTGGAATTGCGAGACCAGTTCATCATCGGAAAAGGCATGGTTGCCCACGATATTGATCTGCTGAATTTTCGCCGATACGCCTTCGGTAAAGATAAATTTCAGATCGACGCGGTTACGTGGCAGCGGCGTCACCACCGCTTTTACGCTGGCGGTATATTTCCCGACGCTGTAGTAGAAATCCTCCAGCCCCTTTTCAATCGACGACAGCATGGTGCGGTCGAGCGCTTCACCGACGCGCACGCCGGAGGCATCCAGATTCTGTTTCAGCTGATCTTCTTTGATGGCTTTGTTGCCGGAGAAGGAGATGCTGGCAATCGCCGGACGTTCCCTCACTTTAATCAGCAGCGTATCGCCGTCACGCAACACCTGCACATCTTCGAAGTTGCCGGTGGCAAACAAGGCACGAATGGTATTTTTGATGTCGTCATCATTGACACGATCGCCGACACGCAGCGGCATGCTCAGCATAGCCGCACCCGGTGCGACACGCTGCAATCCATCGAAATGAATATCCCTGAGGGTAAAATCATCTGCACCGAAGGCAGTGGTGGTTACTATGAAAAGTAACCCGGTTAACATCTTTTTCATCTGCTATGAGCCTGCCGCTATTCCTGTGCCTGGTTCGAATGCCTTCATCCCGCACCACATAAAACGGGCTGAACGCGTGGTTCAGCCCGTCAGTTGTGGCGTTATGTTCCGGAAAAAAGACCGCTGAGCCAAAGGTAAATTCATCGCGACAGACGGATTTTCGGTTATTTTACAATAAGGTGAAACTCTCCTGCTGAAATCACCCCACAAGGATTACGCCAGACATACATTTAGCTTTCCGCGACGGGGGTCTGGAAGGGGCGACGGTTGAGACTGGTTAACACCACCAGCACCGCCATCAGGCACCATTCCACCACCAGAGTGCCGGAAATCGCCGACAGATGATTGCCATGCAGATACAGCTGGGTAAACACGCTGCCGAGCAACATTGGCCCTAAACCCAGCGCCGATTGCTGCACGGTTGACAGCATCGCGCTGCCCGCGCCCGCCTGATGATGCGGCACCCCGGTCATACCGATACGGTAAAAGGTGCTGACGATAAACGACTGACCAAAGCCAATCAGCGCCGTTGATGGGATCAGCGTCACCACGCCGACATTCGGCCAGGCGAGGTGTAGCGTGGCGATAAGCCAAAGCAGACCCACCATCTGAATGGCACAGCCGGTCAGCAGCGTGGTGCGTTTGCCGCGCCGTTCCACCATGCGGGTGGTTTGCAGCGATCCGATAAAATAGGCCGCACCCAGCGCAATGAAAGCGTTGCCCGACTGGAAAGCGCTCAGCCCCAGCCCGGATTGCAGCGTCAGCGCCACGGCGAACATAAAGCCGCTCCAGCAGGAGAAGAACAGCACCGCCATGGTCAGGCCAAAACGAACCCCCGGCAGGCGCAGCAGCGACGGCGGCAGCAGCGGTGCGCCCTGCGCCGCTTCCAGCCGCAAGGAACTCTGACGCAGACGCAGCAGACACAGCGGGAACAGCGCCAGCAGCAGCACGCACGGCCACGACCAGTGCAGCACCGGACCAAGCGCCAGCGCCAGCATCAGGCTGCCGACCGCACCGGCCAGCAGCAGCGTGCCGCTGACGTCAATCGCCACACGCTGGCTATTGCGCGTTTCCGGCACAAAACGGCGCGCGGTCACCAGCACAAACAGGCAAATCGGCAGGTTGATAAGAAACACGCTGCGCCAGCCATAGCCGCCGATATCCGCCTTAATCAGAAAACCGCCCAGCACCTGGCCGATAATAAACGCCAGCCCGCCGATCCCGCCGTACAGGCCGATAGCCCGCGCATGTTCCCGCCCCTTCAGGGTGACGTGCAGCGTGGCAAGGATTTGCGGCACGATAAACGCCGCCCCGACCCCCTGCAACGCACGGGCGAACATCAGCAGCCCGACGCTATTGGCGATACCGCACAGCAGCGACGCCAGACCAAAAATCCCTACCCCCGCCAGGAACACCTTGCGACGGCCATAGTTATCCCCCAGTCGTCCAGCCATCGCCAGACAGATGGCGAAAGCAATGCCGTAAACCGCCACGATCAGCGCCAGTTCAATCGGCGTCGCGCGCAGCGTATGCGCCATTGCATCGAGCGCCACGTTTACGATTGAAAAGTCGATCATCGGCAGCAGCTGCCCGGCCAGCAGAACCAGCAATCCTGCCCGTTGAAGTTGCGATGTTTGCATCGGTTTTGCCCTTGTTTTTGTCTTCACTGCGGCATAGCATCACCTAATCATTAAACGGGTACCAGTTCTTGTTTATCATGGTATAAATACTACCCGTCTTGTCAGGAGATCCGCCGATGACCACAGCGCAACCGGCCACCCGAGCCGCCAGCGACAGCCGAAAACTATTGGGTACTTTTTTGCGTACGCGGCGCGAGAGTCTCGACCCGAATCGCCTTGGCTTGCCGCGTATGCGTCATCGCCGCACGCCGGGCCTGCGGCGCGAAGAAGTGGCGCAGCTGGCGGACGTTGGCGTGACCTGGTACACCTGGCTGGAACAGGGGCGTGATATCAAAGCCTCGCCGAAAACCCTCACCGCCATCGCCAGCGCGTTGCAGTGCAATGATGTGGAAACTCAGCATCTGTTTTCCCTCGCCGGGCATAGTCTGCCGTCGGTGCGGGAGGTGGCCGCCTGCTGCAAAATCGCCGCCCATAATCAGCAGATGCTGGATGCGATCCAGTTACCGGCGATTATCGAAACGCCGCGCTTCGATATCCTCGGTTACAACGCCGCCTGGTGCGCGCTGATGGGCGTGGCTTTGGCGGAGATCCCACAGGAGGATCGCAACTGCATCTGGCTGGCGTTCAACCATCCCGGCTGGCGCGCGGCGATGGCAGATTGGGATGAGGTGATGCCGCAGATGGTGGCGATGTTTCGTGGTCAGATGGGGGAGCATCTCGGCGACCCGCACTGGGAAAGTTTTCTCGCCCGCCTGCTGGCCAGTTCCGACGAATTTGGTCGCACCTGGCAGCGTTATGAATTGGGCAAAGTGGAGAACCGCGTAAAGCGCTTTCAGCGCGCCAGCGTGGGCGAAATGGCACTGCGGCAGAACAACTGGTGGTCCGCCTCACGCAATGGCGACCGTTTGCTGGTGTATGTCCCGGACGATGACGCCAGCGCGGCGGCGTTGCAGCAGCTGATCACCAGCGCTTAACCGCGAACCACGCCGTCAGCCAGTCGGTCAGCGCCGTAACCTTAGCTGACTGCAACTGGCTGGAGGGTTTTACCAGCCAGACGCCATCTTCGCCGCCAGGCTGCCACTCCGTCAGCACCGGCACCAGCGTCCCCTCAGCCAGCTCGCGCTGTACCAGCCAGTCGGCCACCATCAGCACGCCATGGCCAGCCAGTCCCGCCGCGATCAGCGTATCGATATCATCGCTGGCAAAGCGGGTTTGCACCGTGACGGACACCGTTTGTCCGGCCCGCGCCAGTTTCCACTCCGGCCAGGTCGCCATCGGCGTAAACCCCAGGCAGTCGTGCTGACGCAGATCCTCCGGCACGTCCAGCGCCGGATGCCGTTGCAGATAATCCGGCGCAACGCATAGCAGGCGACGCGTCGGTGCCAGCCTGCGCGCGGTCAGACGGTTATCGGCCAGCACGCCGATACGAACCGCGAGAT
Organism: Pantoea sp. X-Soil-TKNS-1207; assembly: GCF_059730485.1. Taxonomy (NCBI): domain Bacteria; kingdom Pseudomonadati; phylum Pseudomonadota; class Gammaproteobacteria; order Enterobacterales; family Erwiniaceae; genus Pantoea; species Pantoea sp. X-Soil-TKNS-1207. The sequence continues at coordinate 650,365 of NZ_AP035959.1, forward strand.
CATAATTATCGCCAATCAGGTCAACGTAGCGGTCATTGCAGCTCAGCAGCAGGCGGATGTCGGGATAATGTTGTAAAAAGCCCGGCAGCGCCTGTGCCACCCAGCGGCGACCAAAAGCGGCTGGCGCGCTTAGCCGGATGGTCCCGGCCGGACGCGCCGCAAGCTGCCGTGCCTCCTCTTCAGCTTCGCGCAGCAGCTCATCCGCCAGTTCGATTTTTTGCCGGTAGCGCTGCCCCTCTTCCGTCGGACGGATGCGCCGCGTGGTGCGTTCAATCAGCCGAATCCCCAGCCGTTTTTCCAGCGCGGCAATGCGGCGCGAGATCACCGAAACATCACGCCCCAGCTCCCGCGCCCCGGCGCTGAAACTCCCGGCGCGCACCACGGCCAGAAAGGCTTCGCGCTGGCGAAAATCGTCGTCCTGCATTATTGCACCCCATGCAATGATCATTTGCGAATCGTAGCGATTATAGCGCTCCTTTCTGCGGCAGGATAAAGCCTGATGCCACAACCGGAGAAAACTATGCAAGCTATTCAGTTAACCGCGCCATCACTGGACGCCCTGCAATTGACCGAACTTCCGCGCCCACAACCAGGATATGGCGAAGTATTGATTCGTCAGCACGCCGTCAGCCTGAACTACCTCGATTTAGCGCTGGCCACCGGGCAATTTGGCCGCATCGCGCGCCCAATCATTCCGGGCGCCGACAGCGCAGGCGCAATCGTGGCGCTGGGAGACGGCGTCAGCGGCTGGCAACCCGGCGATCGTGTGGTGCCGGGGATGATGTTCAGCTGGCATTCTGGCCCCCTCCAGGCCCGGCATCTCCAGGCGCATCGCGGCGTCTCCAGCGATGGCGGCCTGGCGCAATATGCGGTGGTCGCGGCGGATGCGCTGGTACGCATCCCGGATTTTCTCAGCTGGGAACAGGCCGCCACGCTGCCGATTGCCGCCACCACCGCCTGGAACGCCATCGTCACAGGCAAAGTGCGCCCCGGCAGCACGGTACTGCTGCTGGGTACCGGCGGCGTCAGCCTGTTTGCGTTGCAATACGCCAAAGCGGCTGGCGCGCGCGTGATCATCCTTTCTTCATCGGATGACAAGCTGGCGCGGGTGAAAGCGCTGGGGGCGGATGAGGGAATTAATTATCGCACCACGCCGGAGTGGGATCGGGCGGTTCTGGAACTGACGCACGGTCAGGGCGCCGATTTGGTGCTGGAAGCGGTGGGCGGCGCGACTTTCGCGAAATCAATTAACGCCGCAGCCTTTAACGCCACGCTGTTTGTTATTGGTTTTGTTGGCGGTGCTGAGCTAACGGTGCCGGTTTTGCCGATTATGCAGAAAATGTTGCACATTGTCGGCAATAACACCGGTTCCACCGCCGATCTGCGCGATGCGGTGCGGGCCATCGCTGCACAGGCTATCCAGCCGGTCATCGATAAGACGTTTGCATTGCAGGCTACCGCGGCGGCTTACCGCTACCTGCAAGCGGCGCAGCATGTCGGGAAAGTGGTGATTCGCATTGCCTGACCGACCGGCCAGCGTGTTGCTGGCCGGGGGTTTTTCACCGTTGCGGCAGCGGCGCCAGCTCCAGACTGCTACGGAAATCGCTTCCCTGATACTCCGTATCCAGCAGCTTGCGACGACGCAGTTCCGGCAGCAGGCCGTTAAGCAGCCGATCCTGCTGGTCCGGATTGCCCAGCCCGTGCAGCGAAATAACGTCCAGCACCCCGGCCTGATAGCGTTGTTCAATCGCGTCGGCCAGCGTTTCCGGCGTGCCTGCCACAAACCAGTGGCCGGTTTCTTCCGCTTTAATAATCAGCTCGCGCAGCGTCAGCCCCTCCAGCGCGTACTGGCGGAAAATCGCCGCTCGGCCCTGACGACGATGTACCTGCGCCAGCTCCGGAATCAGCCGCGCAGGCAGTGGCTGATCCAGCGGCAGCTCGCCGAGATCCACCACCCCGCCCAGCATATCCGCCAGACGCAATCTGCCCTGCTGATAGTCGATGCGATCATGTTTCTCCCGCAGGCGCCGCGCCACATCCGCCTCACTGTCGCCGATAATCGCGTGAAAGGAGTTCATGATCAGCGGAGGATGATCGGCGCGACCGAAGCGCGCGGCCCGCTGCCGGACATCCGCGACAAAGGTCTGTGCGGCAGCCAAGGTTGGCTGCGAGGTGTAAATCACCTCGGCATAGCGCGCGCCCAGCGTCACGCCGGCTTCCGATTGCCCGGCCTGGAACTGCACCGGACGGCGCTGCGGCGACGGCGGCACGTTGAGCGGCCCGGCCACCTGGAAAAAATCGCCCCGATAGTGAATCGGATGCAGCTTACCGGGATCGATACGGATTCCGCCGCTGCCGTTGCGTTGCACCGCGTCAGGCGCGTTGGCATCGTACAGCGCGTTCATCACCTCGATAAACTCGGTGGCGCGCGCATAGCGTTCCGCCGGTGGCGGCAGCTCGCCGCCGCCAAAATTCTCTTCGCCGACGGATGAGGTCACCGCATTCCAGCCAGCGCGACCACCGCTGATATGGTCGAGGGTGCCGACCTGGCGCGCCAGATGGTAGGGATGCAGCCAGCTGGTGCTGACGGTGGCGATCAGGCCAATCTGCGAGGTTGCCTGGCTGAGCGCCGCCAGCGCAATCAGCGGGTCCTGGCTGCCGGTGTTGCCCGCCAGTCCGGCCGCATCGGCCTGCAACAGATCGGCGGTGAACAGCGCGGTAATTTTTTCGTGTTCGGCGATTTTCGCCAGCGCTATTGCGCGGGCGATGCCGATCCCTGGCTGGCTGTCATTGCCTGCGGAGATCACGCTGCTGGCACCCACCAGCGTCTTCAGTTTTCTGCGATAAGGTTGCGACACGGTTTTCTCCTTTATGGCCGCGCAAAATCTGCTTTGATTTTTTGTAACAGCTCAGCGTCGGTCAGCAGACGCAATCCGGTGCGGGCCAGCACGCGCGCGCCGATGATCAGCGCCTGATAGCCACGTTCAGAATTGGCGGCTTCACGGAACGGCACGGTATGGAAAATCAGATCGTCGGGACCCATCTTCAGCCACGGATGGGCGGTTGGCACCGCGTGGCTGATATCCCCGGCATCGGTTGACACCTTGTTTTTCTGCGGCGAGAGATCGACCTGCTCACCGGCGGCGGTCAGTTCCTCCAGCAGCAGCGCATCCAGCACCGGATTCAGGCGAAAATCGCGCGGGCCGATTTGGTGGTCGATTTCAACGCGCGTACCGGTTGCCAGCGCCACGCCCTGCGCGATGGCACGCAGGCGCGGTTCGAGCGACTCAACAACCTCGCGGCTGTCGGCACGAATGTAGTAATGCGCCGCGGCGTACTCCGGGATCACATTCGGCGCCTGACCGCCGTTGGTAATGATGCCGTGCACGCGTACCCCGTCCGGCAACTGCTGACGCAGCACGCTAATGCCGTTGTAAAGCAACACCAGCGCGTCGAGGGCGTTAATCCCCTCATGCGGCGCGCTGGCGGCGTGCGACGGCTTGCCATAGAAGTGGAAAAACAGGTGATTGTTCGCCAGCGTCGCTTCCGTCAGGCGCGTTTTCCCGGCGGGATGTACCATCAGGGCCACATCCACATCCGTTAACAGCCCGGCTTCGACAAAGCGTTTTTTGACATTGCCTTTTGGTCCGCCCGGCCCGGCCAGCCCCCCTTCCTCGGCTGGCGTGCCCAACACCACCACGCGCCCGCCGGTTTCCGGCAGCACCTGCGACAGGGTTATCGCGGCCGCTACGCTGGTCACGCCAATCAGATTGTGACCGCAGGCGTGGCCGATACCGATCAGCGCATCATATTCCGCCAGAAAAGCCACCGTTGGCCCCGGCTGCGCGCTGTCTTTCACCGCATAGAACGCGGTTTCATGCCCGGCAACGTTGCGTGTGACCGTGAACCCCTGCGCCTCCAGCAGCTGGGTCAGCTGCGCGCTGGCGAAGTATTCGTTGTTGCCGGTTTCCGGGCGCTGGAAGATGGCCTGAGAAACTTCAATATAGCGAGCGCCATGCTGTTCAAGGCTGGCATCCAGCGTCAGTCGATGTGATTGCCGGGTCATCAGGCCACCTGCTGTCGGGCGCGTTGCGCGAATTGATTTTCCGGCTGCGCCAGTCCCAGGTTTTCGCGCAACGTCTCGCCTGCGTATTCGCGGCGATAAATCCCGCGTTGCTGCAACAACGGGATCACCTGCGTGACGAAATCATCGAAGGCCGTGGGCGTGCCACCGCGCACGATAAAGCCATCCGTCGCCCCTGCGAGGAACCACTGCGCTAAACCGTCGGCCACCTGCTGTGCCGTGCCGAGGAAACTCGGGCGCGGCGTGGCTTCTTCCAGCGCCGCCTGGCGCAGCGTCAGTCCACGCGCGTGGGCATTACGTTTAATGGTATCGGTGGTGCTGCGGAAACTGTTTTCGCCGAGGTCGCCGAGGTCCGGGAAAGGTTCATCCAGCGCGTACTGGCTGAAATCATGATGTTCGAAGTAGCGCCCGAGATACTCCAGCGCTTTGTCGATGGTAACCAGCGCGGCGGTTTGCTGATAACGGCGTTCGGCGTCCTCTTCGCTCTCGCCGATAATCACGCTGATGCCCTGGAAAACCCGGATATCATCGGCGTCGCGTCCGCTCGCCACCAGCCGACGGCGCACATCTTCGCGGAACTCACGCGCCTGCTCCAGCGTCTCCTGACGCGTGTAGATGGCATCGGCGGCTTCGGCGGCAAAGGCTTTACCGGCGTCTGACGCCCCGGCCTGGAACACCACCGGGCGGCCCTGCGGTGAACGTCCGACGTTGAGCGGCCCCTGCACGGAGAAGTATTTGCCCTGATGATTGAGCGTGTGCAGCTTGTCAGCATCGAAGAACTGGCCGCTGGCCTTGTCGCGCACAAACGCGTCCCCTTCCCACGAGTCCCACAACCCTTTCACCACCTGCAAATATTCGCTGGCGACGCGATAACGTTCGTCGTGCTCGGGGTGGCTGCTGCGCGAAAAGTTCTTCGCCGAACCCTCCAGCGGCGACGTCACCACGTTCCAGCCCACCCGGCCCGCGCTCAGATGATCGAGGCTGGCGAACTGACGCGCCACGGTGAAGGGTTCGCTATAGGAGGTGGAGAGGGTCGCCACCAGACCGATGTTCTTCGTGACCAGCGCCAGCGCCGACAGCAGGGTGATGGGTTCAAAGCGGTTGAGAAAATGCGGTATCGACTGCGGCGTGATGTATAAACCGTCGGCGACAAACAGAAAATCGATTTTCGCCTGCTCGGCTTTCCGTGCCAGATCCAGCACGTAATCCACGTTGATGCTGGCATCGGCCACCGCATCCGGGTGACGCCAGGCCGACATATTGCCGGAGACCCCCTGAATAATTGCGCCCAGTCGCAGCTGCCGTTGTGTCTGACTCATGTTGTGCTCCTCAATATGCGTTAGCTGGCTGCCAGTCAGGAAGGACCGGCAGCGCCTGTAAAAGTTTTTGCGTCCACGGATGTTGCGGCGCGGCAAACACCTGCCGCAGCTCGCCGCTCTCCACCACCTGGCCGTTCTGCATCACCAGCACGCGATCGGCCAGATGCTGGATCACCCCAAGATCGTGAGAAATAAATAGCAGCGCGGTGCCATGCTCGGCCTGCATGTCCGCCAGCAGATCCAGCACCTGCGCCTGAACGGAAACATCGAGCGCACTGACCGGCTCATCCGCCACCAGCAAGGCCGGGTTCGGGGCGAAGGCGCGGGCAATCGCCACGCGCTGACGCTGGCCGCCGGAGAGCTGTCGGGGATAACGTTGTAAAAAACGGTCGCCGAGCTGCACTTCATCCAGCAGCTGGCGCACCCGCTGGCGGCGCGCATCACCGTAGATGCCAACGCTGTCGAGGCTTTCGCCGATGATTTTTTCCACCGTGTAGCGCGGGTCGAAGGAGCTGAAGGGGTCCTGAGCAATCAGCTGTAGGCGCGCACGGCGGGCGCGGCGCGCCTTCTCGTTCAGACCCTGCCAGCGGCTGCCTTCCAGCAGCAGGGTGCCGCTGTCGGGTTCGGTCAGCCCCATCACGACCTTGACCAGCGAGGTTTTGCCGGAGCCGGATTCGCCCACCACGCCGAGGGTTTCTCCGGCGTGCAGCCTGAAATGGATATCGTCCAGCACCTGACGGTCACCGTATGCCTTGTTAAGACCGATGGCCTCCAGCAAGGGGACGTCGCCCGGCTGCGGGCGCGGCGGCAGAGGGGTGGGTTCGGCGGCGCTGAGGCGTAAGCCCCGTGTGGCCGGGGTCGGCGCGGCGCGCAGCAGGCGCTGCGTCCAGGCATGTTGCGGACGGTGGAGCAAAGAGGCGCTCTGCCCCTGCTCCACCACCTCGCCATCGCGCATCACCAGCACGCGATCGGCCAGCTCGGCAACCACCGCCAGATCGTGGCTGATCAGCAGCAAACCATGACCGTCGCGCCTGCGCTGGGCCAGCAGTTGCAGGATCTGGCGCTGCACCGTCATATCCAGCGCCGTGGTCGGTTCATCGGCGATTAACAGCGCCGGACTGCCCGCCAGCGCGCTGGCAATCAGGGCGCGCTGACGCTGACCGCCAGACAGCTGGTGCGGATAGCGCGCCAGGCGGCTTTCGGCATCATGAATGCCCGCCGCCTGAAGCAGTTCGATGCTTTTCTGTTGCAGGGTGGCCGCGCCACGATAACCGGCGGCGCTGAGCGCATCGGCCAGCTGCTGACCAATGCGGCGCAGCGGATCGAGTGACACCAGCGCATCCTGGAGCACATAACCTATGCGACGACCGCGCAGCGCCCGCCAGTCGCGACGGCTGGCGTGACGCATATCTTTGCCATCAATAGCGAAACGCTCAGCGCTGAGCGCGGCCCCTTCCGGCAACAATCCCAGCAGGCTGCGCGCGGTGAGGGTTTTGCCGGAGCCGGATTCCCCCACCAGCGCCACCGATTCGCCCGGCCATACCTGTAAGTTTACGTTTTTCACCACCTGCTGCGGACCAAAGCGGATGGAGAGGTTCTGAATATCAATAACCGGCTGGGTCATAGCGATCGTCCTTCAAAACGCGACTGCCAGTAACGCCCCAGGGTATTCACCGCAATCACCGTCAGCGTGATAAACACCCCCGGCCACACGGCAATCCACCAGGCGTTACGCAGATAATTGCGGCCTTCCGCCAGCATCAGTCCCCATTCGGCGGTTGGCGGCTGCGGCCCCATCCCAAGGAAGCTGAGACCGGCGGTGCCGATGATCGCCGTGCCAAGGCCAAGGGTCGCCAGCGCGGGAACCTGAGCCATGGCGTGCGGCAGAATATGACGCCCGATCAACGTAAAACGCGACAGACCAAAGGTGCGCGCCTGCTCGACGTAACCGGAGGTCATCACGCTGTAGGTTTGCGCGCGAACCACCCTGGCGAAACGGGGCACCGAGGCCACCCCAAGCGCAATGATCAGGTTATTCGTGCCGGGGCCGGTGAAGGCGATCAGCATCAGCGCCAGCAGCAGATCGGGAAAGGCCGAGATCACGTCAACCGCGCGGCTCAGCACTTCATCCACCACACCGCGCGCCAGCGCCGCCGTCAGACCGAGCAGCGTGCCGAAAATCACCGCGACCGCCATAGCCGCCACGCTGATCAGCAGCGAATAGCGACTGCCGTAAATCACGCGGGTAAGTAAATCGCGGCCCAGCTGATCGGTGCCGAGCCAGTGCTGCGCCGATGGCGGCAGCTGCGCATTGACCGGATCGGCCAGCAGCGGATCGCTGTGCGTCAGCCACTGCGGCGCCAGCACCGCCAGCAGGATCAGCAACAGGAACGCCAGCGCGCTCCACACGGCGGCGGGCAGCGCGCCGGGAAAACGTTGCAGGATGGCATACATTATTTGTTCTCCCCACGCAGGCGCGGATCGATCCACAACGCCAGGATGTCCACCAGCGTACTCATCACCACATAAATCAACGCCGAGAGCACGGCAACCGCCAGCACCACCGGCAAATCCTTCGCCAGCACCGCGTCCACCGTTAATTTGCCGAGGCCGGGACGGCCAAACACCTGCTCGGTGATCACCGCTCCGCTCAGCAGCCCGCCTACCAGCCAGCCGGTTAGGGTGACGGCGGGCAGAGCCGCATGGCGCAGGGCATGACGCAAACGGATCGTGGTTTCCCCCACCCCCCAGGCGCGCAGCGTCAGGGTAAAAGGCGATTCCAGCGCCCGCTCCAGCTCGCGCCGCAGCACCTGCGCAATCACCGCTCCCTGCGCCAGCCCAAGAGAGAGCGCCGGTAGTACCAGCGACGAGAGATGGCGATCCCCCGCCACCGGGAACCAGCGCAGCGTGAAGCTAAAGATAAACAGCAGCACAATCCCCATCCAGAAGGAGGGGGTGGACGCCAGCAACAGTTCCAGACCGTTTGCCAGCCGACGTCCCCAGCGGCGATGGGCCGTAGCAACGGCCATCACCACCGCGAACAGGGCGCTGACCAGCAGCGCCGCCAGAGTGAGTTTGAGCGTTGGCCACAGCTGGGTTGCCAGTAGCTGACTGACGTCGGTGTTGAGGATATAAGAACGACCGAAGTCACCGTGCAGCAGGCGCCACAGGTAGTGCAGATATTGCCACCACAGCGGTTCGTTCAGCCCCCACTCGGCGCGGATGGCCGCCTCAATTGCCGGGGTACGCTCCTGCTCACCGATCAACAGGCTGACGATATCGCCGGGAGCCAGATGTACCCCCAGAAACGCCAGCGTGACGGCCGCCCACAACACCAGCACGCCGCCAAGCAGACGTGCGCCAATGCGGCGGGTCAGTTCACTGCGCCACATTGATGGCCGTGGTGTACGCGGGCTACGGGTTACGATGCTCTCCAGACTCATCTTCGCCTCCGATCCTTAGTGTGCGCTCAGCCACACGTCATAGACGTTTTCCGGCATCTGCTTGAAGCTACGGAAACCTATGCCGTGCACGTAGCTGGCTGCGGCAATCTGGTCTTCGGGTTCATACAGCGGCACGGCCAGCGCCTGCTGCGGCAGGGCATACTGTTGCAGTTCGCTATAGAATTTACGGCGCTGATTCAGGTCAAGGGTGGCCGCCGCCTGATCGAGCCAGCCATTAATTTCCGGGCTGTTCACGCGGCTGTAGTTAATCGCGCCGCCCGCTTTCACCGGGCGATAGTGGTTTTCGATATCCACGCCATCCGTCTCGGTGTTCGAGTTGGCGATCGAACCAAATTTGCCAGTGTTGCGGACTTCGGTGTAAGTCCCGGCATCGACATAACGCAGTTTCAGCTCCACGCCGAGACGCTGGCGCGCCTGAGCCTGAATGGCCTGCAACAGCACGTCACGCTGATCGCGCACCGTCGCCTGTGCCTGAATCACCTCAATGCTGAGACGCTGGCCCCCTTTGCTGCGGAAGCCCTCTGCATCCCGCGTGGTCCAGCCCGCCTGGTCCAGCAACGTATTGGCGGCGGCCGGGTTATTGCCGTATTTGCCTTCGAGATCATTGTTGTAGAGCGGATCAAGCGGCGAGGTGATGCCCCAGGCGCGGGTACGTTCGCCGCGATACACCGATGTGAGGATCGGGCCGATATCCAGCCCCTGCAACAGCGCCTGACGCACTTTCACGTCCTGCGTCGGGCCATATTCCACGTTAAGGAACAGCGAATACGGGGTGCCGGTATTGAGCGCGTGCTGATAGGTGAAGTCGCTGTTGTCCTTAAACTCACCCGCGTCATTGCCGGAGATGCCTTCAATCGCATCCACCTGTCCGGAGAGCAACGCACCGGTACGCACCGAGGATTCCGGCAGGAAGCGGTAGGTGACGCGATCGAGCCAGGCTGGCCCCTGATGGTGGGTGGTGGCAGGCGCCCAGTTGTAATGCGGATTTCTTACGAACGTGACCTGCTGCCCCTTTTCGTAGCTCTCCAGAATGAACGGGCCGGTTCCGGCGATCTCTTTGCCACCCGATTTCAGCTGCGCGGAGTGCCAGCTGGCGGGGGCGAGGATCTGTAATTTGGCGGCGAACGCCAGGAACGGGGAGTAGCCCTGTTTCAGGGTGATCGCCACCGTGTGATCGTCCGGGGTGGTGATACTGGCAATGCGCACCCCCATCGGGCACAGGCTGCTACCGGCGCAATATTGGGCGTCCTGGATATGGCGAAAATTCTCCGCCACCGCGTTGGCGTCCAGCTTTTCGCCGTTGGAGAAAGTGACGTCACGACGCAGGCTGAAGCGATAGGTTTTCCCATCCGGGCTGGCTTCGTAGCTTTCCGCCAGCCAGGGCACAAAGCTGCCATCATCGCGACGCGCCAGCAGGGATTCCCACACGTTGCGCAGCACCACCTCAGCCTTTGACTGGCCATTAAGCTGTGGGTTAAAAGGAACCGGTTCGGTTTCGACACCGTACGTCAGGCTACCGCCGCGGCGCGGTTGTTCGGCGGCGGTGGCATGGAATGCGCTTCCCAGCAGGCAGGTTAAACCCAGCGCGAGAGTGATTGAATTCGCTTTCATATTATCCTTGGTGGTTGCAGGTGTTATTTTTTAATGGCCAGCATCAGGCCTTGCGTAACATTTTTTCGCGAGGTGCGTCGCTGCCGGTATTAAATTCCTTTTTCATAAAAACCAGCGCTTCGCCTAATTGATTGGTGCGATGATAAAAAGGTTGATAGCCACGACTCAGATAGAGATCGCTCAGCCACGGATGTTTGGTCGCCGTGGCTAAATAAACGCCAGGCGCTTTTAAGGTTTCCTGCAACAGGGTTTCTTCTGCCCAGCTGATAATGGCACGGCCAAAACCCTGACCTTTAAAATCGGGATCGACGGCAAACCAGTGAATAAACGGCAACGATGAGGGCGCGCTAGCATCCTGCTGCCACGGAAACCGCACCGTGACCGTGGCAATAGCGCGCTGCCACTGGCGCAGCACCAGCACGGTTTCACGTTCGATGGTATGACGAACCTGTTCAACCGTGCCCTGAGAAATGGTGAAGTGCACATCCAGCGCCACCAGTGAGGCATATGCGCGTTGCAATAAAGCAAAAACTTCTTCCGCGTCGTCAGATTTTGCCACCTGAATGGACTGACTCATGGTATCCGCTTCCTTAATTAATCAGGAAGAAATTATCAAAATACGACGAATCAAAGTAAACTGAAAATAATGACTATGGTTTTCTTAAATATGGGAATTAATAAAAAAAGGAATAAACCCGGCAGGCGCATAACGAAATCACTTTTTGTAGAAATAAGATTTTGTAGCTATTTCTCTGCACAGAAAAATAAATGGCATGGTCAGCCTTCCGGCATCATAAGCCTCAGGCTTCTTACCGCTTCTGTCAGTCGCTGGCCGGCAGTGACAATGTCATCCTCCGTGGTAAATCGTCCCAGACTGATGCGGATGCTGGACTGAATAACGGCGTCACTTACGCCCATCGCCCGCAGCACATGCGACGGCGCATGGCGTATGGCGGTGCAGGCTGAGCCTGCCGAAAGCGCCAGATCCGGCAGTGTCAGCATTAGCGCGCTGGCGTCTACGCCGCTGAAGGCGACATTCAGCACGCCAGGCAGGCAAGCCTGCGGGTTGCCATTGAGACGGATTTGCGTCAGCGCATCGAACAGGGATTTTTTTAGCCGGTCGCGTAAGCCACGGATTCTGATCGACTCCCCAGGCTGGTTCTCCATCGCCAGCTCTGCCGCCCGACCAAAACCGACGATACCCGGCACATTCAGGGTGCCGGAGCGCAGCCCCTGCTCCTGCCCGCCTCCGACAATCAGCGGGGAGAGTTGCAGGCGTGGATCGGCCGAATTGGCGTACAGCACTCCGACGCCCTTGGGACCATAAATTTTATGCGCGGATAAGGCGGCCAGACTGATGTTCATCCGTTGTACATCCAGCGGGATTTTGCCAAACGCCTGGCTGGCGTCCGTATGGAAAAGAATCCCTTTTTCGCGGCAAATCGCTCCCATTTCCTCGATTTTTTGCAACGTCCCGGTTTCATTGTTCGCCGCCATAATGGCCACCAGCGCGGTATCGGGTCGAATGGCGCGCCGCAGGTTTTCCAGGGCAATAGTGCCGTCGGCCTGTGGGGCGAGGTAAGTGACTGACAACCCACCGTCGGTAAGCCGCGCGCAGCAATCCAGTACCGCCCGATGTTCAATCAGGGCGCTGATAATATGCCCTTTCCCCTGCTGAAACTGGCAACCCGCCAGCGCCAGGTTAATGGCTTCGGTTGCGCCTGAGGTGAAGATGATATCCAGCGGACTGGCGGCATTGATGGCGTCGGCAATGGTTGCGCGCGCCTGTTCCACCGCCCGCCAGGCTTCCCAGCCAAAGCAATGGCTGTTGCTGGCGGCGTTGCCATAATTGCTGGTCAGCCAGGGCATCATCGCCTGAAGCACCGCGGGATCGAGCGCGGTGGTCGCGTTGTTATCTAAATAGATCGGACGAGGCAGGCTGGGCATGATGATTTCCTTGTTCAGGCAAAGGGGAACGCGGGCGTGACCTGCACCACCGAATGCGGCGCAGTCCACTCACCCTGGCTTATCTCGCCTGCGGCATCGACCAGATTCAGACGGATGGTGACTTCAACACCCAGCAGCTGGCTGAGCTGAAGACCATGCACATAGGCCTGTTTTTTCGACCAGGCGCACTCTTCGAAGAACACGTCCAGACGGGTGTCCGGGATTTGCCCAGCATTGGCCGCGCGGGAAAAGTACTCCCTGGTGATGGCGGCACGGGTGAGCGTTTGTTTCCCGCCATCATCGCCCTCAGGCGCACTCAATATTCTGCGCGTGAGGTTTTCCGGCAGGTCGCCCCGCATCAGGATTTGTCCCACCTTCTGGCGGGCGGAATCTTCATGCAGCGCATGGATATCACTGAGCGCGATGCGATATTTTTCCGCAATCGGCAGAAAGATGTGCTGAATGGAGGGATGCAGGTGGCTGAGACGCGGGTTGCGTTTTTGCCGGTTCGCCAGGTTTTTCGCAAGGAATTGCAGGCGAAAAACCCCTTTGTGATCAAAGGCGACAGACAGCCTCGGCAGCGGTTTTCCGCTCTCCAGATACGCCCTGGCCAGACGGAGCGCGGCGTCAAAGGCGCGGAGCTGTGCATCAATCACAATCCTGCCACTCTTGTGGCGTTGAACGCGGGAATTTCCCGCCAGTATGCAAAACTCGGGTTCTTTCAGATCCATGATGACCTCTTCTTCCTTAGTCGATGATGGCGGACATACGGCGGCCCAGGGCTTCTATGTCGGGCAGACAAGGGAATTGTTAAGCGGACAGGTTGTCGGCAAGTGGGGGTATATTTTCCGATAGTGGCGCTAAGGAACGTGAAGTCTGCGTTTTTTTAGAAAATCATCAGGCATTTATCAGAAGTGAATGAGGAATGGGTCTGAGCAAAATATCAGGGCGGGCGGTTCCCTCTCCCGTCAGCGGGAGAGGGTCAGCAGAAGGCAAACTAGCCCCCATGCCTTGCCCGTTGCAGCGAGTGGCGGAACTGCACCACGTCCTGCGGGAACCAGCGACGGCGCGACAACGGAACATCGTCATCCACCGCTTCAGGCAGTGGCACTTTTTCCAGGGTACCGCGATTACAAATTGCCCGCGCTAATGTCGCAGGCGAAACACCAAGATAGCGTGCCATTTCCGGCAACGTCATGACTGAAGTGCGCATCATAGCCTCCTCTTCTCCTGTTATTCAGTCTTCATAGTTGAGCCGTCAGATATAAGTTTTATTGATTTGCGTCAGAATAGAATTTAATTTGGGACAAAAAATAACCAGATCGTAGGGTGAAAAAAAATGTCTGCGCCGCGCCACAAAACCGTCATCCGACGCTGCTGCCCTGCACCAAAAGTGAACTACGCTGCACAAATGTTGATCTGTTGTTAATCCCGCCAGTCGTCACACCGCAGGTTTAATGCGCCCTGCGTCGTTGGCACGCGTTCTGCATTGTTATTCAACTAACAGGATGTCAGCCAATGACAGCCCGCTAACATTGAGGCCGCGATGACCGCTAAACCCGAACTGATCGCCCGCATTGAAGCCAGTTTTAACCAGCAGACGCCCAGCGCCAGGCGCATCGCCAGCTGGCTGCTGGCGCATCTTGCGCAGGTCCCGTTTGAAACGGCCGACAGCATCGCGCGCGCCACGGGCACCACCGGCATCACCGTGGGTCGCTACCTGCGCAAACTCGGCTATCGCAATCTTGATGATGTAAAAAACAGCCTGCGCGACCTCCCGGCCAACCCTTATCAGGCCTGGGGGATGAATGAACGCCTTGATGCCTGGCAACAGCAGCACCGGCTGCCGCATCGCTCGCAGCAGTCGCTGGCGCTGGAGCTGGACGCCATCCAGCACGTTTACCAACTGGCGCAGAGCGAGGTGTTCCGGCGCGTCGTCCATCAGCTCACCACCGCCGAGGCGGTGTTTGTGCTGGGCATTCAGTCCACGCGCGGTATCGCCAACGCCTTTTTCAGCCACCTGGAATATCTGCGCCCGCGCGTCAGCTATGCCGAGGGGTTGTCCGGTAGCTGGGTGGAGTCGCTGAACTCCGGCTTCGAACGCCCCTACGTGGTGATTACCGATACCCGCGCCTATTCCGCCATTGCGCGCCAGTATTGCCGCGTCGCCTGCGAGCAGCAGGTGGGCCTGGCGTTAATCACTGATATCTGGTGCCCGTGGGCGCGCGACTATCCGCTCGATTTATTGCAGGTGAAAACCGATACCGGCCACTTCTGGGATTCTCTGGCCCCCATCACCTGCCTGTGTAATTTGCTGCTTTCCGGCGTGGTCGATCAGTTGGGTGACGACCTTGCCACCCGTCTGGCGGCCAACCGCCGCCTGCAACAGGAATTTGGTCAATTTGAACGTTAAGGGTTGCTATGTCTGACAATTGTGAACTGGTCGATCTCGCGCAGCATTTTCCGCAGTTACCGATCGATCTGAAGTACGCCACGGCGGATAACCTCACCGGGCGACCGATTTACCGTGAAGCGCGCTGCCTGCTGCATCCCGATGCCGTGCCCGCGCTGGAAAAAAGTATCGCCATTGCCGCGCTGGCCGGTTTTCAGCTGCGCGTCTATGACGCTTACCGCCCGCGCCAGGCGCAGGCGCTGCTGTGGCAGGCCTGCCCCGATCCGCAATATGTCGCCGATTTAACCCTCGGTTCCAACCACAGCCGTGGCGTGGCGATTGACGTCACGCTGCTGGATGCACAGGGCGAAATCCTCGATATGGGGGCGGGTTTTGATGAGATGCATGAACGATCTCATCAGTATCACCCTTCCGTACCGATGGCCGCGCAGCGCAATCGGCTGCTGCTCAACGCCATCATGTTTGGCGGCGGTTTTGTTGGCATGAGCAGCGAATGGTGGCACTTCGAACTGCCTGACGCGCTGCGCTATTCGCTGCTGGACGATCGTTTTAGCTGTTATGACTACAACAATAACCTTTCCTGTTAACTGGAGCTTTGCGATGAAGACGACACACCTGTTCCGCTCGCTGTTACGCCCGGCCCTTTTGACCAGCGCGCTGGCGCTCGCGTTACCTGCCGTGCAGGCGGCAGTACCGAAAGATATGCTGGTGATCGGCAAAGCCGCCGATCCGCAGACCCTCGACCCGGCGGTCACCATTGATAACAACGACTGGACCGTCACCTACCCGGCTTATCAGCGTCTGGTGCGCTACAAAACGGTAGAAGGGAAAGGCTCCACCGAAGTGGAAGGTGATTTAGCCTCCGGCTGGCAGGCGTCTCCAGACCAGAAAACCTGGACCTTTACGCTGAAAGACAATGCCCGCTTTGATGATGGCAGCCCGGTCACGGCCGACGCGGTGAAAGCCTCGTTTGAGCGTCTGCTGAAAATCAAACAGGGTCCGGCTGAAGCCTACCCGGCAGATTTAAAAATCGACGTTGTCGATCCCCACACGGTGAAGTTCACCCTCAGCCAGCCGTTCGCCCCGTTCCTGTATACGCTGGCGAACGATGGCGCATCGATCATCAATCCGGCGGTACTGAAAGCGCACGCCGATGACGATGCGCGCGCGTATCTGGCTGAGCACACCGCCGGATCGGGGCCGTTTATGCTGAAAAGCTGGCAGAAAGGCCAGCAGCTGGTGCTGGTGCCAAACCCGCATTACGCGGGCGACAAACCCGCCTTTAAACGCGTGTCGGTAAAAATCATTGGGGAAAGCGCATCACGCCGTTTGCAGCTGTCGCGTGGCGATATCGATATTGCCGATTCGCTGCCGGTGGACCAGCTCACCGCGCTGAAGCAGGAAGACAAAGTTGCCGTCGCGGAGTTCCCGTCCCTGCGCGTCACCTATCTGTATCTCAACAACAGCAAAGCGCCGATGAATCAGGTGGATCTGCGGCGCGCCGTCTCCTGGGCGACCGATTATCAGGGGATGGTGCAGGGTATCCTCAGCGGCTACGGCAAGCAGATGCGCGGCCCGATCCCTGAAGGGATGTGGGGTTACGATGCCAGCGCGATGCAATACAGCATGGATGAAGCGAAAGCCAAAGCAGCGCTGGCAAAAGTGCCGCAGAAACCCGCCAGCCTGACGTTCCTCTACTCGGATAACGATCCCAACTGGGAGCCGATTGCGCTGTCAACCCAGGCAAGTCTCAGCAAGCTGGGCATCAATGTGAAGCTGGAGAAGCTGGCGAACGCCACGATGCGCGAGCGCGTTGGCAAAGGGGATTACGACATCGCCATTGGCAACTGGAGTCCGGACTTCGCCGATCCCTACATGTTTATGAACTACTGGTTTGAGTCGGATAAAAAAGGGCTGCCGGGCAACCGCTCCTTCTATGAAAACGCCGAGGTCGACAAGCTGCTGAAAAGCGCGCTGGCGACCACCGATCAGCAGACGCGCACCCAGGATTATCAGCAGGCGCAAAAAATGGTGATCGACCAGGCCGCCTACGTCTATCTGTTCCAGAAAAACTACCAGCTGGCGATGAACAAACAGGTTAAAGGCTTTGTGTTTAACCCGATGCTTGAGCAGGTGTTCAACATCGGCACCATGAGTAAATAAGTCACTAATGAACGGCGTCGGCTCCGACGCCGTCAGGGAGCGCCGATGACACTCTGGCAAATTTTGCGCCAGCGCTGCTGGGGACTTCTCCTCGTGGTCGCGGGCGTCTGCGTGATCACCTTTATTATTTCGCACCTGATACCGGGCGATCCGGCGCGGATGCTGGCGGGCGACCGCGCCAGTGAGGCGATTGTGCAACATATCCGGCAGCAGCTGGGGCTGGATCAGCCGCTGTGGGTGCAGTTCGGCCGCTATGTGGTTGCCCTGCTGCATGGCGATCTCGGCACCTCCATCCGCACCGGTCGTCCGGTGCTGGAGGAGATGCGCACCTTCTTCCCTGCCACGCTGGAACTGGCGTGCTGCGCCCTGCTGCTGGCGTTGCTGATTGGCATCCCGCTCGGCGTACTGTCGGCTGTTTATCGCAACCGCTGGCTGGATCATCTGGTGCGGCTGCTGGCGATCACCGGTATTTCCACTCCGGCGTTCTGGCTCGGTCTGGGGGTGATTGTGCTGTTCTACGGCCATCTGCAACTGCTGCCAGGCGGCGGACGGCTGGATGACTGGCTCGATCCGCCGGCGCGCATCACCGGTTTTTACACCATTGATGCGCTGCTGGCCGGTGACAGCGAGGTGTTTTTCAACGCGCTGCAACATCTGATTCTGCCGTCGCTGACGCTGGCATTTGTGCATCTGGGCATTGTGGCGCGGCAGATTCGCGGCGCGATGCTGGAGCAGCTGAGCGAAGATTATATTCGTACCGCCCGCGCCAGTGGCTTGCCCAACCGGGTGATTATCCTGCGTTACGCCTTGCCCAATGCGCTGATCCCCTCGGTCACGGTGCTGGGGCTGGCGCTTGGCGACCTGCTGTATGGCGCGGTACTGACGGAAACGGTGTTTGCCTGGCCGGGTATGGGCGCGTGGGTGGTGAGTTCCATCCAGGCGCTCGATTTCCCGGCGGTGATGGGCTTCGCCGTGGTGGTGTCCTTTGTTTACGTGCTGGTCAATCTGGCGGTGGATCTGATCTACCTGTGGATCGACCCGCGCATCGGTCGCGGAGGTGACGAATGATGATGACGGAAGTGCAGCCGCGTGCGCGCAGTACCCGACGCTGGCAGGCCAGCCTGAAACGGACCTTCTGGCTGCTGCGGCAAAGTCCGCTCACCTTAATTGGCGGGCTGATTATGCTGCTGATGTTGCTGCTGCTGGTGCTGTCGCCGTGGTTAACGCCCCACGATCCTAACGCGCTCGACCTCACCGCGCGCTTGCAGCCGCCTTCGGCGCTGCACTGGTTCGGCACCGACGAAGTGGGCCGTGACCTGTTCAGCCGCGTGCTGGTGGGCAGCCAGCAATCGATGGTCGCCGGATTGATGGTGGTGGTGATTGCCGGTGGTCTTGGTTCGCTGCTCGGCTGTTTCTCCGGCGTGCTCGGTGGACGTGGCGACGCGCTGATTATGCGGCTGATGGATATCATGCTGTCGATTCCCTCACTGGTGCTGACCATGGCGCTGGCGGCGGCTCTCGGCCCCAGCCTGACCAATGCCATGCTGGCGATTGCCATCGTGCGCATTCCGTTTTACGTGCGGCTGGCGCGCGGCCAAACGCTGATCGTGCGTCAGTTTACCTATGTGCAGGCGGCGCGCACCTTTGGCGCATCACGCTGGCATCTGATCAGCTGGCATATCCTGCGCAATGCGCTGCCGCCGCTGATTGTGCAGGCTTCGCTGGATATCGGCAGCGCTATTCTGATGGCCGCCACCCTCGGCTTTATCGGCCTCGGCGCGCAGCAGCCCACCGCCGAATGGGGCGCGATGGTGGCGGTCGGACGCAATTACGTGCTCGACCAATGGTGGTACTGCACCTTCCCCGGCGCGGCGATCCTGATCACCGCGGTTGGCTTCAATCTGTTTGGCGACGGGCTGCGCGATCTGCTCGACCCGAAAACCGGAGGGCAAAGCTGATGCAGGTACTGGAAATGCGCGATGTGGAGTTAAGTTTTCCGATCTATCAGGGCGAGGTGCACGCGCTGAATCAGGTATCGCTTAACGTCGGACGCGGCGAAATTGTCGGCGTGGTGGGCGAATCGGGTTCCGGTAAATCGGTAACGGCGATGCTGGCGATGCGTCTGCTGCCGGAGGGGCGTTATCGCGTGCCGCGCGGTGAGGTGACGCTGCTGGGGGAAGATGTGCTGCACGCCAGCGAAAAGCAGCTGCGCCAGTGGCGCGGCTCGCGCGTGGCGATGATTTTCCAGGAGCCGATGACCGCGCTCAATCCGACGCGCCGTATCGGCCGTCAAATCGTTGAAGTGATCCGCCATCACCAGGCGCTGACGCGCAAAGCCGCGCAGCAGAAGGCCATCAGCCTGCTGGAGGAGATGCAAATTCCCGACGCTGCCCAGGTGATGAAACGTTATCCCTTTGAACTCTCCGGCGGTATGCGTCAGCGCGTAATGATTGCGCTGGCCTTCTCCTGCGATCCCACGCTGATTATCGCGGATGAACCCACCACCGCGCTGGACGTGACGGTGCAGCTTCAGGTGCTGCGTCTGCTGAAACATAAGGCGCGCACCAGCGGCACCTCGGTGCTGTTTATCAGCCACGATATGGCGGTGGTCTCGCAGCTGTGCGACCGGCTGTATGTGATGTACGCCGGCAGCGTGATCGAACGCGGAGCCACCCAGGATTTAATCCGCCATCCGGTGCATCCCTACACCCAGGGGTTATTGCAGTGCGCGCCAGAGCAGCGCGCTCCGCGATCGACGCTGCCCGCCATTCCCGGCACCGTACCCAATCTGGCGCAGTTGCCTACCGGCTGCGCCTTCCGCGATCGCTGTTTTGCCGCCGGACCGCGTTGCAGCGAAAAGCCCGCGCTGGAACCGTGCGGCAACGCGAATCAGTTCACCGCCTGCTGGTATCCGCAACAGGAGAACGCCTATGTCTGACATGCTGCTGGAACTGCGCGATGTGCACGTTAATTTCCCGCTGCGACGCAACTGGCGCGGACGCATTATCGAGCAGGCACATGCGCTGAACGGCCTCGATTTACAGTTAAAACGCGGCGAAACCTTAGGTATTGTCGGCGAGTCCGGCTGCGGAAAAAGTACCCTCGCCCAGTTGCTGATGGGCATGTTGCAGCCGCAACAGGGTCAGTGCCAGCGCGCCGCGCAGCAGCCGGGTAATATGCAGATGGTATTTCAGGACCCGTTGTCGTCGCTCGATCCGCGCCTGCCGGTGTGGCGCATCATCACCGAACCGGTGTGGATTCAGCAGCGCATGAAAGAAGCGGCGCGCCGTCAGCTGGCGGTGGAACTGGCGCAGCAGGTGGGGATTCGCAGCGAATATCTCGACCGTCTGCCGCACGCCTTTTCCGGCGGCCAGCGCCAGCGCATCGCCATCGCCCGAGCGCTCTCCTCCAGCCCGGCGATCATGGTGCTGGATGAACCGACCTCGGCGCTGGATATTTCGGTGCAGGCGCAAATCCTCAATCTGCTGGTCACGCTGCAACAGCAGCGCAATCTGACTTATGTCCTGATTTCGCACAACGTCTCGGTGGTACGCCATCTGAGCGATCGCGTGGCGGTGATGTATCTCGGCCAGATTGTCGAGCTGGGCGACGCCAGCCAGGTCCTGACGCAGCCGCAACATCCTTATACTCAGCTGCTGCTGGCCTCGGTGCCGGATATCCATCAGCCGCTGCCGGAAAATATCGCGTTGCGCAAAACCGATCTGCCGGGCAATCGCGTGCTGCCGACCGGTTGTTATTTCCGCGATCGTTGTCCGCTGGCAAAAGAGGCGTGTGGAGCAGCGCAGACGTTGCGTGTGCTGGAGAGCGGGCAGGCGGTGCGCTGCTGGCAGGCGGGTTGAGGAGTGCCCTTTGCGCGATAAATCGTGCCGCTACAAAAATGTACTCAATCGTAGCAGCGCGATTTATCAAACGTACCCAATCGTAGCGGCGCGATTTATCGCGCGGTTTTGCCGGATTACACCTCAGCGAGGCTCACTATCCGTCCTTCGCGCGCACTGACAAACGCGGCATCCAGCACCGCCAGCACGCTGATCGCCTGCTCGCTGGTCACCGGCGGTGCGCTACCGGTTTTCACTGCGGCGGCAAACGCCTCGTAATACTGATGATAGGCGCCCTGCGCCGACGGGATCTGTTCATCCCCCGCCGCGGTATGCAGCGTGCCCCAATGGGCTGGCGGCTCATATCCCCACCCGGCTAAATCCTCTGCCGGACGTTTACCGGCGTAAATCTCACGCGCCTGCACATCCGAACCCTGGGAAACGTAGCTGCCCGCTTCGCCATATAAACGCAGTTCGCGAAACGCCAGATGGTTGATTTTGCTGGAGGAAATATAGGAATGGGCGCCGCTGCTGTGGGTCAGCGTCAGCACGAAACTGGCATCCGTCGGGCCTTCAGGGCGTTCCACAATATCCAGATGCGCCAGCACTGCGGTGACCGGCCCCATCAGCCACATCGCCTGATCCACCAGATGGCTGCCCATATCGCGCAGCAGGCCGCCGCTGGCACCGCCTTCCAGCGTGTGCGGTTCGTCGAGATCCATGCGGTTATGCAAACGCCACAACTTGCCAATGCGCTGATGTTCGATCAGCAGCTTCAGCGTCTGCATATCCGCATCGAAGCGGCGGTTGTGATAGGCGCCGAGCACCACGCCCTTCGCCTGCGCCGCTGCCGCCAGTTCACGGGCAGTTTTGGCATCCGGGGCAAAGGGTTTGTCGGCAATTACCGCAACGCCTGCGGCAATGGCTTCCAGCACCAGCTCCCGCCGGGTCTGCGGGGGCGTGGTGATGGTCACAATGTCGACGCCCGCCGCCAGCAGTTCGGTCAGGCTGGCGTAAATCGGGACATCCGGGAAATCCGCTTTCACCTTTGCTATGGTGGCCGGTGCGCGCGCCACAATCCCCGCCAGCTCCAGTCCTTCAGCCGCGCTGATAAACGGGGCGTGGAAGTTCTGCCCACCGGTGCCATAGCCGACTAATCCGACTCTCATACTTCCTCCGTGTCACTGATTATGATGTTGATGATGTGATTGCTCGCCTTTGCCAACGGTAGCAAAAATTAACAAACACGCAACACAAACGCAATGCCACGCGATTTTTAGGAGCAATGCTACTGCGCTGCCGGGAAATAATGGGTTGGCGTCGGGAAATCTTCCGCGCTCTTTCCCAGCAGCCGCTGCGGACGAAAATCAGTCAGCAGCGCGCTGGGCGTCTCGCGGGTTAACTCTTCGGCCACCAGCCTGCCAATCAACGGCGACAGCGTGATGCCGCTGTGCATCACCGCAAGGTAGACCCGCTGATGCGGCGTGATAAAGCCCAGTGCGGGCAGGCCATCGGCCGGGCGCGCGCGTTGTCCCACCACGATGCGCTCAATGCGCAGCGATCCGGCATCATCAAACAACTCGCGGTAGCGCGCCTGCATCTGCTGCGCGATGACACCGTCGGCGGCGGGCGGCGCCGCGGGATCGGCCTGGTCGTCAAGATCCAGCGCCTGCAACAGCAAACGCCCACCGCCGTCGGGACGGATATTCAGCTGCGGTGAGATCAGGTTGATGCTGAGCGACAGGGGTTGTGGCGCGGTGCGAGCCAGAAAACTGCATCCGACTTTGTTTGGCTTATTCGCGTCGGTCAGCGCCAGTTGCAGGCCCAGGTGCGCCAGCACCTCCCCTGCCCAGCGCCCGGTCGCCACCACCAGCCGATCGCCCTGCCATTGTTCGCCGTTATCAAGCTGCACGCTGACCTGGCTGGCGCTCTCCTGCACCCCGGTGACCCGCCGCTGCTGATGTAACACCGCGCCGGATGCACGCGCATCGGCACACAGCCGGGCGAGATACAACGCCGGATAGAGAATGGACTCCGAGGGGAAATGCCACAGGCTGCCGCTGACGGCGCCGCGGCGCAGTTCGGGGATTTCACGCTGCAATTCAGCCAGGGTGGCTTCGCGCGCCGCATAGCCAATGGATTGCAACCTTTCCGCCCGCTGCTTAAGTTCTGCCTGACCGGCGTCTGACGCCCACTCCCAGGTGCCGCAGGTTTCCAGCCAGCGCAACGCCGAAGGTTGCGACAGTTGCAGTTTGACGTGTTCTTCCATCGCCAGCGCGTTGAGCTGATGATAGCTGGCGGGCTGCTTGCCGTTAGAATTGACCCAGGCAAAGGAGGTGCTGCTGGTGCCTGCGCCGATATGCTGTTGTTCGAACAGGGTGACCTGCGCGCCCTGTAACGCCAGCGCCCGCGCCACCGCCATACCGATAACGCCGCCGCCAATAATTGCGATTTTCTGTGCTGTCATAATAAGGCCCCTGAAAAAAAATTCACCTTAACATAATCAACCCCAGGCAGCGGACCGGAAATGTCCGCTATCTGAATCGATCGGCAGGATATAAGTTTTTCGTCTGAGGCCAGAAAATAAAATTATACTGCGGTGACAATTTTCCCGGTGGAAAAATAAGCCAGCAGATTTTCCAGCACATTATTTGCCATCAGTTCGCGGGTTTCGTGCGTCGCGCTGGCAATATGCGGCGCTAATAACACGTTTTCCAGCGCACAGAGTGCCGGATTAATTACCGGCTCGTGCGGATACACATCCAGCGCCGCGCCTTTAATCACACCCTGCTGGAGCGCCGCAATCAGATCCGCTTCATTAACCACATTGCCGCGCGCCACATTGATCAGCACCCCTTCCGCACCCAGCGCCGCCAGCACGTTTTTATCGACGATATGCTGATTCTCCGGGCTGCCCGGCAGCGCCAGCACCAGAAAATCACTGAAGGCCGCCAGCTGCGTTATGTCTTCACAGCGACGATACGACACCGCTTTGTCGCTGCGCGCGGTGTAGGCCACTTCCATGCCAAAGGCTTCGGCGCGACGCGCAATGGCCAGGCCAATCGCCCCTAAACCGGCAATGCCCAGCTTTTTGCCACTGACTTTGGTGGAGAGCACCGGCGGATTGGTTTCCCACTGACCGGAGCGGGCAAAGCGGTCATAACCCAGCAGGTTACGTGACACAGCCAGCGTCATCGCCAGCGCCAGATCGGCGACGTCTTCCGTCAGAATATCTTTGGTAATACTGACCTGAATCTGACGCGCCGCGACGACTGGCAGATCGATGCGATCGGTGCCGACGCCAAATACCGCAATGGCTTTACAGGCGGGAAGCTGATCCAGCAGGCTATTTTCCACCCCGACATCGCCACGCGTCACAATCGCCTGAATATCTTTACCCTGTCGCTGCAAAAATAATGCCGGATCGGCATAATCATATAACCGGTGGCAGTGAAAATGTTGCGTGAGTTTTTTATCCAGCAGCGGCATCACCGGCTGAATAATCAGAATCTCGGGTTTCAGGATTTGCATTTTCTCTTCCAATGTAAAAATGAATTCGCCGTCAGACTAACGGATATTTTCGATGTTACGGCGAGAGGTTACTTTTTTCGTCGCAGCGATCACGCTGTATTCCGGAAAATCATCCCCTGATACAAATCGCTTCGCTTATCTGGCGAAGTCCCCCTGCGCAGTCTACGGTTAAAAAAACCACAAAGAATTAACCCACATGGAAAGCCGCTATGACCGCCCATGCCGATACCGTGACAAATCAGCACAGCGAATTACACCTGCTACATCAGACGCTGCAAAGCCATCTTGAGCAACTGCTGCCCTGCGGGCATCAGGCGGATCGGGTGCGGGCCGCGATGCGAGCGGGTACGCTGGCGCCGGGCAAACGTATTCGCCCGTTGCTGCTGTTGCTGGCCGCGCACGATCTGGGCTGTGACGCCCGGCAGCCGGGGCTGCTCGATCTGGCCTGTGCCGTGGAGATGGTGCACGCCGCGTCGCTGATACTGGACGATATTCCGTCGATGGATAACGCGCAGATGCGACGTGGCCGCCCCAGCGTGCACCGTGAATTCGGTGAAAATGTGGCGATCCTCGCAGCGGTGGCGCTGCTCAGCCGCGCCTTTGAAGTGATCGCGCTGGCGCCGGGGCTGGCCGCGCAGCGTAAATCAGAGGCCATCGCTGAGCTCTCTTCCGCTGTGGGTTTGCAGGGACTGGTGCAGGGCCAGTTTCAGGATTTGCATGATGGCGCCCAGGCGCGCAGCGCGGAAGCCATCGAGCTGACCAACGAACTCAAAACCAGCGTGCTGTTCCGCGCCACGCTGCAAATGGCCGCCATCGTCGCCGATGCCTCACCGGCGGTGCGACAAAAACTCAGCTTCTTTGCGCAGGACCTGGGCCAGGCGTTCCAGCTGCTCGACGATCTCGCCGATGGCGGCAAACATACCGGCAAAGACCGCCATCAGGATCAGGGTAAATCGACGCTGGTTGCCATGCTGGGCGCGGAAGGGGCCGAGCGCCGCCTGCGCGACCATCTGCGCAGCGCCGACGCCCATCTGGCCTGTGCCTGCCATCGCGGCGTCGCCACGCGTCAGTATATGCATGCCCTGTTTAATCAACAGCTGGCGAAGTTCAACTGATTGCCTCGCGACGGATGCGCGCCATGAGCCACTTTGCTGTGATTGCGCCACCGCTGTACAGCCATTTCCACGCCTTGCAGGCACTCGCCGCCGCCTTAATCGCACGCGGTCATCAGCTGACGTTTATACAGCAAGCCGACGCCCGCACGCTGCTCAGCGATCCCCGCATTGGCTTCACCGCCGTCGGCCACCATAGCCATCCGCCAGGTTCCCTGGCCCCGGCATTGCGCCGCCTTGCCGCCCCTGGCGGCCTGTCGCTATTTCGCGTGATTGACGATCTGGCGGCCAGCAGCGAGATGCTGTGCCGCGAACTGCCCCGCACGCTCAGGGCGTTGCAGATTGACGGCGTGATTGCCGATCAGATGGAAGCCGCAGGCGGGCTGGTGGCGGAGGCGCTCCAGCTGCCGTTTGTCTCCGTCGCCTGCGCCCTGCCGGTGAATCGTGAACCGGGCATTCCGCTGGCGGTGATGGCGTTTGGTTATGGCGTGGATGAAAAAGCGCTGAAGCGTTATCAGGCCAGCAGCGATATTTACGACTGGCTGATGCGCCGTCATGGTGATGTGATCGCCCGCTACGCCAGCGTCTTTGGTTTGCCTCCCCGACGCGGGCTGCATCAATGTCTGTCGCCGCTGGCACAAATCAGCCAGATGGTCCCGGCGCTGGATTTTCCGCGCCAGCAGCTGCCGCCCTGCTTTCATGCCGTTGGCCCGCTGCGGCCGCCGCAGGAGATCCACGCCAGTGAGGCTCCCTGGCCCGCGCTGCGTCAGCCAGTGGTTTACGCCTCGCTCGGCACCTTGCAGGGACATCGCTTTGGTTTGTTCTCGCGTCTGGCGCGGGCGTGTCGCTCGCAGCAGCTGTCGCTGGTGATTGCCCATTGCGGCGCGTTAAATGCCAGCCAGAGCCGTCAGCTGGCGCTGGCGGGAGCGGCCTGGGTGACGGATTTTCTCGATCAGCGCGCCGCACTGCGTCATGCATCGCTGTTCGTCACCCATGCCGGGCTGAATAGCGTGCTGGAAGCCGCCGCCAGCGGCACGCCGATGCTGGCGCTACCCATCGCATTCGATCAACCCGGCGTCGCCCAGCGTGTGGCGTGGCACGGCATCGGACGGCGCGCCTCGCGTTTCAGTCGCGCCAGCGAACTGGCGCAGCATCTGCCCCCGTTGCTGAGCGACGAACGTTACCGGCTACGTATGTCGCCGATCCAGGCGCAGTTGCAGCGCGCCGGTGGCACGCAGCGGGCGGCAGATATTGTGGAACAAGCCCTTTGCCAGCAGCAGGTCGTTCTGGCGGAGGCCACCTGATGTCGGACGACTATGATGTGATCCTCGTCGGTGCCGGGCTGGCCAATGGGCTGATCGCGCTGCGGCTGCATCAGCAGCATCCGCGCCTGAAATGCCTGGTGCTGGAAAGCCAGCCGCAGGGTGGCGGCAACCATACCTGGTCGTTTCATCAGGATGATCTGCGCGAAGAACAGCATCGCTGGATCGCGCCGCTGGTGACGTCGCGCTGGTCAGGCTATCAGGTGCGGTTTCCGGCATTTCACCGCAGCCTGCCCGGCGGCTATTGTTCCATTTCCTCGACGGCCTTCGCCCGGCAGTTGCGCGCCACGCTTGGCGACAGCCTGCGTACCAGCCTGGCGGTGCAGCAGGTGACGCCCACCGGCGTAACGCTGGCCGATGGCCGTGTGTTGCAGGCAAAGGTGGTGATTGATGGACGCGGGGTGCAATATTCGCCGCATCTGCGCCTCGGTTATCAGGTGTTTGTCGGCCAGGAGTGGCAGCTGGCGCAGCCGCACGGCCTGACGCAGCCGATCCTGATGGATGCCACCGTGCCGCAGCAGGAGGGCTATCGTTTTGTCTATACCCTGCCCCTCAGCAGCGATCGTCTGCTGATTGAAGACACCCATTACATCGATCACCCCACGCTGGCGGCAGCCGTGGCGCGGCAGCATATCGCCGAGTATGCGCAGCAACAGCGCTGGCGTTTAAGCCTGCTGTTGCGCGAAGAGCGTGGCGCGTTACCCATCACCCTGAGCGGCGATATCGATGCATTCTGGCAACAGCAACGGGGCCAGCCGTGCAGCGGCCTGCGCGCCGGGCTGTTTCACGCCACCACCGGCTATTCACTGCCGACCGCAGTGGCGCTGGCGGAACGCATCGCGGCAATCCTGCCCACCGACGCCGCCACGCTCAGCCAGCATATCGAGGCCTTTGCCCGCCAGCACTGGCGCGAACAACGCTTTTTCCGCCTGCTGAATCGTATGCTGTTTCTCGCTGGCCTACCCGATCAGCGCTGGCGGGTGATGCAACGTTTTTACCAGCTTGATGCGGGCCTGATCGCCCGTTTCTATGCCGCACAGCTTAGCCGGACGGACAAAGCGCGCATTCTGTGCGGCAAACCGCCGGTGCCTGTCGGTGCCGCGCTGCGCGCGCTGTTGATGACGCAACCTACAGGGAAGAAAGAATGAAACGCACTTTTGTGATTGGCGCGGGCTTTGGCGGCCTGGCGCTGGCGATCCGCCTGCAAGCGGCAGGCATCCACACCACGCTGCTGGAGCAACGCGATAAACCCGGCGGGCGCGCTTACGCCTGGCAGGATCAGGGATTCACCTTCGATGCCGGACCAACGGTGATCACCGATCCCACCGCCATCGAGGCGTTGTTTACCCTGGCCGGTAAACAGTTGCGCGATTATGTTGAACTGCTGCCAGTCACCCCCTTTTATCGCCTGTGCTGGGAAGATGGCCGGGTGCTGGATTACGACAACAATCAGACGCAGTTGGAGCAGCAGATTGCGGCGTTTAACCCGCAGGATGTGGCTGGCTACCGTCAGTTTCTCGCCTACTCGCGCGAAGTGTTTAATGAGGGTTATCTGAAACTCGGCACCGTTCCCTTTCTCTCGCTGCGCGATATGCTGCGCGCCGGGCCGCAGCTGGGCCGCCTGCAAGCGTGGCGCAGCGTCTATAGCATGGTGGCGAAGTTTATTCACGACGATCATCTGCGTCAGGCCTTCTCCTTTCACTCGCTGCTGGTCGGCGGTAATCCCTTTGCCACATCGTCGATCTATACCTTAATTCATGCGCTGGAGCGGGAATGGGGCGTGTGGTTTCCGCGCGGCGGTACCGGGGCGCTGATCAACGCAATGGCCCGGTTGTTTGCGGATCTCGGTGGCGAGCTGCTGCTGAATGCCGAGGTGCGTCAGCTGGAGACCCAGGGCAACCGCATCTGCGGGGTCCAGCTGCGGGATGGGCGGCGCTTTGACGCTGCGGCCGTGGCCTCAAACGCGGATGTGATCCACACCTATGATCGCCTGCTGGCGCATCATCCGGTGGGGGTGAAACGTGCGGCGGCGCTGAAACGTAAACGGATGAGCAACTCGCTGTTTGTGTTGTATTTCGGACTCAATCAGCCGCATCCGCAGCTGGCGCATCATACGGTCTGTTTCGGCCCGCGCTATCGTGAATTGATCGATGAAATTTTTAACAGCAGCCAGCTGTCGGACGATTTTTCGCTCTACCTGCACGCGCCGTGCAGCAGCGATCCCAGCCTCGCGCCAGCGGGTTGTGGCAGCTTTTATGTGCTGGCCCCGGTGCCAAATCTTGGCACCGCGGACCTTGACTGGCGGCAGGAAGGCCCGCGTCTGCGCGACCGAATTTTTGCTTATCTGGAGGCGCATTACATGCCGGGCCTGCGTTCTCAGCTGGTGACCCATCATATGTTCACGCCGTTTGATTTTCGCGACACGCTGCACGCCCATCATGGCTCAGCGTTTTCGCTGGAGCCGATTCTGACGCAAAGCGCCTGGTTTCGGCCGCACAATCGCGATGACGCGATTCATAATCTCTATCTGGTCGGCGCGGGGACGCATCCTGGCGCTGGCGTGCCGGGGGTGATTGGCTCCGCCAAAGCCACGGCGCAACTGATGCTGGAGGATCTTGCAGGATGACAATGCCATTAATGGAGCACGCCACCCAAACCATGGCGGTCGGCTCCAAAAGTTTTGCCACCGCCGCAAAGTTGTTTGATGCCTCAACGCGGCGCAGCACCCTGATGCTGTATGCCTGGTGCCGCCATTGCGATGATGTGATCGACGGCCAGACGCTGGGAGCGCCCGGTTCGCAACATGCCGTCGATGATGCGCAGGCGCGTATGGCGCATCTGCAAATGGAAACACGGCGTGCCTACAGCGGCGCATCGATGGAAGAACCGGCGTTCGCCGCCTTCCAGGAAGTGGCGCTGATGCATCAGATACCGCCCCGGCTGGCGTTTGAACACCTGGAAGGTTTTGCCATGGATGCGCGTCATCAGCGTTATCTCAGCTTCGACGATACGCTGCGCTACTGCTATCACGTCGCCGGTGTGGTGGGCCTGATGATGGCGCGGGTAATGGGGGTGCGTGATGAAACCGTGCTGGATCACGCCTGCGATTTAGGGCTGGCATTTCAGCTGACGAATATCGCACGCGATATTGTGGAAGATGCGCACAATGGCCGGTGCTATCTGCCCGAGGAGTGGCTGCATCCGTTAGGTTTGCGCGCCGACAACCTCGCCGACAGACCGCATCGCGCCGCGATCGCCACGCTGGCATCACGGCTGGTGGACGAAGCCGAGCCTTATTACCAGTCGGCACACGCCGGGCTGGCGGGTCTGCCGCTGCGTTCCGCCTGGGCTATCGCCACCGCGCACGGCGTCTATCGCGCCATCGGGGTGAAGGTGCGCCAGGCGGGCGCGCAGGCATGGGATACCCGCCAGCGCACCAGCAACGGAGAAAAACTGGGCTTATTAATCAAAGGGGGCGGACAGGCCATCGCCGCCAGAATGACGCGCCCGGCGGCACGTCCTGCGGGGTTGTGGCAACGCCCGCGTTAGGTTGGGGGTTATCTGCGTTCCGGGGGAACCTTGCGTCCCTGCCGCTGGCGCAGTGTCGCCTGCAATTTTGCCAGCGGCGGCGCATACAAAAAGCCAAACGAAACGCAGCCTTCGCGCCCGCGCACCGCGTGATGCATACGGTGCGCCATATACAGGCGTTTGAGGTAGCCACGGCGTGGAATATAGCGAAACGGCCAGCGCTCATGCACCAGACCATCGTGGACGATAAAATAGAGTGCGCCGTAGAGCGTCATCCCCGCGCCTATCCACTGCAACGGCCACATCCCCTGTACGCCAACGTAGATAAGCACAATCGCCAGCACGGCAAAGACCACGGCGTAGAGATCGTTCAGTTCGAATTTGCTGTCATGCGGTTCATGATGAGACAGATGCCAGCCCCATCCCCAGCCGTGCATAATGTACTTGTGCGCCAGCGCGGCAACGACTTCCATCAGCACCACGGTGAAAAGCAGAATCAGGATATTCGCTAACCAGATCATGTCCGTCCTTTTTGCGTGAGCGGGCAGGCGTGACTTACCCGGCTCCTGATGATATTTCCAGCATGATTATCGTCTCTTCAGAGGGATGGTGCCCATGCACTGAGGACCACGCTGCGCGAATGACGTTTCTTCCATCATTTTCACAATCAATAACCGTACCATTGGTTGAGACACCGTCAAAATAAACCCGGCCATTTTCATGACGCTCTCTGATGATACAGACGGGATTTATTATCGGATTTGATGCCCGGCGTTGCTCATCAAAAACATCCCGGGTAAGTATAGCTTCTCCTGCCGGATTGAACGCCGCCAGAAAATCGCCATTAACGTCTTCAATAGCAATATACCAACGCTGGCTTCGGGATAAATCAGACAACATTATCGTATGCGGTTTTTTCGCTGAAACTTTTCTTTTCTTGCTGGCAGGTGCATTTTCGGCAAGCACTTTACTTTCCGCTTTCGCAACACAATGCATACGCCGCTTCAGTTCTGTTATCAGCTTCGCATAAAATTTTACTGGACCAGGACTGCCGGTACGTTTCATTTCCTGCCGTACTAAAATTCTTATCAAATCATCTATGGCTTCCTGCTGCGGCTGCGATGACAACTTCCTGACATAGCTGCATAAAAAATCAACCCAGCAACGGATAAGATTATCCCGCCATATATTTTCACTCGTCTCAATATTATAAAACTGATGGGTATAAGGTACCGGCAGAATGCATTGCTGCACATAGTCTACGGATAAATTTCCCAACTCCATTAAGTAGGTTAAAACACAATTGGCTAAACCCAGCACCATTGCCGCGCTTTTCGGACCGTGGGAATAAAAGCGATCCATCATAATTGGTAGCCCGCTGCCGCGTAGCTGTAGCAAGCGTGCGGTTTCGATAGGATAAGAGAGTGCCATGCTGACCAGATCACTCATCGCATCCATCGCCGCCCGGTAATCCGTCTGAGGATTATTGATAACCTTGCAGAAATTGTTCAGCATAAGTCTCATCGCACGCTTATCATCAATAGCTTCGACTTCCGCCATAAACGAAACCGGATCGGCACGGCAACGTTCCTGCGGCGGTAAACCGTTTAATAATTCGGTATGTCCCAGTCTTAAAATAAGGTTGCCCAGTAGATCAGGCGTTCTGCTGATTAACGCATAGCGATGCCAGTTATCCTGTTCCACTGCGACCGACGCCTCATGAGAAGTGGATGCGCCAAACAGATCATTTAACTGAGCAAACGGGTAAGTGCTTCCCAGCCCTTCCATGGTATTTTGAAAATAAGCCTGCCGTCGCTCAGTACTCCCGGCCATATTAGCCACTTCTTCAAGCTGCGCTTTCTGTAATTCATCAAGGTCGCAGATCTCTGATTCATTCAGCCCTTCGGGAACGAAATAAATAAAATCTTCTGCCGGATGCTGGATGGCTTTCATATGCCAGCCCTCATGCATAATATTCTTAACCAACTCAGTGAGAGAGACATCTTCCAGACGCCGCGCCAGCCATATTCGGCAATCATCATCTTCAGGTACTGTCGCTGCGGTGGTACTGCTATCCGGTGGAACGCCAATAATAACAAATTGATTTTCGTTAAACTTCCCCGGCATAAAGGTGCGTATTTGACGCAGGAAAGTGAGAACCTGCCTGAGCAAATCATGATAGATGTCGAAAGTCACCCCACCCCCTGCAATGCCCGTGCAATAGGAAATAGCACGAACCACTTCGGGAACGTCGGCGGGGGTGATTATTTTCCGGTAAACGGCAGTGACAACCTGATTTAATAACTGAATCGCAGGCGCCAGATTGGGCAGCTGCTCGTGGACTTCCTCTCCGCGCGTCTGAATAACAAAATATTTTTGCATATAACGTTCAATATGATCGCCCTCTCCGCGATAACGAAACTGACTCACCCGATGGCGCGTACTGGCTGTTCCAGAAGTCGATGGCGCGCTATTGATACCAGAGTGCATGTGACGCAGAGTGATTGGCTGATCAGGAGAGACAGGACTCTGGATTTTATTAGCAGAAAATAATTTTCTCAGCGGTTTGGCTAATCGCCACGGCGATTTTTTTACTATTTTGGCAGGCTCAGGGAGAAGGGATTGATTCAGATCGAGGGGGTATTTTTTTTCCTCTCTGCTAATGGCTAACTGCGAAAATTGCATCAGCGAACTATCAGCGGCTGGCCGCCGGTCCACCCTTTTTTCCGGCGTCGGCGGCGCATGTAATTCTTTCAGCCCGACATACCGGATTGTTTTGGCCGGACGTATCGTCTGAGCGAATAAATCGCTGGCCGGTGGTCGGCCTGCCAGGCGCAAACTGCCTGTCTGCATGGGTTTCTCTGCGCCAGGCCATTGCGGCAATGCCCCCCTGCTATGAACTTTCGCGGCATTGTGGCTTGCCAGCAAGGCGGACCAGGAAGCACGCGCGGTGCCAGACGGCGGCTGAAGGGAATGCATTTGCAACGGTGAGAGGGTGACGCTTTTGATAGCCGTTGTGGACAGGGGGCGGGTAACGGTTCGTTGCGGTGGGAAAGAGGCCACGCCCCTGTTCCCAGGCTGAACTGAGATCAGTTTATCATCCGACATGATTTCAATATCCTGGTTATAAACCCACGCGCCGCAGCCAGTCAGACACCCGACGCGCCAGCTCCTGCGGCTGTTCCAGCGGGATCATATGCCCGCACTCCTCAATCACCTCGACACGACTTCCGGTCAGCGCCGCCAGCTCGCTGGCTTCCTGATATGAACGCAGCGGGTCCTGTTGTGCCGCGATAACGCTAACCGGGCAGGTAATCGGATGCAGGGTAATGTGGTCCCGGCCCAGCCCGGACTGATTTTTCAACACCTCAACACCGAGGCGTTTTCCCATCTGCTGGATTTTTGCAATCAACGGCTTGTCATCACGACGCGTGCGATGAAGCGCCTTTTTTACCGCCCCGCTGCTGAGTCCATTGAAATCGCCAGCCATCGCGGCGCGGACGCCCGCCCGGCGCATTTCTCGCTGTTCGGGCGAGTCTTCCTGAAGTGAGGTGGCAATCAGGATCAATCCGCAGGTACGTTGCGGGAAGAGTTCCGTAATGGCGCGGGCGACATAGCCGCCCAGAGAGAATCCGGCCAGGATAAAGCGTTCCGGCAGGTGCGCAACAATGTTACGGGCCAGGTCGCTGACGCTATCCCCGTCGGTAAGGCTGGCACGAATAAACGCGCGATCATCCGGAAAAAGACGGACAAAATCGTCCCATAACGTCTCATCAAGCATAAATCCAGGAATAAGCACGACGGGTAATGTTGCTTCAGACATCGGTCGATCCCTCGCAAGTCAATATGCGTTAATCCTGCGGCGAGAAAAAGGGGGCGTCAACCCGGCGCGCGCAGCGCGTTCCCTGATAACACCGGCTGAATCCTATAATTAGTTTCAGCGACACCCGGAGGAGGTCACCATGATCAGGTTATGTCAGGCATGTGGCACATCATATGAAGCCAGGGATGAGGAGCTTTTGCCGTGCAAAATTTGTCAGGATGAACGTCAGTATATTCCGGTGGGCGGCCAGAAGTGGCTGACGCCGGACGCGCTGAGTCAGCATCATGCCAATAAATGGCAGCTGCATGAGGCGGATCTTTTTAGCCTTCAAACGGTGCCGAATTTTGCGATCAACCAGCGGGCATTTCTGCTGAGAACAGCCGCAGGAAATATCCTGTGGGACTGCATCGCCAATCTTGATGCCGCCACCCAGGCGCTGGTTGCCGCGCTGGGCGGGATCACCGCCATCGCTATCTCCCATCCTCATTACTACACCACCATGCAGGACTGGGCGGCGGCGTTTAACGCGCCGGTTTACCTTCACGCCGATGACCGGGAATGGATCATGCGTGACAGCCGCGCTATCCAGCTGTGGGAAGGCGACAGGCTGGCGCTGACGCCATCGGTTGACCTGCTGCGTCTGGGCGGCCACTTCGCGGGCGGCACCGTGCTTCACTGGCGCACGGGAGATGGCGTTATCCTCTCAGGCGATATTCTTCAGGTTACGCCAGGCGCCAATGCGGTCTCTTTTATGTGGAGCTACCCGAATATGCTGCCTCTGTCGGCGAAGGCTGTGGAGCAGGTTCTCCAGCGGCTTGCCGACGTCAGCTTTGACAGGCTGTACGGCGCGTTTGAAGGCCGCGACATCACCCGCGATGCCCAGGATATTGTGCTGCGTTGCGGGAAAAAGTACCTCTCCTGCCTGGAGGGAAAATCCTGACTGACGGGTTTACATCTCACAATCCCCTCGCTAGTATGACCGACCTTCAGCGGGAGTGAACCGCTGCGTAAGCGTTAACGTCAACCAACGCACCATACGCAGAATCGATCTGCTTTATTTTTTATGGTGCGAAAAGATGACCCACACCGTTTTATCAGACTCTCCAGCCCTGCGCCGTTCCGGCTTTTTCCTGTTTTTGCTGCTGCTGACGGCGGCCAACCTGCGCACGCCTGTCACCGCCACCGGGCCGGTGCTGGAGAATATCCGCCTGACGTTTGGCCTGAGCGCCAGTGCGGCCGGTGTGCTGAATTTCCTGCCGCTGCTGATGTTTGCCGTCCTCGCGCCGCCAGCCGCCTGGCTGGGCAATCGCTTTGGTCTGGAACGCAGTCTGTGGAGCGCGCTGCTGGTCATTACCCTCGGCTCGCTGCTGCGCATCGCCGGTAGTGAAAATGCCTTATGGGCCGGTACGTTGCTGCTTAGCGCAGGCATCGCCGCCGCCAACGTATTGCTGCCTCCGCTGATCAAGCGTGATTTCACCGCACACACCGCACGTTATATCGGCCTGTATGCCACCACCATGGCCATCACCGCCAGCATCGCCTCGGGCGTGGCGGTGCCGCTGGCGCAACTGACGTCGGCCGGCTGGCATCTGTCGCTGGGTATCTGGCTGATTCCGGGGATCGTGGCGCTGCTGGCGTGGCTGCCGCAGCTGAAAACCGCGCCCGCACCGGTCCCTGCCGCAACCCGCCATCACCGGGTGCGTTCGCCGTGGCGTTCCGCGATCGGCTGGCAGGTGTCGCTGTTTATGGCCTGTCAGTCGCTGGCGTTTTATACCCTGATTGGCTGGTTTACGCCGTTCGCGCAGGACAATGGCATCAGCCAGCTGGAAGCCGGTGGCATGTTGTTCGTCTATCAAATCGTGGCGATTGTGGCTAATCTCGCCTGCATGAGCGCGCTGAAAAAATTCCGTGATCAACGTGCGATTGGCTTTCTCTCCTCGCTGGCCATTTTTATTGGGGTGATGGGGTTACTGCTGACTCCAGCGCTGGCGCTGTGGTGGCTGGTGCTGGCGGGTCTGGGTGCCGGAGCGTCGATGGTGACCTGCCTGGCGCTGTTTAATCTGCGTAGCGAAGACCATCGCCAGGCATCGAAGCTGTCGGGCATGGCGCAGTGCGTGGGCTATGGCCTGGCCGCGCTCGGGCCGCTGAGCTTCGGTATGTTGCACGATGCCAGCGGCAACTGGCAGCTGCCGCTGGCGATGTTGCTGGGGGTTGCCGTGGTGCAGATGGTGATGGCGACACTGGCGGGCCGCGCCCGCCATATCTGACGGCGGCGCGTCAGGCCAGCGCCGTGGCGGCACTCTCCTGACGCTCCAGCTCGCGCACCAGAGGGATCACTTCACGACCAAAGAATTCCACCTCTTCGTGGAAATGCAGAAACGCCAGCAACAGCAGATCCACGCCAGCCTGTTTCAGGGTGATAATGCGTTCGGCAATCTGCTGCGGCGTACCGATCAGGTTGGTTTTGAAGCCGTCGTTATACTGCACCAGATCGTCAAACGACGATTTAGCCCAGTTGCCTTCCCCTTCCGGCGACGCGCTGCCCGCATTTTTCACTTCATGCTGGAAGCCCTTCACGGCGTCCGGATTGGCCTGAGCGATGATCTCCGCCAGCACCGCCTGCGCTTCCTGCTCTGTTTCGCGCGCGATAACAAAGCCGTTCAGGCCGATTTTCACCTGATGATGATTCGCCTGCGCTTTAGCCTGGATATCTTCAACCTGGCTACGCACGCCTTCCGGCGTATTGCCGTTGGTGAAATACCAGTCCGACACCCGTGCCGCCATATCGCGCGCCGCACGCGAGCTGCCGCCCTGGAAAATTTCCGGCTGCGGCGACAACGGTTTCGGTTTCAGGGAATATTCACGAAAACGATAGAAATCCCCGGCGAAGGTGAAGCGCTCCTCTCCCCAGATACCGCGCAGACAGCGGATAAACTCCTCTGAACGCAGATAGCGTTCTTCATGATCCAGCCAGGGTTCGCCAATCGCTTTAAACTCCCCCCGGAACCAGCCGCTGACGATATTCACCGCAATGCGTGGCCCGTACAGATGGCTGATGGTGGCAATTTGTTTGGCGGCCAGCACCGGGTTCCACGGGCCGGGCAGCAGCGCGGCAATCACCTTCAGCCGTGAGGTCTGGCTGAGTAAATCCTGAGAAAAAGTCACCGATTCGTGCTGGTTTTCCGCGCCATACCCGGCGGTAAAGCGAATCTGCGTCAGCGCGTAATCAAAACCGGCGTTCTCGGCGATTTTTGCCAGCTTACGGTTATATTCCGCATCCCAGTGGGTGCGCTGTTCGATCTGGCTAATCACCAGGCCACCGGATACGTTCGGTACCCAGTAGGCAAATTGCAGGGGTTTGCGGACAGGTTGTGAGTCAGACATAGCGAATCCTCAGACGACTTATATCGAAAATCAAAAGATTTAATAATCTTTAAATCTTTTGGCTATATGTCTGTATGCAGCGGCTGTGCCAGGTTCAGGCTCAGGATAATCTGTTGATTTTTAACGGTGCAGCCGTAAGCAGACGCGCCAGGTCAGTTGCATTTGCGGCAAACGCTGTTGCCAGGCTGTTGCATATGCTACGGGTGAAAATCATTGAGGGTGGCGCGGGTCAGGGCATCCTGCGCGGCGGCGGCGAGCAATGCATCCACCAGTCCGGGAAAACGCGCATTGAGATCGTCGCGGCGCAGCGACAGCAGGTTTTCCCGTCCGGATGGACGTTGCCAGATCACCCCGCTGTCACGCAGCACGCGCCAGTGGTGGGTCAGGGTCGATTTCGACACCCCTTTCAGCAGCGAGCCGCAGGTATGCTCGCCGCCATCGGCCAGCACGCTGACCACCGTCATGCGCAGCGGGTTGCCCAACGCCGCCAGCACGTTCTCCAGCCGAATGTCTTTGCGCTGTGGATGTCCGGTCATAGGCAGTCTCTTAATAGTACGAATAAATACGAATTATCGGGCAGGCATGGCGGGATGTACAGGATACGGCGAGCAGATAGCCCGCCGTGCTAATTGATTTACTGGCTGAGGGTGGGTAGGCGATCAGCGCAGCAGCTGGGCGATGCCCCACAGCGCTAAGGCGTGATCCTCTGCGGACGGCAGCCCGCTGACGCTGACGGCGCCCAGCACCGCGCCCTGAGGATTGAGCAGCGGGAACGAGCCGCCGTGGTCGGTGTAATCCGCCTGGCTGATAAAGCGCTGCATATCCATGCGCTCGCCCTTCTGCTCGTTAACCAGCCCGACATACAGAGAAGAGTGGCCGTGGCGCAGCACGGTATTTCTTTTGCGTCGCATCCACTCCAGGTTATCCGGACAGGAACCCGGCAACGCCGCCACAAACAACACCTGACCAAAGGCATAGACTTCAATCGCAATCGGCGCCTGCGTTTCACGCCCCTGCTGCTGGATGCTCTGGCCGATTTGCCAGGCGAGGTCAAAATCAAACTGCGGCAGGCGGTTTTCGGCTTCCTGCTGCAACAGGGTTTCCAGGCTAAGCGATGATGACATAACGGTTTCCTCTCCATATGAAATAAATTTTCCACATTTTATAACATGGAAAATATTTTTCACGCGTGATGAGGATCGCAGTTTGCAGGTGAGGTGTGGCTCACCCTGAAGCGCGCGGGATCAGGGTAAAACCCATATCGATAATCGGTGTGGCAACCGGCTCGCCGTGCAAACGCGCCAGCAAAAGTTCCGCCGCCTGTTTGCCCATCGCCTGGCGATCAATACGCACCGTGGAGATGGACGGGAAGTTATCCGCGGCGAAATCGAGATCGCCGAAACCCACCACCGCCAGCTGCTGCGGAATGGCGTAACCGCGCGCCTGCGCTTCCATCAGCGCGCCCTGCGCCAGGGTATCGGAACTGCAAACCAGCACATCCACCGTCGGCTGCGCCGCCAGCAGCTGGGCGCAGGCTTCGCGGCCACGCGCCATCAAGGCGGGCAGCGCAACCGGCCAATCCGCCAGCGGCGTGATGTTCTGCACCTGCAACGCCGCAATCAGCCCCTGCTTACGTTGCAGCGCCCGACGGTCATCAGTCCAGATCAGCCCCGGACGCTGGTAGCCGCGTTCGGCAAGATAGGCCGCCACGCGCGCCCCCACTTTTTCATGAGAAAAGCCCACCAGCATATCAATGGGCGTCGGCGTCATATCCCAGATCTCCACCACCGGCACGTCCGCCTGCATCAGCACGCGCTTCAGCTGGCTGCTATGGTGGATACCGGTCAGCACGATGCCGTCCGGTCGTCGCGACAGCAGCGTGGCAACCGTTTCCGCCTCGGTTTCCGCTTCATAGCCGGTGACGCACAGCAGCATGTGATAACCGCGCGCGCTGAGGCTGTCGTTCAGGCTCTGAATGGTATCGACAAACATGTTGTTGTTGATTTGCGGCACCACCACGGCAATCAACCGGCTGCGATTGCTGGCGAGACTCCCCGCCTGCGCATTGGGGATGTAACCGGTGGCGCTCACTGCCGCCATCACTTTTTCCACCGTGGCTGGCCGCACCTGCTGCGGGGAGTTAAGCGCGCGGCTGACGGTCATCGGCGAGATACCGGCGATGCGCGCGACATCTTCCAGCGTGGGCGCGGCTTTGCGCGTCGGGTTGCGTTGTTTCATTGCGGCTCAGCATCCAGAAAAGAGAGTTGTAGCATAGCAGGCGGGTAAAATCGGAAAAATGTTAGGGCAATCATTATCGATGGCGGATTGACGAAAATGTGATCGGTTAAACATTAACGGATAGCGTCACTGGCGCATATTTCTTTCCGTGACAAAAATGTTAGCGCAATCATCAAACAGGAGAATCGTATGTCAGGTGTTAATTCCGCTGCCGTCAGCTATGCCAACGCGCCGGGTTCCGCCACGGCGGCCGACGGGGGCGATCGGATTGTGTGGGTCAATTTATCGCTGGCGTTTCTGCCGCTGGCGACCCCGGTAAGCGATGCCAAAGTGCTGACCGGACGTCAGAAACCGCTGACCGAAGTGGCGATCATTGTGGCCGAAATCGCCACGCGCGATGGGTTTGAAGGGATTGGCTTCAGCTACTCGAAACGCGCCGGGGGCCAGGGCATTTACGCCCACGCCTGCGAGATTGCCGATAACCTGCTCGGCGAAGATCCCAATGATATCGACAAAATCTATACCAAACTGCTGTGGGCCGGGGCGTCGGTTGGCCGCAGCGGCATGGCGGTGCAGGCGATTTCACCGTTTGATATTGCGCTCTGGGACATGAAAGCGCGGCGCGCGCGACTCCCGCTGGCGAAGCTGCTCGGCGCGCATCGCGATTCGGTGCCGTGCTACAACACCTCCGGCGGCTTCCTGCATACCCCGCTCGATCAGGTGCTGAAGAACGTGGCGATTTCGCGTGAGAACGGCATTGGCGGCATCAAGCTGAAAGTCGGCCAGCCGAATACGGCGGAAGATCTGCGTCGTCTCACCGCAGTGCGGCAGACGCTGGGCGATGATTTCCCGCTGATGGTCGATGCCAATCAGCAATGGGACCGTGAAACCGCCATCCGTATGGGCCGGAAAATGGAACAGTTCAATCTGGTATGGATAGAGGAGCCGCTGGACGCCTATGACGTGGAGGGGCACGCTGCGCTCACCGCCGCGCTGGACACGCCGATTGCCACCGGCGAGATGCTCACCAGCTTCCGCGAACATGAACAACTGATCCTCGGCAACGCCAGCGATTTTGTGCAGCCGGATGCGCCGCGCGTAGGCGGGATTACCCCCTTCCTGAAGATTATGGATCTGGCCGCACGCCACGGGCGCAAACTGGCGCCGCATTTTGCCATGGAAATTCATATCCATCTGGCGGCAGCGTACCCGATTGAACCCTGGCTGGAGCATTTTGAGTGGCTCAACCCGTTATTCAATGAGCAGCTGGCGCTGCGTGACGGGCGGATGTGGATCTCCGATCGTCACGGCCTCGGTTTTAGTCTGAGCGAACAGGCGCGCCGCTGGACCACGCTGACGCACAGCGTGGGTCAGCGGCCCTGACAGGTTGCGCGATAACTCGCGCCGCTACGATTCTCTGCTCAAATGCCAAAGGACGGGGCGAAGAGATTCGCACCCTGTGAAAAACGCTGCGTCGGTAGGGATACCGACTACAGCGTAAGATTACCCGGCAGCATTTTCGCTGTGCTGTGCTTTCGCCAGCGTGCGCGCCAGCAGCGAGGAGTAGAGCGGTTTACCGCCGAAGAACTGCGCCGCCAGCGTCGCGCCGAGACAGGTGATGATCATCGGCAAAATCAGCTGATAGTTGTTGGTCATTTCCAGCACCAGCACAATGCCAGTGAGCGGTGCGCGTACCGACGCCGCAAACAACGCGCCCATTCCGGCCACGGCAAAGGTTGCCGCTTCCAGCTGGTAGCCGGGAAACCAGTGAGCGCACAGCTGACCAAAGCAGGTGCCCAGCAGAGTGCCGAGCGTCAGCATCGGGGCGAAGATGCCGCCGGGTGCGCCTGAGGCAAAACAGCAAATGGTGATCACCACGCGCAGCGCGAACAGGGCAAATAATCCCAGCGCGGTAAAGTGTCCGCCGGTGAAATCCGGGATCAGGGTCGTGCCGCCGCTGTTCGCCTCCGGCAGCACCATACCCAGCACGCCGCACAGCCCCGCCAGTACGCTGCCCCACAACACCCAGCGGGAAGTGCGTCCCTGATGCAATCGCTGGAACTGATCCTGGGTCCACAAAATCAGGCGATTGAACGCCACCCCGCAGCCGCCAAACAGAATGCCCAGCAACAGATAGAGCCACAGCGTCGGGGTCGGCGCGTCTTTCAGCTGGCCGATATTGATGATCGCTTCGTTGCCATTAAACACGCGAAACACGATGCTCGACATAATCACGCCGACAAACACCGCTTTGATGGAAATCAGGCTGTAGCGAAACTGCGGACGCATCTCTTCGATGATAAACAGAATGCCCGCCAGCGGCGCATTGAAGGCAGCCGAAAGCCCGGCGGCAGCGCCGGTTGCCAGCAGCGTATGACGTGACTCCGAGGATCGCACCCGAAAGAGATCCAGGCACATGCCGCCAATATTGCCGCCCAGCTGCACCGTCGGTCCTTCCCGCCCCAGCACCATGCCGGAACCCAGCGCCCCCATACCGCCGATAAACTTCACCGGCAACACGCGCCACCAGCGTACAGGACGTAACTCCTCCAGCGCGCCTTCGATTTCCGGGATGCCCGAACCGCCCGCTTCCGGGGCAAAACGTCGTACCAGCCAATAGCCCACCGCGCCGAGCAACGCCGCCGCGAAAAACGCACAGAGCAGGTTAAGGATCGGGTTATCGGCCTGATCGGCCAGCCAGTGCACACGGGAAGAAAAAATGGTGTTCACCGCTTTATCGAATGCCACCGCCACCAGGCCGGTCAATACGCCGACGAGGGCGGCAAGCAACAGCAGCGCAACTGGCGTTTTATCGCGGCGCATTAACCGTTGCAGCATAAGAAAGCGCCCTTCGCGCACGTTGGCGACTGGCTCAGGGGAATTTTGCGTAACAGACATGCAGATCCTCAATCACAACCACGCGGGGCGTTCACCACCCGCCGACAGGAAAGTGCGCTCAGCATAACGCAAGCGGCAGCGGAGGTAACTTAATCATTGGCAACAGAATTTTACCCGGCGGCGTCGGGCAGCTCGCCGTAATGCACCGCCAGCCAGACGGTTTGTTCGCCCTCTGCCGTCCAGTTGACCCGGTGACGGCAGCCTGGCGGAATATCGACAACGTCGCCCGCGCGCAGGTGCCGCTCCCGCTGCTCCCCTTCCAGCTGCAACCCTGCTTCTCCCTGCATCAGCAACACCCACTCCCCCTGGGTCTGGCAATACCAGAAATCCGGCGGACTGGCCTGGCCGGTGGAGACGATGCGTTCAATGCGCAGATTGGGGCGCGCGAGCAGTTCTTCGAATGTCTCTTCACGACCGGACTGCGCGGCGGCAGGAAAATCCTTTAACATATTGGTCAGCATGACGGCCTCTCTTTATCGGAGCGAACAGCCTGCACTGTAGCGTACTCACAGATTTTTGCTGTCCCGATTGACGCGCCGCCGCCAACTCCCGATCATCCCCGGCCAAAATGGCTATGCACGGAGCATACAAGTGTCAGAACTCAGTAACGCCTTGCTGGCAGAGATTATTGCCGAGGTTCGTCCCCTTACCCGCCAGGGCAAGGTGGCGGACTACATCCCGGCGCTGGCCGATGTGTCGCCCGACCAGCTTGGGATGGCCATTTGCAGCGCCGACGGTGGCTGTTATCAGGCCGGGGATGCCGGTACGCGTTTTTCGATTCAGTCGATCTCCAAGGTGCTGTCGCTGACCGTGGCGCTGACGCTCTATGACGAGCCTGAAATCTGGCAGCGCGTCGGCAAAGAGCCTTCGGGTCAGGCATTTAACTCGCTGGTGCAGCTGGAGCTGGAGGGCGGCAAACCGCGTAACCCCTTTATCAATGCCGGTGCGCTGGTGATGTGTGATTTGCTGGAAAGCCGTCTCACCGCGCCGCGTCAGCGTATGCTGGAGATTGTGCGTCGTCTGGCGCAGCAACATGACATCCACTATGACCGGGTGGTGGCACGCTCCGAATACGAACATTCAGCGCGTAACGCCGCCATTGCCTGGCTGATGAAATCCTTCGGCAACTTCCACAACGACGTCAGCAAAGTGATGGAAACCTATTTCCACTACTGCTCGCTGTCAATGAACTGCA
The DNA here is from genome assembly GCF_059730485.1 of Pantoea sp. X-Soil-TKNS-1207. NCBI lineage: Bacteria > Pseudomonadati > Pseudomonadota > Gammaproteobacteria > Enterobacterales > Erwiniaceae > Pantoea > Pantoea sp. X-Soil-TKNS-1207. The sequence goes on from NZ_AP035959.1 coordinate 694,236, forward strand.
TCGAGCTGGCGCGCGCCTTCTTTTATCTTGCCAATCATGGGCGCAGCCTCGGCGATGAGTGGACGGTGATCTCGCCGCGCCATGCCCGTCAGGTAAACGCGCTGATGATGACCAGCGGCATGTACGATGGCGCCGGGGAGTTTGCCTGGCGCGTCGGGATGCCGGCGAAATCCGGCGTCGGCGGCGGTATTGTGGCGGTAATCCCCGGCGAAATGAGCATCGCGGTGTGGTCGCCTGCGCTGGATAGCTCAGGCAACTCGCTGGCGGGCACCGTGATGCTGGAGAAACTGACGGAACGGTTGGGGCGATCGATTTTTTAATTAACTCACCACATTCCTCGCCGCGCCCTGCCGGAACCCGGCAAGGTTGTCTTCGATGCCGCGCAGCAGGTTCGCCACGCCCTGCTGGCTGGCCCAGGCGATATGCGGCGTCAGCAGCAGATGGGGAACATCCGCCTGCAACAAAGGATGGCTGGCGGCTGGCGGCTCGCTGCTAAGCACATCCAGCGCGGCACCGGCAATCACACCCTGACGCAGAGCATGGGCCAGTTCGATCTCGTTAATCAGGCCGCCGCGCGCGGTATTGATCAGCAGCGCGGAAGGCTTCATCTGCGCCAGCGCTGACAGGTTGATCAACTGCTGCGTCTCCGGCGTCAGCGGGCAGTGCAGCGTCAGCACATCGCTTTGCGCCAGCACCTGCTCAAACGGGTGATACCCGGCACGCACGCTGCTGCTGCCTTTACGCTCGGCATACAACACCCGCATCCCCAGCGCCTGGGCCATCTCGCCCACCGCGCTGCCGATATCGCCTTTGCCGATAATCCCCAGCGTCGCGCCGTAAATATCCTGAATCGGCTGGCGATGCAGACAAAAATGCGCGGAAGCAGGCCAGGCGCTGCGCGTGTTGTTGACGTAATCCATCAGATGACGACGCAGCGCGAATAAAGCGGCAATCACCCCTTCTGCCACGCTGCGCGTTGAGTAACCCGGCACGTTGCTGACCACAATGCCGCGCTCGCGGCAGGCCGCCAGATCGATGCAGTCATAACCGGTGGCCGCCACGCAGACGTAACGTAACGCCGGTAGCTGACGCAGCGTATCCTCACGCAACGGCACCTTATTGGTGATCACAATCTCCGCATCATGCAGCGCGGGCACGATCTCCGCCAGCGAGGTGGTGGCGCGATACTGCCAGTCGGTACACCATTGAGGACGCTGCGGGGCGCGCGGCAGGGTATCGCCGTCGAGGGTGACAATCTTCATCGCTTCTCCGTTTCTGTTGTTTCCGTAGTGATCTGATAAGGTTGCATTAAGGTTAACAAAAGCTGCGTGTTACGTGATTATTTTCAAAAGGTGCGAATTTTCTTATTAACGACCCCAGTTTTTTTAACCCTTCTCCGTCAATCGCGTTACACTTCCGCCCAATTTAATCAGTAACCTTTGTTTCAGCCATGACGTTTTCACCTGCATTTCGCCAACGCCTGACCGCCTGCCTCGCCATTGTGGCGGTGCTGCTGCTGTTTGTCGCGCCGGTGGTGTCGAAAACGCTGATGGAACGTCAGAGTCGTATGCAGAGTATGCCGCACCACAGCATGATGGCCGGTATGTCGATGCATGATCATGCCGCGATGCCTGAGATGGCGATGCCCGGCATGGACCATCATCAGATGGACGACGGCGAATTCGCCTGCGGCTACTGTGACCTGCTGGTCCATGTGCCGCTGATGATGTGGGTGTTTGTCCCCTTCATCTGGCTGATGCTGGTTATCTCTCGCGCGCCGCCGCTGCCCTGCATTGTCGCACCGGTAATGCGGCGTCAGACCGGCATCCACCGGCCGCGTGCGCCCCCCTGCCCTGTTTTCTGCTGACCTGATTTGATTCGCAGCGCATCCGTCGGGATGACGCTTTGCTATTTCTTTTATCGGAAGGAAGACGGCTTTGTCTGCTGTTCACTCTGTAGCACCGCGCGGCGCGGTGCTTAATCTGCTACGCCGCTTACATTTCTACATCGGCCTGTTTGTGGCGCCGTTTATCTTTGTTGCCGCGCTAAGCGGCACGCTGTATGTGCTGACGCCTCAGCTGGAGAACGTGATTTATCGGGAGGCGCTCAGCGTCCAGCCGGATGGCAACGCCCAGCCGTTGTCGGCGCAAATCCATGCCGCCCGCGCCTGGGCTGGCGAGAAAAAACGTATTTATGCGGTACGCCCGGCCCCCGGTGCCACCGATACCACCCGCGTACAATTTAGCGATCCCACGCTCGGGGCCTCACAGTCGCGCGCGATATTTATCGATCCTTATACCTTACAGGTGAAAGGCGATATGACGGTGTATGGCACCAGCGGCGTGCTGCCGCTGCGCATGACCATTGATCTGCTGCACAGCAGCCTGCTTTTGGGCGATGCGGGCCGCAACTATAGCGAGCTGGCCGCCTCCTGGCTGTGGGTGGCGGCGCTTGGCGGCGTGCTGCTGTGGCTGGGGACACGTCCGCGCCGTAAAACGAAAACGCCCCGCGGACGCTTTGCCTTCAGTCGCCACTGGCACATTACCCTCGGTCTGACGCTGCTGCTCGGTTTGTTGTTCTTTTCAGTAACCGGGCTGACCTGGTCGCAATGGGCGGGAGGCAATATCGACCGCTGGCGCACCGAACTGAACTGGCTGACGCCGCAGGTCAGCACCGCGCTGAATAACGATGCGCCCGTCGCCCCGGCCGATCCGCACGCCGATCATCACAGCATGGCAGGCATGGATATGTCCGGGATGGATATGTCCGGGATGGATATGTCCGGGATGGCGATGCCGGCCAAACCGGGGCCGGTCAATCCTGCGGATGCGGACTGGGATCGCGTGCTGAGCGCGGCTCGTGCCAGCGGTATCGCGGCGGCAAAAGTCGAACTACGCCAGCCGAAAACCGCCGATCAGGCGTGGACGGTCAGCGAAATCGACCGCAGCTGGCCAACGCAGGTGGATGCGGTATCGGTTAATCCGCAGACCTTTGCCATTGTCGATCACGTCTATTTTGACCGCTTCCCGCTGGTGGCTAAGCTGACGCGCTGGGGCGTGGACGCGCATATGGGCGTGCTGTTTGGCGTGGCGAATCAGCTGCTGCTGGCGCTCTTCGGCTTGGGTTTATGCACGATGATCGTACTGGGTTATCGCATGTGGTGGCTGCGTCGTCCGCAGCAGGCAGACGCCAGCCCGGCACAAACCCTCACCGCCGCCTGGCTGGTGTTGCCACATTACGTGAAGGGCACCTGTCTGCTGCTGGCGCTGGCGCTCGGCTATGCGCTGCCGGTGATGGGCATCAGCCTGCTGGCGTTTTTGCTGGTGGATATCCTGCGCTGGCGTAAGCAGCAACGCGCTCCGCTGGACGAGCAGGCGCTGCTGGCGGCGCAGCAATCGCCGCTGGGTATTATTCGCGCCCGTTTTGCCGTGAAGCGTAAAGAGATGCGTAATTACCTGCGCGGGCTGGTAATTCTGGCGCTGATTGTCGGCACGGTGATGAGCAAAGCGATTATTGGCGGGGTGATTGATCAATATGGCATCCCGTTCGGCAGCTGGTCACTGACCATGTATCTGACGCAGGGCTTTATGATTGCGCTTTACACCCTGGTGTTTACCGGGCTGATGTCGATTCCGCTGTGGTACTGGTTCCTTGGCGAGAAGGATGATTCGCAGGGGTAAGCCAGCAAGGTCGGCATGGATGCCGACCTGTTTAAAGGATTAGAAATCCGCTTTCAGTACGACGCGATAATTCGCTTTCCCGGCGCGTACGTGATCGAGCGCGTCGTTCACCTTTGACATCGGGAACTCTTCCACCGTCGGCGCGATATCTGCGCGTGAGGCCAGTTTCAGCAGCGCACGCAGCTGACCCGGCGAACCGGTGGATGACCCGGTCACCGCGCGATCGCCAACAATCAGGCTGAACGCCGGAACTTCAAACGGCTTCATCACCGCACCCACGGTGTGGAACTGGCCCTGACGCGCCAGTGCCTGGAAATAAGGTTTCCAGTCGAGATCGACCGCAACGGTGCTGATAATCAGATCAAACTGTCCTGCCAGCGCATTCAGCGCCTGGGGATCGCGGCTGTTCACCACCCGATCGGCACCCATCGCCAGAATGGATTCCGTTTTCGCCGCTGACGAGCTGAACGCCGTCACTTCCGCGCCCATGGCACGCAGCAGTTTGATCGCCATATGGCCCAGGCCACCGATACCAATTACCCCTACGCGGCTGGTGGCGGTGATGTTGTGCATCAGCAACGGCTTAAATACCGTGATGCCGCCACACAGCAGCGGACCCGCAGTGGCGATATCCAGCGATGCCGGCAGCGGGATCACCCATTGCCAGTTAGCGCGCAGATGGCTGGCGAACCCACCGTGGTTATTGATGGTGGACACTTTGCCGTTTTCACAGTTGACCTGGTCACCGTTGATGCAGGCGTCGCAGTGCTGGCAGCTTTTCGCCGTCCAGCCAATGCCGACACGCTGACCCAGGCTCAGGCCTTTGTTCTGCGCCGCGTCACCCAGCGCCACCACACGACCAATCACTTCGTGACCGGCAATCAGCGGATAGGTTGAACCGCCCCACTCATTATCGATCATCGACAGATCGGAGTGGCACACGCCACAGTAATCCACCTCTACCTGCACATCTTCGGCAGCCAGCGGACCGGCATCGTATTCGTAAGGCACCAGCGCCTCACCCGCCTGCATGGCGGCATAGCTCGTAATTTTCATTGCTGCCCTCAGTTGTTGGTCTCTGATGACAGGAGTCTATCAGACCATGACCCATTATTATGCCGAATAATCATGCAATTACGTCAGCACCTGCTGCGAAACAGCCGAAAAGCATTCAGGGTTAAAGCGGATCGTGATTGATGGGGCTGCGAAAAGCGAGACGCGCCGCTTCAACCAACTGGCTGGCAGTGACCGTTGGCGGCAGGCGCATCAGCACTTTCATCGCCTGCCAGTAGCACAGCACCATCTCTTCATTGGTTTCGTTTTCGGCCATTTCCCTTAACCGCCCACGCAGGGTTAACACATCCAGCGTTTGCTGCTCATCCACCATCTCCGCGATCATCTGATTGATTATCTGATGGATGATTTTCCAGGAAAGTTCGGCAAGCACAGTGAACCTCGTTTTTTTCGCTCTTGGCTCCGGGCAAGTGAATAAAAAGACGCGGCGAAGGCGGCGCCTGAAACATGCAAAAACACGATAACTATAGTTGGTTATTGGGTCGGCAAAGGCCGCAAAGTCTGACTATTTCGTAGCTCTCGGATCTATAAACTGATTTTTCTCTGGCACGGATTTTCGTCTGTGGGAATGGCTTTGTAACAAAAAAGCCGACGCCAGTGCTGGCTGTCGGCGCAACGCTTTGCCAAAGTAGGAAAACTTTTTATCTCACTACAGGGAATCACGATGAGTCAGTCAACCGCGTTGCATGCCGATCCACTGGTCTGGGGCCACGGTCCGAAGGTGTTTGAAGCGTTTCTCGAACCTACCTGCCCGTTTTCGGTACGCGCATTTAATAAGTTCGATGCGTTGTTAAGTCTGGTCGGCGAAGAGAACATGACGCTGAAAATTCGTCTGCAATCCCAGCCGTGGCATATGTATTCCGGCGTGATTGTGCGCTATATCCTGGCCGCCTCTACCCTGCCGGAAGGCAAAGCGGCCGCCAAAGCGGTGCTGAAAGCGGTGGCCGATCACCGTGAAGAGTTCGAATTTACCGATCACTGCCGTGGCCCGAACATGGACACCACGCCGAACCAGATTATCGACCGTCTGGAGCAGTACAGCGGCGTGAATGCGCGCGAGCCGTTCGACCGCGCCGAATTGCAGAACGAGATCAAATGGCACAGTAAATATTCGCGCCAGAACGGCATCCATGTTTCGCCAACCTTTATCGTCAATGGTCTGGCGCAGCCGGATATCGGCAGCGGCGATGAGATCGAATCCTGGGCAAAACGTATTCTTGCCTGATCCCTCCACGGCCCGCGTCGCCGGGCCTTTTGCTATATTTCGCAATAGATTATCCCTTGCCCTGCGTTGCTGATCCTGTTAATCGTTATTTACCTAATTATATAGCGAGAAATGGAATGCAACATAAACTGCTTAGCGCGTTACTGCTCACCGCAGGCGCAAGTCTCAGCCTCAATGCTCTGGCAAACACGGATATTCGCGTCACTTACGCCGGTTCGATGGGCAAGGTGATGGATCAAGCTTTAGGTCCAGCCTTTGCTAAAGAACAGAACGGCAGCTACCAGGGACAAGGTCAGGGCGCTTACGGCATGGCGCGTCTGCTGGCGAGCAAAAAAATCACCGCGGATGTGTTTGTTTCCATCACGCCGGGACCGATGCAAATCCTGAAAGATGCCGGGCTGATTGATACCGCCGTGCCGGTCGCCAGCACCAGCATGGTGATCGCCTATAGCCCGAAAGGTAAATACGCACAGCAGTTCGCCCAGGCGAGCGGTCGCGATGCCAGCTGGCTGAACGTGCTGGCAACGCCGGGGCTGAAGTTCGGCCGCACCGATCCGATTAACGATCCGAAAGGTCAGAACATCGTCTTTACCCTGCTGCTGGCTGAGAAGTATTACCACCAGCCCGGCATCGCCGAAAAAATCATGGGCGGCGTACAGAACCCGGCGCAGACCCATCTGGAAGGCGGCCTGCTGGCGCGTCTCGAAAGCGGCCAGGTGGATGCTGCCGCCGGTTACGAAAGTGAAGTGATCTCCGCCCATCTGCCGTATGTGGCGCTGCCGGACGAGATCAACCTCAGCAATCCGGCCCAGGCCAAACAGTGGTACGACACCGTCAGCTTCAAGGTGAAAGACAGCCAGGGTAACGACAAAATGCTGCACACGCAGCCGATGGTGTTCTACGCTGCCGTGCTGAAAAATGCCCCGAACGGCACCGCTGCCGGGAAAGCGTTTGTTGACTTTATGCTGAGCCAGCCGGGCCAGGCGCTGTTTAAACAGAACGGTTATGCCGCTCCTAAAGGCGGCGCCCTGTATCAGCCATGAGTAAACGCCAGCCCACCGCCCTGTGGCTCTCCCTGCCCGCCTTAGTGCTGCTGGCGGTGCCGTTCGTCACGCTGATCGGTGTGACGCACTGGCAGCATCTGCGGCTGGCGTGGGGGGATAGCCATGCCATCGCTACCTCGCTCGGCCTCGGTGGCGTGGCGCTGCTGCTGATTTTCGTCAGTGGTTTGCCGGTGGCCTGGTGGCTGTCGCAGGCGCGCGGTAAGGCGCGTCTGATCGTGGAATTGCTGGTGATGATCCCCTTGCTGACGCCTCCGCTGGCAATGGGGATCCTGTTGGTAAGCGCGTACGGACCTTATAGCCTGCCCGGTGAAGTGCTGGGACGTTTCGGCATGACGCTGGTGAATAACCCGGCCGCCTTTGTGCTGGCGCAATGGTATGGCGCGCTGCCCTACTTTGTCACCGCTGCCCGTTCGGCGTTCGCCGGGGTGCCGAAGGAGATTCTTGAAGCGGGCCGCACCCTCGGTGCGCCTCCCTGGCAGCGCTTCTGGCGGCTCTCCGTCCCGCTGGCCGCGCCGGGTCTGGCCTCCGCCACCGCTCTCGCCTGGGTCCGCGCCATGGGGGAATTCGGCATCGTGATGATCTTCGCCTACTTCCCGCAGGGGATGCCGGTGCAGCTGTACAACAACCTGCAAAATGATGGCGTGGACGCGGTTTACGTGCTGCTGTGGCTGCTGTTGCTGTTTACCCTCCCCGTACCGCTGCTGTGCTTTGTCGCCTCGCGCCGCCTGCGCCATGGCAAAAGTGTGCTGGCCTGACTACCCGCCCGCCACACGTCGGGCGCTCTCCTGCATGGCCTGCCGGATACTGTCCAGCAGCGGCTCAACATCCAGCGGCTTAACAAAAAACGCAAAGGCATCCTGCCGATAGGCCTCTGCGGTGTCGGCATCCGCCATGATAATCACCGGCAACATCGGGTGACGCAGGTTGTGCTGCTCCAGCCAGTTCAGCCCGTTGATCTCCGGCAAGGGAACATCCACCAGCAGACATCCACTCAGCGGCAGCGCATCCGCCGCTGCCGTCGCGACGTCAAAAGCAGCAAGATCGCAAAAATCCACCACCTGATAATCCATGGCCTTTAATAAAAATCCGAGCGACTCCACCACCGACACATCATCTTCCACCAACCAAATCGTTGCGATCATCAATAACCCCGCAGATGAAATATCACGCGAGCGCTGATAATAGTCTGGGATCAGCCGCATCTCCACCGGTGAATAATCGTCGCCAGGCCGCGCCACATCGGGCGTCGGCGAGAATAGCACCAGGATAAATGTCAGCAGATAAAGTACGGATAGAGGCGCTGCGGGAAGGGATGCATCTGACTCCAGCACTGGCGTGGTCTTGCTTTTCCCCACTCCGCCAGCGCCGGGTCAGGCACTTTTAAGACATCGTGCTATTACGTTGCAGATGGCTGCTGACGAACGCTTTGCAGCGTGGCGAGATCGGATCGCTGAAAACCTGCTGCGGCGAGCCGGATTCCTCGATTTTGCCCTGATGCAAAAACACCGCTTTATTGGAGACATCGCGGGCAAAGCCCATCTCGTGGGTCACGATGATCATGGTCCGTCCCTCTTCTGCCAGACCGCGGATCACACGCAGCACTTCACCCACCAGCTCCGGATCGAGCGCCGACGTGGGTTCATCGAACAGAATCGCTTTTGGCTGCTGCGCCAGCGCACGGGCAATCGCGACGCGCTGCTGCTGACCACCGGAAAGCTGCGACGGCCAGGCGTTGCGTTTTTCATAAAGCCCCACCTTGTGCAGCAGGGCTTCCGCCTCTTCCAGCGCCTCTTTGTGGCTGCGCTTCTGCACATGCACCGGCGCTTCGATGATGTTCTGCAACACGGTTTTATGCGGCCACAGGTTAAAGCTCTGGAACACAAAGCCGAGCTGCATACGCATCAGCTTGATGCGCTGACGCTGCTCGCGGTTGAGTTTTTCGTGCGGGTTATCGATGGTCACCACCTCATCACCCACCGCAATTTCGCCGCCCTGCGGCACTTCCAGGAACGGGATACAGCGCAGCAGCGTACTTTTACCCGAGCCGCTGGCGCCAATCAGCGAAATCACATCGCCGTCCTGCGCCGTCAGGCTGATGTCATGCAGCACCTCATGGCCACCGTAAATTTTTCTGAGATGGCTCAGGGCGATAGTCGGTTTGCTCATTAACGTGCTCCAGCATAGTAAGGGGACAAACGGCGCTCCAGCAGCGCCACACCTTTGCTCACCAGCACGGTCAGCAGCAGGTAAATAATCGCCGCGCTGATAAACACCTCCAGCGCGCGGAAGGTCTCGGACACGATTGAATCGGCAATGCCGGTCATCTCCATCAGGCTGATGGTGCTCACCAGCGAGGTGGATTTGATCATCGAGATGATTTCATTGCTGTAGGCCGGTAACGCCTGACGCACCGCAAGCGGCAGCGTAATACGGCGCAGCGTAGTGAAGCGCGACATGCCGCACACCTTCGCCGCCTCCAGCGACTGCACGCTGACCGCGTTGAGGCCGCCACGCAGAATCTCTGAGGTGTAGGCCGCATCGTTAAGGATCAACGCAATCAGGCCGCACCAGTACGGATCGCGCAGCAGCGGCCAGAAGAGGCTTTCGCGCACTGCCGGTAAACTGCCGAGTCCGTAATAAATCATAAAGATCTGGATCAGCAGCGGCGTACCACGAAACAGCCAGACGTAAAAACGCGCCACATAACTGCCGTAACGCTGCTGGCGCAGCAGGTTAAGCAGCAGCGCCAGTATCCCGCCGCCAAGCAGCGACAGGACGGCAAGATTGAGCGTGAGCGGCAATCCGCGCAGCAACGCCACCAGCGTGTGCTGCAAAAAGGAAAAGTCCATCAGGCCTCCTTACAACCGGGCGCGTTGTTGCCCGCGCATGGCCACTTTTTCCACATAGCGGAAGATAAAATCGGAACAGGTGGTAATGATCAGGTAAATCACCGCACCCACGCTGTAGAAGAAGAACGGCATTTGCGTCGAGTTGGAGGCGGTGGAAATCTGGTTCATGGTTTCCACCAGTCCGGTCACGGACACCAGCGCCGACTCCTTAATCACCGATTGCCACTGGTTGCCCATGCCGGGCAGCGCGGTTTTCAGCGCCTGCGGCACAATCATGCGGCGGAACAACATCAGACGCCCCATACCGGTAACGGTCGCGGCCTCCAGCGTACCTTTCGGGATGGCGTAGTAGGCCCCGCGGAATACGCCGCTTTGGTAAGCGCCGGAGATCAGGCCGATGGCGATGGCTCCGGCGACAAAGCCGTTCACATCGAACGGCCCTGGCAAATCCAGCATTTCACCCACGAAGCCCACCACCTGGCGGCCGCCGAAGTAAAACAGGTAGATCACCAGCAGTTCCGGGATGCCGCGAAACAGCGTGATGTAGCCGCCCGCCAGCCGTTGCTGCCAGCGCGAACCGCCGATCTGCATCCAGCACAGCAGGCTGCCGAGCAAAGCGCCCAGCAGCCAGGCGCATAAAGAAACGGTTACCGTGACCGTGGCGGCGTTAAGTAATACGCCGCCCCAGCCTTCGTCACCAAAACCTAACAGTTGCCAGTCGATAGTCATAAGTGTCAGGCGTTACTCCGCAGGAGCGACGTTCTCGCCGAACCATTTGATGGAAAGCTGCTTCAGGGTGCCGTCTTTGATCATCGAAACCAGAGCCGCATCCAGCGCCGCTTTCAGCTCAGGATTGTTTTTGCGCAGCGCAATCGCTGAACCCTGGCCCAGCACGCCGCCGACAAAGCCGTAACCGGTGCTGTTCACGGTGTCGGTGTGTTTCTTCACGTAAGCATTCAGGTTGGTACGTGACGCCATAACCGCATCCACGCGACCGTTCAGCAGGTCAGCGAAGGTTTCCGGGCCGCCCTGATAGGTACGGATGGTCGCCACATCAGCCAGATATTTGTTCAGGAAGTCAGCCTGAATAGTGGCAACCTGCACAGCAATGGTTTTGCCCTTGAACTTCGCTTTCAGCGCGTCAATGGCTTTGGTCATACCCGCGTCATCGCTGGACTGCACCACTTCGTTGTTGCCCGGCAGGGTATCCAGCGCACTGCCCTTCAGGGTAACAAAGCCAGAAACGCTGACGGTGTACTGATGGGTGAAATCCACCACTTCTTCACGCTTCGGCGTAACGGTAACGGCATCCACCACCGCATCATATTTGCCATCCACCAGGCCTGGGATCATGCCTGACCATTTCTGCGCCACCAGCTCGTATTTGAAACCGACGCGTTTTGCCAGCTCCGCCACCATATCCGGCTCGTAACCCACAATTTTGCCGCTCGGCGTGGACTGGTTGAACGGAGGATAAGCCGCCTCGGTGGCGAACTTCAGGGTGCCGAAATCTTTAGCCTGTACCAGAGCAGAAGAGGCAAGCAGCAGCATGCCAACAGAAGCGGTGAAAAGCCCTTTACGCATCATCATAAAACCTCAGTGTTCGTTATTGTTTGTTGGAGAGTAAATCGATGGCTAAACGGGCTAACGCCTGAGTGCCGGCCTGAATACTGCGCTCATCGGGCTGATAATCCGAGTTGTGCAAATGGTCGTCGCGTCCGGGGGCGCCGGAGCCGATATGAATCTGGCAACCTGGTGCGCGTTCGGTAAACAGCGAGAAATCCTCGGCGCCGAAACTGGAACTCGGTTTAGCCACAATCGCCTTGCCAAACTGATGCGAGAGGATGGCCTCCAGATCATCAATCAACGCATCATCATTCATCAACGGCGGTACGCCGCGCTGATAATTGACCTCAATGCGCGTGTTCAGCGCCAGCGCCACTCCCGCGCAGATACGTTTAAACGCCGTCTCGATATGCGCGCGCGTCGCCGGTGATTTGGCGCGTACCGTGCCCTGAATCAGACAGCTGTCGGGAATGATGTTGTGCGTCGTGCCGCCCTGAATGTGACCAATGGTCAGCACCGCCGAGTTGGCTGGGTCCAGTTCCCGGGAAATAATGGTTTGCAGCTGAGTGATCAGATGCACCGCGGCGATGATCGGATCAGTACCCATATGCGGGCGCGCCGCGTGGGTCGAGGTGCCGTGCACCACCAGATCGAACTCATCGCTGGAGGCGGTGCTGGCGCCGCGCGTCAGACCGATTTCTCCGGCCGCCAGTTCCGGTTTGTTGTGCAGGGTGATGGCCAGGTCAACGCCATCGGCGGCCCCATCGGCAATCATCGCTTCCGCCCCGCTTTCCGGCGTCTCTTCGGCAGGCTGGAAAATCAGGCGTACGGTGCCATGCAGCTGGTCACGGTATTGCGGCAGGATCGCCGCTACGCCGAGCATCGTTGCGGTATGGATATCGTGGCCGCAGGCGTGCATCTTGCCGGGATACTGGCTGCTGAACGGCAATCCGGTTTGTTCATGAATCGGCAACGCATCCATATCGGCGCGCAGCAGCACGGTTTTTCCCGGATGCGCGCCAACGATATCAACCATCACCCCGGTTTTCCCTACGCCCGTTTTAGGCGTCAGGCCCAGCGACAGCAGTTCCTGTTCAACAAGGCTGGCGGTGCGGAGAGTGTCGAAACCCAGTTCAGGGTGAGCGTGGATGTCACGGCGGATGGCGATGAGGTGAGCTTCAAGGCTTTCGCTTTTGGCACTGATTTCCCTGGCCAAAATGGCTTTATGGTCTGTCATGTTTGCGGTGATCTTTTTCAGGCTGACGCCCGGCCTTTATGGCATTTTTATGAAGAAAGTCTCTGTATTTATTCACAGCCCCTGGCAGAATGCAACGCGCAATCCCTGCGGTTACTTGCTGAATTTTCGTGATATTTTGCTAATCCCCTGCGAAAACAGGATAAATGACCGTATGCCGGGAATGAACCAGTCATAACATTCATGATCCGATCGAAATTATCAGTGTTTCTGATTTTGTTACTGAACAAAAAATCCCGCGTTTTTTTGCTACCGCTGGCTCTGGGGATTTGGCTGGATTTGCGCCAGCAGCCAGTCGCGGACCGCATTAACCGGCGCGTTCTGGCGCGGACGTTTTGGCGCCACCAGATACCAGCCAGCGTCCACCTCCAGCGATTGCGCAAACGCCGGCACCAGCCTGCCGCTGGCCATATCATTCACTATAAAATGCGGGCTGGTGAGCGCAATCCCCTGCCCGCTAATCGCCGCCTCCAGCGCCAGCGCGGTCTGGTTAAAACGCAAATGGTGCGGATGATGAAGCGTCTGGCCGGGAAACTGCTGCGCCAGGAACGCGGGCCACAGATGGTGCCCATCATGCAACAACGCGTAGCGCAGGCAATGTTCAGCGCGGATCGGATCGCCGAGCTGCGCCAGCAACGACGGGCTGACCACCGCGATGGCCGACTGATTAAACAGCAGCGTGGCGTCCAGCCCGGCGCCAAACGGCGGCCGACCATAACGCACCGCCAGATCGACCCCTTCCTGATGAAACTGTACCAGCCGTTCCGACGCCAGCACCCGTAAATCAATATCGGGCCAGGCGCGGGTGAATGCCGGCAGGCGCGGTAACATCCAGCGGCTGGCGAACGTCGGAGTGACGCTGAGCGTCAGATGATCCGGCTCCGGACGCAGCGTGCGCGTTGCCTGATCGATCAATTCAAAGGCCTGGCGGATGCTGGCCGCATAGCCGCGTCCGGCACCGCTCAGCGCCAGGGTGCGGGGATGACGTTCAAACAGCTTCAGTCCGAGACTCGTCTCCAGCCCGCGTATCTGTTGCGCCACCGCGCCCTGGGTCACGCCAAGTTCTTCCGCGGCAAGACGAAAATTCAGATGGCGCGTCACCGCTTCAAACACCCGCAGGGCATTGAGCGGCGGCAAATCGTGAAATCCATTGCTCATCCAGTAGTTTTCCTATCGTCAGATGCGAAGCAGACTGACTCTCTGCCTGCGGATTTGCGCATTATACTGGCATCTGTCGTGTTAAGTTGCATAAGGAAACAGGATTATGGCAGTAGAAAAAGTGGCAGTCGTTGTCGCCGGTGGCAGCGGTATGGGTGCAGCGGCAGCGGAAAAGCTGGCTGCCGACGGTTTCAGGGTGGCGATCCTCTCCTCATCGGGCAAAGGTGAAGCCCTGGCCGAACGCCTGGGTGGATTGGGGGTGACCGGCTCGAATCAGTCGGTGGCCGATCTGCAAACCCTGGTGGATCGCACTCTGGCGCGCTGGGGACGTATTGACGTGCTGGTAAACAGTGCGGGCCACGGTCCGCGGGCGCAGATTCTGCAACTGAGCGATGACGACTGGCAGCGTGGCATGGAAACCTATTTACTGAACGTGATCCGCGCCGCCCGCCTGGTGACGCCGATTATGCAGCAGCAAGGGGGTGGCAGCATTATCAACATCTCCTCCGCCTGGACCTTTGAACCCACCGATATGTTCCCGACGTCGGCGGTGTTCCGTGCAGGTCTGGCCTCTTTCTGCAAAATTTTCGCCGATACCTACGCCGCCGATAACATCCGCATCAATAACGTGCTGCCGGGCTGGATCGATAGCCTGCCGGGCACTGACGAGCGCCGCGCCAGCGTGCCGCTCAAACGCTACGGCACAGCAGCAGAAGTGGCAGCGACCATCGCTTTTCTCGCCTCGCCGGGTGCCGCCTATATCACCGCACAGAATATTCGCGTTGATGGCGGCGTAACGCATAGCGTGTGATTCAGTGCATTTGCCGCCGCCGCGCCAGCTGTTCCGCCTGGCGAAGCGGATAGCAACGAAACCAGCGAACGCCCCAGCGCCAGCGGGCACTGATGGTTCCCAGGCTGGCGATTTCAGCCTGAAATTCGTAAAAACCGCTGCGGCGTATCGCCCAGCAGACGGCGAAACATTGAGATAAAAGCGCTGGGGCTTTGATAGCCGAGCTGGCTGGCAATGCGCAGCACCGGCTGACCCTGCGCCAGCTGCACCAGCGCTTCCGATAACCGCAGCTGCTGCCGCCACTGGGTAAAGGTGATACCGGTTTGATCGCGGAACAGCCGTGCCAGGGTGCGGGAACTGGCCCCGACGCGGCTGCCCCACTCCTCCAGCGTGTCGCTGCTGGCCGGACTTTTCAGCAGTTGCTGACAGATGTTCATCAGACGGCGATCGCCCGGCAGCGGCAATACGCATACCGTCCCATCGGGGGCGCGGCGAATTTCATCCAGCAGCAGCGGCGTGACCAGCGCAACACGCGCCGTATCCACCGGTTGCTGTTGCTCAATCTCCACCAGCGTCTGCATCAATGCCTGCAATAACGGCGAGATCATCATGGCATGTGCGTCCGGCCAGAAGGCGCGCGCCAGCACCGGCTCCAGATATAAGCTCTGGCTGCGGATATCGCTCAGCGCGGTTAATGCGTGTGGTAAAGTGCCCGGCAACCACAGCGCCCTGCCCGGCGTCAGCGTCCAGGAGGCGCTGGATGTCTGCACCCGCATCACGCCTTGCAGGCACAACACCAGCTGCGCCACTTCATGCGCGTGCCAGCGCTCCTCGCGCCCGGCGGGATAATGCATTTCCCGCGTAGCCAGCAACGGTAACGTCGGGGTGGCATCTGTTAAAGGTGGTTTATTCAATACCATCTCTTCCGATCCTGTCAGATTGCCGATTGCTGTCCGCTTAGCGTCATTCAGTTTCCCCATCACGCAAAACGGCCAGCGAGGCGCTATGAAATAAAATAGTAATGATTATCATTTGTATCACTATTTGATGGTATTGGACTACATCGGGGAAATAAATGTTTTGTCATCGCACTTTCCGGCGCAAACCCTTAAGCGCAATGCTGCTGATCCTGCTCAGCAGCGCGTCAGGCTGGGCCGCCGATAATAATACGCACAACAGCACGCTGACGGTCACCGCCAATAACGTCGATAGTGATGACGGGGATGCTGACAGCTGGAACCAGGTGGCGAAAAAAGCTGATTCTGCCACCAAAAGCAGCCGTCCGCTGATCGAAACGCCACAAAGCATCGCGGTGATCACCCAGGCACAAATGGCGTCTCAGGCAGCACTGAATGTCAGCCAGGCGTTGCGCTACAACAGCGGTGTGGCGGCAGAAGGCGGCGGCGTGGATTACCGTTTTGACGATATCTATATTCGCGGTTTTGCTGCCGATGAATTCCTCGATGGCCTGCGCCTGCCGACCGTGACCTACTGGTCGCGTCCGAATTTCGATACTTTCCTGCTCGATCGTCTGGAAGTGGTTAAAGGCCCGGACTCGGTGGTGTTCGGTCAGGCCAGCCCTGGCGGCGTGGTTAACCTGGTAAGCAAACGTCCGACTGCCGAACCGATCCATCAGATTTTTGTCAGCACCGGCAATCATAATCTGTTTGAAGCCGGGCTGGATCTCTCTGGCGCACTGGATAACGACGAGCATTGGCTGGGCCGCATTACCGGCACCTGGTCACGCAGCGATACGCAGGTCGATTACACCAAATACAAACATTACGACATCGCCCCTGCCCTGACCTGGCAACCTGACGACAATACGCGTCTGACGCTGCTCGGCCAGTTCCGCAAAGATCCCTATGCCGGTTTCTACAACCAGATACCGCTGGAAGGCAGCCTGATCCCGCTGAAGCAGGGCAATTTCCGCGATAGTTTCTACGGCGGTCAGCCCGGCTTTGATTACTATCGCCGCGATCAGGCCAGCATCGGCTATGACTTTATGCATAAGTTCGATGAGGTGTGGAGCGTGCACCAGAATCTGCGCTACCTGCACACCAGCAGCGATTATCAGATGGTTTATCCCACAGGCACCCTTAACGACGGCTCCGCAACCATCAGTCGCGACAGTATGCGCGTTATCGAATCGTTCAAAGCCTTCGATGTTGATACCAACCTGCAAGGCAATCTGGATACCGGCCCGGTAAACCATGCGCTGACGGTCGGGGTGGATTTTGTCCATGACGATCTGCGGCAGAACAGCGGCTACGGCACGGCGTCCGATATCAGCTATCTCAACCCGGATTACAGTACGCCCGTTGAATCGCCGTCGATTGATTATCACAGTCGTTCGTTCATGACCCAGCTCGGTGTCTATTTGCAGGACAGCATGAAGTGGAACAACTGGATCCTGAATCTCGGCGGTCGTTATGACAACGCGCAAACCCGCGCCCAGAACTGGGTCAGCGATACCCGTACTGAACTGAACGACTACGCCACCACCGGGCGTGCCGGACTGATGTACCATTTTGATAACGGCATCGCGCCTTACATCAGCTACGGCACCTCGTTCCAGCCGCAATCGGGCACCTCGTACGGCGGCAACCCGTTCACGCCGACCAAAGGCAAACAGAAAGAAGTGGGCATCAAGTATCAGCCGAATGGCTTTAACGCCTTGTTCAGCGCGGCCCTGTACGATCTGCGTCAGACAAATGTTCTGACCGCCGATCCTGACCACGCCAACTACTCGGTGCAGACCGGCGAAATCCGTTCGCAGGGCCTCGAGCTGGATGCGAAAGCCAATATTACCTCGCGCTGGCTGGTGAACGCCTCTTATGCGCTGACCGACCCGAAAGTTATCTCGGCCAATGACGATACGGAAGGCAAACAGCCGGTCGCGATTGCCCGCCACACCGCCAGCCTGTGGACCGAATACGCCTTGCCGGGCGTGCTGGACGGTATCACCGTGGGCGGTGGCGCACGCTATGTCGGCACCAGCTATGCCACTACCGACAACGCGCTGAAAGTCCCGGCGGCGCTGGTGTATGACGCGATGGCGCGCTATCGCTGGCAGGAGTGGATGCTGGGTCTGAACCTGCAAAACCTGACCGACAAGCAGTACATCAGCAATTGTAACGATCTCGGTTGCCACTTCGGTGTGCGTCGTCAGCTGGTCGCCACGGTGAGTTATCAGTGGTAATAAGCCGTCGGCAACTGTTACAGGGCGCGCTGGCAGGCGCTGCCCTGTTTTCTTCTCCGCTGCTGGCCGCCAGTGCGCCACGCTGGGTGATCCTGGACTGGGGATTGACCGAGATGGCGTTGCTGCTCGGCGTCACGCCGGTTGGCGTGGCAGCTCCGGACTGGTATCGCCGTCTGATCCACCAGCCGCCGCTGCCGCAACCGGTCACCGATGTCGGCCTGTTGTTTCAACCCAATTATGAAACCCTGTACGAACTCCATCCCAGCGCGTTGCTGGTAACGCCGGGACACCGCATGGCTGAAGCTCAGCTGTCGCGCATTGCTCCCCTGCATTACTTCCCGATTTATGGCCCGCGACCCTGGCAGGAAGCGCAGCAGAACCTGCACGCGCTGGCGCAGCTGGCAGGCGATGCCGCGCGCGCCGATCGGGTGATGCAAAGCCTGCTGGCACGGCTGGCCCGCGCGCAGCAGCAGGCCGTGCATTGCCAGCCACGCCCGATTTATCTGCTGCATCCGCTGGATACGCTGCATGTGCTGGCGCTGGGCCAGGGCAGTTTGTTCAATGACATGCTGGCGCTGCTGGGCCTTGATCGCCGCACGCCGTTTGCCGTCGGACCGCAGGGCATGGCGACGCTGACGCTGGAACAGCTGGCGCAGATGCCGCCTGGCTGGCTGGTCCTGCTGCCATCCTGGCCGGAGGTGGATCTCCGCCCGGTGATCAACTCGCCGCTGTGGCATACGCTGACACGCGGCGGTCACCGCCTGCTGCCGCTGCCGGATGGTTTATCCAATGATGGCGGCGTGCTAACCGCCGTTCGGTTTGCCGAAGCGCTGGTCAGCGCGATGCAGGAGGCGCAGGCATGAAATCACCCCATCCCGGCTGGCTCAGTTTTCTGCTGTTCGCGCTGGCGCTGATCCTCAGCCTGATGCAGCTCAGCCACACCTTAACCTGGCCGGAAATCTGGCAGGCGCTGCGCGGCACGCCACAACCGAGTCTCGCGCAACAGGTTTTTAGTCAGATGTGGCTGCCGCGTCAGGGCATGGCGCTACTGTGCGGACTCGCGCTGGGGTTCACCGGCGTGGTGATGCAGCAGGCACTGCGCAATCCGCTGGCCGAGCCGATGACGCTGGGCATTGCCTCCGGTGCCACGCTGTCGCTGTCGCTGGCCGCACTGGCTGGCCCGGCATGGCTGATGGCCGATCGCGAATGGGTGGCGCTGGCCGGTGCGCTGCTGGCATTTGCCGGGGTGTTTCTGCTGAGCTTCCGCCAGGGATTCACCCCGCTGGCGCTGACGCTGGCCGGGATGCTGGTCAACCTCTATTGCGGTGCCGTTAACCTGCTGTTGTCGATCGTCTATGACCGCTCGCTGGCGGCGGTGTTTATCTGGGGCGGCGGATCGCTGACCCAGGAAAATGACCAGCCGCTGTGGTGGCTGCTGCCGCGCGTGGTCATCGCGGCGCTGCCGGTGCTGCTGATCCTGCGTCCATTGCGCCTGCTGGCGCTGGATGAACGTGTCACGCGTTCGATTGGTCTGCCCGCCGGGCTGGTGCGCGGCATTGCGCTGCTGTCGGCGCTGGTGATCAGTAGCCTGGTGATCAGCGTGGTCGGCGTGATTGGTTTTGTTGGTCTCGCCGCGCCGCATCTTGCCATGCTGGCAGGCGCGAAAACGCTGCGTCAGAAACTCACCTGGTCGCCGTTGCTGGCCGCCGGACTGCTGTGGCTGACCGATCAGGGCGTCAGCCGTCTGAGCGGCATCGGCGGTTTGCTGCTACCCACCGGCATGATGACCGCGCTGGCCGGTGGCCCGCTGCTGCTGTGGTTTTTGCCGCGTCTGCGTCATCTGTTCCAGCCTGATGTCAGCGAACCGCCGCAGTCGCCCTTCCCTGCCCGTCGTTACGCGCTGTTGCCGGTGATCGCGCTGTTCCTGCTGATGCTGGCAGTGGCGCTCGATTTCGGGCGCGGTATTCACGGCTGGCACTGGAGTTCTCCCGCTGAGCTACGGGCGCTGCTGCCGTTCCGCCTGCCGCGTCTGCTGGCGGCGCTGTCTGCCGGGGCGCTGCTGGCGGCGGCGGGGGTGATTATCCAGCGCGTCAGCCGTAACCCGATGGCCAGCCCGGAGCTGCTCGGCATTGGCGCGGGCGCTTCGCTCGGCATCACCGTGCAGTTGCTGCTGTGGCCGCTGGGCGGCATACCGCTGATGCTGGCGAGCAGCGCCATTGGCGCGCTGCTGACGCTGGGGCTTACCCTCTGGCAGGCGCGCCACTATGCCCTCAATCCGCAGCGCATGTTGCTGAGCGGCCTGGCGATCACCGCGTTGTTCCAGTCGGTCGCGGCAGTGGTGATGAGCAACAACGGTATGGCGGCGTCGATGCTGCGCCAGCTGATGACCGGTTCGACTTATTACGTGAACGCCCGCACCGCGGGTATGGCGCTGGTGCTGGCGCTCTTGCTGCTGGCCATCACGCCTTTGCTCCGCCGCGCATTGCTGTTGCTGCCGCTCAGCCAGATCTCACCGTCGCTCGGCCTCAACGTCACACAGGCGCGCCTGCTGCTGATGGTGCTGGCGGCAGCGATGACCGGCGTCGCCACGCTGATCGTTGGCCCGCTCTCGTTTATCGGCCTGCTCGGTCCGCAACTGGCGCGGCAGCTGGGCGCCCGTCGGCCGCTCGGCCAGCTGGCGCTGGCGGTGCTGATCGCCGCCGTGTTGATGCTGCTGGCCGACTGGGCGGGCAGCAATCTGCTTTATCCACGACAAATTCCGGCCGGATTGATGGCCACGCTTATCGGTGGCCCGTGGCTGGCGCTGTTGCTGTGGCGTCCGCTGAACAGTACAAACTCATAGGAGATGAGGTGGCGATTTACCTGATGCTGCTGCGCACGACCGGTGCGCTATTTTTTCTCGCCCTTGGCTGTAGCGTGGCGGGAGGGTTAAGCAATGCCGCGCTGCTGGCGCTGATTAACCAGGGGCTGAACGCCAGCGACGCCCAGCGCCTGCAACTGGCCTGGCAATTTGGCCTGCTGGCACTGCTGATGCTCGCAACGCGCACCCTGAGCCAGTCGCTGTTTATGGCGATGGGCCAGCGCAGCAAAGCCCGGTTGCGACGGATGCTGGTGCAGCAGGTGGCGGATGCGCGCTACGCCGATCTTGAACAGCACGGTATGCCCCGCGCCCTCAGTATCCTGACGCAGGATCTCGATCAGGTGGTGGTGTTTTTTGTCGCATTACCCGGTTTGGTGATGTCGCTGGCGGTGATTGTCGGCTGTCTGGCCTACCTCGGCTATCTGTCGCTGGCGGTGATGGGGATAGCCATCGTTACCGTGCTGATCGGCTCGCTCGGCTATAGCTGGGTTCATCGCCGCGCGTTACAGCTGATGCGTCAGTCGCGCCAGCGGGAAGAGACCCTTACCGGGGACGTCAGCGCATTATTCAGCGGCGCTAAAGAGCTGCGCCTGCACGCCCCGCGCAAGCACGCGTTTCTGCATAACAGATTGTTTGCCACCATCGAGAAGGTGCGCGTGGAACGCACGCGCGGTTATGTGTTGTATGCGCTGGCGAATATCTGGGCCAGCGTGTTTTTCTTCGTGTTTATCGGTGTGGTGATGTTTTTGCTGACGCGAGTGTTGGATCTGCGCGGAGCGGTGCTCTCCGGTTTTGCCATGGTGTTTCTTTATATGATCGTGCCGATTGAGAACGCCCTCTCCTCCCTGCCCGGCATCACCCTGACCCAGGTAGCGCTGAAGCGTATTCATGCGATGCAACAACAGCTGCCGCCAGAGCCAACGCGGTTCGACGCACCGCCGCAGGCGTTCCAGACGCTGGCACTGCGCGACCTGCGCTATCACCACGACGCCTTCCAGCTTGGGCCGGTTTCGCTGCAACTGACTCCCGGCGAGCTGGTGTATCTCACCGGCGGCAACGGCAGCGGTAAAACCACGCTGGCGCGGCTGATTACCGGGTTATATCAGCCGGATGACGGCACGATCCTGCTGGATGGCACCATCATTAACGATGACAACCGCGCACGCTATCGTCAGCTGTTTTCGGCGGTGTTCAATGATTTTCACCTGTTTGACGATTTGCAGGGGATTGACGCCGCGCGCTGGGATGAAGAGGCGCAGCAGTTGCTGGAGGCATTGCAGCTGAGTAATAACGTCACGCTGCAAAACGGCGCATTCTCGACGCTGGCGCTTTCCACCGGGCAGCGCAAGCGGCTGGCGCTGCTGGTGGCATGGCTGGAGGATCGCCCGTTCTACCTGTTTGATGAATGGGCCGCTGACCAGGACCCGGCGTTTCGCGATTTGTTTTATCACCAGCTGCTTCCCGCGTTAAAAGCGCGCGGCAAAACGGTGCTGGTGATCACCCATGATGACCGCTATTTCCATCTCGCCGACCGCTGCCTGAAGCTGGAGCTGGGCCAGCTGGTTTAATCCTTCAGGCGCTGCGCCGCCTTTTCGCTCGCCGCACGGCGGTGGGCGACAAACGCCGCCATCTGCTGCTGCGCCTGCGCCAGCCGCTCCGGCGACGCGCTGCGCGGTGAGCCGCTGTTCAACGGCGGCGCGGGATCGTACTCCATCTGCAACTGGATATTCTCTGCCGTGGCACGACCCAACAACTCTTCCGCCACCGTGAGCGCGAAATCGATGCCGGAGGTCACCCCCGCGCCGGTGATGCGGTTACGATCGCGCACCACGCGCTCCTGCTGCGGCAGCGCGCCGAATAAACTCAGCTGATCGAGTGAACCCCAGTGCGACGTGGCACGATATCCCTGCAATAAGCCCGCCGCGCCCAGCACCAGCGAACCCGTGCATACCGAGGTGACCCACTGCGCCTGCTCCGCCATGCGCCGGATAAAATCCAGCGTTTCATCATCCTCCATCAGCGCAATCTGTCCCGGCCCGCCGGGGATGCAAATCAGATCCAGCGGCGGGCAATCGGCAAAGGTGGTGGTTGGCACGATGGCTAACCCACGGTCGGACATCACCGGCTGCCGGTCTTTCCAGATCAGGTAATTACTGACGCCCGGCATACGGGCAAACACTTCCCAGGGGCCGGTGAGATCGAGCTGAGTCAGGTTGGGGAAAAGCAGCAGACCAATATTGAATGGGGTGGAGAGTGCCATGATCGCTTCCTGTTGGGATTTATAGACTTATCATGGACTTGTTTGCGGAAAAATGCATCTGACTAATCAATGTACTTGAGAGAAAATACCAATGGTCCTATAGTAATATTTACCACAGTAGGGATGAGATTAGCGAATGGACAAGCACCTAAGACTTTTTGTGGAATGGAGCTATAACAAGGATAGGAAAAAAACCGGCATTACTGATGGTCAGTTACGTCAAATTGCTGATGAGTTACTGGCAGATCCTAAAGAGGGTTCGCTTGGTGGTGGTGTGTACAAAAAGCGCATTGCACTTCAGGCTGGCTCCCGTGGAGGAGCAAGAACGATTGTCGTCTATCATCAAGGAGATAAGATCTATTTCCTTGATGGATGGGAGAAAAAGGATGTTCCCAAAAGCGGGCCTGAAATCCCTCCCAACGTTCTTAACTTCTACAGATTACAGTCCAGAACATTTAAAGCTAAGACAGAGAAGCAACTCAGCCTTGATCTTAAAAATAAAGTCTATATTGAGTTGCCACCATCCGAAACGGAGAAGAAAGATGATTGATAAGCGTATTCTCAAAATGCACGCGCTAATGAAACGTCAACACGAACTTGGCACTGCTTCTGATGAGGATATGGCAGAGGCTGACGCAATTCTTGCTGAGGCCAGCAGAGAAGCAAATCAGGTTGCAATGACTGGCGAACGTATTCGTGCGCTTCGCTCTCGTGAACATCTGAGTCAAAGCCAGCTGGCAAAACACATGTACCTTTCTGCCAACAGCATTCAGAAATGGGAGCGTGGTGTAGCGGAACCGAAAGGTGCAGCCCTCGCAATCCTTGAGCTGATTGAGAAAAAAGGGATGGCAATTTTTCAAAATTAAAGCCCCGATACCGGGGCTTTATCTTCCTGCTTCGACACCCTTAACCCAGTGCGCGATTGGGGCCAGGGGCTTCTCTTCTTCTCGGGTTTCCGCGCGTGCTTACAGCCAGCCTGACTTTTTCAGTCGCCACCATAACAAGCCACAGAAGATTAGCGTCACCAGCACCACCACCGGATAGCCAAAGTGGGTATGCAGCTCCGGCATATCGGCAAAGTTCATCCCATACATGCTGAAAATAATGGTGGGCACAATCAGGATGGCGCCCCAGCCCGCCAGCTTTTTATTCACCTCGCTTTGCTGCACCGAGACCAGCGCCAGATTGACCTGCATCGCGCTGGTCAGCATTTCACGCATATCCTCGGCATCAATCATCACATGGTGTGCGTGGTCCTGCACATCACGCAGATAAGCACGCAGGTTTTTCGGCACGAGATTCTCATGGAAGCGGACCAGCTGCGGACAAATCTCCGTCACCGGCATCGCCGCGTTGCGCAGCGACAACAGCTCACGACGCAGATGATAAACCTGCTCCAGCGTATCGCGATGGAAACGGGTGGTGAACATCTGGTCTTCCATATCGCTGATGCGCTTACTGAGGCTGACGGTGATTTTGCTGTAGTTATCCACGATACAGTCAAGAATGCAGTACATCGCCCAGGCGGGCCCTTCGCTCATCATCGCCTTATTTTTCTCGGCTCGCGTACGGATCGCCGCATAGCCGTCGGTTGAGCCGTGGCGTACGGTAATCAGGAAATTTTTACCGAGGAAAAAATGGGTTTCGCCGAAAGTTATCCGTTGGCTGTCGTCAAGATGCGCGCTTTTCACCACCACAAACACGGAATCGCCGTATTGCTCGATTTTCGGTCGCTGGTGCGCTACCAGCGCATCCTCAATCGCCAACTCGTGCAGGCTGAATTCCTGTTGCAGGGTTTGCATAAATTTGGCATCGGGCTGATACAGACCCAGCCAGACAAACGCATCTCCCTCTTTCAGCACTTCGCTGATGTCGGCAATCTCGACCTTTTCTTCTCGCTCACCGTGGCGATATACCACGCAGTTAATCATCATGTTGTACATGTCCTTGTTCCGCAGGCCTCCGATAATCATAGTCTTAAAGCGTGCGAACCATTTCCACACAGGGTAGCGCGGCATTCGCCAGCGCCGAATGATACAGGCTTTCACGCACCACGCTGAAACCATGGCGCTGGTAAAAACTAAAGGCGTTCGGCGTCGCTGCCAGTGTCAGTTGGGTGAATCCCCGCTGGCGTGCTTCATCGACAATCGCCTGCATAATCGCACTGGCGTAGCCTTTGCCGGTGCACTCGGGCAGGGTAAAAATGGCTTCGACGCTGCCGCTGGTAATATCAAGAAAACCGGTGGCAGCCACGCCGTGTTCAGGGTCGTCAACCACAAAGAACGGGTTGCCTTTTACCGCTTCAAAGTAGCCAGAGGGCAAGGCATCCGGCGTCCAGGCGGCAATCACTTCAGCGGAATACACCGACTGGCAACCGTCGCGAATGGCAAGGTTGCGAATGCGCCACAGGGCGGCGGTTTCATCGGAGCGAGCTAAACGCGGTGTCATGATTTCTCCTTTATGCGGCATCTGTGCTAAAAATCATTAAAACCCCTGTCAGGAAAAAGCCCGGTTATTCATATGCAACTGTTTTCATCGCGACTGTTTATGCGCCCGGTTGAACCACGGGATCTGCACACCCTGTTCGCCATCTATGGCGATGCCAGCACTAACATGTTTAACCCAGCCGGGCCTTTTCCCGATTTGCTATTCGCCGAAGAAGTGTTAACACGCTGGCTGGCGCACTGGCAATCATATCCTTTTGGCAACTGGGCAATTTGTCTGCGTGAGCGACCGGAAGAGGTGCTGGGTTTTGGTGGCTTATCCGTCAGGGAGTTTGTCGGCAAACCCGTGAACAACCTCGGCTACCGGCTGGCAAAGGACGCATGGGGCAAAGGCTATGCCACCGAATTTGCCCGCACGGTGATTGCTTACGCGTTTGATCACTGTCAGCTTCAGGTGATTGATGCGGCGGTGCGTGAAGATCATCTCGCTTCACAGCAGGTGCTGGAGAAGGCGGGTTTGCGCTGTTATGACCGGGTTGAGGACATTCCCGGCGCACCCGCCAGCCTGGTTTATGAGTTACGCGCGCATCAGTGGCGCGATCAGGGCACGCCGAGGTAACGCAGGATAGCCGTCATCAATGCGGCCCCGATGATCACCACAATCAGCGGCGCTTTGCGCCACGCAAGAAATACCGCAAACAGCACGCCCGCCACTCGCGCGACACCGGAAAAGTGCGTGCCTTCGAACAGCGCGGTAGTCACCGCCACCGCCAGCAGCAGCACGGTGGCGGCATCGGACAACATGCTGCGCGCGCGTTCAGACATCTGCATCCGGCTGCCGAGACGAAACCCGGCAAAGCGAATCAGGTAAGTACCGGTGGCCAGCAGCGCGATACCCGCAATCAGTAAGCCATTTTCCATTATTTACGCTCCCGCCAGCTGAGCAAACCCAATAACGAAAACAGCACCGGCATTCCGGCGGGCACAAATGGCGTGGCAAGCACGGAGAGCAGCGCGCCCAGCGACGCCGGGATGCGCGTGCGGCGCTGGCGCAGCGCCGGGAAAATCAGCGCAATCAGAATCGCGGGAAACACCGCGTCCAGACCAATGGCGGAAACATCCGGGATAAAACGGCCAATCACCGCACCGCTGATCACGCTTAGCGGCCAGATGGCGAAAATGCCCAGGCCACAAATCCAGTATGCCACGCGACGCTGCGCCAGCTTCGGCTGCGAAATGCCAAATACCACGCTTTCATCATTCATGATGTGACAGCCAAACAGCGCCCGGCCACCCTGCCCTACCAAATCTTTCACCGCGATACCAAAAGGCAGATGGCGTGCATTGACCAGCAAACCGGCCGCGGCGGCGGTCAACGGGCTACCGCCACCGGCAACAATGCCGATAAAGAGAAATTCCGATGCTCCCGCCAGTACCAGCGTGGAGAGTGCGATTGGCACCCACAGTGGAAAACCGTCCGCTGCCGCCAGCGAACCATAAGAAAGTCCGACGATACCGTCGGCGAGACAGACGAGGAAAATCGCTTTTATCACCCCTTTATCCAGAGGCACTGCACCCAGACGCATAACAATTTCATCTCATATCGAACAAGAAAGACGTTATAATGAACGCCCCGAAATTGTTTTACAAGATGAACATTCGTTCGCTATATCGAACAGGAGTAGCTGTGACCCCGCCGATTGACATTATTGCCGCCGGATTAGTGCGTGAGCGCCAGCGCGCCGGGCTTTCGCTGACGGAAGTGGCGCGTCGCGCCGGGATCGCCAAATCTACCCTTTCACAACTGGAAGCGGGCAGTGGTAATCCCAGTCTCGAAACGTTGTGGTCGCTGTGTGTCGCATTGAACATTCCGTTTGCGCGCCTGATGGAGCCGGAAGTGAAGCGGTTGCAGGTGATCCGTAAGGGCGAAGGGATGGTGGTTTCTGCCGAGCTGGCCGATTATCAGGCTGCGCTGCTCGCCAGCTGCCCGCCGGGTGGTCGGCGCGATCTGTATCTGATCACCAGCCAACCCGGTGCACCGCGCGCCTCGAAGCCGCATCCGCCGGGTTCCGTGGAGCATGTGATTATCGCCCAGGGTCGCGCGCTGGTCGGCCCGAGCGATGCACCGGTGATACTTGGCCCCGGTGACTACATTTGCTATCCCGCCGATGAACCACATCTGTTCGAAGCGCTGGAAGCCAATACCCTCGCGGTGCAGCTTTCAGAGCAAAATTGATCGCAGAAAGTCTATCCAGATACGACATCTGCCGTATCTGGATTCAGCCTTGATTTAAAATCACATCCTCGCTTCCAGCGGCAGCACAACTTTTTTCGCCTTCGGTTTTAGCCCAAACATTTTTGAGGCAAAGCTGAAGCGTTTAATCAGTAAATAGCACAGGGTACTGACCGAAATACCAATGGCGCAGTTGATCAAGACATAAATGATCGACAGATTCATCGGCAGCCAGGCATCAATAAGCCAGGAAAAGGTAATGACGACCGGATAATGCAGCAGGTAGATGATCAGTGCGGAATCCACGATCCCCGTCAGCAGACGGTTCTCTTTTATCTGCATACCTTCGAAGGTAAATACCAGCCAGTAGGAAAGCAGCACCGACAGTACGCTCCCGGCAATCACCGGCAGATACTTGATCGACCCGGCGATATGGTGATGAGCGACAACATAAAATCCCAGCCACGTAATGAGCGCAATGGCGGCAATCAACCACTTATTGAGTATCCGGGAATGGGCATAGGTGGCGATCTTCTCTCTGTTGACATACAAGGCATATCCGGCGGCGTAGTAAACCAGGAAACGCAGGGTGATGGGGATCAGTTCGATAAATTCCCCCTGCCCTTTGACCAGAAACTTCAGGGAAAAGCAGACGTTACCCAGCACGATAAGCGTTACCAGCAGCCAGGGTAGCGATAACCTGCCGAACTGGCGGGCTACCCATTGATAGAATCCCCCTGGAACCACCATCGACAAAACAGCCAGCGACACCAGAAACCACAGATGATGCATCATCAAATAACTGTGTAACCAGCCATTCAGGGATAACGGTGTGCCATTCATTTTCCACGCAATCAAATACATTAAAGGCGGAATAAATAAATAGGATGAAATAAGCGGCGTCAGCACCCGGCTGCGCCGGTTTTCCAGAAAGTATTTTTGCCCTTTACGTAATACAATCAACGCGGAAAACATACCCGAAAGAAAGAAAAACACTTCCATCCTGAAGGTGTGAAACATGCTGATAAAGGCGGTAAATAATTCGGAGGGATCGCGTTGCGCAACATAATACCAGCCATTTTCCCCTGGCAGACTCCTTGATGCATGTAGCAGCACGCCCTCAAGAATTAATCCAGCGCGCAGCAGATCGAGACCGACATTTCGGCCAGATAAAAATGATTGCGTATTCATCTTCACACCTTAAGAGATGAGTTATTACATGGAGAGGGACTGATTAAAAAGGATGCTAGCATCACACTTTCTTGTTTACATTCCGTTTATAAACAATTAAGAAAATAGCCATCCGCCCCATATTTAAACTATCCAGCGCTCTTAACATGGCAAAGAAAAATCATTTTATGCATATATCAAAAGAAAAATGTGCTGACGTGATAATTAAGCAAGCAAATACAATGAAAAGCGGTTAACTTACTGTTCCAGTTAATACTAAAACAAGCCATCCATCAGGATTTCGATTTGTCATGATTTTATATTAAATGTAAAGATAACGTTATGCCTTCCTGACGACAACAAATCACAAAAAGAGCAAAAATAGGATCATTTAGTCCCATTAATAAATTAACAATATCTATATCTATATGATTATTATCAATTAAATTAAATAATATTCGTTTTTGATCATTTTAGTGCCAAAAAAGATCTTTTGAGTTGATATCACAAGATTCGTACTGTTAATGTGGAAGGGATATATGCACCTAAGCAAAAAACACTCCCCCTGGATTGGCATAAGGCAGGAATCGGTCATGAAACAAACGTTGCTACGGACCAGTATTCTTTTTTCATCAGTAACAATAATAAGCCCAGCTATTTCTGCACCTGACAGCACCAGTAATAAATTTATTATCGAAGCGTACGGTGGCTCCAGCACCCAGGGCGCAATGGCGGTGAAGGAAAATGGCAAAATCCACCCGATTTTCATAAAGAATAATGAGATAGGTCTTATCGGCCAATTCCTCAAAGAAAAATATGGGGATGGAATCAAAGTGGTGAATAAAGGCGCCTCGTCATCTCAGGCTATGGATCTTTTGAATGGCAAATACTTTTATAAAAACAATAAAAGCTGGCGTGAGGAAATGAAAAAATCCCCGGCCAAAATCATCCTGCTTAATTTCGCGACGAATGATGCACGACATTATCATTTTCAGGATATTGAGCCGGATTATCGTGTCAGCCCGGATAAATACACTACTGTTATGGCACAATTAGTGAACATCGCGCGTCAGGAAGGGAAAGAAGTGATTTTACAGGAGCCTCATCCTATTTGCGGTGGCGCAGAGAAGTGGCATATCGCCCCTTATGTCACCAAACTTGATGATCTGGCACGTACCGAATCGGTGCCGCTGGTTCACCAGTATCAACGCATCCTCAAAATGAAAAACTGGCAGTCATTGCTGTCTCCCGATTGCATACATCCGTCAGAGGAGCTTTATCGCATCAAAGCGGAAGCGACCTTTTCGGTGCTGGTGGCCCATTTTGGTCCCGAATTAGCCGCCGCTGGACGACTCCCCGACAGCGATGTCCGACAAATGGCTAAGCGTTAACAGGCCTTACAGCGCAAGGCCGCATCGCCGGGTCCAGCACTCCCAAAGCAGGATTTCCTCCATGTCCGAATGCCTGCATTTCTGGTATATCTACTCCTCCAATACGTTGTGGAGCAGACAGCAAAACTATGGCGCAGGTTCTTCTGAAAGATGTGGTGTACAGGCGAATCAGGGACCTGATCGTTAATGGCTCTCTGCCAATGGGGAGTAAGCTTTCAGAAGCCGTCCTCACCACCCGCTTAGCGGCCAGTAAAGCCCCGGTGCGTGATGCCTTACGTCGCCTGCAAAGCGAAGGACTGGTACAGATCAAACCGAAAAGTGGCACCTTCGTGTTCAGTCTTAACGATTCGGAGTTCAACGATCTGCTGGAATTTCGCTTTTATATCGAATCCAAAGCGCTGGCGCTGGCGCTTAAAAACAACCCGAAGCAGCTGGTGCAGGAGATTTCCGCGATCCTCGACAGCATGGAACTCTGCATCAAGAGCGGTTCCAGCGTTGAGTATATTCGGCTCGATAACCTGTTCCATCAGGCATTGTTCAACTGGTGTCAGAACCCCTATCTGGAACAGGCGTACAGCTTAATCTCCTCGCGCATGGCGACCATCCGTAACTTCCTCGGCAGCAACGATGAACATATGCATCGCTCCTGGGATCAGCACGTCATCATCGTTAGCGCCCTGCGCAACAATGACTACGACAGCGCGCTGGAAGCCTTACAGGCTCATATCCTGCCGGCGTCTGGCGCCTGGTGGGGCCTGCGCTGACGCCAGCCGCAAAAGATCACCCTTGTCATTGCTGGGTTTTTATTGTTACGTTATAACGTAACAATATTAATTCGCGATCCAGAGGTCATGCTATGCCGCTCGTTTCAGATTCCCGTCTCCCCGTTACCGTGCTTTCCGGTTTTCTCGGCGCCGGAAAAACCACCCTGCTCAACCATATCCTCAATAACCGCGAAGGCCGCCGCGTGGCGGTCATCGTCAATGATATGTCAGAAGTGAATATCGATGCCGCGCTGGTACGCGATGGCGGCGCGGAGCTGTCGCGTACCGATGAAAAGCTGGTGGAAATGAGCAATGGCTGCATTTGCTGCACCCTGCGCGAGGACCTGTTGCTGGAAGTCAGACGACTGGCGCAGGAAGGACGTTTCGACCAACTGGTGATCGAGTCTACCGGCATTTCCGAACCGCTGCCGGTGGCAGAAACTTTCACTTTTGAAGATGAAGATGGCCAGAGTCTGTCGCGCTTTGCCCGGCTCGATACCATGGTTACGGTGGTCGATGGCTTCAACTTTTTACACGATTATCGCTCCACGGATTCCCTTCAGGCGCGAGGAGAATCGCTGGGTGCAGCCGAT
This sequence comes from Pantoea sp. X-Soil-TKNS-1207, assembly GCF_059730485.1. Taxonomy (NCBI): domain Bacteria; kingdom Pseudomonadati; phylum Pseudomonadota; class Gammaproteobacteria; order Enterobacterales; family Erwiniaceae; genus Pantoea; species Pantoea sp. X-Soil-TKNS-1207. The sequence goes on from NZ_AP035959.1 coordinate 725,814, forward strand.
GCACGTTCGGTCGTCGATTTGCTGGTGGATCAGATCGAATTCTGCGATGTGCTGGTAGTAAACAAAACCGATCTGATTAACGCAGACGATCAGCAAACCCTTTACGCCATGCTGCGTTCGCTTAATCCGCGCGCGCACATTGTTTTCTCGCAATTCGGTCAGGTGCCGCTGGGCGAAGTGCTGGAGACCGGCCGCTTTGATTTCGACGCAGCGGCACAGGCGCCAGGCTGGCTTCAGGAGCTACGCGGCGAGCACCAGCCGGAAACCGAGGAGTATGGCATCCGCAGTTTCGTCTATCGCGCGCGTCGTCCTTTCCATCCGCAGCGTTTCTGGCAGGTCGTCAACCACCAGCTGGACGGCGTGATCCGCTCAAAAGGCTATTTCTGGCTGGCCAGCCGCCCGGAATATGCGGCGATGTGGTCGCAGGCCGGTGCAGTCGCGCGTCAGGGCTATGCCGGTCACTGGTGGGCCAGCATTCCGCGGACGCGCTGGCCACAGGACGAGGAGTCGCTGGCATTTATCGCCCGGCACTGGCAGGAAGGCATTGGCGATGCCCGCCAGGAACTGGTGTTTATCGGCATTGAGATGGATGAAGATCAGGTGCGCGATGCCCTGGATCACGCGCTGCTGACGCCCGCCGAGATGGCTGCGGGTCCGGCCAGCTGGGTAAAGCTGCCAGATCCGCTGCCGGAATGGTTTGAACACGATGACGTATAAGCGTAACCGCACGTATGGCCACGTTAAGTTTTTCCTTTCGGCGTATCTCTGACATGCAGAATTGATTAATTTAGCCTTACAGGAGAAGACGTTATGCCAGAAGTTGTTGTGTATGCCGCGGAAGGCCGCACTACAGAGCAGAAAAAGAAACTGCTGAAAGCCGTTACCACTGCGGTATCAGATTCTTTTGAAATTGATGCACATTCGGTTGTGGTTTCGATTGTCGAAACGCCGTTGCAGAACAAATCTAAAGGCGGCGTGCCGTTTGACGAGCGCTGATTGATGTTTCCCTGCCCGTTGTCGTGACGGGCATTTTTGATCCTTAACTTTATCCCTCCGGTAAATACCGCTACCCTACCCGCGCTTTTTCCCTTTCTTCAGGAGTACCCATGTCCCAACCGCTTTTCCGTCGCCCTCGCCCCGATGATGTTGATCGCTGCTTTGACATTGAAATCAGTGCCTATGAAGGTGATGAGGCCGCGACGCATGAAAAAATTGCCACGCGCATCGCCAGCTACCCGCAGGGCTTTCTGCTGCTGGAAGTGGATAACCAGCCGATCGGCTTTATTAATTCAGGTTGCGCGTGGGATGTGGTGATGTCCGACGAAGAATTTAAGGAGTTGATCGGACATGATGCCGCGGCACCGAATGTGGTGATTATGTCGGTGGTGGTAGACCCGGCGTGGCAGGGTAAGGGCTATGCAGCCTTGCTGATGAACACGTTTATCGAAGAGATGCAGGCATTGGGTAAGCAAACTATTCATCTGATGTGCAAAACCCAGCACATCGATCTGTATCGCAAGTTTGGATTTGACTACATCAAACCCTCTGAGTCCGATCACGGCGGTATGGCGTGGCATGAGATGATTAAGACGCTGTAGCGATTCTGCGACGTTACTGTTTGTTCACTGTAATCAGCAGACTCAGGACTTCAATCGCGGGTTGAGAAGTTGGGGCGCGTTGCAGCACGCGCCCCGGCATAGTTAGCGGCGGTTTTTCCAGACCGTCTGGATATTACAGAATTCGTAAACGCCAAAGCTGGATAGCTCACGACCGTAACCGCTTTTCTTCACGCCACCAATCGCCACGCGCGGATCGGACGCACCGTTACCGTTGATAAACACCGCGCCGGTTTCCAGCTTGTCAGCCAGTTCATTCGCCAGCGCTTCATTGCTGCTCCAGACGGTGGCGCTGAGACCAAATTCGCTGTTATTCGCCAGTTCCAGCGCATGTTGTGCGTCGCGTGCCACGGTGATCGCAGCGACCGGTCCGAAGATCTCCTGCTGGAATGCGGTCATTTCTGCTGTGACATCCGCCAGGATCGTTGGAGCATAGTAGTTACCTACGCCATCGATCTTATGTCCGCCAAGTACCAGGCGCGCACCTTCTGCAAGGGTTTGCTGCACCTGACGATCCAGCTCATCACGCAGGTCATAACGCGCCATCGGTCCGATGTAGGTGGTTTCCTCCAGCGGGTCTCCGATTTTCAGTGCCTGCACCGCTGCGCTAAAACGCGCCTCAAACGCTTCTGCGACGCTTTCTTCGATAATGAAGCGCTTGGCAGCCATGCATACCTGTCCGGTGTTCTGGTAGCGTCCTGTGACCGCTGAGGCCACTGCTGCGTCCAGATCCGCATCGGCAAGGACGATAAAGGGATCGGCACCGCCGAGTTCCAGTACGGTTTTCTTCAGCACGGCACCTGCCTGAGCGGCAATGGCCCCACCGGCACGAACGCTGCCGGTTACGGCAACCGCAGCAATGCGGGGATCTTTAATTGCCGCAGAAACACCGTCGTTATCGACGTTGATCACCGTGAATGCTCCTTTCGGCAGATCGGTAGCATCAAACAGGCTGGTCATCAGGTTGGCACAACCCATTACGCTCGGTGCGTGTTTCAGCAGGTAAGTGTTCCCGGCCAGCAACATGCTGACTGCGCCGCGCAGAACCTGCCAGTAGGGGAAGTTCCATGGCATAACCGCCAGGATGACGCCAAGTGGGCGAAACGCCTGCCATGCCTGCTGATTTTCCACCAGCGTGGGTTTGTCAGCCAGCATTGCCGGGCCTTGTTCTGCGTACCAGTCACACAGGTTGGCGCACTTCAGCACTTCTGCACGCGCCTGGGCAATAGGTTTACCCATCTCCAGCGTTGCCATCTTCGCCAGTTCATCCTGACGCTGGCGGATCTGTTCAGACAGCTGACGCAGAACCAGAACGCGTTGATCGATGTGCGTGGTGCGCCAGGCGCTGAATGCCTGTGCGCTCTGGTGAAGTGCCGCTTCCAGCTCAGCGGGTGTCTGTAAGGGATAGGTAGCCAGAATTTCGCCGCTGGTGGGGTTACGTGAGATTACGTTGTCAGTCATAGGTGCCTTCTTCGTAAGTTTGTGGTGTCAATGGGGATCACCTTACGCCGCTGGAACATTGATGAAAAATGAATATTACTGAGGAAGTTCTTCTCCAGGAATGAACAGACGGGTACGCAGCGTGAAGGCGGCTAATGTTAGGATCCTGAATGTGATGATCCGCTGGGTTATCGGCGGTTGCGGCTGAAAACGGGCTGAGAGCGGGATTTCTTCAAGAGTTATTCAGTTATACAGTGATTAGATCTTAAAGAAAGATCATAGAGAGATCTAAAAGAGATCCTAAGAGATCCCGGATCGTCGCAGGCCGCACAGGACAAGGGCTGAGAAGGTGATCGAGTTCACTATAATCAGTAAAGTATTCACTGTAATCAGCACTTTATTCACTATAGCCAGTAGAATGTTCACTATAAACAGTGTTAATGTTCACTGTAAT
>NZ_AP035960.1:0-620106 GCF_059730485.1 Pantoea sp. X-Soil-TKNS-1207
ATATGCTGTAGTGTTCCTCTGAATATGCAAAAAGTGTTCCTCTGAATATGTAGAGCAACGTTCAACTGTGGATAAATGTGGCAGGGGGAGGTAAAGGAAAATGTCCAAGGATATAAACGACTTAGGTCTCACTGTCGAGTATGAAAATAAAACTACAGGTGAACTTGAGTACATATCATCCACAAGCAACAAGTCGATCCAGCCGTTATCACTGTTACGATTAAGTGTGTTTAGCCCGGTTGGTTTGATCGAGAAAAAGAGCGTTGGCAACCGTTCTATGGATGCCTCTGAGGAGTTTCGTAACCTTGAGATCGTCAACAAGGAAGGATACAACAAAGTTACGATCAATGGTCCGAAGCTCGATATGGACACGGATTTCCGTACTTGGGTGGCTATCATCTCTGCATTGACTCACACTGAGATGAAAGAGGGTAAAGTCACGCTGCCTTTTACGGAATTTGCGCGGTTGTGTGAATTCAACACGCGGCAGGTGAACAAGAACCTGAAAGAGCGCATTGCTAAATCTCTGCGGAAAATTACCCAAACCTCAATCCACGTCTACAAGGAAGATGGCGAAGATATCGTGAGTGCCACAACGCATCTGATTAACTTCTCCAAGGTAGATACCGCTAAAAATCAGGTCATTATCGAATACAATCCTGGCCTGCGCGATTTGTACAATATTGATCTGAAAAGGGTGCTGAAGCTGAAGGTGTTTCCGGCAATTAAGCGCAATGAGGTCGCTAAAGCCATTTATACCTTCCTGGAAGGCCTGCCAAACGTTCCAAACAAAGTTCAGATAGTAACCTTCGAAAGAATCCAGGAACGCCTCAACATGCGTTCTGAGCCGCGTAAGCAGCTGATGATTGTGAGAAAGGCGATGAAGCTGCTGGAAGAGGTGAAATACCTGACTTATACCGAGGGCTACAAAGTGGTCCAGGGTAAGAAAAAGATCTATTTTACGATCACTTCCAGAGATCCTGATCTTTCTGAAAATAACGAGGTTTAAACCCAGGCGCTTTTGCCAGTAAGCCGACACCTGATGATCGTCAGGTCAGTCGTTGCTGCCTTTTTCTTGGTTAATTCCTTGTTTTTACTTAAAAAACATCAAATTTGTTCCTCTAAACATGCACCCCTTTCTGCATCGGGACGTGCATTTCTTCCTCGAATGTTCCTCTAAACATGCATTATCAAATGGGACCTCGTGCAGAGAAGGGCAGGGCGTTCCTCTAAATATGCACCGGTCGTATCGATATTTGTTCCGGCTGTTCCTCTAAATATGCTTTATTTATTAATATAAAATCATATTAAACAATGGGTTAATCGTTAAGTTGTCGTTACCTGGTGACGTGTTCCTCTAAACATGCATGAAGCCATGAGGAAGGATGTTCCTCTAAATATGCTGAAAGTCACTGCAGGGTGTTCCTGTAAACATGTACGCGGACAAATCACAGTTTGCTGTTTCTCTTCGTTTTTAAAAAAAAGCGTTCTCCTAAACATGTTGGCCTGCTCATGAAGCGATCATCTTTCGCCTGTGAAATCATCAATTGTTCCGCTAAACATGCACAAGGTTCTGACTGTTCCTCTAAACATGCGAAGCGCACATCCAGGTGTTCCTCTAAATATGCTACGGTGAAACCTGGAGTGTTCTTCTAAACATGCAAAACTGTGATCCAGCGCGTTCCTCTAAACATGTGACAGACGGATAAAGAGCTGTGGGTGAAAAATGATGTTAGAGATAAACGTCGCATAAACGATATGGAATTTTCATGAGTAAAATCAGTCATGTTCCTCTAAATATGTGCAAGCCTGATTATGATGTTCCCCTGAATATGCAGCGCCAGCAGGCTCCCTGTTCCTCTGAAAATGCTGTGAAGATACAGATGTGTTCCTCTGAACATGCAGCGCGCAGGCTAAAGTGTTCCCCTAAACATGCAGTTGCAGGCTGATGTTCCTCTAAATATGCGTGAGGGGTGTTCCTGTAAACATGCAGAACGAGGAGGATTCATGCCGTTTTGCCTATTAACTATCCGAAGCGTTCCTCTGATAATGCGCAGAAGTTGCGGATGGCGGCGTTCCTCTAAACATGTTTGTGAACCCCGCTGCGCACTAAGTAGGCATTATGTTCCTCTTCATATGCAGGCCGCTCATGTAACGTTAAATACCCTGAATCAGGGTAGAGACATAGCGTTCCTCTAAACATGCAAATTCAGCCAGTCGAGAGTTGCCTAATTTTTGGCTGATTGAAACCTGAAATCTGAAATTTATCCTGAATAATCATGCTGATGTCAGTATTATGACAAACATCTTGATAGCGGTGTGTCAGCAGCCTTACTGGGATAATCTCAGTTTTATGAAATAAATCCATCCGCGAAGAAAAAATCCAGTTTTTAGGTTTTTTACTGAAAAATTGGCAGATTCCATCTTTTTGTGTACTATTCGAAAAGACATTATTCCTGAGGTGCTTATGAAGCGTGATTACGGCGACGTGCTGGAGACAGCGAAGCGGGCAAACAGTATGTTGCAGGGCCTTAGCAACCATATTGAACAACAACGGGTTGAATTTAATCAGACGGGTTATTATCAGACCTATTCGCGCAACGCCGTCGCTAACTTCCCGCTGCTCAGTAAACACGCCGTGGTCGCCGCCATCAGTGATATGGAAGACGCTGGCTATGAATTCGGTAAAAAGCAAACCGGCAGCACCTCGCAATATGCACTGAGCCTGCAAAACGTCATCGATATCTATCATCACCGCAAGGTGCCGAAATATCGTGATAAGCATAAAGGGCCGTTTGTGGTCTTTGTGGTTAACCTGAAGGGCGGCGTGTCCAAAACTGTCAGCACCGTCACCCTGGCCCACGGTATGCGCGCCCATCCCGCGATGTTGCATAACGATCTGAGGATCCTCGTCATCGATCTGGATCCTCAGGCCTCCAGCACTATGTTTTTAAGCCATAAAGACAGCATCGGTTCCAAAGCAGAGACTGCGGCACAGGCAATGTTAAACGATCTTGGCCGCGATCAGTTGCGCCGCGAGTTTATCCAGCCGACCGTAATGCCTGGTGTTGATGTTATGCCAGCCTCGATCGATGATGGTTTTGTCGCCAGTGACTGGGATGCGCTGGTTCAGGAGTACCTGCCGGGTGTTGCACCTTCGGAAGTGTTGCGTCGCAACGTTATTGATCGTCTGGCGGACGACTATGATTTCATTTTTATCGACACCGGCCCGCACCTGGACTCATTCATGCTCAACGCCATTGCCGCCAGCGATATTCTGCTGACGCCGACGCCGCCGGCTCAGGTTGATTTTCACTCCACCATGAAATATCTGACCCGCCTGCCAGAGATGCTGGAGCGTATTGAGAAAGAGGGTGTGGAGCCGCGCTTAAAAGCCAACATTGGTTTTATGTCGAAGATGACCACCAAGCATGACCACTTAACCTCGCAAAGCTACGCCCGCGAGGTTTTCACTAAATCGATGCTGGATGCCTCGTTGCCGCGCCTGGACGGCTTCGAGCGTTGCGGTGAATCTTTTGATACGGTGATCAGCGCCAACCCGATCTCCTATCCCGGCAGCGCCGATGCCCTGAGAAAGGCAAAGTATGAAGCAGAGCAGTTCTCCCGCGCTGTTTTCGATCGCATTGAATACATCAGGAGCACACTGTGAGTACTCATAAGACGGTACAACGTATTGGCCGCACCATGGGCCAGACCGCGATTGCCAGCTTTATTGATAGCAGCAACACCTCGCGTACCTTTACCCTGAAATCGGGCAAAACCGCCACTTTTGCCCGTCAGCTGATCCCGCATGGCGACATCGAGCTGCGCACCTATGTTGATCCGCAGATCAACGGTCGCGATCAGGCCACGCTGACGGAAGAATCAGTCAAAGACATAACGCGCACCATTGGTCTGCAACAGTTTTTTCCGGCGATAGGACGCCTGAAGGACGGACGCATCGAGATCATGGATGGTTCGCGCCGTCGCGCAGCCTGCCTGTTTGCGGAGGCCAGCCTTGAAGTGCTGGTTACCTCAGACGAAATCGATATCAGCGATGCACGTCAGCTGGCGGCCGATATTCAGACGGCAAAAGAGCATAACCTGCGAGAGCTGGGGTTGCGTTTTGCCATTATGAACGAAAATGGCATGAGCAAAAGTGAGATTGCCAAAGCTGAGGGCATTTCCAACGCCAAAGTGACGCGCGCGTTTCAGGCCGCCTCAGTACCGGCAGAGCTGATTGCTCTGTTTCCTGTCGTGTCAGAACTTACGCTGCCGGATTATCAGCTGCTGCTGGATGTGACCGATAACGCCAAAGCGGAAAGCGTGGAGATCAGCGATCTGGCCGATCAAGTGCGTGCCATGGTGGACGCAGACCATCATCATGCCCTGACGACGGAAGAACAGAAGTCTGAAATTCTGGGCTATTTCCGTTCAGCGAAACGCAACCTGGTGCCGCAAAAACCGAAAACGCTGGTGACGGAAAAACTGGCTGATTTTGACGATCGCAATCTGCTGGCTCGGCGTAAAGTGAATGCCGATAAGCGTTCAATTAGCTACGAATTTGTGCGTTTACCGAAAGACGCAGTGGACCAGATTGAAGCGGCGATTAAGCAGGTGCTTGGCAATGTGAAAGGGGCGAAGGTTAAAGACTAATCTTGCATCTTACAGCATGTGGCTCATCGAGCCACATGGTCGTTCGTTTTGTGGCTTTAGCTCCGTGATACTGCCAGCAATGTTTACTGCTGAACGCTCTTCTTCCTCTCTTTTCACGTCATATTGATAAAGATTCTAAAGGTTGTTCTCACTGACCAGCGGAGCGTTCACACCAAATTGCCCGACTTGCTGGGGCAGGGTGAATAGCATTTCGAATGAGGCGACCTTTATGGCCCCCCCACACGTTTTGGCGACTGATCATCAACGTTGTCAGAAATGAACATCTGATAAATCCGCTGGCTGAGTAGGATCCACAGCCGAAGGAAGCCGTCGGGATGTTAAAACTACACATCAGGTTATCGGCGAAGCTCGCCCCCATCCTGAGCAATAGAAGAAGTGCGGGTTGGTAAGCGGTGTTGTTGCCCTTGTCGGTCAGATAAATACGGAGCAACCGACACACTTTCCTCAATTGAGGGGCAAAACGCTCGCCCTGAGCAATATCCGATGCGGATTTTCCGGGCTAACCACCGCATTGCGCACCACAAAATCAAGGTTAGCGAATCTGACTCTGTCACCGTTTATCGACATCGCGGTGGTTTGTTCTGGCTGTGTTAGATGTGTTCTTTGGATTTTGCAGCCATAGCTCAATCTGACTATCCGATTCACCATGATTTTTGATACGACCAGATAACAATTCCCTTTATCACCCAATCCTGAGAAAACCGGTGGTGCAATTATTTCAGATGTCTGAAATGGAACTGCTCCTGAGTTATTTATCAGTGTGGCATCACCTGTATGATGATATACACATTCCCGGCTTTATCAGAGGTCAACTTCTGAATATTTTCCTGATAGGTATTTAATCGCATCGGTGTCACCTCTGACGGAGATGCCAGTGAGAAGCTAATGTTGCTAAAGATAAATTGAACGCAGATGGCTATAAAATTTACGTTCATTGTCATAGCCTTAATATTGATAATTATCGATTTCTGATTCACTAGCGCGTTATTTAAACAGAGATGAGGCATGAAGGTTGTAGATTAGGTTAAGCATTAATGATCAGAGTCGTTTTTTTGCTATGAAATCAGCAGTCGTAATTTTTTCAGTCTCTCGCTTTAATAATTTCTGATACCTGCCTTGTGAGTCTTTAAATTATCATACTGGTACGATGGTTTATGGTGTTGGGTAGCGCTATGCTGCTATGCAAATATAAGGTGTTTATTCTTAATTATCTTATTTGTTATTATTATGTAAAGTCAGGAGGAGATTTTGTTATTCGACCATGCGACTAAGTTCGCCAAATTATCTGTCGCGCTCGTAGCTTTATTACTCTGCTCCTGCTCAAGCATCATGACGCATTCAGGTCATAACGGTACCTATTCTGGAGTAAAAGCCAGTAGTGAGATGTTATCTAATCAGGAGATTGAATGGAGTATCAAGCCATTTATTCTGCTGGATATGCCGCTGACCGCCGTGGCTGATACCCTGTTTTTACCATGGGATCTGTTTCATCAACAGGAAACGGTGCATTCACGATTAATGGAAACGACAGCAGAAGATCCCGTCAAAATGGACTGATGTCTTTGCTGATGAAAATTTTCACAAATTTCTCATAACGCTTATCCCTTCTCCAGTTCGGTTTCGAACATACTGTGGGTTCATCTGACGAGGAGGGAGGCGCATTTTGGGAGCGATAGCGCCCGTTATTTCTGCAACAGGACCACCGCCAGCCCAGAATGCGGAGGGTGGCAGCATTGTGGTTATTAGCCACATCGCGGCGGTCGGCAACAACCTCTCTCAACTCTGTTCCCTCAATGTTACTCTGCCTCTTGTCCTGACTCCGTTACCCCAACCGGCACAGCTGGTGCCAGGTAAACGTAAACTGCGAGATAAAGACGATCAGCAACCCGCAGTTACGCAAGACCCGCAAGCCGCTGGCCTGAGCAAACGCCTCTGTATCGTGACCAATCCCACGTCTGTGGGCGATCTGAAAGCCGAGGTGGCAAAGCTGTCGCCGGAAGAGAGAAAACCGCTGCACCAAAGATGGCTTTATCGTCATCTTCCCTGTGAAAAAGCGCCCGACAGGAAGAATAAAGCAGCCTTCGGGGAAAAAGTCGCCCAGCTCTATGCGCGCTATAAAGAGACCATGAAGGCATTATTCATTCAGAAAAAAATGCTGGCCGAATACTATGAACTGGAGTGCGGAGCACTTAAAAAAGCGATCGATAAGGTGTTATACAAAATAAGAGAAGAGGCACCGCCATCCCCCATGACGCCCGCGCAGCAGACAACCCTTGAACAACACTTTCCCGATGCGGCAAAGAAAAATGAGATGAAAGTGGCAAAGTGGTATCTGAGATATAAAACTCTGCTGCGAGCGACCAGGATTAATCAGCGCCAGTTTTTCGCCTATGCGGATGTCAATACAAGTCGGGTTAAAGATATCATTCAGATTTTGATAAAAGCTAACCTGCAACCACATCAGAAGGCGAAGTTAAACAGCCTCCGCTCTCTGGACAGTGAGCCTGACCTGAAAGCTGTGGCCCGGCTGTGGCATCCGAATGAGCGAAACCTGATAAAAGAGGGCATCAACAGGACGGTGCTTGCCAGGGCTTATGGGCTTGAACCACATGATCTGTACCACGCAATAAGGCTGCTTAAACCGCTCCCGTTAACGGCCGTTCAGAATGCAGCGCTGGTCGACTTCCCGCCCATATCAGGCTGTAGTTACCGGGCATTGGCGCAGGCAATTTGTCAGCACAGAAGCATCCTGGAATCACAAAAGATCACCTTCTTACAGCTGGCGGATCGTTATAATCTCAAATCGAACTCGCTGGGATGTATGGTCAGTTACCTGCATCCAACCGAGCCGCTACCGAAGGATATGACGTGGCTGAATAACCTGATATCTGCGAATAATAAGGGAGAAGAAAAGGTTCCTGTGGATCTGATGGCTGAACTGTATGTTGCCCATAAAGCGGAAATGAAAAAAAAGCGGATTAGCCAGATATTTTTGTGTCGGCATTTTAAATTAGCTCCCTCGGTGCTGAGCTTATATATTACGCTGCTCAGGGCACCCAGGCTGAATAAGAAACAAACCGATTTTCTCAATCAACAATTGCCGCAGCGTGACTCCGGCGATGAAATAGCCAGGGTTTCGGCGATGGAAGTGGCGGAGCTGTGGGTTCGGCATAGCAAAACCAGGGCATGGCCAAATATTTCCCTTGTCCAGCTCGCCAGATATTATGCGGTCAATCCAAATACCCTTCATGCCAAAACATGGCGATTCAGACAGTCTGTAAAATCAGTTCCTGATAAAACGCCGGATGATGCTGCCCTGATTAAGCAAGAGAAGGTGTCTGAAGATATTCCTGAACCTGAAATTATCAGGGAAATATTATTTGTGGAGCAGGCGCAAAACTATTGCGGCCCGCTGCTGATTGACCCATTTAGCGGGGAAAGCGTCACTGCCAGGGTGTTGGGTGAGCCGCATGAAGCTGAAATCGTCGGAACCAGTCATCTGCCGCAAGATGTGCAGGAGATGCTGCTCAGAAAGGTGCGGGAAGGGGTAGAAACTGATGGTAAAAGTGATGTCGAGGTTTTCAGGCGCTTTCTGGCAATAAAAAATGATCCGAACGATGCAGTCGGCAACCAGCTGGTAGCGACGCAGGATACGCCGGCGCATGAATACCTTGGCATGTATTCCGGCGCCTATCTTGATTCTGTGGAGAATATTGAAGCCGCGATGGAAAAAGTCGGACCAGGTTTTTTCTCAACCTTTGCATTTGGCACCCGAAGAAATGAGAACACCCTTGTGAGTGGCGCACAACATCCCAACCTCCTGGCGCTGATGAATACCGCCAGATATGGCAATCTGCCCGCTCGCGGCGAAAATAATGTTCAGGTTTTCTATGCGAGGAAGAAACATCACCGGGGGGTAATAGCGATTTTTGTCACCAAAGTGCCGGTAAAAAAACACCAGGAGTTTCTCTGCGATTATGGACCCAATCATACCGAACAATTAACCCGCACCGATGTATTCAAATCCCTGAAAAACGATCAGATACAGTTGATCGCGAAAGAAGAAAAATACAACATCCTGGTCATTGAGCTGGACGGGCGTGTGCGGGTTTGTACCCCACTGGGATGGCAGTCGGGCAGTATCGATGATGCCGTGATCCCTGCTGATAATCTGGTGGCGCTCCGTGAGCATCAGGACAGTGAGGGGGGGCTGTATCACATGGCCCTGCGTGTGCCAAAGTGCGGGGGTGCGCCAGCAAGCTGGAAGATACTGCACAAAAGCAGGCATGATAAAAACAACCTTTTCGACGCCCTGGCCAGGGGGATGTGTCAGGATCAGCACCTATCGGAACGGGACAAACGCCTCGTAAAAATTAAGAGCCTGTTTATTAAACAGGAGCCGGAATTGACTGAGCTGTAAAAGCAGTCCATCCCGCCAGGACAGTTTGAACAGAGGATACCGTATCTCGTCGTGGCGGCTGACGAGCCGTGGTATACATACCCATCCAGAAAATCCTTATGTTTTGTGCTGATATTCTCCCGCATTAACAGGGCGTTCGCGTCGTGGCGACCTCGTAAATACCGTAATTTTCCCGATCGAAATTTACGTTATTTATTTGAGGCAACATATTTTGAAAAGAAAATTCAATGCGCTCACTCTGGCGCTGCTGCTGTGCGGCGCCGGTTCAATGGCGCACGCAGCAACTCAGGATGCCGCATCCCAGATGCCTGATATCAGCCAGAAAAAAATCTTATTGGGGTACTGGCATAACTGGGGCGCGACCCCGGAATCCATTGGTTATCAGGGGGGACTGCCTTCAGATATGCCACTGCGCGATGTGCCTGCGGAATACAACGTGGTCAGCGTCGCCTTTATGAAGGTCTTCCCCGGCCAGACCGACACTATCCCAACCTTCAGACCGTACAACGCCTCTGACGACGAATTCCGCGCGCAGGTTGCTGAGCTGAACGCGCAGGGCCGTGCCGTCATTATTTCTCTCGGCGGCGCCGATGCGCATATCCTGTTGCACAAAGGACAGGAGCAGGCGCTGGCAAACGAAATCATCCGTCTGGTTGAGCTGTATGGTTTTGACGGACTGGATATCGATCTCGAGCAGACCGCCATTCAGGCGGGTGATAACAGCACGGTGATCCCGGCGGCATTAAAACTGGTGCGCGCACATTATCAGCAGCAGGGTAAGCACTTCATCATCAGCATGGCGCCGGAATTCCCGTACCTGACCGCGAATGGTGCCTATAAGCCGTATATCCAGAATCTGGAAGGGGTGTACGACTTTATCGCCCCGCAGTATTACAACCAGAACGGGGCCGGCGTAGATATGAGCGCTGAAGAGGCCGCCATCGTGGGTGACTGGTATCTGAAGCAGAATGACGATGAACGGAAAGAACATTTTCTGTTTTATCTGACAGACAGCCTGGCGAACGGCAGCCGCGGTTTTATGAAAATTCCCGCCAGCAAGCTGGTGATCGGTCTGCCGACTAACGTCGATGCGGCCGGTAACGGTTATGTGAAAGATCCGCAGGCGGTCTACAACGCGCTGGCACGTCTTAACGCGGCCGGAGAGCCGATTAAAGGCCTGATGACCTGGTCAGTTAACTGGGACAACGGTAAAAATAAAGCGGGCAAATCGTATGGCTACGAATTTGCCACCCGCTATAAAAATACCCTTGGCGGTGCATTGCCGGACGCCCCGGCGGACACCGAAGGCCCGTCAATGGTCACCGGTATCACTGCCAGCCAGCAGAATAATACCGTCACGCTGCACTGGCAGCCGTCTACCGACAATGTCGGCGTGGTGGGCTACATCATCTGGCGTGATGGCCGTCAGATGGGCACATCCCTGACCACGCAATGGACTGACATCCACGTTCAGCACGATCAGCAGAACGATGTGGTTTATCAGTACCAGGTGATGGCAAAAGACGCGGCGGGTAACCTCTCTCCGGCCAGCCAGATCGTATCCGTGGTGGTTAAGCCCACTGAGAAACCGGATAACGGCCCGGCTAACCAGGCACCGATCGCCCATGCAGGCGCCAACCAGACGGTGGAAAGCAACGCCAGCGTCACTCTGGATGCCTCGGGTTCAACGGATCCGGACAACGATGTGCTGAGCTTCGAGTGGAAGCAAACGGCAGGTCCGGCGGTCAACTTTGTGGCGAATCGCGTGATTACCACCTTTATCGCCCCACAGGTGGCAACGGACACCACCCTGACGTTCTCGGTCACCGTGAAGGACAAGGAGTTCAGTTCCACGGCGAGTGTCAATGTGCTGGTAAAAGCCAAAGCACAGGAACCGGGCAACGGCGCAGTGACGGCGTTTAAAGCGGGCACCACTTACGGCAAAGGCGATAAAGTGAGTTACAACGGTAAAGTGTATCGTTGTTTGCAGGCGCACATCGGTGCGGCGCACTGGTCACCGGATGTGGCTGTCAGCTTGTGGGCGACAGAATAAATAATGCCTGATAGGTCATAATTAAAAAGCGGCTACCTGGTTAAGGTGCCGCTTTTTTTTGCCCTGCAAAAACACCGCAATTGCTTAAGTTACGGGGAAGGCATACGCAGGGATTAACTTATCGATTCTGCATCAGACCGGTGAAAATACTCAGTTGTTCTTCAGTTAATTTGATATGGCTTCGAATGCTACTGTCGATTCCCGTTTTTTTCGCCAGGTCAAAAAAATATTCACTGTGCGCATCGGTCAGTCTGGTGATGTATCCCTCTTTACTGACAAATGTGATGTCTGATATTTTTTTTCTTTCTGCCTGATCGGCTACTTTGATAAATAACTGTTTTATTCTGTTATAAAGGAATCCAAGTGCGGCAGCCAAATCTTTCATGCTGTGGACGCCATTCTGGATTAGATTTTCTGCTTTGTCATGTACTGAATTGTCTGCGGCTATGGTACTGATTTCGATATTCACCAGATACATCACTTCATGTATTTTATTGAAAATAAAAGGAATTGATTGCAAGTCGGAAGAGGCTGAATAATGTGTATTGCAGACTTCTTTCTGTATCGCAAAGCACAATCTGAAAATGTCATCCAGCCGGGCCTCATAGGGACCAGAAGGTGCGGGAAAAGACTGTTTATCGACGGCGCTAAAATGTGATCGAATAGTATCCTGCCACTCATCTTTATAGTTTAACAATTGAAGGTCGAAGGTTTTTTTATCGGCATTCTCTCTCCTGACCGCAAAGCGGGATGACATCGCATTGACCATTTTCAAACTCAGATAGCTGCTATCACCCGCGATTTCGCTTGCTATATTGCCGAAATATAACGGGTGGATAACGTTCAGCAGTAAGTTTTTCGCTTGTGTGTCAAGGGTCAGTATGCCAAGGATCTTGTCTCCTGTTGCCTGAATAATATTTTTTATAACCTTAGGGTTTTTATTAATAAAATCCTCAGTTAATATTTCTGTAATGCTGTATTTGTTTCTTATCTTGCGCTCGAGGAAATCGATGATGATACCGTCTGACTCTCTTTTTTCTGTAGCCTTAATCAGATAGGCCTGCATCTTCTCAATTTTCTCCGCTCTGGAGGCGACAGGGGGTTGCGCTACCGTCGGTTTAGTTAAGTTTGTTTTTATTTTTTGCCAGAAAGATGACGGGGTCGGTTTGAGGGACGTTTTATTTGACGTCATGATATTTCCGGCAGGGGTATTTTTTACCTCAATCCTGTCTGTCATTTTAGGCGTCGATGTGGAGGGGATGGGTTCAATTGGCTGCGACGTATTGGCGGCCGCTGCATTAATCGCGTTTGGCATGTTGATGGCTCCCTATATATATTCCTGATAAATTACGTGGGGATCGCCAAAAGTGAAATATGCGGAGATGAGGATGATCTGATGAGTGCTGGATGTTTGTGTAAACTCATATTCACCTTCTGATTATTTCCCTGAAGATCATGTGAGGAACGACAATTTTTGCCTAAACTGCGTTCACATTTTTTGTGAGTGCATATAAATGAAAAAAATAATTCATTCCCTACTTGTTACGCTATTAATTATATTCTCTTGCTGCGCCTGGGCTGTGCAATTGCAGCAGGGAACGGCGGTTTTCACCCTCGATCCCGCCTCCCTGCAAATTCACGTTGGTGAGGTGCTGGTCAATTCCCCGCAGCCGCGACAGCAGGTCACTGAACTCCAGACGACGTCCAGCGAAGCCCACTGGGTTTGGCCCGCGCAGCGCCTCACTATCAGCGCCCATGTGCAGGGGAGCGATCTGCTGCTGCGCTTTCATAGTGATAAACCGCAACGGCTTAACTGGTTCAGCCTGCCGCCTCAGGCCAGCACACTGCTGCTGCCGCTGGGTGAAGGTAGCCGCATTCCGCTGGATAACCCGCGCTGGCAGGCGTACCTGGCGGACGAGCAGGCATCAATCGATACCAATTTTGATCTGAAATTGCCGCTCTGGAGCCAACAGCAGCAGGGAAAAACCTACAGCTGGCTGCTGCTCACTCCGTTCAGCAATCGCGTCACTTTCACGCAGATAAACCGCCAGTTACAGATGCGCAGCCAGCACGAATTCAGCCGTTTTAATCAGCAGCAACCGTTCGAAGTATTGTTAAACGTCGGTGACACACCGCTCGCGGGCGCGCTGCGCTATCGTAAATATTTGCAGCAAAACGGTCAGTTCAGCACGCTGCGCGAGAAGATGGCGATTGCACCGGAAGGCCGCAAACTGATTGGTGCCAGTTTCATCTATCTGTGGGGCAGCCAGCTGCTGGCGCCGCAGGATGTTAAAGACTGGTCAGGGCTGGCGCGCTATTTGCGAACTCCCGCGGGGGCAGCAATCAGGGAAAAGATGGGGGCCGAAGCCGACAAAATCCTGCAACAGCCCGAGCCGCAAAGCTGGCAGCGATCAGTGATGATCGACGCTCTCAACCGTGCGCTGGTGGCCCTGTATCCTTTACGCGCCACTCCCGATGATGAGGCGTTCCTGCTCGCTCAGCAGCAGCAGGCAATCAGGGTACGGGCAATGGCGCAACATCAGCTCGGCCCTTATCTGGTATCTGCGGATCAGTGGGGGGAGGGGCTGTCTGAACCAGTGATTGCTGCATTGCAGCAGGCGGGGTTATCGCGCCTGTGGCTGGGAACGGATAACTGGACCGCGACGTTTTTACATCCCGATGCGGTAGCGCGGGCCAAAGCGGCCGGTTATCTGATCGCCAGTTATGATTCCTACGATACCGCCGTAGCGCGTGGCAAAAATGATAACTGGCTCACCGCGCAGTTGCCCGCGACCTTGCGTGAGCAATGCGCTATCGTCCGCGCCGACGGCAGCAAAAAGCCTGGTTTCGGAGGCGCAGGCTTTTATCTGAATCCGGCGTGTGTCCTGCCATATGCGCAGCAACGTATGCGCACGCTGGTGCAACTGGCCGGACTCAACAGCCTGTTTCTCGATGTCGATGGCACCGGCATGGTGGATGATGACTATCAGCCTGCTCACCCAACGGGCGCCGCGCAGATGGCAGCAGCACGCAATGCGCGCATGGCGTGGTTCAGCCAGCAGCTTAAATTGCCGTTAGGTTCGGAAGACGGTAATGCAGTTACTGCACGCCACATCATGTTTGCCCACGGTATGGAAACCTGGGGATTTGGCTGGCAGGACGCAGAGATGCGACATAACAAAAGCTCCCCATACTACCTCGGGGCCTGGTGGCCCGATGCGCAGCCTGCCACCTTTTTCCGTCCCGCGAACGTCAGGCCACGCTATCGCACGGTGATCTTTGATCCGCGCTATCGTTTACCTCTGTACCAGGCGGTCTTTCATGATGCAGTGATCAACACCCATCACTGGACGTTAGATAATCTGAAATTCCCTGAAGTCACCGTCACGCGGGAGTTGCTCAGCCAGCTCTATAACACGCCGCCGCTGTTTAACCTCAGCCGCGCAACGCTGCGGGCGCGTATCCCGGAGATGGTAAAGGCTGACGCCCGCTTCCGGCCACTGCATCAGCGGCTCTGGGATAAGGCGCTGACGGATTTTCGCTGGCTGGACAAGGCTGGCTGGGTGCAGCAAACCACCTTCAGCGACGGTTCAGTGCTGGTGGCGAATTTTGCCGACCAGCCCTGCAACGGCATCGCGCCCCATAGTCTGGTGGCGCGGCTGGCGGATAAGTAACAGGGAGTGTGGCTCAGCGAGGAGCCACATTTGCCCAGGTCAGACCGACTGCGTTGACAGTATTTGGCTGACTATTCCCTGGCTGGCTTCATTATTATTGGTAATAATATGCAGGATGTCGGCGTTAAAGGTATATTGACTGACACGATGCACGTTCGAACCTTCTTTTTCATTTTTTTCTGTTCCGCCAAGAATATAGACATTGTCTTTATCATTTATCCGGTAGTTTTCCTTTAATTCCTGACCTGCTGAATTATAACCGAATTCAAAAACACCTTTTTTATTGTTGACAACAAAAGAATTTGTGCTGACCACCGCCAGTTTATACAGAAACTCCCTGAGCGGAATATCTTCTAAAGGTGACTCATCCACGCTGGCAGCTAATTTATCCGTCAGATTACTGATTGCAGTATGTATGCTTTGATTGTGAGGGAAGTTTTCGACGACTTTCACTTTCAGGTTGTTGAGGAAATGATGCAGGGCGCGACAGGAACCCAATATCTTATACATGATAATGATGAAAATTTTCACGTTGTCCGGTATTGAGAACTCTCCATTTATATAGGTAAACATAATGTTGTGGCGCAGATAGTTAGTCAGAAGATATTTTGCTTTTAGCACCTTAATAAAATCCAGAGTAAAACCGGCGTTGATATCACAAAGGCCTATGGTGGCTCCGGTCCAGAAAACTTCATCCGGATTATTCGATGCCAGCGCATTTCTCAGGGTACGGGTTATTGCGTCTGCCAGAAAATTGACCAGATTGCAGGGGTTGCGAAACGATGAGGGCTGGCTACTTATCGGCGAGATGCGAGGGGAAATATCCTGATTGCCGGTACAGGGACGTATAACGGCATTCTGGAATAACTCAAGTATCGCGGTGGGGGTCCGGCAAAGTATCTGGTCAAGAAACTCCATTCCCGGCCTTTTATCAAAAGTGGTGGTTTTGCCACACTCAAAGCCAAACAGCGTTTGCCCTGCGGCGGCAAAGGTTTGCGTCTCTACACTCCACAAGGGAACAGTAAATTCAAAGTGTTCCAGCTTTTCCGTAACGAAGCATACACTCCAGTCTTTCGGGTTACGGCTGCCATTATAATTTACCCTGAAACCACACTGAAAAAGGCCCAGCGCGTACGTTTTAAATCCGGACATAAAAGTATGCACCGGATGCCCCGCTTCGCAGTGAATCGGGAAAACCGTAAATCCCGTCGCATTACAAACCAGGGTGCTGGAAAATTTCGCTTCAGTATCGAAGAAATAAAATGCCGGGCCGCACTGCGATATATTCATCAAACTGGATGCCAGCAGCGTGCCAACAAGTCCGGGTATTTCTTTTAGTTCTCGCAGGAATTCAATAGGTGAGACTGATGATAATTCATCAGAAGAATTTGTGGCAGAGGTAATACTCGCCGCGAACTGTGAGTCAGTATCACAGGAATTATCACGTTCGATGTGACGTGATGGGCAACAACTCTCAACAGTGATCATAATGAATATTCTTCGCTCGATGTGCCGGTATTTTTTACGCGACCGGATTGCAGGTACACGAAAGCAACTGATTTCATAAAATCATCAGTGCATTCATTTTTATTGTAGGGTCGCGCATTGTTAATAATTTCTGCGTGACCTGGAAGATAAGAAGTCTAATAGAAGAATCTTCTGGTGTTAGATGAATCATGTTCATTTTTTGCGCTGGATCAAAATTTAATGAAGGCTTTCATGGAACGATTGCGCGCAGAAATTATCACCCTCGTCATATATTTATCGACCGGAGTTTAAAATGAAAAAAGTACCGCTTACGCTGGCGGCCTTGTTATTTTCCGTACCGGCATGGGTGCTGGCGCATCCGACCAGCAATGAAGAAATGCCACCGGAAATGGCGCAGCACACGGATTTATCTGCTGCTTCTCAGGAATATATGCAGGGCATGGAAGGGATGCATGAAGGCATGATGCAGAGTTTGCAGGAATCAGACGCGGATCGCGCCTTTGCGAAAGGCATGATCGAGCATCATAAAGGCGCGATTGCCATGGCAGAGACTGAGCTGAAATTCGGCCATGACCCCATTATGCGCGTTCTGGCTGAAGACATCATTCGGGCGCAGACCGCTGAAATCGAGCATATGGAAGCCTGGCTGTCAAAGTAACCGCTGCAACGCCGCTACGTGATTTTCTCCTGTAGCGGCAAGAGACATCGCGAGACTATACAGGGAGTTTCATCCGCGCTTTTTCCATCCTGCCGACAAACGCCTCCGCCTGACCATTGGTGGTAATCGAGGCCAGCAGATAGATCACGGTGGCAATCGACTGGGCATTGCGCGCGCCTGCGCTGGTATCATGATAGCCAGCCATGTTTGATTTCATAAATATCTGATCTGCGCCGCTAAATTTTTTCGGCACCACATAATCTTTATCATTCAGATTAATCAGCGCCTCAAAGTCTCTCACCCCGCTATAGCCCTCCACAAACACGTCCTGCACATAATCGAGGGCGTTCATCTTGCCATGCGTCAGCTCATGCACTAATGCTTCCGCCAGGCAGGCGATAAAGTTCGGGCCACATTTTTGCGCGAGTTTTTTTAAATTTTCATTGATGACATAAAGAACGGTACCCTGATAACGTTCAACCGCATTTGCGCCCGCCCGTGTATTCCTGCTGATCGCTTCATGATTTCTGCGGAAATCTTTATAGGCCTGGATATCGATTGCCATAATGGTGTTGTCATCGACAGCCGTTCTGTCGATAAAAGCCACATGTTTACTGATATTGAGTTCATTCAGGTCGCGCTTCATTTTTTGCAGATCTTTTATAAAGTTCTGAACAAACGCACCATCGTTTTTGGCAAAGAACAGCAGCAGAATCCGATCAACCAGAGGCTTCTTACCCGTGTCCGTTAGCGCCGCAATGGATCTGATTAACAGGTGACGAGCGTGCTTGCGGCTGTTGCGCAGCAGCAACAGCTTATTACTCCCGGTCAGCACCGGTGCGAGGCTGGAGAGGCCAAAGCGCAGGTTGATACCCGGATTGTGAAAAGGAAACTCCGCCTGGGTCGGCGTCA
The DNA here is from genome assembly GCF_059730485.1 of Pantoea sp. X-Soil-TKNS-1207. Lineage (NCBI taxonomy): Bacteria > Pseudomonadati > Pseudomonadota > Gammaproteobacteria > Enterobacterales > Erwiniaceae > Pantoea > Pantoea sp. X-Soil-TKNS-1207. The sequence goes on from NZ_AP035960.1 coordinate 17,883, forward strand.
GCGGTGGGCCACCTTTGCCACGCTCAAGCAATTTAATCGCTTTGAGCGTTTGCCGGTTGTTATTCATCCCGGTGATAAAGGTTTTTAATGCCCTCATTTGGGCGAAATGCTTACGCAGCCTCTGATAAAAGGCGTAGCTGATGGTGGCAAAATCCAGGCTGCCGAACAGCGCAGCGAGCATCAGATCCAACTGCCGGGGTTCCTCGCCGTTAACTTTTGCCAGCGTATAAGAGACGCCCAGCTGTGCGCTATTGGAGACCAGCCCGGCAATCGCGGTCACCAGTCGGGCCGTCAGGCTTAACGATTTGAATGCCGCCAGATCCAGCACAAAGGAGATGCCGGTAAAGAAATCACTGGCGAAATCGAGCGCAAACTTCGCCCAGACCTCAGACGAGGTGTGAAACAGCGTATCAATATCGGCCAGGCTATTGGCGAAGATATTCTCCGCCAGCAGGTTATGCACATCCAGCGAGGCGGGCGTCACGAAGTGATATTTTCCCAGCGTGCCATCACGGGAAGCGCCGGTCGCTGAAGGGATATTGAATCGGGCTTTATCTTTGGCGTGTTGCAGGCTGTATGACATCGGCAGGGTGCTGAACATGGCCTCGGCTTCAGCATCTGACAGAAGGGTGGCCTGCTGTTCCTGCAAAATTATCACCGGCTCGCTCAGGGTATTAAATAACAGCATCTGACCGGCGCCGCGGATAGCAAAAAACGTCGCCATAGATTGCCCGTCGAACTCGACCAGCTTGATAAGATTACGCGCGTCCGGTTGCTGGAGAATGTGGGTCAGCAGGCTGATTTCGACATGGTCACGCCAGCCTAACGCCGTTTTTTCCGTAAGGGTGGTCAGATAGCTGGCAATGCGGTAATTGATCAGACGCCGCTGGATCTCCGCGACCGCGGCAAAGCAGCTTTTATTATGCTGGCATTTCAGGGTATTGCCCTGTAATTCGACATAGAGTTTGTCGGTGACCGGAAAGGCGTCGCTGTAAATGCGGCTTGCCTGAGCAAATAATGGGGCCAGCGCCGGGGGAACATTGACCTTAAAGGTGCAATTGGTACCGTGTCTGAGCTGCAATTCGCCATAGGCCAGTCTTTCCAGCGACATCACGACGATTTTAACTTTTCGCGTTCCGCCAAACTCCGCTTCAAACTGAGAGATTTCCACCTCGACTTGGCTGGCGGCAGTAAGCCGATACGTGGGTGAAATGGCTTTTTGGCTGTTAAGTTCATAATTATCATAGAGTTCACTGATGCGGTTATTCAGCGCTGCCGCCGCGGCAATGCGGATATCCAGTTCCACCAGCAAATCAGCATCTCCCAGACTACGCAAATCGCTCATCATTTCCGGCAGGGGAAAGGATGGGCGATCATCGCTAGCGGATAACCGGTTGAGTTCAATCTCCAGCAACAGATCTTTGCGTTGATAGAAGGTTGTGATGCGACGGTAGCGCTCCATTAAAACCGTGGCAGGCACCGGGATGGATTGCGGCCATTTGATGATGCGAATGATCTCGGGATCAAGGGTGATTATCTTGCCTAAAGAGACATTTTTGTCGCTAAAGTCGTCGATATACACCACTTCTGCGTGAGTTTTCGGGTCAAAGTTATAGGTTGTAGCCAGCTGCCTGATAAAGTCCAGCGGGTGAACATCTTCGTTCGCGGGCCAGAGATTCCTCTTTTTCACCCGCTGATAATCGGCCTGTTTGAAATGCTCGGACAACGGTTGTGCCGTGGTGCGGTTATAGCCGCGATATTTTTCGATTTTCTGTATTGCCCGCGGGTGTCTTTGATACCAGGAATCCGGGTAGATCACCACGTAATCATTGCCTCTGAACAACGCCAGCACGGTCGCAAGGGGCAGCCATTTTTCACCGGGAACACCATCCTCATAGGTAAATTTCACCTTGAGCTGGCAGAGGCTAACCTCCGGGCGCAGGGAAAATTGTCGCTGTACCGAGGCAATAAAGTCTTCGATCAGCGGCGTGCCGGGTTTGCTGGCAGTCACCTGACGCGGGCGGAGCGCGATGTGGGCGCGCGGACGGGCATATGCCTGGTGAAGACCTTCCCCTTTAACCAGCGGAGGAAAGTTCAGATGGGTATGGATAGCTGAAAGCAGCTGCCAGGCGCGCGTGGCGAACGAGCCGCGATTTATGGCTGGCTCTGGTGCAGTCGCCAGGTTTTTCTGTTCTGAGGCCAGCCGTAAGGCGACGGCCTTTTGTCTTATGGGCACCGGGAAAACCTCAGCCACACCATCCCCCTGGGCGCGTGATGCCGTCAGCGTTCCCAGCGAGGAAGCAGAGACGGTGTTGATATCGCTGACACGCAGATCATGTCTTCCCACGTACACCTGGGTGAGCTGGTGGGGATTGCCGCTGCTATCCCAACCGGTGAACTGATTGACGCGCGTACCGGACGGGAAAGTGGGGTGGGTATGGTTTGGCTGAGACACCAGGCAACGCGGAACCTCATTGTGGGTTAATGGGCGGAAAAATTCGAAACAGTGGGCCGCAGGCAGTTCCACCAGTGGCCAACACAGGGCGGGAGCGTTGAGAGTGCGGGCGGTATGACCGGCGAGGAAATGTTCAGGCGCGCGGTAGTGCCAGCTATCAGCCAGCGTTTGATTCCAGGGCATCAGAGCGTGCCGGGATTCGGTGGGGCGCAGCGTTGGCGTCGCCAGTGCGGCTGGCGGCGACTGACCGCGTTGTTGCAGGGATAAAAACAGTGCCAGAGAATGCTGGAACAATACGCGCTGTACCAGCGGTGGCAACAGGCAGCTGAACAGGGAGAGGATCAGGGTTGGCGTGATGAATGTTTCGATTTCCGGGTGGCAGATCAGATAACGGTTCGCCAGATACAGGGCGATGCGCAGCCGGTATTCATCATCCGGGAAAGCGTCTTTTTTGGCGCACTCGAGGCCGTTGGCCAGAAATTGCAGGATCAGTGGATTGATCGGCAGCGGTTCGGCGACGCTGCCCTGCATCAGGCTGCGAAATAACGCCCCCAGCGCCTGCGGCGTGGTCTGTTGTGGCGTGACGGAGTGGTGGCTATACAACAGCGTTAACGCCTCACGCAGCGGCGGCGTCTGTAACTTTGCATCAGCCATCGCCACATCGAGAAAATCATCAAAACGTGATGGGTGATGCAGCATCCCGACGAGGGTTCTCATGAGTTTATCAGACAGGGCAAACAGCGGTGCCGCACAGTAGCCGATGCCCTGGCTTAACAGCGCTGCCGGGCGGTTTCTGATCTCTCCCATGCTCTCAACAAAATGGCTAAACCGGGTTACAGGGTGTAACCGCAACGAATGATCCTTGTGCGTATGAACGGAGGCCAGCTCTGGCATACCGTGGTTCCTTTTCTTAATTGGGTTAGTGAAGAATAGCAAGCTATCACAGCGGTGAAATGAAGAGATAAATTCGTAAAATCTGGGTTTAGTCAAGGTTCATATGGTACTAAAAGTTTAGAATAGGTATTTATACGACTGAATGGGTAGATGTGATCCGATAACGAATATCCCGGTCAGTTTGGTAGAAAACAGGTATTACAACTCAATGGACCATCGGAATAATTCAGGAGATGAATATGATAACCAATGAAACGCAACCCATCACAATAATACATCAGAATAAGGATTTAACCCTGAAGGGTTGGTTAAGAAAATCAGTGAAATGGTTTGGCAACAACAATAAGATGCCAAAATCATCTTTACCAAAAGAGAACACACGCCCAAAAGAGATTAGGCTCCTAAGAGAAATTGATTTAGATAAAGCCTTTCTGGATAAAAATATGACTGCCGATAAATATGAAAAACTGCATCGGGAGAATGAAAAAATACGCAATAAAAATGAAAAAATTAAGGCAGCTAACAGCAAAAATGTGGTTTTAAGGACCTATCAAAGAACGGGGTCGCTCTGTTTTGAGGAGAGCCGTGATGTTGTTGATGGTCAACGCAATGAGCCACGCCCAGGGCCGTCCCGCTCAACATCAACGGAAGTCGTACCTGAAGACCCGATTGATACCGACCTGATATCCTTAGGCGGGGTAAGTTTAACGGACACGGCGGCCGTCACCACCATCCCATCGCCGCTTAGCCGGGATAAGATCCGTGAAGATTTCATCCGGAGTATGGATAGCAGCGATATTCAGGATTATGCAGGAAAAATCAGTATTGAGGTTCCACCGGAAACCGATGCCACGGGTAAAATAAAAGCGCAGGTGGACGCGGCAATTGCTTTTTCACTGCTGACGAATTTGAACCTGATGGACACAATGGATCAAATTGCGCAATTGGTGCCGGGACATAATATTGACTTTGATGAGAAACCGGAGGGTAACTTGCATGTTACCATCACAAAATTGGCTGATGGTGCTTATGATGCCGCCGGGAGCGATATTGAAGCCCTTGCCAGAAAGCATTTGTCTGACATCAGTGACGCATCGCCCCCCATCGAAAAAACAGGTGATAAGCGCTTTGATAACGCCATGAAAGTAGCCATTAAAGCGTCGAAAGAACAATTCGTTGAAGATACTAAAAAAAGAGCAGCCATTTACTCGTTGAAGATCTCAACGCTGAATGCGGAGATAAAGCATATCGATCAAAAAACAATTGATATACTCCTGCTGGATAATCCGTTGGATAATAACACAGAAACTGAGATATCCCGTTTGTGTGGTGATGCGATTGATTACAAGATAGATAAAAAAGAAGAAAGAGACAGGTTAACTAAACAATATCAGGATTTTATTGATAGCTTTAAAAAAACCGCTACGACAGAAGCATAATACAAATGTAATCCGTATCATTCCAGCGGCGATTTCGCTGCTGGAATCTCCCTCCTGGCGATGCCTCTATTCGATTAATGACTCTGCAGCGAAGATATTTTATCATCGAATTCAATAACGCTACTTTATGAAAATATTTGTTTTTTTGAACTGGATCGAAGTACAAGGAAACATCCTGTGGAATAGTTCTCAGCTCGCTTGTTCTCTGTGTATTTGTTGGTCTTCCCGCAGTTTCGTCGTTATTAACTAAGAATGGTTATTATCATTTAACAGGATCGTTAATTAAGGATGGATTATGAAAGATAAAATCATGATAGTTGCGTTGATGATATTAAGCTCCTGCGCCAGTTACGCTTCGGCAAGTAATGATAATCCCCTCTGCCTGGAGAGTCATGATTGCCACTATTACTCTGTGCTTCCCCACTATCACAAGCAACTGTTAGCCAACCCTGTCAACTATGTGTTTGCCGGAAAAGAACAGCTGCCGCAGTTGGTCGTCAATCGCTACCGTATGACGTCACAATCATGGTCGCCTGATAACAGGGTTACGCCAGCGTCCTGGCAACATGATGTTGATATTTACATCCCGGAAAAGTCCAAATCCTCGCGTGCGCTGGTGGTGGTGAATAATGGCGTAAATTACGCTGAAGCTCCGCAACAGGTGAGCAAGCCAACGGATTTTAGCGAGGAGACACTGGCCAATATTGCCCGCACGACGCAGACCATCGTGATTGCAGTCAGTAATATTCCAAACCAATATCTCAGTTACCAGAAGGATGATAAATCCCTGAAGGAAGATGACAGCGTGGCGCACAGCTGGGCGCTTTTTCTTGACGATCCCGAACAACGACAACTGATGCCGTTACATATTCCGATGGCGGCTGCGGTCTCGCAGGCCATGCGGCTGTCGAAGCAGGAACTCAGCCACTGGGGGATCAACAAATTTATCGTCACCGGCGCGTCAAAACGGGGCTGGGTGAGCTGGCTGACGGCGATCGCAGACCCGGATGTTGAAGCGATCGTTCCTTTTGCTCTTGATTTACTCGACACCCGTGCCGGTCTGACACATATGTACCAAAGCTATGGCGGCAACTGGCCGGTAGCGTTTTATCCCTATTACCAGCAGGGAATTGATAAGTTAATCGATAGCGCGAATTTCGGGAAATTAATGCAAATCGAAGATCCGCTGGCGTATATGCACTCCGACTACCGCTCCCGACTGACGATACCTAAATATATTATCAATGCCAGCGGTGATGATTTTTATGCGCCCGATAACGCGCGCTATTACTTCAACGAATTGCCTGGTCAGAAGTCATTACGCATGGCACCGAATACCGACCACAACGGTATTAAAAACTTTACTCAGCAATCGCTTATCGCTTTCGTCAATCGCCTGCAGAGCCATCAGGCGCTACCTCAGATAAGTAGCCAGCTGGCGAACCATAGCCTCAGGGTCTCTTTTTCAGAAAAACCAGCAAAAGTGGTGCGCTGGACAGCCACCAACCCGGTAGCACGCGATTTTCGCTACGCCTGCGGCATCAGATATTTGTCCTCCTCACCCACGATGACGGCGGCGAAAAGCATCGATATTCCCCTCGCATCTCCTGTCGCAGGTTGGGAAGCCACCTATATCGAAGCGACTTTTAATGATGGGTTTGTCGCCACCAGCCAGATTTATATTACGCCAGACGATAAATACCCGCAGGTTGCGCCCCCGACATCGGGTGCAGCCTGTCAGACGCTACCGGGGCGTGGATTAGGCGATGCTATTCACGGTGAATTGCTGACAGTACGATGAAATCAGATTATCAGTAAAGATTGCGACAGGGTTTTGAATGCTTCTATTCTGGCCCTGTTTATTCCTTATGCCAGTCTCAGGTTATGGTCGATTAAATTAAGTCATTAATTCTCATTCGTGAAAATTAAATGATTTTACTTTTAGATTTAATGTCGGATTCTGGTTTTAACCCAGCAACAGGAGGATGATATATGCGGAAAAATTGAATGCTTTCAGAGGGGAATAATATGTCAGGTTTATGTATTAACGTCACTACCAGGCTATCTTCTGTCACTGCCAGCAGCACCAGCTATCTGCAACGCGCTTTTACCCATATCAAAAATACCGCTACGGCTATTATTTCAAACAGCATCAAACACGATCATGATCTGCGTGCTGAGAAATCTAAAGATTTCGATGCTGAGATACGTGATACGATTTCCCAGAAAGGAAAATTGCTCAACGCCAATATTGATGGCATGTTAAATGGTGAGGCGACCTCACTAAAGGGCTTAAATCTTTCCGGGATTATGATAAACAATAGCACACTAAAAAATATTCATTTTGACGCCGAGGGTAAAAACAACGTTTCCTCCATCAGGTTAATTAATTCCCTGCTGGATAATGTGGCGTTCATTTGTGATTCGGCAAGGATGCGTTACGAATTCAGATATATTCAGTGTTCAGGGGTTACTATTGAAAAGCTGATTGTGAATAATGTTGGGGCTGAATTTAATGTCAGGCTCAAGAATACCGGCATTAATGAGTTAATCGTCAAAGGAAATATCAATCTCAGCGGTCTGGAGTATGTGGATTATCAAAGTGGAAAAATAAAGTGGGGATGGGGGAATTTTAATGATGAAGATTACATCCGCAGCGCGCTGGTAAATATGTTTAACGCGTTAGATAGTTTGGGAGAGTCGAATAAAAAGTTACGACAGGATCTGTTTAAGCAGATCCTGCAACAGGTTGTGCGCGAACCTATGGTTAAACGGGTGGCTAAAGACTATCTGGATGTCTCCGGGGCCTTTGTGCGCCAGGCAAACCATGTGATCTACAGCGACTCAAAGGAAATTAATAACTATCTTGATGTAATTTTTTCTGAGGGCGTTGCGCAAGGATGGCCTGAGGGTGGGCGTAGCACGGTGGTGAACCAACAACCTCAGGGCAAACCAAGCCTGGAAATTTATATCTGATTGCTGCACCGGCGCGCTACATTGCGCCGTTTATAACGCCCTCAGCGCCGCATCCAGCTGCGCCAGGCTCTCCTGCATCACCGCGGAAAAACGTGCCACCAACGTTGTCATCTCCTCTGGCGCCACCTGTCCGTGCGCCAGCGATTCGGGTAAGGACTCCAGTACCAGACAGGCCCGCAGCGCGGCGGGCATCCCCAGTAAACTCCAGGAGGCTTTTAACCGGTGAGCGATGCGGCTCAGATCGTCCGGGGAGGGCAGTGGCCCGGCAAGCAACGCCAGGTCGGCGCTGATAGCTGCGTGCATCTGCTGCCGCATCCCGGCGATTATCTCTGGCTGCTGGTTGGCGAGCGCGTTAAGCGCGGTGAGATCCGGCGTCTGCCGCGTGGCCGGGTTGTGCTGGGCCAGCGCCTGTTGCAGGCGGCTGGCGGTCAGAGGCTTACGCAGCAGATCGTCCATGCCAGCATGACGCGCCCGTTCTTCTTCGCGGGGCAGCGCATTGGCGGTGCAACCCAGTATCACGGCCGGTGCCGTGACCTTGCCCAGCAGATCCTGGATCAGCAGCGTCTGAACCAGTTCATAGCCATCCATCAGCGGCATCTGGCAGTCGGTGATCAGAATATCCACCGGCTGACTGGCGAGAAACGCCAGCGCTTCTGTGGCGCTGGCACAGCAGCTGGCCTGCATCCCCAGTTTTTCCAGCTGCAAACGCAGCACCGTGAGGTTCGGAGGAAAATCATCGACCACCAGCACATGCTGAGGCGGCAGGGGCGCAGGGGCGGGAGCCTCTTCGACGAGCGTCTCCGGCGCGACCTCCAGCGGCAACCGGACTTCCACCCTGGTACCTTGCCCCGCCTCGCTGGTGATATGCAGCGTGCCAGCCATCAGCGCAACCAGCTGATGGCAAATGGCCAGTCCAAGCCCGCTGCTTTGCGGGGTGGCCTGATCAACCTGGAACCATGCCTGTCCCAGCTGGGCTAACGCATCGGCGGGGATACCAATGCCGCTGTCGTGAATGGTGAGGATTAGCTGGTCATCCGCGTAGCGCGCAGCAAAACTGACGTCACCCTGCTGGGTGTATTTAATCGCGTTGCTCAGCAGGTTAGTAACAATCTGGCTCAGGCGGGTTTTATCGAACAGATAATAGCTTTGCGGCGGGATCGCCAGCTCGCTGTGCCACGTCAGCCCTTTGGCCGCGGCACTGCGGGAAAATACGTCGCTGCTGACACTCAATGCCTGATAAAGATTGTGCGCGGCGATATCCAGCTGCAATTCACCGGCTTCGATACGCGAAAGGTCAAGAATATCGCCAATCAGATCGCGCAACGTGACGGCAGCCTGCCAGGCGATCTCCAGACTCTGGCTTTTATCACGCTCCAGCTCCAGCAGCCCCAGCACCGCATTCAGCGGGGTGCGGATATCGTGGCTCATGCGCGCGAGGAAAGATGATTTTTCCTCGCTGACGCGCTCCGCCTGCGACAACGCATGATTCAGCGCCTGGGTGAGTGCCGCTTTCTCACTGATATCCACCCAGCCGCCGACAATACCGATCGGCCTGCCGCGATTATCGCTGAAGCTGCATAACCACCAAAACAGGGTGGTGGTGTTATCGGCCAGCGTGGTCTCACCGGTGGCGGGCAGGGGCGAGTTCAGCAGGGTGAGCCGACGCGGCAGCGCCAGCTGTCGGGCGATCGCCCCCAGTGGCAGCTGGGGCAGCGGCTGGCTTTCTTCGATGGTGGCGGGCAGGAAGGGCGCATTGCTGAAGGCGGCGTTAAAGCGCGTCAACGTGCCTGCGGGATCGCAGACAAACAGCGGCACCGGCGCGCTGTTCATCAGGGTTTGCCACAGCGTCAGCGCGTTGTACAGCGCGGCGGTATCGCGCTCGCGCTGACGACGCTGCGTCTGCGCCAGACTGAACGCCACCAGCGCCAGTAACACCGCGCAGAGCGCCACAATGCCCAGCGCGATCAGCCACAGATTATTGCCCGACAGGCGCGTGCTTTGCAGTGCCACCAGGCTGGTGATGCGGCTGTTCTCCACCTCCGCCTGGCTGACGGAAGCCAGCACCTGGCGAACGCGTTGCGTGTCGTTGTTATCGACGGCGCTGATATTGAACCACAGCGGCATGTCGGGCAGATCCAGCGGCGCCAGCCGCAGCTGCGTTTCGTTCTGCTGCTTCAGCACATAGTTCAGGCTGAAAATTTCCCCCATCAGCCCGTCGGCTCCTCCGGCGTGCAGCAGCGTCAGTCCCTGCTCCAGCGTATCCACCATCACCAGGTTCTCGGCGGGGAGACGATTTTGCAGCAGCGTCTGCAAAGGGGAATAGCGCAACACCGCGATGCGTTTATCTTTCAGCGTGGCAATAGCGCCGGACAGCGGGGTGTTCTGCGCGCTGACGATGCCCCAGTTGAGGGTATCGAAGGGCACCGCCAGCGGATCGGGCGCGGTTTCGTCGGCAATAATTTGCAGGTTGATTGGCGTGTCGGTGCTTTGCACGGGGGTCTGCAACGCAAAGCTGAGGGTAAACCGGCTGGGCGGGAACATCTCCGTCAGCAGGTTGTACCAGACGCCACGAATTTCACCCAGTTCATTGAGCTGCACCCACGGCGGCGGGGCATCCGGCAAGACCACCTGCAACACAATCTGCGGGGCCAGTTCCGAGTTAGGGGGATAGCGCGCGCTGAACACGCTTCCCGCAGGCAGCAGCCATTTTTTTTCCAGCCGGTCAGCATCGTCCTGATTCAGCGCGGCAATGCGTTGATTCACATCGTCGATCAGGTTATGGCGCGCAGGCAGCGCCCAGGCATAAAAATGCAGCGGCGGCAGATGGGTGACCGGTGCCAGCATTAAGGTGGTTGCCGGGACGTGAGACAGGTATTGATTGAGCAAAAAGGTGGGGGCAATAAATTCTCTGGCCTCACCGCGTATCAGACGCCGGATATTATCGTTCAGATTGATGGCACCCGCCTGATCACCGGCCTGAGATCTGCTGAACGGAATGGCGGGAAAGCGCAGCGTGATCCCGGTGCCGCCCTGGGTTTGCAGGGCGCTCAGGGGGAAAGCCAGCAGCGGATCGCTGCCCACCAGTGCGGGCGCAGGCGGCGCGGCGGCAATCAGCAAATCAATCTGTTTCTCGCTTAGCGCGTTGGCGGCATCCTGCGGGCTATTCATCCGCACCAGCTGCGGTGCCGTTGTACCGGCAAAGACGATGCTGGCCTCATCGGCGAGAATGCCGGCGGTGTTATCCACGCTGATAAACGGCGGTGCCTCGCCAAGCAAGCCAATCCGTAGCGGCGCGGCATGGCTTGTCAGCGCGCACAACCACAGCAGCAGGCAGGTAAACTTAACTGCCCAGCCCCAGGCTTTGCGCACACTGAAAAAGTTCATAATCGTTGGTAGCCCCGAGCTTACGCATGGCACTGCTTTTTTGTGTGCTGATGGTTTGTTTGGTGCGGTTCAGCTGCTCGCCAATCTGGTTGACCGTCATGCCGCGCAGCAGCAACCGCAGCACTTCCATCTCGCGCTGAGTCAGATGGGCTTCGGGTCTGGCTTGTTCCGTATGCTGCTGACGCGGGCGACGTAAGGTTTTGAGCAGCTCGGTTGAGACGCTGTTTTTGCTCAGCACCGCATGGACACCATGACGGCGCAGTGCCGACAGCAATTCCGGGTTGGTGATCATGGTGATCACCACCACCAGGCTTTGCGGGTAGCGGCGCGTCAGGCTCTGAACCATCGCCAGGCCATCGGGGGAATTCACGCCAGGCATACTGAGGTCGGTCACGATAATATCGACAGGTTTTTGCGCCAGCTGCGCCATCAGTTCGTCAGCGTTAGTGGCTTCGTGCACGATCTGGTACAGGTCATGACGTGTTTGCAGCAGGGTGCGCAATCCCAGCAGATAAACCGGGTGATCATCCGCAATCAGGACAGTTTTTTTCATCAAAGCGAACTCTCAAATGGGCCAGCTTCTTAGGTATAGCAGAGAACCACGCCGCTTTTATCGCGGTTAAGCATAAAGATAATAATGCCTGGACGCTGCTCCTGAAACAACTTTTGAATGGAACTGTGCAAATTCGATTTTCTCCCCCCGCTAAGTCAGGTGACGTCGGGAAATGCGCGCGTCGCCCTGTAGGTCGGCCGGAAAAAATCGTTTTAAAACATCTGCGATAGCGCCATCAGGCAATAAAGCTGACAGTCGCTTTTTACGTCCAGTTTTTCCATGGCGTGCATTTTATGGGCGCTGACGGTTTTATTACTGAGCTTCAGGCGGCTGGAAATCACCGGCTGCGATAGGTCCTGATATAAATGCCGTAATACGTCGGTCTCGCGGGGTGATAATGGCTGACCCGTTAGCGAACCGCTTTCACGCAGCAGCAGCGAGTTCATTAATCCGCGCTGGACAAACACCTTATTGTTTAATATCGAGCGCAGCGTGTTTTGCAGGGTTTTTTCACAGCTGTCGCGACCGATATAAGCCATCGCCCCCGCTTCCAGTGCCAGGCGGATCAGCAGGCTGTTTTTATACGGTGAAATCACCACCACTTTTAACGCCGGATAGTGCTGGTTGATCCAGCGGAGCAGCGACACGCCCGGTTTGGCACTGTCCAGGTTCGCCAGCGAGAAGCCGAGGAACAGAATATCCACCGGATTAGCGGCCAGCAGCGCCATCAGTTGCGCAGGGGTGGCAACATCGCCGCGCATGATAAACGCCGGTCGGGCAAAAATATCCCCCACCACCGGCGGCAGCTGGTTAATCATCGACATCAGGCCGCGACGGATCAGGATGTGCTCATCGGCAATAACGATATGTGCGTGCATAGGATTCTCCACAAAGAGATGCCGGTAGGAGAATTAAATCGCAATGTCGAACATCTGGGTTTTCGCCATCAGGCAATAGAGCTGACAGTCGCTTTTCACCCCCAGCTTCTCCATCGCCCGCAGTTTATGCGCACTGACGGTTTTGTTGCTCAGGTTCATCTGTACGGAGATGTCGGTCAGCGACAGCCCTTTACACAGCATACGCAGCACATCAATCTCACGCGGTGACAGTTCCTGGCCAGTCAGCGAATAGTGATCGCGGCGGAACATGGAATCCATCAATTCACGTTCAATATAAACTTCACCGTTCAGAACCGAACTAAGGGTACGCAGCAGCGTTTTTTCACAGGTATCGCGGCTGATATAGCCTTTGGCACCCGCTTCCAGTGCCAGACGAATTAACAGGGTGTTTTTGAACGGCGACATCACCACAATTTTCATCGCCGGATATTTACGGCTAATCCATTTGATCAGCGAGACGCCATCCATGCCGCTGATAGGGTTCTGGCTCTGATGGGTTGAGAGCGAGAAGCCGAGAAACAGAATATCGACCTGGTTATGTGAAAGCAGCGTCATCAGTTCCTGCGGGGAAGCGGTGTCGCCCAGAACGGTGAAATCCGGCTTCTCCAGGCTGTCGTTCGCAGCGGGCGGCATATTGGTGATCATCGACATTACGCCACGACGAATAATGGTATGTTCATCGGCAATAACGATACGTGCTTTCATTTAATTCTCCGGGAAGTGTTAGGGTGATGCGGAAGCGCTCACCTGATGCGGAGAAAGATATCCATTTCATAAAGAGGATTCTTTAGTACGGGTAAGAAAACTAAGTGCGCTGTTCCGGGTGCCTTATGCAGGGGGCCTGTTTCCTGTTACGGGAACGGTTAAAATCATTCAGGGAGCGTCAGCTGAAGGGAGGTTGCAATGCCTGTCGCGTTATTTGCCATTCTGGGTGCGGTGATTGGCAGCTTTTGTAATGTGGTGATTTATCGTCTGCCACGCATGATGCTGGGGGAACCTCTGTCGCTCTCCTGGCCTGGCTCGCACTGCCCGCAGTGTAAGCAGCCGGTTCGGGCCTGGCACAATATACCGTTACTCAGCTGGCTGCTGTTACGCGGTCGCTGTGCGAACTGCCACCATCCTATTTCATGGCGCTACCCGCTGGTGGAAGCGCTGATGGCGCTGCTCTACGCGCTGGTTATCTGGCAGCAGGGCGTCACGCTGCAAAGCCTGTTCGATCTGCTGATGATCTCGCTGCTGGTGCCCTTGTTGTTTATTGATTTGCAGACCCAGCTGCTGCCCGATCGTCTGACGTTGCCTCTGCTGGTGCTGGCGCTGCTGTTTGCGGCCAGCGGCAGGGGGGCTACCGATTTTACCTCCGCTGCCGTTGGGGCGATGCTCGGTTTTGGTCTCCCCTGGTGTCTCTCGCGGCTGTTCCGCTGGTTACGCGGCTATGAGGGCATGGGGATCGGGGATATGAAGCTCTTTGCCGGGCTGGGCGCCTGGCTGGGAATTGAAACGCTGATTACGCTTTTTAGCGTCTCGTCGCTGCTGGCCATCGCCTCGGCACTGATTCTGCTGCGGGTAAAAACCCGCCAGGCTTTCCCCTTTGGTCCCTATCCGATTATCGCCGCGATTGGCTGGGTGTTGATTTATCGCTAGCGGATTAAAAACAGAACGGTGATGTTGTCGGATGTTGCTTATTAACGTGGCGGCCGGGAAAATATATCCCATTCCCGGCGGCGGAATAATATGTTGCCTTTTTATCTGAACCGGTGCCGCATAATATTAATCCATCGACTAATGATGTGCGGTTTCCTGTTTCATCGGTGCTTTATTCCTAATCCGATCGGGAAAATTCTCTCTGAGGCCTTTGATATATTGCGTTCGTTTTAATGAATATACAAATCAGAGGCAATTTTGAAAAAACTAACCCTTTCTTTCCTTGTTGGCGCAGCCCTATTCGCGCAGGGAGCACAGGCGGCTGATCAGCAACGCGCTATCAGCTACTTTACTTCCTGGGGTGCGAATGAGTTCACCGCCGAACACCTTAAACAATCCAAAATGGATACCATCCTGCTGTCATTTGGCCGCTGGGATAGCGCAGGCAATATCTCCACTTCCGATGCGTTATTAAAGTCTGATTATGCCGCTGATTACATGGAGCCGACTTACATTACCTGGACTCAGGCAAAACTCGCCAACCCGCAGATGAAAATGATGCTGGCTTTTGGTGGCGAAACCTTTGAGTACATGTGGTCCGATCTCGCCAGCGAAGCGAGCCGCGAGACCATCGCTCAGGGCCTGGTTAAGCTGCTGAACACCGGCTTCCCGGTGTACAAAAAGAACATGCAGCCGGGTGAAATGGTGGGTGACTGTCTGGCGCAGGCACATGACGGCTCTGGCCGCTGTGATATGAGCAAATACCAGAAAGCGGGCACCATCTATCTGGACGGCATCGACTTCGATTACGAAAAACAGGCGCGTTTGTCCCCGGAAGAGAACGATCATCTGCTGAAACTGGCTCAGCGCGTTAAGGCGCTGCTCGGGGCCAACAGCCATAAAATCCTCAGCCTGACCACTTATCATGTGGGTGCGGATCCCGTCAGCTGCATGGAAACCGTCACCGCAGATTGTTCCTTTACAGGCGGCTCGATTCATCACGGCGAAGTGCTGAACCTGTTGCAGCAGAGCAAAGGTCTGTTCGACTTTTACAATGTGATGGCATACGACGCAGGTAAAGATTTTAAATATGACGTAGCGATGCGCAACTATGCCAACGCTGTCGGCGATAAATCTAAAATCATCCTCGGCCAGACCATTAACGACCAATGGGGACCGAATGGCCGTTGGGTAGAGAGCCGCGCGAATAACATCGCCCGTGCAGAATGGCAGGCAGCGAACAACTATGGTGGTTTCTTCGTCTGGACGCTGGGTACCAATAACCAGCAACTGAGCACCACTGATCAGGTGGCATATGTCGCTGAGATGAAAGACGCCGCCAATCGCGGTAACGCAGGCACCGAAAACCGCGCACCGACCGCGCACGCCAGCTATCCGGCGATGGTTATCGGGGCGTCTGATTACGTGGAGCTGGATGGTTCCGCTTCTTCCGACCCGGAAGGCAGCGCATTGACCTACAAATGGCAGCAGCTGTCAGGCCCGGCGGTGACGCTGAACAACAGCGATCAGGTGAAAGCCTCTTTCGCGCTGAACAGCCCGGCTCAGGATCAGAATCTGAGCTTCCGACTGACAGTAAACGACGGTGAGAAGGATTCTGCACCGTTTGACTTCACCATCCAGCATAAAGCGGAGCAAGCTGTGCCGAATCAGCCACCGGTAGCCGTGGTTAACGCCCCGAAAGAAGTGATCGCCGGTCATGTAGACCTGAACGGTGAAGGTTCATACGACGCCGAAGGCGCAACGCTGAGCTACAGCTGGAAGCAGACGGCAGGTACGCCGGTCACGCTGCTCGACGCCAACAAAGCGCGCGCTTACTTTACGCTGAATAAAACCAGCGTTGATGATGTGTTGCAGTTCAGCCTGACCGTGAATGACGGTGAGCTGGATTCCGCACCGGCTGCGGTCAGCATCAAACATAAAGCGCAGAATGACGAGGTGGTGAACCAGCCACCGGTGGCGTCCATCACCGCTTCGCCGAAAGAGCTGAAAGAAGGTCGTGTTACCCTTGATGGTTCTGCCTCTTCCGATCCGGAAGGTGCCAAACTGACCTACAAGTGGCAGCAGATCGCCGGTACGCCGGTGCAGCTGAACAACGCGAACAGCGTTCAGGCGAGCTTTGATTTGGGTAAAACCAGCGAGCCGGAAATCCTGCAGTTCCAGCTGATCGTTAATGACGGCAAACTGGATTCCGCACCGAGCATTGTGATCATCCTGCACCATGCCACCAGTGAGCAGCCGGGTCAGCCGGGTCAGCATGACGCATGGAAACTGGGCAAAGTGTATGCCGCCGGTGATAAAGTCCTGAGCCGCGATGGCAACGTTTATGAATGTCGTGGTGACCACGGTCGTAACGGCTGGTGTGGCGTAGCAAGTGCCTACGAACCTGGCATGGGCTGGGCATGGCAGGAAGCCTGGACCATTGCTAAGTAAACGATAATCGTTTTTAACACAACCCCGAAAGCCGGTTTTCTGGCGAGTAGGGGTTTTTTGTTTGCAGAGAAATCACAAATTAATATCCTGACTTTGTAAATTAATGGCGAAATCGTGCGTGGTGTCTATAAATAAGTATCGCGAAAAGGAGTGTTTTATTCATACAGAATGAGGGACTATTTATGCCGATTGGTTTTAACGCTGCCAGAAATGCGCAGTCTTATAATACGATTAAGCGATCGGGAAGCCGACAGCGGATTGATAATCAAATCAACCTGGCTGCAACTATTCGTTCGGTTAAGAATCAAAATCATTGTTTTGTATTTTCCGCAAAAAATGGCAAAGCAACCTGCGGTTTAAAATTAAATATCAATAAACCTTACGGATATCTGGCTGCGGCCCTTGTTATCTCTCATCTCTCAATTGTTGCCAGCGGTCAGGTGATTGCGGGAACGAATCTGGCGCGTCAGCAGAATTCTCCTGATATATCAGGGGCGCATCATGGGTTTGTCGCATCGGTAAACAGCGAGAACCTGCCTGTTTTCAGCGATGCAGCGCATGATCGCAATTATTCAATTCTTAAATATGAAACCCTGAAACTGTGCGTAAGCAAGATTGCTAATCATATTGAGGCAATTGAGAAACTTATTCCTGCACAAATGTTTGAATCGGCGCATTGCAACAAGTTATTTGATGATATTCGGGTGTTAAATGATAAGTTACAGACGAATTTGAAAACTTACGATCCAGAAACCTGCCTGAAGCGTTGCCAGGACACGGTGAAAAAAATTGGTGACAATCTGGCGGCGCTGGACAGAAAGTTTGAAGAAATTAACCAGGTAGAAGCCATTCTGAGGCAAGCTCATGTCGCATCCGATCGTGGAAAAGTCTGGGACGAACTTGCGGAAGAACGGGAAACGGTATCCCTGGCTAAAGAAACAAACATATTAATACGTAATGAATGTGAAGAATTAAAAGGAAAGGCACAATATGAAACCCTGAAACTGTGCGTAAGCAAGATTGCTAATCATATTGAGGCAATTGAGAAACTTATTCCTGCACAAATGTTTGAATCGGCGCATTGCAACAAGTTATTTGATGATATTCGGGTGTTAAATGATAAGTTACAGACGAATTTGAAAACTTACGATCCAGAAACCTGCCTGAAGCGTTGCCAGGACACGGTGAAAAAAATTGGTGACAATCTGGCGGCGCTGGACAGAAAGTTTGAAGAAATTAACCAGGTAGAAGCCATTCTGAGGCAAGCTCATGTCGCATCCGATCGTGGAAAAGTCTGGGACGAACTTGCGGAAGAACGGGAAACGGTATCCCTGGCTAAAGAAACAAACATATTAATACGTAATGAATGTGAAGAATTAAAAGGAAAGGCACAGGTTGAACTTGCCACTATCCCCAATGTAAAGCAGCAGTTCACTGAGGGATGTCAGAGTGTCATTGCCGATGGCGCCCCGGTGTTCCCGCCAACGCCTGCGCATGGATCTTATAGCGAACTGAAGAGCTATCTGACTGATTTGAGGAAGCAGAAGGGGCAGATGGAGGTACAGATGGTGGAGATTTATAATCAACTGCTTGCTGAACCTGTAATAACTGGCAATCCAAACCGCTAATGTAAAAGATGCATGGAGGCCTTATGCCACATTGTGGAGGCGTTGCATATCGGGAAAATCAGCGTTTTCAGTCATTAGTCCCCGGTTTAAAAATAAACGCGTCTGAGGGGAGTACGCACAAATCATTTCCCCATATTGGTGTGGTGATCAATACCTGCGATATGATGTTATCAATGAGTAAAAATTCACCAGCGCACCGTAAACTTAATTTCAGACTGACCTATTTTGCGGACTACGCCATGCTGGCCTTAATTCTTTCAGCGGTTGTCCCCGTTGCAGATGCAACCGAAGATAAGGTTCCCTTAGATGTGAATAATCTGGCAAGTGCGACGCCGGACATCAAACCAGCGGATGACGTGATAGTAAGGCATAATTATTCACTGGTCAGAGAAAGAAGAGATTCTGCGCAGGACAGAATAAGAATGAATGCGCAACTTGATAATATGAAGAGATGCAAAGAAAAGGCGCAAAAATATATTGATATTGTTCGCGATGTCAAACCTTCGCAAGGATATGAAAGTCCGCGTTGTGAATCGATGTTTAAAAACAACCGGCTGGTTAACGTACATCAGAATATTAATTTGCAATCCTACGGCGATCAAACCTGTCTGCGGGAATGTGACGAGACAATGACCAGGGTTGACATAAATATTGCCATTTTGGATAGCAGGCTGACTGATGTTAACCAGATGCGGACGGATCTGGATGAGGCGCATATAGCCGACGATGACAATATAATCAGAGACCAGATTCGGGAATATCTCCGCGAGATTGATGTTGCCAGAACAGCTAATCTGCTGCTGCGTACGGAGTGTCTCAATCTGAAAGATAAGGCGGGATTAATTCGTGCTGGCGCTCCGGTTCGGCAACGTAATTTCAGAAATGAATGTAATGCCGTCTTCACCGGGGGCAATATGGACTTTCCGGGTTTTAATGATAATCCGGCTGATAAATCCTATTTCAAAATTCTGAGCTATTTGAATGAATTAGTGGCATTCCGGGAGCGTATCGAAGTACTGATGGTGGAACTTTATAATCGCATTGATGCCACGGGATTAAAAGCCCGCCATCCGACCCTGTCCTGATATTTAAAGTCAGGGTCGGCAGACGGGAAGTGACGCAATAAATCGCGTCGCTTCCGTCAGCTGATGTTTAAAACAAATTCGGATGCAGCTGATAATGCAGCACGTAGTAACTGGCATACGCAAATAGCGTCAGGAAGACCAGTGAGGCGACGAATGCGATGGTGCTCACCAGCGCAGACGAGAATGGCAGCGTCCGGCGCGGCGTGAAGAGCACGGCAATCAGCGGAATAATAAACAGGAAGTGGCCAACAAAGTCGATCAGGCCGAACGGGATAAACGCGGCAACCACAAAGAAGGTCATCAGCCCGATGGCGGCGTAACCGGCCAGCTTGCCGGTTAAGATGTGCCATGCGCAGCAGAACTCAATAAAACCACAGGCACGAACAAAGAAATCCCAGTCCATTCCCATCGCCAGGTAAGCATGATCTTTGAGCAGTTGGAAGAACAAGTCGGGCTGCATGAATTTTTCAATCGCGCCCCATAAAAAGGAGTAGCACAACACCAGCCGCACCAGCTCAATCTCCCGGCCACTCTCTCCTTTCGGGCGTATGCTCTGCATAATCAGATAACAGGCGGTACCGATAAACACCAGGTAATCCAGCATATGGAAGGTGCCGTAGAGCTGCACCGCATAGCTATACAGGAACAGGATACCTAAACCCGCGATAAAGCTGGTACGGCGGTGGAATGCCGTTAACCCAATGATAATATGGATATAACGCAACGCGGGATTATCCGTTACCAGCTCAGGCGTCAGCATGATATAGGGAAAGCTTGCCGACAGGCCGAGGAAAAACAGGCTGGTACCATATCGCATGATATCCGGCACAAGGCTTTGCAGCGCTGACAGCGAGTTTTGCCATTCGGGCCGATCGACAGGAGAAAGCCACTCGCGATCGAGCCAGGATGTCACATAAATGACGATGATCGACAACGCCGACAGCCACCATATTTGAGGTTCTCTGGCGATGGCGAATAGCGATTCGGGTTCTTTGGTGGTATCAAACTGCACAAACCATTTCACATGGGCATAAGCATAAAAAGGGACGGTGAGGAGTAGGATTACGGCTGCGAGCAAGCGGTTTTTCATGGTACTTACCTTTACGCAACGTAGGGGTGGATCTTAATTATAGGTGTTGTGTAGTTTTGTGTAATTTATTGTCAAGTAAATGTAAGCGAAACGTTTAATAACGGTTTATTAACGACGCGCCTCCCGCTAAATAAGCGTAATGCGAGTAATTCTTAGCATCATAATTATTTTATTCATTATGAATAAAATCATTTCTTACTCATTTTTTCCTGATATTTATCAGGGAAAAGTCGTCGGATAAAACTCCAATTTCCCGGATAACTGCGTAATTTCTAATAACTTAAGAGGATTCTTAGTGTTACGTTCTGTATGCCTTCAATTAAAATGGATTTTTTTAAATGAGATTTTCTTTTTTATTTGCTGCCATCACGGCGGCGCTTTCACCCGCGGTTATTCCACTCCATGCTGTCGCTGCCAGCCCGGTTTTCCTTAATGAAACCACTCTGAAAAATGATGTGGTGGGAACATTAAGTGGCAGCGTTAAATTTGCTCAAACCCACACGATCGATGCCAAAGATAACAGCGGTCAGGAGATGCCAAGGCTAACCAGCACGCGCGATACGCTGGTGATGTTTATCCCGCAGAAGCCTACCGGGCTAGCCGCAGTGACGCTGGAAGCGTTCGATCGCAACCATAAACTTCTCGGCCGCCTGACGATGAATACTCCGCAGCGGCTGCCGCGCGCAGACCGTCCGGCAGGCAGCGCCCTGCCTGATGTGGTGTATAGCGATAAGGCCTGGAGCCAGATCCTGCCAGCGGACTGGGTGCAGCCGGGCTTAACCCTGACATTTTCGTCGGGAACGGGAGAGCCGCTCAGCGGGACATTAAGCGATATTGATATCGGTGGTGAAACCCAGGTGGTTGTCCAGAATATCCGCATCGGTATGCTCACGCCGCCGGGACCGCTGGCGAATAACCCTTTTGAGCAGTCGTCACAGCAGATGGCGGAAGATTATTTCCAGAAAATCCCGGTATCCGAGTTGATCGTCGGTAATTATGCGCCAGTTGAATTAAAAGAAGTGGTGCTCTCGAATGGCGTGAAATACACCTCGCGTAGCGAAGATACCGGAGACGGCTTCAATGGTGATATGCGAGAGAATATTGGTAAGGGCCTGATTGCTATGGGTATTGATAATGCCAACTTTGGTATTAACGATTCCGGTGGCGCGACGCAGTGGCAGCCCGCCTTTTTTCATCAGGTCGCGGTTCATCAGTTGTGGGGGCTTTATCGCAACGGTCGGGTCCAGCATGGCTGGAGCGGCGGCAACGGCATGGCAACGCTGGCGGAAACCCACGGCAATGAGTTCAGCCATGAACTGGGGCACGGCTACGGCATGGGCCATTATCCGGGCGGCGGTAAATGGTCGATCCATAATCAGCAGTCTGGCTGGGGCTGGGACAGCATTAAAAACCGTTTTATCGCCAACTTCTTTTGGGATCGAGGCGGTGATGCCGCCGCAGAAGAAGCGAACGATGACCATGTGACGCCACCGTTTCTCGGCACCTATCAGTTTAACCGCGATACCATGGGCGGTGGCGTCGCCAGTTCGCCGCTTTCGCGCTATACGCTGCATACCGGTTATAGCCAGAAGCGTATCCAGCAATATCTGGAAAACGAAGCGGTGATCACCCCGGAGGGTTATCTGAAATGGGACGAAAGCCAGCGCAAAATGGTGGAAATCATCGGGGATGGGCGTCGTATTCCAACCGGATTTGGTGTGCCGGTGGTTACGCTGGTGGGCTTCTATGATCCGCAAGGCAAGATGGAGAGTTATATCTATCCGGCACTGCATGGCAGCCAGGGGTTCACGTATGCACCGCTGGAGGTCACCCCCGCGCAATGTCAGGCCGACGTCACGCTGCGTGATGGCAATGTGATGACTTATCCGCTGAGTGGGGTCCGGCTGGAGCAGGGACATATGAACAGGTTCCATATCAACGTACCTGCCAGCCAGCATCCTGAGTCGCTGCGTATCACCTGTCCGCAGCAGGATATGGATGCGTCTTACCTTACCTGGAAGCAGCAAAAACTGGGGGTGGAGACGTTCTATAACTGGGACACCAATAAGAATCAGGCGGTAGGGTCAATCTATTACTATCCACTCTTCAAGCGCTATTTCCGGCTGATGAGCAAGCCCTATGGCTACTTCCCGCTTACCCCAACCGATAACGCCTACTGGACCTATCTGACCGACGAAAATGCGCTGCGGTCCGAGTATGAGAGCCAGCTTACGGCTAACGAGAGCGGCAAGGCCTGGCTGCGGGCGGAACGCAGCATCGACGCGGCCAGCGAAGCACCAAGGCCGCCGGGGCGGGTGGGTCATCTGATGCCGTTTGAAAACGAGCAGATGATTCATGATCAGAACTTTGTCGATGCTGCGCGGCTCAGTATCCGTTCGATGGAAAAGGCAGATTCGGTCACCTTTATCGCCACCATCCATCCTGCGGTGGTGCAGGGTGGTACGCCGGGCTTCAGCTGGACGCTGCCAGACAACGCCACCGGCGTTCTGTCCACTTCGTCCATCCAGGCTTTCTCCATACGCAAGCTGGCGCTGCCGCAACGGCTGAAGGTGAAGGTGCTGGTGGCGGCGGGTAAGGCATCGCGTGAGCTGGAGCAGGAGATGGTGATCCCGGCGGCCATCGGCGGATCCAGTGGGGGTCTGAAGGGGCGTTAACCGATTAATGGCCGCCGTAGTGGCGGCCATTACGGCGGCTTATCGGGTGAAGGATGGGGCGGGATCAACGTCGGGTTGCCTTAATTCCGCTTCGCTGAACCCGGTCAGCTTTATGATGCGGTTAAGATCAAAATGCTCAGCCAGCATTTTGCGTGCAACGTCCAGTCTTGCCTTGTGGAAGCCTTCTTGAAAGCCTTCCTGAAATCCTTCTTGAAATCCTTCTTGAAATCCTTCTTGAAATCCGTCCTGAAATCCTTCCTGAAATCCTTCTTCCCACCATTGTTGTGCAATTGTCATCATACGTTCCCTGTGATGAAGCTTATGTTTTTAACTCGTTACGTAGTTGATTTAACTGATTTTCTGTCAGGCCAGTCATTCTTATGATCGCTGCAACATCTGCCTTCTCGGCGAGCATCATACGTGCAAAATTAAGATGCGCTTCGAGCAGTCCTTGCTGGATTCCTTGTTGTATTCCTTCCTGAAGCCACTGTTGTGCAATCGTCATAATCTGCTCCTTGAGTTGCGGTCTGTTCTGCGTCAATGCGCGAATTAACCTGTCCGGTGTCACGGTTTCTCCGGTCTGAAACATATAGTTGCTGAGGCAAATCAGCTGATCGTCTGAATTGTTTCCCATCAACACGAGCGTGGCAAGCTGATCGAGGAGTTCTGCCAGGTCGCGCACGCGAATATGTTTCTGTACCAGCTCCAGCATCGCCATATTCCGATGGGTCATTATCTCTTCATCGGGGATTATCGTGACATCCACCAGCGGGAAGTGACCACAATAAATCTGCTCAGCCAGCAGCGGATTGCCAAATGATTGTAGCCAGTTCATTGAGTAAGGGTAGGGACTTATCCTGCCGTGATAGAACAGGATGGGGATCACCAGCGGTAATTCGTTATGGCCTTCATCCAGATGACGCTGCATCGCTGCAATTGCGTAACGCATTAATCTGAAGGTCATATGTTTATCGGGGGAGCTTTGGTGTTCAATCAGACTGTAGACATACCCGTCACCGCTGTCCGTTTCCAGCGAGTAGAGGATATCGGAATAAAATGTGCTCAGGTCTTCCTCGATAAAACTCCCTGAAACCAGTTGCAGAGTATCCAGATTGCAGTGTTGCCGTAATGGCGCGGGCAGATGGATTTCCAGAAAATCTCTGGCGGTAGGGGGATGGGTGAGAAATTTCCTGAAAACCGCATCATGCGGTGTGGGTGTCGCACTCATAAACGCTATCCCTGTCAGTGCCATGAAGAAGCGCGGACGTTAGCACAGGTGCTATTTCCCGCAAATATAAGCAGCAGCAATGTCAGAGGAATTTAATGACATATTGAGGTTGTCATCATGGCATTGCCATAATCAGGTTTATCTCAGCAAATACTGGCAGCATGAATATTCAACTCTTGTGCTATTTATGAGAGAAAGCGTTTTTCACTCTCCGGTCCGGCAGGCGGATTTAGAATCAACACCAATGGGCCACAGATGATAAAGGGTAGTACCAGGGAAAACCGGGCGTTCGCAGCACAACCATGTATGACAAGCCGGGAAGGGCCGTTTTTGGTCGCAGTATTAAGGTCGTCGTGCTCAACGGCTACATGTGTTTTGCTTTATTTAATCTGGAGCAGTAAATGACTATAATTACCAATAATCCATCCAGTACCTGTCATTTGATCATCGAGGGTACAAAAACGTTACTTTCTTTCTTACTTAAAAACGTCAAAGCCGTTTTTAACTCGGAAAAAACCATCACCACAAATCATGTCAAAAATGATCTGCCTCAGAAAGAAGAAAACGTATGCGATGCACAGGCGATAACGAATGATCCTGAGATCAATGCACTTCTGTCCCGGCCACTTCCGGCATGTTCAACGGGACCTGTATCGGATGAGCATCTATATGGGAAAAAGAGTGACTTCACAGGTGAAATGAAATCCAGTGTGAAAAAATTGCACGATAAACTTTCCACTTACCAGTCAAAACTGCGCATCAGCGCTTATAACAATCCGGGGCTAGGACTTCTCTCCACTAAAGAAATAGATTTCCAGAGAACGCAGAATGCGATTCTTAACCTACTCGGCTATCTTATGAAGAAAAATGGGGGGATAACCAGTTCAGAGTTGGAAGAAGTACGCAACGGAATTCGTCATCTCCTGGTATCTAAGGTTGTACTCACTGAGCAGGATAAAGAAAGTATTACTCAGCTAACGACTGACTTAACCCAAAGTGTTAAAAAATACTCTGAATTATTTTCGCCTTCAGTAATAACCGAAAAAGTCATTAATACAACATCGAAGACGGTTACTGACAGAAGTGCCGACTATATTTCGATTGAAGACATGCAGGCCATAAGCAAGCATATTCTGGCGTCGCAAACCTCTTATGACGCAGGTTATGAATCTTCTGGCGAAACCCGGGAAAACTCAGACGTCATGTACGCTGAGCTGGATTTACCCCTCGCTCAGTCGGCGGTGGACAGCAGCGTTTCTCAGCCTCAGCCTGAAAAGTTATATGCGTTATATGCCAGCATTACCCGGATAAGCGTCTGTTGATCTCTGAGAGAAAAAACCTGTGACAGTTTATCTGTCACAGGCTGAGGGCAACGGGGCTGCCAGATCGCTTCTCACCACAAACTTCCAGTCCTGATACTGCTTCGCCTGGGCGAAGTCCGTCGCATCCGCCGCGAAACCGGTTTTGCGCAGCGGGACACCCGTACCTTGCGTTGTCACGCCCAGCCAGCGACCATCAGGATCGTACAACATGCCCCAATCCGCTTTTTGCGTCAGCGGGTCCAGGTAGTGCTGGCGCAGATGATGGACCGGTTTGCCTCCCCGGCGATCTTCCAGGAGTTGCTCGAAGCGAGTTGGATAACAGCCCTGGCCGCTGGCGCGATAGGAGGCAATCGCGGCGCGAATCTGCTCCCCGCGAAACAGCAGCTCAGCTTCCTGCTGCTGGCGGTGGCGGGTTGTCACCTCATCGGTGCTTTTCAGCAGCGATAGCGCCAGTATCGATAAGCCAATCAACAGCAGCAGGTAGCTAAATCCCCCCTGCTGCTGACGTACCTCATTCATCGCTGGCCTGATCTTCATGCGGCTGATCCTGCTTGTGGAGCGATGGCGAATTGACATCCAGCACCTGGCCGGCGTCATCGGTGATCGTTTCCCAGTTATCACGGCTATTGGCAATGGGGTCGAGCGGCAGCTGGCGCAGATACCCGGCTTCCACCAGCTCCTCCAGGCTAAACGGCCCCGTCACCCGGTCGCGGCGGAAGCTATCAATCGCGCTGCGCAGCGTATTCAAATTGTGCTCCAGCACCACCTCTTTGGAGCGGTCGATTTGCTGGAAAAACCGCGGCGCGACCAGCGTCATCAGGGTGGCGATAATCGCCATCACCACCAGCAGCTCAATCAGCGTAAAGCCTTTCTCACCATTGCGCATAGGGCACCCCGTTCAGACCGGTGGCTCCACTGGTGGAGCTGATATCAAACACATCTTTCCCCCCGGTGAATTCGCCCGGAGGCTGATCAAAGGCGCGCAGACGCCAGGTTTCTTCATCCTTACGACCGTCGCATTCGCACATCGGGTCACGCGGGATGCGGCGCAGGAAGTAGATCTTGCCGCCATTGGGCGACTGTTTGTCCATCACCCCTTCCACCAGGCTGTTCAGCGACGGCGGATAACCCGAAGCGTCGCTTTTTTTCTCGATGCGATCCTCAACGGTGGCCTGTTTGTAGCTGTCAATGGCGGTGCGGATCTGGCGCAGTGCGTCCCGTAACGCGTCTTCCTGACGTTGCTGATGATAATGCTGCACCAGTGGGGTCGCGGCGGCGGCCAGCGTCCCCATCAGGGCGAGGGTTACCATCATCTCAATCAGGGTAAACCCACGTTGTCGCTGCATCACTCATCCTCAGCATCTGCCTGCTGGCTTCTGACCACCGGCGGCGGTAAGCCGTTGGACGCGCGGGAAGGGAACTGCGCAGGCGGTGCCAGACGCGGTGCGTCGAAGTTCGGCGTCACGTTCTCTGATGCCGGACCACGCAATTGCAGACTCTCTCCGGTCAGCTCGTCAGTTCCCATATCAATGGTGCTGACGTGGCTGCCTGGCAGATCGAGGTTGCGTTCGATGGTCGGGGTGATCAGCAGGATAACCTCGGTACGCTTTTGCGTGTTCTCTTTGCTCTTAAACAGACGGCCCACCCCAGGGATATTGCTCAGGTAGGGCACGCCGCTATCGGAGTCGGTGTCGTCCTGTTTGATCAGGCCTGCCAGCATCTGGGTTTCGCCGTTATTGCTGCTCAGCACGGTATTGGCTTCACGGCTGTTGGTGCTGTAGTAAATCGCGCCATCTTTACCGCTCTGAGGCGTGCCGAGGCTGCTCAGGGTGAACTTCACATCCATCGAGATGTTGTCGTCCATACTGATATCCGGCGTCACTTCCAGCTTCATACCCACATCCTGGTACTCCACTTTCTGCGACAGGAAGCCATCGGAACTGGCGTTGCTGGTCAGCACCGGGATTTTCTGGCCGATATCAACCAGTGCTTTTTTGTTGTTTTTCACACGGATACGCGGATTTGCCAGCACTTTGGCGTGGCTCAGCAGCTTTTTCATATCCAGCGACATCCCATCCACCGTCACCAGCAGATTGCTGGCGTTCAGCGCGCTGATCGGGATACCCGAGCTGGCAGCCTTCGCGTCCGACATCTTACCGAACGATACGCCGATGTTCTGCGGCAGGTTCAGACCGAGTTTCTGCACGTCATCGGAGTTCACTTCCAGCACTTCCACCGCCAGCGTGACTTCGGCTTCCGGGCGATCGAGCGTCACCAGCAGACGTTCCGCCTTATCCACGCTCTCCTCGGAACCACGGATGGTGACGGAGTTGGTGCGTTCATCAACGTGCACGTCTTTCAGTTTCACCATATTGCGCAGCGCAACGTTCACCTCTTTGGCTTTGGCATAGGCGAGGAAAATGGTTTTCACCATCACATCACGATAGACCTTCTCTTTCTGCGCCGTGGCCGGATAGATCAGCAGCGTATTGGCGCTCAGCGCCTTTTTACGCAGATTGTTCGACATCAGCAGCACGTCGATCGCATCTTCTGCCGTGGTGTCTCTGGCCACCATGCTGGCGGTGGCGCTGGTGGAGACATCCTTGTCAAAAATGATGTTGATACCGGTCATCTGGCTGATGCTGTTAAAAATCGCCACCAGGTTATGCTGGCGGTAATTCAGGGAGATCGGCTTTTGCAGCTCACGGCTCAGACGCTTGGCTGGCTGATTCATGGTGGAGATCTCACGCAGCAGATGGTCGCGCAGCGCACGGGCCTGCGGCCAGTTCGGATCTTCTTCCAGCACCTGCTTCACTTTACGCAGCGCCAGCTCAGGATCTTTGGAGCTTTGCTTTACCGCGTCGCGATAGGTTTTATCCACCGCGCGCCAGGCGTTGATCTTGCTCAGGCCCTGCTGGGCGCGCAGGTTGCCTGGCTGATACAGCAGCGCGCTTTGCCAGTATTCCGCCGCCTGCTCGTAATTGTTTTTACGCACGGCGATTTCAGCCTGTCTGATATAGCTATTCACCAGCTGATTCGTCAGCTCCGACTGCTCTGCCCGCAGCGAGATATCGTTCGGGCGGCTGACGCGTTCACGATCGATTTCCAGCAGGCGCGCGGACATGCTTTCCGGTGATTTAGTGTTCACCACTTCCGCATTGGTTGAGGTGTTGTGTTGCGCACAGCCGGTCAGCAGTGCGGTTAAGATAGCGAGTGTCAGTGTTGCTTTTTTCATGATTAATTAATGTGTTGGTTTATCCTGCAAATCACCCAGTTCGAGGCGTTTGCGTGTGTGAGTGGCCTGCCACTCGAACAAGAGGTGGTCATCAGCCACTTCCACTAAGCTCCATCCATTGACCGGCGTGCTGCCGATCCAGATCTTCTCCTCGGCGTTACAGCTATCGCATACCGGCCAGGTCTCCTGGCCATCGGTGATGATCACCACGCGTTGCTGATGACTCCACCAGGCACCCATCGCTTTTAACGGCAATGGCGGCGCCTGAGGAGGCGGCGGCGGTGGGGCTGTGCTGCCCGGCCCGTTACTCACCGGCTTTGGCGGGCCGGGGAATAAGTTGACCCACTCTTTTGTCGCCGGTGGCGGAGTGACCACCGCTGGCGTGCTGGCTGCCGGGCGGGCGCGCTGCGCCGCCGGACGCGTCAACGTGATGTCATCTGTCGTGTCATCCCCGGTAAACTGGCTCCATACCACCAGGCCTGCGGTCACCGCGATAGCCAGCTGCAAATAGCGTGGCAATTTCATGGCGCCTCCTGCTGCAAACGCAGACGCAGCGTGATTTTCAGCTGGCTGGTGCTGGGTGTGGTGCGCTGGATCGACAGTTGATCGATATGCAGCGGCAGCGTGCGGCTCAGGTTATCGAGCGTCTGCACCAGCGGCAGGTATTCGCCTTTGAGCGGAATATCCAGTCGCAGGATCTTGCGATTGCCCTGCTGCTCCAGCTGATAACGGCTCGACTCCACCGTGAGCTTGTTCTTTTGCAGCTGTTCAAACATCAGCTGCACCTGCTGGTATTCATTCAGGCTGATCTGGCTTTGCAATGCGGGCTGCTGCTGGTCCATTGGCAGGCTGTCACGCAGCTGATGACGGATCGCGTCCAGCTGTATCTGCTGCCCGGTGGTCTGCGGCAGGGTAACGCCGAGCCACACGGCCAGCAGGCAAAACGGCAGCGCGCTCAGCGCCAGCGGCACTTTGCCGGTCCGTTCCGCCAGCTGCGCCAGCCGCCAGCGCAGCAGATCGCTGTTAACGGGCAGCTTCATCAGATGCCTCCTGAAAACTCACATCCAGTGCTGCCGTCACCGGCCATTCCGGGCTTTTGTCAGCGGCATCACGATGGTTTTCCAGCACCACTTTGGCCGGTAACGTCTGTAATGCCTGGCTGAACTCCAGTAACGCGGCCAGCGATTTGGCGCTCACCTCCAGCCGAATGCTGTGGCGGCCGGGATTGACATCCGCAGCGCGTAACGCCACGCCCGGATGCAACACGCTGCCAATGTTTTCCAGCATCACCAGCGCCTGCGCGGTGGCTTGTTGTTTCTGCTGCTGACGCAAAATCCGCTGCTGGGCTTCACGCAGGGTTCGCAGCGCCTGTTGCTGTGTTTGCAGCTGCTGTTGCGCCTGTCGGGTTTCCAGCGCCAGCCGTTGTTGCGCCACGGTGTCGTGCGCAATCAACCCGGCCAGCGGCAGGCAGACCAGTCCGGTCACCAGCAGCGTGTAACGCGCCCAGGGAGGCGTCAGGGAAAAACGAGGTGTCATGCTAAGCTCTCCCGGACGTCCGCCACTGGCTGCCAGTTAGCGGTGTTGATGACATAACGCGGGCTGTCGGGCATGCCCGCCAGACGACCGATAATGTGCAATTGCTGGCTCTGCTGCTGTTGCGGCAGAGTGAGCGAATGGACATCGCGCCACTGGTTATCCTGACGACACGCCACGCGGCTACGCTGCTCACCCATCGCGGCAAAAATGCCTTCAGGCGGCAAGCGGCGGCCGTATCGATTCAGCAACAGCTGAAAAGGGGTAATCACGCCCTGGAAACGCAGACGGTGCTGACGCGCCTGCTGCGCCAGCAGTTGCCAGCACGATTGCTGTAAGCAGGCGACCAGCGCCGGCTGGCCCCAGCTCACGTCTTCAAAACGCACCTGCCAGTGCGGATGCGAAAAGCGTTTCGTGGCTTCACGCTGCGCCAGGCTTAGCAGCTCATGCGGGGTTTTAATGCCGGGTTGCCAGGGGATCACCAGGAAATCCAGCTCGTCGGTATCGAGGTAAAACTCAATGGCATCGATCCAGGCCATTGCCGCCGGGCGGGCGCTAAGCACCGCCGTCAGCGCGCCTGCCAGCGACTCATCGGCGACGCGATCGTAAGTCATTACCACCTGCGTACCCTGGCGCAGACGCAGCGCATGAGGCCAGACATCGCACTGCCAGGTTTTAGTGAGCGATAACACGGTTAACTTCCTCCCAGGTGGTTTTTCCTTCCAGCACAGCGCGCAGCGCGATAGTCGGCAGCGGCACAAAGCCGTCCTGCAACGCCACCTCGCGCAACCTGCGCTGCGACGCGCGGGCCAGCATGGCTTCTTTGATGCTGTCGCTAAAATTCAAGACTTCGGCCAGCGCCAGGCGGCCGCGATAGCCGGTGTGGCGGCAGGCTTCACAGCCACGGCCTTTACGCCAGTTGGGCGTCAGATGCTGCAACGGGCTGTTTTGCCAGGCCTGCTGCACATCGGCGCCCGGCTGTGACGATTCGCCGCATTCGGGGCAGATCTGGCGTACCAGACGCTGCGCCACCACGCCGTTGAGCGCGGTGATCAGGCTGGCGGGTTCCACCTGCATATACAGGAAACGTTCCAGCACGCTGAATACATCGTTGGCGTGCACTGACGACAGCACTACGTGCCCGGTGAGCGCCGCCTGCACCGCGATACCTGCGGTCTCGCCGTCACGGATCTCGCCCACCAGAATGATGTCCGGGTCGTGACGCAAAATGGCGCGCAGGCCACGGGCAAAGGTCAGCCCTTTTTTATCGTTAACCGGGATCTGCAATACGCCGTTGAGCTGATATTCCACCGGGTCTTCGATGGTGATGATCTTGCTTTCACCGCTATTCAGTTCGCTCAGCGCCGAGTAAAGCGACGTGGATTTGCCGCTCCCGGTTGGGCCGGTGACCAGCACCATGCCATGCGGCAGGTGAGTCAGCTGGCGAATGGCGCGCAGCGTGTGGTCATCAAAGCCGAGGGTTTCAAGCCGCAGGTTTTGATCGTGTGACTTATCCAGCACACGCAGCACGCCGTCTTCGCCGTAGATACTCGGCATAATCGACACACGGAAATCCACCGGCCGCTGTTGGATCAGCGCCTTGAAACGCCCATCCTGCGGGATACGACGCTCGGAGATATCCATGCAACCCAGCACCTTGATCCTGGAGATCACCTGCTCGGCATGTTGCAGACCGGCGCAGTGGCGAATGTTATGCAGCACGCCATCGATGCGGTATTTCACCATCAGGCCATCGGCCACCGCCGAGAGATGGATATCGCTGGCGCGGCTTTGCAGCGCGTCATACAGCGTGGCGTTTACCAGCTTGATCACCGCGTGGGGTTCGCTGGCGATGGCGGCAGGCGTAATTTCCAGACAGCCGCTTTCGCTGCTCTCCTCGTTTTGCTGCTCCAGCTGATCCAGCGTGCGCTGCTGTTTGCCAAGTGCATCGAGCCGGTTATTCAGCCACGACAGCGGGGCCAGTACCGGTTGCGCCTGAAAGCGCAGCGCCCACTGGCGCAGCGGCAGAGAAAACGGGTCAGCCAGCGCCAGCATAAGCTGATCGTTCAGCCGCAGCGGCAGTGCGCGCTGCACCAGCGCCTCGGCCAGCGAAATCTGGCTGAAGTCGTCTTCCGCCATCTCGCACTGCGCCTGCGACAGCGGCGTCAGACCGAGTGATGTGGCGGCGGCCTGCAATGCATGGGGAAAGCTTTTCAGCAGCTCGGCCAGTGCCTCGCAGCGCTGTGGTTCCGGCAGCTGCACCAGTTGATCGATGGAGAATCCGGCAAGGTGTGAATGAGACATTTATTGCAATCCTCCAGCCAGTTCGAAGATGGGCATATACAGCAGGAACACCACCAGACCGACGATGCCGCCGACGATCATCATCAGAACCGGCTCAAAAATTTTGCTGAATTTCTCGATGGCGCGTTCCAGCGACTCGTCATAAAAGGCGGCGATGCGTTCGCACAAAGCAGGCAGCTCACCGCTGCGTTCACCGACCTGTAACAGGCGGGTGGCGACCGGCGTGGTCATCTGCTGTTTCTCCAGCATGGCGGAGAGCGACTGGCCCGCTTCGACGTCGCGGATCACCTGTTCAATGCGCGGGCGATGGCTGTACGGCAGCACTTCACTGCCAAGCTTCAGCGCATCAGGCGCGGGGATACCGCCCTGTAACAACAGGCCGAGGGTGCGATAAAAACGAACCAGCACGGAAAGCTGATGCTGTTGCTTCAACTGCGGCACCTTCAGCATCAGACGCGTCACGGCCTGGCGCAGTGCGGGATTGCGGATCGCCATCACCAGCGCGGTGGCCGCAAAGGCGGTCGCGACCAGCAACATCATGCCGTTGTTCTGCACCAGCTTGCCCCACCACAGGATGAACCGGGCGCTGCTGTTAAGGTTTTTCATGCCGTCAAACACCACGGCGAAGCGTGGAATAATGAAACCCAGCAGAAAAAAAAGGATGGCGCCACCGGCTGACATCACAATGGTTGGATAGAGCAGGGTGGCTTTAATCCGCTTGCGCAGTACCTCCATGCGTTGTTCGTAATATTGAAAACGCCCAAGCGCGACCGGCAAATGTCCGGTCTGCTCGGAGGATGCCACGGTGTTGATCAGCAGCGGCGGAAAAATGTCCGGCAGGCTGGCCATCGCCTGCGAGAGCTGAGCGCCCTCGTAGAGACGTTTGATCAGCGTGTCGAGAACCAGGGTGGATTCGCCTTCGCGGCTGCTTTCGCGCAGCGCTTCAACGGCTTCAACCACTACCAGTCCCGCTTCCAGCAGGGCGATCAACTCCTGTAAAAAAAGGTTGAGGGGAAAGCGTTTGTCACGCCGGGTCTGGCGTTCGGCCACCCTGATGACGATGCCACCCTCGGATTCAATACGCTGGGTGGCACTCTCGGCTGATTCAGCCATGACAGACAGGGTGACGCGTTTACCCTGTTCCAGGGTGGTTACGTCGTAATGTTTCATGATAGTGAGTGTTTAGATTTTGTTGTGGGGCCTTTTTTTAATTGCGCGTATTGCGGGGCCACCTTATTAATATATTTTTGCCGTAAGGCGCGATGCTTATGCGTTTTTCCCGTGCCAGCGTTATAAGCGCCGACGGCTTCCCAGGAATAACCGAACTGGCGGATATTACCCGCGAGTATCCATGCGCCAGTCATCACACTCTGACAGGGATCATTAATCAGGTCTTTTTGACTAATA
The DNA here is from genome assembly GCF_059730485.1 of Pantoea sp. X-Soil-TKNS-1207. Classification (NCBI taxonomy): domain Bacteria; kingdom Pseudomonadati; phylum Pseudomonadota; class Gammaproteobacteria; order Enterobacterales; family Erwiniaceae; genus Pantoea; species Pantoea sp. X-Soil-TKNS-1207. The sequence goes on from NZ_AP035960.1 coordinate 52,082, forward strand.
CTAAATTTGCGTAACGTCTGAAAATGACGGCTGTTAATCTGCATCAGGCCGACATCGATGGTGCCGTCGTTATTTTTATTGACGGCTTTGGGATCCATATTGGATTCCACCATAGCAATGGCCTGAAGTAATTCAGGTTCGATACCGTAGCGATCGCCAGCCTGTTTCCAGCAGGTTGCCATACTGGAAAAGGCGGGGATCAACAGTAATGCAGCGAGGATTTTGCCTTTCATTGTCAAAACCCATAGGTGATTGCTTTTCCATCTTTGCCAGTGGACATGATGTCGACTTCATTAATGGAATTTTTCTCACGCGTCGGGTTATGCCACTGATAAGCATTCCCCCACGGGTCCATCGGCACCTGCTGACTCAGGTACGGGCCATGCCAGTTCTGCGCGCCTGCCGGTTTCTCGGTCAGGGCTTTCAGACCCTGGGATTCAGACGGATAGTTACCGACATCAAGACGATATTGGCCGAGAGAATCTGCCAGCGAGCGCATCTGACGCATAGCCGTTTTCTCTTTCGCTGAATCAACATTGGAGAACACCTTCGGACCGACGAAGCCGGCCAGCAAAGCGATGATCATCAGAACGACCAGCAGTTCCAGTAAGGTGAAACCGCCTTGTTTGTTCATTAGTGAATTAATTCTGTTCATAATAAGTGGGTGCCTATGGTTATTTCTGTGTTTGTTGGCGTGAATTTTTCATGAAGTTGCTCTGAGTGAGTAGCTGATGATTCCTTGCTCGTTACCGAATTTTCGCGGGACGATTAGGAAATATCTCCCCTGCCGCCGAAACTCATTGCAGCTGTTCATTTTTTGCTATTGCCGTTATTTGTCGTAAACAACGATTTTCGGAAGGTATTGAAGGGCAGAACGCTAACAATTGGGACAATGACAACCGTATTTGTTTATGATTTCTTTATTTCTTCATGAGAATTAAGAACGGAAAGGGGCGCCATAACTGACGCCCTTACCATAAAAATTATTTATTTATTGAACAATGGCGTGTTTCCACCACATTGAAACGCTAGGGCTGAGGCGTTTTATCATGTTGTTGATATTTTTCTGCTTCGGCTTTAAGCGAGGCATACGCCTCGGGGGCGGGTATTAAGCTGATGATCTTTATCATCTCTGCCACAAAGGTTCGGGTGTTATTTTCCAGTGCAGAGAGAAAAAACTGATCGCCACAACGTTTATAATCGACCGCCCTGTTGTCATCTAACATATGCAGTGTTCTGTCCAGAAAGCTAATGTCAATATCGGGGTTGTTTTTAAAAAGATCGCATATCTCCTGTAAGGTATAGCGCCTGTCGCCACCCTTTATATGATCTAACACCACAAGAAGCGTTGACTGATTATCGGTGGGAAGTTCGAAGATATTGTGCATCGCATTATCCATCAGTAATCCTTCTGCCTTCGTCTGTATGCTATAACCACCAGAGGCAAGCCGGGGATGGGGAAATATTCCAACCTCGCCAGAGAGAACAGGATTGAATCGCGGGAGGATCTCTTTGACCGAATTGTACATATCCTGATGTGAAACCAGCCGTGGCCCCATAATTTCCGTAGCCAGTAAAATGGCATCAGTCAGTTTTTGCGCCTTCCTTGCTGTGTAATTAAACGGTGTGATATCAAGCTCTGCCATTATTTTGTTGATAACCGCATTGGCGTAGGGGACGGGGGTGCCGGTCTCTTCTTTAGCATTATAAAGCGCATGAAGGCGATCGCATTGATTCTGCCATTCAGCGCTACTGAATATTCCATGCAGATGGACTAATGACGGGGGTCTTCTGACATATCTGATGGCTGCAGGGTTTTTAGCTTTATTTTTTGCAAGGGTATTCAGTGATTGATAAAGGGTTCTGTCGGATGGCTCCATCATGAACCGGCTTGTTTCCGGATGCCCGATTCCGGTGCTGAGGAAGCGGGTGGCTGGTGGGACAATGACTGATTGACAGGCAACTGGCGCAAAGAGCGATGTGACGGTATGGGAAGTAAGCGCCCTGGTGGTGGGCGGTTCACCTGGAGGGCGACGAATTAATTCGGGCCGGGCCAGCGGGATAAATGAGACGGATGTTGCCGCCGTTGGTACAACGGACAGAGGACGCTGAGGGCTATTATGGATGATGGGAATGGTGCTCATCCTTGGCGTGGGGGCGGATTGGGTATTTATCTGTGTGTTAGTGCGCGTTGTCTGAAGATTTGTATTCAACCTTTCCATGTTGTTTCTCCATCTATGCTTAGTAATAAGAACATAAATTTATCGCCTGCAAAATATTCCACGAAATAACAGCGGTGGCAATAGATGATATCCTATCCTTTCAACTTATTGAGGTGGTTTTTCTCATTGATTTGATAAAAAGAGCGCGCCAGAAAAATCAGCGCGCTATTAATTTGACGAGATTAGCCAGGTTATTAACCGTTGTCAGAAAAATATTTTTGGTTCATGGCAATCAAAGCGTATACCCGTCTGATGGTTTCAGGTGTTGCTTTTTTTAAAAAACTCAGTCATCAATAAATCATATAAAACAGGCGTGTTTTTGTTAGGTTTAAAAGAAAAGCCTTTGCTTGAGGCATTGCAGGATTTAACCATATCATATTTGGCCAAATCCATTAGCCGATCGTGAATAAAGGTTCGTGTCACCTGGTCTGTGCTTTTAAACGCGTCGACAAAATCCTGTTCGCTACATTTCCCTTTAAGCATGATATCTTTAACAATAACGACCACTGTAGAAAAATGCGCCGGAATATATTTTTTGTACGTTTCAACCAGAGTATTTATTCGCTGCTCAACAGTAATCGGTATGCTGGCAGAAGAATCTGGGGCCTGCGGTAAAGCAAAACCTGAAGCTTGCGGTAAAGCAAAACCTGAAGCTTGCGGTAAAGCAAAACCTGAAGCCTGTGGCAAAGCAGAACCTGAAGCCTGCGGCAAAGCGGGTTTTGGTGGTACAAAAGAAATTCCTCGCTTCGGTACGGCTGTTGCAGGTTTCGGTACCGCTGCTGCTATCCGTAGTTGTGGCTGGTGCGGAATAGTGATTATGGTATCAGTGCCTGGTTTATAACCGCTGATTAGCATTTTTGCCGCGGCAGTTAAACCCTCCGTCGATACTTCATTGAAAGACATCGCGTAGTAAAGGCTGTTTAGGAAATAGTCTACATAAGATGACTTACAGCCTGATTTAATGGCACCGTCGGCAAGAAGAAGTTTCACTACTGAGTAGGCATAAGAAACCTTATCGGCAGGCGCTTTATTTTCATTGTCAGTGACATTTTGCTGACTACACCTTTCACGCCAGTCCGCATGTCCGTAGTAGCCCCTCGAATGAAAAGTCCGAATGTCTGTCTCTGCGGACCTCGTTCTCTGGCCGCGATCTGTCGTGAACCAGATTGCTTCACGCTGCAAATGAGAGGCAGACGCATGAGATGATGATGTTGTGGCGAGTTGGCCTGGTGTTTGTAAATGTGGATATGCCTCATTGCGACTCGTCTGCTGACGATCTGCCATATAGTGGCTGGTGGGCAAATAAGGTGATCGTGATGAAGATGGTATAGGGTACTGCGTCATATTTCCGCCAGACATAAAGGCGTCAGATGGCCGTGCAGATATAAAAGTTGCCGGGAAATGAGGTGGAATCGGTGCTGCCGGAGGCGCCGTAAACGTAGGCAACGCTCGTACAGAACTATTGATTACGGTTGTCACGGCTGGCGCCATTTGAGAGGTAGTGGCAGGGGGTGTTGTATTTACCCTGAGGTCTAATGGTGGTGTTAAATTCGCAACTATTCTATGCATTATATTTCTCCAGCTATCTTATTATTTTCATTTTTTAAGTTGTGACTTTTTGCAATTTGTCAGGTTTAGAAAACCTTAATGAGAAGACAAACAAAACCATTGGTTTTAGGATTGCTATATCATTTCTCTTATTTGCATCAATAACTCCCTATAGGTACTTTTGTAAGTCTGATCGATTTCATCTGGCATATTGATAAGGGCTTTTTTAAGTGCTTCAAAAATGAAGGGTAATGTTTTGTTTCTTAAGGGGCAGGAAAATACATTGCCATAACGGATGTTATATTCTATTACCCCACAATCAGATAACTTCTTTAATGTGGTATTGAGTAGCGCCATTTCTCCTTCTGTCCGAATGTTGAGTGAGTCTGATAATTCACAGAGCGAATAGGCTTTGTCGAAGTTGTTCATCGTATTTAGCGCGTAAAGCACCATTGCCCGATGCTGTTCGGACAGACCCTCGACAACCCTGATCGCTTGTTTCATTGAGAATTTTGCGGGAAATGTCACGCTGCTGCCAGGAGCCGAAGTTAAGCCCCCGGACTGATTTTTGGCTACAAATGACTGAAGTGAGTTTTTTTTCAACTTTGCTGTGCTGGGATGAAAATCACGAATATATTTTCTTGCTGAGGATAATAGCTTATTTTTCGGCACGTTATAATGGCACATAATAGCGACAATTCCCCTTAGCTCCTGGTTAACAAGGATATTATCCTCTTCGCAAAAAATCTGATGCTTAATATAATTCCTGGATTGACCAACTTGTATAACAATATCTGTGTAAGAATCGTTTTTTTTCGTCCCCGTTTCACTTTTAACGGCATCGTATCGATCGTTACATTCCTTAACCCACGTTGGGTCCTGATATCGCTCTATCATCTGAGGTGTTGGTGTAAATTTAGGTTTAACGCTTTTCTTTTTGGCGCTTGTTTTTAATGTATCGGCCTGTAGCGATTGCGAGCGCTGAGAAAGAGAGGATAACGGGGCGGAGCTTGATGCCGGATGGGCTATGCTGAAGTCATGCAGGCGAGGCGGATAACTCCTTGCCTGATAAGGCGCAGCAGGAATAAAAAACGGTATGGTGCTGGCTGCGGGTTTGCTGGCAAAGAGAGGCTGTACCGTTGAGCCAGAATAGGTAGAAAACCGGGGAAATTGCGCGGATGCGCCCATGACAGCAGGATCTGCATGAAACGACATAAGAGGGGGTAGTGCCGTATTCTGGGTTTCAATAACACCCATTGTTCTGCTATTCAGGCTTTCACGCTGGGGCACCAGACTGTCGAAAGACATCATTCTTTCACTACTGTCTAATCTGTTCATTCCTTTTCTCCAGGAAATAAATGAGTATTTCGCAGTTGACGATATTGGCAACCACAAGGCTGCGAGTCAGTTATGGTGCATTCGCATGTTCTACCGAGTAAGCATCGAGCCAGGCTTTAAGTTGAGAATTAAATGCAGGTGCATTTGTCCGGTTAAGTTTTTCTACCAGAGTGGAAAGAAAAAGCTGGGTATTTAAGTTAACATTATACGCCGCATGGTTTTTTTCATCGCAATTGAACTGGATCAGATTGTAGGTTGCCAGAATCGTCAACTTACTGTGAATAGCATCCGGCGTTATCTTCGACAGTTTGTCGAAGATATCCTGTTCAGAATGGGCTGTTTTGTTGCTGTTAATATAATTAAGCACCACCAGCGTTTCTACCAGATCATTATGGGAAAAACTAAAAATCACGTTCATTGCTTCTTCAATATTTGCCTTCCGGTTCAGCTTGTCGCGGACAAAAGAAACACGACCAGAGACTTTAGTGGGTAAAGTTTCTGTTAATGGACAGTCTGGCATCGTCAAATCATCCGCTTGCACGGGAATATATTTAGCGACCAGTGCTTTGGCGGAAGTGAATAAACCCTGTAGCGATACCTCGCGGTGCGACATGGCTTCCGCCATAAATATTAAGTTGGCAGTCATTATTCTGGCGTCTTTTTTTGTGACTACCTTCCTGGCAAGAATTTGGTGGGACTGCGCTGCTCTTACCACAGCATGAGTAAAAGGTAAGCGTGGCTGTTTTTTGTTTTTACAATTGCAGTAATTATCTATTTTTTTACAGTCTGCCAGCCATTTCGCGCTACTGTAAAAGTCATGCAATTCCTGCGTTGGCGAGAATTCCCCGGTAGCTTTCTCTTTTACATCGTGGTGCTGGATGTTGTTTAGTCCTGAAAATTGCGCCGTCCGTAGAGAGAATGCGGGCGTCTGGCTGGCGATCTGCTCGCGACCCGCTAACGCAAGCTGATGCGGATTGGACAGATAAGGAGCGGTAGCCGATTGATAAGGTGATAATTTGGGCGAGCGGAGGATTCCGGCCACGGAGGAGCTGGGTTGAGACGCGCTGTTCAGAATTGGATAAACCGGTCGTAACGATGGCAAAGACGAGGAGCCGGAACAGGGAAAAATAGCGGGGCAATTTGTGACATCTGAGATGACGCTCATACGTTGCATGGAAGATATTTGAGGGGCCGTCCTGGATGTGAGGTTCAGCGTAGTAGAATTGATGTAACTAAAATCACTCATGATATTGCTCCCTGCTATTTTAATATATTAAGTCTGATCTGATCACCGCGCCTGTCCTTACGGTGTTTTTTTGTTAATTTCAGACTCGTTTATCATAGATTGATTAATATGCGTTGCCAGCCATGTATTAAATCCGGCAATGTCGTCGTTCAGTTTTTTGATAAACCGTTGCGTATCGCTATCTGGCGCCTGACACTGTGCCTTGTTGGGGGGTGCTAATAACGATTCGTTGCTGACGCGTCGCTTTGAGTTAGCCGTCGGGGAACAGGCAAGTATTCTTTGCTGGGTAGACGGCGATAAGGACGAAATTATCGACCTGTCTGCGTTTATTACTGTTGCTGCTGCCGTTGCTCTATTGATAACGGTTGTTCGGCCTGGACGGTATCCATGGATATACACCACGGCCGGTTCTGAAAGGGTGTCGACGGTGATCCTGCTGTCCTTCATTTCAGCAGCGATACGTTCTATCTCTTCGTCGATTTGTCGCGAGGTAAAATCTTGTTTGATTCTTCCTGTTTGGATTGATGATATTATAACGGCATGATTGTATGGAGCTTTTTTTGTTTCCTCCATCGCTTCACATAATGTTTTCCATTCAGGACCCATATAGCTGTGCGGAACATTTCGTGTTGCCTGGAATGTCTGTTTTGGTGGTCGTCCCCTCTTCGAACCCGGAACAAATCTTACTCCACTGGATTCCTTTTTTTTATTGCCGACAGGGCCACTGGCTTGTGGCCCTGCCGGATGTAAATTAACGCCTGCCATCATCTGTTTTTTCCCTTGCAGTGATACTGAAGAATCATAGCCTGGGGATTGCGTTGACGCCGATTGCTGTGAGGGCATGGCACTGAGATAGCGTGAATCGTAAGTGCGACTGTATGCAGCAAACGCGCCTGGTGCATAAGATAACGGGGTAAATTGTGTAGGTATTGGATTTTGATTATTCTGCCGGGATAAGGACAGCAAGGGTAAGTCTCTATTTTGTATTTGCTGAACAGAAGCTGGCGTTATGAACCGTTGTGGAGCAATATTGGAAGGTTGCCTTAGGCTATTTTTGTCAACCGGAAACCTGGAAATATCCATACTAATCCCCCCGTTATAAATCTATTTTGAGGGTATTTTATCTGTTAACGACACCCTCTACCTGAGTCAGAACGTCCTGATTAGCTAACATATTAATCCGCTTCTCGCAAAAGTTTGAATATTTTTCTCTGATAATAAGTTGATATTGTTTTTATCAGGATGGCAAAGAGTGAGAAAGTTTTTTAACACGATGTTTATGATGGTGGATGAGTGTTAACAGCCAGAAGCTGGCGGAGATGTTTTATGCATCAGAGTTCATGGAATAAAATCAGCGGCGTCCTGAGTATTGCAGGTAACTGCAATACTCAGGAGAGCACCGATAGGTTACGTATTTGTGCTGCGAGCCTTGAGCGATCGGCTGCCATCGGGATGCAGAAAGGTGATAGGGTGGGAAGCGCTAAATTTCACCCCTTTAGTCGGTATAAAGGCCAGCCCCTCCTCTTTTAAGCTTTTTATCAAATGTGACACGGTGTCAAATTTTCTATCGCTGATTTTTGTTAATAAAGCAGAATCAACATAGAATTTACCCTCATTATTGGTTTGAATTTTTGTGATGTGAATCAGACCGGCATCTGACTTATGTATCAATCTCAATTTTTCAATATCGTATATAACTTCACGCGGCTGCAAGGCGGTGGTCATTTTGCAGGTTACTGTGTCCGGCGATTTAACCGGCAAACTTAACAGCATATCCGACTGAATATAGCCCGGTCTTTGCTCAATGACGTGCGCATATCCCCAGTTATCCTGGGTGAGGGTCATGGACGTGTCTGAGGACTCATTAACTCTGATAGCCATCGCCCCGGTTGCAAGAGCGAGACCTGGCCTGTTGTAGCTTGAGAAAAACGCTGCATCGTCGACCAGGGCAAGCCATTTACCCCCATCCTTTTCCTGATAATCACTAATGACCTTCTGACTGTAATATTTGCTGGTCAGCGCTGTGTCTTCAGCGGTTAACCGAAGTCTATGCATGTAGAAGGTTGCTAATGAGTCAATCGCGACGACTCTGATGCCGTAGTGTCTGGCTTCTTTTACCAGTTCTGTAAATGAATGCTCTGGCGCGGTATTTGGCGCATTAATGTTATTGAGCTTTCTTTCCAGATCTTTGGAAAGAGCAAGATCGTCAGACGAGAAAAATATATCCAGGTCATGCTGGAAAAAATCAGATTCCAGCGAGCTGATATATATCGTTTTGACGTTCTGTTGCTGAAGAAATGACAGATTATCGACCAGGAAGCGGCTCCTTGCATCACTTCGATTATTACCACCAAGAACAATACCATCTGTTCTCTGAAAAATAGTTTCGATGGTATCCTGCGGCGTGTCGCTCTCCTTTGGTGTGGGCAGTAATAATTTTTTGGTGTCTGGCGTTAATGTGGGATAGTTGGCTTTGGCATCTTTGACCAGGTTTTCCACCGTAGCGTAAAATATTTTTTTGGCCTGTTGTTCATCTTCATCCCAGGAACCGTAGTTTTTATCTAAACCGCGATAAGCGTGCGCGATTTTCATGGTGGTTTCGCGCAAGTCCTGCGGAATTTCATAGGCATTGTGGGAAAAGGTCGTTGCGTTTTCTGCGTGAGGCTTATTCTCTGTATGCTGAACGACAGGTTTGGGGAAGGCTTTTGGTACCACCTTCGTTACGGCTCCTTTTGGTTTCACAGACTGATGGCTAAGGGTTGGGTTATCGGCTGATCGGGACGTGGCCAGTTGCTGATCACTTACATCGCGTAATGAAGCAAAGTTAGAACTACTTTGTCGCAAGCTGGGTTGTGGAAAAGTAGCACTTAGCATCTGCCTGGGTGGAACAGGTGAACCAGGAAAAGGGGGTACTGATGATACCGGACCGGGTATATGTGAACGGAATCCCGCCATGGAAAATGTCTGCGAGGTCGATGCTGATGCAATTGTCGGTAAGGAAACCGGAATCTGTTGAGTTGAGACGACTTGCGTTACGGGTACGGTTCTGTTTGGTGCTGGAACCGATTGGGTGAGAGATGTAGTTTGCGGTGGAGAGTTCCTTTGGATGCTATCAGGCATGTTATTTATCCTTTTGTTTAATAACTACGCGTGGATAGAGTGATTAACGTGAATAAAGTCTGATGGTTTTTGACTATATTTAAGACAGAAATGAAACCCGCTCAGGGTTTTCCGGATTATTCTCCTTATATATTGAAAAATAAAATCGATAAATTATCTGACTGATTTAATGGTATCAATTCAGACGACCTTCTGAATTTAATAGTAAACTGACCAGATTCCGGCAGGAGGTGATAACTGTCTTGCTTGTGAATGGACATAGTAGTCATCCGATTTCATCTTTTTCAATATTCACCTGCCTGATTTCAGGGTTTTATTATGAATGGTGAATCTGGTTACATCGCCTGTCACCCAGGTGAATCTTCCCCGGATTATTATGTTGCCGCTAGCAGAACACTCTTCCCGAGTTAATCAGGTCAAACTCCGCACGGCGTCTGATAAGTAGGCGGGAAGACGCTGAGCAACAAAAAGAGGATTCTGCCCAAATTGCCGTCCTGTCAATACAGGCGGTGAGCGGTCTTGATATGAACCAATCTGACCAGATGTATGGCAGGTGATGTGTACATCCTGAACTGTTTTTATTGATGTAAGTCAACAACATTAGAAAATGCCTGGCGGCAGGGAGAATGATGGCTAAAGATAATAAAAACGGTCAGGAGGTAATAAATCATGGAAGCTGTCACTTTAATAAATACATCCGGCTGCGCCTGTTTCAGAGAACAATCTTACCCGACAGAACGAAAAATCCTTATTGGTAATGACTGTCGTTCTGGCGAGATAACATCCAATAAACAAGGCGTCAGCATCCGACCCACGACGCTGGGCTATTTTAAGCGCGCAGTGCTATTTGTCTCCGCTGCCGGGCTTATTATGGGCGGGATTGTGAGTGGGCGTTATTTATTATCAAAGGGCAGCTCAGGAAGAAAATTACTGGCGACCCACGCTGGAAACGCTATTGACTGGAAAGAGCGGGATTTTAACGGCAATGCGACACCGGTGAGCCGCACAGCAACAACTTTGCAGCATAATCTTGATGAGATTCAGCATAGATACGAGCAGTCGCAGATCCAATGGTTCAAAGAGAGGGTGGATAAATTAACTAATGATAAAGGCTTCCCTGAGTTCTTTGTATTATTTGATGGCAGCGCGGAAAGCCTGAAAAAAGCCGTGCCGAGATTACATAAAAGGGATAACCGACGATTTATGCTGGATTTCGGCTTCCAGCGAGGACTGCATTTTTGTCTGGATAAGTTTAAAGAGATGCTGCGCGATGGATATTCTGGCAAGTTACCCTGTTTTAGCGTCGTAAAACCCACGCCAACGGCAGAAGAACGGACGCGCGGACCCAAATTGCGCCTGCCAGATAACCCTTTCAGGTATGGCGGATGATCGGCCCTCTCAAAAATCTTATTGCCAGAAAACGCCATTCTCCATCCGGAGTTGGGCGTTAAATCGGCCAGTTTAGCCTTTGTCATTTTTGACACTGGTCAATAAAAGGTAAGGAATTTCATCGAACCCTTATTTGCGGTATATAGTTATTATAAAACAGGAGGAAGGTTATGGAGTATAAGGTTGATAATTCAAGATGTCTCTATTTTTCGGTTTATGATAAAACCACAGAGGATGTGGAACCAAAGGCTTTAACACAAAAAATCAAGGCTGCTTTTAATTGTTCAGAACATTTTTCCTCCATTAAGATGGTAGCGAAGGTGGGAGCAAGTGTGTTTTTTTTAGGGGCGGTTCTGGTTTCGCTCTCTTATTACAAAGGAGGAGCGGCTAACGGTGCACTTCAAAATAATGATGACCGGCTAGCTGCACGTCATATGCCCCCGGCAGAAAAACAGACGATTTCCTCAGAGAATCAGGATAATGCTTTTATTTTAACCGGAATGAATGATCTGATTGATGCCGTTTTGCTGCTTGGCAATCCTGTCGAAGCCGCGAAAGTGATTGGTGAAGGAATAAAGAACGATCCCAATATTGTCCTGTTTAGCCGATCCTTAAAGAAATTTACCGGCCCGGAAACAAAGCGTCATAAAAGGAATATCAGCGAGGCAGAGTTTCTGGCGATGGCTGATCAATTGAAAGATCCCGTAAATAAACAGCTGGTAAAGCGGCTGGCAAAAGAGCTTAAGGCTGATTTCGGTCTGGAGAGATCGTATTCCGGAGTAAAAGAAGCAAAACACCATATAGGAAATGCGTTAATTGAACAAAAAACATGGACGAAACCGCGGGAAAAACCGCCAGCCGATATCGATGAAATATTGCGCGCATTGCTGGTAAAGCAAAATGAAAAATAACGGATAACCTTTTTCACCTCCCGGTTGCTCGTCACCTGATGCAAACAAGCGTAGCCCGTTGCCGGACTGCGCTTTGCTGCTTTTGTCATGCTCACAACCGTAGATTTCATGTTTCGCCGGGCGCTGACAAATCCATTCCCCTTTGGCTCATCGTTGCTCTCACCCTCACAAATAGGTCAGCTGAACCGTTACCCTGCCACTGACCGGCGTCGGACCGGAGAGATTCGCGATGGCTGTGCGCTCAAACCACGCCTCAATTGCCAGCAGGGCAGTGGTGGACTTCGGGGTGTTATAAGTATGATTTTCCGTCAGCGCGACGTCATCCTGGCTGCCGGGCTGGCTTAACACCAGCGCTACCGGGGCGCTCGAAGGGCCGGTCCAGCCGCTGTTATCCCAGGTCCGTTTTGCCACTCCCACCTCCCAGTTACCGTCACCTTTGCCTTGCCCCTGCAATGTCATTCGAAACGCCCCTAATGGCTGGCTGCGTCCCGGCGTGGTGAGCGCGCCAAGATTTTTGGCGGCGACGCCGTTGCTGCTTTGCGTCATGGGCGTGGCGGCGATGAAACGCAGGCCGGGGCGTTCACCCTGGGTACATTTCAGCGTCAGGTTGAGGGTTTTGCTTCCGCTCCATAAGGGAATGACCGCCGCACTGCCTTGTATCAGCGTGGCTTTTTTCCATTTCTGGTTCTCCAGGCTGGCGGCTGACTGGATGGCGATATCACAACTGGCGTAAGCCTGGCTGAGGGGAGTCAATAGCAGCAAAGCGAAAAACAGGCGGCGCATAGGGATTCCTGACAGAGGCACCCGGCAGCCTGGCCGCCGGGAACGCCTGATTAGTTATAAACCAGGGTCAACACCGTGGTTCCGGTGAAGGTGGTTTTTTCTTTGTTTTGCAGGGTGCTTTCGTCCAGCACAGCATTGACCTGCAACGTCCCTTCAACGGTCCTTGCCGCCGTTGCCGTGGTGGCGCTGGTACCCCAGCTCAGCGTCTGGGAATCGTCCAGTGTGAGCGGCGTGGTGGGCTGTAACTGCGTGAAGGCGGTAGCGAAGCTGCCACGCGCCAGTACGCTGTTGTCTTTGCCGTCGGCTTTAACGTTGTTCAGCGCCAGGGTATAGCTGCCTACCGCCGTGCTACCGGCTTTCAGTCCCCCCATCTGGGCGGCGCTGGCACCGTTCACCGGCGCAGAGCTGAGACCGCTGCTGTTGGCCTTCAGGGTGATACCGGTGCTGGCGTTGCCGTCACAGTCGATGGTGAAGGCTGCGGTGGTCGGCTTCAGGGTAATCAGCCCATTGCTGGCGGTGACATCCGCCCGTTTCAGGGTGCCAAAATCGGCATGTTTGCTGACCACCACCCCACAGGCAGCGGGTTCGATGGTGCCGCTGATATTCAGTTGTGCCGTGGTGGCGCTGATGGCTGATTGTATGCCAGTTGCGGCCAGCAGCAGTGCCAGCACGGTAACGCGTTTTTTCATAGTTTCCTCAGATTGGTTAGTAAAATTTCCTGCATCACAGGCAGGTGGCCGTCACGGTCTCAAAGGGCAGCGCAGCGTTCTGTTCTGCGGGCAGAGACCAGTGCATCCGGCATTGCCGCGCGGCACCGGCATCCCAGTGCGCATTAAGTTGCGGCGTGTCTTCCACATTCGGCACGTACACCGTGCCTTCATCCACCGCGGTGGTGATAAAGCGTCCAGACGGCGTGAGCACCGCGCTGCCTTTAGGCAGCGGGCGACCATCCGCCAGTAAAACGTGCATCAACGCGCCACGGTTATTGATCATCCTGAAGCGCAGCTGCGCCACGGTGGCAAATCCGTAGTTCATCTGCCGCGTGCCGTTATCGACATCGATGTTGTGCGGCAGGGTTTCGGTGTTCAGTTCCACCACACCCGGCTGATAACTGCCGGTCTCGGCAATCACCGCCTGGCCCCAGCGATCGCTCCAGACCGGCCCGGCAGGGGTGTCGATCTGAATACCGCTCACCGCCGGTTCCAGTCGGGCAACCGCAAAAGTTTCGCCCACCGGATAGGGGGAGAAGGTCACGCCGTTCTGATGCGCGACCACGGCGCCGGACAGCGAGCCAGAGAGATGTCCGTCGCTGCTGGCGCCAAGCGTGGCGGAAGTCAGATGCAGATTGCTCTGCATATCGCCGCTCATCCGGCTTTGGCTGTCGCGATCGTGTTCAACGGTCAGGCTGTAGCGGGTCTGTGGCGCGAGATCGCCCGCGGCGCTGACGCCCTGCTGATGACTCTCACGATCCTGACGGTAAAATCCGCTCAGCGTATGGCCCGCCAGCGGCAGCGACAGGTTCAGCCACAGGCTCTGTTCGTTGTGGTCAGCGTGATGGAGAGGGGACGTACGATGATCGTCCTGCCAGCTCATGGTCACGCTGGCCTCAGCAATCTGCCGCTGCCAGCTGAGGTTCAGGGAATGCGCGCGGCACGGCCCCTCATGCGACTGGCTGAGCCGCGTGCTCAGGGCGCCCGTCAGCGGGTGTTGCCAGCTCACGCCTTCGCTGATCACCTCCCGTCGCTGGCGGACCGGCTGCTCAGCCACCCCGTGGTATCCGGCACTGCTCAGGCTGTAGCCGGATGAGAGCGCCACACCGGCCGGGAGCTGCCAGTTGGCCTGCGTCTGGCTCTGGCTACCCGCCGTTTTATCGGCCGCGAGGCTGCTCGCCAGCTGGCTGTTAAGTTGCACGGATTGCCACGGTGTCAGGTTGATCCCCAGCGCCGCGTTGCCATAACGCGGCGTGGCAAGCGCTGCCAGCGCCAGCGTGGTCTGCCGGTTCAGCGTGAACGCCCGGCTGCCAGAGACCAGCCACGGCTGCTGTGGCGCCGAGCGCATCTGGCCGAAAGCGAACTGCCAGCCGCTGGGCGCTGACTGCCGGTTGAGATAATCGGCCGGTGTCAGACGCGACTCCCGCTGGCTGCCGTCACTGCCGGTGACGCGCAGCTGGATATCGCTGGTACGGTTAAGCAATGGCACGTCAGTCAGGCTGAAGGGACCGGCAGGCACCCGCGTGGCGTAAATCAGTTTCCCGGACTGGAACACCTCGACGCGTGAGGGATTGCTGCTGGCGTAGCCGTCAATCGCGCTGTCACTGTGCGTCGGTTGTAATGGCGACCAGGGGATGAGCTGCATCCCGGTGATCGGCCCACCGCTTACCAGCGGCGTGGCGAGGTTGATTTCTCCCACCTGCAGCTGCTGTCCCAGCGGTTCCAGCACGCGACGGGCATAGAGCCAGTTGCGGTCATAACGCAGCTGACCGTTTTCGTCGCTGATGGCCGAGGCGTGGCGCACCGCCCAGTTTTGCCAGTTGATGCCAGCCTCAAGATTGGCGTAATCCCAGCTCTGTCGTGCACCTGATACGCTGCGCAGGCTGGAGAGACGGTAATTGAGCATCGCTGCGGTGCCTCCACGCGTCCAGGACTGCGCCCGCGCGCCCGGTTGCGCCAGACTGGCGGCAGGTACCACCAGATGGACCTGTTGCACGCCCGGATCGAGCGTCACCGATGCCTGGTTAAAGCGATCGCTAAAGCGCGGGCAGGTTGCGGAGCCAGCGTCTTTATCCGCACGCAGACCGAGGGCAGCGAGAAAATCATCCCCGGCGCAGAGTTCTCCGGCGTCATCGAAACGCGCAGTATGGGTGCCCACCGGGCTGTCGTTGAGGGTGATATCGACGGGGGTTAATCCGCTGGCGAAGCGGTTACCGGTGGCAAAGCTCTCGGCGACCTGGCTGCTGATGCCCAGCATACGCAGGTAATCCGCATCAAAGGTGACGTTTTCCGCCAGGCACGCCTGCCAGGGCAGCAAGCCAAGCAGCAGGCGGATGGCTAAGCGCTTCATGGTTTATCAGCGTGAAAGCTCGAACAGCTGCGCATCGTCAGCTTTGCCATAGCGGGAGATCGGGGTCACCATCACCTGAGTCTGGTGTTTCAGATGGTCGGCGCAGGCTCCCTCAATGACCAGTGTTTCACCCGGCAGCACGTAGGCTTTTGCCAGTGAAATCGGTAATTTCCCCGGCATCAGCATGGCGTTCTGTTCCAGACGAATGACCTGCAAGCCGCTGTTGGTGACCGTCAGCTCGCCATTCTTCGCTGACCAGATCAGATCGCGGATCGGCTGCGGGCGCGCTTTACCCTCTTTCGGCACAATCAGCATCGGCAGATCCTGACGGATCACCAGCGACAGGTCATTTCTGCTGTCATGACTGGCCGGAATACCTTCAAACGAGACGCGCTTCAGGTGCTCACGGTCCAGTTTGTCTTTGCTGGTCAGGATAAAACGCACGCGCTGTGTCTGACCGGGTTCCAGGCGGGCCACCGGCTGGGTAGCCACCACCTGGCTGATCGGGTCGTCGGCCAGATTGGTCACTTTGCTGTACAGCAGCACCGGGGTGTCATCGGTATTTTTCACGTTGATACTGCCGCCACGCTCGGCCTCATTGATAATAACGACCGAGGTTTCTGGCACGACGCCGCTCGCGTGCAGCAGCGGGGAGCACATTAAGGTGAGCAAGCCGGCAAACAGCGACTTTTTCGTCTGTGTTTTCATGATTGGATAATTCTCGTTAGTGAGTGACTTGCCCATCATGCGTATGGCTGAAAAATGCCATGACATGATTCCCCGGCGGCGTAAATATCCGGGTGACAGGCTTTGTTATTTAATAATGGGATCAGAGGGTTCTTCTTTTCTCCGAATTTATGGGCGGTATGATAATTTCCCATTGATGGAAATCAATAGGCTGAAGTAAAGGCAGCGCCCTGTCTGTTGCGGGAATTAACAACTTATTAAAAACAATGTTGGCTTAACTGGCTGGTAATGGAGGGCTTTTCTTTTTTTATGTAATTATTGTGTTTGTTTTGTCGGGATAATAACAGTGATGGCCTGGTGTTGCAGAGAATAATCTTTAACCTGACCCCCTTATTCTTAATAATATCAGGTGGCAAAAAAAAGCCCTTCAGAATAGTCATTCTGAAGGGCGGGGAAACCGATTCCCAATGGGCACTCACTAACTAAAAACAAGCGTGAGGGATTACGCAAAATACCCATATGGGTATTCACCACGATAATCCATTTTAGAAATGATAATTTCCGGATAACCACCATGTCCGTCGGTGTTCGGACACAGATTCCCTGTCGCTATTTCCCCGGTGTGCAGGGATATCCGGGGATAACCCAACGGTGAGGCTGGCGTTCCTCTGATGCCACAGGCTGGTTTCATGGTCCTCTCTGCCCGTTGCATCGTTGATAACGACGGGCTGACGTAGAGTAGGGTTTACAGAGGCGACCATACCTGCCTTATCATGGGCAAAGGCTATCATTCTCTCATTGTCCGCGTACGCAGAGGGGGCGACCACGCAGCACCATGCCAGCAAAATCGAGCCGGGGAGTGTGCGTGTTGTTACGCGTCTGCGACCAGTAACGAGAGAATTCATAACCGTGCTTCCAGATATTATTCTTTGCCTGACGTTGTATTTTTAATGCGGCCATTCTGGCGATGATCGCTGACGGAAAAAAGGCATGACTACTAAGAATTTTTGTCGAGATGAACAAGAATATTCTTTACGAGGTGTTGTAATAAAAAAGGACGAAAACATAAAAAAAAAGGTTGGCCAATTATTCGGCCAACCCCAAGACCCTGGTCGAGGCACAGCTTGTATCTTCTGTATTCTGGTTCAGAGGAAGGTGTTGAGATACTGAGCTGCCTGTACAAATTTGCCACGTCAGCGTTAAAAAGCAATCATCAGATCAGAAATATCATGCCTAACTCTTGTTTTCACATTTCATAATTTCTGAACTCGGTCTGATTAAAATAAAATTATCCTTTACGATCCGCAAAGTTACGCCAGAAATATTTCGTTGTTTTAGTAACCAGCCACATTTATAGTGATTTCAGAGCCGATGCGCAGAATATAGTCAGGCGGGGCGCTGGGACCAAATAACGATTTGGGTGGTTGCGTCAGTTTGATCGTGATGCGCTTGCCTTTGATCTCGGCCGGCACCTCAATGTTCATCGTCAGATAATTGTTTAACAGCTCAGCACGCTTCTCCGCACGATTAACGTTGATGAAGGTCGTGCTGCGTGCGGCACTGTGCTGATGTGTAACCTGGTCATAGACATCAATCACCGTGTTGCCGATACGAATGGCAAGATTCCCGTTTTTGTCGCTTTTGCTGCTACAGGACGCGGCGCTCACCACGCGAAGGGTGGCTTTGTTGATGGGGTAGCCGTGGGGTTCGCGATCAACCACAAAATTGCTGAACTGGGCTTTACAGGGCTGGGCAGCAAAAACGCCAACAGGCGAACAAAGAGCCATCAGCATCATCATTCTGGATATAAACATGTTAATTCCTCGTCGGACGCGAAGATCAAATATTCTCATTACATTATAGCCGTGGGGATAAGAATATTCTTCAGATGAAAAGAAAAATCCGTGGCGAGATATCCTGGAAACATTGAAAGAAACCGGACGGGACCGGTTTCTTTTTTATTGCATTAGTTGTGATTGCTGACCATGGTTTTCAGCAAGTCTACTTTATAGTGCTTCTCCAGTGCATTATTCAGCGTTATAAAAATATTTATAACATCATCACTCAAACCAAGGCTCCGTAATTGCTGGAAAAAATAGGGTCTTGCACAGATGACCTCAATATCCGTTGTGCTGTCAATCACATGAATTCGTTGGCGTACTAAAGGATTTACTGTAACCGGTGGCTCGCAGGCGCCTGCCTGTTTAACGTCAACTTCCTTTTTACATTCGCTGTACAACATATTCAGCGAATTCAGCAGTATTCTCACCTTAATTCTGTCCACCTCAATGCTTTCCTGCAAATGAGCATACTCTACGCCGCAAAGGCAATAATTATCCCGTAGTTTTCTGTTATTGCTGACGTTTTGCCATAATTGCTCCAGTTTCTCCCTGAACTGCTGTAAAATTGCTTTTAATTCCCGGGAATTCCCCTGCCTTCTTTCCTGAAGATGGCGAGTTGCTTCTATCATTTTTGTATTTAGCATTTGAACGTCAGACGTGGCAACAGGAGAGGTGGATGCAGGGAGGGGATGGCAAATACGGCTGTCTGAAAATCCAGCGCGGGTCATAAAATGCGTTATCACCATTTTATTCAGGCGCTGCATCTCCAGGAGAATACGCGCGTCGCACTGACTCTTCTCAAGTTGCACCATAAAGGTTGGCGATAAGCGGGGGATATTGATGATAACATCCGATTTTTCCTTGTATATCCATGTGCTGAATAGTTGTTTATAGAGTAAGGTTGCTTTTCGGTTTTTGATTTTCTTAGCGAATTCATCACCAAGGGATTTATATAAACCATCCAGAGACAGCAGAAGTTCATTAACATCTTTATCATTCTGTTCGATCTTACGCATCACCTCCGTGTTATTCCTGCCGCTGTCGAGAAGCTTTATCAGTTTATCATTTTTTCTCCATATTTTATTCAGGTGTTTATTCAGGCTTGATAAATGTTCACCTATCCCGGCAATGCGACCTTCCTGCTTTATTTTCAACTTTGCTGAGTTTAATGAAGTGATGATCTCATTTTTTTTCACACTGTCAGGAGTTTGTAACAACGAGCGAAACGCCGGGAAAGAATTGCCAATGGTTCGGATTGAGCGTGTTAGCCATGACTGGCGGGCCATATCGGCTGACTGCGAAGCAGAAGTTGTAGCGAGGGGGCGGTTAAGCGTGGTTATGGCGTCCATATGTTCTTCCTTTCCTATTCATTTATGCGTTTTCCGAGAAGGGGAATTTGTACAGGTCATGGATGATAAGGTGATAATTAATTTCACCGCCATCATCTCATCTGCCGTTACCAATAAACGTTCCGTAATCTGACGATAATCGATTGGGAGCGAACTTTATTATCGGCTATTCGCTAAGTGAGATGTTCCGCTGAACGCTGATTTTTTTGTGATATCAGCTGTATATAAAGTCACTTAAGACGTGTTGTCAGGTAGGATGCAGAAACTTCCTGGTAAGTGTATCCGGTGTTCTTATTGAATAAGATTGTCGGACAGAAGAAAATAACATATTCATTTTCAGTGAATTATCTATCCAGCCTGAATTAAGGACTCAACAACATGTGTATTCAAAAGCGATTGAACCGTTTTTGTTGCAATCCCTGGCGACTGGTTTTCTTCGGTTGTTTGATTTTCTGGGCAATCATTGCCTCGTGGGGATTTTATCTTTTTTAAACATACGTTAAACAAATCATCATCACCTAGTTACAACATACTTAAAGATCTTATAAGAAATTCGCCATCCAGCGGCTGCAAAAAATCAAATCTGAACGGCAGGGTGAAATATTCCAGTGCAGGTAAATAAGTTGAATAAAACCAGTCTGTTTTGGCTTGGGCTGATTATGTTCTGCCCGGCTGTTTTCGTTCTTGACGAAAAATTAGGGACAATAATAAAGGTCTATGCCACCACGGTATTGATTGTTCTGGTCTCTGCGCTGTTGTTAAAGCGAAAATCGACCGTAATAGTGTCGCTGGCGATATGTTTCGCCTTATCTCTGTCAGTTGTTACTTCGCTTTATTTTTATGCGGAATTTGACACTGCCTTTTCGGCGGTTATGGCGGAAACCTTTATTCATACCAGCCAGAAAGAGAGCATAGATATGCTTTTGTACAACTATCCATACCTTATCGGGTTTGGTGTTGTCTTTCTGGCTTATCTGCTGTTATCGGGTTATATCGCGAAAAAAGTCTCAGAGCGGGTACTTGTTCGCTCAGGTGCGATCCTGATTATCTATTCCGTCATTACGGTTCTGCTGTATTTCATATCAGGTAAAACCCGGTCGGAAGATTTTATTGTTACCGAGAGATTCCTGGTCAATACCCCTTTTTATAACTTCGCGCCAATTGTTCGTGCCCTTGAAGAAGCAAAAATGGTGGATATCGTTACCCGCGCGAAGAATGACTTTAACTACACGCGGCAGGATACGGGGATTGATAATTATGTGGTGGTGATTGGTGAGTCGGCACGCAGGAAGGACCTTGAGTTGTATGGTTCCGCCCACGCCACCACGCCCTATACCGACGCGCAGAAAAACAACCTGCTGCTGTTTACCCATGCCATCTCACCCGCGCCGGTGACAATCCTTTCGGTTCCCGCTTCACTGGCAAAAGTCAATCTGGGTGAAAAGGTGCCTGTCGCTGCCTATGCTGACAATGTCATCGCATTAGCCAACAGTTTGTCGATGGACACCTACTGGTTCAGCAATCAGGGAAGTGTGGGGCAGAGTAATAGCCTGATTACCGCGATGGCGAAGCGTGCTAACCGTAGTAAATGGAATGACACCATTGGCTTTGATGGCAGCCTGGTGGATGAACTGGCCCCGGTGATCCAACAACCCGGCAAAAAGCTGATCGTTCTTCATTTCTATGGCAGCCACGAGCCGAGTTGCGGTCGCTTCCCGCAAGCGGAAGCTATCCGTT
Organism: Pantoea sp. X-Soil-TKNS-1207; assembly: GCF_059730485.1. NCBI lineage: Bacteria > Pseudomonadati > Pseudomonadota > Gammaproteobacteria > Enterobacterales > Erwiniaceae > Pantoea > Pantoea sp. X-Soil-TKNS-1207. The sequence continues at coordinate 73,313 of NZ_AP035960.1, forward strand.
TTACCCAGGATGTGAATGACAACTGTTATTACAATTCAATTGCCTATACCGATAAGCAGCTGGGCCGGGTCTTTTCTTTGCTTTCTGACAGTCGTTCTTCGGTGATCTATTTTTCCGATCATGGGCTGATTCGCGATCCGCAGAAATATCAGGGCTACTATCATCACGGCATCAGCAATCCGGCGAAAGAAGCCTACGACATTCCCTTGTTTATCTGGTACAGCAGCAAAGTACTGGCAGCGAAAATGCGCGGAACGGTTTTCCCGGCTCCTTATTCCACCAGTAATAATTACTGGCTAATCAGCGACTGGCTGGGTGCGCGTCATGCGGACGGCAGACGTTGTGCTTCACCGTTAAGCGATTGCTATCAGGCGGCTGAAAAGATGCAGGTGATGGATGGGAACAAGCAGCTACTCGATTACGATGGCTTACCTGACGAGCTAAGATAAAAAAACCGCGCCGTGACAATCTGAAGCGGCGCGGTTTTCGCGTGATATCTGTCGGATCCTTACCACCAGCGATCCAGCGTCGTATTCGCTTCCCTGACTTCCACCGCCACCGCCAGCCCGCCTTGCGACGTTTCACGATAGTTGGCGTGCATATCTTTGCCGGTCTGGTACATGGCGGCTATCACTTTGTCGAGGCTGACGCGGGGTTCAGACGTGCGGCGTAACGCCATTCTGGCCGCGTTCACCGCTTTAACAGCAGCAATCGCATTGCGCTCAATGCAGGGCACCTGAACCTGACCGCCGAGCGGATCGCAGGTCAGCCCCAGGTTGTGCTCCATGCCGATTTCTGCCGCGATGCACACCTGCTCCGGCGTGCCGTCCCACAGGGCCGCCAGCGCAGCGGCTGCCATCGAGCAGGCCACACCCACTTCACCCTGACATCCCACCTCTGCGCCAGAAATGGAGGCGTTCATCTTATATAGCGAACCTATGGCGCTGGCGGTGAGATACCAGGTCGTTAGTACGTTGTCATCAACCGGACTGACAAATCTATCGTACCAGGTGAGTACCGCAGGAAGAATGCCGCAGGCACCATTGGTGGGCGCGGTAACTACCCGGCCACCCGCCGCATTCTCTTCACTGACGGCCAGCGCGAACAGGTTAAGCCAGTCGAGCGTCAACAGGGGATCGTTAGTCTGGCTGTCTGTGTTTTGCAGCAGCCGGTGCAGGGCAGGTGCGCGCCGTGGTACCCGGAAACGACCAGGCAGAATGCCATCCTGTACCAGACCACGCGCGATACCCTGCTGAGCGACTGACCAGATGTTACGCAGATGGGCGTCCAGCGTGGTTGCGTGGTGCAACGCCAGCTCGTTCTGCATCATCACCTCAGCGATGCTCAGCTGCTGGTTTTGGCAGATTTCCAGCAGGGCAGCTGCGCTGGTGTACGGGAAGGGAATATATTTCACCTCGGACTGAGGTTGTTGCAGCTCCGCTTCTTCAGCGACAAATCCGCCCCCGATGGAGAAATAGGTTTTTTCCGCGATGACATCCTTGTCATGCCAGGCGCACATGCGCAGGCCGTTTTCATGTAAAGGCAGCGATTCGTCATGAAAATAGATGTTGTCCTGGGCGGTAAACGGGACGCTGTGCAGCGTACCTGCCAGCGGGAGTTCTTTTTTGTTCTCAATAACGGCAAGAAATACCGGGATAGCATCGATGTCGACATCGGCTGGCGAGAATCCCGCCAGCCCCAGCATCACGGCGTTATCGGTTTGATGTCCTTTGCCCGTCAGTGACAGCGAGCCATAGAGATGGACATCGATCCCTGTCACCTGCTCCAGTTGTTGCGCCTGTTTAAGCTGCATAACAAAACGTTTTGCAGCCGCCATTGGCCCGATGGTGTGAGAGCTGGACGGGCCGATGCCAACTTTGAACATATCCAGAATCGAGATCATGGTATTACCTTTAGAAAACGGGTGGCCGACGGTTATGCCAGCAGTGAAAAACAGATGCCTGTCAGGGCGATAAGACCGATAACCGTGACAAAAACATTGCTCAGCGCACCGCGATACTTGTGCATAGCGGGCACTTTACGGATGGCATACATCGGCATCAGGAATAGCAGCATGGCAATCACCGGTCCGCCCAGCGTTTCAATCATGCCAAGGATGCTCGGATTCAGCGTGGCGACAGCCCAGGTGGTGCCCAGCATAAACAGCGGTGTTACCCAGCCAAATCCACGTTTGTCTTCCGTTTTGGGCTTGATATTGAGCAGGGCGTTGAAGCCTTCTGCCGCTCCCATGTAATGACCAAAGAAGGATTTGGTGATGGCAACGATCGCAATAATCGGTCCCATCCAGACGACAAAGGGCAGAGAAAAATGGTTCGCCAGGTAGGAGAGGATGGAGATATTTTGCGCTTTGGCTTCAGCCAGATGTTCCGGCTGCAAGCTCAGTACGCAGCTGAAGACAAAGAACATCACCGTGGCCACCATCATGATGTGGGCACAGGCGAGGATGCGTGAGCATTTCGGGTCCGCGTCAGCGCCATACTCGGCACGCTTCGCCACCGCAAATGACGAAATAATGGGGGAGTGATTAAACGAAAACACCATCACCGGAATCGCCAGCCACAGCGACGTAAGAATGCCGCTACCGGAAACGTCGAATGACAGAGTTTCAAGGGCTGCGCCGTTCCAGTGCGGGATCAGGTACAACGCCATCAGCAGCAGCGAAAAAACAAACGGGTAAACCAGGATGCTCATCGCCCTGACCATGATGTTCTGCCCGAACTGAACGATGGTCATCATGGCGAGGATCAGCAGCAGCGCCAGCAATGCGCGTGGCGGTGGCGTGATCCCCAGTTGATTGATCATCAGGCTTTGCACCGTGTTGGTGATCGCCACGCTATACATCAGCAGAATCGGGTAAATGGCGAAGAAGTAGAGCAGGGCGATGATTTTGCCGGAACGTGGTCCAAAATGTTCCTTTACTACGTCGGTGATGTTGGATTCGGGGGTACTGCCAGAGAGAACAAAACGGGTCAAGCCACGGTGGGCGTAAAACGTCATTGGAAAGGCAATCAAGGTCATGAGGATCAACGGTATCAGGCCGCCAATACCGGCATTGATCGGTAAAAACAGCACCCCCGCGCCAATTGCGGTGCCATATAAACTCAACATCCAAATAGTATCTGATTTTCGCCAACGATTACTGGTGAGGGTTGTTGCCTGCCTGGCATTAGATAGGCTCATCTAATATCTCCTTTTTTGGGAGGAATCTCCGTGAAGTCACTGTATGACAATGGTGTTTATTTTTCTGCTGATATGTTTTTGGTTATATATATGAGGGTATGAGTGATATGTGATTATCCGATAATTATATTGAGTATTTTTCGACGTAAAATAAGTTTACATGCTGGCGTAATTAGGATTTTCTCAGATGTGATGAGAATACTCAGATGTATATTTTCAGGTTTAAATCCGCAGGAAAGGGAATATTTCTGTTTTTTCTCAGAAGGAGGGGCTAACGTTACTCGTTCCGTTAACTGACATGGACGAGCAACGTTGGGGATGTCTACAGGACAGAATTATGCTTTTAATTCAAGCGCTCTCAGCCAGTCTCTGGTGCAGCACTCCCTACAGTACCGCACATCCCCGTTGCGCTGCTTAGCAATCGACATCGCTTGTGCATCACTGTATGCAGAACCTAAAAACAGGCTGACACCCTTATGGACATAATGACATTCCCGATTATGCAGAACATGGTTCTCCAGATAGTAAAATTTTGATTTATCCATTATTTTATCCCGGCATTGAGCTGAGCGGGATGAATGTCGTTTTCTGACTGCCACGATGCTGAAAACAGGTGGTGCAGAGGTTTACTTTGCCAAAATTATTGCGCGCAATCGCCAGCGCGATAATTTCCTGCTCCCACGATCCTATCAAAATCAAATCCTCCTTGTCGCTACTGGTCTGGCAGGTGTTTTTATGCAGCGTGTGATAACCGTCACTGTCTTTTGAGATACTGATGTAATAGGTTCTGGCATTCATATTTTTACCATTGTCATATCACCAGGTGAGGTACTGGTAAGATGTCACACCAGTTGAGGATGCGGAAGTACCCACAAAGGATAATTAGTGCGAAATAGGAATAATCCTATGGATATATTCGCTAAATTTGGAAACCAATGGAATCCATGCTTCAAAAAAATATTGCTTTAACTGTTACTTTTCAACCATTTGCTTTATGTTTTCAGACTAAGGACCGTCGATGTGGCTACTTTTGGCTTTAGCACTTTTGCTGGCAGGGATTAGCAGAAAATGTTCTTTAGGCATCCTGGCGGTGACGTTAGGCGTTGGGGCTGCGACGGGTATGCTGGACTGGCGTGCCTTATTTTTTATCGCCATGCTGGGACTGGTGGCACTTGCCGGTATCCGGTTCGGCCATCACCATCGGGTTCGCTATCTGCAAGAGATACTGGCGCTTGTCGCCGCCATCGCCCTGATGCTCCATCTGATACCCGGATTCCATAATCTTAAGGTTCTCGATCAGGTGATCGTCGGGCCGGAGAGCGCGCCGTTCTCAATGTACTTTAACGTCGATAAGGCGCTGGTGCCGTTTGTCCTGCTGATCGCCATGCGATCGCTGCTGGTAACCAAACCTGTCTATCTGGCTCCCCGATGGCAATGGTTGCTGCTGGTGTTGGCAATCCCCGCCTTGCTGCTGGCGGCGGTATATCTGGGGGGACTCAAGCCGGAACGTCATGCGCCAGCGTGGTTTTTCCAGTTTGCCTTAGCCAATATTTTCTTTGTTTCTCTGGCCGAAGAAGCCCTGTTTCGTGGTTATCTGCAACAGCGGCTGACCGGTATTATGCACCCGGTTTTGGCCCTGATGATGGCCGCGCTGCTGTTTGGCGCGATGCATTTCCCCGGCGGGATATTGCTGGTGGTGTTCGCTACGCTGGCGGGGATCATTTATGGGCTGGCGTGGATGTGGAGTGGACGACTCTGGGTGGCGACGCTGTTTCATGCGGCACTGAATATCGTTCATCTGCTGTTCTTTACCTACCCCATGTTGCAGCATGGGGGGCAGGCATCAATCATTCACCAGATGCTCCCAGTCATGCGGCTCTGCTGAAGAGGTAAAGGTGGTGGCATCGGCCCAGACGCTCTGGGCAGGCTGCCGCGGCGCCTCCGGTGTCGCAGTGCGGAGTTTTCTCGCCTGGGCGATAATCAGTCCCATCCGGGTGAAATTATAATCTGCGGAAATATGCCACAGGGTGCGCTGTAGCTGTGCGGTGCGCATCACCTTGATTTCCGCAGGGCACGCCTTATCCGTCAGAATATTGAGCAGCCGATTGCTGGTGCTGAACTTCTGCCAGGCAGAATAAATCCAGCGCAGCGCCGGTTCCGTGGGGAGTGGCTGCCGGGCTGTTAACGCGGCCCTGGATAAGCTAACCGGGCCAAATTCCACTTTCCTGATTATCAGATAACGCATCAGCTGGCCCGCCGTGATTCCGCACTCGATGATCGCCATCCCCATTCGCCTCTCAGAAGACCAACCTCCGGCGGAGGGGTATTTATTCAGTGCGTGTTCAATCTCCCTGCTTTTTTGTTCCGTGAGCTGCGCTTGATCGCATTTCCTCACCGTTTTCAGCGCTTCATCGAGCTTAGAAAATCCCAGACTCACCTCTTTGCGCCACAGCAGCAGGGCGAATTGTGACAGATTTATCTTCTGACGTTTGCCGTTGAAGAGGAAAACAGCCAGGGTACAGGCCGAGGTTTCATGGGAGAGCAGGGGCTGGTTAGCGGCATACCAGCTGTTAAACCAGATCTCCTGTTCCTGGGTCGTTTTGGCTCTGAAAACCTGTAGGGCGTTTTGCAGGGTATATTCGCTGATGCCGGGGATCTTCTTCAGGGCCTTGCGCAGGTGCTCTCCCTTCAGACCGAGCTTTTGATAGGCAGGCAGCTTCATCAGCATCACCAGCCGTTTAACCAGACAGGTTGCGTCGTCGATCGTCTCCAGCAGCCGCATCACCTCTTTTTCTGTCGCCTCCGGCACGACGGTGTTGGCCTCCTTCTCCAGAATCCGCAGAATTCTTGAGGCCAGATGCACATGGATACTCTTCAGCGCTCGCCGCATAAGCGGAACTTCCAGCTGCGGGCACCCCGGTGCCTTCTGCATGGTCATGACCCATCTTGTCTTTTCGCGCGGCTGCGGCAGGGGATGGCTGGTAACATAATTTTTAAACCACGTCAGGTCCGGGTCATGCTTCTTAGCCGACGCCAGGGCGTCAGCCACGGCGGTATCTCTCATCGCTTCGCCATGATGTTCCAGCACCGCCAGCAGTTGTTTACGCGTTAATTTCCCAATCTGCTCTGGGGTAAAGGGAGACAACAGTTGCTCAACCCGGGTCTGATGATCCAGCTTCGGGGCAACGTTTTTTCCCCAGAAATGATGAAAATTGGCCCACAATGCATTCAGGCATTCATTCTCTTCACATTGCGGGGCTGGCCTGCCAGACAGTTTCGCTCTTTTGGCGTCGGAGCTTTCCGGCCAGGTCGCGTTGCGCTTTAAATCGGTGATGTTCCCCGTCATGGCGGTGCCTGTTGCGGCAGGCAGGCTGAGTGCTACCGGGCGTGCCGCCAGGCGGGTGGTTATAGGTGATATAGCCATTTCAGTTCCGCTGAGAGTGAGGTGGATAAGGAGCCGGACGACAGTTACAACCAGGGTTGGTGCATCGTGGATGGCTGCTCCGGGTGGATGTCGGCTGACGATAACAGGGGGAGTGTCGGCTCGATGTCAGCCAGTGGCATCACGTCATCAGGTTTATCGCCCGCAATTTCAGGCGGAAACGCTAACGCGAAAGATATCGATTCGAGCAAGTCAAATGTCGTAAACGGGTTCGCGTCGGCATCGCTTAACGTCTCATCCTGACGCGTTAAAGGCGCTGCTTTTGCTGAACGGGTATGAACATCCAGGCCAATCTCCCATATGGCGCGCAGCAGCTGCGCTATCTTCATATCCTTAAATTCTGCCGGGCATCCCGTCTGCTTTAGCATCTGCTGCATACGCATCTTCAGGGTATCGTTTTCGTCGGTCGCCTGCCAGGCGGCCTTCATCCATGTCAGGATGTGCTGTGGAGGGGGAACCGCCTGGGCGGCTCTTTCGATGTAATCCAGGATGACCGAATTCACATAGATCCCCTTGCTGCTCAGGAAAATGCTCAGCATCTCCTGCCTGATTTGTAGCTCAATCAGCGTCAGACCCAGAGTGCTGAGCATACTGGCGCCCTGATCGTAATGACGCTGCCAGCATTCGCCGAGGCGAGCCTGAAGCTGCGGGGTATAATCCTTTTTCGCCTGATTGATCTTATTGACCTGTTTCAGCGTCTTGCTGACCACCGACGCGCCAATATGATGCCCGGCGTTACACAGCATGATGAACAGCTCTACCGCCTTCATCTCCGCCGGCATACCTTTTTTGAGCACCCTTTCCAGCTGCTCGCCCGCCGCGCCAGGAGCGAAATCGACCGCCAAATTATCGGCCCATTGCTGCCGCTCAGCCGCAGGGATGATTTTCAGCGCTTCATTAGCCCGGTACATATTGGCGGGTTTGATTTTGACGCCAGCCTGGCACAGGGCATCTTTTATCTTCGCATCGGACATTACTCTGCCCAGCAGCTGGAGCCGCCGCTTCAGCAACACCAGCCGAAGTATCTGGCATCGGGTAGGGGTGAGCATATGCCAGAGTTCAGTGACCGTTTGCCTCTCTTCGTCGGAGGCGGGATCGGGTTTTTCCAGCCTTTGCTGCATGACATGCCGCACGGCCGTTTTATTCACCCCGGACTGGTTCTCCTTCATCACGTAGATCAGGTCAGCGACGCAGATGTCCGCAATGATCTCATCCGGGAACTGATCGAGTAGCGCCCGCATCCGTTCCTTCTGATTTTTATTTCCCGCCCCTGTTTGTTGCAAAATGGCAGGATAATCAGCCAGCAGTTCAACCAGACAGGGATTTTCGATGGCATCGTTCATCCGGCCGCGCTTCGGCTGTCGCGCAGTAGAGCAGCGCAGCAGGGGAGTTGATGTCGACCATGCCGGCGTCAACTCAGGGGCTGCGGGCAGAGAAACAGGGATCGCGGACAGCGTCAGCAGCGAACGTTTTTGCACACAGCGGCTTATCCACGCCAGGGCGCAGCTGATCACGGTGATTTCCGCCCCCTCTCCGACCTCCCACAGCATACGCAGAAGTTTTGCCACCCCCCACTTCATCCCTCCTGGACGCCCACGATACCTTAGCAGGCGTTGCAGAAACTCCAGCGTAATGGCCGTGCCTCCGGCGGCAGGGAAAAGGTTGCGCCAGGCGGTCGTAAACCATGCAAATTCGTTCGTCGATAACACGCAGTTGGCCGCTTCAAACGCATAACTGACCGTCATATATTCCAGGGACGGGTCCTGCTGCTTCAGCAGCCGATAGAGTTGCGCTGCGGTGATCGGCGGCATGGCCGGAAGCAATACTCTGCCAAGCCATTTCAGGTCGATGCTCGCGCCCGTCAGCGGAATGTTTTCCAGTTTGCCCGTCAGCCAGAGACGTTGTTCCACTGTCGTCTTGTCATTGAAGACCTTGACGACTTTAGCGACCTGCGACAGCGAGATATCCATCCCGGAAAGTTGCAGCAGGTAGTACAGCTGCGGCGCGTTGATGGCGGGAGCAGCAGGAGAAAAAAACAGCAGAGCCGTAACAAATTCCCCTTTCAGCTCAATTTTCGCGGTATGGCACCAGGCGGCGATAAACCACATCAGCACAGGCAGTTTGACCGCGGAATTGCTGGCGCACATGGCGAGGTTCACTTTTTCGGGCGTCATGTTCACACCCGCGTTGATCAGCAGGTTCAGCACCTGTTGTTCTGTCTGCACCATCACCAGAATATCGGGTACCCGCAGCAGCAGCATAAGAAGCTGGAAGGGGGGCGCGATCTCACCGCAGATAAGCAACCATTGCGCCTGAATCACGGTGGCCAGCTCTGCCGCTTTGGCCTCCCGTACCATGGCTAACACATTTATTGCCGTTGCTGCCGCCACCCCGGTCTGTTTTCCCTGTAAAAAGTATCGCAGCTGTTCTGGCGTGATTTTTGCCAGGATATTGGCAGGGAGGTGCGAAAGCATTGCGGCTAACTCATTAATATTACGCGCTTTCTTATTATTCATGCGCCAGCAGGCGCTCAGGCTGCTTTGCAGCGTGCGCGAGAGAGTGATGGTTTCTTTTTCGGCAGGATGCGTGTGCGGATCAGGTGCTACAGCCGACGAAACCTGCGATACCACGGTGATGTTTTCACACAGAGCATGGTGCTGTCCCTCAACCGAGGGGCCTGCTTTGGGTGCTGTTGTTAAGGATGTTGCTGAGAGGGTAAACATAGGCCATCCGCTGGTTCATATGTATTTCCTTAATAAACTACTCCTCTATTTATCTTAGTTCCCATTTCAGATCACTGGCTGGCGATAAAAGTAGGTAAAGTTAAACGGACGGACTTTTCAACTCTGCGCATGGCAAGTCGGGCAATTCATTCATTTCATTTTTGCAACGATGAGTTTCAAACCATTCTATTTTGAAAATCCTGCAACCTCGATATGCTTCTTCCATCACGACATGACTCGCTGTCATCAGTGGCTAACCAACGCGATTTGGCCTGCGGGTCAACACAATAACGAAATGAGGTTTCAGATGAAAAGTAACGGTATCGCTTCAACTCTCTTTGCATCCGCCCTGCTGCTGGGCATGACGTCACTGTCTGCCCCGGCCTTCAGTGCGGCGTCTGTGCCGGTGGTGAGCGTCACGGGCGTTGATCACGCCGGTATCAACGTGCCGGACATTGATCAGGCGGTTGAGTTCTTTCGTCATACGTTTGGCGCACGGCTCGAATCTGATGTCACCCCTGGCGCGATCCCCGCAGCATGGAAAGCCGCTTTCAACTGGCGCCCATCGAGCGAGCTGAAACGTTTTGTGATGGTACGGATGCCAGACGGCACCGGCATTGAACTCTTCCAGTACAGCGGCACGGATATCAGCCACAGCCGTCCTCATGAAGATGACGATGCGGCAACGCATATCGCGCTGAGAACGGGAGATATCAAGGCGAGCTATGCAGCGCTGACCAGAGCCGGGCTGAAAACGCTGAACGAACCGGTAACCAATGCAGACGGTACGCAATGGTTTTATGTCCTGACCCCGTGGGGATCGCAGATTGAACTGGTCGGCAAAGTTAAAAAAACCCGCTAACGCGCCCCCGCGACAACATCTGAATTGAAGAATCAGGAGAAACAGTGTGATGAAAACGATAATTGCTACCGGTGTACTGCTGGCCACGCTACTGACCAGTTCAGCATCTTCATTTGCGGAGAAGGTGACCATGACCCTTTCAACCACCGAGCCAGCAGGGTTGCAGCAACTGATTGACCGGCATTTTGCCATCTGGAATAACCCGGATGCCGCCGAAAGAGCGAAAGGATTTGCGAACGTCTATGCGCCGGACATCTTTTTCGCCGACCACAACGGGATGTCCACCGGCTACGCCAGTATTGCGGCTGCCATCAGCAACGTTCAGGCGCAGCATCCCGGCTTCAGATTTACCACGCAACCGGTTGAATGGAACCACGGCATCGGGCGGGTCACCTGGGGCTATGGACCGAAAGGGAGCCCGAACCTGGTACGCGGTGAAGACGTGTTCACGGTCAGTAATGGGAAGCTGTCGAGTGCACGGGTATTTCTCAGCAAATAAGTGACTGCCGGAGGATGCCGCTCAGCATCCCCGGCATCAATGCCCCCGGTTTAAACCAGCGCAGGATAATCGGTATACCCTTGCGCATCGCCACCAAACAGGGTTGCGGGATCGCTGATCGGCGCCAGTGAACGCTGGTGCTGAAGACGGAAAGGGAGATCCGGATTGGAAACAAACGGGCGGCCGAAGGCGATAAGGTTAACAAGATCCGCATCCAGCATGCGCTGCGCTTTTTCCATCGTGTAATTACCGGCCACAATCAGGGTTCCGTGGAAGCTGGCCCGCAGTGCTGTACGGAAATCATCCGGCACCTGCGGTGCGTCATCCCAGTCCGCCTCCGTCAGGTGAATAAACGCGATGCCTGTGGTGTCGCACCACGCGGCCAGCGCAAGAATCGCATCAATCGCTTCCGGATCGTTCATACCGCGCTGGGTAATAAAAGGCGCAACGCGAATGCCGGTGCGATCGGCGCCGATCGCGTCACCGATCGCGCTCAACACCTGTTGGGCAAAACGGATGCGGTTCGCGAGACTTCCGCCATATTCGTCAGTACGTTTGTTAGATGTACGGCGCAGGAACTGGTCGATCAGATACCCGTTCGCGCCATGCACTTCAACGCCATCAAATCCGGCTTCGATGGCGTTGAGCGCGGCCTGGCGATAATCAGCAATGATCCCGGCAATTTCAGCGGTGGTCAGCGCACGGGGAAGCGGGCACGCCTGCATCCCTGCCTGACCCTGTTCATCCACTATCCATACCTGCGCATCGGGGGCGATAGCGGAGGGGGCCACCGGCCTGCCATCAGCATGGAAACTGGCATGTGACATTCTGCCGACGTGCCACAGCTGGCAGAAAATCCGCCCACCTTTCGCATGTACCGCCGCGGTGACTTTCTTCCAGCCTGCAATGTGTTCAGGCGTATAAATACCCGGCGTCCAGGAGTAGCCCTGTCCCTGGGCGGATATCTGTGTCGCCTCTGAGATGATCAGACCGGCGCTGGCGCGCTGAGCATAGTATTCGGCCATCAGCTGCGTCGGAATATTGCCAGGCTGCGCGGTGCGGGCGCGGGTCATTGGGGCCATAACGATGCGATTTGGCGTGGTGAGGGAGCCTACGGTTTCTGGCTGAAATAAGTTCCTTGCTGACATCAGTGAATCCTCAGATAACGGAAAGGAAGAACTTTAAACTTTATTGATATTTTTGATAATGTGGGTAGAAGCTGAAGGTCTATTCGGAAAAACAGAAGAATATGGGCAAGCTTGAAGATCTTTCTTTGCTGGTTTCGGTGGTGGAGGCCGGGAGTCTGGCTGCTGCCGGGCGGCGTCTTAACCTCTCTCCGGCGACCATGAGCGCCCGATTAAAGGCGATGGAAGAACGTTATCAGACGCGGTTGTTCAACCGCTCAACCCGTTCCATTGCCCTTACGCGTGCGGGTGAAGATTTTTATTATGCCGCGCTCCGGGTGCTGGAAGAGATGTGCCATGCCGAATCCAAACTGTTGCAGAAGGAAGGGGAGCTGAGCGGCAGCCTGCGCATCGCTGCGCCTTCCGATTTTTCCCGTCAGTATGTATCTCCGGCGCTGATGGCTTTTCTGCAACGCTATCCCAACGTGCGTGGTTCACTTTATGTCAGCGAGGACGTGGTGGATTTGATTGCGCACCGGCTGGATATGAGTATCCGCTTCGGCAACCTGCCGGACAGCAATCTGGTGACCCGCTTTATCCAACCCAATCACCGGGTTCTGGTCGCTTCGCCCGAGTACCTTGCGCGCTACGGCTCCCCGCAAAGCGCGCAGGAGCTGGAACAGCATCACTGTCTGGTGATTGAAAGACGTGGAGAGCTGCTCAACGAATGGCGATTTGAGACGGAAGGGGTGGTGACGGCGATGCGCGTCACTCCGGCTTTTTGTTGTGATGACGGCGCCGTGCTGCGGCAGTGGGTGCTTGATGGCGCAGGTATTGCCAGCAAGTCGTGGTGGGACGTGAAGCGCGATGTCGAACAGGGGCGTTTGCAGGTGCTGCTGCCCGACAGTTTTATTGGATTCAGCCCACTGGATCGCAGACAGGTGGGGCTACAGTTTGTCTATCCTGAACGTCGGTTGCAGCCACAGCAGGTCACTGAATTCAGCACATTTTTTATCAACTGGCTGACGCAGCCGACCTGACCTGGCCGTTATCATGCGTTATCCCTTAACGCGTCAATTTCCCTTGCGCTCAAAGGATGTTGCCAGAGGAGCATGTATCAGACGTCGTCTTTTGGCGGGTTCCTCAGATAAAGAATGCGGGCTGTTTTCCGTACGTGGGTGGGATGAGATCGAGATAAGGGTGCCTTTCTCATCGTACAAAGAGATCGTTTGAGGGGGGTGAGCCGGTGCAGACGAGGTGATGGGCGAGCCAAGGAGCATGGTGATCGCATCATCCAGGTTTGTTACGCTGGGCGGAGCCTGCTCCCTGGCAGTAAAATCGATAACTAACTTCTCATCGTCATCCGATTCAGCGCGTGGCAGGGCAGCAGATTGCGATAACGCCGCCGTGCGCCCTGCGTTACGCCGCTCCGCCTTAATATGTGAGAGGGTCTGGTTTATCAGGCTGATGGGTATGGCTTTTTTATCTGCCCACAGAAAGCGCAATATCCTTGCCAGTGTGACATTCGCTGGCTTGAGTCGCTCCGGGCAATGGCTATCGTTCAGCACGCTTTCCAGCCAGCTTTGTGAAATTTTATAGGTTTTCCCCGAAGCGCGTCGCCCGCACGCCTGAAACTGTTTCAGCTCATCCGGCGAGCATTCTTCACCGGCCGCCGACAGCACCGACGTCAGTATCGAATAGGGGGGTTCCAGCCCTTGTTCTATTAAGGCCTTACACAAGTGCGACCAGTTAAATGGCGGACGCCCGGCATCAAGCAGCACGGTGCCGAACCAATGCAACCAGGGATTTTTAGCTGTCAGGCTGATAGGGTATTTGACCAGAATAGCCTGAATCCACGTCCGCTGTTCCACAGAGATATCCGCTTTGCTGACGGCCAGAGCGTCCTGAATCACGCAATAGGAGAGTTCCTCGCCTTTTACGCGTAGCAGCAGCCATATCACCAGATCGTTGAGATCCTCCGGGCGATCGGGTAGCCGCACCACCTTAAGTATTCGCCAGAAATGGCAGCGAATATTCACCGTCTGTCGCCAGGCAGAGGGAAACCAACTGCGGCAAATAGCGGGAATCTCCGTTTCGCTGGCTTGCCAGGCAAATTTCACCACATCTTTATCAATCTTCAGGTTTGCCACCTGGAGCGCCTGTTGTAGCTGAGAGATTGAACGAAACCGGCCCGCCATGTCCGGATCCTGTAGCAGCGTATACAGTTTAATCAGCGGTATCGTTGTGCGCGGGGATGCCTGCCAGTGGGTAACGATCAATTCAGCGATTCGTTTACAGGAATTCTGCCCGGCCACGGCCAGACATTTTTTTAGCGTTCTGCCGCCCATCGCAAATTTGAAAATCAGCAGGACTTTGCGCATTTTTGCCTCTGAAAGTCCCACACAATGCGGCGAGCTTAACAGCTGTTGTACACCGTCCTGGGTTTTCGGCAGCATTGCCCAATCACTTCTGATCAAATCGATAGTGGCGCTATCCACCTTTGCGTTGATGGTTGCCACTGCCGGGGTTAACAAACGCGGACCTGCCTTTTTCCCATCCTGTAGCAGGAGATACTTTGCTTCATTCAGCGTCAGGGTTTCACGTTGCGCCGGGGCGAGTCTGAAAAGCGTTTTTTCCACATCGTAAAGCCTGCACAGATGTGTGAGGCGGGGGCTGGCTTTATGCGTTAGCTGCGGCGCGTTAGTAGATAAGGTCTGGCCGGTATTTGCCGCATTAGTCAGGTTTCGGGGTAAATCAGGTTGTCTGACCTGATGCTGCTCGGGGTTGAGCGACAGGTTCAGGCTGGAGGAACTGGCAACACGCATGCAAACCTCGTCCATGAGTCAGTGGGTAGATAAAGGTGCAGGCGGGAAATTATATGATTCCTGCTCAGGCAAAAATGCCGTGGGGCGCGCAGTTTCGATTCAATCCGGTATATAAGCCTCAGCCAGGTGTTCCCACTCATGATCTTCATTACCAGGGCGTTCAAAGGAGATGTCGTCCGTAAAGAGTGGCGCAGAGGGCGTGGCGACCGGCGCGGGCATCGCTAAAGCGGGCAGGGCTGGAACATCACTCAGCGGCGCGACATAAACAGTTTTGAGCACATTACGCAGCGTAAACTCTGAGATATCTGCGCCGATTTCCCACAACGCGCGCATAAGAACCACGGTATTCATCTTTTTTATTTCGTCAGGACAATCCGTTCGTCGCAGCATTTCCAGCAAGCGGGCCGATTTATCTTTGTCGGAATAGGGAGTCTCGGGAAGGGCATGTTGCCTGAATTTTTTTATGATGTGCTGCCAGGTCTCCCGCATCCATGCGAGTGTTTGCGGTGAGGGAAGCTCAGCTTTGATCGCCAGACCGCTGCGATACATCGCGGCGGGATCGAATCGTTGCCTGACGTATTTCAGATAGGCCATCAGCTGCTTGTCCGTTATCCTGCAATCGCGCATGGTCATGCCCAGCATCTTCTCTCCACTCATCTCGCTCTGCAGCGAATAGAGGAGCCATATTTCCCCAATCCCGGCTTTTTGTTGGTCCGTGAGTGTGACCCGGCTGCACTCTTCGGCGCGTTTCAGGGCCTGCTGTGCCATGGGAACGTTGATCACGACACCTTTTTTCCACAGCATGTGGCAAAATTTTGTGGCGCTCATCGGTGGGAAATAACCTTCACTCAACAGTTCAAACAGTGCCGATGCCGGTAGCTCGCAGGAGAGCGCGACCTTGTTGGTCTGGAACCATAAATCAAACCACTTTTGCAGCGGGCGGCTGATGGTTGCGCTGTAGATAGCACGGGCAGATTTCAACATATGCTCGCTCACCCTGACTTTCAGATAAGGATTCTCTCCCAGCAACGCTTTATAAAGTTGGGCTTTTCCCAGCTTCAATCCCTGAAATTCGGGGTTGCCAAGCATCGCAAGTACCTGGCTGATTTCGCACGGCTTGCCAGGGATAGGCGGCAGAAGCTCGCCAATCACTCTCTTTTCACCTTCCGTGACCACCGCATATTTGACATCCAGAATGGATTTTAAAGTACAGGTCACCATCTTCACCCCGATATTCCTCAGCGCGTGGCACATGGGATTGGCTTCCAGCACCGGGCAATCCGGCTCATCGAGCATGGTTTTTATCCATTCGGTATGATGGCCTTTCACCGGAGTGGGATGCGTCAGCGCGTATGTAGATATCCAATCCTGATTATGGGTCGGGACTTTTGCCAGTGCGGCCCGGAGGGCGCTGGCTATCGCAGGTGGATTGATTTTAATTTTATATTGAGTGAGCACCTGCTCCAGATGACACGATTCTAAACCCTCTATTTCGTCTGGCGGGAATTGCCGCAGCAGAAGCTCTATTTTAATCTGCTCGCTGCTCTGCTGGTCGACATACTTCCAATAGTCCGGGAAATTGGCCCACAGCTTTTTAAAACAGATGTTGTCGCACGCCTGAACGACGGGATTAGCCGCTATCTTCAGTTTTTTGGGCTTATCGCTCTCTGGCTGGTGGCTGTTATTGGCGACCATCAATTGATTTGATAGCTTGCGTTTTCCGCTAGCGGCCGCTGTTGATCCTATTGGTACTGAAAATGATGATTCAGGGGAAACCCGGTCCATAAGTTATCCATCAGCGATTGAATTGCATAATAACGATAGGTCGGGAGAAAAATATCGCCCTGAAGGAATTAAGATTATTGTCGGATAAATAACGTATGAGCCGGGTTATAGCCACTCCATTTGGCTGCTGCGGGAATATTGATCTTCCCACTGATACTCTTTATCGACGGAATCCTGGGTTTTAATGGTTAACGTTCTGCCCATCGGTCCCGAGTCGAACATGCCGAACAATGTATCCATCTCCCGATCAGGCTCGCCGGGTGAGAGCGGTATCCATCCGGCAGGCAGGGCCAGCTGGCGCAAAGTATCAGTTTTAATTTCTATGGCGGGCAACATTTCCTCCTCATCCTGAAACAGCGGGGAAGGAGGGCAATACTGGCTGGCTTCAGACGAGGAACTCGCCTGCGCAGGAGCTGGTTTTGCGCTGATGTGAAAAGCATCTTTTAGGGTCGTGTAAGAAATGTCGATATTTTCGCGCCACAGCAAACTTAACAACTTAGACGGCGTGATGCTGAGTGGGCGCCCCTCATGTTGCAACAGATTAATTATCCAGCGCACCAGCTTTTCATTATTGATCAGAGGACGCTGTGCCAGCGCACTCTTAATCCATAGCCGCTCTGCCGGGGAATGTGTCATCCAGACTGCGGTGTGGGCAATTTCAATTGTCGATCGGCTTATCCGCGCCAGTTTCTCTTTTTCGAGCACTGAACGCGTTTGCTGCGCAGATATGTCGGTACTGATGAGTTTTTCCAGCAATTTTCCGGCCTGCCTCATTAACGTCATATTTTCATTGCTGCGTTGCTTCAGCATCCTGGCCTCAGTCAGTACCTCCTCCCAGCATTGCTTCACTTTATCTGTCGGCAGGGGTGATCCCTTAACTTTTATCGAGTTCAGGAAATTCGCTAAGGTAGAAAGGCTGACTTTTACCCCGACAGCGAATAGAAGATGCCACAGTACCGGGGCATCGATGCGTAACGCCGGATCTTTTGTGCTGAGCAGAAATCGTAATTTCGGCGCCAGACGCCTTTTATTTTTGGCGATGGTTGGCCAGTTTTTGTAAAACCACGCTTTCTGCTCCTCTGAAGGGATTTTTACATGGAGCGTTTTAGCATCTCTCACCATCAGACGTTTACTATTTTTATTCGTATGATGGATGACTGTAAAAAGCTGCTCCTCCTTTCTCTTCAGGCAAAACGGCTGATTCAGCAATGCGAGAATAAGTACCGTCAGCTCGTGACTGTCGCTGCTATTCGTCAGGTTGGTATTATTGATCCATGCGACTTCCTGGGGCGAAAAAGGAACCTCGACCGGTGAATGGATGCGCCGCATCTTATTAAAATCGAAGAATACGCCGATGTCCCACAGTGCGCGGGCGATCTGGAACATCGTCAGTTCTGCATTCTGTTGCAGCGCCATCTTAATCACCGTTTTGATTCGCGCCGGGGTATTGGATTCATCTTCAGTTTGTTGCCACCAGTCTTTAATCGAACCCTGCAACGGGGACATATCTGCCCGCGCGATAGACAGCGCATTCTCTGCCGGCGTTTTCCCAATCCCGAGTTTGAAGTTATCCTCCATAAACTGACGAAACTGCCGGGTTGAGATCGACGAAAGTTCTTCACGAGTGAACCTGAGCAGAGTCTGTCCGATACGGGTGACCAGTGTTTTATCGTCATTGGTTTTTTTGCTAAAACCGGTAAACGCCTGGCGCAGGTCGCGCAGAAAAGTTTCCTGGGGCTTTTTTCTCTCTCTGAATGGCGCCGGATGCAGACGAGCGGCACTGAGATGGACTGAACGCATATGCTTAGCCAGTGGTCGGCTTTGCGTTCCAGTCGGGGATTTTGTCAGCAATTTCAGGGAAGAGGTTATTATCAGATTATCAGGCATCAGCAATCCGCCATAAGTGTGGCCCTGAAAGATGAATAATAGCTATTCAATGATTAATTCGCGTTCACTCCATGTGATGAAAAATTTTCCGTGGCCAGTGAGCGGATAATCGGCAAGAACAATGGGTCTGGATAGCGTCCAGAAGATCATTGCGCGGCGTGATTGCAGCACAGGCATAGAGGTGATCGTTATACCCTCTGTAGATCAAAAATCTCTATGCCTGGCTTTTTTCTGATGACTCTTCATACGGAAGAGTAAAAAAGTGGTCCAATTATGAATTGATGAATAATGCCTGTCTTCAATGCTTATGGAAGAACGCCATGCAAAGTTTTTGCAATCGTCTTTGCAGACTCAGGCTGTTAAGTTTATCCTGAACAATCATTAACTTTGTTGCTTCGGTGTGATTAGCATGTGCAGGCACTTCATTCGCCGCTCCCTCGTCATGTGCCGCCAATATGGTATTCAGCACATGGCTTATATCCTCACTACCGCCTTTATAATTATGTGAGTTGTCGACTGAGTTATTATTGACGCGTCCATTGTCGCCGTGGAAATGATAGTTATTTGTAACCGGAGCAGAAACGGAAGTCGGATGTGTCTCAATGGATTTGACCGAAGACGCGAATAGTGACTTCCGTTCTACTTCTGCCTGATAACCAGCCGGAATTGAACCTAAACCCTCACGGAAATTCGGCTGAATAACAACATATCCTTCATCTCTGCCTCCGGGCATGGTTCTGATCAATTCGTCACCCGTTTCAATCATAATGTCATGACGATGGATATAAATGATATTTTTCTGGACGTTTCCTTTAATCCCTTCTGTTTTAGAGCCATCCTGTTTAACCAGGGTCAAAGAATCACGCATAATTTTTGCAAATGGCATAATGTTCTCCGGCTTCATCCTTGTGGTATATCTGGATAATATCAGACATGAAATTAAAGTGCATGACTTGCGGTAATGAGAGTCCGGCATCCCGAACTCTTTCTGGTTTAAGCACTTAGAGAGCGGAGAGACTAACTATCAGGTTTAATTCAAACCTTTACTCACGAGAAATACACATCCTTGTCCTTCGGTAAAAAGTTGATTCTTTATCAAGCATCATAGTGCTTTCATAAAGGCACATTCTTTAGAGAGGATCATATCAGCATAGAGGTAAACGGCGCAGATTGCCAGTAACGCTGTTCTGTCACCCTCATTGGTTATTTTTGCAGTTCAACTGATTCTAATTTAATGACTTTCTAAATCAGCAATGCTGGCAATTTGTTGCGTCTGAGATCAGGCAGCCAGAGATAAACGGAAAACAAGGGTGCCAGAGAGCGGGGGCTGAACCGCAACGAAACGGTGAGTAAGAGGCCAGCGGCCTCAGGTGGATGTCACTCTCTCCTGAGGCTTTTCTCTTTCTGCCGTTCGCTAATGCTTAAGGCAGAAAACCTCCTTCAACGCTGATAACAAGCAACGCCTCCTTTACTGACTCACTCTGACGCGGCGGCTGCGATTGGCTGCGTCCGGTAGCAGAAAGGCTTCATAACTGAGGTCAACGCCAATATGCCACAGCAGGCAGAGTAGCTTTGCATCTGAGGGAGACCCCAGTTGCTGACGCAGGAGCAACCGTTTCTCTTTGGGGTTGCTATATCGCTGCACGTTTGCCCAGGCATCGTTAACCTGCCGGAGTTCTTCCGTTGTAAACGCAACGTTGCAGGCCCTCTCAGCTAAATCCATCATCTCATCGTTCACCGGCACGCCGATCATTTCGAGAGCCGAGCGCGTCTGAAGCCACGTAATTCCTGTCCCTTTAAGACTGAGCAACAGCATTCCCAGTCGTTTCAGCAGCGTCATATTGGGTACCGCCCAGACGGTTCGCCAGTGAGGATTAATCTCCCGTTCCGTCTGCTTCATGTGATTTATCGCCTGTTCCAGCATAGCAACGCTAATAAACTCATCCTTCTCATACAGCAGACGCCACAGCTCAAGCGAAGCGATATGTTTCGGCCGTCCCTTCTGACACAACAGAATCACCAGCTTAGCCGTATCCAGTTCACCGGTCAGAGCAGGCCAGCAATTTTCGAACCAGACAGTGAGCGTTGTTGCGGGTTTAAGCACCCAGGCAACTTTGGCCTGCGTTACCAGGTTTTGCGCCAGTTCGATACCCGCCAGTGTCAAAGCCGCATGTATCGCGGTGTCCGACATAATCTGGTAAGCGATAAATTCCTGCTGTAAAGCGACCAGACGTTCCATCCAGCCAATATATTTGGCAGGAAGATTTTTCAGATCTTCCCTGAGGCGTTCTACCTGTTTCTCGGTGATGCCCGAATGAAAAGCGGCATGAACCCGACAGAGGGTAATGATGTAGGGACGCGTACTATTCTCCAGCAGAGCCTTTTGTATTTGCCAGGGATTTAGCCGGGGAAACGCGCTTACCAGACGCATTACCGTATCAATCCAGCTACTTTCTCCGCGCTCCCGGTATATTCTTTCCCACTCAGGATTAATCAGCGGCCTGAGTTCGCGCGGCACCCGTGCTTTAATGGTTTTTATGGCATGTTCGGGTAAAGATTTATCGATAAAATCACGCGCATGTTCGGGCAGAGCGTCAAATATCTGCTCAGAAGTAACGTTCATCCGTTCTTTATAGGTGAACCTCAATACCAATCTCTCAACCAGCTGGTCCAGACTGTACTCGGTATCCTGAATCAGCTCTGCCAATAACATTTTAATTTTTATGTCATCGGTATTATTCGGGGAAAGACCTGGCATCACGGAGGTATTGCATACCTCAGCGATGGTTCTTTTTCGGGAAGAGGTATTCAGGGATAAGGATGAAGCCGATATCGAGAGCAATGCGGGAACTTTCATATGGATTGTGCCAGAGGGAAAGTAGATAAACGAATAGTATTATCCCAGTATAGCTTCTCCATTCAGTTATCAGGGTTAGACCTGTAAAAAATTCATTTCCCACGCCTGTTTTTTTCTCGATCTGGCACTACAGTTGATTTGGCCTGTCAGGCATGGATATTTTATCAGAAATTATAAGGAATGTGAAAAGTGAGAACCTGCAATTTACTTTCTGATTTTTTTAATAGCGACTCAATCTATACTGGCGTACTTGATCTCCATAATGTTTTGATCGGTTCGGTGAGAAAGATAACTAATGTGCCGATAAGCGTGATTGGCAATCAGGTGGCGAAAATCATTCCGGAAACCGACTTTTTTGTTTTAAAAACTGAAGACGACTATAAAAGCGATAATTATCCCTATAAACATTATCTTCATTTATCGATAGCGATAAAGATTATGATGCGGGAGAGCAATAAGAAACTCCTGGATAAACTTTATCAGCCAGAAAAAAGATCACGCGCAGAACAGGCAACCCGGAATTTTTTCGATTTGATTGGCCTTGAACCCGGCACTCCTCTTGAGGTGAATCAGGCAGTCTTCAGGCGTCTTGTTAAAACACTGAAAAAAGGCAATGCGTTACGCAACCCATCGGCAGATGCGCGCCCGACGCTGATAGGGCGCGATACGGTGCTGTTGAGTTTTTTTTCTTCTTTTATTTCACCCAAACTCATTACATTGCCTTTAATTAATAAAGGAATAAAGTCTCTGGCGGTAAAAGGCATCTCCCTGCTATGTCCGCCGCTGGCGGGAATGATTAATTACATTAGCAACTTCAATCCGGTGGGGGAATTATTTCCTGATATATCAATCGAAGAAAATTCACGTCGAATGCAGAGGGAAATAAAGTTGCGTCATCATTCCCCACGACAAAAAAATCGTGAGGAAATAGCGGCGCAGGAAAAAACGGGATCTCGGGAGGAAAGCGGTCATTCGGGTACTTCATCCAGTAGAACACGCGCGAATACCCCACTTCTGGGAGGATTAGGCTCAATGGCGTTGACCGCCAATAGCCAGCTCCCCGGAGGCAATATGGCCCGACTCACCGGCGTCGTAACGGCACTGGGTGCGGGTTTGTACTTTGGCTATCAATATCTTTCTTATAACGATAAAAAGACACCTGTTGTAGCGGATGATGAGCTGGAGAGTCAGCATGAGGTATCTGCCGGCAACAAACCACCTGCCTATAGTCTGACCGGGAACATCGCGGTAGATATCAGCTGTTATAACACCACCAGCAAAGTCAGAGAGTTGCTCCATTCGGATAAGACCGGCCTGAGATTGGTTGACGAGTTCAGCCAGTATATTTTTGATGAATACGGCGATTTAAATATCAAACATGCCGGAAATATAATAACCAACTGGAATATCACCGCCTTCACTCATCAGGATCGGGATGAGATGAATCTGTTCCTAACCTATGTTTTTTCTGTCTTGCTCACGCCGCTGGGGAAAAAGAATGCGGTAAATCTCAATAAACTTATTACCGCGTTAGGTATACGGGTTAACGATATATGGCAAAAGAATGCAGATGGTGTAAGAAACAACACTATCACGCAGTCGCTTGAACAGCTTCGCTCTTATGCTTCAAGAGTATTGGTCAGCACATTAGGGGTTATTGATTTAACCAAGTTAGAAAAGCTAATCCAGTTTTTCATTGTCCAGTGCGCCCCTGATTTTGTCCAGTTCGAAAATCATAAAAGAGGCAATGAATTGGTGATTTCGAAAGGTATTCATTACTACTGGATTAATATGGGGATGCGCTATCCGGAAAATAAACGTATGTCGTTTGAAAATTTCCAATCCGCGCTAACCGAAGGTGAAATTACGGCATTTATGCTGGCAAGAGGCAGACAGTATAAAGTGCTTATCGAGCCTGATCAGGAGCAGGCCCGCTACGAAAATTACTTCAGAAAAGTTAATCAGCATTTTTTTGCTTACCATGAAAAAGATGTCGAGCTTGAAAATGTGCCGACCATCACTTTTGAAGATATCATTGAAGTAAACTACCTGCCGCTGGGAGTGAACACCCGGAAGCCGATGAATTTTGACCAGCGAACGTTGCAGGTGCATGGAAGACCTTACCGCGATCCGGTCATTGAACATCTGCCGGAATATAAAAATTTCGGTGATGTCATCCGTGGTTACCCGGATGGGATGCAGGCTGTCTACGAACGCATGCCCAATATGATTCCGATGGCTATGCGCAACCATATATCAACCGATACATCGGCATTCACCCTGCGAGCACATCCCAAACGAGATGAGTTAAAAAGCGAATATGAAAGTCTCTCCCGAATGGTGGATGAAAAGCATGTGGCGCTTTATGAAGAAGTTTTCACCATGGGGATGCAGCTGACTACCGCCGCGGAAAAGAGTTTTATTTATGATGAGAATGTCGAAATCATCACCATTGAACTTGATAATAAAAGATTTAAACCGATTCGTTTAGTCTTCATGTCAAAAGCGACAAGACTAATGCCAAATCTGGCTGAAACGATGGTTTACAACAGCCGTAAAAAGTATGCGTTGAGTATTTTTTTTGCAGCAATCCATAAAGTTACCGGGGAAAAACGGTTCTTTTGCGCTAATGTTGAATCGAGTCGCATTCATCCACAGTTGCCCGTGAAACGGCTGCTGGTGAATAAGACGGAAGACATCCTTACCTTAGAGGACGAATTTCTGGATGAGCAATATGTCTTTGAGGATGGAAAGCAATTCTGGGACCCCTGCGAGCCGATTATTGAACCGACCACCTCCTTATTAAGTCCACCGGAAAAAGCCGGGCTATTTATTAAGGAACATGTACAACTCGCCAAAGCGAAATGGTGTGCATTCACCCGACCCGCTAAGCAAATTGTCGTGCTATTTTCAGAAAAAACACTGGGACCGGCGAAGATGGCGATGCCGATGATTATTGCCAGGGCCGTTGAAAACCGTAAAACTCTCCGGGCCTATCAAAAGGAAAAACTTTACAGGGCAGGTGAAACAAAAAGCGAGCAAGAGGAGAGAAAAGGAGCGTGGGGCATTATCGCCGATAAGCTGCCGCTGAAGCCCTGTTATGACCTGGGTAAAGATTTATTCTTTAACTATGAAGATAAAGAAGTTACCACAGCGGCACAGAATATTGTAGAAGCTGGGTTGTGCGGGCTGGATATTCTGGTCCCGGTCGGCATAATGAAAAATTTAATGGCACTTGGGCATGGGGCAAAAATTTTATGGGTTAAAGTGATACAGAAAGAAGCCGAAATTAAATTACTGAGAGAAAGCATAAAAATCGCCTATACCTTACCCCAGACCAGCAGACAACGTTTTTCGGAAAAGATCTTAGGGAAGATTATTGTCATTGAGCAGGAAGTCGTTAAGCTGGAGGGGGCAATAAAATCGACGAGGGATGAAATTTTCAAGGCGGCATTGTTATTATCATCGACGCCCACGACCACGATTTATCCCCTCAGTAATGCCAATTTCATCAATTCCCTTCCGGCTATTCTTGCTATGTTCAAGAAAGAAATGAAGGAACTGTATTCTGTTATGAAAATATTACCCTTTGAACGCTGGAAATCTCCAAAGGGTAATATTTCTGAAACTGAAAACTATGCGTTACCCATACCACCTAAAGGCCAGATACCTTGCTATTCTGAAGGGAGTCAGCCTAAGAATGTCACGGTAAATATATTTGATATTCATATGAAAAGCCCTGAGCTGTATCAGGACATGTTTTTTGCTGCATTGAATTCCAGTGATGTCCTGGACATCATCGCTACCGCGAAAAATGGCGGCTGGAAAATAGCTAATGACTATGATCAAATGGCAATGTATTGCTTTTGTGCTTTTGCTGTGCCGGTAGGGGTGTATGTCAGCGAGATCCTTGAACTTGAAAATTATTACCGACTGAACACCAACACCAGCGTAATAAATGCACCTTTGTTTTATAACTACTTCAAAAGAAACTTAAATCATAACGCAACGATTGGCAATATTATATTGACCACCGAGCAAAATCTGCTCATCTCTCAGGCTGTGGAAACAATTGATAAAGTTTTTAAGAGTAATATTCAGGCGTTCGAAGATAACTATATTTATATGCTGACCGATCGATTATTCAGTCAGGATGCTGATTTGTTATTGCGTGCTGCTATCGGGAGTGAAGATGAGAAAAAAAGTGCCGGAAGGTTTTTGCAGCAAGAAATATACTATGATCTCGATAAAACAACGTTTTATTCTACACGTACGTCTGCGCAGGAAAAATTTCACATTGAGGTGATTGATTTTTTTACTGACTTTATTGCCCAGACGCTCAGAGAGCGGCCCGCCGCGATAACATTATTTAGCCAGAACCTGGCAACCTTTAGCCACCGCAACGAACAATACCGGCGTCTGCATCCAGATTCCGTACTGCTCACGCCGGGTGATTTTATTACTACGCGCGCAAAAATAAAAAGTTCCATCGCCAGAATCTATGAGAAATACTCGCGCATTGAATACAGCGCCAGAGTGCTGGCAAACTATGAGATGGATGAGTGGTCTGGCGCTAGCGCACAAGCCGACTGGATGGCGTTATTGCAGGAGTATATGGCGCCCGAGATGCGCTTTCAGGATCTTAAATCCTTTCTTGCTGATGTCACCAAAAAAGTGGCTGCGGAATGGCAGAAAGCGCTGCGTAATGCAGCCACGTCGCGGGAGATCAAAATTATTGATGCCGACGCGCTTAAATCTGAATTTCTCACTCTGGTGAAGAATGTATTTAAAGAGTGTTGTGCGCTCCACCCTTATCTTTTGTTTAGCCAATATTATCTGGTTGATGATGGCAGTTGGTTTACTTTCCTGACCAACGATTTTATTTCTGAAACGCACCGTCGCTCCCGACGTCAGGTGTATCGCGAACATCCTTTCTATCCGCTACCGTCGGTGGACGATCCGGCGCTGATTGAGATAATGATTTCGCCTCATCAATATTTGCAAACAATAAGTGGCGTTGAAGATAACCGATTATATAAAACGTCATTAAATAGTCTGGTGCACTATTTTGTTTATTATTCTCAGCTTCCTTTCCACGAACGCCTCTATGGACATCATATCACGCCGCTTTCACCGGAAAGGGTCTCATCCAGAGATGTGACGATGCTCATTAATATGATCATTGATGAAAGCGGAGCCATCATTGACAGCCAGAGAAGGGTGCTTATGCGCTATTTGCCGCGCGATATGTTACTCGACGAAGATCGGTTGCTCCAGCTGCTCAGCGATATCTTCCATCTGTCTTATCCTGCTGCGCCCAATTTATATCATTGGATTTTCTACCAGCTGCAAAGTGAGATAAATTCGCCGGACGTGACGCTGGCACAGTTAACAGATGCGAATTTTATTCACCGGCAAAGTAATGAACTCAGCCAGCTCTATCAACAGATTCTTGAGATCAATGATGGTGCGACGACGCAGGCAGCGCGACGTTATATCACGCTGGCAATCCGTCATCTGCTGGCCTTCTCGGGAAAACTCTCTGCGATCGATCCGGTTCTGACAAACAACTCCCTGAGCAATGCATCCGCACAACAGCTTTGTCTCGGCGCCATCATCGCCAACCAGCTCCGGTTTGGCGCTGTTTCGCACGGAAACCTGCTGCATTTATTTAGCATTGCCCTGCGTGATGCGGGCATCGTTCCCTTTGCCACATCGGCGCTGCGGCAGATGGCGCTTTTCACTATGCCGGGTCGTCATTATGCGGAAGACGTCCTTAAGTTGCTGGCTTCTCATCTGGAGCAGACCGCTAAAATGCAGACGTTTATCCTCGCCTGCGTCAATGCCAGCCAGGCACTGGCGGCATTACTGGCTGAATTAACATTCGCCACTGTTTCACCTGAACAACATCAGCAGCTGCTTGCTCAGGGTGGCAGCGCCATTAAAAGTCAGCAAAATTTGCTGACACAGGTAATACCGACGAAAAAAGAGCTGCAATGGCGTGAGGCACGTAACCGGGGAGCATTAACCTTCACCTGGTATCAGGCCGGGGGACCTGACCGGGGAATGCGACTGGCGGGAATCGGTTTCGACATCCGGAACGCAGAAGAGGGGCTGCTGCTGCCTTTAGCACTGCCACTGCCCGTTTTAGGTGCTTTACGTCAGACACCCGCCGTGCGCACGGATGACGCATTAACCCACCTTTGCTTTGGTGATGGAATATCGCCAACCCTCAGCTTTAACCGCAGCGCGATAACCCCCGCCGCCAGCAACACCGGGCAGGATGAGAGCGTGAGCGCCACCTTCAGTCAGGATCTGAAATCCAGGTTACAGGATCATTTACAGCTCCTCGCAATGGCGACAAATGAGGCGGAATTTAACAGCAGAAAAATTCAGACTGAAAAGTGGCTGACGCAGCACTTCCCGTTTTTTGGCGAGAATGACGTCATGGTCGAGCAGGTTCAGTCTGAGCGCATCCTCTCCCTGGCGGCAGATCCTGACGTGAATCAGTGGAAAATTCGCAGCGTTGCCAAACCGGCAACTATGTCAGCAGTGGCATACGTTGAGCAGGCCATTACCGGCGTGATGGGGAAATTTACCGACTGGCCAGCGGAAGCGGCTTTGTTAAGTTCCCGCCGGGAGTCTGGTCATCTCCCATCCCCGGCCGCACTGCCGGAAAGCGGCTTCAGCGGCATCTGGTGGGAACCGATGCGGCTGGTTTGTTACCTCGGCTTTAACCATGACGGTCAGCGGATGCTGTACGCCAGCCTGGTGGAAGATCGTGAGGTGCTGTACCCGCTAGCCGACGCAGCCGTGCATGGCAGAATCTGGGCGTCGCTCTCCCTGAAACAGGAATTAACTCAGGACGTTGCTGCGTTACGCAGCGGCCAGCTGCCCGCACAGATGTTTTTTGCCCAATCCGTCCCGCTGGCATGGCGTAAACTGACAAACCAGACTGTGGAGAACTGGCACCTGATGTCCGATGACGCGGCCAATGCGCTGTTCAGCCAGAGGGTATTTTCCCCGGATTCCTATCTGCAATCTGAGAATGGCGACAATGCCACCCTGAAATTGACCCCTTATACGCTGCAATATCACAACGGGGATTTGGTCTTTATCTTCAGTCACAATAATCACCGCAACATCATGTACCGCGTTCTGGATACTCAGGGTGAACTTCAGGAATTTCTCACTGAACGGACTGACTGGCCGCAGCAGATTGACCCATCCGCCAGCATTCCACCGGAACAGTCGTTTGGCGCGACGATGCAAAGATTCCTGGCCGATGAGCAGCAAAAACTGATGCCTGACTTTGTGGCGCTGCTGAACGTCACCGAGCAGCAGCAGCTAACGACGTCCTGGCGACGTGAAGAGGCGGCACAGCGTGAATATCGCTGCTTACTGGGGGATAAGGCGGTGGGCATCCCGTTTCGCCATAAAATTTGTAGCGAATCACTGGTCGATTTAAATCAGTATTTGATGGCTGGCGGGCGAGGTCTGGCTACCGAATTGCAAAATAGCATGGAAGAGAATATTGAGCTGACGCCCGGCATCTGGAATGTCTCGTCCTGGTGGGATGCTGATCTGTATGACGACAGGGCCTGTAACCGCACCCTGGCGGATTTAGAGATAAGAAGAAAATTGTTTACGGCGCTGGAAAAGTACATAAGCAGAAGTGTTTATGTACAGAAGCTGCCAACCGTCGCTGATTTCGCCTGGGTCGGAGAGGGGAAGCGCATTCTTGTGCGTATCATTGAGGCTATCGGGTGGTTCAAATCCCACCAGGCGCCACGCTTATTACCCCGTGAAGAGATGACGCGCTGGCAGCAAAGCTGTCTGGCGCAGAATAATTTTTTCAGTCATTACGGTCAGCTGCCGCATGTAACCGCGGATATCTTTATGCAGCCCTGGGAATATCAGGTTGATGAACACTGGACGGATATCAATTATCTGTTCTGGCAGCAGACGCTGGATCAGCTGCGGCTGTTTGCCTCTGGTGTGCCTGCGGCCGAAGCGTTGTTGCGCAGGTTTTTGCCGGATGCGGACATCCGGCAGCACATGGCGCATTTTCAGCAGACTATCAATGGCCCGTTAGCCTACTGGCAGCAGCCTCATCAATCTGGCCAGCTACTGATTATCCGGCCAAAAACAGCCTCTCAGGGATTACCTTTAGCGCAGGTAAAACGCAGGCAACCGGCGGGGTTGCTACTGTCGGCATGTGCGGGAGCCATCTCTGGGAGAGGAACCCTGGCGCCCCTGGCGCTCAGCCCGGAACAATATGATGATTTGTCGCTGGAAAATGCGGCGTCAGTGCGTAACGCCTCCGCCGAACTGCGCGTCGCGGGCGTCAATGGTGAACCCCGGTTACTGAAAGATTTTGTTGTCTGGACTAAATATCGGCTTTCCGGTCCGCTGTTTATGAATGAACTTTCCGGCGCGGGATTCTTATGCCGCTTACAGCAGCGCATTAATCAGGTGATGGCAGCTGAAGCAGAAGGGTGGAGTGTCGAAGAACGTGATTTTTATACTGCGCTGAGTACCACGCAGTTTCTGAAAATCGAAGATTTTGCCGTTGATAATAAGGTTCATCGGCTGGATTTTTTTAAAACGTTGTTTGCCAGCGATTCGCTGGTTACGCGCCTGATTATGCCCGATCCTGAAATGGTCTTTGGACTGCTGTGTGATCTGCACCCGGAGTGGGGTGAAAAGGACATCCGCTATGAATGGTTTTTATTCAGGGAAACCTTTGGCGTGAAACCCGACGGGGTGCTGCGCTTTGCGCCTTATCTGATCGGTATATAATCAGGGGATAATCTCGCGCTGGGGGAACCTGAACATTATCGCGTTCAGACATTGCATCTGGATTTAGCTGACGGGCGGCGTCACTATAACGTGTGGCTGGGTCCCGCCGTGTTTAACGCAGAAGCGCGGACTTTTGATTACACGGCACCGGGCGAAGATGTGCCGGGTTGATCACATCATTCCCTGGGTAGAGAGCAAGGCTCCTCCTGTTGGTTTCATTATTATTTTTCAGCCGCGCCTTCGCTGCTTTGGCAAAACCAGCGTATTCTGCATCGAATGCAGCAGGCCAAACCCCAGCGGTTTGCTGGTAAATCGCTGGTTTTAATGAGCGGGGATAACCGCATTGATTACCCGGCGGCACTTTATCCTGAAGCTGAACGTGCGGAAGCGACGCTGATAAACATGATGAGAGATCGGGGAAACGACCTGCGCGTTATTCGCTATCACGGTCAGGGGCATGGGGATGTATTTGGCTTATCACTGCTGGACACCGTAAAAAAAATGTCACAGTGCTGCTAAAAAAGGCGATGCACTTAAATAACGGTGCATCGCCAGAAATGATTAGATCAGGAAATCATCCAGGCTTTTCTTGCCTTTATCAATCGCTTCTTTGATTACCGCCGGAGTACGACCCTGTCCGGTCCAGTTTTTTTCCTGGCCATTCTCATCGATGTATTTGTATTTCGCCGGGCGAGGCGCACGTTTTTTTCGCGTCTGACTGGCGCTCTGCAATGCCCCAAGAAGCTCGTTAGGATCAATACCTTCTTCCAGCAACAATTCACGATACTTCGCCAGTTTTTCTTCTTTTGCCCGCACGGCGCTTTCTTCGGCCTGGCTTTCATCGCGGCGCTCGGCAACAACAACACTTAATTTTTCCAGCATTTCTTCCAGTTCAGCAAGATGCAGGTCACGCGCCTGAGCGCGCAGGGTGCGAATGTTGTTTAACGCCTTAAGAGAATCACTCATAAATATCTCCAGATAAAAGTCTTGAGTCGGTGAACGAATAAAATTTAACAAATAAATGTCGTGATAAAAGGTATATGAAAGGAGATTTTGATGTCCTCATTTTCATGTCAATAAGTACATCACAGTTAGATCGTAGAATAAAGTACAAAAAATCTTATTTGCACGCTTCGCTTATAAGATCTGTCTCACAACTTTAACCTCATTCATTTTTTTAAAAGATTTTTGCCGGGTTTTACCTGAAGCTTTCTCCAGCGAAAGTTTATTGCTTAAACCTATGGAAAAATGTCGGCCTTGCCGTCTGGCTTACAATGATAAGCAGATAATATGAAAGGCACCGCAGGTTCGCCGTTTGCGCAAAATCAGCAAGGTTACGCCAATTGCTTGTTTTATAAATAACATTCCCGAATAAATCATAATACAGCGCCTGGCAACTCAGTATACTGCCGCTATCTGTCGTTGCGGCAGTAAATAATAAACTTCTGATATCATTCGGGAACAACTTATGCATACCACTCAGGCAGCAGCCAAAAATAAACTGACCCCCGTGGTGTTAGCCACCGCAGGGATTTTCCTGTTGATAAGCGCGGCGTTGTCATCAATGCCTGGCGCGCAGGCCGCAGATAAATCCGCCGTTAAGGTGGGTATTATGAGCGGCGAGGACGAAGACGTCTGGCGTGAAGTGGTGAAGCAGGCCGCCAGTAAAGGGCTGACGGTAAAAACAGTGGTGTTTAATGACTACAACCAGCCAAACGAAGCATTACAAAATGGTGAAGTTGATGCCAATGCATTTCAGCACCAGCCGTTTCTCGATAATCAAATAAAGGTCAATCATTACGATATCGTCCGCGTCGGTGATACGGCGGTGTGGCCAATTGGTCTCTATTCGAAAAAAGTTAAATCAACTGCCGATCTCCGGCAGGGAGCGGTTGTTGGCGTCCCTAACGATCCGGCGAACGAAGCCCGTGGACTGAACTTATTGCAGCGCGAAGGGGTATTGAAACTTAAACCGGGTGCCGGCATCTTCGCCACCACTGCGGATATTATCGACAATCCGCGTCATATCGAAATCAAAGAACTGGATTCCGGTATTATCGGACGCTCGGTGCCGGATCTCGATGCCGCGATTGTAAATACCGACTGGGCACTGAAAAGTGGACTGACAAAACAGGATCGTATCGCGCAGGAAGCGGTGAAAAATAATCCCTATAACAATTTCATCGCGGTGAAAAAAGAGAACGTGAATGCCCCCTGGGTGAAAACGCTGGTGGCGTCGTATCAGAATGATGCGGTGAAAAAAGTGTTTGATGAAGTTTATAAAGGAACGGGCATCACCGCCTGGTAAGGCGATCATTATGAGGCGCTGAAAGGCGCCTCCATTGCCGTCTGATCATCGAATCTCATTCACATACATAAAATGCTCGGTGCTAAAGCGGTGATGCGCGAGGATCACCGGCACCGCGCTTTGATCATACGACACCTCATCAATCACCATCACCGCATGGGGAAGGGTCAGCTCCAGTAAGCGGGCGTCTTCTGCCGTCGCCAGACAGGCGGTGATCTGCTCACGCACCGCCGCCACGCGCACGTCATAGCGTTCAAACAGATAGCGATACAACAGCGGCGGCAGCGCGTCCGGGCCGGGGAAATCAGGCAGCCGCGCAGCCGGCAGCACCAGCGCTTCATGCATGGCGGCATAGCCATTCACCCGACGCAGTCGCCACAGTCGATAAACCTCATCACCCGCATTGATTTGCAGCTTCCCGGCCTCCGTCGCCGTGGCGAGATCCCGCTGGTAATCCAGCAGCAGGGTCTGGGATTGCAGCAACCCTCCCTGTTTATCGTGCAGGCGGAAATATTGAAAAAAGTGGCTCAGATTATGCAGCGGCGCCCAGCCGGTAACCACCGTACCGGTTTTACGTCGCCGCATCAGCATCCCTTCGGTGGTGAGTGCCGCCAGCGCCTTACGGATAGTACCGACCGACACGCCAAAGTCCGCCGCCAGGCTGTTTTCGCTCGGTAATACCGTGCCCGGCGTCAGCTCCCCTTGCAGGATCGATTCGCTGATATGTCGCTTCACCACCTCGTACAGTGGCGCCCCTTCGCCATCACTCAGACGACCGAAACTGAGCACATCCTGTTCGTCATTCTTTTTTTGCATAGTTCGGATTTCCGGTTGACCGCCGCGCGTTAATTGCATTATCTATAAACTATATAGAAATACAAGATAAGCGACAGAAATGGCCCACGCGACTCCCCTTGAGAAGGCGTTCAGCGTCATCGCCGATGACGGTGCTGCGATGATCGATGACCTGCAACAGATGCTGGCGGTGGATACCTGTTTTCCGCCGGGCAACGGCTATGCGCAATTTGCGGACCTGATGACCGGGCTGCTGACGCCGCTGGAATTTCAGTTTCAGCGCGTGACGGTGCCGGAGTCGCTCTGGCAGGCACCGGACGGCAGCGCGCAGGGGGAACGGGTGAACCTCATCGCCGCGCTGGCGAGTGGCGCGCAGGAGAACTGCAACCTCTACTTCCACGTCGACACCGTCCCGGCCGGGGATGGCTGGCGCTTTCCGCCGCTGGCTCTGACCGAGGCCGAAGGCAGGCTGTATGGCCGCGGTGCCGCCGATATGAAAGGAACGATCGTTGCGGCGCTGGCTGCGATTCGCGCAGCGCGACAATGCGGGCTGCGGCTGCGTTTCAACCCGGTTTTCCTGCTGTGCAGCGATGAAGAAGGGGGGCTGTACCCCGGCATCCGCTATCTGGCGGAGCAGCAATGTTTCCACGGCCATATGCTGAGCTTCAACGGCGGCGCGGTGCCGCGCATCTGGGCGGGCTGCTTTGGCAGCATCGATCTGAAAATCATCGTTACCGGACGCTCCGCTCACTCCGGCGATCCGGTCGGCGGTATTAACGCCATCGAAGCCGCGGTGCCGCTGATGAACGCGCTCCATCAGCTGAAGCAGCAGGTGGAAATGCGTGAATCCGCCATGCCGTCCCCGCCACATTTCGCCGGAAAACCGCTCACCTCGCGCCTGACGCTGGCGGCTGCCCACGGCGGCAGCAAAGGCTCAACCATCCCGGAACGTTTTGAACTGCTGATCAACCGTCGCTATGCCCCCGAAGAGGCATTCGCGGACGTCTGGCAGGAGCTGGTGGATTGCGTGAATCGGGCGATGGCAGGCACCGCCGCGCGCGATGTCACCCTGCAAAAGATTGGTCATCTGGCGCCGGTGTCCGATCCCGGCGGCCCGCACTGGCCGCGCTGGCAGGCGGCGCTGAGCCGGGGGTTTGGTTTTGACGCAGCGGATTTCGCTGCCTGGGGATCGTCCACCAGCTCGGATATGGGCTGGGTGCAGCAGGCCGGTATTCAGGAAATTTTGCTCGGCGGCCTGGCCCGCCCGGATAACCGTATTCACGCCGCGGACGAGTACACCACCATGGCGGATTTAGTCGCACTTGCGCAGTCCATTTTGGCCTATCTGGCCGATGATTTTTTGCCAACCCAGGGTCACCAATAAACCAGTGAGGAAGAGAAGATGTGTGCAATGAAAGGGTTAAACCGCCGGCAGTTTATCGCCAGTTCCACCGTCGTGACCGGCGCAGCGTTGCTGCCGTGGTCCTTTTCCACGTCTGCGGCGACCGTCTCCAGCAGCACGGTGGGTGGTACGCCGCGTAAAGGTGGCGTGTTGCGCATCAGCGTCGATCAGGCGGTAACCATGCTGAATCCTCAGCAGGCGCGGGTAAACCCGGAATATCTGGTGGCGGAGCTGCTGTACAGCGGGCTGACGCGTCTGACCCAGGAGATGAAAGCCGAAGCCGATCTGGCGCAATCCTGGCAACCCAGCGCTGACCTGAAACAATGGACCTTCACCCTGCGTCCCGGCCTGCGCTTCAGCGATGGCTCGCCGCTGACGTCGGCCGATGTGGTCGCCAGCCTGCGGGCGATTCTCGATCCGAAAAACGCCTCGCCGGGCCAGCACAATATCGGGCCGATCAAAACGGTCAGCGCGCCGGATGCGTCAACGGTAGTGATTGAAACCGACGCGCCCTACGCCGATCTGCCGGTGATGCTGGCCTATCCCGATGCCAAAATCATTCCCGCCAGCATCGCCGGTGGCGATCTGACCAGACTGAACAAAGAAGCGCTGGGAGCCGGGCCGTTCAAACTGGTGTCGTACGACCCGGAACGCAAAATCGTGGTGGCGCGTAACCCGAACTACTACGACCCGCAGCGCCCTTATCTCGATGGCGTGGAGGTGATGGTTTATCCCGATGGCGTCGCCGAGAGTTCGGCGCTGATCGCCGGTGATACCGACCTGATGCTGTCAGCGCAGTCGAGCGAATTTACCCGTCTGTCGAAATCGGCGGGCGTCCAGCCGCTGCGCGTGGCGTCCGGCCAGTTCCTCAATATCAACATGGGCTGCGATCAGAAACCCTTTAACGATGCGCGCGTACGTCAGGCGCTGGCGCTGTGCGTTGATCGTCAGGCCACGGTGGATTTCGTTGCCAACAGCCTGGGCACCGCCGGGGAAGATAATCCGGTCAACAGCGCCTATCCCTTCTTCGCGCAGCTGGCGAAAAAAGCCGTGGATTACAGCAAAGCCAAAGCGCTGCTGGCTGAAGCCGGATATCCCAACGGGCTGGATCTGAAACTTATCGCCTCGGATAAACCCTCAACCCGCACCCAGCTGGGCATTGCGCTGCGTGAAATGGCGAAACCGGGCGGTTTCCGCATTGAGGTGCAGACCATGGCGCACAGCACCTATCTCGACCAGGTGTGGAAGAAAGGCAATTTCTATGTCGGTTTCTACAATATGCAGCCGACGCCTGACGCGGTCTTCTCCCTGCTTTACACCTCCAGCGCAGCCTGGAACGAAACGCGCTGGAATAACGCCGAATT
The DNA here is from genome assembly GCF_059730485.1 of Pantoea sp. X-Soil-TKNS-1207. Classification (NCBI taxonomy): domain Bacteria; kingdom Pseudomonadati; phylum Pseudomonadota; class Gammaproteobacteria; order Enterobacterales; family Erwiniaceae; genus Pantoea; species Pantoea sp. X-Soil-TKNS-1207. The sequence goes on from NZ_AP035960.1 coordinate 109,189, forward strand.
TGATGCGGCAGTGAGTGCCGCGCGTGAAACCGCTGATACGGCACAGCGCACCAGCCTGTATGGCAAAGCGCAGCAGCTGATGTACGACGAGGTGCCGTCGCTGATCCCCACCTTCTTTGATCTGCTGGCGGCCAGCCGCGATTACGTCGGCGGCTACCATCTGCATCCGCGCGGCGCGGTGTTCCGGCTGGATCACAGCTGGCTGACGGATAAAGCCCCGAAACGTACGGTTTAAGGAGCGACTGTGACCGCAAGTTATCTGCTGAAACGCTTCTTTCTGATGATCTACACCCTGCTGGTGGTGTCGTTGCTGGTGTTTGGCATCACCCAGCTGCTGCCGGCCGATGCCGCCGTCACGCTGCTGGGGCAAAACGCCACGCCAGAAGCGCTGGCGGCGGTGCGCGCGCGCCTCGGGCTTGATGCGCCAGCCTGGCTGCAATACTGGCACTGGCTGACGCTGGCAGTGCAGGGGGATTTTGGCGTCTCGATGCGTAACGGGCTGGCGGTGGGACCGACGCTGCTCACCGCGCTGTCGCGTTCGCTGCTGCTGGCGGTGTGCGCGCTGCTGCTGATGCTGATTATCGCCATCCCGCTGGGGATCTGGGCCGCAGTGCGCCGCGGCAAAACCGCCGATGTGCTGGTCAGCGTGCTGTCGTATATCGGCATCTCATTCCCTGAATTTGTCACCGCCACGCTGATGCTGCTGCTGTTTGCGGATGTCTGGCAGGAGTTGCCCGCCACCGGTTACGTGCCGCTGACGGAGAACGTGATCAGCGGAATTCAGCATCTGATCCTGCCGTCGGTCACGGTGGCGTTAATTCTGGTGGCGCATGTGTCACGTATGGTGCGTTCCGAAATGGTGGACGTGCTGCACACCGATTACATCCGCGCCGCCTGGTTAAAAGGGTTATCGCGCCGCCGCATTCTGTGGCGTCATGCGCTGCGCAACGGTCTGTTGCCGACCATCACCATCGTGGCGCTCGACGTGGGTTATCTGTTGGGCGGCATCGTGGTGGTGGAGGAGATCTTCGCCATTCCGGGCATTGGCCGCGAGCTGATTGTCGCGGTACAGGCGCGTGATCTGCCGACCATTCAGGCCGGGGTGATGATCCTCGCTGCGACCTATTCCGTGGTGAATTTCCTCGCCGATGCCGCCTACGTCATGCTTGATAAACGGATTACCTATGCCTGATATCCTGAAACGTCTGGCCCGCTCGCCACAGGGGGCGGCCGGATTGCTGATTTTGCTGGTGGCTGCACTGATGGTGCTGGGCGGCGCGCACGTTGCGCCGTTCGACCCGGAAGCCATCTCGATCCTCAGCCGCTATAAACCGCCGGGCGCGGAGCACTGGTTTGGCACCGACCAGATGGGGCGCGATATTTTCAGCCGCGTGCTGGTGGGCGCCCGCGCCACCATTTTGCTGTCGCTGCTGGCGACCGCGCTGGCGATGGTCATCGGCGCAGTGCTCGGCACCGCCAGCGCCTATCTCGGCGGCCGGATTGATGAATTCACCATGCGTACCATGGACGCGGTGATGGCGATCCCCAGCCTGCTGTTCGCCCTGCTGATTGTCAGCACCCTGGGGCAGAGCAGCTTCAACGCGGTGCTGGCGATCACCATCGCCTTTGTCCCCGGCATGGTGCGGATCGCGCGCAGCGTGGCGCTGGCCGCGCGCCAGCAGGATTACATCAACGCCGCCATCGCGCGCGGTGAGGCGGGTCACTACATCATCCTGCGCGAGATGCTGCCGAATATCCTTGCCCCCATCATCGTAGAGGCCACCATCCGTGTCGCTTTCGCCATCATGCTGTTCGCCACCCTGAGCTTTCTCGGTCTGGGCGCGCAGCCGCCAGAGCCGGAATGGGGGCTGATGGTCTCCGAGGCGCGTGATTACTTCTTTAATGCGCCGTGGATGATGTTGATCCCCGGCCTGGCCATTGCGCTGGTCGCCATTGGTTTCAACCTGCTGGGCGATGGCCTGCGCGATGTACTCAACCCGAGGAATCACTGATGAATTCGCAGAATAACGCGCCGGTGCTGACGGTGGAGAACTACAGCCTCGATTACGCCTTGCAGGGCGGCGGCACCCTGCCGGTGCTGCGGGATATTACTTTCCAGCTGAAAGCGGGAGAAGTGCTGGGGCTGGTGGGAGAATCAGGCTCCGGTAAAACGACGCTGGGCTGGGCGATTATGCGCTGGCTGGCGCATAACGCGCGCGAACGCAGTGGCGACATAACGTTGCAGGGGCAAAGTCTGCTGCGCCTGCCTGCGCCACAGCTGGCGGCGCTGCGCGGCGCGAAGCTCGGCATGATCTTTCAGGACCCGAGCGCCTCGCTCAATCCGACGCTGACGCTGGGCGAACAGGTCACCGAGGTGTTGCGCCGCCATCGCGGGCTGGGCGCGCGTGAAGCCCAGGCGTTAGGCGAGTCGCTGCTGCGCGATGTCGATCTGAAAAATCCGGCGCAGATGATGAAACGCTATCCGCATCAGGTTTCCGGCGGTGAAAAGCAGCGCATCCTGATCGCCACCGCGTTTGCCTGTCAGCCCGATTGCCTGATCTTCGATGAACCGACCACCGCGCTGGATGTGATCAGTTCGGCGCAGATCCTCGATCTTTACCAGCGGCTGCGTGAAGAAACCGGCGTCGCCTCGTTATATATCTCCCACGACCTGGCGCTGGTGGCGAAAGTGGCGGATCGGGTGTGCGTTCTGGAGCGGGGCCGCATTGTTGAAGCCGCTGACAGCCGCACCCTGTTCCGCGCGCCGCAACATGCCTACACCCGCAAACTGATTGAGGCGGTACCCAATCCGCAGCAGCGTTTGCTGCACGACGCGCCGGGCCAGCAACCTTTGCTCAGCCTCGAAAATCTCACCATTGATTACGGTCGGCAGGGGATGCTGGATCGCCTGCTGAAACGCCCGGCCAATGTGACCCGCGCCGCCAATGCGGTGTCGCTGACGGTCCATCAGGGGGAAATTTTGGGGGTGGTGGGTGAGTCGGGGTCGGGTAAGTCCTCGCTGGCGCGCGCCATCAGCGGGCTGGTGCCGTTTATCGGCACTCTCGACTTCTGTGGCTACAGCATCTTTGGCCGTGCGCAGATGGATAAAGAGTATCGCCGCCGCGTGCAGATGATTTTTCAGCATCCGGATGCATCGCTCAATCCGCGCATGACCGTTGGCGAGATCATCGCCCGGCCGCTGCGGCTGTATGGCCTGCCGCCGGGCGAAACCGAAGCGCAGGCGGTGGCGCGTCTGCTGACGGAAGTGCGTTTACCGGTTGAGTTTGCCGGACGCTATCCGCACGCCTTATCCGGCGGCCAGAAACAGCGCGTGGCCATCGCGCGCGCCTTTGCCTGCCCGCCGGATCTGGTGATCTGCGATGAAATCACCGCCGCGCTCGATGTCTCGGTGCAGGCCACCATTATCGAACTGCTGCTGGAGCTGCGCCGTCGTTACGGCACCGCCTACCTGTTTATTACCCACGATCTCAACCTGATCCGCCAGATTGCGCACCGCGTGGCGGTGATGTATCGCGGCGACGTGGTGGATGTGGTGCCCGGCGATCGCATGATGCAGCAGGCGCAGCATCCCTATACCCGTGCCCTGCTTGAGGCAGTACACGTTCCTGACTCCCCTAAATCCGTGGCATGACGAGAAACTCATGAAACCTGAAGATCTGATTCATCATATTGATCGTGATTTTTGTCTGAATTTTCTGGCAAAAATGGTGCAGCACAAAAGCTATAGCGCCACCGATGGCGAACGTGAACTGGCGCGCTATATGGCGGCGCAGATGACCGAACTGGGGCTGGAGGCTGAGCTGCAACGGGTGCCGGGCGAGCGTTTCAACGCCATTGGCCGTCTGCCCGGCAGCGGTGGCGGCCACAGCCTGCTGTTCAACGGTCATCTGGATACCAACCCGGTAACCGAAGGCTGGACCGTCGATCCCTGGGCGGGAAAAATCGACGATCAGTTTATCTACGGCATCGGCGTTTCCAATATGAAAGCCGGGGATGCGGCCTATTTCTGCGCGCTGAAAACCCTGATTGATGCTGGTGTGAAACTGAAGGGCGATGTGATCCTCACCTATGTGGTCGGCGAGTTGCAGGGCGGCATCGGTTCGCTGGCGGCTATCGAACAGGGGGTGAAGGCGGATTACTTTATTAACGCGGAGCCGACGGATTTGCAGGCGTTAACCATGCACGCCGGATCGCTGATGTTCACCATCGAACTGACCGGCGATACCCGCCATCTTTCCAAACGCGAAGAGGCGGTGGACGCCATCGTCGCAGCGGTGGAGCTGATCCCGCAAATCAATGCCATGACCTTTAGCGGCGCGAAAAGCGACGAGCACCTGAAGGTTAACCGCGGACATATCGGCACCGTTCACGGCGCGCTGGGACGTGAACTGGAGGAGTGGCGCCCGCCGCAGGTGGCTGATTTTGTGCGTCTGAAAGGTTCCGCGCGCTTTGCGCCAGGGCAGACCGTCGCCGGGGTGCTGGCCGATCTTCAGGCGCTGCTGGATCAGCTTTGCGCCCGTCATCCCGGCCTGAAAGCGGAACTGTATGACGATGGCGAGCGTGACAAACCCACCATGCTGCCGTTTGCGGTGTCGCCGGACTCGCCGATTGTCAAAGCGGTCAATAACGGCTGGCAGCGCGTACGCGGTACCACGCAGCCGACCGGCGTTATCACCCCACCGGCGTTTTTTGGCACCGATGCGGCGCATTTTTATCAGCACGCGGGCATGGAAGGCATCGTCTGCGGCCCCGGCGGCAAATACAACACCATGCCGGACGAGCGCGTTGAGATCAGCGATTTCCTCGATATGGTGCGCATTTATCTGCTGGCGATCCTCGAAATTTGCCAGCCGGTTGAGGCGTAGCGATGCGAAATGAAGCGCTGAGCCGTCTGCGTGCGGCGATGCAGCAGGCCGATGTTGAGGTGATGCTGATCGATCATGGGGAACTGCTGGCATGGCTGACCGGCTACACGGTGTCGGAGACGCTCTATCGCGCCTGCCTGGTACCGCTGGCAGGCGACCCCTGGATGGTGCTGCGCCAGCTGGACGAGGTGCCTTGTCGCGCGCAGTCGCCCACGCTGGATATCGTCAGCTATGCCGACTGGGATGATCCCTGGCAAACGGTGGCCGCCAGCCTGCAACAACGCGGTTTTGCCCGCGCCCGTCTCGGCGCCGATTTTTACTCCTATGGCATGACGGTGCACAGCTGGCAGCAGCTGTCGCGTCATTTGCCGGAGGTGCAGTGGCGCGATCTGACCGGCATCAGCGATCGCCTGCGCAGCGTCAAAACCGCGGCGGAACTGGTGACACTACGTCAGGCGGCCGCGATTGCCGATTTTGCCATGCAGCGCATTGGCGAAGCGGCCACGGCAGGCTGGCGGGTACGCGATGTCGCGGCGCTGGCGGCGCGTCATTTTCTTGAGCAGGGGGCGGATACGGGCGAGACCGGGCCGATCGTGATCGCCAGTGGCGACAGCGGTTTTCTGCACGCCAGCGGCCATGAGCAACGGTTGCAACGCGGCGATATTCTCCATGCGGAGCTGATCCCCAAGGTGCAGCATTACAGCGCGCGTCTGATGCGGCCATTTGTGGTGGGCGGGATCAGCGCGGCACAGCAACAGCTGGCGCAGCAGCTGCTGGCGATTCAGGATCGGCAAATCGCCGCCCTGCGGCCTGGGGTGCTGGCGAGCGAGGTGGATGCGGTGGCGCGTGATGCTCTGCTCAGCAGCGGTTTACGCCCGGCCTTTACCAATGTCACCGGCTATGCGCTGGGGCTGTACACGCGCACGCCGCGCCCCAGCGATTTCTCCTGTTCGTTTCATCCTGGCGCGCAGTGGCGGCTGGAGGCCGATATGGTGTTTCATCTTTATCTGTCGGCGCAGGGCATGGCGTTCAGTGAAACGGTGCGGGTAACGGCGGCGGGAGGCGAGCGCCTGACCCGCGCGCCACGGCAGCCGGGCGCGCTGGCGTAGCGGCCGCCGCTGGTTAGATCGGCGTGTCGTCCATCGCAAACTCCTCCTCCAGCGTTCTGGCGAACGCTGCCACATACTGTTCGAGGACGGCCGATGAGGCAAAATCGTTGTTGATCAGGGCGTCGATCTCACTGTCTGACGGCGGCATGGCAAGAGGCTGATATGCAGAGAATTCTTTGCAGGCCCGATACAGCATACTGTGTCGGGCATCGACGCCCACCTGCCACAGGCAATACATCAGTTCGGCCCAGTTTTTGAGGCCCAGCCCGTTGGTGTCTTTCAGAAAATCCAGCACCATTTTGCCGGTGATGAGTTTTTTCGGGATGAAAGCGGGTTGCAGTGCGCGGACTTTTGGCTTGCGCGGACGTCGTATCCTGGGCGTGGCGGCGGTGGATTTACGAGGCTTGCGGATCAGCCTGAGCTGCTGATAAGCGGCTATAAATCTGTCCCATTCCGCTTTAAACAGCGTCAGTCGCTCCTCTGAAACCTGGGTTCTGGCGACGCAGAGCGCGTGGGTGACCTCGTTAAAGTCGGGCTTGATATTCGCCTTCCACAGCGCCTTAACCAGCTCGAATGCGGATACCTCTTTTTCATCCAAACTGAACATCTGATTCTTGCTGAGCTGCGTTCCCAGCCACATCGTCATGGACTGTTCCCCGCGAGCCGCGTTTTTCATGACGCTATCAACCCAATGGGTCATCGCCGCTGGCGGGGTTGCTCTGCTGCTGGTCACGGCGCGATTCACCAGCTTATCACTGCAACCAGGCTGGCCATCGCTAAGTAACAGGTAATACAGCGCCAGCTGTTTGATGGGGAGATGATCGGTATTTTCCAGCAGCGTCATCAGTTTTTGCCAGTTTGATGTGTTGCCCGTTTTAATTGTCGGCCAGCTCTGCGCAAACCACTCCCTCACTGAAGACGGGAAGTCCTGACTAAAACTCCTCAGGGCTTCATACAATTCGCTGGCGGAAAGGGGTAATTGCGCCAGTTTCAGCGTGATTTCGCGTAATTTGGCATTCTCCAGTCCCAGATCTTTTATATCCGGGTCCAGCAAGGTCAGGTACACCCGATTGATCAGGTCTTTCTCCCCATCATGCTTTTCCCAGCAGCTTTTAATTCGCCGCAGATGATCTTCGATAGTCGGCGGTCGCGCGGCTGGGACATTCAGCTGAGGGGCATTGGCTTCGGTTAAAAGCGAACTGAGCAACGGCAGGTCTGGCGTATTGGTGATCAGGTTGATGGTGGAAATCAGTCTGGGGGTTCCGCCTTCATCAGCATATACGTTGACCGTGATCGACGGAGCAGGGGCGGACGAAACGGGTGTTGGCAACATAGACATTCCATTGTGTTATGGGTGGATAAGCACGTCGGGCCGCGAATAGTTGCTGAGGATTATATTCCCGCATCGTAATCAAAAGCGTTGGGCAGCGCGCAGTTTTGCTCTCCCTGCATGTTGTTCGCCAATGCCCGGAGGGTGGTGATGAGTTTTATCATGATGTTCAGAAAACACCCGCCTGATTGTCAACTAAAATGATAAACTCAAATGCAATTATATGAATTGAATGGCATATTGGTTTACAGGTAATCTTTACCCATCGCAGGACGAGCTGGGAATTAACAATCAGCTTAATTAATAAAAACTGTGTATTACCTAAACTAGAAATCGACTCATATTTATTTTTAAGGAAAACTGAAATGCGTTACTTTTCACTCGATAAATATCGTGACAGCGTGATTCTTATTGCCCGCGTGGCGCTGATGGTGCTTTTTATTATTTTCGGCTGGCAGAAACTCACGGCTTTCAGTTATACCGCCGGCTATATGCAGAGCCTGGGGCTGCCGTTACCCTCCGTTGCCGCGGCCATTGCTGTCATTGCTGAGTTTGGTTTTGGTCTGCTGATCGCGTTGGGCTTTTTTACCCGTCCGCTCGCCATTCTGATGGCCGTCTATACCCTGGTGACCTCTTTTATTGGTCACCCGTACTGGCACATGACGGGCATGGATCAATATGCCAACATGATTAACTTCTATAAAAACATCAGCATTATCGGCGGGATGCTGCTGCTGGCGCTGACCGGTCCGGGCCGCTTCTCCCTTGATCGTCGCTAAATCCCCGCGGCACTGAACCCGAATATTGAGCCGCTGTCTTTGTGAGATAGCGGCTATATTTGTCAGGACTTCGACACCTATCGGAATCCTTATGCTAAGCCTCAGAGTCAATGCCTCTTATTCCTCACAGCGAGCAACCCAGTCAGCCAGCGATGCGGCACATCCCCTAACGCCGAACATTATTTATATCCGCCAGAACCGGGAGATGCCTTTATCATCGCCTGAAACCGGCCCGGTCGATCACCGGCTGGAAACGCTGTATGCGTTGATTGCGGCGCACCGGTCTGCGTACGGTTATCAACGGGTTGATGTGGGCCAGCTGGAAACGCTGTTCTCACACGTCGATAAATCCCTGCTGCTCAACACCGGCTGGCCGCAACTGCTGCAAATTATGCGTGGGCAAGGCCTGAACGTATTTTTTCCTGCCGTCGCCGCCGCGCTACCCACCGTGCTGGTGGACGTCTCCTCCGAGGTAAAGGAAACCGTTAAGACGACCTGGAAAGTGATCTGCGCGCAACTGCCTGGCCGCGGACGCGATCAGCGGCTGACGGTGCTGGTCGTGAGATTAGGACAGCTCACTCCGGTGCAGATAAGGTGCGGTTTGCTGGAGGCGGAACCGCCTGAGGATGTGCCAGCGAAAAAACTGGATGGCTTACGAACCCACATTTTTGATGGGTCAGACCATGATGTGAAGGCAAACTGTTTTAAACATTACCAGCCGCTGGTGGCGGGTATGCCGCGCACGGTTGATCAGGTGATTGCGATAAATTGCCTGAGCGGGTTTTATTGCTGGACGGAAATCGAACTGACCCATGCCGTGAAAAAAGCCTACACGCTGGTAAAGAAAGCCAGCGAAGGGCAGGAAGTCACGAAAGAGACGGTACGCCAGGGCCATGTGGCCGCCAATAAGGTTATCGAAGATTGGTTACATCAATGGTTTTATGAAAACATCATCAGCGATGCGCCAGCGGAAATTAAAGCCGACTGGCTAACGGAAAAACTCATCCGGTCAGGTATACCGGCCGCGTTGACGCCGTTAAAATTATGGCTGCTTCTTTATTACGCAAATCACCTGCTGAGTAAGTCGGCGATTAATCATGTTTTCAGGCTGGCGACATTCGCACCCGACGCGCTACGCAGGACGCGCATCCTGAATTGCTGGCATCAGGCGCGGCGGGAAATTGAGGCGGAACGGGAGGTAAAACCGGATCTCTATATCGGCGAGGAGATGCTGGTATTGAAACTGATGCCCCGTCTGAGAAATTACCCTGAATTTGTTACCCGGCCAGCGAATTTACCGGAGTTACAGCACTATCTGAAGGATTTTGGCGCGCATTATTACGCGTTGATGCCTGCTTTAGCGGCAGCGGCGTTCAGCGATGAACAGTTAAGCGATCACAAGGAGTACATCAGGCAGAGATGGGACAGCATCGACCGCAGCCAGCACTTGTCATTAACCAGTGCCCTGACATCATTGCTGAGCCAGTGGGGTGATCTGAACACCATTCCGCCCTCGAAGGTGTTGCGGCTGCTGTTTGAAAACAAGGTGTATGTTTCCTGCCAGATGATCAATGACGCCCGCCAGAAAGTGGCCGCGAAACGTAAGCATACGCCGGAAGATAACCCCGCCAGCAGCGCCAGGCTGTGACGGGGAGAGTTCAGGATCAGTCGACAGACGGTCCCGCCAGCGCAATGCGCGCCCCTTCCGGAGTCTCGGCATACTGGCTGAAGTTGGCGACAAACAGGCGGCCAAGTTTGGCAGCTTCTTCCTGCCATTTATCTTCTGAACCCCAGCCGTTGCGCGGGTCAAGCTTGCTGACATCCACCTCCGGCACCTGATCCGGGATCAGCAGCCCGAACACCGGCAGCGTGGTGTCACCCAGCACAATGGTGTCATCCAGGATAGCGCGGATGATGTTACGGGTGTCGCGCAGCGAAAGGCGTTCGCCCGCACCATTCCAGCCGGTGTTGACCAGCCAGGCTTCGGCCCCTGTCTCCGCCATCTTCTCCGCCAGCACTTCAGCGTATTGTGTCGGATGCAGCATCAGAAACGCCGCGCCATAACAGGCAGAGAAGGTCGGGGTAGGACGCGTGATGCCGCGCTCTGTCCCGGCCAGTTTCGAGGTGAAGCCGGAGAGGAAGTGATACTTCATCTGATCGGTGGTCAGACGCGCCACCGGCGGTAACACGCCGAAACCGTCTGCCGCGAGGAAAATCACCTTCGACGGATTCCCGGCTCGCGAGACCGGTTTAACAATGTTCTCAATATGCGACAGCGGATAGGAAACGCGGGTGTTCTCGGTTTTACGTCCGTCGGCATAATCCACCGAACCATCCGCTTTCACTACCACGTTTTCCAGCAGCGCATCGCGACGGATAGCGCGATAAATTTCAGGCTCGGCGCTTTCGCTCAGATTGATGGTCTTGGCGTAGCAACCCCCTTCAAAGTTAAACACGCCCTGATGATCCCAGCCGTGTTCATCATCACCGATCAGTTCGCGTTGAGGGTCGGTGGAGAGGGTGGTTTTACCGGTGCCGGAGAGACCAAAGAACAGCGCCACATCGCCCGCTGCGCCACGGTTGGCCGAGCAGTGCATTGAGGCAATGCCGCGCAGCGGCAGAAGGTAGTTCATCACGGAGAACAGGCCTTTCTTCATCTCGCCGCCGTACCAGGTTCCGCCGATCAGCTGCATTTTTTCAGAAAGGTTAAAGGCCACGAAATTCTCAGAATTCAGCCCCTGCGCCTGCCAGTTTTTGTTGGTGCATTTTGAGCCATTCATCACGATAAAATCAGGATCAAAGGTGGCCAGTTCTTCTGCCAGCGGCGGGATAAACATGTTTTTCACGAAGTGGGCCTGCCAGGCCACCTCGGTGATAAAACGGACGGCCAGCCGCGAGTCCGGGCTGGCTCCGCACCAGGCATCGATGATGTACAGCTTCTTGCCGGAGAGCTGGTTCGATACCAGCTGGCGCAGTTCAGACCACACCGCCTGAGACAGCGGTTTGTTGTCGTTGCGCCCGGTACCCGCGTCAGACCACCACACGCTGTCTTTTGTCAGTTCATCGCGGACAATATATTTGTCTTTAGGTGAGCGTCCGGTGAATTCACCGGTATCTACTGCCACCGCACCGGATGCGGTCATGATGCCGCGCTCAAAGCCGCTCAGTTCTGATGACGTTTCATCGGCGATGAGCTGGTCATAATCTGGGTTATAAATCACTTCAGGAATATCGGAGATTCCTAAATCTGACAGGGCTTTTTTAATTAACTCTGAGCTGGACATGTGATGTGATACCTGACTGATTGCTGGCTAAATTATTGGCTGCACAACGCGGCGGCCGGTTATTAAATTTGATAGTTAACTGAGGTGTTAAAGAGTTTGCAGACTTCAGTTAAACAACTGTTTGGATACTAGCACCAACGATCAGATGCATGGATTGCATAATTTCTATATGCCATGCTAAATTTGCATAGCATCCCTTCTGCTTTTGTGAGATTCCGCACAGTGGTCAGTAATCTTGAAGTGAAATGGTTTTATGACGTCATTGCCCTGGAAGAGACCAGGAGCTTCACCTTAGCGGCTGAAAAACGGAACATTTCTCAGTCTTCTTTCAGCCGCCGCATTCAGTCGCTGGAATCCGCCGTCGGGTTCGCCATCTTTGATCGCAGCGTGAATCCCTTACAGCTCACCCGGCAGGGAAAAAGTTTTGTCGGCTATGCGCGTAATATGCTGGACGATATGGATTACCAGCTGAATCGAATAAAGGGGCTGGATAATTTCCGCCAGAGTATCAAATTTGATGCCGCTCCCTCGTTGTCCGTGCTGCTGCTGCCCAGCCTGATTGCCGGTTATTCCGACAGCGCGGAGAGGATCCATTATGTTGAATCGATTAACGTGGATGAGGCGGTTTATAATCTGAAAGAGGGGAAAAGTGATTTTATTCTGACTTTTTACAATGAAGAATTAATGAATTATCCCTTTATCCACCACAAGATATTTGACTCCTTTTTGCATCTGGTCACTCCCTGCGATGCCCAGGGGGAACCGCTGTTTAGCCTGAACGGCGGGGTACTGCCGCTAATGAGATATGCCAATGACAGCTATATGGGCCGTCATGTTAATCAGGTGATCGATAAAATGCCTGAGCACACTTTTACGCTCAGCTTCGTATCATCGATGAGCGAATTACTTAAGCGTATGATCGTTAACGGCAATGGGGTGGGCTGGCTGCCGCAATATTCAATCCAGCGCGAGCTGAGAGAAGGAAAACTGGCGATTATGGATGCGTCGGTGTCGTTGCCGGTCGCCGCGTATGTTTACCGTTCCGGCGCCAGGCTAAACCTCGCCGCTGAGCGCTTTTGGCAGCATATTAAATCACAAACGATCAGGCTGGATTAGCTGCCGGGTTAACCCGCTTCGCTTCGTTACGCGCCACCCAATTAAGGCTGGGCCTCGTGGTTTAAGGGTTTGGCCTATTCTGCGAATTAACCCGCTTCGATTCACATATTTTAACCGCGCCCTTTTTGTAGATTGAGGGGAGATTCGGTATCTGGCTCTATTTATCGGACTTTGCTTTTAAGACGATGCTGAATCGCCCGCTGGTGGTAGTTCGGCATCGCTCTTTTCTCCGGCTACCGCATTCAGTGGGTGAAAATTCATCAAAAATCCTTATATACAGGTGCGTTAAATGAAAACAGTTGAATTTGACCCAAAATCTAACCCGGCAGGTGTCGCTAAGGCGATTCATGGCGTTATGCAGGCTGAAGGCTGGAGTATGCATGAAAGCCAGGCCGCTATGCAGGCGAAAAAGGTTAAACATGTGGAAGAGGTAATGGCAGAAAAACTTAAAAAAGTTATTGAAGGTGCGGCGGCGAATGACGTTAGAATTGTTGATGAATAACGAGTGATTAATCCTGCCCCTATATTTAATTAATAAGGGGCAGGTACTAAGAAGCGACGCGTTTTAAAGAAAAAAGTTCCCCCCGTCATTAAGAAAAACCTGCCTGTTCGTCTCTGCCCGATTAAAGAATTATTTATTTAAGTTCCATTTAATCTTACTGGAATAATCTGAGGTCCTGAAATAACCAGAGCCACCTTTTCTAAACCATTTTTAAATGAATCTCATGCAAAATATCTTAATCACTGGCGCAACCGGATTTCTGGGCGGCGCAGTTACGGCTAATCTGTTAAAGAAACGTGAAATAAACGGCCTGCTGCTGCTTGTCAGAGGGGAAACGCCGGAAGATGGCCTGGCAAGAGTCAAAACCAATCTGACGAAGTTCGGGGTTGAGCAATATCTGCTCGACGCCCTGACCACGCAACACATTCTTCCTGGCGATCTGGCTGCCCCGGAAAAATTTATTGATGACCCAAGGCTGAATGACATCACCCATGTGCTGAACTGTGCTGCCGTGGCATCCTTTGGCAACAATCCCTACATCTGGAAAGTTAACGTTGAAGGAACGTTCCGCTTTGCCAGCCGGATGAGCCAGGTGAAAGGCCTCCGGCGTTTTGTTCATGTCGGCACGGCGATGTCCTGCGCGCCGCAGGCCAACAGCCTGGTGACGGAAAGTGAGTTGCTGACGGCACGTCATCAGCACATTGTTGAGTACACCTGGAGCAAAGCCACCATTGAAAGAATGATGACCGAGTCCTTACCCCATCTGCCGCTGGTTATCGCGCGTCCTTCCATCGTGGTGGGACATTCCCGCTTCGGCTGTGAACCGTCGCCCAGCATCTTTTGGGTGTTTCGCATGGCGCTGGTGCTGGGTAAATTTATGTGCGAACTGGATGATCGCATCGATGTGGTGCCGGTGGATTACTGCGCCGATGCGCTCGAATTGCTGCTGACTGCGGATAAAGTCGATAAAGATGTGTTTCATATTTCGGCAGGTATCAATAGCAGCGTGACTTTTGCAGAAATCGACATTGCGATGGCTAAAGCATCGGGTAATTTACCCGTCGCGGATGCGTATCAGAAGGTTAACTATAAAGAGCTGAGCGCATGTAAGAAAAGTTTTGCTTCTTTATTCGGCCCCTGCAACGAACGTATTATGTTACGGGCAATGAACCTTTACGGTCATTTTTCACAACTGAACGTGGTTTTCAGCAATGAAAAATTATTAGGACTGGGGATGCCGCAATCCTCAAAATTCACTGATTATCTGCATCACTGTGTCGCGTCTACACAGAATTTAACTATCGCCGAATTAATGGAAGTCGATTTTAAATAATGAAAAATGCCCGTCAGAGATGACGGGCATTTGCGCGTTTTATCAGAACAGCACCGAATAATTCAGGCCAAAGGTCCGGCCGCGACCTTTATAGGTATATAACGCAGCATCGCCATACGTTGGGCTGTACAGCCCTGGCGCACGCTGTCCCCAGACGGTGGTGTAATCCTTATCCAGCAGGTTTTCCACGCTGAAACTGAGTTTTCCTACCGGCAGATCATAGCTGCCCAGCAGGTCAACCGTGTTGTAACCCTCGATCTTCTTACCATCCGCATCAGAAACGTCGAAGGTCTGGGTGCTTTGTACCCGAAGGCTCCAGTCACCCGGCGTCCAGTTGAGCCAGGCGCTGACTTTTGATGGGCTGGCGCTGTCGATAGTCAGCTTCTCCCAGCGCCCATCCACGCGGGTTTCTGATTTGATCAGGTTCAGGTTTGCGCCGGTGCTCCACGCGCTGTCGGTAAAGAAATAATCAACCTGACCTTCCACGCCATAGATACGTCGTTTGTCGTCTTCAAGGTTGATGGTCATATCGGTTTTATTGATGCTGATGGTTTTGTCGGAGAGCGAATAGTAGGCCGCCACCTGGGTGCGCAGATTATCGCCGGTGTAACGCCAGCCGAGTTCGTACGCATCAACCTTGATGCCCTCCAGCTTCGAGTCGTTGACGTTAACGCTGTTGACCAGGTTGTAGTGACCGTTAGCCAGCTGGTAAGTACCGGAGCCGTAATATTTCGCCAGGTCCGGGATCTCGAAGCCCTGGGAAAAGTTAAACCACAGCTGCTGACGTTCGGTCAGATGTCCCAGGATACCTGCATTGAATAGCAGGTTGTTGTAATCGGTGCTGCCGCCAGGCACCGCATCAGCGGAGGTGGCCCGACCGGTAGCGATCGCCTGTTGCTGCGCGTAGCCAACAAAATCATCCACCTTATTTTTGGTGTACTGATAACGCACCCCACCGCTCAGGGTGATGGCTGCAATGTCGTAGCTGGTTTGCAGGAAGGGCGCGAGGTTGGTGATGCTGTAACCGGGATAGCGGCCGACATTGTAGGCGTTATCCAGCCTCATTCCGCCGCTCTGCGCCGCTGTGGTCAGATCGAAAAACTGCTGATTGGCGTCAAAGGTTTCGTGTTCGGCATCCACGCCATAGGTCAGGGTCAGGGCCTCCAGCGGCGTGCTGTTCAGGGTCAGCTTGCCGCCATAGAAATCGGTTTTCTGCTGTGACGCGCCAATGCTGGTGACCTGGCCGCCGCTTAGGGTCGGGAAGGGGTAGAACGTCAGACTTTCATCACGATAGAAAATCTGGGCTACCAGATCCTGACCGAGGAAATCAGTGTTGGAGTATTGCAGGTTGACCAGATGACGTTCGGTGCCGGGCAGCCGGTCAGAGTCCAGATTGCTGGCGTTGTAAGCGTTGCCTGAGCCGGTGACTGCCGAGAAATTGTTCCCCAGATAGAGGCCGTGTTTGCCATCCGATTCGCTTTTGAAATATTGCGTGGTCAGTTGCAGCTGCTGATGATCGTCGATGTTCAGCGTACCGGTGCCCATCACATCCAGACGGTCGGAATATTGCAGGCCGGTCTGGGTATTATCGATGATCACCTCATCACCCTTGCCATCGTACCAGCCGCCGTAGCGTTGGTAAGCCACCGACAAACGGCCAGCGGCTTTATCGTTACCGCCGCTGACTGCGGCACCGATGTTTTCATCATGATCGTTATGGCTGTTAAAGCCGCTTTTCACCCCGGTTTGTAACTCCACCTGGGTATCCGGCTGGCCTTTTTTGGTCACGATATTGATCAGGCCGCCGGTACTGCCTCCGCCATAGAGTGCGGTGGCGCCGGAAATCACCTCAATGCGTTCAATGTTGAAGGGATCGATAGAGTCCAGCTGGCGGCTGTCGCTGCGCGACGAGTTAAGCCGGACACCATCCACCATCACCATCATGGAACGGCCTCGCATATTCATGCCGTAGTTGGTACGGCCCTGGCTGCTGACGTCCATGCCGGGGATCAGCTGCGCCAGCACTTCTTTTAACTCTTTACCGCCGCGCACCTGCTGTTCTATCTCGGCCTGTTCGATGATCCAGCTGGTTTGCGCCATTTGCGCAACGCTGCGATGGCTGCGGCTGGCGGAGACCACCATCTGGTCTTCCTGGGGATCTTCCGCCCAGGCGGTGGAGGAGAGCATGGCAAGCAGACAAGGTTTTACTACCCAAAGGTAACGCTGTTTCATTGTTATTTTTTCCTGATGAAAAATTCAGAACGGCATAGATTGAGCGATGGGGCGAGGGTCAGTTTTTCAGGGGCCAGAGCAGGGAATGCATAAGAAAATCTCACAGAGAAGGTGATAATGATTATCGTTATGATAAGTATCTCATTTACATTATCAATCATTTTTGTAATATTTTCACATATTCAGGATCAATTAAGCGTCATAGTCTTAACGAAATCCTTACGCTATGCAGGGCGAAATCATGTCATCAGTTCAGAGCTATCGTTTATTTAATGTCGTGCTGGCGCGGAAGACCGTGCTGTCGCCCTCTCTGCTCAGCTGCGTATTTCGCGGTGAAGAAATCAGACAGATGAAACTGGACGCGCCGGATCAGCGCATCAAAATTCTCCTGCCTGCGCCGAACGGCACGCTTCCGTCGCTGGTCGCTGACGATCACTGGTGGGAGCAAATCAAAAGCCTGCCTGAAGAGAAACGGCCACTTCTGCGGACTTACACGCTGCGACGCGTCGATGCCGACGCCGCCGAAATGGAGGTGGAATTTGTCATGCACGGTACCGCAGGGCCAGCGTCGGCCTGGGCGCTGAGCGCGCAAAGCGGCGATGCGCTGCAAATCGTGGCGCCTAACCGGCAGCATCCGGGCGATAGCGGTGGCTATGAATGGAAGCCCGCGACACAGGTGGAGCAGGCGCTGATCATTGCGGATGAAACGGCGTTACCGGCGGTGAAAGGCATTCTGGCCGCTCTGGCCATGCGCACCAGCCCGCCTCAGTTGCAGGTTTTTCTCGAGGTGCCGCAGCAGGGCGACTGCATCGATCTGGATCACTATCGCTTCGCCAAAATCTATTGGCTGCCGCGTGACAGGGTTGGCGCGGGTTATGGTGAGGCGCTGTTGCAGGCGGTGAGACAGCACGTCCGGCTGCCGGATTATGCGCTTACCGCCTGTCAGCAGGTGCAGGAAGAAGCCGATGGCGAACTGCTATGGGATGAAGCCAGCGGCAGGGATAATCGCTTTTATGGTTGGGTCGCCGCAGAATCAACGGCGGTCAAACATCTGCGGCGTTTTCTGGTCGGTGAGCGCAACCTGTCGCGTGACGTCATCAGTTTTATGGCCTACTGGTGTCACGGACGTTGCTGACAGCAACCTGATTTAAAACTGATTTCAGATCATCAAAAGCCTGATGTTAGCCGGTAAGCTCATCGTAGAGGTTGCGCAGCCGGCTGCGCAGATAGAGCACCGCTTTATGTTTGCGGGATAGCAGGGTTTGCACGCTAACCCCGCTTTCTTCTGCCAGTTCTTTATAGCTGTAGCCTTGCAGCTCGGTTTTATCGAATACCTCGCGTTGTGCGGGCGGCAGCTCGGCGAGAGCGGCGTCCAGCTCCTCCCAGATCATCGCTTTCAGGTACTCGTCCTCCGGCGTCTGCGGCTGGCCAAACAACGTTTCCGCCAGCTCATCTTCCGGGTTTGGCTCCTCATCGTCGCTGGTGAACCAGCCTGACAGGGGCAGTTCGCGGCTTTTACGCGACTGGTCGATCATTTCATTGCGCGCCGCGCGGAACAGCCAGGCGACCACATTCTCCACCGGTTGTTCTACCGTCATCAGCCGATAGGTGACTTCCTGCAGGATATCCTCTGCATCATCACGCACGGGTACGCGGCGGCTGATAAAGGATCGCAGCCGTGATCGACAGGCGTTGATGGCGGATATCAGCAGAGAATCTCCTGCCGCTGTGGATTTCATCAGCGTGACTCAGCGTCCGGGGTTTCAGGCGTGCTGTTCTGCGTGTCGCCCGGCTGACCCCGGCGTCCGCGGCGACCACCGCAGTGCCCGCGAAAATCGCGGCGACCAAAACGTTCACGGCGCTGCTGAATAAACTCTTCCCGCTGTTCCGGGGTCATCTGCATCCAGCGTTCGTGCATACGACGACGCCCGCGCGCCAGGCCAAACATGCCGGAGCGGAAACCCAGCCCGCCAAACAAAATACGGCACAGAACCAGCAGCCCCAGCGCCTGCCAGAAGCCGATGCTTTTTACGCCAGCGATCGCCGGGAGCAACGCATTCCACAGCGACATGACCAGCAGGCCAAGTAATACAAACACCCCCACACCCAATATTATCGGTTTCGCCATCCGGTGACGGCCAAACCGGTTTCCACGATCATGCATAGCAAAATTTCTCATTGTCTTACCTCTTATCACATTAGCGGATTACCGCGGTTGATGAGGTAGACGAACCAGCGTCGGAAATATTGCTAAAAATTTGAGATTTTTTTCAGAGTGCCATGAGCAGGTCATGCAAGTGATTGTATCAGCTGGATTTTAACCGGCTGATATGAATGCTCAGCCAGGTCAGTTCTTCTTTCGGCAACAGCAGTTGATACTTCTCAAAAATAAAATCACGGATTGACCAGGCCACCGCCATCGCTGCCGGATGGAACTTAAGCAGCTCCTGGTAAAAATCGTCCCCGGTCTCCTCGCTGATTTTTCCGGCCAGGATGCGTTCGGCAAAATAGCGCAGGTGGGTAATAAAGCGATTGAAGTTTATCGACTGCATATCGATATCGATCCGCAGCCGGTAGCGCGTAATATCGACAATCCGATTCACCAGCTGCACGCATTGATGCGCGTGATTTTGATCGCCGTTTTCATTGGCCACGCCTGACGCGTTAATCAGATGAAAGGCAATATGCACCGCCTCATCATCACCGAGATCGACGCTAAAGCGCTGTTCAGCCATGGCTTTGGCCTGCTGTCCCAGCGCGTACTCCTGTTGATAGTAACGCTGGACTTCCCAGCTGAGCTTGTTGGCGATGGTCTGCCCGTTACGCGCGCGATCGACCGCAAACCACAGATGTTCCGCCAGGGTAAAGAACAGCATGGTATGCAGCGTTTTTTCATACTGCGTCTGCGCCAGCGCGATAATGTCGTGGGTGAGGTCAAAATAAGCGACAGGTATGGTGTTGGTAAGGGAAAAATAATGGGGCGATTTCAGATGATCGACAGGGATAAATATCTGCTCAACGCCCGAGGCGGTGACGTCTGACCCGGGTTTGGCGCCAAAGCCGATCCCTTTGCCAAACAAAATCATCTCCTGCTGGTCATTTTCGACCAGCAACATGCTGTTATTAAGCGACTTCTTCACCTTTAACAAAACCGTACCTGCCACATTGGTTGCGATCAGCTCAAATCGTTGCCATTGCTGGCAATCACTTTTTGGTACCACCAGAACGAGTCTTTTCGCAGTCGTGACAACGTTCCATTGCCTTCGTCATCCTGATCGACATAGATGAATCCGTAGCGCTTCGACATCTGCGATGTCCCGGCGCTGATGATATCGATGGTGCCCCAGCTGGTGTAACCCAGCAGGTCGACGCCTTCCTGCACCGCCGCGCGCATCTGTTCAAAATGGGCGCGGAAGTAATCAATACGGTAGCTATCGTGGATCTTGCCGTCGACCACTTCGTCTTTGCTGCCCAACCCGTTTTCAACGATAAACAGCGGCTTACGATAGCGATCGTATAATTCCAGCAGGGAGATTTTAAGACCAACCGGGTCAATCTGCCATCCCCAGTCTGAAGAGGGCAGATAAGGATTTTTTACCCCCAGCACCGTATTCCCCGGCGTGCGTTCTGCATCGGGCTGGGTGGATTCGGTCAGCGACATGTAATAACTGAAGGAGACAAAATCGACGGTGTGCTGACGCAGAATGTCCGCATCGCCCGGCAACATCTCCGGTGCAACCTGGCGTGACTGCAAATCGCGCCAGATCAGCGCGGGATAGCTGCCGAAAACCTGCACATCCGCGTAGAAGTAGTTTTCCAGATTCTTTTTCAGCGTCGCTTCGACATCGTCCGGGTGGCAGGTGCGTGGATAGGTGGTGAGCCTGGTCAGCATACATCCCACCTGGCTGCCGGGGATTTTGTTGTGGCAATCGCGGGTCACTTGTGCGGAGGCGACAAACTGATGATGCAGCGCCTGGTAGATATCTTTCTGCACCTGTCCGGGGGCGCACTTCTCTTCGCGGATACCGGCAGTGGTAAAAGGATGGCGATGGATGCTGTCGATTTCATTGAATGTCAGCCAGTAGCGCACCAGCGTTTTGTAGCGATCAAAGCAGACGTTGCTGAAGCGCACAAAAGCCGCCAACACGTTGCGGTGAACCCAGCCGTTGTAGCGTTCGCTCAGTTTTAGCGGCATCTCGTAATGTGACAGTGTCACCAGGGGTTCGATGTTTAACCGGCGCATTTCACTGAACAGATCATGATAAAAAGCCAGCCCGGCCTCGTTCGGCACGCTGTCTTCGCCATCGGGGAAGATGCGCGACCAGGCGATGGATACGCGCAGCACCCGGATGCCCATCTCTGCAAACAGCGCTAAATCTTCTTTGTAGCGATGATAAAAATCGATGCCCCGGCGTTTGGGATAGCGCGCACTGTTGGCGCCCTGCAACGCATCGGCGATGTTTTCATCGCTCATCGCCATATGCGCGCTGTAATCCTTCAGGTCCAGATTGGGCTTCCAGCTGACCGCATCGGCCACAGACGGGCCTTTGCCGTCCACATTCCAGGCTCCCTCAGCCTGATTGGCCGCAATGGCGGCACCCCAGAGAAAATTATCCGGGAAGGGGGATTTGCTCTCCGTCATACAGACTCCTTTAGCGTCATAATGGGGGAAGGTGTGGTAAATGGAACGGGTGAATTGATGGGAGTCAGGGCAAAGCGCTCGCTGTTGGTGATGACCATCACCACCACCGGATCGAAGCCCGCAGCGGTGATGGCGGCGAGGTCAAACTCCACCAGCACGTCACCGGCTTTAACCGTTTGATTTTCTTTCACCAGCGGGGTGAAACCTTTGCCGTTCAGCCTGATGGTATCGATGCCAATATGCAGGATGACTTCCGCCCCCTGAGTGGTCAGCAGGCTGACCGCATGGCCGCTGGCAAACAGGGTGCTGATTACGCCGTCAGCGGGGGCAAACAGCTGACCTTTCTCCGGGATCACCGCCAGCCCAGCACCCATAATGCCCAGTGAAAACACCTCATCGTTGACGTCCTGTAGCGCAATCATCTGGCCCAGTGCCGGGCTGACAAACTGCGCCTCCGCCACCGGCTTTTTTTCCTGCCAGAACAGCAGCGTGGCGACATAGGCGATGATAAAAGCCAGCGCGGCACCCAGCAGCGCATAGAGGATGTTCCAGGGATTATCGGGCGCGATAAACATCGAGATGCTGGCCAGACCCGGTCCCACCAGTGCAAATGCCTGCACGCCCATCCAGCCGATAAAGCCTCCGCCAATCACGCTGGCGGCGATCACGCTGTAAAGCGCGGTTTTGTTTAACAACGTGACGCCATACAGCGCCGGTTCGGTGATCCCGCACAGCGCGGAGATCCCCGCCGACAGCGCCGTCGAGCGCAGCGTTTTATCTCTGCTTTTGGTCGCCACCGCCAGACAAGAGCCAGCCTGCGCGATGTTGTGCGCCAGCGAGGCCGGGAGATAGAGCAGCTCACGCGAGAACTGGCCCATAGAGGCGACGGTATACGGGATCATCGC
Organism: Pantoea sp. X-Soil-TKNS-1207; assembly: GCF_059730485.1. Classification (NCBI taxonomy): domain Bacteria; kingdom Pseudomonadati; phylum Pseudomonadota; class Gammaproteobacteria; order Enterobacterales; family Erwiniaceae; genus Pantoea; species Pantoea sp. X-Soil-TKNS-1207. Next base: position 131,307 of record NZ_AP035960.1, read on the forward strand.
CTTGTGCATCCCGGCGGCGATCATAAAAGGTAATACGCCCGCCAGTAAGCCGGAGGCGACGAAGCCGAGTTTGCTGTACAGCCACAGGATGACGGTGGCAATCGCCGATCCCAGTTCATAGCCCAGCGGACCCAGCACCAGCAGCGTCAGCGGAACGGTCACCAGCAGTGACAGCATCGGTGAGAGGAAAATGCGCACCGCTGAGGGGGAATAGCGATTGAACAGACGCTCGGCCTGGGCGTAAAGCAGCACGCACAGAATGGCGGGGAACACCTGCGAAGCGTAGGCGACATTCTTCAGGTCGAGATGCATAAAGGTGATGCCATCCGATAACCCTTTGGTCATCGCCGGCAACACCATCACCGCGACCGCCGAAACGGCCACCAGCACATTGACTTTGAGTTTGGTCGCCGTGGTGATCGCGACGAGGATCGGCAGAAAATAGAGCGGAGCGGAACCGATATTGTCCAGCACCCGCCAGGTGTCGCTGGCGCGGTTTAACCAGCCGAGTAAGTCCAGCAGGATCAACAGCGATTTTAAGACGCCACCGCCAGCAATGGCAGGCACCAGGGGCTGGAAAACGCTGATCACGAAGTCCACCAGCACTGCCCATTTGCTGGCGTGACCCGCAGCTGGGGCAGTGACGGCATCGGTTCCTGCCACCAGGCTGTGCAGCGCCTGATACACCCCGATGACATCTTTGCCGATGATCACCTGGCATTGCACATTGATGCGCACACCGAGAACCTCAGGCATGGCTTCCAGCGCTGCCTTGTCAACCCGCGTGTTGTCACGCAGCGTCAGGCGCAATCGGGTAGAGCAATGCTCCACATGGTCAATGTTTCCCGCTCCGCCAACGAGGGAAACGATCTTTGCCGCCGTCTGGTGAAAATCCATGGTCAGCCCTCTTTTTTTCCAAAAAAAAAGACCTGAAGCGCTCTTCTGAAAGAAGGTCGCTTCAGGTCTTGCCTGGTTGATCCAGTAACACGCCTGTGGACATTTCTAGCGTTGATGGCGATGGGAAGTCAAAACAAAACGTATGGCCTGATGACAGGATGTGATTTGGATTGCAAAACCGGGTTGCGATCGGCGGCATATCGCAGTTCACGGCTGCGGAATGCGCAAAAAGCGGCGCGGGAATATCAACGCCAGCATTGGCAAAAGAAATAGATTGAAATAACGACACTTATATTTTAATGGCTGCCAAATTAAGTCCCGTGTCACAGAATGATGACGTCAGCCGCTTTTCTCTGGCACAAAACACCCTCCGGCCTAAAATTATAAGGTCAGACATGGAGTTTGTTTTTTATTTTTCCCTCTCATTAAAGGAGCTTAGCTATGAATGAAGATCGAATCAGTGGGAACTGGAAGCAGTTTAAAGGAAAAGTAAAGGAAAAGTGGGGGCAGCTGACTAATGATGACCTTGATGTTGTTGAAGGTAAACGTGAGCAGTTAATTGGCCGCATTCAGGAACGGTATGGATACAAAAAAGATCAGGCTGAAAAGGAAATAAAAGAATGGGAAGACAGCAATAAATATCGCTGGTGACGAGCGGGGCAGTGGCGTAAGCAGCTGCCCTCACTTTATTGCTATGGGCATGATGCCATGATTGATCGGGGATGTAATTTTCAGGAGCTGTCCCTGCTCCCGTTTTCATCAATGAGCCGGTGGCTTCATCCCTGCACCGGCGGGCCTGGATCAGGAGCCGCGATGGCTACTCTGACCGCCTTTTTTCCCTGCATCTGAGGCTTTTTGACGATCGTCTTTGAAATTACCGCCGCTGTGCTGACCGCCTTTTTTACCTGCATCAGATGCTTTGTTTTTATCATCCGCGAAATTATCTGAACCGCTTCTATGCTGAGTCATAATACTTCCTCTTATGAGTAGTAAAAAACATGACATTAAAATTTGTCATGTGCGTACTGCATAGATAAGCCTAATTGATAAATGCATCTTTGCAAGGCGGGGTGACTATTTAAATGCCGTTTGCTTCTCTAATTTATTGAGTGAAAAGCTATATTTTCTTTATGTGGTTTTTAACTATCTTTTTAAATTTTTCATCCCTTTTTAATTATTTATCCGGAGGATTTTTTATTGTTTCTGAAAGCTATTGTATATAACGGATTTTATGACGAAACGGTAAGAATGTTCTCAGGTTTGTAAAAAAATGGCCGGATCACCGGCCAGCGGGAATTATTTGATAACCGGATTTTTTTGCAGGGAAAGGGCATTAAAAAATGCATCATCGAGCTGCAAATGTTGTTTCACCAGCTCACGAGGCGTACTGGCCAGCCACTGATTAAGTGAGATATCAGCGTAATAATCGCTTTTAAACAGTTCAAGGAAACGCAGCGGTTTATCCCCGGTGTTTTCAATGTAATGTCCCATCGCGAATGGGACATACCCCACATCCCCGGCGCGATAATCAAAGGTTCGCGCCTGGCCTGACGACGCAAAAACCCCCATCCGGCCTTCGCCCTCCAGGTAGTATTGCCATTCATCATTATTGGGATGCCAGTGCAGTTCGCGTAAGCCCCCTGGTTCGATTTCCACCAGCGCGGCGGCAATGGTTTTTGATGCGGGGAAGTTCGATGAATCGGTAATGCGCACCGTGCCGCCCGGCGCTTTGATCGGGTCCTGCGCCAACATGCGGTGAGTAAACACCGTTTTCGATTTTGCCGCGCCTGCGGTGGCCGCAGAAGCCAGACTGCCCGGCACGGTACCGGCAAAGATGTATTCATCGGCAGGTGAGGGCAGGTGGGAAAATGTCGAGACCGGCAGGTTAAAATTCTTTGCCAGGATCTCCGGAGGGATATGTTTAAACCAGTCGGATAACAGAAAGGTACTGTCTTCATCAAAACTGCCGTCGTCAAAGGCCAGTAAAAATTCGCAACCATCCGGCCCCAGCCCCTGAATCGAATGCGGGATGCCGGGCGGGAAATACCACAAATCACCGACGCCGATATCATCGACAAACCAGCCGCTGTGCACATCGAAGGCCGTCACGCGCGCCTTACCATAGGTCATATAGGCCCACTCAGCCTCCTTATGCCAGTGCAGTTCCCTGATGCCGCCTGCATTCAGACGCATATCAACGCCCGCGATGGTGGTGGAAATACCCAGCTCACGTTGGGTGACCTGCCGGGTCCAGCCGCCGCTACCCTTGCGCACATGGGCATCGCTGAAAGAAAAACGCAGGTTAGGCAGCGTGCCGCTATCGGTCGCCGGAGGATTAACAATGTCGGGGTTTTCCGCTTCGCGGGTCGGATCGTGCGGTCCGGGATCTCTGCCTCCGCCTGAACTGGCCGGGTGGGTTTGAATGTTGTCATGGGCATGAACCTGACCCGCCGCCAGCGCCACGGTGCCACCGGCAGCGAATGCCATAAAGCTTCTTCTGGATAATTTGTTCATAAAAGATATTCCTTAATCCCTATATGATTCTGGCAGGGCATCGCCAGCAGAATATCTATAAACGCCTTTTAAAATTCCTTTTCCGGCAGATGTAAAAAATCGTTGCGTGTAAATAATTCTCATTATCTTACAAGGCATTATTGCCTTATCGGTCGGATGTGCTGACTGTGACGGAGTCGCGAAAAAAGCGACTAAAAGCAGCACAAAAAAACCATGCTTACGCTGAGCAATTAATTAGCTTTGTTAATTAATTGTAACAATTGTGGGTGGGTTGTTAGTGAGGATGCCGTGGGGTTATCGGCGTCATGTCGGCATATGTTCGCGGATAAGGGCATCTATCTCTCCGCTCAGCTTTAACTGGCTTACCAGCGCGGCCACACGCGGGTAATAACGCTCATCCGCTGCTGCCACGCACACCGCCTGATTGATTTGGGTGAAGTTATCCGCTAACACCCGATAACCTGGCGTGCGGGATGCGGCGTTTTCCAGCGGTTGACGAATGCCCGCCACCATATCGCCTTCACCGGCTAAAAATGCCTCGATCGCGGCCTGAGAGGAGCTTAAGCGATGGAGACGGGCGTGGGCGGTGTTGCGTGTCAGCCAGAGATCGTAGGCGGCACCGCTGCCGACATTGATCACCACGCCCGGCGCATCGGCCTGCGCCACCGAGGTAAACCCGGCGTCGGCATGAACCATCATGGTGCCCTGAATGGTGATATAGCTTTCCGTAAAGCGCAGCGTATTTTCCCGCAGCGGGTCCTGCGCCAGAAAGGCGATATCCCAGACGCCGCTCCCGGCGGCGCTGACTACGCTGCCTGCGGTGGGATAGGTGATAAATTGCGCCGTCGCCCCCAGTTCCGCCGCGATGCGGCGCGCTAACGCCACTGAAATGCCGCCGGGTTCTCCCGACGGGCTGGTGCCGGCAAGCACCGGATTGCCGAGGTTGATGGCAAAACGTACGGTGGTGGGGTGATGCGTCTCTGACATGGCCTGCTCCTGGGAAATCAACCGTGATCGTCAGCTACTATCTTAGATCAATGGCGTTGATACGAAGGTTAATCGGCAAACGCCCAGCGTAACTTCCCACCGGAAGAGACCAGCTTGTGCATTGCTTTGCTGTTGACCTGCTGTAACGCCCCCATGGCTTGCGCCGTAACCGGCCCGGCATCGGTGTTCGCAATGACGGTGTCCGGCGGGATCGTCGTCATCTTCTCCGCCGCCGCCGCGACGGCGCGGGCATAGCCACGGCTGCTGGTCAGATCAAATCCTGACAGCGGCAGCTGTTTTGCCAGCCATTCTCCCCAGTAGAACTCAAGAAACGGCAGCGCGTTGCTGCGCTTAACGTATCCCACCTTGTTGGCGAAATAGACCAGCGAACGGTATTCATCGTTCTGCATCGCATGGCGACCCAGCTGCGTGGGCAGGGCTGCGGGTTGCAGCTGTCCGCTGGCCGAATCCAGCCACACCTGATGGCGGGCCTTCAGGGTATCCCAGAAGGCCGACATCGTTTTCAGCTGGCGGTAGTCATCGGTAATACGCACCGGAACCTGAGTATTAAGCCCGCCGATGTCGGCAAAGTTGCTAAAGGTGTGATGTCCATCGGTCAGATAAAGGGCGTTATCCGGGGCGATTACCACCGTTTTCATCGCATCCGGATCGCTGCCCGGCGCCGCTTTGCAGGTGAAACTGCGACGATCGCTGAGACGGGATTGCGCATCAAATGTCTTCACGCCTCGCTGACCGGCACTGGCGCAAAAGTCATTGAACAGTTTCTTTGGTTCATGCTGATAGCGGTGAAGTTTGTAGTCCAGCTCACGATAGCCAATGGCGGACTGGGTAGGGTGTAGCTGCGAGAGTTCGACATTGATGATCTCACCCGCTGTGATCGCTGCGGGCAGGGCCGCCGTCGCGTGGCCAGCTGACAGCAACAGGCCCAGCAATATGACGGTGTTTCTCATGGTTTTCCTTACGCGCTGCGATAATCTGGCGAAGGTAGCAATATGACTAATTTTGCAGGGAATGTAATCCCTGGCGCGGCGGATATTTTATTCAGCCTGCTGACGCAGGCTGAATAAGCAAGGTCGTGATTATAGCGGGCTGGCGGGCGCTGCCGTCTGGTCGTAGCCTCCCCACACCGACTGGTCGAAATTAATCACCGAGCCGGTCATCAGACCTGACTCTTCGCTGGCTAAGAACGACACGGCACGCGCGACTTCTTCCGGCTGGATCAGGCGGCCAAAGGGTTGTTCTGCCGCCGCTTTTTCCAGCCAGCTCTCTTCCGCATCGTGATAGGTTTTCATAATGCGGTCTTCGCCTTCGGAGGCCATCCAGCCAATATTCAGCGCATTGACGCGAATACGGTTACGCAGCAGCGCATAGGCGGTGTTGCGTGTCAGGGTGGCAAGCGCACCTTTCGAGGAACAGTAGGCAGAGATAAAGGGTTGCCCGGCCAGTCCCGACATTGAGCAGATATTCACGATCGCGCCTTCAATTTTCTCGCGCCGCATGATTTTGATGGCATCCTGCATCAGGAAAAAGGGACCGCGAACATTGGTGGCAAACATTTGATCAAAGCGTTCGGGAGTGGTATCGAGAATCGTCCCGCGATCCGTCATCGCTCCGGCATTGACTAACACATCTACCCGGCCAAAGAGTTCGTCGGCGGTGGCAACCACCTTGCGGCAATCGTCCACCGAGGAGAGATCCGCGCGCACAAAAACCACTCTGGTTTGCCCTTCGGCATTCAGCTGCGCGGCTTTATCGTTGCCTTTCGCTTCATTTCTGCCGCAGATAACCACGCCTGCGGCCCCCTGCTGGACAAATTGTCGGGCGATAGCGGCACCTAATCCCTGGGTTCCACCGGTGACAATCGCGACTTTGTTATTTAATTGGTTCATTACAACGTTTCTCCAGTGAGCGTGTATCCGGCTGCGTCAAGCGCCTTGCGCAGCGTGCCATTACCAATACGTGCATATTGCAGCGGTGGGGCGGTGGCGGGGTCCTGCTCCGCTTCAACCACAAACCATCCCTGATACCCGATGTCAGCCAGTTTATTGATGATGGCGGTGAAATCGATGTGGCCATCGCCGGGAACGGTATAGATCCCTTTCAGCACCGCATCGGGAAAGCTGTCCTGCTGCCAGTCGAGCGCCGCCAGCACCTCTTTTCGAACATCTTTAGTGTGGACATGGATGATGCGGCTGCCATGTTTCGCCAGGATAGTCAGCGGATCGACACCGGCAAACACCAGATGGCCGGTATCAAACAACAGGCCGACATCGTCGCTGGTGGCGGCCATTAACCGATCGATATCCTGTTCATCTTCAATGGCGGTGCCCATATGGTGGTGAAACGCCAGCGGTACGCCATATTCGCGGCAGAACGCAGCGAATTGCGATAATTTCTCGCCATATTGCTGGATTTGTTCATCGGTCAGGCGGCGGCGTCTGCTCAGCGGCACAGTCTGTTTATTCTGGATAGTGCCCGCGGTTTCTCCATATACCAGGCAGGCGGCGCCACAGTCGTGGAACAGCTGCAATTGCGGCAGGACCTGCTGGATTTCGTCCGCCACGGTGTTGTCCAGCAGGGTGCCGGAGTACCAGCCCGAGACCAGATCCAGCCTAAATTCGCGCAGGAGAGGCTGGAGTTCTGCGCTATGTTTCGGGAACTTCCCGCCGGTTTCCACCCCCTGGAAACCCGCCAGATGGCTCTCCTCCAGGCAGGTGGTCAGCGGCGTATCCCCGCCCAGTTGCGGCAGATCGTCGTTGGACCAGGCAATGGGTGCGATGCCTAATTTCGCATACAACATGTTCTGTCTCCTTGTCAGATACCGGTACGTTGTTTCTTACGGCCAGCCACATGTGCAGCCCTGGCCTGATTGACACTCTCCCTGGCGCTGACTTCCGGCACACCGACATCCCACCACGCATCGCCTGGCGTCCAGGTATGGGGGTGCGTCGCGATAGCGATCACCGTGGTGCGATCGTTGCCTTTGGCCCATGTAATTGCCTCGGCCAGCTCATCCAGCGTGGTGACTTTACGCGCCAGCGCGCCCATCGATTGCGCGTTAGCAACAAAATCGACATGGAACGGCTCCTGTACCCGGCAATCCTTCAGCAGGTTGTTGAACGACGCGCCGCCTTTGGCATTTTGCAGGCGGTTAATCACCGCATAGCCGCCGTTGTCGCACACCAGCAGAATGAATTTGTGGCCGGACAGCACGCTGGAATAGATATCTGAATTCATCATCATGTAGGTGCCATCACCAATCATGACAAACACATCCTGGTGCTTAGCGGCCATCGCCACGCCCCAGCCCGCCGAGAGTTCATAACCCATGCAGGAAAAGCCGAATTCACAATCGAAGGTGCCGGGATTTTTCACCCGCCAGCCTTTGACCAGCTCACCAGGCAGACCTCCCGCCGCGCTGATGATGTAATCCTCGGGGGCGGCCAGCGCGTTCACCACGCCAATCACCTGCGCGTATGAGGGATCGTCCTGTGAGGGGGTGCGCTCCTGCTGCCCGGCAATCAGGGCATTCCATCCGGCGAAGGCGGTGCGGCCGCGCTCCAGCCAGGCAGGATCGGCCTGCCAGCCGGTCAGGGCGTCATTCAGCTCCTCAATCCCCTCGCGCGCATCGCACACCAGCGGAATCGACATATGTTTATGGGCATCGAAGCGCGCCGCGTTCAGGGCAATAAATTGGGCATGGTGATCAAACACCGTCCAGGACCCGGTAACGAAATCCATTAAACGTGTGCCGATCGCCACCACCACGTCGGCATTGGCGGCCAGCTCATTGGCGGAGGTTGAACCGAGAATGCCGACGGGTCCCATATGCATTGGGTGATGATGGGTGAAGGTGCCTTTACCGGCGATGGTCTCCACCACCGGGATACCGTGTTCCGTGGCGAATTTCTCCAGCGCGGCCTCCGCCTGTGAGTAGCGCACGCCGCCCCCGGCGATAATTAACGGGCGTTTAGCCTGCTTCAGTCGCTCAACCGCCTGGCTTAGCAGCAGGCGATCCGGGCGCGGGCGCGGCATCTGGTGGAGACGCGGGGCAAAGAAGGCTTCCGGATAATCACAGGCCATCTCCTGCACATCCTGGCAGACACCAATAAAGGCCGGTCCGCACTCGCCGGGATCGAGCATTGTGGCGACCGCCTGCGGCAGAGAAGAGAGAATTTGTTCCGGGTAAGTGATGCGATCCCAGTAGCGGGAGACGGCTTTGAAGGCATCATTAACCGTCTGCGTTGGATCGTTAAAATGCTCAACCTGTTGCATCACCGGGTCGGGAACGCGGCGGGCGAAGCTATCGCCACAAAGCATTAATACCGGCAGACGACTGGTATGCGCCACGCCGGCGGCAGTCAGCAGGTTGGTGGTGCCTGGGCCAATCGAGGCCGTCACCACCATAATCTGGCGGCGTACCATCGCTTTGGCAAACCCCACGGCGGCAAACGCCATCGATTGTTCGTTCTGACCACGCCAGGTGGGCAGCACATCCTGTACCGCTTCCAGCGCTTCCCCGAGACAGGTCACGTTGCCGTGTCCAAAAATGCCATAGACGCCGGGGAAAAGCGGAACCCGCTCACCATCAACTTCCGTGAACTGGTTACTCAGATAGCGAACAATTGCCTGAGCGGTGGTGCAACGAATCGTAGCCATAATTTCACTCACTCTCCTGGATGCCCGATGGCTGCATCATGGTTGATTTAACAAATTAAATTGCTTCATTTAATTTCTGGCAATAAATGTTGCAATTTTAAGCCGCGTTATCCCTTCCCGTTATCCGGGCAGGGAGGATGCCAGCGGGTTATCAGGCCCGGCTGCGTTTGCGCCCGGTCTCTTCGCGCTTTTCCCGCTCAGTCAGGCTCTCGATGGTGGGTTGCGCCTGTTCCGGCTGCAACACCGCGGCCAGCGCCATGGCGATGCTTTGCGCCAGGCAGACCGGTGCCGCCAGCGATCGCGAAAAGCTGTACTCCTCTTCCGGCACGGTAAACAGCACGCGGGCATTTTTCGCCAGCGGTGATAACGGCCCGTCGGTGATGGCGATCACGGGCAGACCCCGGGCGAACACCTCGTCGGAAATCGAGATGACTTCTTTGGCGTAATGGCGGAAAGAGATGGCGAACAGCACATCATTCTGCCGCATGTTTTTTGCCATCTGCGGCGCCAGTCCGCCTGAGGCGTCCAGCAACACCACCCGCCGGTTGAGCATGGTCAGCAGGTAGCGCAGCAGCAAAGCGATCGGCTCCGAACGCAGCTGACCCATGATGTAGACGGTGTCGGCATCCTTCAGTAACCGGGCCGCCTGGTCGAGGTCCGCCTCCGTCACGTTGTGCAGCAGCTCCTGTAAGGTGGCGATATCGCGGATCACCAGATTCTGCAAAAAGCCGAGGCTGCCGCGCTCATCATTCTTTTTCAGGTCATGCTCTAACGCATTCAACCGTTCGTTATAGCCCGGCGCGGCGGTGGCTAAGCGCGACTGGAAAACGCTTTGCATCTGCTTAAAGCCGCTGTAGCCAAAGGCCTGCGCAAAACGCACCAGCACCGACGGGTGCAGCCCGCATTTGGCTGCCACTGCGTTAATCGATTCAAGCGCCACCGTGTTCGGATTCTGCGTGATATAGCGGGCCGCCTGCTTATGCCGTTCGGACAGCTGCGGATAACGCGCTGTAATGTCATTCACCACCTGCTCATAACTGGCATGAGGCAGTGGCGTGGTGGCCTGCATCTTCTCTACCTTTCCCATTCATACTCCTCAGCAGGCATCAGCGACCTGGCGATCGGCAATAAAAATTGCAACTCAGGTCTTAATGCAATTATTTCTAACTGATTCGCCTGTCGCTGTGAAAATTTCTTCGCCTGATTTGTGATTCCACTCGAAAAAATTACTTAAATTTTTACCACGTTGTCACCACGCATGAAAACAACGTCAATTTAACATCATGAAAATACTGGTGAATTTTCACATCTATTCTACCGGGATTGCAATCCTGAACGCTATTGCAATTTTTGTTGCTGTGATTCTACTATTGCAAACATCAGTGCTGCGAGGGCGTTTTTGTTGCAATTCAGCCACGCCTTGTGCAGCCGCAAGCAGCCCCTGAAGACGATGCCGGAGGAAAGACGAACCATGTACGACAACTTTGGACAGTTCATTAATGGTCAGTGGTGCAAAGGGAGCGGTCAGGAACCGATCAGGGTGATGGACCCGGGCAATGGCCAGGCGTTGGGAACCATTCCTGCCGCGTCGTCTTCAGACACGCTCGCCGCCTTGCAGGCGGCTGAAAACGCGCTACCCGGCTGGAAAGCGACGCAGGGATGGGCGCGTGCCGACCTGTTGCAGGCCGTGGCGCGGGAAATGGTGGCCGTCGCCAGTGCCGCCGCCGTGATGATTTCACAGGAGAGCGGCAAACCGCTGGCGCAGGCAAAACGCGAATGGGAACTGTCGGTGGATCAGTTCGTCTGGCACGCCGAAGAAGCGCGCCGTATTTATGGCCGCATTGTTGAAAGCCGCGTACCCGGCGGTCGTTGTGAAGTGACGCATGAGCCGGTCGGCGTGGTGGCCGCCTTCACCGCCTGGAATTTCCCGGTGGTGCTGGTGGCGCGCAAAGTCGCTCCCGCGCTGGCGGCCGGTTGCACCCTGGTGTTGCGTCCCTCCAGCGAAGTGCCTGGCTCGGCGATGATCATCTTTGACTGTCTGCGTAAAGCGGGCCTGCCGCAGGGCGTTGCCAACCTGGTGGTCGGCCCGGCCAGTGACACATACCAACCGCTGATAAGTTCGCCGGTAGTAAAAAAAGTCTCGCTGACCGGTTCAACCCAGCTGGGTCAGCAGATGATCCGGGATTCGGCCGCCACCATCAAACGCCTGAGCATGGAACTGGGCGGGAATGCGCCGGTGATTGTCTTCCCGGATGCGGATGTGGAAAAAGCGCTCGATCTGTCGGTCGCCACCAAGTTTGCCAACTGCGGTCAGGTTTGCGTCACCGGCGATCGTTTCTACGTGCATGAAAGCCTGTACGACGCCTTTGTGGCGGGATTTGCCCGCCGTGCCAGCAAGCTCAAAGTGGGCTATGGGCAGGAGAGCGACACCACGATGGGGCCGCTGATCAATCCGCGCAGGCTACAGGCCATTGAAGAGATCGTTGCCGACGCGCGCCGCAAAGGGGCCAGGGTGGTGACCGGCGGGGAGCGCGTGGAACTTAACGGCGGATACTTCTACGCCCCAACGGTGATTGCCGATGTGCCGGATGATGCCTTAGCCATCGCCGAAGAGAATTTCGGCCCCATCGCCGCCATCACCTCCTTCAGCGATAGCGAGGATCTGTGGGCGCGGGTAAATAACTCTGGCTTCGCGCTGTCGGCCTATGCCTTCACCCAGGACCCGGCACGTATCCGCGAAACCGTTGCGCGTCTGGAGGCGGGCATGGTGGGGATTAACAGCTACGCGCTGGCGGCGGCAGAGGTGCCGTTCGGCGGCATCAAAGCCAGTGGTATGGGGCGTGAAGGCGGTGCCGAAGGGATTCACGACTATATGAACGTCAAACTCGCGCAGATCGTGCTGTAAGGAGCCGGGATGAAACTGAACAATATCAAAGCGTGCTGGCAGCAAGGCCAGACGGTGTTAAATGGCTGGCTCAGTATCGCCAGTTCCTTCACGGCGGAAATCATGGCGCAGCAGGGTTATGACGCGCTGACCATCGACCTGCAACACGGTTTTGTTGGCTATGAAGAAGCCAAACCTATGTTGCAGGCGATGCGTGCCAGCGGCGTGGCGCCAATGGTCAGGGTGCCGTGGCTGGAGCCGGGCATCATTATGAAAGCGCTGGATGCCGGGGCATGGGGCATTATCTGCCCGATGGTCAATACGGCCGAACAGGCACAGGCGCTGGTCTCCTGCGTGCGCTATCCGCCGCTTGGCAGCCGCAGTTTTGGCCCGACCCGGGTCTCGATTGCCGCCGGTCAGGATTATGGTCAGTTCGCCGATGAACAGGTGGTGTGCTTTGCCATGATTGAAACCGCTGAGGCAGTGGCGAATATCGAAGCCATCGTGGCGACGCCCGGACTGGATGGCATCTATATCGGCCCGGCGGATTTGACCCTCGGGCTGACCGGCCGCAAATACCGCACCGGCTTCGATCGCGATGAACCGGAAATCGTCGAGGCTATCCGGCACATTCTGGCGGTTGCGCATCGCGCCGGGAAAAAAGCCGGGCTGCACAACGGCACGGCTGCTTATGCGGCACAGGCCGCCGCCTGGGGCTTTGATCTGGTGACGGTCGCCAACGATGTGCAGCTGTTGCGTTCCGCCGCCGCCGCCAGCATTCAGCAATTCCGTGAATTGAATGGTACGTCAGCGCGTGCCGCCCGCCACACCCAGTCAGGGGGGTATTGATATGCCGCGCGTACTGGTTGCCGGAAAAATTCATCAAGCCGGACTGGCGGTGTTACGCCAGGCGCCGGGGCTGACGCTGGAGCTGGTCTCCGAGGTCAGCGTCGAAAGCTATGCGCCTTATCTGGCTGAGGCTGACGCCTTACTTATCCGTACTCAGCCGCTGACAGCCAAAGAGATCGCCAGCGCACCGCAACTGAAAATTGTCTCGCGCCACGGTGTGGGATACGACTCGGTGGATGTGCAGGCGCTGAGCGACCGCAGCATTCCGCTCACCATCGTGGGTGACGTGAATTCGCTGTCGGTCGCGGAGCATACATTGTCGCTGCTGCTGGCGCTGGCGAAGCGCATCTGCTATTTCGACAGCGGCATTCGCGACGGTCTGTGGAATCGACGTAACAGTTTTTCTGCGGTGGAGATCGCCCACCGCTCGCTGTTTATCCTTGGTTTTGGCCGCATTGGTCGCGAGGTGGCGCGTCTGGCCGCCAGCTTCCGCATGAACGTGATGGCCTACGATCCCTATCTGCCGGATGAGGTATTTGCCGCACACGGCGTGCAGCGGGTGGCAGACCTGCATAGCGGATTAAAAACCGCTGATGCCGTCACCGTCCATCTGCCGCTGAGCGGCGAAAAGCCGTTAATCGGGCGCGCTGAACTGGCGATGATGAAGAAGGGCGCGCTGCTGATTAACACCGCGCGTGGCGGCATCATTGATGAAACGGCGCTGGCGCAGGCGCTACAGCAGGAACACCTCGGTGGTGCCGGGCTGGATGTCCTGCAAGAAGAACCGGCCAATGCGCTTTCGCCATTAATGGCGCAGCGCGATCGGCTGATCCTCACGCCCCACAGCGCGGGCCTGACGGAAGAGGCGGCGATGCGTATGTCGGTGGCGGCCGCGACCAATATTGTTAATTACTTCAACGGGCAGCTCGATAGCAACCTGGTGGTCAATCAGCAGGTTCTCGCCCTGCATGACCTGATGAGTCAGCTTCCTTAAACACATAACTTACCTCGTACCGGAGTTTCTCATGATTAGAGTTGCTGTCCTTGGGGCTGGTCGTATCGGTCACGTCCATGCGGCGAACATCGCGCGTAACAATGATGCCATCCTGGCGGCGGTTGCCGACCCGGTGCTCGCCAGTGCCCAGGCGCTGACGGCCAGCTGGGGCGGGACAGCGCTGGCCGATCCGCTCGACGCCATCGCCAACCCGGATATCGATGCGGTGGTGATCGGCACGCCTACCCATACCCATGTTGAACTGATGCTGGCTGCGGCCAAAGCCGGTAAAGCGGTGTTGTGTGAAAAGCCGGTAGATCTGGATATCCGCAAAGCCTATGACGCGGAACAGGCACTCGGCACCCATAACCAGAAAGTGATGCTTGGCTTCAACCGCCGTTTCGATCCTGGCTTTGATGAGATTTACCGCCGCATCCGCCGTGGCGATATTGGTGAACTGCATCAGGTCATCATCACCAGCCGTGACCCTGGCCTGGCCCCGCTGGGCTACCTGAAAACGTCGGGCGGTATCTTCCGTGACATGGTGATCCACGATTTTGATTTGGCGCGCTGGATCCTCGGCGAAGAACCCGTTGAGGTGTTTGCCGTCGGCAGCCGCCTGTTCGAGCCGTCACTGGAAGCGCTGGGCGACTACGACACCGTGATGGTGCAGATGCGCACCGCCTCTGGCAAACAATGCCAAATCAACTGTAGCCGTCAGGCGATTTACGGTTACGACCAGCGCATGGAGGTGTTCGGCTCGGGCGGCATGTTGCTGAACGACAACCAGCGCGAAACCAGCGTGCGTCACTACGGCGCGCAGGACACCGAGGTGCGCGGGCCGCTGCTTAACTTCTTTATGCAGCGCTACACCGATGCCTATCGTCTGGAGATGGATGCCTTTATCCGCGGCATCAAACAGGGCACGCCGCTGCCGACCTCGGTGCGGGATGGTTGCCTGGCGCTGCGACTGGCGGACGCCGCGCAGCTGTCGGCTGATACCCATGCGGTTGTCACGCTGGATTAACAGGGGATAGGGGGAAATCGCACGCCATGGCGTGGAAAGCCGCAGCCTCTGGCGTTTGTTGATGCGATGGTGGATAGCCATGACCAGCACACATCATGGATTACACCTAAATACCGTTGACTGAGCGCAGCGTTTTGTGAGGTTTTTATGAGGTGTTTATGATGTTTTGTTAACTCAATGTTATTGCTAATTTGGTGAGGTGACGGCCTTGTCGTGTGACGTGCGCGCGGAAGCAGGGCAACTAACCGCCGCTTAAACCAATTAGCATTTGAGGTCAAAATGACATCAGAATATTTTGTGCATGAAGACGACGTGTCTGTTTCCGATTGCAAAACCTTTTGCCAGCAAAGCGTCAATGCCGAAGAGTACCCACTGGCCAGTGAAGTCATTTCAGATGTGCTGATCTATGACAGGGATGTCATTGATGATGCGGTGATAACGGATAAGCGCCGGGTACTGAGTGAACTGCACAAAGCATTTTCCTGTGGTCCCGGCGTCATGGTGGTGCGTGGGTTATATCCGGATGCCGGGCTGATTGATCGCGCATCACAGGTGTTTGACGTCATTCTGCGCGAGGAGGCGGGGGCGAAGAACCCGTTCGATCATTTTTCCCGCGCCGGGAATAACGGCCGCATCCTGCATGCCCTGCAAAAGCTGGCGGAGGCGGATCCGGCGCTGTTCACCGACTACTATGCCAATACCACGCTCGGTCTGATCTGCCATGCCTGGCTTGGCCCGTCCTGGCGTATGGCGTCACAAATCAATCAGGTCCGTCCCGGTGCCGCCATACAGCAACCTGATCATCCGGGATTTCAGCCAGGCGCTTTCGCGGCCGAGTTTCCCATCCCGATACAAATCCTGTCGCAATATTTGACGTTGCAGGGCGCCATCGCGCATACGGATATGCCGCTGGAAAGCGGCCCGACGCGTCTGCTGCCGTGGTCGCACCAATATGAGCTGGGCTACATTGCGTATCGCCGCCCGGAATTTGTCGCCTGGTTTAACGATAACGCGGTGCAGATCCCGTTACGTAAGGGTGACGGGCTGTTCTTTAATCCGGCGTTATTCCATGCCTCAGGGAATAACATCACGGCAGATCAGGTACCTACAGCCAATCTGCTGCAAATCTCGTCGGCATTTGGTGTGCCGATGGAAGAGGTTAACCATGAACGTATCCTCCAGCGCATCTACCCATTGCTGTTGGAGAAAAACCTGCCAGCCGAAGCATTAACCGCCGTGATCAGGGTGGCCGCGCGGGGATTTGCCTTTCCCACCCATCCGGACACCGATGCGCCCGTGAACCAGCAGCAGTTAGTGCGCGAAGCTCTGGCGCAAAACTGCCCGGCTGAAGTGTTTAACCGGCAGCTGGCGGAACAGCACGCCCGGCGGCAGGCGTAAAATCTGAGACAAAAAAAGGCCGGAATATCCGGCCTTAAATTTCTTTTATTTAAAATGGCGGGGAAAAAGTTATTTTAAAATCCTGATAGCGGGCAGAGAAATATTATTTTCCGGGAGCGTCTTTGGCATTAACATATGTCGTGCCACTTGGTCCGTAGCGGGTAATGGCAATTGTCACCGGCTCATCACGGGTTTCACCAAAATGATTCGCAAACGCTGGCTCAGTATAAATCCCACCGGGAGGAAGCATTTTAAGTTTCGCTTCATCAAACTTATCGCCAAAGCCAACATACCAATGGCCGGATACCACGGTTGCAAAACCATTGTCCGGGTGGCTTAACGCCTGAATTCTTTTGTGGGGAGCGATATGTAATAACACCGTGTAAAGATTGGCTTTGGTCGGATCGCCATAGAGCACTTTCGCGTATTCCCCTTTGATCTGCGCGACACCCGTTGTGTTAGAGGCTGCGTTCGTGACCGTCACTTCCTGTGGCGTCGCGGTCATAATCGCCATTTTATCCTGTGCCAGCGCCGCCATTGATGCCGATGCCAGAATAACAAATATCGCGACTTTAAACTGATGTTTTACTCTTTTCATATTCATACCTGTTGATTGCGTGCAGATGAAATGCCTCGGCGTTTACTCATTTATTAATGAAGTACTGCGGGCGGAATAAAACTATTATCTGCGCAATGCTTATATTATGATACGCGGTAATTTCATAAGAAGTTATTCTGGAATTCAGAACGAGATGATTCGGGCAACGGTCGAGCAACTTTTAATATTTGTGACATTGGCAGAACATGGCAGCCTTGCCGGGGCTGCCAGAGCGCTGCATAAAGCGCCATCTGCGGTGACGTTTTCCATGCAGTCCCTTGAGGATTTACTCGGCGTTACCCTTATTGACAGAAGTGGATATCGCGCCGTTCTCAGTGAAGAAGGAAAAGAACTCCTCCCGCGCGCACAACGTCTGCTGAGCGATCTGGATATCTGGCATCTTAAAGCGCGTTCGCTTTCGGCAGGGCTGGAAAATGAGATATCCCTGTGCATCGACGCCTTATTTCCGCTCGAAGGTATTGATCGCGCCCTGCAACGTTTTGCCGAACGCTATCCCCACGTAAGCCTGCATATCCGTGTCGTAACCAGCGCCAAAGCAGAGAAAATGGTTATCTCGGGAGAGGCGGCTTTCGGACTCCTTATCGACTTTAATCCTGCCGCAGAAGATGTCCTTATCCTCCCGTTAATGCCGATAAAACTGGTTGCCGTCTGCGCCAGACATCATCCTCTGGCAGCGATTCCGGGTCCGTTGAGTGCTGATGATGTGCGTGATTATCGGCAGGTGGTGTTGAGTGATGGTGAAAAAGAGTTCGACGACTGGGGGCGCCGGGGAGTGGCTTCTCTGGATTTGTGGCATGTGACGAATCTGCACGCGAAACACAACATTCTGGTGGCCGGGCTGGGATGGGGAAGTCTGCCAGCACATATGGCAGAAACCGATCTGGAAAACGGTTCACTTCATCGCCTTGAGTTAGCGGAGTGGGGGATTCGCTCAGGATTGCCAGAATTACCCGCTACCCTGGTCCGACGTAAAGATCGTATCCCAGGCCCTGCCACGCAGTATCTGCTGGATGAAATCGCCAGTTTGCGTAAAACCTGACGATTCTGCCTGGAAGCACGTTTTGTCTATTACTCCCTTCCCGCCGATCTCTACTGTTTTTGTCATGTGCATGAGGAGATAAGAAAAACTATGCGGGACAATAAACACGTACTGGTCACCGGCATTTCCGGGTATATCGGCGGCAGCGTTGCGCTGGCTCTCCGGGATGCGGGTTATCAGGTATCGGGCACGTATCGAAAACCGGAAGATGAAATCCGTATCCGCGCCGCAGGAATGTCTCCCGTGCGTTGCGATCTCCAGGATAACGATAAAACCCCGCTCCGGGCAGCCATCAATGCGTGCGATATCGTGGTTCACGCAGCAGAATGCGACGACATATCTGTCGCCTCATTGCTGATAAGAGAGCTGCGCGGCACCGGTAAAACGCTGATCTATACCTCCGGTGCGGGATATCTGGCGAATCATCGTCAGCGTGTTTCTCCCGGGCGGATCACCCATGAAGACTTTCCCTGCCGGGCGGGTGGGGTGTTTCCCGATCGGATACGAATCAACAATGCGATTCTGCGTGCGGCAGCCTCGGGCGTTCGCAGCATGGTGATGGTTCCGGCCATGGTGTATGGCAAAGGGCGGTTTATCAATGCGGAAAGCAAACAGCTTCCGGCGCTGGAACGGGCAGCGCGCGAGTTGAATCACGGCGTCTATATCGGAGACGGCGAGCACTGCTGGAGCCACGTTCACATTGATGATCTGGTATCGCTTTACCTGCTGGCACTCAGACGCGCCAAAAGTGGATCACTGTTTTATGTTGAAAACGGCATTGCCTCTTTCCGCCAGATTGGGGAGGCAGTGCACCAGCGATTGCAGTTTAGCGGCAGCGCGACATCGTTGACGCCGCAGGCGGCGACAGAACGCTGGGGCGAGATGATGGCGATGACGGGACTCAGTTCCGATTGCCGTATCAGCGCCGACAAAGCCCGCCAGATGCTGGGCTGGAATCCCCGACACTACGACATCAGCGCCTGGATTGCCGAGGCGCCTTAAGGAATTCACCATGGAAAAGAAACTGCACTTTGTCACCTTAACCGGCAGCCTGCGTCGGGGTTCGTTTAACGCGGCTATTGCGCACACGCTGCCGGAACTGGCGCCCGAACAGGTGACCATTTCCCACCTTGGATCGCCAGGCGATTTTCCCCATTACAATGCGGATGTACAGGCGGAGGGCTTTCCACAGGCCGTGGTAGCGATGGCGGCTGAAATTCAGCAGGCGGATGGCGTCATTATCGTCACGCCGGAATATAACTATTCGGTACCGGGCGTGTTGAAAAATGCGCTGGACTGGCTGTCCAGATACTCGCCACAGCCGCTGGCCGGGAAACCGGTGCTGATCCAGAGCGCCTCTCCGGGAGCGATGGGCGGTGCGCGCGCGCAGTACCATCTGCGTCAGATTCTGGTGTTCTTTGATGCCAGGGTGATGAACAAGCCCGAAGCGATGGTGGGACAGGTTACGGATAAAGTGGTTTACGGTGTGCTGAGCGATGAGGCAACGCGCACTTTCCTCACCGGCCAGCTGGCCGCCTTCGCCCGCTTCTGCCGGGACTAAAACCTGCCAGCATTGTCTCTGGCAGGGAGAAGAATCAGGGCGTTTAACCCGCCCTGATTTACCGCTGTTGTTTATGGCAGCGCGTAGGCGATAACGTCATCACCACGATTGTCGTTCGTGCCGGTACGCGTTGCACCCCCCGCAACCACCACCACATACTGCTTGCCATTTTCGCCGATGTAGGTCATCGGTGCGCCTTGTCCGCCAACAGGCAGACGGCCGCGCCACAGTTCCTTACCGGTGTTGTTATCCAGGGCGCGGACATAGTAATCCAGAGAACCGTGGAAGAAGGTCAGACCGCCTTTGGTGACCAACGGGCCGCCCATGGTTGGCATCCCCAGCGGGATATCCAGGCCAGGCGCAACGCCGTGGATCGGCGCATCCTTGATGGTGCCCATCGGCACCTGCCAGCGGGTTTTGCCACTCGCCAGGTCGATTGCCGTCATGGAACCAAATGGCGGTTTAAAGCAAGGCACGCCCAGTGGTGACATAAACATCGAACGCTCCACGCCCCACGGTGTACCCAGCTGTTCAGAGTATTCACCTTCGGTGCTCGGCTTCATGCCAATACGCGCGGCATCTTCACGTTTGATGAATTTACCCCATTGCGCCATACGAATATCGTTGACGATCAGCGTACCGGTCGAGACGTCGATCGCGCCGCCGCCCCAGTTAAATCCACCGTAGTAACCCGGATAAATCAGCGTCCGCTTTTGGTCAGACAGCGGGGTGAACTCGCCTTCCCAGCGCATCTGTTTGAACTGCACGCGGCAGTAGAGCTGGTCGAAAATCGAGGCGCCCCACATATCTGATTCTTTCAGGGCGGCAGTTCCCACGGAGATCGCGGAGTAAGGCTGGGTTTCTGCAACCCGCATCCCTGGCATCGCATCGGTGGATACCCGGCGATATTCCACCGGCAGCACAGGTTTACCGTTACGACGGTCCAGCACAAATATCTGGCCGCGCTTGGTCATCTGGATCAGAACAGGCGTAATGCTGCCGTCTTTGCCCGGCATATCGTAGAGAATCGGCTGCGATGACACGTCATAGTCAAACTGATCCTGGTTCGCGGTACGGAAATGCCAGACCTCTTTACCGGTTTTCAGCTCAACCGCGACTACCGCATCGTTGTACTCATCAGAGTAGGGATGACGGTTGCCGGACCAGAAATCAGGCGTCTGGTTGCCAGTCGGGAAATAGGCAATACCCAGTTTTGCATCGTAGGCCGCGGTGCCCCAGAAGTTCGGCGTTTCAATCGGATAGATTTCGCCTGCCGGCAGCGGCGTACTGTCTTTCGCACCGCGAGAGGCATCCCAGGCCCATAACAGCTTGCCGCTGCGCGTGTCAAAGCCACGTACCACACCGGACGCTTCACCGGTGGTCAGGTTATCGTTCAGCTTACCGCCAACCATAATCACGCCATCGGCAACCAGCGGCGCAGAGGTGAGGTAGTAAGAACCATGCGCCGTCGGCCCAAGACCGTTCAGCAGGTTAACAAACCCGTTAGCGCCGAAGCCCGTATCCAGCTTGCCGGTTTCCGCATCCAGCGAGAAGATGCGCCCATCAACGGTGGTGCTGATAATGCGTTTGTTGCCGGCGATGGCTGGCGTCGTGCCGTCCTGCGGCGCGTCGCTTAGCTCGGTGTAGGCAACGCCACGGCAACGTTTCCAGCTCTTATTGCCCGCGGTCTCTTCAATCTGCGGATCAAAGCGCCATTTCTCTTTACCGCTCACCGGATCAAGCGCAATCACCTTGTTCAGCGGAGTGCACAGATACATGGTATCGCCGACTTTTAACGGCGTAACCTGATATTCAGCGCCGTTAACCGCCAGGTCGCCGGTGTGGTAAGTCCAGGCGACCTGCAAATCTTTCACGTTGGTCGTGTTGATCTGATTAAACTGCGCGAAGCGCTGTCCGCCGGTATTACGTCCCCATGCCGTCCAGTCGTTGCCGCTTTCATCGGCCGCTTTGGCATCCAGTACCGGCAGCGGCTCATTGCTGGCCTCAACCTCGGGATGTGCGCGGAACATGTTGGCAAATATCGCGATGATGCCGATAGCGAGTACCGCAGAGACGACACCGGCTAATTTGCAGGTGATCACCGGGGTTTGATCTGCTTTACGCAGCGCAGAGGAGCAAAGCGTCACCAGAAGTGCGACCACCAGGAAGGTCACGGTACGCGGTACCAGTTGCCAGAAATCGGTGCCAACTTCGCTGAACGCCCAGATCAGGCTGACCACCAGCAGTGCCCAGGAGACATACAGCGTCCAGCTGCGGCGGCGCATCAGACCAAATCCGCTGGCGGCCATCGCCAGGCCAGCAGGCAGATAGAACCAGGAACCCCCCAGAGCGATCAGCCAGGCACCCCCTGCCGCCAGGGCCAGGCCCAGTAGCAGCAGCGCGGCACCGATAAGGATAACCACAATTTTTTTAACGTTATTCATGATGAGATATTTTCCATATATTGAAAAACTCCTTTTCAGGAAGATAATTTGCAACGACGACTGCTCAGCACAATTAGATTTATTTATAATTATCTGTTTATTCGTGCTTTTTTCTTCGTACCTTCCCCTCCATGCTGGTTATTCCCACGGTCTGTCGCCTGAACGACAGGCGCACTTCGCCACAATCCACCACTTATGTTGTGGACTTGGGATGATCTTGTTGAATAGTTTAAAAAATGATTATTCAATGTTTGTTTTTTGTGAGCTGGGTCAAATGTTACATAAGTTTGCAACCGTTGGCAAAGGTTGTTGAAGCGTTTCATGGCGTGTCATAGCGCGGCGTCTGGTCGCCATTAAATCCATGATAAAGATGGGTATTTGATCGGACGGCTGCGGAGTGCTGCAAAAATATACCAAAGGTTTGCCAGGGTTCTGGCCGATGGCAAAACCCGCATGATGTAACAACAGTTCTTATGCTGATGGGGCCGTTTTACCAACGCAAAAAAACAGCGCCTGCCAGCGCTGTTTTTCAGTTACGCCATTTCGTCTGTTTGTCACTCACGTAAGAGCCACCGTGCCTTTCAGGGGTTTCAACGGCGTTTTCCCAGGGTACAGCGTAGTCAGTCGGTCAGTTCTGATGCGTGCTGGTGTCGTACTGTGCTTCGCGCGTGCGCATTTGATTGACCTCCAGCGCATGAGCGACATCGGGCAGCATCGGGAAGGAGCTTTGGCCGCCATATTTCTGGATGGAGCACGAGCTGATTTCCGCGGCAAAAGGGATGGCCTGGGTTAACGGGATCCCATTAACAATGCAGTAAGCGATGCCGCCAATGAACGAGTCACCTGCGCCGGTGGTATCCACCACGTCCGGGCAAAATACGGCGGGATAATGCGTTGCCGTTCCGTTCGCACCCAGCACCGCGCCTTTCTCTCCCAGGGTGATGATGACCTGGCCTGCAACCTGATCCTGTAGGGCGGTGGCGCATTTCAGCGCTTCTTCAACACAGGTCACCGGCTGCGCGTGCATAAAGGTGGCTTCTGTCTCGTTGATGACCAGACAGTCAATCAGTTTCAGGGTGTCTGCCGGGATGGTCCGGGCCGGCGCATTGTTCACCAGGATATGGCAGCCATGCTGACGTGCTTTGCCGACGGCAAATTCAACAATCTGCGGCGGAATTTCTGACTGGAAAATAACCAGCGGAGCACCCGCAAATAAGGCATCGGTAATATCTTCTTCCGTAATGCGGTAATTCGCGCCCTTAATAATGGTGCTGCAATAATCACCAGATTCCAGAATCTGCACGATGCCGATACCGGAAGATTTCCCGCGCGGAATAATATGCTCAACAGCAACCTGGTTTTCGGCCAGCGATTTAATCAATTCTGTGCCGTACAGATCTTCCCCTACACATCCTACCATCGCCACGTTAAGCCCAAGCTTAGCGCACTGGACCGCCTGATTTGCCCCTTTGCCGCCAGGCATCATAAGCAATTCATTGCCGGTAAAGGTCTCCCCTAACTCAGGCAGACGATCCTGTTGGATCAGAATGTCATAGTTGAGACTGCCGATGACCACAACATCATTTTTCATATCTCAAATCCTTAACTGGCTGTTCGTTTAGCAGCAACAGCGTTTCTGGTGTTCAATAAACTGCTTTGGCTTTGCTCACTGGTTTTGCTGGCAATAATGGTGAAAATCGCATCAAGAATATTCAGATGAACAATACGGGTTGTTGCATTTTCTCCGGTAATAGGATTGTTTTTGACGGAGGAAATGATGGCATGTCGGGCGATATGGCTTAACGGGCTGTTAGGATAATTGGTCAGGCAGATTGTGTCGGCCCCTTTCTCATTGGCGGCGGAGACCATATTAATGATATCGGTGGTCTGACCCGAATGTGAAATGACCAGCAGAATATCGCCCGGCTGCATGAGCGATGCAGACATTAATTGTTTATGGCTGTCGCTGAAAATATAGGAGAAGATACCAATCTTAAGGAGCTTATGGTTAAAATCGTCACATACCGAACCTGAACCACCACAACCGGCAATGATAATTTTGGCGTCTTCTTTTCGGTTGATAAATAATGACGCAACGGTTTTTATCACTGAACTATCGATGGCCTGTAAACTTTCCTGCAATGCCAGGATGGAGTTAAAAAAGGTGCTTTCAATCACTTTATTGGTGAAAAGCTCACTGTCAGGAATAACCGGAATCTCAATAATCTCATCCGGATTGGCGTCCGTCTTGCCAATACTCATTTTTAAATCGTGAAAACCGGTGAAGCCGAGTTTTTTTGAGACTTTAGTAATACTGGCCACGCTGACATTAAGATAACTGGCGATGTCAGAAATATTCATGGTTGCCAGCGTATCCGGATTGTCATCGATAAATCTGGCAATAGCCCGCTCTTTTTTTCCCAGCTCCGGCGCCAGTGTCCGGGCGAGTAAAAAAATCTCATGACCTTGTAAGCGGTTGTGCATGCTCAATTCTCCTGCTCATATCGTAAAAGCGTAGCATGGTCATGGAGGAGAAAAATGTTAACTCCGTCACAGCTTAAAAGACATTTTACTGAGCCATTTTACTCGCAGTAAAATGAAAGTGGCGTTAAGGTTGCCTTCCATTTTACTTTGAGTAATATTTTCCAAATGGCATTTACCCTGGCAACCGGCTGCATTATAAAGCATCCATGTTTGACAATAAGGTAAATGCCATGAAGTTTTCGTCTCGTATTAACTCCTTTCGTTCACGCGCTGAGTTATTTACTCCGCAAAATAATATGGATACGTGTGATCTTATTACGCGTATGGGGACCGTAGAAGGGCTGACGCATATCGAGCTTAATTATCCTGAGCATTTTATCAATCAGGATAAGCAGGCGATTAAGCAGTGCATTGAAAATAATGGCCTCAAAGTTGGCGGTATCGCACTCCGCTACAATAAAGACTTTATTGATGGTGAATTCACCAATCCTAATGAAGCACTGCGTAAAAAAGCCATTCAGCAAACGCTGGAAGCGGCAGAATTATGCAAGTTTCTCGGCGGTAATACCGTTACCCTGTGGTTTGGTTACGATGGCTACGACTATCCTTTCCAGCAGGACTATTTCAGAGCCTACGAATTGCTGGTCAATGCATTACAGCAGGTCACTGGCGCTCACCCGGATATGCAGTTCAGCTTTGAATATAAGCCTTATGAACCGCGTACCTTCTCCTTTATTGGTGATGTGTCATCCACGCTGATGCTGATTGATGACGTGGGCGCAGATAATCTGGGTATCACCCTGGATTTCTGCCATATGATCATGAAAAAGGAAAACCCGGCCTTTTCATTATTCCAGTCGGCACGTAAAAATCGCCTGATCGGTTTCCATCTGAACGACGGCTATGGTCATTTCGATGATGGCTTAATGCTCGGTTCCGTTCACCTGATGCAGACGCTGGAATATATCTATTATGCAAAACGCGTGAAGTTTGATGGTCTTATTTATTTTGACACCTTCCCAAGCCGTGAAGATCCGGTCGCGGAATGTGCCCAGAATATTAAGATGTACAAAGCGCTGGCAGGATTCATTGATACTGTGGGCATTGAAGAAATGGATACTATCATCCGTAGTCAGGACGCGCTTAAGGTCCAGTCTATGCTGCTACAGATGATTAAATACTAAAAATAAATTCATTTTACCTCTTATCTGCAGCCAGTCAGTGCCCAACACTGGAGGGAATTATGTTTGAAAAATTAGGACTGCCAAAGAATTTGATTTGGGGCTACATCGGTCTGACTATATTTATGATCGGTGATGGCGTTGAACAGGCATGGATAACAATATGGTTAGTTGATAAAGGACTATCTGTCGCTCAGGCCTCCCTGCTGATTACCGCCTATGGTGTGACGGTGACACTGGCAGCCTGGGTCACCGGGGTGCTGGTACAGACGCTGGGGCCACGTAAGGTCATGCTTTATGGACTGTTTGCCTTTGTCATAGGCAGCATAGGGTTTATTTGGGTGGGGCTGAGGACCATGCATATGGCCTGGATGCTGCCGTTTTACGCTATCAGAGGTATCGGCTATCCGCTTTTTGCCTACTCTTTCCTTGTCTGGATCAACTACAGCACGCCGTTAGCGCGGCGCTCAACCGCTGTTGGCTGGTTCTGGTTTACTTTCTCGCTGGGCCTCAGTGTCATTGGACCCTATTTTTCGTCCCTCGCGTTACCGGTTTTAGGCGAGATCCATGTGCTGTGGACCGGTATGGTGTTTGTGGTGATTGGCGCAGTGCTGGGTATCTGGGTTAACCGCGATAAGGTCCCCGCCTCTGAAATCCATCCTTTCAGTGCGGCTGAACTGATCAAGGGGATCACCATTTTACAACGCCCGGTGATTGCCATGGGCCTGGTGGTCAAATCGATCAATGGCGTGGCGCAGTATGGTCTGGCGACGTTCCTGCCGCTGTATCTGATCAGTTTTGGCTACAGCAAAACCGAGTGGTTGCAGATGTGGTCAGCGGTGTTCGTGGTCGCCATCTTTGCCAACCTGTTCTTTGGTTTCTTCGGTGATAAGTTTGGCTGGCGCAACACCATCATGTGGGTGGGCGGCGTGAGCTACGCGGTTGTACTGGTGCTGGTCTGGCTGGTGCCGCAGATGCTGGGCCACAACTTCTACGTTATGGCGTTCGTACTCTGCCTTTGCGGTATTACCATGGCGGGTTACGTCCCGCTGTCTGCGCTGTTCCCGATGCTGGCTCCGGACAGTAAAGGTGCGGCGATGTCGGTACTCAATCTGGGTGCGGGTTTAGGCGCCTTCATTGCACCGGCGATTACCGCCGTGTTCTATTCGTCACTCGGTGCCGGAGGCGTGTTGGGTATCTATGCCGGCCTGTATATCCTGAGTGCCATTCTGACGCCGTTCCTGAAAACCCCGGATGAGATGAACTCACAACCGGAAATGAAGGGCGGTACACCGTCGATTTCGGGTCATTCCGGTCATCATTAATCATCGGCGCAGAACAGCGTCTTAAACCCTAAGGGCAGCGTCGCTGCCCTTTTTTGATCCTCTCATACCCGCGCTGGCGTATCCCATTCCTGGCGTAAGTCAGTTTATCTTCTGCCCTGATTAACCTAACATTAAATTCGCGATTCTGACGATGTGGGGCCGGGTGTGGCATTGACTGATAAAAAGAAAAGTACCATTAAAGAGGTTGCTGCTTTAGCAAAGGTTTCGATCGGTGTGGTATCGCGGGTGCTGAATCCGGGTACGGGGTCTGTTTCTGAACGGACCCGTCAGCGGGTGCGTGACGCTATCCAGACATTGAACTACACGCCGCAGAGCGCCGCGCGTGAGCTAAAAACCAGTCTGAACAACACCATTGGCTTAGTGGTCGCGGATATCGCCAATGAGTTCTTCTCGGAAATCGCCGATCTTATTGTGCGTCGCGCGCGCGAAATGGCGATGAATGTCATCCTGGTGACGACCCAGGAGGATCCCAACCTTGAGCGTGAAAGCCTCCGCATGTTAATGCAGAAGCGGGTGAAAGCCATTATCGCCACGCCCACCAGCGCTAACAGCGATATGTGGCAATCCATCGCGGAGATGGGGATCGCGATTGTCTTTATCGATCGCTATCTTGAGGACGTCTCTCAGGCCAATGTGATTGGCTTCAACAATCAGCAATCCGCTTTTGAGGCCACCCGCTGGCTGGCTGAGCAGGGCCATCAGCGCATTGGCTGGATAAGCGGACCGCTCAACACCTCAACGTCTTTACAGCGACTGGCAGGCTATAAACAGGGGCTGGCGGAGAATGGCCTCGCGTGGGATAGCCGCTATAGCGCGATTAAAAACTTCCGCGATCCCCAGGCCAGCCAGGCTCTTGATGACCTGCTGGCGTTAGCGGCACCGCCTACGGCCATTATCATTGGCAATACCTCGATTGCCCCCGTCATTATGGCGCGTATCCGAGAGTTGAAAATTGCGGTGCCCGCGACCTTATCGTTGATCGTCTATCACGACAGCCACTGGAGCCGGTTGCTTAGCCCGTCCATCAGCGTGATTAAGCATCCGCTGGAGGCGCTGGCGGAACAGGCTTTGCTGAGTCTCTCCGGGGAGATCAGGGCGCATTGCGAACTGACCAGCACCCTGATAAAGCGCGAAAGCGTGGCAACCGTTAAACCGCCAAACCGTTGAGGCGCTGGATCTGCCGGATAATGGCGCAGTGATCTAACTCGCCGTCACCGGCTTCAATCATTTGCGTAAACAACTGGTTCACGGCTGCCGTGAGCGGCAAGTGCAGGCCCAGCTGCTCCGCCAGAGCGACCGCGCTGCGGGTATCTTTTAATTGCCATTTTGCCGGGCCGCGTGGCTGGAAGTCCTGCGTCACCATACGTTCCCCCTGTTGCCGGAGCAGAGGGGAGTCGGCAAACCCACCCAATAGCGCCTCCCGTACCTTCACCGGATCGGCGCCGCCGCGTTCAGCCAGCGTGAAGGCTTCGGATAATAAACTGAGCGTACCGGCAACGATGATCTGATTAGCCAGTTTGGCGAGCTGCCCGGCGCCCACTTCTCCCACGCGCGTCACTTTTCCCAGCTGAGAAAGCAGCGGATGTAACCGTTCAATAAGTTGCGCATTGCCGCCAGCCATCAATGACAGCGTGCCCTTTTCGGCCCCGGTGGTGCCACCGGAGACGGGCATATCAAGGTACTCCGCCTGCGCATTGTTCACTTTGCGCTGCTGCTCAACCACGATCCCCGGCGATAAGGTGCTCATCATAATGATGATGGTTTCCGCTGCGATGGCCTGGCGCGTTGCCGGGTTATTAAAGATCACCTCATCGCAGGCGTGGGCGTCACCCAGCAGGCAGATCACCACGTTGCTATCTGCCATCAGCTGCGCGGGGGAGTCGGCCAGTCTGACGCCAAAATTCTGTAAGGTATCCGCCTTAGCGGGTGAACGATTCCATACCGAAACCGGATAACCCGCCGCGGCCAAACGACGTGCGACCGGGTATCCCATCTTTCCCGTGCCCAGCAAACCGATTCTGTACTGCAAAGCCATGACATCCTCCTGAGACGCCCGCTGCGGCGGAGGCAACAGCGGGCAGCGTGTTATCTATAATCCAGCCAGACTCACCATCTGCTTACGTAATTCAACGATATCCAGATTGTTGTCAAACGCCACATCCGAGAAGCGCACCGCTTTATCTTTAGCGACATCTTTCACCAGACGGACATGGTGAGCCAGCCCCATTGGCAGCAGATCCTGCGACACGCTGATACTGGCCGGTAAGGCATTCGCCCAGACAGTAAACCCGCCTTCGCCATCCAGCATTTCACCGGCCTTCAGATCGCGTTTCGCGGTAGCGACCGCATCGCCGCGGAAGCTCAGCGCGGAACCGGTGGCTTCGCCACGCAGCACGGCCGAGAGGATACTGATGCTGGTTTCCAGGCCGATAAGGTGGAAAGGGCGCCACATCGAGGCATACCAACCGGTCGGATCGGTCAATAATCCATATTGTTTAAAACAGGCGCGACTGTATTCATCGCGGGCTTTAAAGGTGACAAACACACCGTAGCGAATGTTGTTCAGCACCTCTCGGCCGTCTGGCTCCTGACTGGCGGCAATATCCACCAGGCCGCTGCGACTCAGCCGTCCGCCATCCGCTTCCGGTGAGAAGACGCGGGCAAGGTCATGCACGCCAGCGGGCGGGAAAGCCAGTCCGTTATCCGGGCAATCCAGCCCGGTGGCATTAGCCACCGCCGCCATCTCAATCGCTGCTTTGGTGCCATCGGTAAAGGAGTTATACATTTTAGGATTAAAATCCCCGGTAGCGACTTCCTCTTCCGTCCAGCCAAAAAAGCTCCACACGGTTTCCGGCGTGGAGTAGCGATAACGTGGTTCGAAGTTCATGCCTTTCCCGGCCGCGACGATTTCAAAGCCGCAGGCTCTGGCCCAGTCAACCAACTCACAAATAATGGCGGGCTGGTCACCATACGCCATGCTGTAAATCACACCGTTTTGCCGGGCGCGTTCCGCAATCAGCGGGCCGCAGAGGACATCGGCCTCAACGTTGACCATCACCACATGCTTGCCATGTTCGACGGCATGGAGGGCATGGCGCGTCCCTGCCAGCGGGTGGCCGGTGGCTTCGACAATACAGTCGATCTGTTCGCAGCGGAAAAGGTGTTCTGCATCCTGGATGACGCAGGTGGAACCATCACGCAAGGCCGTTTCAATCGTGGCCGCCTGATACTGCGCTTCCGGCCAGCCCACACGCGCCAGCGCCGCTTTTGCCTTGGTGACGTCCAGATCGGCAACCGCCACGACCTGTAGCCCCTGAAGATGTCGCAACTGCGCCAGTACCATCGAACCGAATTTACCGGCGCCAATGATGCCGACCCGAACGGGTTGGGCAGTGCCTGATTTAACGGCACAGGCACGCTCAGCTAACAATGCTGCTAAGTTCATTTCGTACTCCTTGATGGGGGTTTAAAAAAGGATGTGATTAACGCCAGCCAGCGACCTGACGACGACTTTTACTCAGGAGATAAATTAATAACGGTGAAAAGAGCACCAGGATGGCCAACAGATAGAGGCCGTTTTGCGATTTGCCGGTGAGTGAGATGGTTAACCCCACCAGGAAGGGGCCGAAAAATCCCCCGATATTGCCGATGGAGTTGATCAGCGCCAGACCGCCCGCCGACCCCTGACTGGTCAGGAAAGAGGCCGGAAGGGTGTAGAAGGTCGGGACACAGGCCAGCATACCCACGGTGGAAAGTGTTAAACCGATCATCGAGACCACGGGAGAATCACTGATGGCCGCGACCACAAATCCCAGTGAGAACACCAGCGAGGGCAGAATAAAATGCCAGGTACGTTCGTTACTTTTATCCGAATGGTTTGACCACCAGCACATGACAATCGCACCCGCGATATAAGGAATGGTGCCTAACAGGCCAACGACGGTGTCAGAATAGTTAAACCGTTTAATAAATTGCGGCATCCAGAAACCGAGACCGGTGAGGCCGATAACGGTGAAGAAGTAAGCCAGACCTAATATCCACACCCGGCGATCTTTAAACATGCTTTTCAAACTGGAATGGCCAACCGTCAAGGTGGCACGCTGTTCCTTTTCCATCAGGTCCTGATAGGCCTGCCGTTCATCGGCGTTCAGCCAGCTGGCTTTTGCTGGTTTATCAGTCAGATACAGGAACACCACCACGGAGAGGATCACCGGCGGGAACCCTTCAATTAAGAACAACCATTGCCAGCTTTCCAGTCCCGCGACATGGTGGAAATTATCCAGAATAAAGCCTGACAGGGGGTTGGCAATAATTGCCGCCAGCGGCACACCTAAATAGTAAATCGAGAAAACTTTGGCCAGCTCTTTTTTGGGGAACCAGGTTGTAAGATAAAAAACAATACCCGGTGCTAAGCCCGCTTCCGCCACACCCAATAAAAACCGCAGAATGCTGAGGCTTACCACACCCTGAGCAAACGCCATGGCCATGGAGATCACTCCCCAGGTAATCATTATTCTGGCTAACCAGAAGCGTGCGCCGAAACGCTCCAGCAGCACATTGCTGGGGATTTCAAACAGAATATAACCAAAGGAAAATATACCGACCGCAAAACCAAAATGCTCCGGCGATAAGCCCAGAGACTGATTCATGGTCAGCGCTGCCATACCAATATTGGAACGGTCAATAAATGCCATCAGATACATCATTAATATTAATGGCATCAGCCGTGTTTTGGCTTTTTTAATGGCTCCGCTTGCCACTGACGAGATTTCTGCGGCAGGAGGCTCGGGTCTTAAGCCGATACCTGCGAGAGAATCATTGAACTCTTCTACATGTTTCATGATCTATCCCAGTGTTTTATAAACCATGGAAATATCACGGAAAATTCTTTGATACCGCGACGCATTGCAAAAAGTAAAACGTTTTACTTTTGATCGAGTTTTACGTTCGCCTCGTCATCAGTCAAGGGAGGAAACGGAGAAAGTTAAAAATTTGTGACGGAGCTAACGTGCAGGCAGGGATATTAACGCAACATTCCATTTTGCATAAATTCACGCAAAAACTTTCGGGATAAAACAGCCGCGATAATACCGCCAGGATAAACAATGGAATATAGCCAGCCGGGAAGGTAGCTGCGGCGGCGTCGCACGGGTGGTCTTGCGCAGACACGACTTATCATCACTGCGCAGAGGATTAATATCCCTGCATTCCAGCATTAATTGAGACGTCCGGATTTGGACAAACTTATTGCCTGTTTTAAGCAAAACTTAAGTTTTCTTCGTCATCATGGTGATCCCATTTTGATGAGGAGAGCGGCCATGGCAGACACAATCCCGGCGTCGGGCGATTTCCAGCGTTTCAAATGGGGAAAACATGACTGCTAATCGGATGGCTTTTCTTTCCGGCCGCCATCTCATCGATATGCTAAATACCGTTCCTTTTTATTCTTTCATTCAGAGAAAAGCGTTCATGAAATACGGAAGAACACCACTATTTTCTGTAGTGATGTGTATTGTGATATTGGCGAGTATTCCGCTCTATGCCTGGTCTGTTAACTGGGCGTGGGATGCAACTCACCAGTCGTCATTATTATGGCTTTTCTATCTCTTTACTGAGACGGTGAGCAAACCGTTCGGTTATCTGACATCGGCTATTTTTCTCGCTGTGCTGGGTTGGGTGGCCGGGGTGAGAAAAAATGAGTGGATTAAATTTTCTTTATTTCTGTTATTGCCCGTTATTGTTGGGCAGCTTGCCGTCAGTGAAATAAAACAGATCTCGCTTGAACCGCGTCCCTACGTTGTCTGGCTCAGTAAGAGCGATAAAGAGGTTGATCAGAAGTTTTATCAGGTTGATACCGCGGAACGGCAAAATATGCTGCACCGTAACCTGGATAGCAACGCCATTATTCCGTCGTGGCAAAAGCAGTACTGGCTGGGGGACACGGCGCCTTCTTTTCCCTCCGGGCACACGGTTTTCGCCGCCACCTGGGCGTTAATGGCGGTGACGCTTCTTTTAGCGCAGGGGCGGTTGCTGCTGGCGGGGATTATGCTTATCTGGGCTGCCGGCGTGCTTGCCAGCCGTCTTTTGCTTGGAATGCACTGGCCGGGTGATCTGGTGATTTCCCTGATGATCGCCTTTTATCTGAGCCTGCCAACCCTGTTCTTTTTCTCACGGCGGCGCGTCGCGGAAATAAAAAGGCGGGCTGATTAAACGGAGTGGTGAATAAAGCCTGCCAGCTAATCGGGCAGGCTTTTTTTATTGTTTAGGGTTTTTGTTGATAATAAACCGGTGAGGAAACGGAGGGGTCATTTAACGGTTGATATTTCCCGGCGCTATTTAGCGCCTCAGTCTGCTCCTCTGTCGATCTGTTTATTTTGTTTTCCTTCAGGTCGAATGGATAATTTTCGTACGTCTTTGACGGATTAGGATGCCAGCTTGCCGGCGTGAGCAGCCATGTATTGGCGGTGCGTGCCACACCGTTATCAGCGTGGGCCTCAAACTGGGTTATGACGAGGAGTGAAAAAGCGGCCAACAGGAGGGGGAACAGTTTCTGTTTCATAGCGGTCACCTCATGGTTAAATATAACTGTCGTTTTGACAGAGATATTGTCGCATTCCGTCGGTGACCCGGCTGGCACAGCGAGATTACAATTTTGTCAGCGTATGCCGCGCGAAGGGAATCGACAGCGTAAACAGACTGCCTTTGCCCGGTACGCTGACGACGGTGACTTTACCGCCATGCAACTCGGCAATCGTTTTTACAATCGCCAGCCCAAGCCCGGTATTTTCCGCACTGCTGCGGGCGGCATCCGCGCGATAAAAGCGCTCAAACAAATGGGGTAAATGCTCAGCTTCAATCCCTTCACCATCATCAGCCACGCTGAAGTGCATCATATTCTCTTCCTGACGGGCGCTGAGCGTGATATGCCCGCCAGGCGGCGTGTAATGGATGGCATTGGCCAGCAGGTTAGAGAGCGCGCGCTGAAAATGCAGCGGGTCGGCGGCAAAACGGTACGCGCCTTCCTGCCTCAGGGTAATGTTTTTCTCCTCCGCCAGAATGTCATAAAACCCGATCAGGCGGCGAAATTCACTCTCACTGTCGAGTATCTCAATCTTCAGCGGTTCGCGGCTGTTATCGGCGCGCGCCAGAAAGAGCATTGATGAGATCATGCGTGACAGACGTTCGCCTTCTTCAACCACCACCCCCAGCGTTTCCCGGTATTCAGACGGACTGCGTTGCTGGCTGAGCGTTACGCTGGCAGCCGAAATCAGGTTATTAATCGGCGCGCGCAGCTCATGCGCGAGATCGGATGAGAAGCGCGTCAGCTGGGCGAATGAGGCTTCCAGCCGCGTCAGCATGGTGTCGAAGGCAGACGCCAGGGCAACCAGTTCCGAAGGCCAGCGTTCCACAGCCAGACGGGTGTGCAGCTCCTCCACGTTTATCCGTTCAATCTGTTGACTCATCACCCGTAATGGGCGCAATCCGCGCCGGGACAGCCAGTAACCGCAACCCGCAAATATCAGTATCGCCAGTGCCGCTGCTAGCTGCATTCGCGCCCAGTAGTTTTCAATGATTTCATTGTTGCGCGACACGTTAAGGGCCGCCTGTACGATCCAGGGCTGTTTGCCCT
Source organism: Pantoea sp. X-Soil-TKNS-1207 (assembly GCF_059730485.1). NCBI lineage: Bacteria > Pseudomonadati > Pseudomonadota > Gammaproteobacteria > Enterobacterales > Erwiniaceae > Pantoea > Pantoea sp. X-Soil-TKNS-1207. The sequence goes on from NZ_AP035960.1 coordinate 165,841, forward strand.
GGAGGGTAAAGGTGGTGGCGGTAATCAGAAATTTTTCATGGGTTTCGCCATCGCGCAGGCGCCAGCTGGAATAGTTAAAGGTGGCGGTGGGGGCGGGATAATCTTTTTCCGGGACGCGCATGTTTTTCGACTGTGACCAGACTTTCCCGTCCGGGCTGATAATGCGCAGTGAGAGGCGATCCTGCTCGGCAATAAATTCGAATAACTCATTTTGCCACTGCTCCTGCGGACCCTGGCGTTCACTGATGGTAGTGGCGATCTCCTGCTGAAATTGCAGTGTGTTATGCAATTCATCGACATCTTTGGTGTTCAGCTGATCGCGCAATGTCTGATACAGCAGGACTGACACGCTGTACAGCACCACAGCCATAGCAACAGAAAAAAACAGCGTCAGGCGGACGGTGATCGGCACATTACGGGGTATCAGCATTCTCTTTTTCTTCCAGTACGTAACCGGCTCCCCGGATGGTATGCAGCAGTTTTACCTGATAATTATCGTCAATTTTATTCCGTAACCGGCGAATAGCGACGTCGATGACGTTGGTCTCCGGGTCGAAGTTCATATCCCACACCTGCTCGGCGATCACCGTGCGCGACAGCACTTCGCCGCTGCGCCGCATCAGTAAGCTCAGCAGCAAAAACTCTTTCTGCGTCAGATCGATGCGATTGCCGTCCCGGCTCACTTTATGTTTAACAAAGTCCAGCGCCAGGCCGCCGATTTGCAGCAGCGACTCTTCACTGGCGGCGGCGCTGGCGGCTGTCTGGCGCCGCAAAATGACTCTGGCCCGAGCCAGCAACTCGCTAAAGGAAAAGGGTTTGATAAGGTAATCTTCGGCGCCTAACTCCAGACCCCTGACACGATCCTCAACGTCATCGCGCGCCGTCAGAAACATCACCGGGGTTTTCCGCTCAGCCTGACGCGCCATCTCCAGCAGTTTCCAGCCGTTAATTCCCGGTAGCATGACGTCGAGAATAGCCAGATCATAGTCGTGAGTGAGCAGCAGATGCAGGCCATCAACCCCATTGGCGGCCACATCAACGACAAAATCATTCTCCCGCAATCCCTTCGCGATATAGTCCGCCGCGGTGGTTTGGTCTTCTACCAGCAATAGTCTCATGATTCCTCCACGGCGTGGGTCAGGGTGTCCAGTCGGCTACTGGTGCGGTCAAACAGCAGATACAGCACCGGGGTGATAAACAGGGTAATAAACTGCGAGAACACCAGCCCGCCAACCACCGCCACCCCCATCGGCTGCCTGAGTTCGGCGCCTGCGCCCCAGCCGCAGGCAATGGGTAAGGCGCCCATGATGGCACATAACGTGGTCATCATAATCGGGCGAAAACGTTGCAGACTGGCCTGAACAATCGCCTCATGGGCACTCATCCCCTGTTCGCGCTGCGCCGACAACGCAAAATCTATCATCATAATGGCATTCTTTTTCACGATGCCGATCAGCAGCAGAATGCCAATCATAGCGATAAAGGTCAGATCCAGCCCCATCAGCCTCAGGGCCAGCAATGCGCCGACGGCAGCGGAGGGCAGGCCCAGCAGAATGGTAATCGGGTGGATCCAGCTTTCATACAGCATCCCGAGAATCACATAAATCACCGCCAGCGCCAGTACGATCAGCCAGATCTGGCTCGACTGCGACTGCTGAAACAGCGCCGCCTGCCCGGCATAGGTGCCAAACACCGATGGCGGCAGATTGATCGTCTGTTCCGCCTGCTGAATGGCTTGGGTGGCGTCGGACAGCGACTTCCCAGGGGCCAGATCAAAGGAGATGGTGATGGCCGGGAGCTGTCCCTGATGGTTCACCGCCGTCACCCCCTGGGTGCGGCTGATATGGGTAAAGGTGGAGATGGGCAGTAAGGTGTTTGACGCCGAGCGCACGTAAATCTGCGACAGGTCGCTCTCGTTCTGGCGGAAAGGCTGCTGCACCTCCATGATCACTTCATAGCTGTCTTCGGGGGCATAGATGGTGGATGCCTGCAACGTACCGAAGGCGGCATAAAGATTGTTGCGGATTTGGTCAACGTCCACCCCCAGCAGTGACGCTTTGTTACGATCGATGGTCAGCTCCGCCTGCAAACCATTCAGTTGCGCATCGCTGTTTACCCCGACGAACACGCCACTCTTCCTCATTTCATCCATCAGCTGATTGGTATAGTCATTCAGGCTAAGCCCGCCGCTGCTGTTAACCGATTGCAGGGTATATTGATAGCTGCTTTTGGCGCTTCTGCCGCCGACCCTGAAATTTTGCACCGGACTGAAATAGACGGTGATACCCGGAAGATAGTGCGTTTCTGCCCGCATCTGCGTCAGCACCTGCGACATCGCAGGACGCTGCGTCTGGTCCTGTAGCGTCAGATTCAGCTGGGTGGTGTCGTGGTCCACTTTGGTGACAATGGTGGCGACAGCGCTGTCTTTCAGCAGCGTGGCCGCCAGCTGGTAAGCCACCGCTTTTCGCGCATCAAAAGACATATCCTGGGGCGTATCAATATTGGCGGTGACCTGACCAATATCTTCCTGCGGGAAAAAGCCTTTCGGTGCTGTGGTATAGAGATAGCCGGTCATCACCACCGTTGCCAGCGCCACCGCCAGGGTGATGGCCTGATGGTCGATGGCCCAGCGCAATGCCCGTCCGTAGCGCTGGCGTAATGCCTCAAAGCAACGTTCAAACATGCGGCTCCAGGCGGGTTCCTGCTGCTGATGCTGAGGATCGTGGCGGATAAGCATCGGCACCAGCAGCGGAATGATGGTCAGCGAGGCGGCGGCGGAGACCAGGATCGCCAGTGAGACCACCCAGGCAAACTCATGGAACAGCAACCCCATGGTGCCGGGCATAAAGAAAATCGGGATAAATACCGCCACCAGCGACAGCGAAATTGAGATGACGGTGAATCCCACCTCTTTCACCCCTTTTAACGCGGCCTGTTTGGGTGATACGCCTTGCTCGATGTAGCGCATGATGTTTTCCAGCACCACAATGGCATCATCCACCACCAGGCCAACCGCGATGGTCAGTCCCATTAATGAAATATTGTCGAGGCTAAGGCCAAAGGCGTACATCAGTGCGAACGAACCCAGTAACGAGATCGGCACGCTGAGCGCCGGGATCGCCGTTGCGCGAACGTGGCGTAAAAACAGCAGGATCACCAGAATCACCAGCGCGATGGTCAGCAGCAGGGTGATATTGACGTCGTGGATGGCATTGCGGACGGAAACAGAACGGTCGTTCAGCAGCTGCATATGCACTGACGACGGCATCTGCTGCTGTAATTTTGGCATCAGCAGCTTGATCGCATCCAGCGTCGCCACCAGGTTCGCACCGGGCTGACGGCTGATGCTGAGAACGATCGCCGCATGATTGTTGACCGCGCTGTGGCTGAGGGTGTTTTCGATACTGTCCTGCACGCTGGCAACATCAGATAAGCGTACCGGTTGCCCGTTACGGGTCGCAATCACCACCTGTTTGAAATCATCGGCGTTTTTCAGGTCGCCGCTGGTCTGCAACATCATCATCTGCCGCCTGCCGTCCAGTTCACCGACCGGTGAATTATCATTGGCGGCCTTCAGCGCGGTCTGCAACTCCTCCAGCGTCATATTGGTGGCGGCCAGTTTGGCCGGGTCTACTTCAATGCGCACGGCATAACGTTTCTGGCCGATAACATCCACCTCCGCGACGCCCGGCAGCATCGACAGCGCGGGAGAGATCAGATCATCGGAGAAGCGGTTGAGATCCGACAGCGTCATTGATGGTGAATCAAGGCTGATCTGGGCGATAGGCGCATCCGCCGGATTCACTTTTTTAAAGGTCGGCGGCGTTGTCATCTGCGTGGGCAGTTTTTTCAGCGTCTGATACAGCGCGGACTGCACATCCACCGAGGCCGAGTCGATATTTACCGTGGGATCGAACTCCAGCACGATGGTCGTGGCACCTTCGAGGCTGGTGGAGGTCATGGTCGCGACACCGGGGATGGTGGAGAGGTTTTTTTCCAGCGGGGTGGCGACCGAAGAGGCCATGGTTTGCGGACTGGCGCCCGACAGAGAAGCGTTAACCTTGATGGTTGGCGTATCGAATGTCGGCAGTGCGGCAACCGGTAAATTTTTCCAGCAGATAAAGCCCGCGACCATCACGGCCAGCCAGAGCAGCAGTACCGCAATCGGCCGTTGTAAACAGAGTTCGGAGAGTTTCATCAGTGAGCGACCGCCGCATCCAGGTTAGTGGCGATCTGCACCGGCATACCCGGCCGCAGATTATTCGCTCCTTCGTTGATCACCTGCGTGCCCTGGCTGATGCCGCTCACCACGGCCAGCTGCTGCTGGACCCGCAGCAGGTCGACGGGCTTAATCGCCGCCTGATTCCGCTGATCGATCACATAAACAAAATGCCCGTCAGGGCCATTCTGCACCGCCTGTGGCGGCAGCACGACGGCATCGGGCGTGACGCCCGCACTCACCTGAACCGACTGATACAGGCCGGGCCAGAGCAGCATCTTCGCGTTGCTGAAACGCGCTTTTAAGGTGATGGTGCCGCTGTCGGTGCTGACGCTGTTATCGATGAAGTCGAGCGTGCCGCTGACGGTGACGCCGCTGGCGTTTTCCACCGCCACTTTCACCTCGCCCTGCGATTGCGCGCTCAGCACCGATTTAAGGTCTTGCTCCGGTAAGGTGAAGGACACGCCGATGGGATCAAACTGGATAACCGAGACCAGAGGCAGCGTGCCCCCCGGCTGCACCAGGCTGCCGGGATGCACATTGAGCGTGCCGGTTTTGCCACTCACCGGCGCGGTGATGCGGGTGTAAGCGAGGTTAACGCTGGCGGTCTGCACATCTTCCTGCGCCGCTTTCAGCTGCGCCTGGTACTGCTGGACATTACTTAACAGCGTGTCCCAGTCAGACAGCGAGATATAGTTTTTGGCTTTGAGGGCGCGTGAGCGTTCCAGGTCACGCTGCGCTTTAACCAGCAATGCCTGCGATTCACCCGCCGCTGCGACGGCATGGTTATAGGCTGCGCGCTGGCTGGCATCATCGAGGGTAAACAGCAGTTGCCCGCTTTTAACAAAATCCCCTTCACGAAATGCCACGCTTTTCACCGTGCCCGTCACCTGCGGCTGGATATCAACCTGGTTGAGCGGCACCACATGTCCCTGGGTCGTCAGGATGATCGGCAGCGGTTTAACGCTGGCGGTGATCATGCTGACCAGTGAGGGAGCCGCCGGAGATTTAGCCGCTGCCTGGGCGATCTGTTTCGGCCAGAAGTACCAGGCGCAGCAGCAAACCACGAAACCTGAAATTGCCAGTACTGCGCCTTTGCGTTGAAAAACCATCGTTGCCTCAGCGATATGCCACTATTTGCTGGCAGTGTAGCGGAGGGCAGGGAACAAAAAGGGGAGGAGAAAAATGACAAATTTGTCATCTCCCGTTTTTGACCGGGAGGATGACGTTAGCCTGCGGTGCAGCGGTGAGTATTAATCCGCGTCCTGGCGCTTTTTTCGCGGGCGATTGATGGCGGTGTTCAGTTCATGAAGCCGGTTTACCGTTTTAATCGGCACCGCAGGATTGATGGCTGCCAGCGCTAACACTAAAACTTCAAGGCAGATCATCGGCGTACCGTGTACCGGAATTCTCTCTTCCGCTGCGCTGCGCGGAATGAAGATGGTGCAGTCGGCGTAGTGTGAAAACAGCGTATTGCGGGAACCGGTCAGCAGTATCACATGGATACCAAAGCGACGCGCCTCCTCCAGCACGGTGGTGCCCTCACGGTGAGGGCTGCGCTGCGCCATCATAATCAGCACATCACCGGCTCGCATATGTACCAGCTGTTCGCTCAGGGCCGAGCCGGTTCTGTTCATCACATAAGCCGGTTTGCCGTATCGGTTGAATAAACGGCTGACATATTCTGCCAGCAGGGCGGAGGCACCAATGCCAAAGATTGCGATACGCTCGGCACCGTCCAGTAAACCGGTCGCATGGGTAATGGACGCACGATTCTCCTCTTCACACAGCAGGTCACAGGTCATGCGATAGCTCTCAACCACAAACTCAAGGCTGGCATTGGTATCTGGCGAAAGCTCATGCACCGTGGAGGCGATGCGGGCAGAGGTACTGAGGGTTTTACCTAAGATGCGGCTGAGCGCGTTTTTGAGATCGCGCAATCCGCTGAAGCCCAGTGCCTGTATGGTCCGAATCACCGTGGCATCGGAGGTGTCAGTGAGTTGGGCTATCTCCATCGCGGTTTTCTCCATCAGGGCAGCGCGGTGATAGCAAATATACTCAGCGACGATAAGTTGTTGTGGTGTGAGATGATCCCGCCGCGCCTCAAAGCGTTCGGTAACAATATCCTGATATTTACGTTTTGCCGCAGGGCGGGAGTTTTTCACGGGAGTTCCAACGTCAGTCGTAATGAATTTTATAGCAGCGCTAAACGCGCTCTCTGGCTTTCAAGCATCGGTTCTGCGAGCGGAATATAGCCTTCAGCGCTGTGAGTTTGCGCGCTGATCGTCGCCTGGCCTGCGGGAGAAAGCGTGAAACTAAGCCACTCCTTCAGCAGCGGATCAAGTTTACTGCCGGGTGGCAGATCAACATACAACGAAACATAGCTGGATAAAGGATACAGGCCGTTACGGACGTTCTCCACAGTCGGCAGAACGTAGTCTGATGAATTATCCTGCGCTAAAGCCACGATTTTAGTCTCCGCCTGGTATGCCGCAGCGTTAAACCAGCCGACCGAACCCATCCCAAAGGGATCGTTTGCCACGGCCGCCAGCACGGATTGGCGGTCGGGTAAGGGTTCATAGTGGGGCGGATAAGGGCGTCCCGCCAGATGGAGATCCCGGAATGCCGTGGCGTACTTACCATCATCGCGCAGCCCATAGATGTGGATACGGCGATTGCTGAACTCTCCCGCCAGACCCAGCTGCGACCACAGGCGAATCTCTCCTGCGCGGTTTCCGCGTGCGAAAATGGCCTGAACCTGCTGCATGGAAAGTCCCTGTAGCGGATTGCGCTGATGAATGTAGAGCGCGGGCGGACTTTTCGCTGCTGCGCGTGGCCCATGACCGGTGTAGCCCACATGAATTGCCGTTGGCAGGTAGCCTTTCACCTGGGTAAAGGCCTCCAGTTCATACTGCCAGGGTGCGCGCGAGATAGGCGCAACCCAGCTTGCGTTGGCGGCCAGCGCCATAATGGCGGTCGACGAGCCTTCCAGGGTGCAGGCAAAGCGAATCTGAGGATGGCTGGCCTGGAAGTGATCGCACCAGGGGGTCACCAGCGAAACCATGCCATCATTGCCAATGATGGGCAGCGTAGTCATCGTTTTAGTCATGATCAGTGTGCCATCCGTTGTGATTGAGATTTCGCTAATTCGTCTGATAACGGGGCATAGCGCGGGTGGGACGCGATAATTTTCTGCCCGGCGGGGGAAAGGGTAAACGCTGCAAATTCAGTCAGGCCGTCACTGAGCCTGCCGTGCGGATCCTTCGGCAGATACAACTGCAAATAACGCGTCAAAGGATAGGCGCCGCTGCACACCGCTTGCTGGCTGGCGGAGGAGAGTTGTCCGCTGCCATCCGACAGGGGCAGGGCACGCACAGACGCATTCTCGCGACCCGATTCGGCGATGCCAATGCCACCCGGCATGTTCGCCAGCCGGGCGATCACCGCATCGCTATCGGCCACATACTCGCCGGTCCATCCCGCTAATCGCTGGTCAAAATGATGCTGGCTGAGATAAACGCTCAGCGGCGCGGTATCGGGCAAGCGCAGGGGATAAAGCGTGGCGTTCTGTAACGGCGAGGCCTGATCAACCTGCCCCCAGCTGGAGTAATCCCCCTGCGGATTGCCATGGGTAAAAATCTGGCTGAGCTGCGTCAGGGTGAGGTGCGACAGGGGATTTGACCGATGAACATACACGGCAGGCGTAGCACTGCTGGCTGTCGCGGGCAGGCATACAGCGATTTTCACGGCAAACGGCTGGCTGTTGATCAGCTTACGGTAGGGCACGCTCTCGAAGGGCGTGATTTCGCGTTCCAGCAGCGCCAGAGACGCCTGACCCGTCATCAGAAACGCAAACACCGCAGGTTCGCCAACGGCAACGGATGATGCATTGCTATGGCTGCTTAGCTGGCGAAAGGCCGCAATTAAATCGGCTGCCAGATCGCCGCTATGGGCACAGGACGCCAGTTTCAGCGCGGTCTCATCGGGTGGTGCCAGGGAGGGCGTAAAAGTATGTGGACTCATTTGCCTGATTGATTTCTCAAGGAGTGAAAAGCGTTCCTCTGACCGGCTAACGATAAACAACATCCGGAACCAGCGAGAGTACATTCAACGCCATGCGTAATGATTTCTATTCGCATTATGTTGTTGAAAATCATCATGTAGTAGAACACTGTAGTAGTCAAATTCAGGGGTAACTACAGCCCATGAATTTTTGCGCGTTTTTTATGTCCACAGCCTTTCTGCGTGTTAAATAAATTCATATTAATCAGTATGATAGAATTCGCATAAAAGCAGGCCGAATTCATTTTTACTGCTGCATTTTTCCCCGCTCCGGCTGAGTTGTTTACTACTACAGAGCTTCATGTTTGAATGATAATCATTCCTATCAACGTCCTGGTCAGTAATCGCCACGCATTACTGATGTGTACTGCTGTGCCACCGGCCAGGCCGACGAAAAGTCGAAAAACATAATCAAAGAACACTGTGAAAATTGCGCCATCATCTCTGGGGATTTAATGAACTTTTACCGCACCAAAAAGAAAAGCCTGGTTTTGGCTATGACAGGCTTGCCGTTCGTTTTATTTGTCGCGCAGGGACATGCTGAAAATAATACGCAGTCAGACGACACGGTTGCGCAGAATACCCGGCCATCGCCGGTGACGAAAAAGGAAAATACGCTCGAAGTTACGGCAACAGACAATGGGAAGACGTCATCCAGCGGTTACGCGCCAACCTATGCCGATGTGGGTATTTTCCAGGGGCGCGATATGCTCGATGTGCCCAATTCGGTCAGCGTGGTGCCTCATCAGATTATTGAGGAGCAGCAGGGGCAGGGGCTGTATGACGCGTTGCGCAATGTGGCTGGTGTGGTGCGGCAGCAGCAGAGTGGCGTGGCGTATGATCAGCTATCAATTCGCGGCATTAACCTCGATAACCGCGCAAGTTATATGTTTAATGGCGTGCTGCCATTCGATAATAACCTGCCGATCCCCATGGAAGACAAAGAACGTTTTGAAGTGCTGAAAGGGGCATCCGCGCTTTATTATGGCTTTGTGTCACCGGGCGGGATCGTCAATATGGTGACCAAACGTGCCGGAAATACTCCCGTCAGGACAGTCACGTTTTCAACCGATGATAGCGGCTCATCGCTGGCACACGTCGATCTTGCCGACAGATTTGGTGAAGAGAAAAACTTCGGCGTACGCATTAACGCCATGTCGAATAATATTCACCTGCCCATTGAAGGCGATCACGGCAATAAACGTTTCTTCAGCGCGGCGCTGGACTGGCAGGTCACTGACAAACTGTTGCTCAAATATGATTTTGAGAAAGTGAAAGCGCGGATTACCGAACAGGCTGCGATTGCTACGCCCACCGCCGTCAAAGGTGTGATTAGTATGCCCAGCATCCCGGATCCCAAAAAGCTGCTGTCCATGAATGGCAAAGCGACGAAATCCGAAGCGGAAACGCATCTGCTTCAGGCGGAATACGCCTTCAACTATGACTGGTCAGGGAAGATGACGCTGGGGCAGTCGCGTACCAGGCGAGACCGCTGGCTGTGGGTATTTGATAATTATAACGCCAGCAGCGGTGCGGGCACCGTATACGGCGCCGACCAACCCGGACAGGACTATCTTAACCAGAACGTCAGAGCCGAAGTGAAAGGTAACTTCAGCACCGGCTCCATCGAGCATCAGTTGCTGGTGGGGGGAAGCCAGAACCGTCTGTACCAGCCCAGCTTTGATACCCGCATGTATTCTGCCGCGCAGAATATGTACGATCCGGTGACGATTACCTCACTGGTGCGATCGCCAACCGGGTCGAAAAATACGCTGCGCGATCGCAGCTTCAGCGAGCAAACCGTGCGTGATGGCGGTCTGTTCGTGCAGGACTGGATTACCCTGAATGAAAACTGGCAGCTTACCGGCGCGCTGCGCTGGGGCCGTTATACCAGCAAACAGCTCAATGCCGACAGCGAGAAAGTCAAAGCACTGACGCCAGCTGTGAGCCTTGTCTATAAAGTCACCCCCAATATCAGCCTTTATGGCAGCTATGTTGAAGGGCTGGAATCGGCAGGCACCGCGCCGTCAACGGCGGCCAACGCCGGGGATTCGCTCAAAGCCGTTGTGAGTAAGCAAAAAGAAGTTGGCGTGCGCACGCGGTTGTTCGGCGAGTTATATGCTTCGGCCGCCTATTTCGAATTGACGCAGCCTTCTGCCAGTACCGGGGATGACGACATTTACGCCATCAATGGCGAAGCCCGCTATCGCGGCGGCGAATTTTCATTACAGGGCGATCTGACCGACAATACGTCGGTGACAACGTCACTGATGCTGCTCAATGCTAAGGTGACGAGTTCAACCACCAGCTCGCTGGTGGGTAAAGCGCCTGAAAACACGCCGCAGAAAGCCGCTAATTTCTTCATCAATCAAAAACTTGATTTCCTGCCAGGCGTGGCGGTTAATGCGGGGGCGACCTATCTTGGCAAACGCCCGGTAAACAGCAGCAATCAGGCTTATGTTGGCAGCTATACCGTTTACAACCTCGGCGCCAGCTATAAAACCCGCATTGCCAATACCAATGCCACTTTCCGCGCCACCGTTAATAACGTGACGGATAAACGTTACTGGAGTGCCGCGGGCAGTGGTCAGCTGGCTGTCGGTATGCCGCGTACCTTCGTTCTTTCAACCTCATTGGAATTTTAATGGCGCAACGGCAGGAGACATTCTCTCCTGCCGTTGGCATTTTCAGCTGAATTGATAACTTATGACCAACACGATAGTGAAATACCTGACGCTGGCGCTTTTGTCGCTGCTGTTCACCGTTACGTCGGCACAGGCCAGAGAGATAACGGATATTTTCGGCAGAAAAGTTGAGGTGCCTGATCATCCGCAGCACGTTTTTCTCGGTGAGAGTCGCCTGCTGTTCAGCCTGGCGCTGGTCTATGACGGCGACCCTTCATCGCGTATCGCTGGCTGGCCTGGTGATATGAAGTACTACGATGCGCAGAGCTGGGCGGCTTTTACCGCCGCCCATCCGGCGCTGAATAACGTGCCGACGACGGGGGCGATCAGTTTTGCGCAATCCAACGTGGAAACCATTCTGGCGCTGAAGCCGGATCTGGCGATCCTGCCGCGTTACGCGCGCCAGCAACCGGGTAAATCGGCGCTGGAAAGGCAGCTGGATCTGGCGGGTATCCCCTATCTCTACGTCGACTTTCGCGTGGATCAACTGAAAAATACCGTGCCGAGCCTGAAAATACTGGGTGACGTTTTTAATAGTCCAGCCAAAACGGCGCGCTTTATTGCCTTCTATCAACACCATTTGCAGACGATTGCGGAGCGGGTAAATCAGCTGAAGCAGCGCAAACCCAGGGTCATGATGCAGCTGCATCTGGGGAAAAAGGCGGAGTGCTGTGTGACCGTCGCGCGCGGCAGCCTGGCCGATCTGATGGCGTTCAGCGGCGGAGAAAATATCGCGACGCCGGTTATTAAAGGCGTTTACGGGCTGATGAACCCGGAAGCGGTTCTTAGCGCCGATCCGGATATCTATATCACGACGGGCACCTCCGGCATGGATGACAATCGCGGTATTCAGCTTGGGCCGCAGATCAATCGCGCCCAGGCCGAAGCCTCGCTAAACCGGCTGCTGCTGGCTGAACCGTTATTATCCAGGTTACGTTCGGTAAAAGAAGAGCATGCCTGGAGTTTGTGGCACAACTTCTATATCAGCCCGCTGCATCTGGTGGCCATTGAATTCTTCGCGAAGACCTTTTACCCGCAGGATTTTGCGGATATCAATCCTGACGCGACGATGAAAACCATTTTTGAACAGTTTCTCAATATTCCCTGGCAGGGGGTGTATTGGGCGAAGCTGCACCACTGATGTCAGCGATGCGGTGTTATTTTCTTTTGTGGGCCACCGCCAGCATGGTTCTGCTCAGCTGTTGTTCGGCGTGGGCATAATTGCGCTGGGCAACCAGCACGAACAGGGCATCTAAAATATTCAGCTGCGCGACACGCGCGGCGGCATTTTCTCCGGTCAGCGGCGAACCCTGTGCCGTGGAACAGATAACGGTATCGGCGAGGTTAGCGAGCGGGGTGCCAATCGAATTGGTAATGGCAATCACCGGCACATTATTTTTCTGCGCGGCTTTTACGGCTTCCAGAATGTCTTTGGTTTGCCCGGAATGGGAAACCGCCAGCACAACGTCTTTATCGCCCAGCAAAGATGCCGACATCAGCATCATGTGGGGATCGTCATAGGCGGTGGCCCGCGCGCCAATGCGCAGGAATTTATGCACGGCATCCCGTGCTATCTGCGCCGAGCCGCCAAAGCCATAAAAGTCGCGTTGCGTTGCGTTAGCCAGCAGCTCCGCGGCTTTTTCAAAGGCGTTCATGTCGAGAATGGACAGGGTTTCTTCCAGCGCCTGAACCGAGGTCCGAAAGACTTTGGTGACAATTTCTCGTGTCGTATCTGTCGGAGATAGCTCTTTATGCATCTCCGTAATGGGCAGCCGATTGTATTCGGCTGCCCTGGTACGCAGCTCTTTAAAGCCGGAAAAACCCAGCTTCTTCGCGGTTTTGACGACCATCGCCTCAGACATCTCACACAGGGTGGCGATCTCTTTCAGCGGCACATTTTCATCAAAATCACTGGAGAGAACAGCGTTAACTAATTTCGCTTCCAGAGAGGTCAGCGTAGGAACCATCATGCGCAATCTGGGGCCAATGGCGCTTATGTCATCTGCACGATTAACCATGAGATCCCTTATCAATAAGTTAACTGGCTGTTTTTAATAAATTTATCATGCTACAGGCGCGTGTTCCAGGTTTTCTCTCGCGCCATCTGGCTCAGGATTAACACGGACACGCCGCCGGGGTCAGGTTTTAAAAATCCGCTTGCCGTTTTTGTTCCTGTGTTTCGTGTGCTCATTGAGCCAATCTTTCAGTACGACCCCGCCGGAGGCAACGATCAGTATGCCGCCCCATAGCGCGAGGGTGATGAACTGGCTGAGATCAAGCAGGATCGACGCGGTTGAAATCAGCTGTAAAATCAGCAGCGACAGTATCACGCCGCTGACTCTGCCGAAGCCGCCAAGCGGGTCGACGCCTCCCAGCACCGCAGCGAGGATCGCCACCAGCAGGTAGCTTTCACCGTATGCCGCATTTGCCGAATCAAACCGGGCCATCATGATTATCCCCGCGATACCTGAAAATAACCCGGAAATAAGATAGACCCACAGCAGACTTTTACGGGTGTTGATGCCTGAGTAATGGGTGGCGCGTTCGTTTGAACCCAGCATCGCAATCGAGGTGCCCAGCGGGGTTTTATTCACGAAAATTGTCAGCGGAATAACGGCCAGCGCAAAGATAATAATCGCGAAGGGGATACCAAAAACGGTGCCGTTGCCAATAAACACCACCGGCGCCGGAAAACCCGAAATGACATCGCCGTGGCTTAAACCAATGGCAAGCCCTTTGACGGTGGTCATGGTCCCTAAGGTCGCCAGCATCGGCGGCACACGCAGGTAAGCAACCAGCACGCCATTAATCAGACCCACCAGCGCCGCCAGTATCAGCCCGAGAGCGACCGCGCCAATTTGTAATAGCCCCCATGAAAGACCGTGCGTTTCCGGGATAAAGGCCGTCAGTAACCAGGCTACCATCAGGGCGCACAAATTCGCCGTCGCGATAATCGAGAGATCAATCCCGCCAGATAACATCGGTATCATCATGGCGAGAGCAAGAAAGCCCAGCTCCGGGAGCTGGAAGCCCATCGATCTGAGTCCGGCTGCGGCGAACAGTTTATTCCCTTCCAGCATGGCAAGGCCGATAACCATGAGGATCAGAATGATCAACAGACGGACATTATTCGCGCCCAGACGGGTTTCAATCGTCCCCATCAGCGTTTTTTCGACGTGCTTCATGATACGGCTCCCTCATCAACGAGTTTATTTTGCTTCCTGGTTTCTCTGGCCATCATGATCATGGCCGCGATGATCACCAGACCCGTACTGAACAGTGACCAGTACGAGGAGATCCCGAGCAAAATCAAACCATTTTGCATAATGGCGATCAGCGCCACACCCAGCACAGTTCCCAGCACGGTGCCGGAGCCGCCCATCAGGCTCGCACCGCCAATCACCACCGCCGCAACGACATCCAGTTCACGCCCCACCAGCGCGGTCGGCGATACCGACTGCGCCAGCTGTGCCTGCACCAGCGAGGCAACGCCCGCTAAGGCCCCCATATAGCCATAAACCAGCATATTGAGCCGGTAAACGTTGAATCCCACCCGTTGCGCTGCATCCGGATTGCCGCCCATCGCGTAGATCTGACGGCCGGTATTGCTTCGGTTCAGTAACAGCCAGGTCAGCACGAAAGCCAGCACCAGCGCGATAATCTGGAAATTAAGCGCGTAATCATTCCCCTGCGCGTCGGTATGGAACACCATTTCAAACCCGGCGTTAAACCAGTCCGGCAGCATGAAAATGTCCGAGCCACCGGTAACAGTGAGCAGGATGCCAAAGAAGACGTTGAGCGTTGCAATGGTAATGATCAGCGCTGAGGTTCTCAGCGAGTTGACCAGCAGGCCATTGATAAAGCCCAGGATAACCCCGAGGCCAATGGCGATGGCGAACACGCCGGGCCAGCCAATACCCGCGTTATTCGCCACGGTGAGCGCGGCAAACTGGGTGATTGACGCGGTGGCGGCAAATGACAGATCGATGCCGCCGGTAATAATGACCACTAATAATCCCGCCGCCAGGATGCCGGTGAAGGCGGTAGATCCCATGACGTCGAGTAAGTTTTGTAACGTAGCAAACTCGGCCGTGCTGAAGGAGAGAAACAGGACCATTACCGTCATTACGATCAACAGTCGACACTCATGGGTGTGCACAAAACGCTGGATTGCATCACGCATTTACCGCCTCCTTCAACTCGTCTTCCGAGCACTGTCCGGGGAAATATTCGCCATTCAGCCTGCCGCCGCGCATAACCAGCACGCGATCGCTGTGGTAGTAGATCTCAGGGATTTCGTCCGAGATCATGATGATGGCAATGCCGCTGGCGGCGAGTTTACGAATGATGGCGTAGATACCGTCTTTCGCATGGATATCGACGCCGACCGTGGGGCTATCAAGGATCAGCAGCCTGGGCTTGGTCGCCAGCCATTTCGCGAGAACGACGCGCTGCTGATTGCCTCCCGACAACGTCTTGACCTTGTTTTCCGGGTTGCCTGCTTTGATGGTCAGCTCTTTGATCGCCTCGTCAACGGTGGCTTCATACAGATCGTGCCGAATCAGACCCGCTTTGTTCACCAACTTTTCGACGACGGATAAGGTGATGTTGGCACTGATCGACTGTTCCAGCACCAGACCCAGCGCCAGCCGGTCTTCGGACAGATAAGCGATGCCGTGGCGAATAGCATCGCGATTTGAGCGCATGTTGACCGGTTGGCCATGCAGAAAGATCTCCCCCTTGTCTGGCCGTGTCAGCCCAAACAGGCTGAGCGCCAGCTCCGTTCGGCCTGAGCCTAACAATCCGGTTAAACCAAGAATTTCGCCGCGACGCACATCCAGGCTAATGTCCTGATATTCTCCGTGGCGCGACAAATGCCGCGTCTCCAGCACCGTTTCCGTTTCAGGGCGCTCTTTCGCCACCGATTCGTAATGGAACTCTTTGCCGGTCATCAGCGTTGCCAGTTTGCGGTCTGACATCTCCCTGGCATCCCAGGTGCCCAGTTTCATGCCATCGCGCATTACCGTGACGCGATCGGCAATTTCCAGCACTTCATCCAGACGGTGACTGACAAAAACGATGGTGATGCCGCTCTGTTTCAGCTGCATTGTCAGCTTCAGCAGGGCGTTCACCTCATGACGGGTCAGGGATGAGGTCGGCTCATCCATAATAACAAGGCGGGCATTGGCGGCCATGGCACGACAGATGGCGACCAGCTGGCGCTGCGCGATGGAGATATCCGCGACCTTGTCGCTCAGTCGGAGCGACACGCCGATACGCTGCACGGCTTCAGCGGCAACCTGATTCACTTTTTTCCAGTTAACGGGTTTAAATCCCCCCACATGCAAGCCGACGGCAATATTCTCGGCGACGGTGAGGTTGGGAAAGAGTGACAGATCCTGATAAATCACCTGGACGCCAAGGCGGGTACTCTCTAACGGCGTAAGAGGGGAGACGGAATTTCCATTGATGGTGATGCGACCCCCGGCTTCTGGCTGGTGAACGCCCGACATAACCTTGATGAGCGTTGATTTACCGCAACCATTCTGCCCGCACAGGCAATGCACTTCACCCGCTTCGAGGGTCAGGCTGACATCAGAAAGTGCGTGCACCCCACCGAAGGTTTTTGATATTCCGTCAAGTTGCATAAAAGCTGGCATAGCACGATCCCTTTATAGAGAGGGTACGGGTAAGCTGGCCCAGCCCCGCAGGGTTGAGCCAGTGACCTGATAAACAATTAACGGTTTAGAGTCCGAGTTTGATGAGATCGGCGATGTTGGATTTATTGATAGACAGAATACGGTTAACCATCACCACATGATTCTCGTTATCAACCGTGGCCTTGCCGAGACCGGGGATCGTCATACCGGTTTCAAATTTGGTGTTATCCAGCGCCAGGCGTGCAACGGCCGTCATGGCCAGACCGGCTTCCTCAGGACTCCAGAGGAAACCTTCACGGATCACGCCTGACATAATGTAAGCGCGCGCCTGAGAAGGGATGGTGGTGCCAACCAGCGCAATCTTTTTCTCAAGATGGCGTTTTTTAAGAACGTTGCCGGCCCCGATAGGCCCATTGGATCCCATCGACATGATGCCGGTCACATTCGGATAAGCCTTCAGGATATCCTGGGTAACACGTTCCGATTCATCGATAAAGTCTGCACCCGGAAAGCGGTCCGCAGCCAGTTTCATTTTCGGGTAATGCGCTTTCTGATAGGCGATGGCGGCATCCGCCCATTGGTTATGTCCGGTGGTGGTCAGGGTACCGACCAGAACCACATATTCCCCCTGTTCACCCATTTCACGCGCCAGCGATTTCATTTGCGCTTCGCCATAATCTTTTGCGCTCATCAGCTCCACATCCCAGGTTTTATCGGGCTGATTTGGGCCTTCCTGGGTGATCACCATGATACCGGCTTCACGCGCGCGTTTGACGACCTGCGCCGTTACCTTGGTATCGAGCGGAACGAGGCCGATAACATCCACTTTCTTGGCGATCAGATCTTCAATTAATTTGACCTGCTGGGCCGGGTCGGCGCGGGTTGGACCAACCATTGAGGTCTGAAGATTATATTTCTCGCCTCCTTCTTTCAGCCCTTTGTTGAGGATATTGAACCAGGGTACGCCCGCTTCTTTAACCACAGTCACCATTGTTTTGGTCTCAGATGCCTGCGCCAGCGCAGGAAAGCTGAAACCCACCGTGGCAGAAATTAAAGCGGAAATGCTCATTAATTTAATAATGTTGCGGCGATTCATTTGATGCCCCTGAATTATCATTAATATGGGTACATTGTTCGCATGGTCAATAAAAAGGGAGAACGTTGTTAAGCCGGGGCATAACAATATTTCAGCCGTCTATTGCCAGGGAACGCGGGTAATCGGTATCTATTTAATATTTAATAAAGTCGGATTAATGCTGATTAAACTGACCTACCTCTCCCCTGAACAAACCGCATAAATTGTCATGGAGTCACACCGACTTTACTGTGAAGTTGTGTAAAGTAAATTGGTGCGTAACAACAAAGATCGCTTATTTGATAGAGGTCACACATAACCCGGCGTTTTTCACTAAACAGGCAAGCTGGATGTGCGAATGATGGACTCTTCACGCGCGCTTTCCTCAGCGTTGCGGTAGCCCAGCGTCACGCTAAAGTGGGCGCTTTCACCGCCTTGCAGAGAACGCACGTTGCCGGCCAGATTTTCTGCATAATGGCCCTCAACGCCACAGGTGGCAGGCATGGCGAAGGCGCAGACTTTCTGCATATTGTTAGCAAGAATCCAGCGTATAAGATGTGAAAAATTCGCCGGATCGTAGCTGACGCTAAAGGCATCGCCTTCAGGTCTGCGCAGCATGACATGCACCTGTCCGTCCTCCGCTTTTTTCAGGTTTTTCAGATAGAAAACCAGCTCAGGGTCGCACTCAAGCTCCGCGCTAATCGTCTCAGTTGCCGCGGGGTTCTGCTTCATTTTTTCAAGGCGAGCGAGATACTCATCATTAACCTTAACGATGGCGGGCACCGAGGGGCGTATCACCATGTCATCGCTGCTGAAGCTGGTGGGCTGAATGATGTGGCCCCCTTCGACAAAGGCAAAGTTGGCATGGCACATATACATCAGGTCCATCGCATCAGCAGAGAGATTGGTGATGTCCATGCAGACTTCGAACGTGGCTTGATCCGGGCGCATGATCACCCGTGGCCGGGCACGATAGTGATCGCCGAATCCCATCAGATATTCGCGTTCACTGACGATGGCCATCCAGGAACCTTGCTCATCGCTGCCCGTTTCTATATATGCGCTATCCATGGGCGCCAGCGGCATTTCGCCATGTAAGGCGTGGTTGTCCTGCGGTCCGGGGTTGCCATTGCGCAGCAATCCGGAGTGGTACATAAAGCAGCCGTAAGTACCGACAATATCGCTGGCCTGGCGGGGGGCGCTGAAGTGATTTTGCATGGTGAGGTCAACGCCATCAAACTTCGCCTGCCAAATCATCTGACCGTAATAGGGCAGGACGATGAGATATCCGCGTCGGTTTGTCAGCCTGACTGCTTCAATGCCGGATTCGTAGGTGAACAGTTCGGCGCGGCATCCATCCAGGGTGACAAGGTCGCGGGGTGTCGACTCAAAAAATGATTTCCTGAGGTTGAACGTAGTGTGTCGCATGACAGACATCCTGAATTATAATTTACTGAATGGTTTTACACAGTAAACCCGCGCACATAACTGAACAACATCCGTACACCACTCTGGCTGGCGCTATGTTAAAAATGTGAGCTGCGACACGAACGGAATAAAGGCTGCGGTTGAACCGTTATGTTTATCGCAAACTTAACCGGGTCAGCCTGCCCAATAGTTATTAAAAATAAGCCACTATTTTTCACTGGATTAATCTGACCCTGCTGCCGGAAAAAATCAGTGAGTTCCATGCGTCGCAACGAAAGTCGCCATTGCCGCTATTTTATTTCCGGGGCGAGGCTTGACGCCATTCCGCCATAAACTCACTCGAACGGCTATTTATGGCGGGAACCTGCCATGCGTTATCACGCCTTGCTTTCGGTTGGCGCAGGCAATGGCTTATGCTCTCCGGTGTAAATAAACATAGGATAAGCCAGCGCCAGGGTAGCCGCGGTGGTCGTATTCTCCAGAAGAGGCCCGCCCTGGATGGCGAAGGTATTCGCATAGACGGCGGTGAATAACGCTGAACGACAGGCGAGGGGAATGGTTATCAGGTCGCCAACGCTTTGCCAGCTTATTTCATCGCCGGAGCGCGGGTGACATGCAATGCGCAGCGATTCTGCGTCGGTAAAATACGCATGTAACTGGCGCCAGGTCATATGATCGACAGTTTCACCCACGATATTCAGGCTGGTCCCGGCGATAACATCGGCCGCTAACGGACCTAAGGGTGATAACACCTCAGCCAGCTGCGACACCCCCAGATTGAGCAGGGTCTGATTGACTGCATAGGCGCCTGCGGCACTCGCTACCGCTGGCAGGGCGACACCTGCGGTGGCGTTATCGCTTAACGGCAGGAAATACTGGCAGATATCGCGCATCGGGACATAAATGCAGATTGCGGAAATTAAGGCAGGCGCAGCGGCGGCCAGGCCACCGCTGCACGCCAGTCCGGCCATCGCGCCAGCCGCCAGCGTGATATTTCCCAGCCGGGCGCGGCAACTCTGCGTCGTTTGCCTTCCCTGATAAATATCGCTGGCGAGCCCCGCGGCCTGTAGGACGACAGGAAACAGACCGATGGTGGCGCCGGCGGCGGTGACAGCCGCGGGTGCCGCTGCAACCAGGTAAGGAAACAGGCCGCGTCTGACCAGCTCGCGCGCGGCGCTCGGCAAGCCGACCGAGATGAGATTGCGTAAAAACACGGTGCGAATATTGGCCAGGGTTTGTGCCGGGTGGTTCGGCATCCGATCAGCGGCGATCTCCGGCATCTCTATCGCGGTAAAATCTTTCGTCTGAGCCTGCTGAACGCTAACGTCTCCCATATCAATGGCGGTGAAATCTTTGCTCAACGTCAGACGACGGTTTTCCTTCGCGGGCAGATCGGACACCTTCAGCATCACGGGTTTTGATGCGGCGACTTTCGCCGGTGCCGGTACGGGGATCTGCCGGAGGTAGGGTCTGTTAACCGGCGAGCCTGAATGGAGGGTGTCCACACTGTTGGTCACAAAGGCACATCGGCTGGCCACATTGCTATGCTGAGAGGGCGCAGAGGAGGGGATCAGGGGAAGGTGCGGCGGATGAGGAAATGTGGCTATTGAAAACATAAGGCATCCATTCTTTATGAGCGAAATAAGGTCATATTTCTAAAGTAGGATTGTTTTAGCGGTTCTACCCATATAAAAAACTTATCCCGCCCGAACGAGGTAGTGATCGGGCCATGCCATCAATTATGGGAGCCAGACGGCTCCCGGTGATGGTGATCACACATCCAGTCGATGGATGACGTTGACGAATTCATGCACGCCTTTATTTATTTCCCGCAAACTGCGCGACAGATCGCTGATTTTATCCTGCTCAGTGACCACAAATTGCTTCACCTCATCGAGCTGCATATACATCTGCTGAATCAGACGCGCATTCTCTTCCACCACCTCGCTGATCTTTTTGGTGGCGGTTGAGGTGGAGGCCGCCAGCCGACGCACTTCGCCTGCCACCACGGTAAATCCGCGTCCGGCTTCCCCGGCCCTGGCGGCTTCGATGGCAGCATTGAGGGCCAGAATATTCGTCTGCGAGGCAATGACGTTGATGGTTTCCACCACTTCGCCGATGCTTTTCGCCGAAGCATTCAGCTGGGCGCCAATCTCGGTCGCGGCGTTGACCTGTAACGCGACCAGCCCGGAGTTACGCACGGTCTCATCCAGCACTTCGTTGGCGTTATGAGTGATTTGCGAAGTTTGTTCCGAGGTAGTGACCGCGATATCCGCCACCCGTTTGGCGGCTTCCACACGGGCGGTGATATCCGAGGCGATCTTTATCACCTTGTAGACTTTGCCGTCGGCGTTATACACCGGGTTGTAGCTGGCTTCGAGCCAGATACGTTCGCCGCTGGCCGTTTTGCGTTCAAAGCGACCAACAAAATGCTGGCCACTGGCGATTTTCTTCCAGAAATCCGGTTTCTCGCGATAAAAGCTGTCATAGCAGAAGATGCGATGATGCTGGCCGACGATCGTCGACAGCTCATAACCCATATGGGTAAGGAAATTGTTGTTGGCGTTGAGAATGTGGCCGTCGGGCGTGAATTCAATCACCGCCATCGAGAGGTCCAGCGCGGTGATCACCGCCTCTTTGTGCTCCAGTTCCTGATGGCGTTCGGTGATGTCGGTTGCCACCTTAATCACCTTATACACCCGGCCTTTATCATCGCTGACCGGAAAGTAAGTGGCGCTGAGATAGAACCGCTGATGCTGTTTGTTGAAACGTTCAAAAATGCCGTTCACCGACTCGCCAGCGGCGAGTGTCTGCCAGAAGGCGCTGTAGCTGGCTGACTGGCTGTAAGCCGGGCTGCAAAATATCCGGTGATGTTTGCCCTGAATCTCGCTCAGGCTGTAGCCGGTAACCTCAAGAAACTGTTGATTGGCGCTGAGGATTTCCCCATCGGGCAAAAACTCAATCCATGCCACATGCTGTTTGATCGCATTAATGTCCTTCGCGACCCCGCCATCTTTAGAAAAATGCAGAGAAAGGCCTGATTTGTTCACACCAAACATAAGACACCCCAGGAGGTTATCGTTCACTTGTTAAATTAAGTGCGAGCAGGAACCCAACCGGGACCTGCATCATTTTCCCTGCGGT
The DNA here is from genome assembly GCF_059730485.1 of Pantoea sp. X-Soil-TKNS-1207. Classification (NCBI taxonomy): domain Bacteria; kingdom Pseudomonadati; phylum Pseudomonadota; class Gammaproteobacteria; order Enterobacterales; family Erwiniaceae; genus Pantoea; species Pantoea sp. X-Soil-TKNS-1207. The sequence goes on from NZ_AP035960.1 coordinate 188,113, forward strand.
ACACTTCGGAATGTGTCTCTCTGCACACTTGGGTGTGCAGGCCGGGAGAGTATTGTCTTAACCTGCCTGGTGTTTTCGAAAGCAAAGCGGGACAGACCCGCAACGGTCTCTCCTTGAACTGATATCGGCATAATAGACAAAAGTTTGAGGAAAATGTCTATTCTTACGATGACCACGTTCTGTTTTTCCTGCAATACATGGAGTTACATGCGAAAAGTTCTTAACACCTTTTTACCCCTGTACGCCACCACGCTGCTGATGCTGCTCGGCGCCGGGCTGCTCACCACCTATGTTTCCCTGCGTCTGGCGCATGAACAGGTAAGCGGCACATTGATCGGCGCCATCACGGCGGCGAACTATGTCGGACTGGTGATTGGCGGCAAAGTCGGACATAACCTGATCGCCCGCGTCGGTCATATCCGTGGCTATGTCGCCTGCGCCGGCATCATTACCGCCTCAGTGATTGCCCACGGACTGACCGATCAGATCCTGTTATGGATCTTTCTGCGTCTGGTCATTGGGCTGTGCATGATGTGTCAGTATATGGTGCTGGAGAGCTGGCTGAACGATCAGGCGGAATCCTCACAGCGCGGACTGATTTTTGGTCTGTATATGGTGGCAACCTATCTGGGCCTGAGCGGCGGCCAGGTGATCCTCGCGATGCAAAACGGTTTTGGCATCAGCACCCTGCTGATTGTTGCGCTCTGTTTTGCGCTTTGTCTGGTACCGATCGCGCTGACCACCCGCACCAACGCCCGGCCAATGTCACCCGCGCCGATGGAGCTGGGCTATTTTATTCGCACCATCCCGCGCCTGCTGGCGACGACGGTGGTGAGCGGCATGGCTATCGGTGCGTTTTACGGGCTGGCGCCGGTCTATGCCAGTCGTCAGGGCTTCAGCACGGAACAGACCGGGCTGTTTATGAGCCTGAGCATTTTCGCCGGGCTGGTCGCGCAGTTTCCACTGAGCTGGCTGTCGGATCGTTTCGATCGCCAGCGATTGCTCTTTTTTATCGCGCTGCTGTATGGCGTGTCGGCGCTGACGCTGGGTTTACCCTGGAGGCTGCCGTTTCAGCTGCTGCTGGGCATCGCGTTTTTCGTCAGCATGATGCAGTTCGGGCTGTATCCGCTACAGGTGGCGCTGGCGAACGATCAGGTGATGTCGGAGCGGCGTGTGTCTCTGACGGCCTGTCTGCTGATGGCGTTTGGTATCGGCGCCAGCATCGGGCCGCTGGTCGTGGGGGCGCTGATGCAGCCGTTTGGCGGCCATGTGCTCTATCTGTTTTTCACCCTGTGCGCATTGCTGATCGCCGTGATGAATCGTCCGGTTAAGATGTTGCCGGTGCCCACCACCGAAGTGCCGTTGCCTCATGTGGTGATGCCGGACAGCCTGGCGACCTCACCGATTGGTGCGGCACTGAACCCGGTGCTGGAGGAGGAAGCGATTCAGGCCACGATGGTTTATCCGGACGCATCGGCGGAAGAGGCCTCCGTGGATGATACGGTTGATGAAAAACAGAGTTAACAGTGCCATTAAATAGCCTCGCCAGCTGATTTTGTTAATTGCGGTGCCTGTTTTATGTGGTTGCTTAACGATGTTATGAAAATTCAATGAACATGGACGTTCATGCACATATTTCCCTCCAGCCGCTCTGATAATTTTATGATTTTAATTTTCTGTTAACCAGAAGGCATTCTGGTAATGGTGATTTCTGCTACTCTTCGGTTTCCATAAGTGATTAAAGTAACGCGTCCGGTAATTAACCGTTTCGTTGGGAATTTCTGTTTTTCCGATATTTGTAATCGTAAAACAGCTAACGTCAATCTCTCAAAGGAGTGAATATTTATGGATGGAATAAATCCTGCTGCTAAAAATACCGCAACACTGCAATCTGACACTACACCCTATAATTCCGAATCATTGGGACCCATCACTTCCAGCAATACGCCCGCCAATCCGGCCACGTTACCTCGCGCTTCCGGTTCAACAGCATCATCCTCTGTAGTTGAGCAAGTATTCGATGCGAAAAGAGCCAAAATAGCATTGCCTGTCATCCCGCCCGATGTCGAGCGGGCCGTCGTGACGACGCATATGAATGTGGATGCGACCTATGTTTTAGGTCATGCGGGTTCCACCAATAATCAGGTCATTACGCCTAAGAATATTTATGATGTGTTTTCATTGAAAGCAAACTTCTTAAAAACGTGGAGTACCGAAAGCTACAATAGGTTTGTAACGCTGATAAAAACCAACTGGAAACTCACCGGTTTTACCAATGGTGCATTTGTTGATCTGATACGCAGGAACTGCGAAGAAAAGACAAATGACAAGTTAATAAGCCGATCATATTTAGTTATGTCCAACAACTGTCAGCCGATCAGTCAGGACACGAAAAGAGAAATTGATATAAAAATGAGGAACAACCATCTTTATCTGGCAGAACGAGGGGACTCTGACCTCTTGCCGCTGGAGAAAGATCTGGCGGAATTTTCAGGCATTCTCAAAGGCGCAGGCGTTCCAGTCTCAGACAATGCAGAATTAGGCTCCTTACTGGCAGCGCAGAACTTAACATTAAGCAAAAATCCGTCAGAAGACAGGAATAATTTAAGATTACTTGCCGAGCTGGGGCTTTATCAGCCGGGAGCACAGGATGCGGAACGCAATGTTAATGATGAAAAAATCGGCGTTATAAAAGTAAAAGATGCCTGTGAAGGCCTGGATGAGATTCATCGTCTTTTGGATCAAGCGGACCCAACACTGCCCAAACCCGAAAAACTGGATTTTATTCCCTGTTCTTTGCTGATAAGCCGCTATGCCGGTGAGTGGGTGAATAAATTTACCACGCTGCCACCACCAACCGAACCCAATTTCACCCTGGCGGATAACACAAAGATTCAGTGTCCATTTATGAGTAAAAAATTAGATATCACTGATTATAATATCTCCGGGTCCGGACTGGACAAAGAGATCAGGATTTTCTCTATCCCGGTAAAATCAGAAGAAGGCGCCCCGGAATCGAAAGTCATCTTTGTCAGCAACCTGAATAAAAGTATGAATGATGAGGCCATAAATAAAATAAACACCGTAATCAATAAAATACTCAAAGATCAGATACAACAAGATATAAACGAACTTGAGCTTTTTATGCCAAAAATTGCGACAGTGATCAGAAATGATGGCCATATTCGTGAGGACCTCCATGATCTTGGACCACGCGTGCTGATTAATCAGAGATGCGATGAGGTAACAAAACTGAACGTTGATGAAGAGGGGACAGTAATGACAGGTTACAGGCACACTCACAGCGCATTAGGTATGGTGCGCAGTCGTATCCTGAGTAAACCTTTTGGCATGTTTTATTGTAGCGGAGATAAAGTGGATCTTATCGGCATGATAAACGATCCGACTAAATAGCAATAAAGTGAGTTAATAAAACCAGCGTCGGATGCCGGATAACCGCATCCGGCCTGCTTTGCTTCTTTCTGTTTTATTTGTGGAGGGTGATAATGGTAGATAATATTGCTTGCGATGCGATTACCCAGCAAAATATCCATAGTGAAGAGGATGTGAATAATATTATTGCAGGCGTCAATCGCAGGATTTTTGAGCTTGCGCTTAATGTTTTTAATCCCAACATGACTGCAAAAATTCACAAGGCACTCAGCAATATTGTCGCCGCCAATTGCTTCTTACCCACCGTTAACGAGAACGATGAAAATGGCATCTTTCATATTGAAGAAATTGCTACTGAAACCTTTTGTTCATTAATGAGGATGGCGAAGGAAGGTTGGTCACAGGCACATTATGAGTTACGTGACAATTTTATCAACTTCATAATATTTTTGCGCAGTAACAACGACACCGTACTACGTGAGCGATTGATCAATCTCTGCCAGGAAAAAATCCAGCAAGACAACCCATTCGGTAATTATGATCAACTTTGTCAGTTGCAGATGAATACGCCGCCAGGGGAGGTTTTGCAATTTATTATCGACAATGGCATCAGTACGGATGTCCTGAAATGTTTTTTATGGAAGAATAGCGACCTTTCAGGTTTTGCTTTTCCTGCCGCGCTTGATCTCTCCGGTATAGATTTTACTGAAAGCCAATTTTGCCATACAACATTGATCTCAACGTCATTCTTCCAATGTATCATGAAGTGTTGCTGGTTTATCGAATGTCAGGCGAATGAAATCAACCTGTCAGGTTGTGATCTTGAAGGCGCGCTGTTTAAAGATTCTGCTTTCGATCGACCCAATATCACTTACTGTCTGCTGCGCAGCGCCCATTTTATCGGCGTTAGCTTCACCGAAGCGGATTTTTCACATAGTCGATTCATATCTGCCGTTTTTAATATAGGCAGTATCACGAAGAGTAATCTTAGCCATTGTGATATGAGTAAGGCTTCGTTGCAGCTGCTGAATATTGCTGATTGCGATCTGTCGCGTGCGACACTCCCTCACTGGGGACAGATGGTTACGGCCAGCATAACCGACTGCCGCTCTCCCGATGGGAATATTAATATTGAAGAACTTAATTTTTTAGAACGCGGAAGTTTTCATGCCAGAACTTTTCTGCGCATCTCGCTGGAAAATCAACTTTATAGCGGGCAGGGGATAGCGGCTACCCTCAGATCGATTTGCCATAGCAATCCGGAACAGAACCGAAGCAATGGTTTAAAAATTCTTTATTCAATATTACCGGATATCAGATTCCTGAGAAACGCCGATAATAGCAATCCACTGATTGCCGATAGGCTTCATTATCTGAGCCTCGCTATCGTCGCCTGCGTGGCAACGCTGGATTACCAGACAGGATCCGAACCTCAGGACCGTTATTATAATTTTATCACTGCATGGCTGAGGGATGCGGTAACGCGCGCTGAGTCAGGCAATAGCATCGTATTACCTGAAACTTCAGCGTTTACCTGCCTGGCGTTTCTAAATGTCATTAAAAAAGAGATCAGTAGTCTGGACAGTCATATTCTCTATTTTGCCAAATATTCTGGCGTGGTTGCTTATCTGCTTTTCCATCTGGACAGAATTTGTGAAACAGACGCTAATATCGATATTGAAAGCAAGATTAAAGAGTTCCGTCAATTCTGGTGTTCAAAGGTGTCGCCTGACATCAGAATGAAGTTTGCTGAGATGCTGTGTGATATTGAGGAAGCGGATTTTTATCTGCTTATCGGTAAAAAAAGACATTACGTGGTGTTAGATAGAAACTATCCCTGCTTTGAAGATTTGCTACCTGCACAGACAGCAGAAAATTCAGCACTGCCAGCCGCAGATGAAGGCATTATGGATGTCTTTCAACGACGGCTGCTGAATAAAAAAGAACAAGAAAATAACATCAGTAAAGGTTATGTTGTGGGGCTGAACGATGAGCAATGTCGGTTTATCCTCGAGAAAGAGGATCTGGAACAACATAATCTGCTGGAATTTTTCAATGAACGTCTTAAGGCTGACATAAATGGGATGAGAGAGTTACTGGGTTACTCTACATTACCCCATACCAGCCCGGCTACCTTTGAGCACTTTCTTGAAAACGATAACTATCTTATCGCCTTTCAGAAACAAACTTTACCCCGTCTGGTGCGGCAAATGGCGCTCCTGGAGCAACATTCGTGGTCATTGCCAGCCGATAAACATCCGGCAATATTGCGCAGCGAGTTGAGCGATGTGCAGACCGCGATAAATAAGCTCTATCGCGATGGGGAATTCTCCGCATATATTGCTTCACTACCAAATGTCAGCAATGAAAATACCCGGAGGCGCGTTACTAAAAATTCGGCGTTAGCTATAAGATTTAATCAGCTGCATAAAGCTCTGGAAGCCGCTCAGAAAAAAATAAATGAAATTGATGATCTGCTCTTTATAAATAATGAAGAGGTAAAAACGATTAAATCTGTTATCGGTCATAATAAGTCACTGGTCAATATTCACGGGCCTATGTTGATTTTTATTAGTCTATTTGGCGAGTATGTAAGAAAATCTATCGTGAATACAGATAACGTCATGCTTGGTCATCTTATTGCATCGATGAGTAAATTTTATCGAGAGGGAGTGCTGTATAATTTGGATAAATGGGTAGATGATGAAAGCGACACATTTTTAAATAACCTTTTTTACGCGTTGCACAAAGCTAATGAAGATGAGGAAGAGAAGTTGCCTTTAGCCTACGAAAAACTGGTTATGAATTTTAGTCAGGCCTGTATGAGCACCTATCAACTGCCCCTGAATGATATCGTAAAAACCTCCGCCCGCTGCGCGCTGTTATTAGCACTGGTCTTTTCCGAAATCACTTCAGCCCAGGGGTTAGGAGATGAAACCCGATCTCCCGGAGGCTTAAGAATACATGCATACTTATTGTTGGTTATGTCAGAAGAGAATGATCCTGAACTGTATAAAACACAAACTGATAAAGAGAATTTAGCAGACTGGAAAAGAATCCTTAAGGGACAGGTGACAGGAAAATATTCCAGTTGCACCGCAATCCTCTCCAATAAAATGAAACGCGCCATTGATGTGATGGGAAACGATGACAAGCTACTGCAACAGATGACCAATAATTTTATGCCAGCGAAATTTCGTTATCACTGGGGGCGTGACTATGGCAGGCGTTTGCATGTTTTCACCCCGGCGCACCCCGGTCCGTACAGATAAAAAAGAGAGAAATATGCTCATAACTCTCTGGACAGGTTGTACACTGATTGCCAGCTATTCACCAAAGGACGACATGCCATGAACGACAAAAAAATGATCTCCATCGATCAATTCAGCGCTGACGAAAGGGTCGAAGTGGAGGAAATCTTCAAAAGCCTGGTGCAGAAGCATCGGCAGCGAACCGGGAAAGAGCCGGATGCGAAGAAAGAGAAAGAATTTACGGCTGAAGCCAGACAACAGGTTATGTCGGTGAAACTGGCGAAAGAGAAAGCGAAGGCCGATAAAGCGAAGAAAACACCGGTGCGCAGGAAAAAACCAGAATCGCTGGCAGCCAGTGAAGTCAGTGATTTTAACTGGTCTGCATCGGTGACCAAAGGGCGCAGATAGCGTCATCTGATGGGGACATTCCTGTTTTCTCAGATGAATAGATATGTTTCTAATTGTTACAAGATATAAATAATCATAACGTTAATCCAGATGTCATTTTATGGCCGTATGTAAAAAGTCGATGTGGATTAGGAAGTTATGAAAGATATAAATACGTCAAGAAGGAAATTGGTCGTCGGAAGTGGTGCGGCGGCCGTTAGTAGTGTGATTACGGGCGGTCTGCTGCCCAAATATGCGTTTTCACAAACATTGGTGAATGAAGCTTCTTATGAGGTCATGAACATTGCGGGCGTGAATAGCAGCGCGCCTTTTTACTTCATGCCTGCTGAGTCAAAGGCTTTGCTTGTTCAGCAAATCACAGATCTACTGAAAAACCGCCTGGAAAAAAGCTTCACACCATTGCTGGGTCAGGTGTTGGGGAAAACCATGCTTGGGGCGGTCGCGCCGGCTATCCTGATTATATTTGACCTTCTCTTCCCGAGTGGCATAACGATGGAGGAGATAAGGGAAGAGATTGATAAGCGCATAAAAACGGCGCTGGATGAGTATGAGTTTATTCAGATGCAGAAGAAATTTATTGCACTGATTGATGCTTATCTCTTACGCATGGAGTCCGTGAAGAAAAATAATTCCGGTATTGAAGATCAAACCAAATGGAGTTTAGGCAGCCCGGAGCAGTGGGAAGCCCTGATCTTCTGTTGCCTGGAAATTAAGAATTATTTCTACAATAACGAGCAATTCACCCGCTATTATGAAGCCGCCTCGTTGGTTAATGATTTTAACAGCATTTATTTCCTGGCGCTCAACTCCCGGTTGCAATGTTTTGACGACGGAGATGACGTCGGTAAAACCGTTGAACTGATGGAAGAATTCCTTCAGGGGCAATATAACTATCTGGAGAAGCTGGTGAATATTGCATTCTTTGATATTCACCATCCAAAAGATATTTATCTGACCGATTTTGGTACGCCAGTCTTCCAATGGCGTACAACAAACTATTGTCAAAATGGCAACTCGACCTCATTATCCGGTTACGATAAGTACGACAGGATTCGCTGGACGCATGATATGATCAGAGAGCGCCTGCGCTTATATCATCTGATGAATACTCAGGTGATAAACATGTGTGAAGCGCATTCTGTTATGGTAAGAAGCTTCAACAAATTATTTAATAAAAATCTCCCTGATGCACTATCCATGGTCAATACTTTTATTGCCGATAATTATGTGTCGGTTATGAATGACCTGTATCGTAAGTCTCCTTACGTTGATGGCGGCGGATATGCCGGATTAACCTTACCTGCGTTTAGTCCGGTGATGACATCCACCACCGCACCATTCGGCCCTGATGATATCTATGTCAAAATCCAGCAGAAAAGCTCCGTCATTCCCATGCGTCTTGCGCCGGGTGATTATCCGCATATCTTAACGCCGAATCGGCCGGGATATGTCGGTATTAACCTGATACGGGCAGAGATTCCGCGTGGTGTCAGAGTCATTTTTTATTCTGAACCTAATTTTGGTGAATACCTGGAAGAGGGCAGCGATGAGATTCGCTACAGAGGGCGGACTTATCTCAAGCCGCTGGAGGGCGTTACCGATTTCTCCGATCTTAATAAGATCCCCGATTTCACGGTTAGGAGCATGAAGATTCGCGTCGATCCTGCACACTGGTTTAGTGAAATTAGAGAGAAGACCATTGGTCGTCTCCCGCTGGTGGAATATAAGTATGCCGGTGGCGATGTCTGGACCACAGGCGAGATCGTGATGGCGCAGAAGCGCGGATAAAATCATCCGTCAGGGTAAGGGCGATATTTCCCTTACCCTGATGACGCCATTAAAGCGCGGGATTGCGCGCCAATCAGTTCTCTCAGCCATTTTTGCGCGCTGCTGTCATCGGAACGTCGGTGCCAGAGCAGGTGAACCGGTATCGCGGGTAACGCGAGCGGCGGCTTCAGCATCACAATATTTTCACTGGCTTCGCTGACTAACACGCTGCGCTGCAACACCGTGGCGACATAATTTGTCTGCTGCACAATGCGGGCGACGGCAGACATAGTGGGTAGCGTCAGACGAACCTCTCTGGATAACCCCATATCCCTCAGCCGCGCATCTACCAGTCCATAGTGATCCCCTTCCGGGGAGACCAGAATATGGTTCATGCTGAGATAGGTTTCCAGCGTCATGCCATTTCTGGCCGCTTCACTGTCACGCCGCACCACGGTGACAAATTCATCGCTGAATAATGGCTGTGACAGGATCCGGCTTTCAGATTTCGTCGGCAGAATGCCTATCACCAGATCGATTTTTCCATCATCCAGCAATGACACTGACTCATCGCGATCGATAAAGGTTCGTACATGTAAGGTCACTCCGGGGGCTTGCAGGCTGATGGCGTGCATAATTGCCGGCATCAACACCATTAATGGATATTCAGCCATCCCCAGCGTGAATGACAGATTTCTGTTTTCCGGGGTAAATTTTTCAACCGGCGCCAGCAGGTTGGTCAGCTCGCCCAGCGCGTTGGTGACATGCAATCCGATCTCTTTGGCCCTGGCGGTCGGGAGCAGCCCGGAGGCGCTGCGAATAAACAGCGGATCGCCAAAATGCCTGCGCAAGCGGGAGAGGGCGGCGCTCATTGCTGGCTGGCTGACTGCCGCTCTGGCGGCGGCACGGGTTACATTCCGTTCTTCCATCAGCGCGTCAAATGCCACCAGCAGATTCAAATCAAGCCCCTTAAAATCCATAAAACGAATACTCCTGTATATCCTTTATTTATTTTAATTATACCCGATGCCGGTGTGATACTCGCTGGGTAGTTCAGATTGCTCACCCAAAATCAGAGGAAATAGCGATGTCAGAGCAGACCACACAACGTCTTATCGCCGAACGCAAGGCAGTGGAAACAATCTATCAGGCGTTCAGCCAGCAGGATCCTGATTTGGTATATGAAGCGGTAACGCCCGACTGGCAGGATATTCCGCTGGCGCCGGGTCAGGCTGCCGGACCGGAGGGGCTAAGACCGATTATTGAAGGGTTCGCCGCGGCTTTCCCTGATGTGCAGATCGTTATTCATGATTTGATTCAGGTGCCGGGACAGATAGCCGTCCGGGCAGAAATTACCGGTACTCACAACGGCAGTTTTATGGGCATCGAACCTACGGGTAAATTTGTCAGCATCCGGTTGCATGAAATTCATCAGCTTAACGGCGAGCGGATTACCACCACCTGGCACCTGGAAGACTGGTTCGGTCTGTTTATGCAGTTAGGCCAGTTTCCCAGCCTTTCTTAGCTGCCAGAAGGTTATCTGACGGTGGCAGGGGGCCTGGCGGCGATATCCTGCAACGCCTGCTGAAAACCGGCGTCGAACATCTGGCCGTGGCTGAGGCCGGGATAGAGCCTGTAGGCCGCCGGTAATCCTTCCTCACGCAGCGATGCCACTGTGCTGCGAACCTTGGTCAGGATATCCGGGCCTGGCGCCCGGCGATTGCTGTCTGGCGCGCCACTGCCTTCCAGCAAATAGAGCGGCTTGTTACGGGCGCCCGCGTTATCTGTCGCGCGCAGCTGGCTGAGCATCCCGACATAATCACGGTTCAGTGAGGGACTGGTGGCGTAGTAGCGATGAAAAAACGGTGAGGATAAATACGCATCCAGCACAAAAATCCCGCCTAAAGAGTGTCCCCAGATAGCCCGTTGCCGGGGATCGATATGCACGCCTTTTTCGGCCTGCGGCGCAATGGTTGCTTCAAGCAGATGACGGAAGACAGGGCTGCCACCGCCCGCTCTGCCATGCAGCGCGGTGCTCTCTTTCACCGGCGGCGTGTAATCATACGACCTGGCGTTTAAGTCAAACGGCAGGTCGGTCTGATAGCCGATAACCACCAGCACCGGCGGATTTTGCTGTGACAGCGACTTCAGCAGATCATCTGATAACCGGTCCATGACGGCGTTACCGTCCAGCATATACAGCACCGGAAATCCTGCTGCCGGAGCGGGTTTATCGGGCACCGCCGTCCACACTTTGTAATGTCTTTTTCCGTCGGCGGAATCAAAGCGATTCACGCTGAAATGATAAAAAGCGGAGCCTTTATCCGCGATATTGGGTCCCAGCGGGGACATGTCGGGTCGCGCATAACCCTGAATTGTATAGAGCAGGGTAAAAAAGAATGCGGCCAGATATGAAGTGGTGCGCCAGTTTTTCATGCGGTGTCTCGTCACTCAGATAGCCTGCCTGGCGGCAGGCGGTTTTAGGTTTGGATTAGAAATGCAGGCCCACTTGCATGTAGTAAGTCCGGCCCGGTTCGTTGTAGGTATACGCTCCCGCACCATACAGATAGGCGCCAGTGGCGTCATTGCCGGTGGTTTGGGCGTTGCCTTCACGGAAGTGGCGTTCATCCAGCAGGTTATCGATGCCCGCCGTGACATCCATGTATTTATTCACGTTGTAGGTGGCGCTCATGCCGAACAACGCATACGGCGTAACTTGGCGGGTTTCCGTGCCAGACGTGGCCTCTCCCTTATAATTCAGTTTCTTCGGCTTCTGGCGGCCATACCATGTCATGGTGCCCTGAACCGACAGATCGTTGGTGGCCTGCCAGTCCAGCGTGGAGTTGATGGTATATTTCGGAATGATTGACAGATAATCGCCGGTGGTTTTGTTTTTGTTTTCGATGATATAGGTGAAGTTATTCTTCATCGTCACCGCTGCACTAAGCGGGAAGTTGAATGTCCCTTCCAGACCCTGAACCACCGCTTTCGGCACGTTCTCCCACTTATAAATATCCGACGTGCCGTTGGCGTACTGCGGTGAGTAGCCCGCTTCGATTTTGTCGTGATAATCATTGCGATACCAGGTCAGACCGGCCTGCACATCATCATGGTTATATTCGATCCCGATCTCTTTATTGACGCTGGTTTCGGCTTTCAGGTCGCTGTTACCCTGCAAATAGCAGCTACCGGCACTGGCGTAGCAACCCTGACCTTTGCTGTATAACAGGTAATTGGGGTTGGTCTGATACAGATTCGGTGCTTTCCAGGCGCGGGCGATGCCCAGCTTCAGGGTGAAGTCGTCGCCCAGTTCCTGCGACAGATTCAGCGCCGGGCTGATGTTGCTGCCTGAGACGTCCTGATGGTTGAAGCGCAATCCGGGCGTCAGGCGGGTTGAATCGGTCAGGTCGATATTGTCCTCGGTGTACAGGCCGTAAAGATTGGCCGAGCTGTATTTACTGCGTCCGGTGCCGGTAATACCCGCCACATCGCCACCCGAGGTGGTTTCGATATTTGACGCCGGATCTTTCATCGACTGATGATTCATCTCGGCACCGAAGGTCACGGTCTGACTCACCCACCAGTCGAACGGAATATTGATCTCGGAATGCAGGTTAGTGTCATACAGATTGATGGTGGAGAAGCCTTCATTCGAGGTATTGAATATACCGGCGATCCCCCCTGACAGACCCTCATTGAGTCGCGTATTGCGGGTTTTTTCAAACTGAACGTAGTTATTGGTGGAAACCCCGTTATCCCAGGCACCGGTGTATTTCAGACTCAGGGTCTGACGATAAAGAATGTTGGTTTCTTTACCGTAATATTTCTGTACCAGCGCGTTGCTGTTGGTGTTTTGCGTGTCACCCGCATACAGATTGCCCTGACGGCTGTAACCGGCATCCAGCTCCAGGGCCTGCATCGGCTGGAATTCCCAACGCAGAACGGCATTGATGTCTTTATTGATAAAACCTTCGCGACCCGATGGTAGGGTACCGGCGTAGGTTCCGGTGCGCCCGGCATCGTGTCCGCTGTTAATGTCCTGCGCGTCTGCCTGCGTTTTATTCCAGTTGCCATAAAGGCGCAGGGTCAGATTATCCATCAGCGCGCCGCTTAAGCTGGCGTTGTAACGACGGGTCGCCCCTTCATTCTTATGTTCCGGCACGTTGTAGTAGGTGTTGAAATTGCCGTGCCACTCTTTGGTTGCCGGTTTGGTAATAATGTTGACAACGCCGCCCATGGCGCCATTGCCATACAGCGCGGCAGCCGGGCCACGAATCACTTCGATGCGGTCGATCATCTCCGGTGGCACCCAGTTGGTATCACCACGGGTATCGCGTTCATCACTCCAGCCGTAGCGCACCGAGTTACGGCTGCTTACCGGCATCCCGTCGACCATAATCAGGGTGTTTTCCGGCCCCATGCCACGAATATCAATCTGGCGATTGTTGCCACGCTGGCCGCTGTTGGAGTTGCCGGTGAGATTCACACCGGGCATGGTGCGGATAATTTCAGAAAGGTCACGCTGGATGGGATGTTTTTTGATCGCCTGGCTGTCAATGATGGATACGCCCGGCGCCTGTAGCGTCTGCTCTCTGGCGGTCACCACCATATTGTTTTCGCTACTGCTTTTCTTATCGCCGATCGCCAGATCGTTACCCGACGCTTTATCGCTGGTCTGGGTCTGTTTTGGCTTTGTCACGGTTGGTGTTTCATCGGCCAGCGCCAGAGATATTCCCAGGCTCGCCGCAATCACCGAGGCCAGCACAGAGTATTTATACTTTACTTTCATAGCGTTACTAATCACTTTCCTGTGAAATAATAAGGCGAACTATAATGATAATCATTATTAATTACAACAAGGCATTTACGGGCTGGCAACATGCAGGAGGAAGCATTAAGGCCAGCCGGAAATAAAGGTGCGGCTGGGTTATTTCGGCGGTGGATAAACGTGGGTCGTTAGCGCAAAACAGGGGAGTTGTTAAAAAGTTGTGTTTTCATCCCCGGGCATCAATTTCCACAGGTTGTTGTTTTTGTCCGTGACTGCATAAAATGCTGTGGTGGCAAAGGTCCCTTCCGACAGCGTCATCGTTATTGCAATGATTTCCACATCGCGGAACCCCCTCGCCTTTAAAAATTCTGTGGTCCGTAACCCGGTAGATTTCCTTGTTCTGCGCCGACACCATGCTATCGCCAACCGGTTTGATATCAGGTCGCTGAGAAATAAATGAGGCATCAGGCCCTAACGCGTTTAATTGTTTTACTTCGTCGTCACTGATCGCCAGAACGGCATTTGCCGGAAGGTGCGCGAATAATGCGGGAAAATTGGTTTTAACCTGTGCAACCTGAGTTAATCCGTGAATTTTCGCCTGCCATCACTGGTTGTCACCGACAGTGGCGGGCCATCTGACAAGGCCGCACTCGCCATATGAGATATCGCCAGCTGAGCCGCGATAAAAAACACAGATTTGATATTCATAATGACTCTTGAATGATGTTGATCCGCACAGGGTGCTTCAATGCGCGTTTCTTATCAGGACTGCCGTTTGCAGATTTACGGATGTATCGTATTTATGTTTTCACACCGGATGTGCCGCATTCCCGCTGTTTTTGCAGTCAGAAACACGGCTGTAACCATTATTATTCTATTTTACGTTTCCACCCATGCACTGATACTGCTTCGTTACACTCCCGTTAACCAGCTGGCCATAACCGTTACGCAGGCCCTCGGTACGGGCATGAGGTGTAAGTTCTTCAGCAGTTGCATAACCCCATTTACTGCATACGTTTGCTGCGATGCCTACCGCATCTTCCCAGCGCGCTTTGCTACCATCGTCAATCAACGGGAGATTTTCTGAGTTCACATAACCAACAGTTACCGTACCTGCTGCGCGGTCGGCATTGACAACTTCAACCGGTTTTCCTGTCGATGTGGCACAACCTGCCAGCGTTAAAGCAGCAACTGCAATCAAAAGGACTTTTTTCATTTCCCTGGTTCCCTGGTATTTATTTGTATGGCTCATGGATGAGCCTTCGGCTGTCACCAGACTATTAAACCGCGAATAAGGCCGACCAGGAATATTGTTATAGATATCCTATTAAAATTAGTAGGTAGGACGCCGTTTTTTTGTCTGGATGATTTATGCGCAATATTTTATCTATGTTAAACAATTGGTTAATTTATAACCTATTACTACTCTTGCATAAAAAGGGACAGCACCCTCATGGTCTAACCTTGCTCTCACCATCGAACTGCTTAATGATTTTTTTCAGGATGTGGTAGGGACCGATAAGCTCCAGGTTCCCATCCTGTTGTGCAAGGTAAATACGCTGGGATTTGAACTGGCTATAACGCGATGTCTGCAGCGCATAATAACCCTGAGGGGTTTTACGGTAGTGATGCTTTTCCAGTAATAAGATCAGGCTGTCCGCGTGGCTGACATTGCTGATGCGCAGGCGAGCAATGCAGGTCAGCCAGAAGGTCACGGATAAGCCGCACAGCAAGCCAACAAGGCCGTCATGGATATTCCCTTGACTGATAAGGGGCAGGATCCAGAGGATGATGGCGGAAAAACTCAGCAGCACGGCCAGATTAAACAGCAGGCGAAAACGATCCCGGCGCCATTGGTTGAGCAGGCTTAATCGGTGCAGCGTATAGCGGGTATTCATCGACGTGTATTCCTTTACAACATTATTCCGCATGAATAACGGGGTATTTCCCGGACCGCGCAGCCACGCGTCCAGTCGCAACAGGACGATAACATAATGCGGCCAGGCCGACAGCAACGATGAGCCATCAGGGTAAAGACGAAAGCTATGCCCGTGGCTGCTAATGTTTTTTTGCAAAAATGGGGCATAACCGCTGCCCTTATTCGCTGCTTACAACAGGACATCGCTACATAGGCTACGATAATAGTAGCTTTTCCCAGCTGTTTTTTTTGCTCAGTAAACCTTAAAACACCTTAATTAATGAGGTTTTCTACATGTCCATAACGATAAGCAGGGTGCTGTGTTTCTTTGTACTTATCGCCGCTTTCGGCATTAATGCGGACGAAATAAATCTTTACTCCATCAATACGGGATCATTCGTCTATCATCTGACAGGTAACTATGGGCAATATAATGAGTTTTTTGATAACCATTTTTACTCGGTAGAGAGAAAGTTTTCTGAAGACTCAAAGTACAGTGCGTTACTGGGCACCATGGACAACAGCTTCGGTGACCGTTGTATTGCCATGGGGGTCAGAAGAGACTGGATACAAGGTGATAGTGGGAACTGGGTTTTCAAAGGCGTTTATGGCTACACAGGGGAATTCTTTTTTGATGTGTTCAGTCACTGCGGTGACCACGGCTCTTATCACGATTTCAAGCAAGCCACCGGCATTGGTTTCTCTCCGTATATTTATCACGCCATTCAGTACAACTTTACCAGCTATTTCGGCGTTGAAGCCGGGATAATTATTCCTTCTGTTTTTGTGGTCACCGTGCAATGGAGTTTCAGATAATCCGGGCAAACTTAATGAGCGCTTCAGAGGGGTAATGCATGAAAAAACCATTCCATAACGCGGTTACGTAGCGTCGGGGATCTCTTTCAGTATTTTTGATTGATTTCAGCAAAACACTCAGCTTTTACTTGCCGGGTGACAGGTCTATTCTTTCTCACATCGGGGCATAACACCCCACCATTTAAAAATAATCTCTGAGGAATTGACCATGAAATCTATCAAAACTTTCGTTGTAGTTGCGGCTCTGTCACTGGTGTCTTTCGGCAGCTTTGCACAAAGCATCAGCGCCTCCGCCTCTACGCTGGACGGTGCTGAAGCCAAAATCGCCGCTCAGGCCAAACAGGCTGGCGCATCCTATAAAATCACCGGTGCGCGCGTAGATAACGGTGCTTATCTGTCAGCTGAACTGACCAAATAAGCCTATTTGCGCAGTAACTGAGAGGCCGCCCATCGGGCGGCCTTTTTTTGTATGTTTCGCCCTGAATAGGTTCGCGTAGCGTCGTTTAGAGGCCGTGTGGGTGCAGCATAGTCATGCACTATTTTTGGCTGCTTCTTTTTCTGGCGTCGGTGTAGAGAAGGCATCGAATGATTTGTAGGTTGTTGTGTCGAAAATGGAGACAGCTTCCACCTGGTCCATTGGGATGACGTGCCGGAAATGGGTTAAATTTAGCGGGGATGATTCAGCGGTGATATTTTTGCTGAGATACAGCTCGTAGTATCGATGCTGTTCATGATAACGAAGCGTGTCCTTATCGCGGTAGCCACTGATATAAGGGATAAGGGCGAGATGTTGTGTTTCATGATGCTCCATACGAGGTGCGGCTACATATCCGATATACACTTTTCTGGATTTCAGTGTGACAAAGATCAACCTGCCTTCATCGATTGCCTGTACTAGCAGCGATTCAATACCATCCCGTGCTGCAATCTCCCTGTAAGCAGCCTGCCGGGTCTCTTCATCTTCCAGCGCGAGCCTTGCTTTGTTTCCCTCTACGTATGCAATCAGCCCCGCCAGCAACATTGAAAGAAGGAAAAATAATGGGAAAGACATAATTTTTATGTCAGTTAACCAGGAATACAGGTCGGTGTGGATACTGGGCCAGATAAACCCTAACATATTGATCAGGGAGCTTAAAATCAGAAGGGCTATGAATGTAACAAGTACCAGAGCGAACCCCTGAATCGCAAACCTGCATCCATGCATAGCAACATAAAAATAAGCATTCCAGCCATTACTGCGGGCTTGTCGGATGCGTGACTGATAATGATTTTCTGTATACCAGAACCCGCATACCAACACGAGCATGATAACTAAAGGACCCATTCATCATCCCTGATGTTTTGCCGCCAGTTCTTCCATTCGTGCGCGCATGGAGTCTCGCACCTGTTCATTGTTCATATTAAGTGTGGCAGCGCCGTTAGCATCGGTAATAATTTTGCTGCTATTTGATTGCTTTACATCCTGACGAATGGCGCCCTGCATGAGCTTGCCAGGTGTTAACAGTACCTTACGGAGAAGTTCAGTCATATTTCCTCCTTCATGACACAAACACCGCATCAGGCGGAATTTGTGATTGCTACTCGCTGAGTATAGGACAACAAGCATACTAAATAATTCGGCAAGACGTACTTCTTACCGCATCCTGATTGCGGCACGCAATCAATTTCTCCTGCTACCGTGGCAGCCGTTAAGGCGAGCAAACTTATCTGTCGCAGACGAAAAAAATCGCCACCGATACGGCTGAACTGGCGCGTATCGGTGGCGATGGGAATCGATCGGCAGTCATACCCGGCAGAAGAGTGCCAGGTATGATTATCCTGTCGTTATCTTTTCGCTTTTCTTCTTCTGAAGTAAACCACCAGCGCCACCAGAATCAGGAAGCCTGCAGCGCCGCCGCCAATCAGCACGTATCCGGGGATCACGGTCACGTTGTTTTCACGCAGGGCTTTCACCGCTGGCTCATCAATCACCGCACCGCCGTTGCCGAACTGGGTACGAATATAGTTGGTGAGCGTCGCGATTTGTGCGTCGGTCAGATTATCGCTGAAGCCCGGCATCAAAATATGCTCGCCGTTGGCATTCACGCGATCCACGCCGTGAAGGATCACCTGCACCAGATTGTTAGGCTTGTCGGAACCGACAACGCTGTTATGCGACAGTGACGGGTAGAATTTATTCTCGCCAATGCCTTCACCGGTCAGTCCGTGACAGCTCGCACAGTTGCCGTTAAACAGCACCGCACCTGAAGGCGAATTGTCATCAATCGGCAGACCGCGGACATCACGGGTGATATCGCTGTGAGCATTCTCTCCGGCACCTGAACGGTTTCTGGATGAGGTTTGCTGCGGCGGTACACTTTTGATGTAGGTCGCCAGTGCGCTCAGATCTTCCTGCGACAGATAACGCAGACTGTGCGAGATAACATCGGCCATGCCGCCGCCGGTGGTCGCTTTGCCCGGCAGTGCGCCGGTGCGCAAATATTGCATCAGATCGTCATGGCTCCAGTTGCCGATACCCGACTCTTTGTCTGATGAAATATTAAAGGCTTCCCATCCGTCGACCATCGCACCCGCGTAGGCTTTATCACTCAGACCCATCGCCAGGTTACGCGGTGTATGGCACTCCTCGCAGTGGCCGAGGGCCGTGGCAACGTACTTGCCGCGATTCCACTCCGCGCTCTGACCCGGATCCTCTTCAAACGGTTTGTAGTGGAAATTGATCAGGTTCCAGCCTTTCAGCGCCAGACGCTGATTGTACGGAAACCCTAACTCGTTTTCAGGCGGATTATGGTTCACGCCAGGCATCGACATGAAATAGGCATACATCGCGTGGATGTCGGCATCGGTCAGCTTGGAGTAGGAGGTATAAGGCATGGCCGGATACAGATTCTGTCCGTCAGCCCGGATACCGTGCTTCAGCGCATCGCTGAACTGCTGCTCTGTCCAGTTACCAATACCGGTGGTTTTATCCGGCGTAATGTTCGACGAATAAATCACGCCGAAAGGCGTTTTAAACGCCAGGCCGCCAGCATAGGGGGTGCCGTTAGTGGCGGTGTGGCACACCTCACAGTCGGAAGCCCTGGTGAGATATTCGCCCTGTTTGATCAGGTCCTGAGCTGTGTCGCCGGTAGCCGGGGTCGCCGCAAAACTGGCGGAGCAGAACAGCAAACCGACCAGCATGGACATCTTTAACGATGTCTTGATAGATAAGCGCATCATACGTGTTTGCACTCCTCGACAAGTTTATCCGCCAGTCGCATCGCCAGGGCTGAGAGCGTCAGGGTGCAGTTAACCGTACCCGCACTTGCCATCACACCACTTGAGGCAATAAACAGGTTTTGGTGATCGTGGGTACGCAGATCCGCGTCAACAACCGAGTCGTTGGCGTCATTACCCATGATAAGTGTTCCCATAATATGGTTATTATTGAAGTACTTATCATCATGACGGACCTCAGTGCCGCCAAACAGGCTGGCAATGTGGTCAAAGTGCTGATGCGCAACATCACGCGCTTTATTGATGTAGTCATCAATGCGGTAGTGCACGCCGGGTTTAGGAATGCCGAGCGCATCCTTTCTGTCCTCAACGGCAACGATGCGATTGTCACGATCCGGCAGAATATCGAAGAAGGTGTTAACCGCCACCCAGCGTGACGCGTAATCGCGTACCATCGCCGGCAGTTCTTTACCGGAAATCCCTTTGCTCAGCAGATAGTTGCTGACCGCCAGCGTCGGAGAGTAGTTGCCGAGGTTAATCTTCATCGCCGAATGTTCAGAGCGGAAAGCGCCATCTCGCAGGTTATTGATACAGCTCAGACGCATCGGTCCGCGTCCCGGCCACATCGGTTCCTTGCTGAGGAAGTAGACGGAGGTGCCTGGGTGATCCATCAGATGACGGCCCACGTTGTCGGTGGTGTTACCGATCCCGTTCGGGTACTTGTCACTTTTTGAAATCAGCATCAGCTTCGGCGTTTCAATGGCGTTGGCCGCCAGCACAAAGATTTTCCCGGTGACGCGGAAGCTTTCTCCATTCGGATCTTTATAAAGAACTGAGGTGATTTTGCCCTGCTGGTCGTGCTCGATTTTGTACACCACGGCATTCGGCACTAACACCGAACCGGCGTGCTCAGCTTTGCGCAGCGCGGTTTCACCGGTGTACTGCGCCTCAATCGGGCAGATCGGCATACAGTTGCTGTTGCCACAGCAGGCCGGGCGACCATCGAAGGGCAGGGTATTACGGGCAGCGGGTTCAGTAATCAGGTGATAACCGTTCTGATCCACGACCTTTTTAAACGCTTTATCGAAATCCGACAGCGGCAGAGGCGGCTGCGGATAGGGCTTGCTGCGCGGTGAACCGGTATCTTCCGGACCGCCGACGCCCATCTCCACTTCGGATTCGTAGTAATACGGCTCGAGATCCTCGTAGCTGATTGGCCAGTCACGACCGACGCCGTAGAGTGATTTCAGCTTCATATCGTTCGGCAGTAAACGCCATGCCTGTGCCGACCAGTGCCAGGTGGTGCCGCCAGCGACGCGCAGATAACCGGCCTTGTAAGGCTCGGGACCGTACTGAATGAAATATTCATTATCAGCCGGTGAATACTGCGGATGGGGAGCATGTTTGGATGGCGGATACGGTGACTGAAAATCCCCTTTAAAGGGAGAGTTACGGTAGTTCTCGACAATTTTCCAGCGCTCAATGCGCGGACCTGCTTCCAGCATTAATGTATCAATTCCGGCTTTTTGCAGCTTTTGTGCAATCTGAGAACCGGCAATACCCGAACCAACGATTACCACGGTGGCTGAATGCGTTGTTTTCATTATATGTTCACTTACGCGCTTTTGATTACAGGAGGGTGTGCCCAGTAGTGAGGTTCACCTCGGGCATAGGTTGGCAATACAACGACATCGGCAATTGGCTTGTACATCAGCGCATATTCATATGCGACCACCGTCGCCTCTTTGCCCGTGCCGACGATCCCTATCTGCCATGCTCGCAGGATATCGGCGAACAATGTCTGAATGCCCTTGTCTGCGTCCTTCAATTTATTCTGCATCTCGGCAGAGCTCATGTCGGCGTTTAGCAGGCTGCCAAGCTTGCCCAATTGATCGCTCAGCGATGAATTGCGGCTCTGCATCAAAGCGAAAATACGGCTTCCTAACGCGCTATCGAGTTCAGAATAGCCACAGATAATTTCCGACGTTGTCATAAAAGATGATAACGCGGCGTTTGAACTGTTCCCTGTATCTATTGCCCAGACAACTTGTCCAGGAAGCAAACTGCTGACGCTGCCGATTAAGGTGGTCGTCGCCAAAAGTTTAATGAACCGCCTTCTTTCAAAGGAAGTAACGGATTTAGTCATGATCATTTTTTCCTGCAGTATCCTGAAATTTAATGACTTACTTTTTGTTACCGTGTGCGTTACAACTAGCTGTTGATTTTGACTAAATTTGCATATGAAATTCGCGCAGTCGAAAAGCCAGGGAAACCAATCCAGATGTCTTGCTTTTCTTTTACCGCATTGAGAGGAAATCGTTACCTACAGTGAGTGATTTCCTCATTGTTATTGTGGATTGTAGTATGATTTGATAAAGAAATGTAATCCACATAACAAAAATGTAAATTTGATAAGCAAATGCTTATGGGTTCTCGATGGCTGATACATTAAAACGATTAGAATATTTTGCTTGTCTTGCTGAGATTGAGCACTACGGCAAGGCAGCGGAAAAACTTGGCATAGCCCAGTCCGCACTCAGCCAGCAAATCAAAGCCCTGGAGCAGGAGGTGGGTTTTCGCCTGTTTCAGCCTGCTGGCCGGGGTATCTGCCTTTCTGCTGCGGGGAAGCATTATCATCAGAGCGTGGTTGAGTTACTCGATCGCCATATTCATGCCATCGAACAGGCAAGAAAAACCGCAAAAGGCGAGGCGGGTCAGGTCACTATTAGCCATGTCGGCACCGCGCTTTTAGATGGCAAGTTTCTCAACCTGCTGAAGAACTTTCGCGGTACTTATCCTTCTCTGGAGATAAAGCTGGTGGAGCTTCCCATGCCCGAGCAGCTGAAATTACTCAAGGATAAAAAAATTGATTTAGCGGTGATACGTGGCCCGTTTCCGTTTTTACCTGAAGATGCCTTAACCTGTTCTTTTTCAGTGCAGAAACTCTTTGTGGCTATGTCGCCGGGCCACGCGTTGGCCGGACGCGATATTCTGTCAATGAAGGAACTTGAGAATGAATCTTTCGTCAGCTATCAGGAACCGGATACGCAGGGAATAAGTTGTTCTTTAATACAACTCGCGCATCAGGCGGGCTTCACGCCAAATATTGAGTGGCGGGTATCGGCGGTAAATAATGGCCTGGGAATGGTCAATGCCTGGATGGCATTCAGCCTCGTCCCGGAAAATATTATTTCACATAATATTGGTAATGTTGTCTATCGCCCGCTGAGTGATGAAGGCGCATGGACGCAATTAATTTTCGTCTGGATGCGCGACCAAACAAATCCCGCCCAGAAGTTAATGACCAAATATTTTAGTGATTTTTTAGCCGCCGGGATGGATGAATAAAAATGATGGCTCCAGTGAATAATGAATTTTCCCTTACTTTTTAACGGCGAGACCCGCTTCACCACCGCGGCGGGTCAGTCCACAGATCACTCTTCCATGTTCTCCATCAGGTCAACCATGGCGCCTGAGTGGGCATCAACGTTGCGAATATAACGCATCAGGGTTTCAGGTTTTTTCCAGGTTCCCTCCTGCATGATCTGCGCAACGGGATAGCCTTTAGCCGCCATATCCTGCGCAGCGCCGACGCGGGTGCTGTGACCGGTCCATCCCCGATAGCGGTTTTTGTTGGTCTTCATTTGCCGCGCAGAACCTGCCAGCCGCCAGGCGCGAACAAAAATATCCTCAATTGCGCGGGTGGTGAGCGGCGCGTTAACCGAGGGCAGGGCGCGGTTGGTCCGGTGCACCGGGCTGAAGAGGAAAGCATCCGGTTCGTCGGCCAGCCCGGCGGCGTCAATCCACTCCATCAGACGCTGAGTGGAGAGGCTGCTGAGGGATTTGATAAGCCCGCCGGTCTGCACAATGGTCTTGGTCCAGGCCACATCCAGAATGATGCGCCCGTCGGCCGCATGCATGACATCACGCACCCGCAAACGAGACAATTCACTGATACGCAACAGCGTGGCATAGGCGACATGGAGAAAAGCCAGGTCGCGTCGCTGCTGGAGCCGGTCAGCGCCTGACCACAGCCGGTCCAGCTTCAGAAGATCGGTCAGCCGAAACGGTACGGCCTGGCCGGTGCGTTCACCACTGATCACGGCGGTACGGTTTATCTTCTTCATCGCACGGAACACCAGCGGTGAACTGGTAGGCGGCAGCAGTCCGGCGTTACGGTGTAACATCGAGATTAACGCGGCGTGCGACGCGACGGTCGCCGAGGCCAGACCGCTTGCCTGCAAGTGACTGAGATAGTCGCGCAGATCGGCTGGTAGCATCGGCAGCACACTGCGCCCATGCCGATCGGCCCAGCGGCTGCAACTGCGCATCACGCTCAGCAGCTGACGCCAGGTGTTATCCGAGAAAGCATCCCGATCCTGCACAAATTCACGCAGCCGTTCAGATACCTCTGCGCTGCCATCGGTAAGAAGTGCGCTACTCAGCGCCAGATCCGTCATAGCTGTCCGTTTTTTCATCAAAAACAGCATTGCGCACGCTACGTGAATTCTGCAAAACCAGCAGGGGGATTACCTTGCAGAATTCGCGTAGCGACGCCTGTTTTTTCATCAGGGAAATGTGTGGCAATGATCGATTTCGTCAGCAGACGAACGATCCTTTTATCGCTGCGCATCATAACCCGATCTTTTGCCGGATCCTAACTTCATATAATGCCCATTATATGAAGTCAGCCATCTGCGTTGCTGAGCGGGTGAATCGATCCTGCGGGAGGAGAGCGGCCTGCGCCGCTCTCTGTAAACGTCAGGATTGCGGGAAAATCCACAGCTGATCTTCGGGCAAGCGCAGATAACAATGCTGAGGATCTCGTACCTCGCTGCCGTAGGCGCGGATGACAAAGTCATCGCCTGAAGTCCGGAACAGATATTCCCAACGATCCCCCAGATACATGCTGGTCAGCAGAGGCAGTTCCAGCTGGTTCTCGCCTGGCCCGTCGGCCAGCGCCACGCGTTCAACGCGGATCACCGCCGTCCCTTGCTGGCCGCTTTGCACTCCTGCACCCGCCAGA
This sequence comes from Pantoea sp. X-Soil-TKNS-1207, assembly GCF_059730485.1. NCBI lineage: Bacteria > Pseudomonadati > Pseudomonadota > Gammaproteobacteria > Enterobacterales > Erwiniaceae > Pantoea > Pantoea sp. X-Soil-TKNS-1207. Next base: position 212,676 of record NZ_AP035960.1, read on the forward strand.
CCCCACAACGCCCAGCCTTTGCCCTCAATACGCGCTTTGCCTTCCCGTACCTCGGTAATTTTGCCGTGCAGACGGTTGTTGCTGCCCATAAACTCCGCCGTAAATTGCGTTTTTGGCGAGCCATACATCTCCTGCGGCGTGCCCTGCTGTTCAATTTTTCCGTTATTAAGCAGCAGAATACGATCGGAAATGGCCATTGCCTCGTTCTGATCGTGCGTCACCATCAGCGCCGATAAACCCAGTTTGATGATCAGTTCACGCAGGAACACGCGCGCTTCTTCGCGCAGCTTCGCGTCGAGATTTGACAGGGGTTCATCCAGCAAGATCACCGGTGGGTTGTAGACCAGCGCACGGCCAATCGCCACGCGCTGTTGCTGGCCGCCGGAGAGCTGATGAGGATGGCGCTGACCAAGATGACCGAGGCCGAGCTGGTTCAGCACATCCTGCACCCGCTGGCTGATCTCCGCCCCCACCACCTTGCGCAGCTTCAGCGGATAAGCCACGTTTTCAAACACGGTTTTATGTGGCCATAGCGCGTAGGACTGAAACACCAGCCCGAGATTGCGCTCTTCGGCAGGAATTTCACTGCGCGGCGTGCCGTCATACACCCGGTTTTTGCCAATGGTGATGGCGCCCTGAGAGGGCTTTTCCAGACCGGCCACGGCGCGCAGCAGGGTGGTTTTTCCGCTACCGGATGGCCCGAGCAAAGAGACCACTTCGCCGCGTTTCAGCTCCATGGAGACGCCTTTTAATACCGGATTGTCACCGTAAGTCAGGTGCAGATTCTCGACCGTTAATTCAATCATGTAATTTGACTCCAAAACGAAGGGCAATCCCCAGGCCTACCACCACCAGCAGGATGTTAATAAAGGAGAGGGCAGCGACAATATCAATGGCCCCGGCCGCCCACAGTGAAACCAGCATCGAGCCGATGGTCTCGGTGCCCGGCGAGAGCAGGTACACGCCGGTTGAATATTCACGTTCGAAAATCAGAAACATCAGCAGCCAGGAACCGATCAGGCCGTGGCGCGATAACGGGATCGTGACGTGCCGGGTGATCTGTCCACGGCTCGCACCGGTGCTGCGCGCGGCCTCTTCCAGTTCCGGCCCCACCTGTAATAACGTTGAGGAGATCAGCCTTAAGCCGTACGCCATCCACACCACGGTGTAGGCCAGCCAGACGCTGAAAATGGTGCTGCGCAGCGAACGCAGCCAGACCACCAGATTGTCACGCAGCCATTGCGACCAGGGCATATCGGACAGCCATCCGCTTTTAAGCGCGTTATCGAGCCACATCGGCAGAAACAGGAAAACCCACAGGAACGCCAGACCGGCCAGCAGACCTGGTACCGCTCGCGGCACCAGGACGCTGTAGTCGAGGAAACGCGTTACGCCATCGGGTTTGCGGTGCATCGAGATACCAATAAACAGGTAGCAGGCTACGGCCAGCGCCCCGCCAATCACGCCGATCGCCATCGAGTTGACAATGGCACGCAGCAGATTCGGTTGTTCCCAGATGGTGCGGAATGTGTTGAGCGAGAGTTCGTCCCAGATGGATACCCCGACGCCCCAGTTAGAAATAAAGGCCCGCAACATCACGCCAATCAGCGGAACGCCGATGGTAACGGTCAGCCAGAAGGCCACCACGGCACCGGCCACCCAGCGCCATTTACCCAGCGGGAGAGCACGGGCCTGCGAGGCTTTACCTTTTACCGTGACAAAACGGTTGGCGGTCCGCATCAGGCGGCGCTGCAACATCACCAGCGGAATGGTGATACAAATCAGCACCACCGCCACCGCCGCCATCAGATGGTAGGAAGGGGTGCCCAGCTTATTGGTCAACTGATACAGATAAGTCGCCAGCACTAAATTGCCTTCCGGATCGCCGAGGACCAGCATCAGACCAAAGACTTCCAGCCCGAGGAAAAACAGCAGCACCGTCGCGTAAAGCATTGAAGGGCGCACCATTGGCAGGCTGACCGAGGTCATAACCTGTAACGGAGAGGCACCGGCGATCCTGGCGGCCTCTTCCACATCTGAACCGACGCTGCGTAGCGCGGAGGAGATGTAGAGATAAGCGTGCGGAACGTGGGTCAGACCGGCGATGACCACGATGCTCCACATGTTGTAGATATTCCAGGGGACAAAACCCAGCAGGGATTGCGCCCACAGCGAGAAGAAACCCACCGGTCCGGCGGCAACCACATAGCCGAAGGCCAGCACCATCGGTGAGACAAAGATCGGCACCAGGATCAGCGGCTCGATAAGGCGACGTCCCGGCAAATCCGTGCGCACCATCAGAAACGCCAGAATGCCGCCCAGCGGGATGGCGATCACCACTAACCCGAACGCCAGAATAAATCCGCTTTTCAGCGCGGTGTAGAAATCGGGATCGGTAAAGATAAATTCGAAAGATTCCAGGCTCCACGCTTTCGACGGAGAGAAGAACGGCGCGGAGAGAAAACTCTGTATCACAATGAATGATAACGGAATATAGATGACCAGCGCCGTTATCAGCACCACGATACCGCGTGGCAGCGACTGCCACTTTCTGCGCAATGTGCTCATGTCAGAGGCCCTCAGTTAACAACCCTGTACAGCGAAATCAGGCAAAAATAAGGGCGTACCCCCAGGTACACCCGGAATGCTTCCCGTTGCAGGACGGAAATCTTATTTGGCGGCAGCGGCACGCCACTGTTTGATGTAATCCAGACGTTTTTTCTGTTGCAGATATTCCAGCAGGGTTTCGTCAACCGGGATGGGTTTCAGCGCGTTGCCCAGCATTTTTGTCATGCCGTCGATGTCGTTTTTACCTTCGATATCGTTACGCAGTGACGGAATATCGGACTGATTGGCCAGGATGCTCTGACCCTTTTCCGACAGCACGTAGTCCAGCCACAATTTTGCCGCATTGCTGTTCTGAGCCTGCTGGCTGATAAAGGAGACACGGGACAAGACCAGCGTGTAATCCTTCGGATAGGAGATACCCAGCGAAGGATCGGTTTTGGCGCGGGACTCCGCATAGGATCCGAGGATGTTGAACCCGATAAGATTTTCACCCGATGACACCCTTTCCATCATGGTGCCGGTAGAGGACTGGACCGCAAGGCCGCCTTTGGCGACATCAGCCAGCGTTTTGAAGTAGTCCGGATCGGCCTTAAAATCCTGCACGGAAAGCATGAAACCGAGACCCGACTTTTCAATATCGTAGGTGGTCACTTTTTTCTGAAACTTGTCGCTCTGGCTGGCGATCAGTTTCGCCAGCGCCGCGTGGGAATCCGGTACCTCGCCTGCCGGGATCAGGCGTTTATTGTAGATAAACACCACCGGCTCATAGGTGGTGCCATACGCTTTATCTTTCCACACCGCCCATTTCGGCAGCTGGGCCTGCTCTGGCGATTTGTACTCCTGGGCGTAATCGGTCGCCAGCTTCAGCGCCGTGTCCATCGACGAACTCCACACCACATCGCCGCTGCCGCCACCGGAGGCCTGTTCGCTGATAAAGCGGTTGTACAGTTCGGTGCTGTTCATGTCGTTATATTCGACTTTGATGCCGGGATAGGTCGATTCAAAGCCCTGAATCAACGGGCCAGCGGCTTTGGTGTCCGTGGTGGAGTAGATCACCACTTTGCCTTCTTTGGTCGCCGCAGCGACAAGTTTTTGATAGTCGGATGGATAGCCGTCAGGCAGGGCGGCCATGGCAGAGGAAGAGATCAACACAGCGGAAGCAATCAGTGAAATTTGAAATATATTTAACATTATATTTACCTATGGTTACGCTTGATAAACTAAAAAGCAACATAACGCATGGTGTTTTTCAGGCAATAGGGCAAGGTTGTTATCTTCCCGAAGTGTGATTGTTGGCATTTTTTCGGCAATTAACACCATAAAAACCACGAGCAGGGCACGGAGCAACGCGCCCGGAATCGCTGATCGGGCGGCGGGGGAAAGCAGACAATGCGGGATTTTATCTGTCGGCGCTTTTGCGGTAGAGCCGCCGCGGATGGCCGATATTGCCGTACAGCATCTCAACGTCAATAAAGCCCGTTTCCACGCAATATTCCAGATAACGACGACCGGTGGTTTTGCTGATGCCCACCCCGTCCACCACTTCTTCCACCGAAAAACTGTAGTCCGGGCTGGCGATAAAAACGCTTTGCACCCGTTCCAGGGTGTTTGGCTCAATCCCTTTCAGGGAAGGCGCTGGCGTATCGATAATCGGCAGATTAAACAGCCGATCAAGGGCGAGCTGATCCACCACTTTGACATGGCGTATCGTCTCGATCAGCTGCATAAAACGTTCCAGCGAACTGCGAAGACGATGAAAAGCGACCGGTTTGAGAATGTAGTCGAACGCGCCACTGCGCATCGCGTGGCTACAGGTTTGCATATCGCTGGCGGCAGTGATGAAAATCACCGAGCACTCAAAACTTTTCAACAACGGGCTGTCGAATAACTCCACGCCCTGACCATCCGGCAAATAGTTGTCGAGCAGCACCAGACGCGGCTGATGCAACGCCAGCAGGGAGCGGGCCTCTTTGAGTGTGGCTGCGATGCCAGCGACGCGCAGGTGAAAATGATGCTGAATAAAATCGCGATGCAAACCCGCGAGATGCGGCTCATCTTCCACAATAACGACGTCGATGTTGTTGTTATCCATAGCCTGGCTTTACCTGTAAGGGGATGAATACCGAAAATATCGAACCTTGCGGTGTATTGTCTGTGATCTCGATACTGCCGCCAGCGCGCCGGACGTAACTTGCCACCAGATAGAGACCGATCCCGTGTTCCGAACCGGCCATTTCGTCGCTGCCTGACGTCTTACTGGTCACGCCTTGTTCAAACAGACAGGGCCTCAGCGCAGGGTCCACGCCGCTCCCCTGATCGGCCACTTCAATCAGCAACTCCTGATTTCGGTCTGAAATGTAGATATCCACCGCTGCTGACGGCGAGGGCGCTTTTAGCGCGGCGTCCACCGCGTTATCCAGCAAATTGCCAATGATGGACATCAGTTCGGTTTCGCTGATCGCTGCCGGCATCACGCTAAGCTGGCAGGCCGGATCGAATCGCAGCTCAATGCCTTTCTCGCGCGCGCTGACATATTTTCCCAGCAGCAGGCCGCACAGCGTCGGGAAGGTAAAACGTGTTGAGACGAAATCAAGCACCGCCTGGGCGCCTGCGGACTGCGCCTGAATATAGCGTATGGCATCGTCATAACGCTGCATCTGCAACAAACCGGCCAGCGTGGCGGTCCAGTTTAATTGTTCGTGGCGCATGATGCGCAGATTGTCCGCGTAGCGCTTCACCTGGCTTAGCTGGCTGCTGAGCGTATTGATGTCATTTTTGTCGCGAAAGCTAAATACCCAGCCGCTTTCCGTGCCGGGTGCCAGCTCCATGGGGACGCGATTGACGATCACCTGCCGCTGATTTAACACGGTGATCTGATCGTGGTGGCTGCCGTCGGGTGAGAAAAACGCCGGTGGCGTCTGTAATACCTGCTCCAGCGGTTTGCCAATCAGTTCATTTTCGCTCTGACGAATATCCAGCAACTCGCGGGCGGCACGGTTAATCGATATCAACTGCTTCTCCGCATTAATGGCAAATACGCCTTCATACATGGCGTTGAACAGGGCTTTCTGTTGCAGTACCAGCAGCGCGATAGCACCCGGCTCCATCCAGAACATCTGTTTTTTAACGTTGCGGGTAAATATCCATGAAAAAATAAACAGCAGCAGCAGAAGAAGCAGGCCATATAAACTCGCCTGAGCCAGAAGACGCGTATTGAGATTATTGATATAGGAGGTGAGATAGCCGACCGAAACAATGCCAATCACCTGATTATTGGCATTGAGAATGGGCGCCTTGCTGCGCAAAGAAACACCAATGCCGCCCTGACGCTTCGAAATAATGGTTTTGCCCTGCAAAACTTCGGCATTATCCCCGCCAATCATTGGCAAATTAAGGCGTTCCGGTGATTCTGAATGATAAAGATGCTGCTCGTTAATATCACCAATCACGATATAACTGGCATCGCTTTTATCACGCAACGGCTGGATTAAGCGTGCAATCGCCGCCACATCGCGCTGCGCCACCGCTTGCGCTAACCCCGGCATCAGGGCGATTTCACTGGCCTGCACGCGGGCGCGCTGGCCAAGATCGTGATGCAGTTGCCGATCAATAAAATGAAAAAGAATGGCGCTCAATATCGCCAGCAGCAGGCAGGAGAAAGCCACCAGAGATAAAAAGAGTTTCACCTGAAAAGGAAGTCTGTATTTCATGCGGCCTGCCAGGGTGAGGAGAAACTGAATTTGCGCGTATTATGCAAAATCTGTACAACATCGAACACCCCCATACCTGCACAAACCCTGGGTTGAAAATTGCCCCTGAATAAGGCGTTATGCTGTTCCGGCTTTATTCTTTCAGGAAAGAACATGGATGCTCAGGCGCTTCACATCTGGCTTGCTGATGAGGCGAGCGCATTTTCCCGGCTGCGCGAAGCGGCATTAATCACGCTCCTCAGCCCGCAGGAATATACCCATTGTCAGGGATTTCACCAGCCGGACGATCGCCAGCGGGCCTTATTAACTCGCCAGATGATCCGCCAGTTGCTCAGCCACTATCATCCCGCCATTCCCCCGCAGGCATGGACTTTCCGCCCCGGCCCGCAGGGTAAACCCGCCGTCAGCAATGCGCTGCAACCGCCACTCTATTTTTCCATTTCACACTGCAAGGGTTATGTAGCGATAGCATTCTGTCGCCAGCCGCTGGTCGGCATTGATATTGAACATCATCAGCGGCTGGAGGATGTGCGTAACGTGATGGCGGTCGCGTTTAACGCCGATGAAGAGGATTTTGTTCTTGCCGCCGGTGAGGCGCAGCAGCGGGCGCGTTTTTACGCGATCTGGACACTGAAAGAAGCCTGGTTAAAGGCCACCGGAGATGGGCTGACTCAGCCACTGCGTGCGCTGAATGTGGCAATCGGAGAGCAGGGGCTCTGCCATGTCGAGGCCGCGCCCTGCGTAACGCCGCCACGCTTTGCGCCGCACTGTCAGCAGTGGCAAATCGCAGCAGACTGGACGCTGTCGCTGGTGGTGAATCTGCCGCAACCGGCGATCCGTTTCTATCGCTGGCAGGAAGAGGACCAGGCACTGCCGCGCCCGGCCCCACTCGGTTAGAACAGATCGATACGGACGTCGATACCCGCCGTACGGCCAAAGTTCACCTGGGCAAAGGCGTCGGTGCCACTCAGGAAGCCATAGGTGCGATAGCGGCGATCGAACAGGTTGTCGATATATGCCGCCACGTTGATACGCTCGGTAGCCTGCCAGCCGAGACGCAGATCGGTGGTGGTGTAGCTGCCCTGGCGCAGGGTGTTGTCGCCGTCAAAATATTGCGGACCGGTCAGATTCACGCCGATACGCGGCATTAACGCGCCCCAGGCGGTATCGATATTGCCGACCAGGCTGGTGCCCGCGCCGTAGCGCGGTACAAACGGCGTACGTTTGTTGGCGTAGTTTTCGCTGCTGCCGGTGAATTCGGAACGGACAACGTTACCGTTCACCTGCCAGGCCCAGCCAGGCGTGAACTGCCAGCTGGCGCTCAGTTCCGCACCGCTGGCGTTGGCGCTCCCGGCGTTGCTCAGCGTCTGGTAGCCTGCCGGGCCGGAGTAAAGCTGCATATCTTTGGTGTGGGTGTAGAACAGCGCGCCATCGAGGGAGAGGTTATCCTGCTGATAACGGCTGCCGATCTCGTAGTTGATCGATTTCTCCGCCGCATACGGCTCGGCAGCGGTGCCCACGGTTGGGGTGATGTTAAAACCAACCGGCTTATATCCCTGCGCCACGCGGCTGTAGATCCGCCATGCATCGGTTAACTGATACCCGGCAGAGACCTGACCCAGCACCTGATTGTCATTGGTGCTGTTGCTGTCGCCCTGAGGATCGTACAGGCCTGAATAACGCGTCTTCGCCTGATCGTGCGAGAAACGCACCCCCGCGCCCAAATCAAACTGCGAGGTAACATGCCAGGTCAGATCGCTATAGGCGGCGAGCGTCTGCGATTCGGTGTGGGAATGGGTGCTGGTGAGCGGCACCCCGCCGTAGCTGTAGGAGGAATCCAGCGCCTCACGGGTATCCTGGCGGTAGAAGCCAAACACCGCGTCCAGCGTATCGTTACCGCGCGTTGCGGCACGGATCTCCTGCACATTCTGGTTCCAGCGCTCCGGCAGGCTGGCGGAATAGAAGCCGTACGGGAACTTACGGTCGTAATTTTGCTGCTGCCAGGCGCTGACCATGCTGATGATCCAGTCATCGGTGGTGTAGCGGGCGCTGAGCGACTGGCTGTGGGTACAGCTGCGCAGATAAGGATCGCCACCGCCGGGGCTGATATCCAGCGTACGGCTTTTCACCTGGTCGAAAGGCACGTAGGTATCCTGGGTTGCATGGGTGCAGTCTTCCGTGAGTGCAAGATTCGCCTCCCACGGCGATCCCTCCGGCGCCAGCCGCAGTCGCACGTTACCCGCATTGGTGCGCGAGCCGCCGAGATGGTCGCTGCCGGTATCCGGGTTGGTCATCGGCCCCTGATCCACCTGACGCAGCAGCGTCACGCTGCCATACAGCAGGCCATCCTGAATCGGTCCGCTGGCATTGATTTTGGTGTGATAACCCTCGCGGCTGGCGTAACCCCCTTCGACATAGCCACGCGGCGTGCTATCCGGCTGGTGGGTAACGATATTGATGATGCCGCCCTGGGCGCTTTTGCCATACAACGTACCCTGCGGGCCGCGCAGCATCTCGACGCTTTCCACGTCGAGCAGCGGCTGCATGGCAAAGGTGGAGAGCTGTGGAACGCCATCGACATAAAATGAGACGGCGGGATTATAAAAGTCCTGTGCGGAGGTAACGCCGCGCAGCGAGACCGACTGGAAAATCAGGCTGCCGCTGTTGCCCATCTGCAAACCGGGCAGCACCCGGCTGAGCTGGTCGGTGCGGCTCACGTTGGCATCGGTGAGGGTCGCGGCATCCACCTTCACCGAAGAGACGTTACGGGTTGATGCAGCGGTGGGCGCTTGTTTGCTGGCAGTCACCACCAGCGTGTCGTCGTTATTGTCGGTTGTTGCGGCACAAACGCCCTGTGAAAGCAGCAGACTGCTGATGATGAGCTGTGTAGTACGATTGATTTTCATCCTAAAAAATATCCCCAAATCCAGAAAAGGCCGAGGTTATAGCAGGCGAAAAAAAAAGCATTGCACGCTCAGGTGTAAAGTTGCACGATAAAGCTAAATAAAAATCATTATCATCAGGAACATCAGGGTGAATGACTCACACGCTGACGTATTACGTCAGACCGGCATTGAACGCCAGATGATAGCCGGCATGACACTGACCTCGATTGAGACCACCCTGCAACATGACATCGTGCTGCGGGGCGAGAGCGAGGCGCATCTGTCGCTGGTGCTGATGGTGGAAGGCGCGGGACATTATCGTCTGGATGGCGGGGCAATACGGCCGTTCCATGCCGGTAGCCTGTTGATCTCCTGCGCCCGCACGCCGTGCCGGGGAGAAGACTTTTTCCCGCGCCACACCTTTTATGACATGAGCATTATTGATTATCCGGTGCGTTATCTGGCGGTGCTGGAGGATGCCGGGGTGATTGTGGCGGAGCAGGGCGGCGTTATCGTTCATGCGCCGCTGACGGCAGGGCTCATCAGCCTGCGCAGCGAAATCCGCGAAGCGCAGCAGGCCGGGTCTGCTCTCGCCGGGCTGCGGCTGGAAAGTTTATTGCTGGATGCGTTATGGCAAAGTGTCCGGCAGTGGCAGCTGCAACAGGTAATGGCGGGCGGGCACACGCCGCTGCTGGCGCGTGACCGTCAGCGACTGATCAAAGCCCGTGACTATATTCGTCATAACCTCGACGGCAGCTTCAACCTCGACACCGTGGCGCGCGCCGCCGGACTGACGCCGCTGGCCCTGAAACGCGGTTTTCGCACCATGTTCGGCATTACGCCGTGGAATTTCGTGATCCAGTGTCGGCTGGAACAGGCGAAAACTCTGCTGGCGCAGACGGCGATGTCGCTGAATGACATCGCCGGACTGTGCGGATTCTCTCACGCCAGCCATCTCAGCCGCTGCTTTCAGCGTCAGTATGGCTCAACGCCAGGCCAGTATCGGCGGCAGTTTGCTGGCTGAGCCACGCCGCCACCGCCGTTAACACCCGCTCGCGTTGCTGATGCAGAAAGAAATGATCGCCGTGCATCAGCTGGCAACGACTGGCGGCATCGCCCCAGTGCAGCCATTCGCGCAGCGCGCTGCCCGACACCTCCTGATCCGCATCGCCACCCAGCACCAGCAGCGGCAGCCGCCGTTCGCCGGGCTGCGGCTGGCAGACATAGGTCTCCGTCAGCGAGAAATCTGCGCGCAGCGCCGGGAGAAACAGCGCCAGCAGCTCCGGGTTGGCCATCACGCTTTGCGGCGTTCCCCCCAGCGCGCCCAGCGCGGCGCCGAGCTGGCTATCGCTCATGGTATGACGCCACGGCGGCGGCGTGGGCTGCTGCGGCGGACGTCGTGCCGCCACCACTACGCCAAGCACCTTCTCCGGCGGCAGCCTGCGCGCCAGTTCAAATGCCAGCAGGGTGCCGAGGCTGTGGCCCATCAGCAGACAGGGTTGATCGTCGGTCATCAGCAACGCGGTGAGGCTTGCCAGCAGCGTCTCAATATCCTCCGCGCAGGGCTGATTGAAACGGGTGCCGTGGCCTGGCAGCTCCACCGGACAGAAGGTCAGCCCATGGCGTGCCGCAGGGGCGATCCACTCGCGCCAGTTCGCCGCCGCGCCGCCCGCATGATGAAACGCGATCACCGGCGTCGCCGCTGCGGAACGCGGATCGCCAAAGGGGAACCAGTCGCGGGCATCCGGCGGCGTCAGCAGCGGACGCAGCGCGCTCACCAGCCGTTGCTCCAGCGTCGCCCGGTGCTGCCGCAGGAAGAAATGCCCGCCATCAAGCGTCAGCGTCGAGACCGGCGCGGAAAAGTGCGGCTGCCACGCCGCCATCTGCGCGCAGCTGACCAGCGCATCATCACTGGCCTGCACCAGCAGGGCGGGCACGTTAAGCCGTCGATGGACGGGGGCGACATACTGCTCCGCCAGCGCGCAGTCGGCGCGCAGCGCTTTGCCCACCGTGCGCATCATCTCCGGGTCGCGCGTTACTGCCTCCGGCGTGCCGCCCAGCCGCTGCACTTCGGCGGTAAAGCGTGCGTCATCCAGCTGCGACAGGCGATGGGTGATGGGGATATGCGGCGCCGGGCAGGCCATCAGAAACAGCAGCCGCGGCGCCTGCTGGCGCTGGCTGAAGTGATGCGCCAGTTCGAAGGCAATTTTGCAGCCCAGGCTACAGCCCAGCAGCGCCCAGGGACGATCGGCGAACGGGGCGATCTGCGCTGCCAGCGCCGCGACCAGCTCCGCCATACGATCGCAGCCCGGCTCGTCGATACGGTTCTCACGTCCCGGCAGTTGCAGGGCGCAGAAACGCCAGTCGGCAGGCCAGTGCGCGTCCTGTCCCCATTCCCGATAGATGGAGGCGCCGCCACCGGCATAGGGCAGCGCGAACAGGTTAAGCGCGGCGTCTTGATCCGGGGCCTGTAACGGAAAATGGCCGGACGCCTCCCTGGCGCTGCGCCCCTCGACGGCGGCGGCCAGCTGATCCGCCCGCCGGGCCAGGCGCGATGCCAGGCCGGGCGACAGCTCGCCAGCACGCCCGGCCTGCGGCGGTTTCACCAGGCGCAGGCAACAATAATCCACCCGACCCTGTTCCATCGCCTGATAAACCGGCGAACCCGGCAGCGCAAAATAGTCACGCAGCTGCTGCGCGCTAAGCGCATCCTCGTCTGGGGTCAGCAGACGCTGCACCAGTTTGTCGCTGTTGTGACGGCGAGCGGCCATCACCTCGCGGCGGATCGACCGCTGCGTGGCGATGACGAAGCCCAGCCCGTGCAGGGCGGCCACCACATCCGGCAGGCTGTCGGCGGCGAACAGGTCGGCATAGAGAAAATCGCCGCCGGGCTTCAGCACGCGCCACACTTCACGCCAGAAACCGGTGATGTCCTGATACGCGCCCGACGACTCAATATTCAGCAGCAGATCAACGCTGGCATCCCCCTGCGGCAGCTGGCAGGCATCGGCCAGCCGAAAGCGCAGGCGCGGATGGCGGTGACGCTGACGACAAAACGCGATATTGCCGGGGCTGAGATCGATGCCGGTTACGCTGCATGGCCGGAATTTTTCCAGCAGCAGGGCCGCCGCGCCGCCGCGTCCGCAGCCGATATCCAGCACCTGGCGCTGATCCACCGGGGTGTCTCCCAGCAGTTGCAGGACCAGCTGGCGCTGGCTCTCACTGGCAGAGAGCGGGCTGGCGTCGGGGTCCTGATAACCCCAGTTAAGAAACAGCGCATGTTCGGCCAGACCCGCCTGCTCCAGCCGTCGGCCTAAATCGCGATACACATCGGTTGAATCAGTCATGATGCTTCTCCTGAAGCGTCGCCGCCCAGCGTTCCGGGTCCGGGGAGGGTTTAGGGGGAGGAGTAAAGCGCGCCGGGGCAGGCGCACCGATCTGGCGCATCACATCGAGCCAGAGATCGCCATGCGCCTTCCACCATGCCGGTTGCTGCCACTGCGGCGGTTGTGCCGCTAACAGGCCGTCAAAGGCGCGGTGCAGCGCCTGGGGGAAGACATGTTCAACCGCCTCATTCAGGCTTTCGCCGCGCGGCGCGCCAAACACCATCGCGCCCGGCTGCTGGTTGTAGTGACTCGCCTGATGCAGCTCGGGCGACAGCAGCCAGGAAGCGCGGGCGTCGTCGCGATCGTAATCAGGCGCGTAGATCGCATGGCTCCACACCACCGGGCCAAAGCTGCTGCTCAGGCACAGATTACCGGAGGTGTTGCCCACGGCAATGCGGTGCATCACCAGGCTGTGATGATCGGGATCGCGCGCGTCCAGCGTGGTTTGCAGCGTGATCGCCACCGGGATGCCGTCGAGGGTGCCATGCAGCTGACGCACCGGCCAGCCGGGCACGGCAGGCGCCGGGGCGGCGACAAACGGCGTCGCCGTCAGGGTGCCGAGCGCATGGCCGACAATATCCAGCGCCGAATAAAGCAATTGCAGGCTGGTGGTGATCTCAATCAGCTGGATCGTCTGCTGTTTACGCCACTCACGGACGTAAGCGATAAAGCGCTGGGGCGCTGGCAGCAGCGGGTAAAAGCTGTTGATGTGATAACGCGTTCCCTGCGTCGCCGCCAGCGCCTGCAAACGCGCCGCCTCCCCCGGATGCAGCGGATGCTCCTGCAACACGGCGATCCCGCGCCGCAGCAGCGCCTCCGCCAGCGCGCTGCCATCGCCGCCCACCATACGGCTCCGCACCGCCAGGCAGGCCACCTGAACGCGATCGTCAACCTCAGCGACCGTGCGCCACAGGGGGACGTTAAATTTCTCCGCCAGCAGACGGGAGCGCTCGCTGCCGCGCGCCAGGATGCCTGCCAGTCGCAGCGGCGAAGCAGGATGCGCTAACGCCGCGAGATAATGCTCGCCGAAGCGGGTGCCGCACACCAGCGCGGTAGGGCGTGACGTCATTGCGCCGCCTCCTGTGCCAGCCGCTGGATCTCAGCATCTTCCGGCAGCAGCAGGCTGAGCGGCGCGTGCCATGCCGCTTCACCCGCCGCCAGGGTCTCCAGCAGCTGACGCAGCGTCAGCATGGCGATCTCGCCCAGCGCCTCCGGTAACCAGCCCTGTTGTTGATCGATATTGAACAGCAGCGCGCTCTCCTCCTCCAGCGCCTGCAAATGCAGCGGGGTTTCCGGTTGCGCCGCGTATTCATAATCGGGCATCCCGAGCAGCGGATCGGACACTTCCGGGATCGCATACGCCTGACGTACGCCAAGTAAACTGGTGAACGCCACCGGCAGCTGGGCCAGCCAGTGCGCCTCTTCCTCGCCCGCAGGCAGGGTGTGATCGAGCCGCTGCTGGCGCTGCTGTCCGACGGCCTGCGCCAGTTGCAGGAAGTGCGCGGCGTTCTCCAGCGTCAGATCGATCGGCGCCAGGGTGCTGGCATCGGTCACCAGCTGCGAGGCGTGCGGATGCAGCGGCAGGCGGTCGGTATAATCCAGCCGCAGTTGCAGGGCTGGCTGACGCAGCCAGTCGCGTAGGGTCAACGCCCAGGCGGCCATCAGCACATCGGTGCCGGAGACACCCAGCGCTTCGCCCTGGTGTTTCAGCGCCAGCCATTGCGCGGCAGGCAGCGCATCACGCCAGATGATAAACGGCGCCGCGCGATCGCCCGCCTGCCACGGCAGGGACGGCGCGGACAGCGCCGGGATGGCGGCAGGCGGCTCCTGTTGCGCCAGCGCCAGCAACGCGCGCTGATAGCCGTGCGGCGAGAAGCGCAGCGTCGGCAGCACGCTGTCCGGCTGGGCAATCAGCTGGTGCAGCTCGCGCAGCAGCACGCGGAAGCTCTCAATATCCACCAGCAGCGTGCTGATGCTCAGGCACAGGCGATAGCCGTGATCGCTTTCTCCCACCGCGATATGCAGATGCGGCAGGCGGGTGAGATCAAAGCGCATCGCCGCTAAGGTTGCCCGCAACGCCAGTTGCCGGGTGCGCAAATCTTCCGCCGACGCGCCGCGCCAGTCATGGCGTGCTACCGGCAGCACGGGTGCCGCTGCCTGCGTCACGATGTCGCCCGCCGCGTTGATCACGCTGCGCAGCAGCGGATGGCGTGCCGCCAGCTGTTGCCAGCCAGCGATAAACGCCGCCAGCGGGAAGTCGTGTGGCTTGTCATATTCGACATAAAGCAGGCGCGGCTGGCTGGCGAAACATTGCCAGCGCGCCCGTTGCAGCGGGGTGAGGTGCAGCGGGCCATCAGGCCGATCCACCACGTCGCCGCGCGTATCGAGCCAGCCCGGCTGATGGGTTTCCAGCTGACGGAGCCGCTGGCGCAGCAGGCTGTCGCCGTGGCCCGCCGGGGCCAGCGCCTCCTCCAGCGCCTGTTTCAGTTCCTGCACCGTGCCCGCTTTCAGCACGCTTTCGGCGTTGAGTTTTACGCCCAGCTCGCGCCCGAGGGTTTCGTTTAAATCGAGGAACAGCAGCGAATCCAGCCCCAGCTGAACCAGGTTGCTGTGATCATGAATATCCGCCGCCGCGCAGTTAAGTTGCTTAGCCAGCACCTCACGCAGGAAACGATCGAGATCGCCAGGCGTCGTCTCCGGCGCTGGCTCCGGCGGCTGTGGTGCCGTCAGCAGCGCGGCAAATTGCTGGCGATCGCCGGTACTCAGCGCCGATTGCTGTAAACGCGCCGCATCGAGGTGCATCGCTGCCACCACCGGCCAGGGCGCAGCCTGCGCCTGAAGCAGCAGATCGAGGGCGACATCGGTGTCGAGCGGCAGCATCCCGCGCTGCGCCAGCGCGCCGGACTGACGCGACGTCAGCGAATCGGTGATGCCCCACAATCCCCAGGCAACCGCCAGGGTGTCATAACCGGCGGCGCAGCGTTCCGCCGCCAGCCGCTCCAGCGCCGCGCAGGCACTGGCGTGAGCCGCCTGGCCCTGCGGCCCAAGTACGCTGGCCGCCGAGGAGAAGTAAATCGTGTGGGCCGGATCGAGCAGCGTCTGATGCGCGGCGATGCGCCGGGCGCTCTCCACCCGCAACTGATACACCGCCTGCAACGCCGCCCAGTCGAGTTCGGCAATCGGACGGTCATCAATGGCGCCCACCAGATGCCACAGATTGGCGATTGGGCGATGCTGCGCCATGCGCACCAGCGCGGTCTCGAACGCGGCTTCCGCGTGGACATCCCCGGCGGTATCGATCACCACGTCAACACCCTGGGCTTCCCAGCGGGCCAGCTGCGCCGCTTCGGTCGGACGCGGTTGACGGCGTACCAGGAACACCAGCTTTTTCGCCCCACGTTCCACCTGCCGGGCGGCGACCGCGAGGCCGGTTGGCGTCAGACCGCCGATAAACAGTTCACAGCCTTCCTCCGCCAGCGTATCCGGCTGCACCGGTTCCAGCGGATGCAGCGCCTGACTTTGCCAGCCTTGCGGCGACCAGCGCAGCAGCGGGGCGGCGCTCGCCGCTAGGCGGGCAGCGTCGTCCTGACTGCGCTGCGCCGGACCCTCCGCCAGCGTCAGCGTCACCGCGGGATATTCATGCCGCGCCACCGCGAGGAAGCCGGGGAGCCAGCCTGCGGCGTGGGGCTGTGTGGCGTCGAACAACCCCTCGGACTGCAACAGCAGGGATGCGCCCGCGGCGCTTTGCGTCAGCCAGGTGCGCAGCTGCTGGTAAAATTCGGCCTGCTGCGCCGCCGCGGCTGGCACCGTCAGCCGTTGCGGGGCCAGCGAGGCGATGTCGCTGAGCGCGGCGGTTTGCCAGCGCCAGTGCCACAATCCGCCCTGTGCCAGCCACGGACGCGGCAGCTGCGCCGGGAACGAACGCCCGTCCGGCTGCCCGGTGCGCGTCTGACGCCAGCGCGCCTGTACCAGCGGGGTGGCGCCAATCTGCGCCAGCACCCGATGCTGGCTTATCTCCAGTTGCAGCGCCAGCGGCGCAGGCGCGCCGGTCGGGTCGCAGTGCCACTGCTCAGCCCATAAATGCTGTGCGTCGCGCGGTGGCAGCGCGGCCTCAATCGCCGCCAGCAGCGTCGCGGCTGACCACTGAGGTTGCCCATTCGCATCTTTTGCGGGGGCGTTCAGTGACAGCGTCACCAAAGAGGACGCCGCCGCCGCGGCGGGCTGGGTGGCTGGCGTGGCGAGCTGCGCCACCAGAATCTGCTCGCCGAGGGCGCTGGCCGGGCTGCCGGTCGCCGGGAAGGCATCGAAGCGGCTAAAGCCCGCCTCATGCAGCGCCGACTGCCAGTCTGCGGCGCTGGCGAACAGTTCCCCGTGGCGCTGGGCGGTATCGGCGATGGGCGGCACCAGCGCGCCGAAGACAAAATCGAACAGCTTTTTCGGCGCGGTGATTTCACGCAGCAGGATGATACCGGCGGGTTTCAGCAGCGGCGCCAGGCGGCGGAACAGCTGGCGCAGATCGGCGCTGTTATGCAGCACATTGGCGGCGACGATCAGATCGTACTCGCCGAGGCTCAGCCCCTGTGCGGCAGGCGACTGCTCCATATCGAAGGTGTGGAAATCGAGAAAATCGTAAGCGCTGAACTTCTCGCGGGCGCGTTGCAGGAACAGCGGGCCGACGTCGGTAAAGGTGTAACGCGCGCAGCGTCCCTGTGGCAGCGCCTGCAACAGATCCTGGGTGGTGCCGCCGGTGCCGCCGCCAATTTCCAACACCTTCACCGGGGCGCTGGCGCGCTCCACCAGCGCCCGCACGCTGCTGGCGGCGATCTGGTTGAAGTAGCGTGACCACGGCTGCTCCTGATACATATGCTCAACATCGTCGGTGGCGGCGGCGGGGAATACCACGCTGACCGGGTCCACCGTGCCGCGCAGCATATTACCCAGCTGCGGGCCGGTACGGGAGATCAGTGCCGCCAGATGGTGATACCCGACATCACGCATCCGCGCCAGCCAGCCGTCCACGTCCACCGGCGGGCGTTGCTGCATGATGTAGCGCCCCTGTTGCTGCGTCAGGCAACCGGCGGCCTCCAGGTCACGCAACATGCGCTGCATCAGGTCGCTGTAGCGTGCCGGGATGGCGAGCCGTGCCAGCAGGGACGGCAGATCGCCGAGGGATTCGCCCTGCGCAATGCCTGCCAGCAGCGCGCCGACGTAGTGACAATGTAACGCATCCACGCAGCGTGTCTCTTCATCCAGCACGCTAAGGTCAAGCTGGGCGCCCCGTTCCTGTGCGCAGCGATGACCGGCGTCACCTAACGCCTGCCAGCGTGCGGTCGCCTCGGTGTTTCCGCCGCGCAGCGGCGTGCAGATTTCCCCTTCAAACGGTGCCACCGGCATCATGGCGCGCTGTTGCGGTCGGTCGAACAGGCTCGCCCAGTCGGGAGTGGCGGCGCTTAACTGCTGCTGCCAGCGCTGGCGCGCGGCGTCATCCAGCCTGTCGCTCTCCGCCAGTAGCAGGCCGGAGAGGGCATCGTCCTGCGCGGCTTCGCTGATATCCAGCAGCTGGCCGAGCCAGCCGTCGGCATCGCTGGCCAGCAACAGCAGACGGCAGGGGAACAGCGTGCGATGGTAGAGCGAGGTGGCGGCGTAATCGGCCAGCGCAAAGCCCGGTTCGCGGTCGCTGAGACGCGCCACATGCTGCTGCGCCAGCGCGCGCAGCGCCGTTGGGGTGCGCGCCGACAGCAGCAGCGGGAACAGCTGATGTTCGGCGCGGGTCGCCCTGCGTGGCGGGGCCGCTTCCAGAATGGCATGGGCATTGCTGCCGCCAATGCCAAACGAACTGACGGCGGCGCGGTGCAGGCTGTTTTCCGGCTGCGGCCAGGGTTCCAGATGCGTCGGCACGCGGAACGGCGTCTGGTCAAAATTGATAGCCGGATTCGGCGTGGTGAAGTGCAGGCTGGGAGGAATCTGCTGCTGCCACAGCGCCAGGCTGGCTTTCAGCAGGCTGGCGATCCCGGCGGCGGTATCCAGATGACCGAGGTTGCTTTTCAGCGAGCCGATGGCCGCCTGGCCCGGCGTCGGGGCATCCGCTGCCCAGGCATCGGTCAGGGCGGCGATCTCCAGCGGGTCGCCGAGCGGCGTCGCGGTGCCGTGCGCTTCGACCAGGCCAATGCTGCTGGCCGCGACACCGGCGATCCCCAGCGCATCGCGGATCACCGCACGCTGCCCGGAGAGCGACGGTGCGGTAAACCCGGCTTTATCGTTGCCGTCATTGTTGGTGGCGGTGCCGCGCACCACCGCCAGAATCGCATCGCCATCCGCTAACGCGCGGTCGAGCCGTTTCAGCAGCACCACGGCGGCACCGTTGCCCACCAGGGTGCCATCCGCCTCGGCGGAGAACGGTCGGCAATGACCATCGCGTGAGAAGATCATCCCCTCGCGATGGATATAACCCGCCTGCTGCGGGAAGCTCAGGCTGGCACCGCCCGCCAGCATCATATCCGCCTCGCCGCTGGCAATGGCTTCACACGCCAGATGGGTGGCGATCAGCGAACTGGAGCAGGCGGTTTGCACCGTATAAGCCGGGCCGCGCAGCCCAAGTTTGTAGGCCACGCGGGTGGCGAGATAATCTTTGTCGTTACCGATCAGTTTCTGGAAGGTGGCGGGCGCGACAATATTTTGTGCGTCTTCCGGCTGCGCCGTCAGCCAGGTACTCATGCGCGAACTGCCGATTACCCCGACGCGTTCCTGCAACGCGCCGGGCTGATAACCGGCCATCTCCAGCGCTTCCCAGGCACACATCAGGAATAAACGCTGCTGGGGATCGATGCTCTCCGCCTCCTGACGTGAATAGCCGAAAAAGCCCCAGTCAAAACGCTCGGCATCGTCCACCACCGAGGCGGCTGGCACGTAGTCGGGCCGATCCAGCCACGCCGGATCTACCCCCGCCGCCTGCAACGCCGCCGCATCGAAGCGGGTGATCAACTCTTCGCCATCGGCAATGCGCCGCCAGAACTCAAACAGCGAACTGGCCTGGGGAAAACGGCAACCGGCACCGATAATCGCGACAGGCAGCGTGTCGCCGTAGTGTTGAGAAAACTGCTCAGTACTCATTGTGCTCATGGATGTTCTCATCGATAAAGTCGGCGCATAGCAATCTATGTGCCGCGAGATTAACGTTGGCGTTGATGGCGACGGCGCTGCCGGGCCTGTAAACGGGCGTCCGCCTGCGGCTGGCTGGCATCCGCCGTTGCCGCGCCGCTGGCGCGCAGCCGCGCGGCCAGTGCCTGCGGAGAAGCGGCATCAAACAGCGTGACCAGCGGGAAACTGATGCTGAGCGCCGCCTGCAACTGCTGGCGCAGGCGAATCAGATGCAGTGAGGTTGCGCCCGCTTCAAAGAAGTTACGTTCTGGCGCCACCGTGGTTTCCCCGGTGATCTGCTGTAACAGCTGGCAGATCAGTTGGATCAACCCGGCATCGGCCTCCGCGTCCAGCGGCGTGGCGACTGGCGCCGTCGGGATGACGGCGGCCGGGGTCGCCGCCTGCCAGGCGGGCAGCCATTGAGCGGCATCCTGTTGCCAGGCCTGCGCGTCATCCGCCAGACGTTGCAGCAGTTGGTGATAATGGTGGAACATGCTGGCGGTCAGCCCCGCCGGGAACAGCGCATCAACGCAGTCCCAGCTGAACACCAGCGCGCCGTGGCGCTCCACCACCTGATGGTCGATCCACACCTGCGGCGTCTGACTGACGCTCCAGCCAAACTCACCCAGCCAGTCAGCAGCCACGCTGGCGTCGCTGCCGCTGGCCTCCACCCCCAGACCGCTGGTGAACACCACCGGCATCGCCATGGCAGCGACCTGGCCCAGACGACGGGCGGCCTCGCGTAGCACGCGCACCGCCGACACCGCGTCGTGGCTGAGGTCGTTACCCAGCTGCTGCTGAATGGCCTGCGCCTGTTGCAGGAAACCGGTCGGGTTTCGGTAATCACAGGCCAGCAGGCTGAGCGAGGTGAAGTCACCGACCAGCGCGCCGATCTGCGGGTGCAGTTCAGGACGCTGGAACAGCGTCAGGTTTAGGGTGAAGTCGCGCGCCGCGCTCCAGTTGGCGAGCACATACCCCCAGGCAGTAAGCAGCAGCGCATTGGCGGTGATCCCGGCTTTGCTGGCCTGCTGACGCAGCTGCTGCCAGGCCTGCGGGGCCAGCTCGGCCTGGTAACGGGTAAAGTGCGGCGTGACGTCCTGCGCGGCAGCCTGCTGGATCGGCAGCTGCGGCGCACGCGGCAGGGTATCGATACGCGACAGCCAGTAATCCAGCGCGCGTTGCCAGCGGGGATGCTGTTGCCACTGCGGCTGCGCCATCACGTAATCACGGAAGCTGAGGGCCAGCGCGGGCAGCTGGTGCTGCGGCTGACGCGCCAGCAGCGCCCATTCGCTCAGCAACATCACCATCGAACGGCCATCGCAGATCAGGTTGTCGAGGCTGACGCACAGCCGCAGACGGTTATCCGCCAGCTGTCCGGCACGCAGGGTAAACATCGGCCACTGCGTGGTGTCGTGCACTTCGTGGGCGAGGCTGTCGCGCACCGCGTTTTCCCATGCCTGGCGTTGATCGGCAGAGGCGTGACGCAGATCGTCACAGGCGATGGCATAGTCCGGCACCTGCGGCAGAATGCGCTGATAACCCTGTTCATCTATCACCGCGCGCAGCATGTCATGCCGCGTCACCAGCCGTTGCCACGCCTGTTCCAGCGCCGCATGGCTGAGATCCGCCACCTCAATTTCCACATACAGATGGGTTGCCACGCCGCTTAACGGCAGGCCGCTCTGGCGGCCAATCCAGTAAGCCTGCTGCACATCGGTCAGCGGGAAGGGTTGCTCACGCTGGGCAAGGTCGATCGGCAAGGTCAGCGGCAGTTCTTCGCCCTGCTGAGCGGCGGCCACGCAGGCGGCAAACTCAGCAAAACGCGCGGCGACAAACAGGTCGCGCAACGCCACCTGGCGCTGCATCCGATGACGCACTTTTTCCACCAGGCGCACCGCCATCAGGCTATCGCCGCCCGCTTCAAAGAAGTGGGTCTGCGCCGACGGCCATTGACCGCCCAGCAGCTCGCTCCAGATCTCCGCCAGCGTGGCGTCATCGCCCTGCCAGCGGGTGCGTTCCCCCGTCAGCGGCTGGGCTTTGCTCTGCGGACGCGGCAGCGCGGCGCGCGCCACTTTGCCGGTCGGCGACAGTGGCAACGCCGTCAGACAGAAGAACTGCTGCGGGATCATATAGCCCGGCAGATGCTGGCGCAGCGCCTCCGCCAGTTGCGCCGGGCGGAACTGCCAGACGGTGGCGGGCATCTGCGCCATCACCAGATGGAAACCGCTTTCTCCGGCATCGCCGCTCAGGGTTTCGCTGCTGACAAAGCCTTGCTGCTGGCAGAGCTGCTGCCATTGCGCGGCGCTGAGCAACGGCAGGCCGCTGACGGCGCGCAGGTCGTCAAAGTGACTGTAGCCACCCTCCAGCAGCGCGACGGTCGCCAGCTGGAACGGGCTGTTGCGCGTCATCTCTGCCGCCCACAGGCTGCCGCCGGGCAGCAGCAGCGTCTGGATACGCTGCAACAGCTGCGGCAGGTTGCCGCTGCGATGCAGCGCGTTGAAAGCGATCACCACATCGACCCGTGGCACTTCGCTCAGCAGCGGCTGTTCGAGGTTGAGGGTGCTGAATTGATAGCGATGCTGCGCTGTCTCCCCGAGACGACGCTGCGCCTGCTGCACCAGCAGCGGCGAGGCATCGCTGAAGTGATATTCCAGCGCCATATCGTCCAGGGCGGTTAACAACGCCTGGCTGGCGACGCCGCTGCGGCCGCCCATTTCGAGGATACGCGGCGCACGCCCCAGACGCTGCGCCAGCGCGCGGATGGCGGCCGCCAGCGCCGTAATTAACGCATCGTTAAGCGGATGCGCGCGCGTCAGCTGCTCCGGCGATAAACGGTCATCATCGCTGTAGAACAGCTCCAGCGCGCTGATCTCGCCGCGCAGCACGCGCAGACGATCGGCCGCGCTGTGTTGCAGGCGCGTTACCGCTTCAGCGGGCAGATGGCAGGCAGCCGCCCGCGCCTGTAACGTCGCCCAGTCGGGCAGCGGCTCGCTCAGCAGACTTTGCCAGCGAGGCAGCAGGGCGCTGAATTCGGCTGCCGGTGCCAGCGGGGCGTCACCGGCGGCGGCGAACACATCCGCCACCGCGCGCTGGCCCAGCTGGTCGATCAACTGCCAGAAGTCCGCCAGCGCCGCAGCGGACGCCGTGGCATGGAGTGGCCGCTGCGCCTGGGCGATCACCTCGCGCCATGCTGCGGGCGTCAGATCGGCGTGCAGCGCTTCATGCGCCTCGCGCGCCTGCGGCTGCAACACCAGCCAGGCCGCCAGCCGTTTCTCGCCACGCGCATCGCCAACGGTATCGACCACGGCTTCCTTCACCGCCGCCTGCTGCAACAACACCGCTTCGATTTCACCCAGTTCGATGCGGTTACCGGCGATTTTGACCTGGAAGTCGCGACGGCCGAGAAACTCCAGCGTTCCGTCCGGCCAGTAGCGCGCCAGATCGCCGGTGCGATACAGACGCTGGTTGTTGTGCTGAATAAAACTTTCGGCGGTGCGCAGCGCATCGTTCTCATACCCCAGCGCCACGCCGATGCCGGAAATATAGAGATCGCCGGTGACATAATCGGGACGGTCGCGCAATGCCGCGTCCAGTACGTGATATGCCTGGTTGGTGAGCGGATAGCCGTAAGGAATGGCGCTCCAGTTCTCGCCGATCGCCTCCACCTGATACCAGTTGGACCAGATAGAGGCTTCGGTCGCACCGCCCATCGCCACCAGTCGCGCCTGCGCCGCGCATTCGCGCAGCCGTTGCGGCAGGGTGAGCGGTATCCAGTCGCCGCTGAGGAACACGTTACGCAGCGACGGCAGCGGTTGCTGGTGATGCGCGGCTTCGCTCAGCAGCAAATCAAGCAGCGCAGGCACCGAGTTCCAGACGCTGACCTGCTCCTGTTGCAGCCAGGCTAACCAGCGTTCCGGATTGCGGATCGCCTCCGCTTCCGGCAGCACCAGCGTGGCGCCCGCCGCGAAAGTGCCAAACAGGTCGTAGACCGCGAGGTCAAACCACAGCGACGACAGACCAAAGATCGTATCCTCTGCGCCGACCGCAAAACGGCGGTTGACGTCCAGCACCGTGTTCACCGCACCGCGATGATCGATCAGCACCCCTTTGGGCGTACCGGTGGAGCCGGAGGTGTAAATCACGTAGGCGGCATCGTCAGGCTGATGCTGACTCGCCCGTACGCTGTCGGAGCAGACCGGCGCGGCGGCATCCACCACCACGCAGCGGGCGAAGGCGCTGAAGGTGGCGCGATGCTCCGCCTGCACCAGCAGCAGGCGAATCTGGCTGCCCGCCAGAATCGTTTCCAGACGCCGCACTGGCGTCTCATCCGACAGCGGCACCCAGGCCGCGCCCAGCGACTGAATCGCCAGACAGGCGGCAACCTGCGCCGCGCCTTTGTGCATCACAATCGCCACGCGATCGCCGCGCTGGACGCCCAGCTGATCCAGCTGTTCGGCGATCCCCTGGCTCCAGCGTGCCAGCTGCTGATAGGACCAGCGGCCTTCGGCGCTGATCAGCGCCATGGCATCCGGTGTGCGCTCTGCCTGGCGGAAGAACAACCCGTCGAGCGTCTGATCGCTGATCGGCTGCGCCGTGGCGTTGATCTGCTGACGCACCGCGCGCTGGGTCGGCGGCAACAGCGCGGGCAGCGGGGCGCTCCACAGCGTGGTTTCACTGGCCAGCTGCGCCAGCAGCTGCGCGTAGGCGCTGAACATCGCGTCGGCAACGCCGGGCAGGAACAGGTCGTCGATGATGTCCCAGTTGTACACCAGCGCGCCGTCCTGCTCGCTCGCCTGATGATCCAGCCACACCTGCGGCGTCTGGCTCAGGCCATAACGGATTTCGCCCAGCGGGCTTTCCGGCGCCCCTTTGGTGGGATCGTTGACCCCGAGCTGGCTGGTGAACACCACCGGCATACTGATCAGCGCCTGCTGCTCACGGCCACGGTTCCATTCGCGCAGCACGTCCACCGCGCTGAACTGACGATGTTGCAGACTTTCCAGCACCTCGGCATTCACCTGCGCCGCATGGCGGGCAAAGCTCAGGCTGGGATCGTTGTCCAGCGCCAGCAGGGTCACGGCGGTGAAATCACCGACCATGCGTTGGACATCGTCATGACCGGCCAGACGATCAAAGATGGTCAGATTGAGGCAGAACTGCGGCTCACTGCTCCAGCTCGCCAGCACCTGAGAGAAGGCGGCGATCAGCAGCGAAGCCGGGGTGATGCCATGCTGCGCCGCGCGCTCGCGGAGCCGCTGCCACTGCGCGGCGGCCAGCGTCTGCTGACGGCGGCTGAAGCGCGGGTGGATCTGCATCAGGCGGTCGCTTTGCAGCGGCAGCTGCGGCGCGCCGGGCAGCGTGGGCAGGCGTTGCAGCCAGTAGTCACGATCCTGCTGCCACTGGGTCAGGCGCGCACCTGTTCGCGTCTGGCGAGCCAGCACGTAGTCGCGGAAGCTAATGTCAAACGGTTGCAGCCCGGCACGGGCGCTATCGCCCCCGGCGGTATACAGCGCCACCAGCTCCTGCCACAGCAGCTGGCTGCTGGTGGCGTCGTTGATCAACATATCGATGCTGATATACAGCCGACTGCCACCCTGCGGCAGCAGCGCCACGCGCAGATCAAACAGCGGCCAGCGATCGGTCGGCAGCACCTGATGCGACAGCGTGTCGCGCCACGCATGGCTATGCCGATCCGCCTCGGCCGGGGAGCGATCGCGCAGATCGGCGAGCTGAATCCGGTACGGCGGCAGATCGCTCAGCACCCGTTGCTGCCCGCTCTCCTCAATAATCAGGCGCAGCGCATCGTGGCGGCCAATCAGCTGGTTCCAGCAACGCTCCAGCAGCGCGACATCAAGCGGCTCCGGCGCGTCGGCCTCCAGATAGGCATGGCAGGCCACGCCGCCTAACGCGTAGTGATCCTGACGGCCGATCCAGTAGGCGTATTGCAGCTCGGTCAGCGGGAAGGGCGCATAACGGTTGGCGGCATCGTGTTGCAGGCTGATGCCGTCAGCGGCAAACG
Organism: Pantoea sp. X-Soil-TKNS-1207; assembly: GCF_059730485.1. Taxonomy (NCBI): domain Bacteria; kingdom Pseudomonadati; phylum Pseudomonadota; class Gammaproteobacteria; order Enterobacterales; family Erwiniaceae; genus Pantoea; species Pantoea sp. X-Soil-TKNS-1207. The sequence goes on from NZ_AP035960.1 coordinate 238,381, forward strand.
GCGTCGGCGCGACCGCGTGGGGCAGCTGGGTTTGCAGATAATGCACCAGCCGCGCCGGGGTGCTGTGTTCAAACAGCGCCTTCAGTTCGCAGCGGATACCCAGCTGGGTTTCACAGCGGCGGGCAAAATCCATCACCAGAATCGAATCCATACCCAGCGCCAGCAGTTCGGCGTCCGGCTCAATCGCCTGCGGCGACATACGCAGCGTGCGCGCCAGTTCGCTGCGCACGAAGGTTTCGATCAGATGCTGCTGCTCAGTCTCCGACAGGCTGGCGAGCTGGCTGATATCGGGAGCGTCTGCCACCGGCGCGACGCTCGCCTGTTGCGCCAGGCAGCGGCTGAACAGATGCACCGGATGGTAAAGACCAAACATCGGCACAAATTTCGCCCAGTCCACCTCGGCGGCCAGCCAGACCGCAGCCTGAGCGCTGGCGCGCGCTCCGGCGGCAAACAGCTGGTCAAGGGTAGCGATATAGCGGCCCGGCGACTGGCGATAGATCCCCGCCATGCGCAGATAATGCAGCAGGGAGGCGTCCACTTCGGACATGCCAGCGCCACCGCTCCACGGCCCCCAGGAAACGCTCATGCCCGGCAGGCCGAGATGACGGCGCTGGCGCATCAGCGCATCCTGCCACGCATTGGCGGCGCCGTAGTGAATTTGCAGACGGCTGCCCCACACCCCGGCAATCGAGGTGAAGCAGACAAACCAGCGATGGGCGCGCTGACGCGTGGCGCTATCGAGCAGCGCGGTGCCGCGCATTTTCGCAGCGGTGACAGCGTGGTAATCCTCTTCGCTGATGCTTTCCAGCGGGTTGAAACGGCCCACCCCGGCGCAGTGGAACACGCCTGCCAGCGGACGATCCAGCGCGTCGATGCGCGCAAACAGCGCATCAACCTGCTGAGGCTGGCTGATGTCCGCTTCGATGCAGCAAATCTCCACCCCGCGTGCGCGCAGCCAGTTCAGCCACGGCTGCCAGTGCGAACCCGGCGCTTTGCGCCCCGACAGCACCAGATGGCGTGCGCCGTTACGCACCAGCCACTCGCTGATATGGCGGCCTAACGCGCCCCAGGCACCCACCACCAACAGGGTTTCCTGCTCATCAATGCGGAACGGCTGGTCGGCGGCCAGTTGTTCCGCAGGCACCGGCGTCAGGCAGGGGCGCAGCCAGCGGCCGTCGCGCAGCATCAGCGCATCTTCCTCTCCGAAGCTGGCGCTGGCCTGATGCAGTGCCGCCACCCGCTGGGCGGCGCTGGCGCTTTTTTCCACATCCAGCAGCAACCATTTGCAGGCCGGATATTCAATCGCCAGCGCGCGGGCCGCTCCCCAGACGGCGGCCTGATCCGGCTGACAACCGGCATTGCCGCAGTCCTGCGCCTCTTCACTCAGCACCAGCAGACGCAACGAGGCGTTGTGCTGCTGCACCTGTTTGAGGGTGGCAATCAGCGGCCAGACATCATCCCCTGGCAGATACACCGCCACGTCGCCATCGCGCCAGTTTTCCAGCAGTTGCGCGGTGCTGGCGCACCAGCTGGCGTTGAGCTGCTGTGCGGCGAACGCCGCCAGTAGCGGCGTGGAGCAGGACGCTGCACCAAACAGCCAGTAACGGCTGTTGTGCCGGGTATTCTCCGCCAGCGTCAGTGTTTCCCATTGCTGCACATAGAGCGGTACCGGCTCGGCCCGACTCTGCGTCGGCTGCGGTTGCAACGGCAGCGGTTCGCGCGGGGCATCGCCGTCATATTCCAGCCACCAGGTCTGACGATGGAAGGCATAACGCGGCAGCTGGCGCGCCGCCAGCGGTGCGGCGGCAAAGGCGGCGGCCTGCGGGTGATCCCAGTTGAAATCGACCCCGTGCAGGTAGAGGGTTTGCATCGCCTCGCGCAGGGTGGCGATCTCATCCGCGCCACGGCGCAGGCTGCCAAGCGGGGTCACCGGATGCGGCGCGGGTTGCTGCAACAGATGACGCTGCGCCAGCGCGGTAAGAATGCTGTGCGGACCGATTTCCAGCAGCAGGTCGCACTGGGCGGCCATCTGATCGAGCGCCTGCCAGAAGCGCACCGGCTGACGCGCATGATCGCGCCAGTAATCCGCATCAGGCGCGGCGGTCAGCGCGGCGCCGGTCAGGGTCGAGATGAACGGGATACGCGGCGCGCGGCAGTTTAGCGTCGCGCAGGCCTGGTGCCAGTCGCTGAGCATTGGCTCCAGCAGCGGCGAGTGGAAGGCATGGGAAACCTGCAACGGCCGCGCGCTGATACCGGCCTCTTCCAGCTGCTGGCGCAGCGTCTCCAGCAGCGCCGCATCACCGGCGATCACCGTGTCATCCATGCCGTTAAGCGCCGCCAGCGATAAGCGGTCAGCCGGGAAGGCGGCAAGATAGTGGGCGCAGCGCCCGGCATCGAGCCGCACTGCCAGCATCCCGCCACCCGCCGGCAACGCCTGCATCAGGCGGGCGCGGGTGACAATCAGGCGCGCGGCATCATCCAGCGTCCAGCCACCGGCGATCACCATCGCGGCAAATTCCCCAATCGAATGGCCCGCCACCGCCACCGGCGTGACGCCATAGGTTTGCCACAGGCGCGCCAGCGCGTAGCCAATGGCGAACAGCGCGGGCTGAGTCCAGGCGGTTTGATGGATGCCGCCCCAGTCCGGATCGTGCAGACGGGCAAGCAATGATTCGCCCAGCCAGGGGGACAGCGCGGCGTCGGCATCATCCAGCGCCTGGCGGAACGCCGGTTCCACGGCATACAGCTGGCGCGACATCCCGGCGTATTGCGCGCCCTGGCCGGTAAATAGCAGACCGACGCGCGGTGCGCGGGTGACGCTTTCGGCGGCGCTGGCGTGGGCCAGACGCTCACGCAGTTCGGCGCTGTCGCGCGCGACCAGCGCGATACGCAGCGGATGGTGCTCACGCTGACGTGCCAGGCTGGCCGCCACGGCATTCAGCGGCAGCGCCACATCCAGCTGTGCGCACCACTGCTGGCGCAGGGCGTCCAGCGCTTCGGCGGAGCGCGCCGAGAACAGGCACAGCTGTGGCAGCCCATCAGCGACAGGCGCAGCGGTCGCCTTTTCCGGAGCCTGCTCCAGAATGATGTGCGACAGGGTACCGGCAAAGCCATAGGAGGTGACGCCGGCGCGACGCGGTGCCGCGCGCTGCGGCCAGGGTTGGCTGACCCTGGGGATCGCCGCCGGAATTTTTTCCAGATCGATCAGCGGATTGAGCTGCTTCAGCCCGGCGTGGGGCGGAATGATGCCTTTTTCCAGCGCCAGAATGGTTTTCACCAGACCTGACGCGCCCGCCGCCGCTTCCAGATGGCCGATGTTGGTTTTCACCGATCCCAGCCACAGCGGCGCGGCGGCCTGGCGTCCGTTGAACACCGCAGCCACCGACTGATATTCAATCGGATCGCCGAGGCGGGTACCGGTGCCGTGCAGTTCCAGATAATCAATATCGTCCGGGCGCAGACTGGCGCGCTTCAGCACCCGCTGCAATAAGCGGCGCTGCGCCTCGCCGTTCGGCGCGGAGAGGCTGCTGCTGGCGCCATCCTGACGCACCAGGCTGCCACGGATCACCGCGCGGATGGCATCGCCATCCGCCTGCGCCTGGGACAGCGGCTTCAGCAGGAAGGCGACACAGCCCTCGCCACGCACGTATCCATCTGCGGCGGCATCAAAGGTTTTACAATGCCCATCCGCCGCCAGCATCCCGGCTTTATGCAGCACCTCATCCACTTCCGGCAGCAGTTGCAGCTTAACGCCAGCCACCATGGCCATATCGCATTCGCCGAGGCGCAGCGCCTGACACGCCATATGCAGCGCGCTGTGCGAGGAGGAGCAGGCGGTATCGACCGCCACCGACGGGCCTTCCCAGCCGTAGAAATAGGAGATGCGCCCGCAGGCGGCGGCGAACGAGTTGCCGGTGCCGTAGTAGGCATCAAGGTGGCTGCTGTCGCCGGTGATAAACGGCAGGTGCGCGTAGTCACCGGTGCCGATACCGACATACACGCCCACATCCGCGCCGCGCAACGTCGCCGGACGCAGCCCGGCATCTTCCAGCGTATGCCAGCTCACCTCCAGCAACATACGCTGCTGTGGATCGGTGTTGATGGCTTCACGCGGCGACAGGCCGAAGAAGGCCGCATCAAAGTCTGCCGGGTTGTTCAGATAGGCGCCAAAGCCGGGGATAGTGTCGCTGCGGCGGAAACGCTCGGCGGGCATCGGACGGATAGCCGACTGGCCGCGCGCCAGCAACTGCCAGAAGGCGTCGTCATCCTGCGCCTCTGCGCCGTCCGCGCCGGGCAGACGAAACGCCATGCCGATAATGGCGATCGGTTCATCCTGCGCACTGCGACGAGTGACATCGTCACTTTCGGTCGTTCCCGCCAGCTGACCGGTTATGCGTTCAGCCAGCGCCTGGGCGCTCGGGGCGTCGTAGAGATCGCTTTCGTGCAGCGTCACCGCGTAGTGCTGACGGATTTGCGCCAGCAAAGAGGTCGCGCCGAGGGAGTCCAGTCCGTAGCTGAACAGCGAACGTTGCGGATCGATATGGCGCGCGGCCACATTGCCCAGCAACGCCGCGACCTGCTGGCTTAACCAGCGGGTGACCGCATCCTGCGGTGGCGCCCCGGCTGGCGTCGCCGCCTGGGGATCGGGCAGCAGGGCGTGCAGCTGCTGCTGAAGAAACGCCTCGCGCATGGCGCGACGGCGAACTTTGCCACTGGTGGTTCGCAGCAAGGTACCTTTGCGGATCGGCACAATGCGCCAGGCGTTGAGCTGATGCTGTTCGGCGATGCGCTGACGCACCGCATCCACCAGCGCGGCAAGTTCCGGCCCGCTGGCTCGCTGGCACTCCAGCACCAGCACCAGCCGTTCATCGGCGTTGTCGTCGGCAGGCAGCGCAAAGGCCGCCGCGCCATCGGCGATCGCCAGCGCATGAGCCGCGACCGCGCTGGCTTCGATGTCATTGGGGTAATGACATTCGCCGCGCACGATAATTACGTCTTTCAGGCGGCCGGTGATAAACAGCTGACCCTGGTGCACAAAACCGAGGTCGCCGGTCCGCAGCCAGTGACGATCGCTGCCGCTGACGGTGGCCTGAAACGTTTGCTGCGTCTCCAGCTCGCGCTGCCAGTAGCCGCTGGCGACGGCAGGGCCGCTCAGCCAGATCTCACCCACTTCATCATCGGCACAGAAACGCCCGGCCTCCGGTTCGACGATACGCAACAGCTGCGGACCAAAATCGTTGCCGCAGCCGACGTAACGCCGGGTGTTGCCTGCCGGGGCGCTGGCGATATTAACCTGGTTAGCCAGCAACGCTTCGGTGTCGAGGTCGAGGAACACCGGCTCCGGGGCGCGGTTGCCTGCGGCGATCAGCGTCGCTTCGGCCAGGCCATAGGAGGGTTTTAACGCGTCGAGGCGCAGTCCGCAGGGAGAGAAACGCTGCCAGAAACGCATCAGCTGCTGGGCCGAAACCGGTTCCGCCGAAGGCACCAGACTGCGGATGCGGCTGAGATCCAGCGCGGCGAGACGTTCGGGTTGTTGATCGGCCGCATCACAGCAGCGTTGCAGAGCAAAATTGGGGCAGGGCAGCACCGTCGCGCGGTATTCACTCGCCAACTCCAGCCAGCGCAGCGGATCCTGCACAAAGGCCATCGGCGGCAGGTAAACTGCGGTGTTGCCGTACACCAGCGGGGACAGGATCCCCATGATCAGGCCCATGTCGTGGTAGAGCGGCAGCCAGCTGGCCACCACGCAATCCTCATCGGGCAGCGTCAGGCAGGTGAGAAACGTCAGATTAGCCATCAGGTTGGCGTGGCGGTTAATCACCCCTTTCGGCTGACCGGTCGAACCTGAGGTGTATTGCAGGAAAGCGATGGTCTCGCCATCAATCGGCGGCGCGATAAACGCGGATGCAGTTTCCCCTGCCGCATCGGTCAGCAGGCAGCGTAGCTGGTATTTTTCTGAAAATGCGCTGAGGGATTCCCCCGACTGCGCAACGATATCGCTGCCGGTCAGGATCAGCTGCGGCTGGCAGTCACTGGCAATGGCATCCAGCTTGCTCAGCACGCGCTTCACGCGCGCGGCGCCGGACAGATTGACCGGTACGGCGATGATCCCGGCGTACAGGCAGCCCAGCAGCGAGATCACATAATCGATCCCGGAAGGGTGCAGGATCAGCGCGGTGCTGCCCGGCGCCGCCTGGTGTTGCAGACGTGCTGCGAGATGATGCGCTCCCTGCGCGACTTCGGCAAAAGTCAGCGTCTGACACTGACCCTCAAGAGAGAGAAAACGTAGTGCAGGCCGATCGGGCGTATGTGTTGCGTGATGATCGATCGCTGCGGTAAGCGTACCCCAACCTAAGTTGCTCTGGCGTTGCTCAGCCATTTTTACCTCAAACCGTTAAGCACCTGTTAATTATTTCGCTCACGTCATTCCAGTAAAATTCACTACCCTGCAAAGTCATTCGGATTAAAAACGCACAAAGTGCGTAAAGACATCATTAATTGTGTTGAATTCGTGTACAAATTTCATTTGCAACCGTAAATACAATGATTATCATTTGCAATATTATTCTCAACAAATTCACAATTTGCATAAGACGAACTAATTAAAACCCTGAAAATGTGGTGGTTTTTTGATCACATTGCCAATTACGCATCGGAGCCAGGATGAACGGGGAAAGAATTGAGAAACAACGGGTGCTGGCGCACCTGGAAACGCTGATCCACGCGGGGGAGTTCGCCGCACTCACGCTGCATGATGCCGGGACACCGGCAGCCTGCCCGGTCCGCCAGCGGGTGCGTCATCACGCCAGACGACACACGCAGGCCGTGAGTTCGCGCCTTGAGCAGCTGGCGCGGCGTAAGCAGTCGCCGCAGGAAGAGTGGCAGCATGTGGATATCACCAATGCCCTGGCGCGCCAGCGTCTCAGCCAGCCCGGCTTTGACCTGGTGCTGTTGCCCGCGCCGCCTGCCGACCCGCAGCTGTGGTGCGAACTGCTGAAACCCGGTGGTTTTCTGTTGTGCGACAGTGACAGCGACTGGCTGTGCTGGCGCGCGGCGCAGGGCAGCAGCGCGTTTCCCCTTACCGATATCCAGCACGCCTACTGGATTGGCCGCACCCGCACCCTGGCGCTGGGTGGCGTAAGCTGCCATGTCTGTTTTGAATGGCATCTGAACGATTTTGATCTGGTCCGTTTTGAACAGGCGTGGAATCGGGTGATTACGCGTCATGCGATGATGCGCGCCTGCGTCAATGACGACGGATTGCAGCACATTCTGCCGGAGGTACCGTGGTACAGCATCGCGGTGAGCGACTGGCGCGACCTCGCCGCCGGGCAGCAGGAACAACGTTTGCAGGAGAAACGTCACCAGCTGAGCGAGCAGGTGCTGGATGCCAGCCGCTGGCCGTTGTTTGATCTCCAGGCCACCCGCATCAGCGACCAGCAAACCCTGATCCACCTCGACCTCGATCTGCTGACTTTCGACGTGCAGAGTTTCCACATCGTGCTGGCGGAGCTGGAGCGCAATTATCATCACCCCGAACGCCAGCTGCCCGCGCTGAGCTGGACCTTCCGCGATTATCAGCTCGCCGAAGCGCAGGACAAACTGTCGCTGGCCTGGCGGCAGGATCGCGACTGGTGGCTGGCGCGGCTGGAGGCCATTCCCGCCGCGCCGGTGCTGCCGCTGGCGTGCCAGCCGGATACGCTGGCGCAGCCGCAGTTCCGCCGCCTGCAACGTCGGGTGGATGCGCAACGCTGGCAGCAACTGACGCAGTTAGCCGCCCAGGCGGGCGTCACCCCCTCGGCGATGCTGCTGGCCGCGTTTAGCGAAGTGCTGACCGGCTGGGCGGAGTCGCCGCACTTTACCCTCAACCTCACCCATTTCAATCGCCATCCGTGGCATCCCGACGTCGCGGAGATGGTGGGCGATTTTACCGCCGTGCTGCTGCTCAGCATTGACTGTGCCCAGCCGCTGGCCTTTGCCGAGCGCGCCCGGCATATTCAGCAAAATCTGCGTGAACGCCTGGCGCACAGCCGCTTTGGCGGCATCGATTTGCTGCGCGAGAAAGCGAAGCAGCAGGGGCAGAACCAGATGGCGATGATGCCGGTGGTGTTCACCAGCCTGCTGGGCATGGATCTCGACCGGCTGGTCGAGGGGGCCGATCTGCTGGGCGAACCGGCGTGGCTGTATACCGCGACGCCGCAGGTATGGCTCGATCACCAGGTGATGGTGCGTAAAGGGACGCTGGAGTACAACTGGATCGTTATCGACAACCTGTTCCCGCCGGGCATGATGGATATGATGTTCCGCGTCTATGGCGAGCTGCTCGACGCCCTGTGCGACGCGGCACGCTGGCAGCAGCCGATTGCGTCGCTGCTGACGCCGGAACACGCCCGCGTGCGTCGGCAGGTCAACGCCACGGCGCAACCCTTCGCGCTCGCGCCGCTGCACGCCGGGTTCTTCCGTCAGGCACAGCGTCAGCCGCAGGCGATTGCGCTGATCACCCCGCAGCGCACCCTGCGCTATGGCGAACTGGCGCAGCAGGCATTGCAGGTTGCGGCGGCACTCGCGCCGCTGGCGGTGGACAACCAGCCGGTGGTGGTATCCCTGCCGAAAGGCGCCGATCAAATCATCGCGGCGCTGGGCGTGATGGCTGCGGGGGCGATCCTCGTGCCTGCCGCGCATGACTGGCCGCGCGGCAGACTTGATGAGGTGATCAGCCACTCGCAGGCGCGCGCGCTGATCGCGCAGGGCGGCGATGCCGCCGTGCCGCTGCTGACGCTGGCGGATCTGCCTGCGCCGCAGCCCGATCCACGGCTGCCGCCGCTCGATCGGCTGGCCTATATCATCTACACCTCTGGCTCCACCGGCAAACCGAAAGGGGTGGCGATGCAGCACGGCGCCACCGCCAATACCCTCGCGGATCTGATCGATCGTCTGCAACTCAACGCCGATGATCGGGTGTTTGGTCTCTCTGCCCTCAGCTTCGATCTGGCTATTTTTGATCTGTTTGCCACCCTCAGCGTCGGCGCGGCGCTGGTGCTGCCCGCCAGCGAGGCACAGCGCGATCCCGCCGCGTGGCTGGCGCAGTTAACGCAGCATCAGGTCAGCATCTGGAACTCCGTACCGGCACTGATGGCGATGCTGGCGGAACAGGCAGGCGCACAAACCTTACCGGCGCTACGCGCGGTGATGTTATCCGGTGACTGGTTCCGCCGCGACCTGGCCCAGCGCATCCCGCAGCTGGCACCCCATGCGCAGGTGATCGCGCTGGGTGGCGCGACCGAAGCGGCGATCTGGTCCAACGCTTTCGTGGTTGCACCGGGCGAGGCCGACTGGCAGGCGGTGCCTTACGGCTATCCGCTGGCGAATCAGCGCTATTACGTGCTGGATGCCCAGGGGCGCGACCGTCCGGCGGGCGTCGCCGGGGATCTCTGCATCGCCGGCGACGGTCTGGCTCAGGGCTACTGGCGCGATGAGGCGCGCAGCGTGGAGGCCTTTGTCTGGTCCGATCGTCTGCAACAACGCCTGTATCGCACCGGGGATATCGCCCGCTATGACGCGCAGGGTTGCATTGAATTCCTTGGTCGGCGCGATGCCCAGGTCAAACTCAATGGTTATCGCATCGAGCTGGGGGAAATTGAACAGACGCTGCTGGCGAGCGGCGCGCTGAGCCATGCCGCCGTGGCTATCACGCAGCGCGCATCCGGTGCCGCCCAGTTGCTCGCCTGGGCCGTGCCGCTGGCCACCGCAGATCAGGCCGGGACGGCAGACTTGCGGCGGACGGGCGCTGAAGCCGCCGAGTCGCTACCGCCTGCCGAAGAGAGGGCCTCGCTGGCGGCTTTCCAGGTTGAGAGCGAAGCCATTGCGCCATTGATGATGTGGCAGCTGCTGCTGCAACTGGAATTTGTCGCGCCAGAAGGCTGGCTGATTGACCCGGCGCGCCAGCGTGCCGGGATCGATGCGCGTTTTATGCGTTTGCTGCACCAGTGGCACCATCTGCTGGAAGAGGAAGGCATGATTGAGCAGCGGGGCGAGCGCTGGTTTGCCAGTGACTGCGCCCCGGATGCCCTGGCGTTGGCACAGCACATTGATGACGGCAAAATTCGTCTCAGACGTTGTCTCGCCTGGCAATCGCAGGGCGAGACGTTCCTGAACTGGCTGTTTGCCAGCCAGCAGGCGATGGGCGAGGTGTTGCGTGAACCACGGCTCGCCAGCAGCCTGCTGTTCCCGGACGGCGACAGTTCGGCGTCGGAGGCGCTGTATCAACGCAATATGCTGGCCGATTACCTCGGGCAGATCGCCGCCGCGCTGCTGGTGGCGGCAGTGCGCGACGAGGCGCAGCCTCAGGTGCTGGAGATCGGCGCAGGGATTGGCGGCCTGACGGCCAGCACCTTACCCGCCTTTGCGGCCGCCACCGACGGCCACTATTTCCATACCGATGTCAGCCCGTGGTTTACCCGCTACGCCGAACAACGCTTTGGCGATGTGGCCGCGCTGCGCACCGGCCGTTATGACATCAATCTGACGCTCGACGAACAACCCTGGCAGGCGGCGCAGTTCCATGCGGTGCTGGCGGCCAACGTGCTGCATAACGCGCATCAGATCGATCGCACCCTGGCCGATATCTGGCGACTGCTCAAACCCGGCGGATCGCTGATTTTACTTGAGGCGACTCAGGATAAGGCGTTGCAGTGGGTCACGGCAGCGGCGGTGCTGGAACATGCGGCCGGGGGCGAGGCGCAGCATGGCTCACCGCTGCTGGCGACCCGCGCCTGGCAGGACGCGTTGCAGCGCAACGGATTTGAGTTAGTGGATTGCTGGCCGCAGGCCGATACGCCGCTGGCCTTCACCGGGCAGCAGGTGTTTATGGCACGGCGTCCGGCCCAGGCGATGGATGCCGCCGCGTTAACCCAGCTGATCGGCCAGACGCTGCCGCGCTATATGCTGCCCGATCACCTGATGTTTGTTCCGCGCATCCCGCTCAGCCCGAACGGCAAGCGGGCGCTGCATGAATTGCCGCACCCGGCCAGCCACCGCCAGGCTGACGCACCGCCAGCCACCACGCCGCTGAGCGAGGCGGAAACCCAGCTGGCCGCGGTGTGGCAGTCGCTGCTGCACTGCGGAGCTATCGGCGCGGAGCAGGATTTCTTCCGTAGCGGCGGCGACAGCCTGCTGGCGACCCAGCTGAGCACGCGCCTGAGCCAGCACTACGGCAAGAAGGTGCCGATTGGTCTGATCTTCTCGCACAGCAGCCTGCGTGTCATGGCGCAGGCGCTGGCGGCATTGCCGGACCAGCGCCTGTCACATCCGCTGGTGGCGCTGAATGAGGCCGGTGCGAAGGCGCTGATCTGTCTGCACGCCAGCGACGGCGACAGCGCGCCCTGGAGCCGTGTGGCCGCGCGTCTGCCTGAGGTGCAGTGCGTCGGGATTCAGGCCGCCGGGTTGCGGGCCGGAGAGCGCGCGCTGCATGATATTCAGGCGCAGGCGAATCGCGCGCTGACAGCGCTGCGCGCTCAGGGCTTTGCGGCGCCCTGGCATTTTGCTGGCTGGTCAATGGGCGCTTTTCTTGCCATCGAAATGGCATGGCAGGCGCAACAGGCGGGAGACGCGATCGCCTCGCTGACGCTGGTCGATCCGGTGCCGCAGGCAGCGATGCACGCCTGTGCCGCCAGCGAGTATGCGCTCTGGCAGTCGATGGCGGATAAATCGCTGCACGCCTCGCTGGCAAGTTTCGCTGGGCTGGATAACGCCGAGCGTCTGACATGGTGGCGTAAAGTCCTGCCCGCGACGTTGCAGGGCGACGACAGCACGCTGCAACGCATGATCGATCTGGTGCGCGCCAATGTGCAGGCGATGTGCAGCGCGCCGGTGCGTCGGCTGGAGGGGGTTGTACCGCTGATCCTCGCCGCCGAAACGCGTGCCGCTGAATGGGGCGATCGCTTTGACTGGCTCACGCCGCTGTTCCCGCAGGGCAGCACGGTCCGCCTGATTCCCGGCAGCACCCACTGGACCATTCTGGCGCGTCCAGCCACGGTTGATGCGCTGCATACCCGTTTTACCGGAGGTTCATTTGAGTCGTGATGCGCAGGGAGGCCAGAAGCGCCGTCTTTTTTCGTTCTATTTGCTGGTGATGGTGGCGATTGCGCTGATTCTTCTGCTGTGGTGGTGGTTCGCCTGGCGTGGCAACGAAACGACCGATGATGCCTTTGTTGATGGACATATCGCGCAGATCTCGCCACAGGTGGCCGGGCGGGTGATCGCCATTGCGGTACAGGATAACCAGCAGGTAAAGCAGGGCGATCTGCTGATGGTGCTGGATGGCCGGGATTATCAGGCGGCGTTGCAGAAGGTGATCGCCACGCGTGACGTGGATGCGGCCAATCTGGAGCAGGCGAAGGCGGCTATCACCGCCTGCATCGCCACACTGGCGCAGGATCGTGCCAATATCCTGCTGGCGGAGGCCAATCTGGCGCGCGATCGCAAGGAGCATCTGCGTTATCTCAATTCCGGCAAGGCGGTGACCGCCAGCGATCTCGACAGCAAAGCCGCCAGCGAGAAAACCAGCGCGGCGTCGCTGCTGGCGGCGCAAAAAGCAGCGGATTACAGCCAGGCGGAGCTGGATAAAGCCAGGGCGGCGCTGACGGCGGCCCAGGCCACGGTGCAGCAGGATGACGCCAGCGTGGCTGCCGCGCAGCTGAATTTGAGCTACACGCGGATTTATGCGCCGTTCGACGGCTACGTCACGCGCCGCGATGCGGAAATGGGCAACTACATGGCGGCGGGCAGCGTGGCGATGCGTCTGGTCTCGACGCACATGTGGGTCACCGCCAATTTTAAAGAAAACCAGCTGCAACATATGCGTCCGGGGCAGCCGGTGACGGTGCGGGTGGATGCGCTGCCTGATCACGATTTTACGGCGCGGATCGAGAGTATGCAGCGCGCCACCGGATCGGTGTTTACTCTGCTGCCCGCCGAAAATGCCACCGGCAACTACGTCAAAATCGTGCAGCGCATCCCGGTGAGGATCGTGTTTGACCCGCCGCTAAGCGCAACGGATCGCCTCTCGCCGGGGATGTCTGTGGTGCCGGTCGTCCATGTCCGTTGAGGTGTTGCCGCGTTCGGCGGCAGGAGGGCGCAATCCCTGGCTCGTGGCCTGTGTCGCTTCGATCGCCACCTTTATGGAGGTGCTGGATACCACCGTGGCCAGTGTCTCGCTGTGGCATATCGCCGCCAGTATGGGCGTCAGCTATCAGGAAGCGCTCTGGGTGATCACCAGCTATCTGGTGGCCAATGCCCTGATCCTGCCGATGAGCGGCTGGCTGGCCAACTGGTTTGGCCGCAAGCGTTACTATATGGGCAGCGTGGCGCTGTTTACGCTGGCGTCGCTGATGTGCAGCCTTGCCCCTTCGCTGGAGTGGCTGCTGGTGGCGCGCGTGTTGCAGGGTATTGGCGGCGGTGGGTTAGCGCCGGTGGAACAATCGATGCTGGTGGATTCGTTTAGCGCCAGAATGCGTCCCAAAGCCTTTGCCCTGTATGGCGTCACCGTGTTGTTTGCCCCCGCTATCGGGCCACTGATTGGCGGGATCATCACCGATGCGCTGAGCTGGCACTGGGTCTTTTTGATCAACGTTCCCGTAGGCGTGTTGTCGCTGATCCTGTGCCATACCTTTATCGACGAACCCCCGTTGCTGCGCGAAGAGCGCCAGCAGCGCCGGGCGCGCGGCTTCCAGCTGGACTGGCAGGGACTGCTGCTGGTGATCATCGGTTTCGCCGCGCTGCAACTCTGTATTGATCGCTTTGAGCTGTACGACGGCTTTGACTCTCCGTTTATTATCACCAGCGCGCTGATCGCCCTGGCCTGCCTTACGTTCCTGCCGCTGTGGGAGTGGTTTCACCCGGCGCCGGTGCTGGATGTGCGGCTGTTTCGCTACCGTAATTTCTCCCTCGGCGCGGCGCTGATGTTTCTGGTGGGATTGCTGGTCGTCAGCACTACGCAGTTATTGCCGCAGATGACCCAGGAGTTAATGGGGTACGACGCCTGGACCGCCGGTCTGACCCTGGGCGCGGGAGGCCTGTTTATTCTGCTGTCGATGATGGTCACCGGGATCGTCGCCAGCCGCGTGCAGCGTCAGCACTGGCTCATCGTGATCGGGCTGGTGATGAGTGGCCTATCCCTCTGGCACTTTTCCAGCCTGACGTTGCAGGTGGATTTCGCCACCCTGATGTGGGCGCGCGTGCTGCAAATGATCGGTATCCCGCTGATATTGATCCCGGTCGCCTCGCTCTCCTATCTCGGTCTGCCACCGGAGAAAAGCAGTGAAGCCTCGGCGATCTCCACCCTGCTGCGCAATCTGGGGGGCAGCATCGGGATTGCCTGGGTTGCCAATGCGCTGCATCAGCGCAGCCATCTCCATTATGCACGGCTGGGCGAAACGGCAACGCCGGGTAGCGCGGTCTCGCTGGATGCGCTGGGCAAGGCGGCGTGGAGTCAGGCGAATTTTCTGGCTTACCTGGATATTTACTGGGTGCTGGGCGGACTGGGATTGCTGCTGTGCTGGCTGCCGCTGTTATTCCGGGTGCCTGAGGGCCAGGCATAAAGGCCCTCAGGTTGTTGAGCGAACGTCAGGAGGTGAGCAGGCGGCTGGCGGTGATCGCCATGGCGTAAAGCGTAATGGCGATGATGCTGATACAGGTTCCATAGGAAATGGTGCGGGCAGAACGGCCACTGCCCAGATAATGGGTCTCAAGCACGATAATATTCGCCGCCGGTGGCAGCAGGCAGAACAGATACAGGGTGGCGGAATTATGGGTGATCAGCTGATAGTGACAGGCATAGGCAATGATCAACAGGACGGAACAAAAAATAAAGAACGCCAGCGTCCTGAAAGCAAAAACCCGCAATTCAGGACGAAAATCACTCAGGTTTAATTTAGTTTTTGCCAGCCACATCCCAAGGATAGCCATGCCAAGGAAACTCATTAAAAATTTGGCAACATCGTACAGAGCGCCAAACCCGTGTGATATTTGCTGACTGAAGGGAATTAATGCCGCACCGATAACCAGCGAAATGACCGGCGGCGTCTGTACTATTTTTTTCAGGTTTAGTGACTGCCCGGCAAGCATCGCGGCGCCCACCGAGTTGCCGACGATGGAGCTTCCCACGTAGGCCGCAATAACAATGACGGCAGCATCATTGCCAAACAGGGCATTGGCGACAGGCAACCCCAGCCAGCCAATATTCAGATAAGAAAAGCAAAGATTGGTGACAGGGTCACGCAGGACAAGCCTTCCCACAGCCAACATCACCAGCATACTCAATGCCGTGGCGATGATAATGCTGCCCATGCTGCTAAACCGGGTGGAAATATTAAATACAATCACGATGGGGATAACGATTTTTGTTAATAGCCACGAGGCTGATTTTTTTGCATCCCAGGCAGTGCGTCCTGCCAGCCAGCCCGAAAAAAGATAGATAAGCGGTAATAATATCGTCATGCCGGTTCCTTTAAAAAATGTCCCTGTCTGAGTCGCTGGTTATTCAATATTAAAAACGGCTGTGGCGACAGTTCGCGTGCATTGCGGCCAGGCGAGCATCAGGTTACTGCTGATAAATTGATCTACCGCGCCAAACGTTGGCAGCTGTTGCAGCGCATCCTCTTTTATCTGCGCAAGTATCGCGCTTTCTATTTCCAGCGAGTTGATGAATTTGAAAGGTCTGCCATGAATAGCCGATATTTCCGGCTTAATGGCGCCTGGTATCTCTTTTGCCAGCTGGAGGTCAGCCAGAAATTCACAGGCTCTAACTAAACACATTTCCCGTGCTTGCCAGTCAGCCGCCCGCAGTACAGCGTTGAGCAGCGGCGTCAGCGCCTGGGCGCAATCCAGCCGTGAAAACGCCATGCCAAACCATTTGGCATAGGGGGAATACTTCCTCTCAATTAGCATGGCCAGTCGCATGAGATTTTCGACCATCCGTGATGCGATCAGCTGAGAACCGAGTTCATCGCCGGTAATACCCGCACGGCCGATATAGGCGCGTTCTTCGGCAATTTTTCCCCATTGCGCGGCAATTTTATATAACCACACATCCTGAGGAAAATATTCCAGCCGCGACCTGAGCGCCGTGAGTTCGCCACTATCATCGCGGAATACCTCTCCGGCGGTGACGGTGAGAAATAGTTGTTCAGGATAAGTTAACCACTCTTTTGTGGTGAGTTTTGCTGAAAAGTCATTTTGTAAAAAACGCTGGCACCAGGCAGACAGGGTGTAAAGTTCCACGCCATGTTCGGCACCCAACATCTCTGGTTGCTCAGCTTCCCTGCCGGGTGGGCGGGTATTGGCTGAAAACCGTACGCGATGGCCATAAAAATCGTTGGGTAATCGCGCATCAATCCGTTGCATGATGGTACGCGCTACAGCGGGAAAAGCGGAGGCGTCCAGAAATAGCTGAACACAGGGGCCGAAGTCGTGGTCGGCTGACATTTCCGTATCATAACCAAGCACTTCCGATCCCCGGCCAATTCGCGCTGCGGCATAAGGCAGATCGGGAAAGGTTGCAGAAAGAAAAGGCGAGACATATTCCTGGTAAAACAACCGCGATAACGATAATCCTTTGCAAAATGCCATTGGCCGATATTTCCGCGTTCAGAGAATCAGAACACTATAGCGTTGAGAAAATAATACGTCAGGCATCTGCCGGTTTTTTGGCGTATTAATAAATTTTAAAAGGCTTCTTTCAGGCGTTGAAAGGCTCCCTCAAATTCCACCCGATTTGCATACATCCCAGACTGACATCATCAGGGTGATGGCACTGTTCATCTCCGTCAGAGTGACACCGTCACGCGCCTGAGTAGATAAACCCAGCAGGAAAGCATCAAACGCCGCCGTCAGGGCTTTGCTGTCGGTCTTCTCGCTTAGCTCGCCAGTGTCAATGCCGCGCTGAATATTGCTGGCGATGCCCGCGCGTGTCCGGTCGCGCGCACGCGCCAGCGGCTCAGCGATGGCGGCATGTTCTGCCGAGGGTGCACTCATCACCCCTAAGCCAACCATACAGCCTTTCGGATGGCCGGATTCACACTGCATCATGGCGGAATGGCGCAATGTGGTTTCGATGGCATAACGCGCAGGCAGGCTGGTATCCCACAGAAACTCCGTGACCTGCCCATAGGTTGACAGGTAACGCCGGACACATTCGCGAAATAGCGCTTCTTTGGAACCAAAGGCGGCATAAAAGCTGGGGGCGGAAATGCCGTTGCTGATGCCCGCTTTTAACTGGCTGAGCGAGGTTGATTCATAACCATGCTGCCAGAAAAGATACATTGCATCCTCGATCGCTTTGTCCCGATCAAAGGTTCTCGGTCGTCCCATGGTCGCCATGCGTTGCTCCGCTTATTTCTCAGAATCCGGCTTAATATACTAAACGATATATAAGTCGTTGACAAAAGTTTGCCTGCTAACTAGTGTATCGATCAGTACATATACCGTAACGCACTGCTCCCCTCTGTCAGTTTTTGCCAGGGATAATTTTTTACCCATCAATATATACCAATCGGTATGTATATAAGGTTTCCAGGATTGATGACTAAGCAACTTGCTCTTAACGATCAGCAAAAAGCAGAGATCACGCACCCGCCACTCCCCGTCGCAGCCCTGCTGGCGCTGGCGATGACCGGTTTTATCTGCATTATCACCGAGACGCTGCCTGCCGGGCTGTTACCACAAATGGCGGCAGGGCTGGCGATCTCCAATGCGTTGGCGGGGCAGCTGGTGACTGCCTATGCGCTGGGGTCACTGCTGGCGGCGATTCCTCTGACGATAGCCACGCAGGGATGGCGGCGCAGGAACGTGCTGTTATTAACCATTGTGGGTTTTCTCATCTTCAACTCAGTCACAGCCTTCTCGACACACTACGGGTTAACCCTCGCGGCGCGCTTCCTGGCCGGTGTCGCCGCAGGATTAGCCTGGAGCCTGCTCGCGGGCTATGCGCGGCGCATGGTCGCGGTTCATCAGCAGGGGAAAGCGATGGCGATAGCCATGATCGGCACCCCGATCGCCTTATCACTGGGCGTTCCGCTGGGAACCTGGCTGGGCGCGGCCATCGGCTGGCGCAGCGCATTTGCCGTGGTCTCGTTACTGGCGCTGGTGCTGATCGCATGGGTGCTGGCTAAAGTACCTGATTACCCCGGACAGGCCAGCCATCAGCGGTTGCCCCTGCATCGCGTGTTCACCACCCCCGGCGTACGCCCGGTGCTCGGTGTGGTTATCAGCTGGATGCTGGCGCACAACATTCTCTATACCTACATCGCGCCTTTCGTTTCCGCAGCCGGGCTGGGCGCCCAGGTGGATAGGGTGTTGCTGGTCTTTGGCCTCGCTGCGCTGCTGGCGATCTGGGTCATTGGTCGTCTGATTGATCATCACCTGCGTCTCAGCGTGCTGATGAGCCTGGCAGCCTTTGCCGCTGTCTCCTTACTGTTCGTCTGGCTGGCACAGGTCCCGGCGGTGATTTATGCGGGTGTGGCCCTCTGGGGATTATCGTTTGGCGGCGCCGCGACTTTGTTGCAGACAGCGCTGGCAGATACCGCAGGCGAGGGGGCGGATATTGCGCTGTCGATGAATGTTGTGGCCTGGAATGGTGCGATTGCGGCCGCAGGCGTTACCGGAGGAATTCTGCTGGATAACGGCGGCACCCAGACCTTTCCACCGGTGCTGTTTCTTCTGCTGATGGCCGCGCTTTTTATCAGCTGGCGCGCCAGCAAACAGGGTTTTAAACCGGGTGCACGTCATTAACGCTTTGTGAGGATTTTTTATGAATATTGGCATTATTGGCCTGGGTGCAATGGGCCGAGAAATTGCGCGCAATCTGGCTTTAGCCGGGCATACCGTCCAGGCATGGAGCCGGTCAGGCGTGCAGGTCGAGGGGGTTTGCAGGGTGGAAACCGCCGCGCAGGCGTTACAAGCCGATGTGGCATTGACCATGCTGGCT
Organism: Pantoea sp. X-Soil-TKNS-1207; assembly: GCF_059730485.1. Taxonomy (NCBI): domain Bacteria; kingdom Pseudomonadati; phylum Pseudomonadota; class Gammaproteobacteria; order Enterobacterales; family Erwiniaceae; genus Pantoea; species Pantoea sp. X-Soil-TKNS-1207. The sequence goes on from NZ_AP035960.1 coordinate 257,363, forward strand.
GACGATGCTGCGATTCAGCAGGTATTGCTTGATACGGGGCTGCTGAAGCAGGCCCGGCCGGGTTTGGTCCATATCATTAGTTCAACGATCTCCGTCGCTTTTGCGCAAACGTTAGTGGAAGCGCACCGCGCTGCTGACATCGCGCTGGTGGCGGCGCCAGTGCTGGGACGTCCCGATGTGGCTGCCCAGGGCGCACTGAATATCCTCGCGGCAGGCGCGCCAGAGGCAATGGCAAAAGCGAGGCCGGTGCTGGAGGCCATCAGCAAACGTATCTGGGATATGGGGGCGTTTCCCCCTACTGCTTATGCGTCCAAGATTGCCTGCAATATGATGATCACCATGGCGATTGAGGCGATGGCCGAGGCGGTGGTACTGACCGAGGCCAACGGACTGGAACGTGAAAAATTCTTTGATTTAATTCTTAATACCTTATTTGGCAGCCGGACCTATCAGGTCTATTCGCGCAATCTGATCCATGAAGTGTATGAACCTGGATTCAGGGCAACGCTGGGCTTAAAAGATTTGCGGCTGGCAACCGAGGCTGCTTCTGCGTTGCACGCCAGCCTGCCGGTGCTGAAGGCCGTTCATCAGCAAATGAGCGAAGCGGTTGCTGCGGGAGGCGGGGATAAGGATTGGTCCATTATGGCGGATTATACGCTGCGGACCGTCGGTTAACATTTGCAGGGAAGCTGCACTGACGGTCATGGTCAGTGCACCTTCATCAGAAATGATTCACCGTTCAGTGCCTGATTTTTTCCATGTCGCTCTCAGACAGGCCTGTCATTCTCATCACTGACATCCAGTCCTGACCGTTGTCGAGCAGAGTCCGGGCGATCTCGAGTCTGGTCTCAAGCGCACCAAGCTGTTTACCTTGCTGAAGGCCTTTCTCGATACCTTTCTGCTCAAGTTGCTGTGCGATAGTCATAAGTTCGTCCTCATGCTGGGGTACGCGTCGCGCCAGTTCGCGAATAAAGGTTTCTGCATCGGGCGTTTCGCCTACCTGTAGCATGTAGTTTACCAGCCCGCGCATTTGCTGTCCGGTCATAAATTCGTTCAGCATCAGCAACGCCAGCTGTTCAACCAGTTCTGCCAGGTTGCGATGGCGGATATGCTTCTGCAACAGGGTCAGGGCGGCCATACTGCGATGCTGCATGATTTCATCGTCGGGTATCACCGTGATGTCAACCAGCGGAAAATCATCACTGTATAGCCCTGCGGCCAATTCTGGTTCGCTAAACAGCTCCAGCCAGTTAACCGGGTAGGGGTAAGGGCTGCGTTTTCCCTGATAAAACAACACCGGTATCACTAACGGCAGCTTTTTATGTCCGGCATCCAGATGCTGCTGCATCGCGGCAATCGCATAGCGCATCAGTCGAAACGCCATATGTTTGTCCGGTGAACTTTGATGCTCGATCAGCACATGAATATAGCCGTCGCCGCGTCCGGTTCTGAGCGAGTAAAGCACATCGCTGTAATAGGGGCGCAGATCATCTTCGACAAAGCTGCCCGATTCCAGCTTCAGCGTTGACAGATCGCAGATATCCAGCAGCGCCGGTGGCAGGTGCAGCATCATAAAATCCCGCGCGGTATGCGGGTGTGAGAGGAAGGTCTTAAACACCGTATCATGCGGTGTAGGCGTGCTTTTTTTCATCATCCTGATGTCCCGCTGTCATTATTCCATCGCGAAAATTCTACCACTGCGGCAGGGCCGAAGTGGGTGAAGGCGCTAACAATTTGGGGAAAGAAGGGTGCTTGACACCCTGTCTGGCAACGTCCTAGACTGCGGCTTGTTCCAAGGGGTGCCCTGCTAGGGGGCTGAGATTCTACCTGCCTGAATGGTGTCCGGGCAACGTAGTGACCCTCCGAACCTGATCCGGCTAATACCGGCGTAGGGATGCGGGACATGGGGTGACCACACGCCCTTTTTTCCATCTTTGTGCTTTTCAGCGGACAGATCGCGCTCTTAAGGCGTTGCCTGAGAGTATTTGCAATCGCAAAGATGGACACGGACATGACCGAAGCGGCAATTATCGCAGCATTGCTGGAATTCCTTCAGCGCGCAGAGACCACAGACGACGATTTCAACCGGCTGGCACTGGCTATCTTCGCGTATCAATTCGAACACAATCCCTTCTATCGCCGTTTTGCGATCCAGCGCGGACGCACGCCGCTGACGGTAAAAACCTGGCGAAAAATTCCCGCCGTTCCCCTCTCTGCCTTTAAAGATCTGACCCTGAGCTGCCGCCCGGTGGAAGAGATCCCGCATGTGTTTATGACCAGCGGCACAACCGGAACCCGCAGGGGATGCAGCTACCATCCCACGCTGGCCGTCTACGATCGGTCGATGATCCTGAATTTCCGTCAGCGCTTTATGGCGGGGCGAGAGCGGATCCGCATGGGCATCCTGTTCCCTGATAAGGCGGCCATGCCGAACTCATCGCTGGCACATTATCTCGCGCTGGCGATGCAGGAATTTGGCCTGCCCGGCAGCGAGGTGATGATTGGCGCTGACGGCCTCGATATAGCGCGGGTGTTCGCCGCGCTTGAACGGGCGGAGGCCAGCGGAGAACCCTATGCGCTGCTGGGCGCGAGCTACAGCTTTGTCCATTTGCTTGATGAAATGCAGCGTCAGGGACGTCGTTTCACCCTGCCGCAGGGCAGCCGCCTGCTGGATACCGGGGGATTTAAAGGCCAGTCGCGCGAGATCGGGGCAAAGGAATTTTACCCCGCGCTGACAGAGGCGTTTGGCGTCCCGCCTACGGACTGCATCAACATGTACGGGATGACCGAACTCAGCACGCAGTTTTATGACTCGGGCAACGCCGTTTACCCGCCGGTTAAATCCGGGCCTCACTGGATCCGCACCAGGGTGGTCAATCCGCTTACCGGCGATGACGTGCCCGATGGCACCCTCGGAGTGCTGGTCCATCACGATCTGGCCCATTTCAACCCGGTTGCCGCGATGCTGACGGAAGATGCCGGCGTCGCAGTTCCCGGCGGCTTCCAGCTGCTGGGTCGGGTTGCCGGTGCCGATGCGAAAGGCTGCTCGCTGGCGATGGATGAATTTCTCAGCGCTGCGCAGGCGAAACGGTGAAAGAGGTCGCCGGCTATCTGCCGGGCCTCGCCGCCAGCGAGGTGCAGTGGCGCGAACTGAACTTTAGCCACCGGGGGGAGAGCCTCGTCGTCGCTGTACCGGAATTAAATGCTGATCAGATCGCCGGGCTGGCCGCGCGTATCCGTACCAATGCCCGCGCTTATCTGCGCACGCTGAGCGTAGCGCGTATCATCGCCATCATTGACGAGGCGGTGGCGCGACTGCTCGATCGCCGCCATCCGCTGCGTATCCGGGCTGAGCGGCTGTTGCCGATCGTCACCGGCTACGATGCCGAGATGGTCCGGCTCGGCCTGACCGGCTACCTCAAAACCTTCCGCCAGCCCCAGCTGAAGCGCTTTTTGTCAGAAGATTTCGCCGATCCGCAGATCCTTGATGATTTCCAGCCACGGCCCAGCGGTGGTTTCGCCAGGGCTTTCGGCCCGGAGCTGCTGCTGCATATCTGGGCCGGCAATGTGCCGGGTCTGCCGCTCTGGAGCCTGATTTGCGGCCTGCTAGTCAAAGCCGGGACCCTGGGCAAACTGCCGGGGAGCGAGCCGCTGATGGCGGGCTGGTTCGCTCAGCTGCTGGCAGAGATCGATCCGCAACTCGGTGAATGCCTCGCCGTGGTGTGGTGGAAGGGCGGCGATGCCGAGGCAGAGAACAACTGGTTCAGCCAGGCCGATGTGGTGCTCGCCTATGGCGGGAATCGTACGCTGGCCGCCATTCAACAGCGTCTGCCGGTGACCACACGTTTTCTGCCCCACGGCCACAAAATCAGCTTCGGCATGGTGTCACGGATGGCGCTGGATAGCCGCAAGGGCGCGGCGCTGGCCCGCCGGGTGGCATTTGACGTGATGCGTTACGACCAGGCCGGTTGCTATTCACCCCAGATGGTGTTTGTGGAACGTGGCGGCAAGGTCTCACCCGACGAATTCGCCGCCTATCTTGCCCATGAACTTAGCGCCCTGGCGCATCGCCATCCCCGTCGTCCGCTGTCGATGGCGGAGATGAATAGCCTCGCCGCCTGGCGCAATGGCGAAGAGATGCGCGCGCTGGCCGGTGACGCTACGCTGTTTGGCGACCCGGCTGACGGCTGGGCGGTGGTGTGCGTCGCGGAGCCGGAAGCGTTGTCTCCCGCAGCGCTGGGACGCACCCTGAAAATTGTCCCGGTCGACACCCTGGACGACGCCGTTGCGCTGGTTGCGCCGCAGCGTGATTTTCTCCAGACGGCGGGCGTGGCCGCAGCGCCGGAAGAACTGTTTCGCCTCTCCGTCCTGCTGGGCCAGGCTGGCGTCACGCGCATTGCCGCGTTGGGTGAAATGACGTCGCCTGAAGCGGGCTGGCATCATGATGGCCGTTTCAGCCTGCTCGATCTCGTCACCATAACCGGAATTGAACAGGCGGCGGAAGCGGCTGCCGAGGGGTTTGCCCCCTATGCAGACTGACTATCCCCCCCAGGAGGTGTTTTAATGAAGTTCAGAGAACGTACCATTCTCGTCACCGGTGCGAGTCGGGGCATTGGCGCAGCGATTGCCCGCGCCTTTGCCGCAGAAGGGGCCTTTGTCGTCGTGAATTATCGGCAAAGCGCCACCGCAGCGGCAGCGGTGGTGGATGACTGCCGGGCGCTGGGCGGCGAGGCACTGGCGCTGGCTGCCGATGTGACCTCGGAAGAACAGGTTGCGCAGATGATGGCGCGCATTGTCGACGCGACGGGCCGCCTCGATGCGGTGATCAACAACGCATTTTCCCCCTACGTCTTCGATACCGATAACCGCCTGCGTTTCTGGGAAACGCCCTGGGCAGGCTACCAGAGCCAGTTCGAGGGTTCCGTCAGGGCCGCATATCATGTATGCCAGGCGGCGTTGCCGTTGATGCGCGCACGCGCACGCGGGAGCATCGTCAATCTGAGCAGCGATCTGGTTGCCCGTCCTTCGGTTCCCTACCATGATTACGTAACGGCGAAAGCTGCCCTGATGGGTTTCAGCCGCACGCTGGCCACCGAGCTGGGGCCGCTCGGCATTCGTGTCAACTGCGTGGCGCCAGGGCTGGTCTATCCTACCGATGCGAGCCGATTAACCCGGGAAGATGTCCGCGCTGCGCTGACGGAACAGACGCCGCTGCGACGCATTGCCCGCGCGGAAGATATCACCGGGCCGGTTCTGTTTCTCGCCTCGGACTGGAGCGAGTTTGTTACCGGACAAACCCTGTATGTGGATGGCGGGCTGGTGATGAACTGAAGGCGCAACGGCACGGCAGGTTTAGTGGCTGGTTTGTCATCCGCTTAAAGCAGGCTACAGTAATCGCGGACAGCGGATTTTCCGGAGACTGTGATGCTCAAACCGAAAAGCAGTAGCAAGCTTGACGAAGATATTTGTGTACACATTTTTGCAGCATCAGCAGGCATGGTCGGCGTCTGTGTCACGGTCATCGGTATTTTTCAGGTCATTACCGCCTTAAGACGTGAAGATACGCTGGGCGATGATCTGCTGGCCATCAACGCGATTTTGTATCTGGCGACCACCATTATTTCCTACTGGGCGCTGCGCACCCGCAACAGGCACCGCAACCAGACGCTGGTAAAAATTGCCGATATCCTTTTTCTCGTCGCACTGACCTTCACCACCATCGTGGCCGGGGTGATCACCTGGGCAATGACCTTTACGTAAAATCAGCGTCACCAGCGGCGACTTTGCCGCAGTGATCCCCGCCATTCAGTCGGGCAAATTTGCGCTGTCGGCGGGTCTGGATGCGACACCCGAACGCCAGCAGGTGGTGGATATCGCCTCAACGGTACGTGCCGGTTATCAGCTTATCGTGCTGAAAAACCCGAGCTTAAGTGACAATGTCACGATTGCCGGATTGTGTGGCAAGACCATCGCGCTGCTGGCCAGCCATCCGGCCACGAAAACCTTCGAGCAGCAGTCGCAGCAATGTGAAGCGCAGGGGAAAGCGCCGATTAAAGTGAGTCAGTTCCCGGATCGTGGCGCCACCTGGCTGGCGCTGCGTTCAGGACGCGCCGACGCGACCCTGGGTTATACCGGGGAGAATGGCTGGCTGCTGAAAAATCAGAGCGACCTGAAACGTGTCGGCCCGATCTTTGATACCGTCTATGCCGGGATCCCGATCAGCAAACAATCCGGCGAGGCAAAATACTGGGTGGAAGCCATTAATTCGCTGATGAAAGACGGCTCCTACCAAAAAATCCTGGCGAAATATGGGGTTGAAGATGTGGCGATCGATCGCTCAGAACTTAATCCAGCGAAGGGATAAGCATGATGCAACCTTTAACCTGTTGATTTGCCATTAGGATTGAGTGGGCTATGCTGTCTGCCCTATGCCCGCGTTTTTATTCAATCTTCGGTGGTTACATGCGTAAATTTTTATTCCTGGTCGTAACTCTGGGCCTGCTGATGTCCGTAACATCACAGGCGCAGGCAAAAGGATGCCTTAAAGGCGCAGCCGTGGGCGGAATGGTGGGGCATCTTAAACATCATGCCGTTATCGGCGCAGCGGTAGGATGTGTTGTTGGCCATCATATGGCGAACAAGAAGCAGAAAAGCGCTGACGAGAAGCAGTAACAGGTTTCAGTGAAGCATTGATCATCGCGTGGAGCAGGGTTGATGATCCTGTCCACGCGATTTTTTTATCTGGACACTTCCGCAGAGAAAACCAGCCGCAGGGCGCTTAACCCAGCCAGCCGATAAGCGCGGCAGCGCACAGGCAGTAGCCGCCAAACAGATGCCAGCGGTCGTGCTCCAGCCAGCGTGACAGCCAGCGCAGCGCTAATAAGCCTGCGACAAAACTCAGCAGCATCCCGACAACGCTGGGGATCAGCACGCCACTGCTTACGGCTGCCGCCCCTGTCGGACCAGCCGTGAAGGCGCGCAGTCCCTCTTTAACAATCACCGCTGGCGTTAATACCACCGCCAGCGCAAAACTGAATTCCTCGGCCCGCTTACGCGCCACGCCCAGCGATAAACCGGTAGAAATGGTTGCGCCTGAGCGTGAGAAACCGCGGAACGGCAGACACAATCCCTGCACCATACCAATGCCCGCCGCGCTAAGTGGAGTGAGTTCCCCCTGATCTTTTTCTTTTAAGCGCGACGAGATAATAATAAGAATACCGGCGGCAGCCAGACCCACGGCAATTATTTTGCTATTGCTAAATAAAGATTCTATTTCGAAATCATCGGCGCCCGCGGCGTAAAAATGTTTGATCAGTTTCAACAACGTCAGGCCAATGACGCCCGTGACGCAGGTGGCAAGAATAATTAAAAACACGTTTTTCCTGAATGCCGTGGTCGAGCTGAAATAGGTTTCGCGCCAGTTTTTCCAGAAATAGACAATCACCGCAAACATCGTGCCGGTATGGAGCATCACGAGTAACAGCGTCATCGCCGGTGCGCTGGGGTCCAGTCCCAGCAGCTTCTCGGCCATAATCACATGTGCCGAACTCGACACTGGTAACAGCTCGGCCAGCCCCTGAATGACGGCTAATATGGATACATCAAAATAGTTCATCCGTTCGCCCTTAAAAGTAAGGATATTTTCGCATAAGCACCTTGCCACAAGGTTCTATTTTCCGGTGATGAGTTTTATCCGATTCGGAATGCGGTTTAAGAAGCATTTAAAAAAAAGATCGGCGCGCCGTTGAATGTGACGCTTTTATTAATTGCAGCCACACTTTGGCGTTTTTTTTTGTAATGGTGTGCAACTGGACGCGAGGATGCGGGCTTAAATCATCTGAGTTGACTGTCTTTACTGCCGCGCCGGTTATAACCGCTATGGCTTAATTCCTGTTTATCTTTTTGGCTCTGGCACTGCACACAATAACGCACGCCGGGCAGGGCAAGACGACGCGCCTCCGGGATAGGTTCGCCACATTCATCACAGTACTCCGCACTTGCGCCGTGGTTTAAATGACTTCTGGCGCGCGCGATCGCATCATCCACCGTGGCATCAATCTGCTTTTGCACTGCGCCATCTTCAGACCAGCCGCCTGCCATATCTCTTCCTCCGAACGGTATCTGATAAATTTTAGCGCCAACCGGTGCAGACGTCCCTGCCATTTTTGTGGTCGCTGACTGCATTGCACGTTTTGGAGCAGAAACTGACGGGTTCGGGCGCGTGGGGCGGGCGTAAAACCCCCTATGATGCGGAAACACCCGTTAAACATGGATGCCCCAATGAAATACCCGCAAATGATCGCCATCAGCCTGTTATCAGTGAGTGTCGCCGGAATGGCGGCCACAGCACCGAAATTCAGCCTCACCAGCCCGCAGATAGACCACGGACACATCAGAAATGAACAGTTGCAGAGCGCAGCTTATGGCTTTGGCTGTAAAGGGAATAATCTCTCGCCCGCGCTGACATGGCAGGGCGCGCCTGCTGGTACGAAAAGTTTCGCCGTGAAGATTTTTGATCGCGATGCGCCAACCGGGCAGGGCTGGGTTCACTGGATGGTGGTCAATATTCCTGGCGGATCTGACTCCCTCGCCACAGGGATTACCAATGATAATAAGGGCTTGCCCGCCCCTGCGATCCAGACCCGAACCGACTTCGGCGTCCCCGGATATGGCGGGCCTTGCCCGCCAGTGGGCCAGACGCATCGTTATGTCATCACGCTGACGGCCCTTAACGTCGCTACGCTGCCGCATATCACTGCCGACGCCACCCCGGCTATGGTGGGCTTTATGACCAAAGCGAATGCGCTCGGCACCGCCCGCCTTGATTTCACTCAGGGTCGTTAAGCGTAAACCCTTCAGCCAGCAGCCAGCAAATGGGCTGCTGCTGAACGCGCCCGAATCTGGCCGGGGTTAAAACCAAAACGCGTACGAAAACGCGCCGTAAATTTTGACGGACTTTCGTAACCCACATCATAAGCGACCTGTGAAACCGGCAGGTCGGTAACCTGCAACAGCGTCAGAGCATGGCACATGCGTACTTCTGTCAGCAGCTGCTGAAATGAGGCATTTTCTGCTTTGAGTTTACGGCGCAGCGTGGCTTCCGACATGGCAAAATGCTGAGCGACCTCGGCTGCCGACCACTCTCTCACCATGTCCCCGGCAAATAGCAGCCTGGCTTTCTGGCTCAGTCGCTTTTCGACGACCGGGCTAAGGGCTATCGCGTATTCCTCCAGCCAGAGCACCATTTCCTCCATGCGCTTTCTGGCGACCCGCTCGGGCACGCCATCGGTGTCCACGATGGCCTCAGCGGTATGATTAAACGCGCTTTTAAATCGGCTACTGACCTGACGCAGTACGCGCGGCAGGCCATCTGCATCATTGCTGATGGTCAAACCAGGAAAACTCAGCCAGTGCGCTTCATAGAGGGAAGTATGCGGAGACGGAATGTTGGTGACGTCGTAGTGAATCCCTGCACTGACGAGGATCGCCTCGCCCGCAGTCAGCAGAATGTCCTGCCCCTCCCGACTCAGGCGTTTGCTGCCCTGATGAACCATGATCAGGGCGGTTTCATCAAGAGAGAGATTGCGGGTCAGCAAGGTTTGCGCCTGCACCACACGAGCCGTGCTGCCAATCGCGGCCCGGCTCCAGATCTTTCTGGTTGTCATACCTTCACCCCGCTCCAGGCGCGTTAGATTCCCAATACGGCACGCAGCTTATTCAGTGCCGCCTCGTGTTTGTCTGCTGACATCTTTTCCAGATTTTGTAGCTTCCAGCGCACGGCAGGGAGTTTGTCGATTCCCGCCAGCCCTGATAAATGCCAGTCCGGTTGTCGCTGTTTAAACGTCAGCAGGAACTGGCGTTCAGAATCGGTTAACGAAACGTTGACCTGCTCGATCAGCGCCTTACGCGTGGCTTCCAGCTCGGCCAGCGGAACATCGACTTCCGCCATATGCCGAAACTCACCCTCATAAATGGCGCTGATCTCTTTCAGCTGCGGTTGCAGCAGTTCCGCAATCGGCCGGGGATGGCTGATGATGTACACCAGCAGCGCTTTGCGCAGGGCTTCGGTCAGCCCTTCGTTGTCGAGGAGAAATTTTACATCAAACAGATCTCTGGGATGCTGGCGATCCAGCGCGGCGCAGATTTTACCGGCATAAAGGTCTGGAAACGCCACTACCGGCATCTCGGCATAACCGAATTCCTCTTCAACCACTTCGCTAACCGCCATCATGCCGCTGTCATACACGGTCCCGCGCAGAACGGGTGAAAGCTCAATCTTTATCATGACGCCTTCACGGTCTACCAGCAGACGCAGCGCATCATTTTTGTCTTCATAGGATTTGGTAACGCGACTGCCAGGGATCGCGGTCAGCGTCTCTGTTGCTATCGCATCTAACGCCGTTCTGATGGCGAGTAATGACTCTGCGCGCGCCATCACCGGCAAGAAGACTAAATCAATATCGACCGACAGCCTGGGCAGGTCACGGACAAAGAGGTTAATCGCCGTTCCGCCTTTTAAGGCAAAACAGTCGTGTCTGGCAATAACCGGTACCAGTTGCAGAAGTAACTGAACCTGCCGGTAGTAAATAGTCGTTCTGTCCATAAGTGATCACATCTCTTTCGGTACGGTGATATTCCACGTTTTATCCAGGCGGCCATCCTTTGCCAGCTCGCGTTTACCGGACCCAAAATCATAGTGTTGCGGTGCCAGGTGTTTTAGCCAGGCATGGTTGTGTCGCCCGGCCAGCCACATAAACAGCCTCTTTGATTTGATGCTGGTGCTCGCTCGCAGAATGACATCGAGTTTACGTGGTGAGAGCGTTGCAAGCCCCTGCACTAACTGATCAACATGCTCGAAACTGACCGCGCCAGGCACATCAGCTAATACCTCGATGATGGCTTTTTCCGGGACCGAATAGAGCACGGGCGGCAGAGACTCACGCCAGTGATCCTCGCGCACCAGTTTTTTATCCGCCATGACCGTCTCTGGCCACAGCTGGCGGGTGCCATGCCATGCAAATTGTCCGATGGCGGTGTCGAATTTATGCAGCCAGGCAGGCAACTGCGTAGCCGAATAGAGATGAACTGACGCCAGCTTTCCCCGCTCCTGATAATGAGCTAAACCCTCCATGTTGAGAGCCGTAAGGCCCCCGACGAGAACAGGAAACCCGGACATGCGCTGTAGCGAGGCGACGATCCCTTTCCAGCTCAGCGTCGCTTCATCCCTGGCATACACCCCTGGCTGGAGGACGCGCAACATCCGTCCTTTCACCGCATTATCGATAAAATGCAGGCTCAGCCCCTGATGTTGCAGCCATGCCTTTGTCGCTATCAGATCAGGAGGGAGCAACGCCTTCAGTTTTTGCCTGCTTTCATGATTAAGCATAAAACTCACCGGTTTATGAAGTGGTGAAATTACGGCAATTATTGCCGTGAATTACAGATACGTCAAACCAAAAGTATGCCACGGTTTGTTATGATGGCAAAACACGGCGATTAACGCCGTATATTTATGAAATTATAAACCATCAATCTCAGCGCAGGGTCAGACTTTAACGCGAGCACCAATACGGGTTAAGGAAGAGGGTGGGTGGCAGGAAAGTGCCTGAACATTATTCAGGCACCTGGAAAAGCGCAGTGCTAGGTACGCGCTGGCTTATTGAGCAATAACCCGTCGGATTCCTGGCGTATTTCCCAATATATAAAATTATTTTCTATCGCTTTATGGCTGATGCTCGCGTCTGCCCATTTATTATTCGCCTGGATGACCTGTGGCCGGGCTGTAACTGCATAGGGGGAGCCTTTCAGCGGTGAAACGGCCCTGCGAATAATGACAGGTTTGGCTATCTCAGAGGGTTTGGCCGGGTGCTTCAGATGTAATTTAAATGGGGGCTTGCGCGGGTTGCTCTGAACGGGTGGCACAAATTTATTAACGATCTTTTGCTCAGAAGAAAAGGTAGATTTCATGTAGTTGCGTTCAGCCGTGGTCACAGCGGCTAAGCGGGGGGATTGCTGTTGTGGTAAGGGCGTTGCTGCAAGTGAATCCTTTAAGGTGGGAGAGCGAGGCTTTATATTCCGTGCATAAGCATTTGATGTAATTTTGGCTCCGTGGTGATTTCGCATTTCCTTTATTGGGACGAGCGGGTTCGTGTAATTTTTTAGGTTTACTCGATAAATTGAATGGCCAGTATTAATTATGGCACTCGAAGTCATATCAGCTTCTCCATTAGCAGATTTAATCATTATTATCCTTTTACCACAGCATTTATATTAACGCCGACCCAGGCTATGGCAAAACATTTTATATTTTCTTTATAGAGGAAATTAAAATAATGTGATATGGCCCCATTCCCTGCGCACGCAGCGCATATCCATCCCTGACGGAGCGTGACAGAGGCAAAAAAAAGCCGCCTCAGTGGGCGGCCTTTGTCAGAAAGTCCTTCAGCGGCTATCTGTTATTTGTACAGTTCAGCAGTCATATGAACGAGGTTGTTGGTGTTAGCCTCGGTGATTTTGTAATGTTCACCCTGCTGCTGAGCCTGTGCGGCAATCTGCGACTCTGCGCCGTCCAGGGTTGTATCGGTTACAGAAACGCTCTGCGCGAAGCTGCCAAATGACATCAGTGAAAGAGCGGCAACAGCGGCGATTGACATAGCTTTGATAGTTTTCATGGTCTTATCCTTGGTTTGTTTGAGTGGAAGGCTGTGTGCCTCCGATAGGTGAAATAATAACCATGGTGATAATTATCATATTAACAATAAATGCTGGTATTGTGATCATGCTAACTATCGCGGCGATAGGGATTATCAATAGACGGGAACGATTGTGTGATGGGACCGGGCTGCCTGACCCGGTGATTTTGCGCAGCAGGGTTTTGAGTTAGCCGTCACACACCGGCCATCAGGCCATAAGGAATGGGCCTCTGCGAGAGGCCCTCCAGATCGTGAACCCTGTATTTCCGGCTGTTTATTTACTCGCACGCACGGACAACAAGCTCACTGACTAATCGATCCCCTGATATCCATCCATATAGGTAGCTGAAACAGCCTCTGCCATTTCTTTACGCCAGCGCGGTGAAATCGATTTGTCCGGGTTGTAATCCGCCCCGGCAAAACGGGATTTGCCCCTGATGGCGTTTATAAACTCATCACTGTGAAAGTAGCCTGTGCGTTTCTGCGCTTCCTCCAGGGAGACGCCAGACGCACGGTCCTTCTTGCCCTGCTGCCAAAACTGTTCAAAAAACGGCGTGGCCATACGTGCAGAATCGGCCGTGTTCATGCGGAAATTGGGACCCGATGCATCGTCAGCCGTGGCCATAACAAAATGGTTTGCATGGCGCTGGGCGCTGTTTTGTGTCTGAGCGCAACCACTGAGTAACAAAAGGGGAAAAGCGGTGATAAAGGTAAGCCGGGTAATGTTGTTCAATTTTCACTCCATGTGTTATAAATCAATTTAACTTCATCCATTTGGAAATCCATTTTATTATAAATACGCGCGACTGACATAATATTTTTTCGAAAAAAATAGCGCTGAGATGCTGTAATCAAATACAGCTGAATTTGCAATAACCATATTTATGTTATTCCCAATATCTGATAGCATAATCGCCGCTGAGATTTTTATTGAAACTGATAGCCAAACCATTCAAAAGGAATTTGATCATGACGATAAACTACTACCGAAAGAATATTATCTGGGGTGTCATTCTCTTTTCCTTACATGCTTATGTATTTTATGACATAGAAATCAGCATAAGATACAGACTCATATTGATTTATGCGGCAATCAGTTGCGTATTATACCCCTTTGCCATACTTGCAGTTGAAACAATTGCGCTGAAATTCAGCAGCAGGACGTTCTGGACTTCGGGATTTTTTGCACCGAACATAGGTCAGTATGGTATTAATGCTTTATTCTTTTTATTGTGTTTTTACCTGGCGATCCCACTGAGCGCTTTGTATTATTTTCTGCATATCAAAAAAGCCGGATGATCACCCGGTTTCACAACATGTTAAATACCCAGGAATTTATTTATTGAGCCAATAAGAGCATCATTGATCATAGCCCCGACCAGTGCCATCAGCACCGCGTAGCCGATAATGCCGAGTGGCGTGCTGGTAATAATAGCAAATGACAAGGCCACTGCGGCTGTTGCCACTTTACCGGCGGCAATTGTTTCAATCTTTTCGAAAACAGGTCTCCATGTATTTGTCTCCAGTGCTTTTCTGATCTCATTGACCACATCCGCAACATCAGAAATGGGTCCGTAATAACCCAGTGCCTTACTATACCGTTTGAGATCTCTGGCGATCGCTGAGTAATCAGCAGACTTTAACGCGTTCGCAATGGCCTTCCGGTCAACCTCCCCAAAACGGGTAGCAATGGAATATCGGTACTTATCAAATGCAGTTAGTGCATCCCTGGCATTCCGCAACTTTTTACCTTTAGCCTGTTCTGCAAAACTCTGGGCAAGCTGGGAAGCTTTACTGCCAAATTTATCAGCCGCTGTTGAATAAAAGTCAGTAGCCAATTTCAGTGCATCCTGAAGATCCGAGGCCGACGGCTGATTTTTTCGTGTGTCATAAATAATCGCAAGCTCTGACAGGGCAAGATCCGTCAGATTACGTGCCTGCGTTATCCGTGTTCCACTCTGACCGGAACTCAAAAACTTCGCATTATCTTCAATGACTTTTTTCAGCACAGCCTCGCGGGCGGGTGAAATATCGACATTAGCGGGAACCGTGCCCCCTGGCGCTGCGCTGTTAGCCGCTCCACTGTTACCTGTGGGGCCGGCAGGGTAGCCCAGATTTACGCCATACGCGTCACCTACCAGACCCCGGGTGATCCCCAGAACATTGCCGTCAGCGCCAAGCACATAGCCGACAAATTCAGCCGGATTTATGCCAAACTGCCGGGCAAGTCCGTCACCGATACTCTTATTGACACTCATTACCGGGCCATTGCTAACTGAACCGCCGTTCCCGCTAATCCCGTTACCGGCGTTACCCGAGGAACCGGCATAGCCGCCACCGTCACCACGCTCTGAACTCCAGTTTGTACCGTCTCCATATCCTGACATGTTAAATCTCCATTTTATTACAGGTTATAATATTTTTATTTCAGGGTAGTGATTACGTTTAATACTCTTTATCACTCAGCGGAAAAAACCGACCGACATATATTTATCCTGAGTTAAAGCATTCGCAACCCATGGCACTCAGAATTAATAAAAAATAATCATCGCAGAACACTAAATAACAGATGGTAAGGGAAATTATTTTAATCAATACGTTGCGTTATAAAAATTTAATGAAAAATAAACGGCATTATTGGTTCTTCAGCGAAAGGTAAACGAAAGTGTTATCCCCGCTTTGAAAATGTGAGGCGCATTATGAATGCTGAATTTTAAGTATTGCCATACATCACCGCCTTGCTGTAGTAACCTGACAGAAGGATCTGGATAAAAACAAAAGGAGATGTGATGTATATAATTATCGATGAATTAGAAAGATCGATTTACACGGAAGGGAAAATAATATCTCTGACCAGAATGGAGTTTTCACTCTATCTTCTTCTTGTGAAAAACAGGAACAGGACCGTTGATGCTAAGACTGTCATTAACCACTTATGGCCCGATCGGCATGGCATTGTCAGCCAGAACAACCTTTCTCAGCTGGCGTTTAAATTGAAAAGTAAGATAAATGACTCGGGTGCTGCGGTGCGTCTGAACTCATCGATAAAAAATGGTTGCATATTATCTTACCGACGCAGGGTTTTTATCGTTCGCGTAAGGAGTCGTTTTTTCTTAAAGGTAATGAAAACACTCCTTTCCGTTCATGATAAATTAATAAAAAGTCAGACTTCCCCACCATCCTGTAAGACGCACACTCAATAAAAAAGACGTGATACTTTGGTGCGATGGCTGAGCAGATAGACATTGCCCGCAGACGTTATCCGCTGCGGTTAGCGATTGCGCCTTACAGCAAACAACATCAGCAACGGCAGGGCGGTAAACAGCAGCAGCGCGTTGTCGGTGCCGATTCCGACATAAAGCTGACCGAAAAGCACAGAACCGGCGATTTGACCAGCAGCCAGCATGAAAAACAGCACACTGACGCCGGTGGCGGGTGTCTTTTCTGTCGCAGCCGCGCCCCATACCAGCAGCACACCGGAAAGCGTCACATAGCCCGCTCCGCCCAGCGCAACGGCAGGATAAAACCACCCGATAAAATGATGGCTCAGGGCCAGCAGCAATATCGGTGCCGCCAGGCAGAGTTGAGAGAGACGATAAACCTGCACCATACCAATGCGCTCCGCCAGCGGACCGGTGAGCGCCCCGAAAATGCCGGCAGCGCCACCGATAAGCCACAGCAGGCTGACGGTGCTTTCCTTCACATCAATTCGTTGCAGCAGCGCCGGCCCAAAGCTCCACCAGGCGGCACTGGCTAACCCACTGATAAACGCAATCAGGATAAGACGCAGCAGCGAGCGCTGGCGAAATGCACGCTGCCATGGCGCTGTGCGAAGATGCTGCACGTCACCCGGCAGCCGCCGCCATAGCGGAACCAGGCAGATCAATGCCAGCAGGCCAAACAGCACACACGCCCCGCGCCAGCCACCGGGAAGCCAGTAAAGTACCGCTACGGATACCATGATCCCTGCGCTGGTTCCGGCGTTAATCACGGTATTCATCTGCGGCTGTCGCGCCACGGTAATCTGCTGGCTGACAGCCGCAGCCAGTGCCGGTGAGGCGAACCCCGCACCCAGTCCGGCGATGAGCAGCCCGACGCCGAGCATCAGCGGAGAACCGGCAACGGACAGCAGAAAGAGGCCGCTTGCTGCGCTAAGTGCGGCGAAAGCAGCAGGAAGCCGGGGACCGGCACGGGCAGTGAGGCGGGGAGCCACCATCACGGCGATGCAGTACGCCGCAAAGCTGCCAGCCGAAAGCACGCCTGCCAGGCGCGGCGTGAAAGGGATGTCGTGCATCACGGTGGGTAGCATCAGCCCCCAGGCAAAGCGCGCCATACCATAAGTGATAGCGATCAGCGAAAAACCGGTCAGACCCAGTATGACAGAAGATCTCATCCATCATCCCTGCCGCTGAGCAGTTGAAGCGCGGCCATTTTACCTGCCTCACAGGCAGCAACTGCCCCGAGGATCAGCGACGTGGTCAGCACGCCCTCAAACAGCAGCCAGATAGCGTCCGTCAGCGCGGTATTCGGTTGACCAACGCAGCGGGCGATATAGGCGCGCATCGCGTGGCGGTATGCCATCGCCTTGTCCGCCAGCGTGGCATCCATTGCGGCATACTCCCCCCAGGCTTTGAGAAAAAAACAGCCTCTGGTGCCGTGTTCTGTCATCCAGCGGCTCATCACATCAAAAAGCTGGTTTATCGCCTGCGGATCTTCAGGGGCGAGCAGGGCAGCGAAGAAGCGATCGCTGCGCGCGTCCATCACCGCCCAGGTCAGCGCTTCGCGCGAGGGAAAATAGCGATACAGCGTGCGGGTAGAGACACCCGCCTCACTGCAAATGCGGTCGGTACTGGTGGCGTGAAAACCGTTGAGGTAGAACAACCGCTCGGCCGCCTGAAGGATATCCTGTTTTTTATTCATTCTGTAAAAGTAAACCGATCGTTTTACTTTTGCAAAAATAGCGATGAACTTTTTACCTCAACAGGGCGCCGCTGCGTCGAATTATTCCTCTTCCGGCCCGGCGTGATAGGCAAAATAATCGAAATCCGCATACATATTCTCCCCGGTAAAGTCCTGGCAGCAGATCCCGACAAACGCCCCGGTGAATCGCTCAAACCCACGCTCTTTGAAGTATTCGTCGGATAGTTTGCTGTATTCGACGTAACCTCCGACCCTGTGCCACTCTTGTTCATCGAGGGAGTAATAAAAGAAGGCGGCATCATGGTTTACCTCAACTTTCAGATAAACCGGCCCATGCCCCTGAACCACGATCCCGTCGCCGGTTGGTTCACTGAAGCGGTTGAGATCGTTAATCATCAGATTAATGCTGCGTTGGCCCTGGGCATTAAGCGTCAGATAAAGATAGAGATAGTTTGTCGTATCATAAAAGCAGACCAGACCCGCCATATGCTGGAAAGAACGGGGATGGAACTCCACACAGGTCTGTGCTGTAAAAGCAAAATCAGTCTGCCGCCGGGCGATCAGGCTCTGATGATGGTGTGAACTCAGTGACTCCCGGCCAAACAGGCGCAACCATCCTTTTCTCGAATGGAGGTCGCAGACTTTATCCGATAAAGGGAGACGCAGGCTCTGCAACTCCAGCGGTAGTGATGGGGTATCAAAATCAGCACGCAGGTCAGCGCCCCCCGTTTCAGACCAGGGTTGCTCCGCCAGCTCGCTATAAACCTCCAGATCCGGCACGGTGCTTTCGTTAATCAGCCGGAGCCAGCCATCCTGGTTCCAGTAAACCTTCTGAATCGCCGTTTCTCTGCCCATTGGGCTTCTGCCACGCGCCGGCAGCGGTCTGCCACAGAGATGCACCATAAACCATTCTCCCGTCGCTGCCCGGACCAGATCGGCATGGCCGGTGCGCTGGAGGGGAAGGCGACAGTCATAGCGCGACGTCATCATCTGCCCCAGCGGATCTGTCTCGTAAGGTCCCAGCAGCGCGCGCGAGCGCGCCAGGGTCACGCCATGGTTGTAAAACGTGCCGCCTTCGGCGGTAAGCAGGTAAAACCAGCCGTCATGTTCATAAAGGTGAGGGCCTTCCGTCGTCCCCAGCTCACTCCCTGCATAAATTTTGTGGCAGTCGCCAGTCAGCTGGCGGCGTTTTTCATCGTATTGCTGAATAATGATCCCGTTCCACTGAGGAAAGCCCGGCTTCCCGCCGTCCCGGTAGCTCAGTTCCATGCTGACAAGCCACTTTGTCCCATCACTTTTATGGAACAGGGAGGGATCAATGCCGCGGCTATTCAGGTAGTCAGGCTCGGACCAGTCACCTTCAATATCACGCGTGGTAACGACATAATTGTTCACATCCCAGAAGCGTCCGGTCAGATTTTTGACATCGGTATAGACCAGATAAAAAACACCGTCTGAAACGCTGAGACAGGGAGCGAAAATCCCGCCGGAATCCGGGTTCCCGGTCATATCAAGCTGACTGATGCGGTTTAATGGAAAGGAAATTAACTTCCAGTTCTTCAAATCAAAGGATTTGTATAAACAAACCCCCGGAAACCACTCAAAGGTAGAGGTGGCGATATAGAATGCGCCGTTAGCAAAGATGATCGATGGGTCCGGGTTAAAACCTGGCAGGATAGGGTTGGTAATTTTGGTCATTGTGCTTCTCCTTTTGCTTCAGACCGGGAGGCAGCCGCATCTGCGTTCAGATCCGTGGGGGCGTTGTCGAGATTATATTTACGCAGAATGTAGATCAGGCTGAGCAGCAGCAGCGCCGGAATAATGGTGAAGATCAGCCGGATGCAGAGCGTTGCGCTGTCCGTCTGTACCGCTACATTGCCAACATAGCCGCCCATGGTCAGCATCCAGCCGATTAATGCCCCACCAATCGCAATACCGACTTTTATCGCAAAGAGATTGGTTGAAAACACGAGGCCACTGAATGATTTTCCTGCTTTCTTTTCTATATTATCGATAATATCGCTCAGTAAACTCCATTGCAGCGGTGTGGCCGTGGAATTAATAAAATGAATGATGCCAATGACGGCGCAGATAATGTAAATATGCTCCGAAGGGATGAAGAATAACCCCATCATGATCGCGGCCTGTAATGTCATCGCCCCCTTGTAGGCTTTCAGGCGTTCTGATTTTCCATACAGGAGAGTGGTAAACATCGAACCGATAAGTTTTGCACCCAGAATAATGGTCAGGACCATGCTGACCAGTCCGGGACTTTGCAGATAATAGGTAACGAAATACATGGCACCACCGGTCTTAAGAATACCCGCGGTCAGATTCACAACGTTTAATATAAACAGACTTCTCCAGTTCTGGTCGGACGCCAGCTGACGCAGCCCGACAAGTACGCTACTAAACCGCTGGCCTTTTTCCACCGGGCGGCTGTAACGTTCACGCGTGAGCGCGAAACAGAGATAAAACATCAGGGTGCTGACTCCGCCCATCAATAACATCGAATAAAAATAGCCGTGCTGCAAATTGCCACCGCCTAATATTCTGGTTAGCGGCAACGCGATCATCGAGACAATAATCCCGCCAATGGCGGCAAATGCAAAACGGTAAGACTGCATGGACACACGTTCTTCGGGACTCTTAGACAGATTATTAATCATCGCGCAGTAGGGAACGTTCACCAGCGTGTAGAGCAATGAAAGCGCGGTGTAAGAGACATAGGCATAAACCACTTTGCCCGTTTCTCCGATATCCGGGGTGAAAAAGGTCAATGCGCCCAATACCCCAAAAGGCAAGGAGAACCACAGCAGATAAGGTCGAAACTGGCCGTGCCGGGTCGCGGTATGGTCGGCAATAAAACCGACGTAAACATCAAAGAAGGCATCGACAATACGGACGACCAGAAACATGGTTCCCATATGAAAGGCGCTCAGGCCGTAAATGTCGGTATAAAAATACGCCATGAAAAGCATGATGGTCTGCCAGATGATGTTCGACGCGCCATCACCAAGCCCATAGCCAATTTTCTCTTTAACGGTGAGTGCTGACATATTGATACCTTTGGATTTTATTGTTTTGCCGGGGCAGCAAATTATCGTTTCGGTATCAAAAATAAGCTTTATCAGCGCGTCGGAATGTAGAGGAGAAGGGGATTTATATAATTTTTCTGCTCTTCTGCTGAAGCCTGGATCACTCTTTCTGTAAAACGTCGCTCTCCGTACGCGGTAAACCGGCGTCAGAGGGGATGGCGTCATGTTTTGTAGAAAGCTGCCGGGTCGAACGGCTGTTCATTCTGAACTTTTTCGGCGTCACGCCCATTAACGTTCTGAATTTAAAGCAATAGTATGCGCTGTCCGTAAACTCGCACTGATAGGCAATGTCCGTGATGCTTAGCTCGGTGTTCCTCAGCAGCTCGGCAGAAAGTGCCAGCTTTTTCCTGAGCAGATAATCTTTAAAGCTCAGTTGCATTATTTTTTTAAACGATCGGGAAAAGTGGCTGGGTGAAAGCCTGCACAGAGCAGCCGCGTCATTCAGTGAGATGCTAAAGGTTTTATTCCGCTCAGTTTTTACGACAAAGTCGATAATATTATCGAACGTGCTGTTATTTGCCTGATTCACCCGCACCTTGTCTGCCCGCTGTGCATGTGAATAGACGGTGTTCAGCAGCAGGATCAAAAGCGAATCCGCTTCACCCGACGTAAAAGGCTCATCATGCAGTTCAGTAAACCAGCTAAAAACACATTGCAGCCTTTCCGCATCCCGCTCATTCAGACGCAGCACGAAACCGTCAAGTGGGCGAGGGTCAGGAAACGGGAACTTCAGCCTGTTGAGTACGGCATGATCGAACTGGAAAAGAAAACGCTCATGGTCGGGCGTAAAAGCCAGTTCCATATCATGCAGGATCATGGAGGAAACAAATACCAGCGTCTTGTCGGTGATGCGGAACTTTTCACTGCCGATGGTAAAAAAACCGCTGGAACGATGAAACCACATGATCTCGTGTTCCAGATGAACATGCGGCCTGATGTAAACCCCGTTATGCGGAACCCCCTCGCGGGCGCGCAACATGTAGTCCGCGTCCGGGGTGGTCTCAATGCGTTCGAAATAGTGGTCTGAATCCGACATCAGAAGCAAATTCCTTATAAAAACCGCTGAATACACGCAGATTTAAAACATCGGCATACGTTCAAACTTCTTACGATATTCGCGCGGACTCAGCTGGTGATGCTGACTGAATATCCGCGAAAAATAGAGCGGATCCTCGTACCCGACTGCGCGCGCAATCTGCGTTATTGAAAGCTGTGTCTGCTGCAACAAATCACAGGCGCGGGAAATGCGCTGACTTTCACGCCAGCCATAAATGGTATTGCCCATTTCTTTTCTGAAAATATGGGCCAGACGCGACGAGGAGATAAAGGTCATTCTCGCCAGATCTTCAACCCGGATATCTTCAGCGAGATGCTCATTGAGATAATGGCACACCGTCTGGATGCGCGGATCGCGGTTATGGCGATTGCTGGCAGGCTGGCGCTGGAACAGTTGCAGAATAATGCGCTCCAGCGTGTTCATTGCCATGGCTTCGGCAAGTGGATCTGATGCCGCATTCCAGCGGATAACGTCTTTAAACCAGTGCGCCATCTGCTGGCTGTCGGCCGCGTTTGTCAGTTGCATTCGGCCAATTTTTCCTTCGGCACGGTCCCAGTGCAGCCAGTCAATCCAGTAAGGACGAGGGATGAAATAGATCCATAGATGATCCCAGCCAGGGCTTTCCCTGGCGCGGCCGTAATGGTGGAGAACGCCGGGAGGAAACAGCAGCATTTCGTCTGCCTGACAGTGAAACTCCCCCTCCGCGTGGTGAATGACGCCTTTCCCGTTTAGCGTCAGGTTGAGCATATAACCTTTCATGCCATTAGGGCGATGAATGAAATAATCGAGCCTGCTGCCAGGACTTATCGGGGTAAACCCGGACACCATAAATGCATTAAAGGTGAAACTCCTCATCAGAGGTGAAAAGTTCACCATTTCTGCGTCGTTCAGCTCTGCCATCAGCACCCATCCCGTGGTTGAATTGCGGGAAGTATAACGGCAACGCCAGTTTCAGGCTGGCGTTGCCTGTCAGATTTGAGGTGAACCTCACTCCTGACTTTGCCATCGGTCCGTAGCGGAAGAAAGCGTGGATGTTTTAGCCTGCTGGTAACGACCTGCCGATAAATCATGGGCAACCGTCGGGTAAAAATCATCCAGCTTATAAAACCAGAGCAGGGTCAGATTGATTAAGGCGAGCAGCAAGGGAAAGAGAATGAACAGAAACTCAATGGTCTGTATCACTGCGGCGGGCTGCGGTGTATTGCCGCCGCTGACAAAACCCGCCGCGCCCAGTATCCAGCCGACGCTGGCCGTACCCAGCCCCATACCCAGCGTCTGTCCCAGCGTTCCCGCGCTGAACAGGATCCCCTCAATGCGCAAACCGGTTCGCCATTCGCCGTAATCGATGGTGTCGGCCAGTAGCGCAAACATGGTGGCGCCAATGCCGCAGAAACCCACGCTGCGCACCGCCGTGGAGACAATGACAAAAAGCGCCTCCTGTTTGTTGATCAGTGGGATCAGATAAGCCACGCAGCACACCAGTAATCCCAGCACGGCCAGACGTCGCTTACCCATTTTTTTCAACAGCAGAGGAATCACCATCAGGGTCAGCAGGCCCGGTATATATTGCGCCATGCTGATGTAGGCAATCAGTGAAACGTCAGACAAAATATACTTCGAGTAATAAACCCCGACGGCGGAGAGCGCCGTCAGGCTGGTAAAGGTGATGAGCAGATAAAAGAAGATGATTAACCAGTAGCGGTTTGCCAGCATCGAATGCACCACCTGCCGGGCGTTGATGCGCCTGCTGTTGTCTTTGCTCACCGGCTCCACGCGTTCACGCGTTCCCAGTGCGGTCAGCAACAGAAACAGCGCCGTGAAAAAACCTAATATCGCGAAGACGATAATCCAGGACGTTCTGCTGTTACCAAAAAAGGCGACGAGTGGCAGGGTGAAAACCCCCACGGTCAGGGATCCACAGGTCGAGAGTCCTTTGCGGAAAACGCTGAGAATGCCGCGCTGATAGTTATCCCGGGTGATAAGCGCCAGCAGTGAGCCATAGGCGATGTTGTTCGCGGTGAAGAAAATATTCGCCAGCAGATAGGTGATGCAGACATAAGCGACTTTCAGGCCGTCGCTAACGTCCGGGACCGTTGACATTAAAAATGCCGACAGCCCAAAGGGAATGGCCGTCCAGAGCACCCACGGACGCGCTTTACCCATCCGCGAGCGGGTTTTATCAATGCGAATGCCGACGAAAATACAGATGACGCCATCCAGCACACGGGCGAAAAACATCAGTGAGCCAATTAATAGCGCCGACATGCCCACCACGTCAGTGTAAAAATACGCCAGGAAGGTCACCATCAGCGTATAGGTCAGGTTAGTCCCGTAGTCGCCGACGCCAAAAGCCAGGCGTTCACGGATGCCGATGCGTTGCAGATCTTCATGAGCAGAAGGTTGTGTCATCACGCGTTCTCCAGTTCAAAAATCGCCACTCCCCAGTCAGCCAGCGTCAGCGTGTTGCCCTGCTGATAGCGCTGATCGCTCACTAATTCCCGCCCGGCGTGGAACGTCAGCGTGACGTCCACAGACGCACTGGAATAATTGAAATAGAAGAGGAGGGTATGGCCCGCGCGATTGACGGCGCGCTTTACGATAAGCGGAAAACGGTGAAGTTCCGCCTCCGCGCTCAGTTCAAGTCGTTGTTGTAAGTGCGTCAGCACGCTTTCCAGTGCGTTTTCGCTTATGTTGCAGCCCACGTAGGTTGCCGTACCTGCACCGTGCCGTTTATGCACAATGGCGGCATATTTTTTCCAGTAGGGATGCTGATAGCGCGCCCAGACTTCTGTATCCGGCCCATCAGTCTCCAGCAACTCCATCCAGTGGCTGACGGCAGCGAAAGCGGGTGGGATGTTCAGCACGTCGGATTGCAGGGTGACATCATGGGGTTCAACAAACAGCTGATAGCTGGCCCCCACGCTTTCACGGATAACCGCAGGCTGACGTTCATGACGCACCTTCAGATGTTCATTGGCAAAGCCTGATTTGAAGGAATACAGAATATGACCGCCATCGGCGACGAATTGATTTAGCCGCTGAAGCGATGCATCAGAAACCGCGTAGAGCAGGGGCGCAACCAGCAACTGATAGCGGGACAGGCGCGGATCATCAACGGTGAGAATATCGACCTCAATGTTCAGACGATACAGCGTGTCATAGAAGCTGCGCAGCAGGTCGTTATATTGATGCTCTTTAGAGCGACCAAACTGGTGCCCCTGCCAGGGATGCCAGTCAATCGCCGTCAGCGAATCATTACTGACGATGATGGCCACCCGATTTTGTTTTTTCAGCCCGGTTAACTGAGGCGATAAGCGCGCCAGCGCCTGTCCAATCTGCTTAGCCTCGTCATACACCGGATTGGGTTGCAGGTCGTGGCTGAGTAAACCTTTCCAGTATGTCTCATAGGCATTATGCAGCGAGTGCCAGTGCCAGTAGCCGATCATCGCTGCGCCCGAGGCAATATGGCTGAAGGCCTGCAAGCGCAATTGCCCCGGATAGGGCGTCCAGTTTTTAAATGCCTGAGCCTGAGTTTCCAGCACCAGGTAATTGCTGTCTTTTGTGGTGCGCGCAATGTCGCCGCAGAAGGCAATTTCTGCACCCGTAAGCTGATGCTGACTGGGGTGATAAATATCGACGCCGGTGATATCGAGGGCGGATGATGCCGCAAAGTGGTCGACCTCGCCACGCATACCCCAGGACCATGTGCGCCATTCGAAATCGAAGTTGTGCGTGATGAACTGATCGGGCAAACGATATTCGCTGACCAGCTGCGCCTGCCAGGTGAGAAAATCAGTCACCAGCTGGCGCTGATACTGCTGAAATGCCGCGCCAAGGCTGGCGTTGATGGTGCTCTCCAGCGGCGGGAAGTCTTCCCAGGCATCAATCCGGTTGCTCCAGTAGTTAAGACCATATTCCGCGTTGAGTTTTTCCAGGTCGCCGCCGAAACGTTGTTTCAGATGCCCGACAAAATCCCGCTGTACGTGTTCACCGCAGGTGTCGTAGTACTTCGATTCATTATCAATCTGATAGCCAATCACCGCCGGGTGGTTGGCGGTCGCGGCGAGTAACGCGCGGATGATACGTTCGGCATAACGCAGATAGATTGGGCTGGTAATATCCATTTTCTGCCGATGACCATATTTGTTCACCCCCAGAGGCGTTGTGGCCATGACGGAAGGGTGCTTTTTGGCAAGCCAGACGGGTATCGCATACGTGGGGGTGCCAATAATGACGGCAATCTGGTTGGCATACATCCGTTCGAGCACGGTCAGCACGCTGGAAAAATCAAACTCGCCGTCCCGGCGCTCGTAGCTGCTCCAGGTGCTCTCCGCGATACGTACCACGTTTATACCGGCCGCTTTCATCAGACGGATGTCCTCATCCAGCCGTTCTACCGGCATATATTCACGATAATAGGCGACACCGTATAACAGCTTATCCATTGCACTTCCCTCATCTCAGTACCGATAGGGCGGTACGTTATCTGAAGGGATCCGGTGAAAGATGAAGTATGTCGCTGCCTGCCAGCACCGGGCGGAGCTGACATCGTTGACTCATGGGATGCTCAGGGGACAGGGCGGTTGCGCACCGCCAATGGCGAGACAGTAAAGAGCCTGGAAGAAAAAATGATAGCTGACTGGCTTTTCTATCAGGGGGTCGAATACTACTACGAAGGCAGTTACCAATATGAGACCGCTGATGAAGACCATCGCCAGTATAGGCCGGATTTCTATTACCCCGAGTTGGAGCTTTACCACGAACATTTCGCCCTAAACGCCCAGGGTTTACCTCCCGACAATTTCGAAGGCTATCTGGATGGTGTCCACTGGAAGCGACAGTTGCACTATGACAGGGGCACATCGCTGTTTGAAACCACCTCGTACGGCCTGCGCCAGGGTAACGATTTACAGCGCCTTGCAAGCAAACTTACCTCTCTCGGGATAATTCTTGACCCTAATCCGGACCGGCCAATTCCTCCGAAAGGGCAGAAGCCAATGGAATCCGTGGAACTGGTTGGATTAGTGCGGACGTTCATCAGTCATGTAAAAAGTAATTCTCTGAGCATAAACGTATTACGCCACCGGCTGAAAGATTTACCGGGAGGCACATTCGTTAATCGCTATCAAATGTTCCTGGATATTGTTGAACCTATCCTTGCAGCATGGGACTCAGCGTTAAGGGCGGAAGGGAGTATCGATTTCGAGGATATGCTCAATCTGGCGGCAAGCCATCTGGAGAGTGGTCGCTACGTAGCCCCCTATGAACTGGTGATGGCTGATGAGTTCCAGGACGCCTCGCGTGCACGAGCGCGTTTGTGCCGTGCGTTGGTGCAAAAACCGCACAGATTTCTCTTCGCGGTGGGCGACGACTGGCAGTCTATCAACCGATTTGCAGGTGCCGATGTTTCGGTAATGACCGGTTTTAAACAGTGGTTCGGCCACGGGCAGGTGTTGAAACTTGAGCAAACATTCCGCTGTCCGCAGACATTGTGCGATATATCCAGCACCTTCATCGCTAAAAATCCGGCGCAGATTGCTAAATCGGTTCATTCTGCCACACCGGCTCATGGTCCGGTGCTTCAGGCATTCCAGGCAGACAGCAAAGATAAGCTGGCCGATGCAGTCGATCAGTTTGTTATGACACTGGCGGAAAAGGTACGTGATGGCTCAATCCCTCCAGGCCGCGACGGTAAGGTGTCCGTCTTCATCCTTGGACGCTATAACAGCGATCGCCAATACCTACCGTCACGAGTAGGCCGATTCGATCACTGGGTCAATGTGTCATTTCTGACTATCCATCGTTCCAAAGGCAGTGAAGCTGACTACGTGATCCTGCCAGAAATGATCAGTATCTCGCGGGGACGTAGCTTTCCTAACACGCGTACTGATGACCCCATCCTCGCTATGGCCATGCCTGATGGCGATAAATTTCCGCTGGGTGAAGAACGCCGGTTGTTTTATGTCGCCATGACCCGTGCGCGACGCAGTGTGGCAATGTTTACCGTGAAAGGGAAAAATTCCAGTTTTCTGCGTGAACTCAGACAGGACGGGAAAATTACGATTACTGACGTCGATGGGAGAGCGATTCAGGAAGAGAGTTGCCCGCTCTGTAAACAGGGTGTCATGGTGCTGCGCTCTGGTCCATATGGAGAATTTCATTCCTGTTCAAACTTTCCGGATTGCGGATATAAAAGCAATAAGCGCAATCCATCCCGATTGCAGGCACCAACATCTGGTGCATCAGTACAGAAGTCTGATGCGCGACCAAGACTGGATTTTCGGAAAACGATCAACGACGTTTTAGCCGACATTAGCCGAAACCAGAATCAAGACCAGCCCCCGCTTATTGAAAATGCCACGACCGATCTGAACAGCCTGATAGAGATTAAACTGAAAGATCCGTTATTTAGAGCAAATTATGAGAGATTGCAAAAAGTGTTGTCCTCTTCTGAGGATAAGAAATAGCATTTAAATATAGCCGTCTCTGACTCAAGGTAAACCTGACAGGGAGAGGAAATCGGGATATGAAACCCAGTAGTGATAAATTGACATCTGAACCTTATAGTTACCTTCTGGTCGATCCGGAATTTCTTTTCGAAGATTTCGAAGAATATGACTACGATTTTGACCGTGCTGCTGATGCTCGTTGTGCAGGATCTGGATTCATTCCTTTCAAAGAGAGTCCAGGGTGTGATGCATTCGCTATCCAATTCAGGGAGAAAAATGCAGCTTTAAACCTCCTGAAAATACACAAAAATTGCCACATTTAGAGGAAAGAACCAGAACCTGACAATACCCCTTTCCGCCGCAAGGAAGTCACGTACTGGCTTGTTACGCCCCCTGAAAAAACGATCTTTCGAATAAAAAACAACAGAAGATATTTACCCTGGCGACTCAGCGACGTTCCAAAACCGCATTATATGCTGGATATGGTATCCGACGAATTTATGGATGAATTTGGTGGTGTCGATCTTTGTTGGAGTGTAGACAGGCGTTTCTTCAGCCAGTCTGGCCTTACGGTAGATATGGTATTGAAGCATATCGCAAGATTTAGTATGTATCCGGGCTTGAGCAAACATATAGAAAAACCGCGTTCAATGTCCAGCCTCAGACAACATCTGAATCAACAGGACAAGACGATTGAAAAAATCA
Organism: Pantoea sp. X-Soil-TKNS-1207; assembly: GCF_059730485.1. Classification (NCBI taxonomy): domain Bacteria; kingdom Pseudomonadati; phylum Pseudomonadota; class Gammaproteobacteria; order Enterobacterales; family Erwiniaceae; genus Pantoea; species Pantoea sp. X-Soil-TKNS-1207. The sequence goes on from NZ_AP035960.1 coordinate 286,284, forward strand.
ATGATTTTGTCTGCGTGGTCATATCTAACGATGATGAAGCCAGTGATTACGCCTGGCTAATTAATGATGAAAGTGGCACGCTGATATGCACGAATTATAACTCTGGCATGGAAAATATTTTCGAGGAGACGAAATGATATGACAGCTCAGATCAGAGAAAAGATTACGATCGGGTCAGAAAAGTATTATCTTCTTAATTATCCACTGGACGGTTATTTGAAGAGCAAAAACATCAGTTTTCATCCAGTAATCACCGCCTGCTGGCGCGGGTATGTGGCAGAATGGTCGGTTACCGATGACCGTCTGCTACTGCAACAGATAAAGCTGGTTGATCCTGAGTTGAATGCGGAAAAAATTTTCGATTTTGGTACTCACTTTCCTGTAAGCGCAGAATGGTTCACCGGCTACCTGGATTTTCACGATGGTTCGAGTATCTATACGATGAGCTGTGAAGTATTGAAGGGAGAGATCATCATGCCGACAAGGGAAATGCAAAGAGAAAAAAGTTCACGTAGCGGCATTCTTAAATATTATTAACGCGCATTTATTGGCTTTCCATTCTCCACTGTCCACAGCCACCAATCAACTAAACCGATGCCAGTGAAGGCGTGAAATAAGTTGGTTGTTTTGCCGATAGCGCGGCCGGTAAAAGAACCAACCCATAGTGATAATTATGCTGATCGGCATCGTTAGCTATGCCACCCTCATTACATCCTGGCGGGTGTCGCGTGATTTTATAATTAGTCAGCCAAACGCTGAAACTCATGTTCTTTTCTAATGGGGATTTTGGTCAGCGCCATAAACTGTGCCATTGGCACGGGTTCACCTTTCAACGTATCGAAGGCACTCGGCATTGGGGCGGGCAGCTCTTGCGCGGGGAAAACAAAGCCGCTACCCGGTTCAAAAGCCACAATGGCTTTCACCTTGTGGTTTTTCATCGCGGTATACCAGCCAGGACCACCCCCCTGAGAGTGGGTGAAGAGGATAGCCGGACCGGATTTATCAACCACAGCTGACATGGCGTCAGAAATAACATTGACATCAAATGACCCGGTGTTCGGCGTCATCTGGCGGAAATACTGATTCAGGGCCGCTTTGTCGTGAGAGAACTGAACGCCTGGAAAATAGTTGGGCCAGACACCAAGGCGAAACTGATTAAACCACATCTGCTCATCCGGCTTGGGTGCGATGGTGCCTGCGACAGTGCTGCGGCCAGCGCCTCCCCGACGGGGCTGATCAACCAGATAAGTTGAAAAACCGCGACGTAGAAAAATATTCTGGAAGCCTTCGCGACCATCCGGCGTCGTTTCCCAGGTCCGGGAGAACTGTCCCGCGCCATGCAGCATGACAATTGGGTATTTGTGGGGTTTTACCGGGATTTGGTAGAACACTTGCGCGTGATCGCCATGATAAGTTTGACCGGCAGAATCCAGCGGATTTTTCGTCTCAAATTTGGCAGGAGCGGTGATAACGCTGCCACCAGCGGCAAAACTTCCTTGCTCCTGAATAACGAGTGGCTCGGCCTGCACGGACTGAGCCATGATGCACATCAGCAGCGTGGTTAAAAGGGTCTTCAAGGTTATCTCCTCTGTGAAGGGTTGCTGCGGATCACGGATCAATCCGTGCCTGTTGCAGCGCATGCTCAGCCCGCATGGCTGCATCTTGTTCGCCGTGTTCACGCAGGATCTGCACCAGCTGCCGCAGTTGTCCTGCCGTCAGGCCGACGCGCTGGCTGGCGCGCATATGAGATAACAACTGAGCTTCAACGCCAGGGGTGGCGGCTAGTGCTCCGACGGTTGCCAGTTCGCGGCTTTGCCAGTCGAGGTTGTCACGGGCAAAAATGTCCCCGAACAAATGGGTTTGCAGGTACTGATTAATCACTGGCGCGAAATCAAACAATGGCCCCTGGACGGGGGCACCAGAGATTTTGGTCTGGTTAGCGATACCCACCCGGCGAAGTTCATCCCCGACCGGAATCGGTGTGGTTGGCTCGTTACCCTTGATATCGTGGATTCCGCGTTGTTGACGCGCTTCAACCACCTTCATCAGGGCATTTAACGCATTTAAGCTGCGCGGAAAGCCGGTATAGGCATACAGCTGAACCAAAACTTCTTTGATTTCGTTAACCGTTAATCCTGCGTCAAGCCCCTGATTCAGCGCAGTATTCAGCTTTTCCATCTGGCTGGTTGCCATATACGCGGCAATTAACGGAATGGCCTGTTGGCTTGCCGACAACGTGGATGACACGGTGTGTTCCTGCTGCCCGGTCGTCACTGGCGCAGCATGCACCGTGAGACTGCTACCCAGCATCAGCAACACCGCCGCGGTCAATACTTTAATGGGCGTGGTATTGTTCATCAGTCACCTTCTCCATCCAGTTAACGTTGCTGCCATTGACATTCCCGGTGATCGCCAGGTGTGTCATGGCACTGCCAGCGGCGGCACCATGCCAGTGTTTGACGCCAGGCGGGCATGACACGACATCACCCGCACGAATGATCTGTACCGGTTGGCCTTCCTGCTGCGTCAGCCCCACACCAGCGGTCACGATCAGTCGCTGGCCTGCCGGATGCGTATGCCAAGCGGAACGAGCACCAGGTTCAAAGGTGACATACGCCGCCGAAACATTGATGTCCTTATCGGGTTTGAATAACGGATCAACCCGGACTCGCCCGGTAAAGTTGTCCGCGGGTCCATATAACGCGTTTTGACTGCCTGCGGGGGACAAACTTTGCGTCTCAGCCGAAGACGCAAAAGTGAAGAGGGGCAGTAATAGCCCGAGGTAACGTATTTTTCCGGTCATGCTGAGCGTCCTTTTCATTGATGAAGGGGAGAACCAGCCATGATTCTAACGAGGGTGAAATGTCATCAGACTGACGCTTCCCTGACAATTTTGTCAGTTGGGCGACCCGTGGGTGGAATAGCGCTTCGCTCCGTATCCGGTTGCCTGGCAAAGGTCAGCCCAAAGGTATTGATGCCGCTTTCACTGTACGCAAAGACCTCCCCCCGGTGCATAATTGCCACGGCACGGACGATCGACAGGCCCAGCCCGTGATGGGTATCGCTGCGGGTGCGAGAGGAGTCAACCCGATAAAAGCGTTCAAAAAGCCGATGCTACTGCTCCGGTGCGATGGGATCACCCGGGTTGGAAACCGCAACACGGGCCTGATTATTGTTCTCGCTTAACTGAACGGTCACCTGACTGTTGTCTGGCGCATGCCTTGCGCTATTCTCCAGGAGATTAGCCAGCGAACGGTGAAATAACCGCCGATCAATATCGATCCTGACATCACCCTGTACTGCCAGAGAAAGCTGTTTTTCCGCAAATGAGGGTTCGACATATTCAGCTGTTTTCAACGTCTCTTCGCGTAGTGAGACCTGCGTGAGCTGAGCTGCATGTTCACCGGCGTGCGCATGGGACAGAAACAGCATGTCATTAACGATGGATGTCATCCGCTCAAGCTCTTCAAGGTTGGAACCCAATAACTCTTCCAACTCATCCTGTGAACGTCGACGTGATAAACCCAATTGCGTTTGACCAATCAGGTTGGTGAGCGGCGTGCGGAGTTCATGCGCGACGTCCGCGTTAAAGCTTTCGAGCTGTCGCCAGGCAATCTCCTGTCGTTCCAGGACACCGTTAAATGATGCAGCCAACTGCTGTAATTCTCCGGGTAAAGCGGTGGTATCCAGCCGTTGACCATGATCGCCCGGTGCGAGCAGTTGCGCCTGTTTGCCCAGCGTGCCCACCGGCCGCAGACCAATTTTTGAGACGCCATAGCCCAGTAACGCAACGATCAACACACCCACTATGGCAATCATCAATAGCGTGCGAGTAAAGGCATCCAGTGTGCCCATGTACGGTGTGGAGTCGATGGCGACGATAAAGCGCAACGCTGGTCGTTCGCCATTGGCAGGGATGGTTTTGACCAACAGGAAAAGCGAGCAGACGCCGTCTGATGCACCGGGCATCTTGTTAAAACCTTCCTGCAAAGACGACCACTGAACCCCCACCGGTGGCGCGCCGCCGACGTTGAAGCGCGGGTCGGCGCTGACTATCCAGTAGCGCACACGCTCCCCCTCAGAGTTGGCTAACACGGTGAATTTATTCGCCAGCGTAGACCAGTCATTCGCTGAGGTTCGCGCTGTGTTCCACGGACTCATTAATGATTGCCGGAACAACAGTTCGTTGTGCATCTGTTTTTGCAGCGAGTCATGCAACGAGCCGCGCAACAAAATGCCGATCCCGGTGACAATCAACAGCGCGGATAACGCAAACATCAATGCCAGATGTACCGAGATAGATCGCTTAACCATGCTGATCTTCCGGTCTGACTTCAAGGACATACCCCATCCCGCGCACGGTATGCAGTAACCTGACCTCAAACGGGGTATCAACTTTGGCGCGTAAGCGTTTTATCGCGACCTCAACCACGTTGGCGTCGCTGTCAAAATTCATGTCCCATACCTGTTCAGCGATCATCATCTTCGACAAAATTTCCCCCTGATGGCGGGCCAGCAGACTCAGCAAGGCAAACTCTTTCGCTGTCAGTTCCAGCCGGATACCCGCGCGACTTACCCGTCTGGACAGCAGGTCTACCTGCAAATCATGAATATGCAGTTGTGTGATATCCGCGCCATCGGTTGAGCGGCGACGAACCAGTGCCTGAATGCGGGCGACCAACTCAATCAGCGAGAAGGGTTTGGGGAGATAATCATCTGCCCCAAGCCGTAACCCTTTGACGCGTTCATCAACCGATCCCCGTGCAGATAACATCAACACCGGCGTCTGTTTGCTGGAGCGCATACCTTCCAGTACCCGATAACCATCCATTCCTGGTAGCATGACATCAAGGATGATCGCGTCGTAATCGAACTCCAGCGCGTAATGCAACCCTTCAGCACCATTCGCCGAGACATCCACCGTGAACCCGGACTCGCCCAAAGCGCGACGAAGATAGGTTGATGTTTTTTCTTCATCTTCGACCAACAACAGGCGCATAACGCTTTTTCCTCTTGAATATAAACTGGGGCCATTCTGCCCCTGACTTGCCAACATCACGCTGACGCTTTCCTGACAAAAATGTTATTCACCCGTCACCATGCTGACAGCCGTTCCTCCCTAATCTGGCCGCGTATATTTGCTTTCACGAGCCAGACAAACGGGAGATACCATGAAATTCACGCTGTTAAATGCAATGCTGCTTACCGCTATGGCCAGCGTCGCCTCCGTGCAGGCGGCTGATTACAAAAAGAATCCGTTCACCCTCGTGTATGACGGTGCCATCACCGCGAATGTCTAGGGGCAGGTCAATATCCATCCGGTCAAATACGATCTCCACGGCATTCAAATTGCCGCGAATGTCTATACGCCAGCCAATTACGATCCCGCGAAAAAATATCCGGCGATTGTGGTTGCCCACCCAAATGGTGGCGTAAAAGAGCAGGTTGCCGGGTTGTATGCACAACGTCTGGCCGAACACGGATACATCACCATCACCGCAGATGCGGCCTATCAGGGTGCCAGTGGGGGTATGCCTCGTAGCGTTGATAAACCCGCTAATCGCATCGAGGATATTCATGGCATGGCTGACTACATCAGCCAGTACCCTGGGGTTGATACCGCCCGCATTGGCTTGCTGGGCATCTGTGGTGGTGGCGGTTATTCATTAAAAGCTGCTCAGACTGATAAGCGTTTTAAAGCGCTGGCGACGCTGAGTATGTTTGACTCTGGCCGTGTGCGCCGCAATGGTTATCAGGATTCACAGATCTCCACCATTCAGACGCGTCTGCAACAGGCCAGCGATGCGCGCGCGAAAGAAGCCGCAACCGGTGAAGTCAGTTACTCCGGCGATGCCAACCTGACAGATGACCAGATCGCGAAACTGCCGTTCGATCTCTACCGCCAGGGCTACGAGTACTACTGGAAAACCCATGCTCACCCGAACTCAACATTCCGCTATACCACCAGCAGCCTGCTTGATTTGATGAGCTTTGATGCGCAAAGCAATATGGATCTGATCAATCAACCACTGTTGATGATGGCCGGAACCAAAGCGGACTCGCGTTATATGACCGAAAGTGCCTTCAAAATGGCCACAGGAACAAAGAATAAAGAACTGTTCCTGATCGATGGTGCCACCCATATCGAAACCTATTGGGTACCACGCTACGTTGACCAGGCGATGAGCAAGTTAGATACCTTCTTCGATAAGAATATTTAAACCGCTATTAACAGGCAGATTAACCTGGCAGGTTCAAAAGATAATTGCGCCTGCCGAATAAACGCTATGAATTAAATTCATAAATTAAATTTAGCGGGGCGCAGTAATAAACATTATTTTTTCACCTGAATTGTCAGAACTATCAAGGCGCTGGCTAGCGTAAACACAGCAATGATCCAGCCCATGGTCCAGGGTGTGCCATCGCTAAACAGCGCCAGTAATAGTGAAGAGACAATTCCACTGCCGTACTGAAGCGACCCCATCAACGCTGATGCCGAGCCTGCAACATTGGGAACCGCATCCAGTGCGCAAGCCGTAGACGTTGCGGCGATGATGCCATTCATGGAGAAGAAGACAAACACGGTCCCCACAATCATGCCCATCCCGCCAATACCCAATCCGGTTGCGACAGCAAGCCCTATGGCGGCAAGGGTTGCCACGGATACGGCAATTTTCAGTAAGGCTTCCAATGGAAAGCGGTGAACCAGGCGTCGGTTCACCATGCTCACCGCCATCAATCCAACGATATTAACGGCAAACAGCCACCCGTAATGCTGCGGGTCAACACCAAACCAGGTGATGTAAACAAATGGGGATCCGGTGATAAAGGCATAAGCGGCAATGTAGTAGAACGTCACGCAGAGCGTAAAGCGCATGTACTTGCCGTTCGTCAGTAAGGCGTAGTAGTTGCCAAAGGCGCTGGATACGGACGCTGCTGAACGTTTATCTTCAGCTAACGTTTCTGGTAGCCACAATAACGAAAACAACATCAATGTGCCGATCAGTGCCAGCAGCCAGAAAATGGCATGCCACGACGTGACCTTAATCATTTGTCCGCCCAGGAGAGGCCCGGCAATGGGTGCTATTGCCATGATGATGATCAGGGTCGAGAGCATTTGCGCGGCACGCGTGCGACTAAACAGATCGCGAATCATCGCACGCGCCAGCATGGGACCGGTACAGGCACCTAACGCCTGAAAGACGCGCCAGAAGACGATCTGCACGATATCGGTTGATAACGCACAACCCACAGAACCTATCACGAATAAAACCATACCGATGAATAGCGGCAGGCGGCGTCCGTAGCGATCGCTAATCGGTCCCCAAATTAACTGTGCAATGCTAAAGCCGATTAAAAATCCTGTAATGGTGAGTTCCGCATCGCCCTGTAAATCTTTTGCCATCAGGGGCATGGCGGGAAGATAGATATCCGTTGATAAGGAGGTAACAGCCATCAATGCGCTGAGAATAAGAACAAATGTCAGGCTGCTTTTGTTAACCGTCGCTGACTGCGTTCGTGCCTGTAAATTAAGCATGGTGACCCGTCTGGAGACAAAGAGAGGGGTGCATGTTAACGGGTTTAAGCGGTGAGATAATGTCAGGTAACGGGATAGGGATTATGAATTTTATTCATTAATTTGTTGCATTACCGGCACTGACGTACCGGTATTGAGGAGACCTCAAAAAATATATGGAAGATAACCTTCAAGTTAACGAGGTAATGAAGACGTTCGCTGTTAATTGCAGTTTACTGGTTTAACTCGGTCAATAACCGGGTGTTGAGATATAACCTCTCTCGCCCCAAACTTATCTCCTCCAGCACGCCTATCTCAACCAGTTGTTTAAGGTAGATTGAAGCCGTCTGGCGTTTTGCTATGCCTCGTTCAACCAAATTTTCAATGCGGCAATAGGGCTGTGCAAAGAGTACCTGCATGAGTTCGTGCGTATATATTTTTGGCAATTTTTCGCGCACATATTCAGTTACTTCAGCCATAAGCTCACGAACCATCGCTATTTTTTTCGTTGTCCAGCTGGCTGTTTTCTCTACCGCTTCCAGCATGAAGAGAATCCAGGATTCCCAGTCGCCATCAGCGGTCACACCACGTAATAAGGTGTAGTAATCGTCACGTCTTTCCAGGATAAATCGAGAAAGGTAGAGAATGGGTAATGACAGCAATTCTGTTTGAATCAGATACAGAATATTCACGATACGCCCAGTTCGCCCGTTCCCGTCGGGGAAAGGGTGAATACATTCGAATTGGTAGTGTGAAATAGCCATTTTTATTAACGGATCGATGTCATCTTCAGCATGTATGAAGCGTTCCCAGTTCGCCAGTAAATCACGAATTGCCGTTTCACCGACCGGGGGCGTGTACACTACATCGTTGTTTTGATCCCGCAATACAGTTCCGGGTGTTTTACGGATATCCGTCTGAACAGACCGCAGCTTGGTGCAAATGGCTATCGCTGTGTTTGTACAAAGAGGGTGCGTTTCCAGCTGGAGAAAGCCATCGTACAAAGCAGTACGATAACGTAATGCTTCTTTTGTGGCCGGATCAGCGTTCTCTGCACGATCCGCATACTGAAAAAGCTGATCGCTTGTTGTCACGATGTTTTCAATGCGGGAAGAGTCCTTTGCTTCCATCATTGGCAGGATATTTATCAGCAGTCCCTGATCAGGAATCAGTTCTCCTGCGGTTTTCAGTTCGGCGATCGCCGCACGTGCGTTGATGCATGCCTTAAGAACACGGCGTGTCTCAATGTTTTCGAGGTCTGGAGGCAGGACCGGAAGGTTGTTGTAGGGTATTTCGGGATTCCAGCGCATATGTTTATAAAAACCGTTTTTATCGACATATAGCCATAATATGTCGATGCCATAAACATGTCACGCTATCATGTTTAAAAAAAGCGGTTTTATCGACATATAGGCTTAACGTGTCGATAGCATAAACATGTTGGGGCGATATGTTTAAAATAATGGGTTTATTAAACATATCCTCAAGCGTATTTACCTACAACACATGATGGGACAAAGTGCTGTCATGGCTCATTCGTCTTCTTCCATCAGCCCGATCATCGCCCCTTTATGTGCTTCAACCATACGTATGTAGCGCATGACTGTTTCTGTCCGGGTCCAGGTGCCTTCCTGCATAATCTGCGCTACTGAAAACCCCTTTCTTGCCATATCCTGAGCTGCACCGACGCGGGCACTGTGGCCGCTCCATCCGGCATACCTTCCTTTATTGGTTCTGCTGAGGGCCGCCACACCCGCCGCTTCCCTGGCGCGAAGAAATATTTCCTCGAGGCAGGGTGTACTCATCGGTGAAAAAATCGGTTTCGTCACCCGGTTAGAACGATGGACAGGACAAAAAATAATGGCATCCGGTTCACCGGTCAGTCCAGCCGCGACAATCCAATCGGTCAGGCGCTGGCTGGACTGCGTACTCAACGCCTTCACGATGCCACCAGACTGAACGATGGTTTTTGTCCAGGCCACGTCCAGAATAATTCGGCCGTCAGCTGCGCGGGAAATATCGCGTACCCGCAGGCGCGATAATTCACTGAGACGCAGCAGCGTACTGTAAGCCACATGCATAAAGGCAAGATCGCGTAACTGCTGCAACCGAGGTGAACCCAGCCAGGCTGCATCGAGTTTTTTCAGATCCTGTCGGCAAAAAGGAACGGCCTGCCCGGTGCGCTCACCCGCAATCACCGCAGCGCGATTAATTTTCTTAACTACTCGAAAGACATCGGGAGAAACGTTAGGCGGCACCAACCCGGCGTTACGGTGTAACATTGATATAAGTGCAGCATGCGTTGAGATGGTGGAAGACGCCCGCCCGATAGACTGCAAATGCAACAGATAATCCCGGAGGTCTTCCGCTGTCATGGGTAGAAAAGAGCGATGGTTTTCATCGGCCCATCGCCAGCTGATGCGCATCACGCTGAGCAACTGCCGCCAGGTGTTGGAAGAGAACGCCTCACGATCACGGACGAAGGAAGCCAGCTTTGCTGAAATATCGTCGGTGGCGCTGAACTGCGCGAGCAGCGGATTGGCCACGATCATTTCGGTCATTTTTGTTTAATTTTAGTCCGTTAAGAAGGCGATCGCGCTACGTGAAATCTGCCAAAAGAGCAGGGGAGTTATGCGTCAGATTTCACGTACCAGCGCCTGTTTTTTAGGCGTTTTTTCTGTTCTCCAGGTCTCAGGGGCGTTTTTACCCGAGGATCTGAGGCAGATCCTCATGATACAGGCTTTCAATGGTGTTGTCCTGACCTAATATAAATACAATTATATTAGGTTAGCTGTTTAAGATAGGCTTTTGATTATCAAGAAATCATCCTGGAACCCATCGGCTACTGGCATTGGTCAACAGGCCACTACAAGTTTCCAATGTTTATGCCATATGCATTCATTGAACCCCGCCCGAAAGGGGCGAGGGTATGGCAAAATCGCCAGCCATAGCTGAAGGAAAATTAAAGCGATCGTCGATTGATCACCTTTCTGGCAATAATGGGGAGCGAAATCACCACAATCAGCATTACGCCAATGATGATTGACATCACGATGCCCGGAACATTCAGCAGACTCAGACCAAATGTCACAAGTCCCATCAGGAAGGCGGCGATAATCACCCCGCCCATGCTACCGGAACCACCGAGAATATTGACACCGCCGAGCACCGCCATGGTGACGGCAGCCAGCTCCCACCCCATTGCCAGCGTTGGCCGTGTGCTGCCAAGCCGAGACGTCAGTAATACCGCCGCCAACCCCGCCATCAGTCCCACCAGCGCGAAGAGTATGAGATTGTGACGCTTCACATTGATCCCGGAAAACCAGGCACCTGTGGGGTTATTGCCAATCGCGTAAGTACGGCGACCAAAATTGGTCTTGTGCAACAGAAAGGTAAAGGCAACGGCAAGGAGGATAAACAGCGCAAACTCGAAAGAGAGCGCCCCCCACACATACCCCTGGCCGAACCAGGCGAAGCTGGCAGGGTAACTGTTAAGTGCCTTGTCACCCAGCAGGATATAGGCAATCCCGCGATACAGGCTCATCGTGCCGATGGTAATGACGATCGATGACAAATTAAAACGCGTCACCAGAATGCCGTTGAACAAGCCACACAGCAGACCCACACCAAGACCAACGATGACCAGCAGCGGTGTATCCATACCCGCCGCAGCGCAGAAACCCATCGCCGTTGAACTGAGTGCCATCGTTGAAGCCACCGAAAGATCAATTTCCCTGGCGATAATCAGCATCGCCATCGGCAATACGATGATCGCCTTTTCCGTAAAGTTAAATGTCGCGTCCGACAGGTTCCAGATATTGAGGAAATAGGGCGAAGCCAGGGCGTTGACCGCGAATACCGCGAGAGTGACCGCCAGCAAGAATCCCTCCCAACACAGCAGGCGGCGCAGCGGCGACGACGTTATCGGTGTGCTTTTCATCTCTTCGGACATCATCATTTTGCTCATGATTTCACCGTCAGTTTTTGTCGTGCTAACGCAACGTTGCGTAGGATTAACCGCCCCTGGTTTTTATTGCCACGTTCGTTAAGTAAGACTGCAATCACGATAACCGCGCCAGAGATCGCCATTTGCCAGAATGGCGAGATGCCAATCACCGGCAACGCATTATTGATTACGCCAAGGAACAATGCGCCACACACACAACCCGCCACCCGACCGATGCCCCCCATGGTGCTAATACCACCGATCACACAGGCAGCAACGATTTGTAGTTCAAAGCCATTCGCCGCATCAACGTAGGCAACGGCAAAGCGTGAGACCCACAAATAGCCGCAGAAGCCCGCCAACGCCCCGGAAAGGCAGAAGCTGACAAACTGCATTTTTCCGGCGTTAATCCCTGTGTAATACGCCGCCGTGGCGTTGCCCCCAGCGGCGTAAAGCGCCCGGCCGGTACGGCTGTAACGTAAAAAATAACCCAACAGCACGAGTGCGGCGATGGCGATCCAACTCAGTATCGGGAGTCCTGACAGCACTGTGCGCGGCAAACCGAGGAAATCGGCACTCATCTGGTATGAGTTGATCCAACCACCGTTAGAAAGCAGGAAAATGATACCGCGATAAATGCTCATGGTGCCAAGTGTGACCACAATAGCCGGAATGCCCAACCGCCAGACCATCAGGCCGTTAATCACCCCCATCAGCAGGCCAAGCAGGGTCGCCAGCAGCAGCAACGCCCATACCGGAATGCCCGGATAGTGAGCGTTAAGCATGGCAACGATCATGCCCGTTAACGCAAGGTTAGCGGCCATCGACAGATCGATACCTTTCGTCAAGAGCACCAGCATCTGACCGAGAGCGAGAATGATCAGAATCGAGGTGTCATTAAAGATCTCCACCAAATTGCCCGGCGCAATAAATGCCGGTATCCGACTGCCAATAGCGGCGATCATCAGGATGATGACCGCCGCCAGCAATGCTTCACGATGTTTCATCCAATGTCGCCACATCACGCTACCTCCTGATTCAAGCCACTGGCGGCGCTGACGATGGTTTCCGCTGTGGCTTCTCCGGCGCGATACTCTGCTGCTACCAATCCTTCATGCATCACGATTATCCGGTCAGCCATTCCCATCACCTCAGGCAACTCTGAAGAGACCATAATGACCGCCAGCCCCTGGCTGACCAGCTCGGACATAAACTGGTGTACCGCCGCTTTTGAGCCGATATCGATACCTTTCGTGGGTTCATCAAGAATTATCACCTCCGGGTGGGTCGCCAGCCATTTGCCGATCACCACCTTTTGTTGATTGCCGCCTGAGAGCGTCTCCACCGTTTGCCGCCAGCTGGACGCTTTAACCTGCAAGCGCGATGCGTACTGGTCCGCCAGCCGCCATTCACGCTCAGCGTCCAGTACGCCATTGGGATTCAACTTATGTAATTGCGGCAAACTGATGTTCTGCGCAATCGACAGGGCTGTGATCGCCCCCTGTTTCTGCCGTTCCTCCGGCACGCAGACAATTCCGGCATTAATCGCGTCGGCAGGCTGCCGAAAGTGCCTTCTTTGCCCCTTAAGTACGATCTCGCCTGCCGAGGGATGGGTTACCCCTGAGAGCGCCTGCATCAGCTCAGTGCGTCCGGCACCGACCAGACCATAAAAGCCAAGGATTTCCCCCTTGCGCAGGGTAAAGTTGATATGTGCGAATTCCGTTGGATGGCAGAGGTTTTTTACCTCCAGCACCGTTTCACCTGGGATGCAGGTGATTTTCGGATAGGTTTGCGTAATAGTGCGGCCGACCATCATCGAGACCATCTGTTCTTCGGTGATGTCTTGAATAGCGCCGGAGCTGACGTATACACCGTCACGCAGGATGGTGTAATAATCCGCGAGTGCGAAGATTTCGTCGAACTTATGCGAGATAAACAGGATAGCCTTCCCGTCTTGCTTCAGACGCTCAACGATTTGATAAAACTCGGAAATCTCGTGTCGGGAAAGTGCCGCGGTGGGTTCATCGAGGATCACCACCTGCGCATCAAAAGAGAGAGCACGGGCGATTGCAACCATATGACGTTGGGCGATACTCAGTGTTTTCAGTGTTGCACGCGGATCTATTTGCACTTCAAGACGGTCAAGGATTTCACGGGCTTTATGGTCCATCGCGCGCCAGTCGAGTTTCTTAAACAGGCCCTTATACAGATACTGGCCGACAAAAATATTCTCCGTAACCGAGAGTTCGTCAAACAGCACGGTTTCCTGATGGATTGCCGTAATCCCCACCTTATGGGCGGCTTCCGGGGTCGCGAGCTGAATGGGGATTGCTTTATAAAGAATTTCGCCCTCTTCGGGTTGATAAATACCGGTCATCACTTTGACCAGCGTTGATTTACCGGCACCATTTTCACCGATTAAAGCGGTGACTTTGCCAGGCCAGAGGTCGAGCTGAACGTTCTCAAGCGCGCGCACACCAGGAAAGATCTTGGTGATACCCTTTAGTGAGAGCAACGGAGTGGATGAGTTCATGATAAATATCCAAAAATGCCCCTGAACCGAAATAAACCAGCAGGGGCAGGTGATTAGAAAATCTTTGAGAACTTATCGATGTTGCTGGCATCGTAGATAAACGGTTTGGCCATCGCCCCGCTACCGTCTGCATCCAGCTTGAGTTTGCCCAGTTTCCCCATATCGGCTTCGGTTTTCGTCGCCGTCCCTTTGACTAAATCATTGGCCAGATAAGTGGCGGCATAACCAAGATCAATGGGGTTCCAGATGGCGAAACTTTTACTGGCTCCAGATTTTATTGCCCCAGCCATTTCCGACGGCAACCCAAGGCCGGTTACATATACCTTACCAATGTCCCCCTGATCTTTGACCGCCTGCGCAGCCGCGACAATCCCCACTGATGAAGGAGAGATGATGACCTTAAGGTCCGGGTTCGATTTCAGCAGACCCACAGCTTCCCGATAGCTCTTATCAGAAAGATCGTCGCCATAAGCAACAGTCACCAGGTTGATCGAGGGGTAGTGTGGCATCACTTTTTTCATCTCATCAATCCAGATATTCTGATTTGTCGAGGTCGGCGTGGCACTCAAAATAGCGACATTACCTTTTTCAACATTCAGGGCTTTTAGCGCATCGGCTGCCAGTTTGACATTGGTCTCACCAATCAATGCGTTATTAGACGGATTCAGATGGATTTGGCGGCCAGCCGGGGCGACGCCAGAATCCCAGGACACCACTTTAATGCCGCGTTGCATCGCTTTTTTCAGCACTGGCACTAAAGCGTCAGGATCGTTGGCGGAAATGGCTATTGCATCCACCCCTTGGGCGATGAGGCCATTGACAACCTCTATCTGGGCTTCGGCGGTGGTCGTAGTCGGGCCGGTATAAATAACTTTGACATCACCTAACTCTTTGGCCGCTTCCTGTGCGCCAACGTTAGCCGCCTCGAAGAAACCATTTCCCAATGATTTTGCGACGAGTGCGATTTTAACTTCAGCTAAAGCAGAACTGGACAGCGCCAGGGCGGCAATGGTGAGACTCAAGCTTAGTTTTATTTTCATTGTTTTTACTCCACATAATTGAGTGAGTTCCCACCGTCTTTCACCTTGCAGAAGCTTTGGCTTTCTGTAACGGGAAATTCGTAGGGGATGGTGTTCAGGTGGCAGAGTTCACCCCTTCTTTATGAGCGGGGCGCGATGTCATTATTGATAACAGTCTGAATCGGCGGCGATGTCACGCTGTATGCAGTCTAAAAAAGTCATCATTCGCCCACCTTGTCACTACTGACAAAGGGGATTGCCGCCTGGCAAGAAAGCAAAGGTGATAATGAGAAAGGTCACGGTTTCACTGTTAACACCGCATAAGGTGGGAAGATGAACGTATTAATTGCCATCCCAAATTTGCATCATCTGCGTGATAGCGCTGTTAAGCTCATCAATACTGACGCCATCCCGTGCCTGAATTGAAATACCAAACAGAAAGGTACTGAACATCGTTGCCAGCGCATCAACATTCGCGTGTTGAGAAAGCTGTCCGCTCGCAACACCACGCGCAATGGTCGCGGCCATCCCTGCCCGGGTGCGGTCACGTGAGCGTGTTAACGGCGCAGCGACCGCAGCATTCTCAGCAGAAGGGGCGCTCATTACACCCAGTCCCACCATACAACCCGTTGGGTGCCCCGGCTCACACTGCATCTTCGCTGACTGGCGCAGTGTGGTTTCTAACGCCTCGCGCGGGGACAGGTTGGTATCCCATAAGAATTCCGTCACCTGACCATAGCTGGAGATATAACGCTGGACGCACTCGCGGAACAACGCTTCTTTTGAGTCAAAAGCTGCATAGAAGCTGGGTGCCGAGATGCCGTTATTGATCCCTGCTTTCAGTTGGGCGAGTGACGTTGATTCATAGCCATGCTGCCAGAAAAGAAACATGGCATCTTCGATTGCCTTATCCCTGTCAAATGTTCTTGGTCGGCCCATGGTCGCCATATCTCTCTCCTGTCACACGCGAAACAATGACTAACATACTAATCGATACATATATCCTTGACAAAGGATTCCTCGCTGACTAATGTATCGATCGATACAAAACACTTTTATTTAACCCCGCCGTAACGGGGATGAATGTTCACACACAAATATATACCGATTGGTATGAAACAAGTCATTGAAGGATATATGGCGAAAGAGATCACCTTTACAAACTCGGATGAAAACGTGTTAACGCAGAAGCTGCCGGTTTCCGCGCTGTTGGCACTGGCGATGACCGGTTTCATCTGCATCATCACGGAAACCTTGCCAGCCGGGTTGCTGCCGCAAATCGCGTCAGGCCTGGGTATTTCTGCTTCTCTGGCGGGGCAGACGGTAACTGCTTATGCACTTGGTTCGTTGCTGGCTGCAATACCGCTAACCATCGCCACGCAAAGTTGGCGGCGCAGAAACGTGCTGCTGCTCGCCATTGCAGGTTTTTTCATCTTCAACTCGATTACTGCGCTGTCCTCAAACTACTGGCTCACGCTTACGGCGCGATTCTTTGCTGGCGTGGCGGCGGGGCTGTCCTGGAGTTTGCTGGCCGGGTATGCGCGCCGTATGGTTGCCATCCACCAGCAGGGTAAAGCGATGGCGATTGCCATGGTCGGAACACCGATCGCACTATCACTGGGCCTGCCAGTAGGGACATGGCTTGGCGGGATAATTGGCTGGAGAAGTGCTTTTGCCGGAATCTCTGCCATGACCCTTATCCTGGTGATATGGGTGCTGACCAGCGTAACTGATTATCCGGGACAGTCACGCCACGAACGCCTGCCTCTGCTGCGGGTACTGACCACTAAAGGTGTACGTCCGGTGCTGGGCGTGGTTATCGCCTGGATGCTGGCTCACAACATTCTTTATACCTACATCGCACCTTTCCTTGATTTGGCCGGTCTCGCTTCACAGACAGATATCATCCTGCTCACGTTTGGACTCGCTGCTTTGCTGGCAATAGCCATTACCGGACGCCTTGTGGATCGCCATCTACGAACCTGCGTGTTAGCCAGCCTTGCCATCTTCGCCCTAGTCTCTGCGGCTTTCATGGCCTTTTCACAGGTTCCGGCGGTGATCTATGTCGGCGTGGCGATATGGGGTTTCACCTTCGGTGGGGCAGCAACGCTGCTACAAACCGCGCTGGCGGATACCGCAGGCGAGGGCGCAGATATCGCGCTGTCAATGAATGTGGTGGCCTGGAATGGTGCGATTGCACTCGGCGGCATTGTAGGCGGAATTCTGCTGAAAAACTGGGGTGCACAGGCGTTCCCGCCGGTACTTATCCTGTTGCTGGTCATCGCATTTCTTATCACATGGCGGGCTGATAAACAGGGGTTCAAAACAGGTGTCCGACCCGGGCATTGACCAGCATTGTTCCAATACTCATCACGCGCTGACAACCGTCAGCGTCAACGACAGGACAACATCATGAACATTGGCATCATTGGACTTGGCGCGATGGGCAGTGCCATCGCAGGTAATTTAGTGACCGCCGGACACCGTGTATCTGCCTGGAGCCGATCGGGGCGCGAGATAGAGGGCGTCACTTCAGTCAATACGCCTGAACAGGCGTTGTCGGGCGATGTCGCGATAACGCTGCTTTCTGACGATGCAGCAATCCGGGAGATCATCATTGATGGCAATCTCCTTTCCAGGGCAAACCCAAAGCTGGTACATGTCATTTCCTCCACCATTTCAGTGGGTTTCTCGCATCGGTTGACCACCCTTCACGAGGAAGCGGGTATCGCTTATGTCGCGGCTCCGGTACTGGGACGACCCGATGTAGCAGCCCTTGGCGAACTGAATGTGCTTGCTGCGGGGCTGCCAGAAGCCTTGAGCAGAGTGAAACCCGTACTGGAAGCGATCAGCAAACGGGTGTGGGAGATGGGAGATAAACCCAGTGCCGCTCATGCAACGAAGATTGCCTGCAACATGATGATCACCATGGCGATTGAAGCCATGGCGGAAGCCGTGGTGCTAACGGAATCTAACGGGTTGGATCGTACACAATTCTTTGACCTCATTCTTAACACGCTGTTTGGTGGTCGCAGCTATCAGGTCTATTCAGGCAAAATCATTGAGGAGGCTTATGAACCTGGGTTCAAAGCCAGTCTGGGCCTTAAAGACCTTAGGCTTGCCAGAGAAGCCGCCGCAACGCTGAGTGCAGACTTACCGATGCTGGCAGCCGTGTACGAGCAAATGGCCCGAGCTGTTGATGCGGATGGAGGTAATAAGGACTGGTCGGTAATCGCGGATTATACAATTCGATCAGTGAACAAACAGGACTAGGCCTGCTACCTCAGCGATTGTACACCCTACGATAGCTGGACGCGATATAGCAGTATTTGGCCGATGAAAAAAAAGGCGATATACTAATAGTTATTAACTAATAGTAATCTCAGTTGGAGACACGATCATGCCAACCAGCGTCGCGCTCAGCCCCTACTTCGAAGCATTCATCCGTGAGCAGATAGAAAGTGGACGCTATAACAATACCAGTGAAGTCATCCGTGCCGGACTTCGGGCGTTGGAAGAACGTGAGCAACATACGAAACTTGAATCACTGCAAAAGGCGATCACTGCCGGAATCAACAGCGGAGAAAGCAAAACAGCTGAAGAAGTATTCGGGCGACTTTCGAACAAATATCGGCAGATGGCAGAAGGTAAGCTGATGAAATGAAATTAGCGATATCGCCCCTGGCAGAACAGGATATCGAAGCCATCGGTGACTATATCGCACAGGATAATCCGGTGCGTGCGGCCAGCTTCACGGAAGAACTTTACCAACAGTGCCTGTTGATTGCCGAATCACCCGTTATCTACCGGCAAAGGCCGGAGCTTGGACCAGGCATCAGAATCTGTGCCTACGGTCGGTATATCATCGTATTCAGAATCCTTGATATGGACGTCCGAATAGAACGAATGCTGCATGGATCACGCGATATCAACAGCCTTTTCGCCGAAGCAGATCCTGAGTTCGGATCACATCTGGAGCCACAAGATGATGGCAACGTATAAAAAATTGCTCGAAAAACGCTCCCCTGAAAGCCAGGAACGCATCGCTGCACGTACTGCAGAAATTAGACAGGAAATCGCCTTGGAGAAAACCAGAAGTGCCGCAAACTCAGCTTGCGCCGGTTCCTGTTTCAAGACAGATTCAGGAAATCCTTTAACGTAAGCTGAAATCCAGTGGAAATCTTTTCGATGGTAGCCAGTGTCGGGCTGGATTCTCCCCGCTCGATCTGACCCAACATCGATTTACTGACCCCGGTCATTCTCTCAGTTTCGCTTAAACTCCAGCCCTGCGCTTTGCGCAATTGTCGCAAGCGTTCAGAGATATAGATATCAATCGAAGCCATTTTTACCTTCATCAATACTGGAGTTGATTTTTTTATATTCCAATGAAAGGATGCAAACAAGTCATTCTTGTAGCCGTTAAAAATATAAGCTCAGGCTATGATAAAAATAAGATATTCATATTATACAAGGCGGAGTTCATGGAGCAGAAAAAAAATCCAGACGTCACAAATGGTGATAAAACACTCGATCGCTTTGACATGGCAATACTCCGAATTTTACAGCGCGACAGTTCAATCGCGAATGTCACTCTGGCTGAAAAAATCAACCTCAGTCCTCCCGCTTGTCTACGTCGTGTCGAACGTCTGAAAAAACTAGGATACATTAAAAACACTGTTGCCTTGCTCAACCCGGAAACATTGAATGCAGGCCTGGTAGTGATAATAGGCATTGTTCTCGATCGCTCTACTCCAGAATCATTTAAAGATTTCGAAGGTGAGGCGGGTAAAATACGCGGTTGCATGGAATGCCATATGGTTAGTGGTGAGTTCGATTATATTATGTTAATTCGCACAGCAGACAATCAGAGCTTTAATAAACTTCATGCCGAGCAATTATTATTTCTCCCCGGTGTACGCCAGATCCGTTCCTTTATGGGTTTGCGCGAAGTGTTTTCCACCACGCAAATTCCTTTATAAAACGGTTGTCGCGTTTTTTCTCCGCGTCAGTAACGCAATACCGAGGGCAATCAGCAACGCGCCCGCCACCAGCGGCAACGTCAGTTCTTCGTGCAAAGCCGGCACTGACACCAGCAGGCCGGTAATCGGCACCAGTAACATCATGGATGAAAGGGTGACGCCGGATAACCATGCACTGGCGGCATTGACCGCACAAAAGCAGAAAGCCGTGGCTATCGGCCCGACAAACAAGGTGATAGCTAACAGCTCGCGGGTATTATCGCCGCTCCAGCTGCCCTCAAACACCCACGCCAGCGGCAGTAGCACGAGGGTTGCGAGCAACATTTGCCACGGGGCCAGTTCAAAGGCATTAAGCCGGGATCCGGTGTGGCGCAGATGCAGAATGCAGATTGCCCAGCAAAGTGAGGCCAGCAACAGCAGCCCGTTAGCGATAATTTGCCAGTGATCGTGCCAGTCAATGGACAGGGGATTAAATAAGACCACGATACCAATAATGCCAATTAACGCGCCGGATAACTGGAAAGCTGATAATTTTTCTTTAAAGAGAATCACTGAAGCTGGCACCACCCATAAAGGCGTAGTATAAGCCAGCACCGCGGATTTCCCGGCTGGCAGGTAATTCATCGCAATACAACCCAGCGCGGTAAAGGCCATCATCTGTAGTAGTCCAACGCTGAATATTACCGGCAGCTCCCGACGGCCAGGAGTACGTATTTTTCCCGTCGATAATTGCAATAAGAAAAGCACTGCGGCACTGGTAGAAAAACGCAACGTAGAAAACCACAATGGCGTGATATGAGAAAGCCCCGCTTTCATTACCGGCCAGTTACAACCCCATAAGACAATCGCAACGACTAATAAAATAATGCCTTTTAACATCCCTTGTCTGGCATGGTTCGCATATTGGTAATTTTCAGTCATGTGATCATTCTTTATTAACATGGGGAGGGGTGGGCAAAGAAATAGCATTATTAGTCGTACCAATTCAATAGAGGACGTTCCCGTAGAGAAACGTTCTGCGCCAGGCTGGCAGCAATCGCACAAAAATCATAACCAATTGATAATTAACAAAGTAATCACAACCCACCTAAAGCCAGACAAGGTGGTTGTTAATTTTATTTCGTCATTAGAGTGAAAAATGTAATTTTTAATCACATAACCACCCTGTGATCTATTTTTATTATAAAAATGACACATAAAACGAAATATGAAAAATTATCCTGATGGGATATTGTTATTTCGCAAACCAATATCAACAGCGCAGCATAATTTAAGGCGTGCGACTTCATTTATCCCGGAGAGAAGCTATGAATCTTGAAAAATTCCCCCGTTATCCTCTGACGTTTGGTCCATCGCCGATTACCCCGTTGAAACGTCTGAGTGCGGAGTTAGGCGGCAAAGTGGAACTTTATGCCAAACGTGAAGACTGTAACAGCGGCCTGGCTTTTGGTGGCAACAAAACCCGTAAGCTGGAATATCTGATCCCGGAAGCACTGGCGCAGGGATGTGACACCCTGGTCTCCATTGGCGGCGTGCAGTCCAACCAGACCCGTCAGGTGGCCGCGGTGGCTGCACATCTCGGGATGAAGTGTGTTCTGGTGCAGGAGAACTGGGTGAACTATTCCGATGCCGTCTATGATCGCGTCGGCAATATCGAGCTTTCACGCATTATGGGTGCCGATGTACGCCTTGATGCTGCTGGTTTTGATATCGGCATCCGCGAAAGCTGGAAGCAGGCGATGGAAGAAGCGGCTGAAAATGGCGGCAAGCCGTTCCCAATCCCGGCGGGATGTTCAGAGCATCCATACGGCGGCCTGGGCTTTGTCGGCTTTGCCGAAGAAGTCCGTCAGCAAGAGAAAGAGCTGGGCTTTAAATTTGATTACATCGTGGTGTGCTCGGTCACCGGCAGTACCCAGGCGGGCATGGTGGTAGGTTTTGCTGCTGACGGCCGTTCACGCAATGTGATTGGTATTGATGCTTCAGCCAAACCCGAGCAGACCAAGGCCCAAATCCTGCGCATTGCGCAGAACACGGCGAATCTGGTCGAGCTGGGACGTGAAATCACCGAAGAAGACGTGGTGCTGGATACCCGTTACGGCGGCCCGGAATACGGCTTACCGAGCGAAGGCACGCTGGAAGCGATTCGCCTGTGCGCCCGCACCGAAGGGGTGCTTACCGACCCGGTTTACGAAGGGAAATCCATGCAGGGCATGATTGATATGGTGCGTAATGGCGAATTCCCGGAAGGCTCGAAAGTCCTGTATGCCCACCTGGGCGGTGCGCCAGCCCTGAGCGCCTACAGCTATATCTTCCGTAACGGCTAATCCCGTCAGAAAATCAGGTCGCCACTGCGGCGACCTGACTCAACGAAACTGCAAATCAAACTCTTTCCGACACTGCTGATCCCGCTGCTGAATTTCTTCCCGCAGAAATACAAAAAAGGTATCCAGCATCGCATTACGCGGTTTCCCCATCTCACTTTGCAATTGCAGGCTGCGCTGGCTTAACTGGTCGCGGTTAATGGTCTTGATGAGCAGGCCATCCTGCCGCGCGCGCGTCATAATCGAATAATGGCTGCTGACGCTGATGGCACCCGGCGTCTGGCAGACAAATTCGTACAGCGTGGAGAAGTGGTTACAGGTGAAGACGGGATCGATAAACACATTATTCATGCGGCAGGAGAGGTCAAACAGCTGGCGAATGGTCGCTGACTGGTCTGGCAACACCACGGGCCAGGCGTTCAGATCCGCCAACTGAATATCCCGCTGCGCTAACGGATGATCGTCCTTCATAAATATCAGCACCGGCGAGGGGAATGACGCCAGCACTTCAACACCGGATTCAGGAGACAGGATAAAGCGGATAGCCAGATCGCACTCACCGTTACGCACCAGTTCCGGCACCTGCCTGCCGGTGCCGACGGTAAGAATAAAACTGACGCGGGGATGGAGCAGACGGAACTTCGCCATCAGGTTTGGCAGCAGGTTAAACGCCAGCCCATCGGTGCACACTACCCGAATAGTGGTTTGGTCAGCGGCTTTGATACCTTTTAGCTCCGCGACGGCCAACTCCATATCCGCCATGCTGCGGCGGACATGGTTTGCCAGAATATGCCCGGCGTCACTGAGCTGCATCCCACGTGGGCTGCGTTCAAACAGCGTCACCCCCAGCCGGGTTTCCAGCCGCTGAATATGCCGACTGATAGCGGAGATGGCGACAAACAGTTGCTGGCTGGCGGCGCTGATCGAGCCGGTGGTTGCGACCGCCATAAAGTAACGAATCTCAGTGTTATGCACAGGACCTCCCTGATGTCAGCCTTGCCGTTCGAGTAGTACCTCCCGGCCCTGCTCAGCAAGATCCCAATACAGGCCGGTCATGATTTGCAGCGCTTCGCAGGCCACATCGGCGAGCAGATGCTCATCGGGAGCGTGCTGGGAACATGCCGGATACGAGTGCGGAATCCACAGCGTGGGAACCCCAAAAGTATCAAGAAAACAGGCATTGGGTAAGCCACCGCCGAAGTTTGGCAGCACTGCGGCGTCCTTTCCGGTTGAACGCCTAATGGAGGCGAGGCTCCAGCCGACCCACGGGTCTTCAGGATCAATACGTGTGGCTTTAAAACAGTTCACCGGTGCCACCACATCAACATCGTGAAAACCATGCTGGTCAAGATGTTGGCGAATATGACTGGCAAAGTTGTCGACATCACTACCCGGCACATAACGCATATGGCAATGTGCCTGTGCGGTCGGCGGGATAGCATGTGCCGGTTTATCGGGGTTGCCGCTAATAATGGCCAGCGTCTCGAGGGTATTCCAGCCATAGAGTTTTTCCGCCGCATTTAACCCCGGCTCTCCCCACTGCGGAGCGATTTGCGGATCGCCAGGGGCATTGCCCAACTCAAGCCCGGAAAGATGATGGCGGATGCTCTCCGATAACGGTGGCGGCAACAACTCAGGCAGCAAGATGCGACCATTGGCATCCACCAGACTCCCAATCGCATGGGCCAGCCGGATGCCGGGGTTGCTGAGCAAACCGCCCCAGTTGCCGGAGTGATGGGCACCATCGCGCAATGTCACCTGCAACGAGAAATTGAATACGCCACGCGAACCGAGGAACAACGTAGGACGTGACGCTGTCACGCGCGGGCCATCCGAGGCGATAAACAGGTCGGCGGCCAGCCAGTCGCGATACTGCTGGCAAACCGTCTCCAGCCCGGGTGATCCGATCTCTTCACCCATCTCCAGAATCATTTTGACGTTATAGCCCAGCCGTCCGTTACGCGCTTTGAGTACCAACGCCAGCGCCGCCAGGTTAATGCTGTGCTGGCCTTTGTTATCGGCAGTCCCACGTCCGTACCAGCGATTACCCTCAACACTCAGCTCCCACGGATTCAGGCCGCTGCGCCAGTTTGCCTCATCCCCCGGCACCACATCGCCGTGACCATAAGTCAGCAGGGTAAAGGTGGCATCGTCTTCCAGGCGACGCGCCAGCAGAAACGGACTTTTTCCCGCCTCGGGATTGGCGACCACCTGACAGCTGAATCCCAGTGCGGTCAGGTACGGGATCATCTCTTCATTGAGGTAAGCCATCTGCTGTGGATGCTGGCTTTCCGTCCGCCAGGTGACCCGGCGCGCCAGGGTCTCACGTAAGGCACCGCTGTGAAAATGGTCCAGCGCCGCCTGTAAGGTCGCTTCACGTGTGATAGTCATTATCCGTCGATTCCTTCAATTTCCGGAATGCCGAGACCCGGTTCCGGGGTCATCACTGATGCCAGCAACGCCCTGGTATAAGGATGTTGCGGCTGGTTAAAGATCTGTTCCCGCGTTCCCTGTTCAACGATCTGGCCTTTGCGCATCACCGCAACATGATCAACCAGATGCTCCACGACCGACAGGTTGTGGCTGATAAACAGGTAAGTCAGGGAAAATTCCTGTTTCAACGCCAGCAACAGATTGAGGATCTGCGCCTGTACCGAGACGTCCAGCGCCGAAGTGGGTTCGTCACAGATAAGAATTTCCGGGCGCAAAATCAACGCGCGGGCAATGGCGACGCGCTGACGCTGACCACCAGAAAGCTGTCCCGGATACTGGCTATGGGTACGTGACGGCATCCCCACCAGATCCAGCATTTCCCGCACCTGTTTTTTGCGTTCAGTTGGCGTGCCAATGTTATGCAGTCGCAAGGCAACTTCGACGACATCCGAGACGGTGCGCCGCGGGTTAAGAGAAGAGTAGGGATCCTGAAAAATGGGTTGTATACGCGCGCTCAATTTACGTCGATCGGCGGCATCGACTTCACGTCCCTCAATCAGCACGTTGCCGGTAGTGGGCGGTAGCAAACCCAGTAACATTTTCGCCAAGGTACTTTTGCCGCAGCCTGATTCACCGACCAGTCCCAGCGTCTCCCCGCGCCGGATGCGCAGTGAGACATTGCTTACCGCCCGGATCTCAGCAGGGGACTTAAACAGGCCGCGATTGAGACGGAAAGTCCGAGTCAGCGCGCAGAGTTCCAGCGCGATATCCTTATTGCCAGCAATATGCGGTAGTGTCAGGTTGCTCATAGCGACTCCCTGATGGTTAAAGGACGAATGCAGCGCACCTGATGCTGTGCATTGAGCGGCTGATAAGGCGGATTCTCGTTACACGCCTCCTGGCACTGGTTACAACGGTTGCGAAACGCACAACCCTGCTGCGGACCGGTCAGATTAGGGACGACGCCCGGAATGGTAGGCAGAGGCTGCCCCGGCTGAGTGCGGCCAGCTACAGGGATACACTCCAGCAGACCACGGGTGTAGGGATGCTGCGGCTGGCGAAACAGTTCATTGACTGGCGCGGTTTCCACCACCTGCCCGGCGTACATCACTGCCACGCGATCGGCGATCCGCGCCACTACGCCCAGATCGTGGGTAATGAAGATCACCGCCAGACCCATTTCCTGTTGCAGCTCGCGCAGCAGCCGCAGGATCTGCGCCTGGATGGTGACATCCAGCGCGGTGGTCGGTTCATCGGCAATGATCAGTTCAGGTTCACACATCAGCGACATCGCGATCATAATGCGTTGTCGCAGGCCACCAGAAAGTTGATGCGGATACTGTTTCAGTCGATCCGCCGCCTGTGGGATACCGACGCGCTCCATCAGATAAACCGCGCGTTCCCGCGCCTGCGCCCGCGAAACCTTACGATGTGCCAGCAGGGTTTCGCATAACTGTTCGCCGAGCGTCCAGGAAGGATTCAGTGATGTCATCGGTTCCTGGAATATCATCGACATGCTGTTGCCGCGCATCGCGGCGCGTTCGCGTCGGTTGAGTGCCAGCAGATCGTGCCCCTTAAAACGCAGGCTGTCTGCCTCGCGCCGGGCATTGCGCGGCAGCAAATCCATCATCGCCAGCGAGGTCATGGATTTGCCACAGCCGGATTCTCCCACCAGGCATAGCATTTCGCCGCGATTGACATTGAAATCGATGCCGCGTACGGCGTGCAGCGTGCCACGCGGTGTCTGTAGATCCACCCGCAGATTTTTCACTTCCAGCAGAGGTGCGTCAGTCTGGTTCATGTCATTTCCCTCTTAGTTGCGACCGTCGAGTGCCGTGATATCGCGCAGACCATCACCCACCAGGTTGATACTCAATACCAACAACGCCAGTGCCACACCGGGGATCACAATCACCCAGGGCTGAAAGAACATATAGGCCTTGCCTTCCGCCACCATCAGTCCCCAGGACGGCATCGGGGGTTGCACGCCAAGTCCCAGAAACGACAGGGTGGCCTCCAGCAAAATGGCGTGCGCAATTTCGAGCGTTACCACCACGGTCAGTGGCCCGAGCAGATTCGGCAGAATTTCGCGCAGCATGATAAACAGCGAGGACGCACCCAGCGTTCTGGCTGCCGCGATGAATTCGGCCTCACGCAATTGGCGGGTGACGGAGCGGGAGACAATCAGAAAGCGATCCCACAGCAGCAGGCCAAGTAACATAATCACCACTTTGACCGAACCCCCAATCAGCGAAGCCAGCGCCAGCGCCACCAGGATCACCGGCATCGCCAGTCGGACGGTGAGCAGATAGCTGACCACCGCATCAACCCGGCCACCAAAGTAACCAGCCAGCACACCGAGCGTGACGCCGATCAGCGCGGAGATCAGCACCGAAACCAGACCAATCACCAGGGATACCCGCGCGCCATACAACAGGCGGCTTAGGTAGTCGCGCCCGAGTTTGTCGGTGCCCAGCAGATGCGTCCATTCGCCTTTCTCAAACCACACCGGCGGCACCAGACGGCGACTGACTTCCTGCGCGAAGGGATCGTGTGGGCTAATTAATGGGGCCAGCAACGCCAGCAGAACAATGGTCCCAAGGATCACCACGCCGAGCGTCATGCTGTGATGGCCGAAGACGCGGCGACACAGGCGCTGCCACGCCGTGGGTTCCGGCAGCAGGCCGGTTTCCGGGCTAATGACGTTTTTCATGGTTCCTGCCATAGTCGTTTTCATTGAGGTTCCTTATTTGCTACGCAAACGGGGATCGAGCACGGCATTGAGCACATCGGCCAGGAACGTCAGCCCGATGTAGAAGATGGCGATGATCAGCACGATGGCCTGCACCACCGGGAAGTCGTTGCGGGAGATGGAGTCCCATGCCAGTTGGCCCAGTCCCTGCAACGAGAAGACCGATTCAATCACCACCGAGCCGCCCAGCATAAAACCGAGTTCCACCGTTGCCAGCGCCACCACCGGGATGATGGCGTTACGCAGACCATGCTTCACCACCACCTTAAAGGCACTTAATCCTTTGGCATGGGCGGTGCGGATATAATCCGCACCCAGCACATCCAGCATGCCTGAACGCGTCAGACGCATCAGCGACGGCATGGCGTAATATCCCAGCGCCACGGCTGGCAACACAAAATGTTGCCAGCTGCCTTTGCCAGCCACTGGCAGCCATTTCAGCCCTACGGCAAAAATCAGGATCAATACCAGAGCAAACCAGAAGTTGGGGATGGCCTGACCCAGCACCGAGATAAACATCGCGCAGCGGTCGACCCAACTGTCGCGAAACACCGCAGCCACCACACCAAGCGGGATCGCCACCACCAGCGCCAGCAGCAGCGCTACCCCCCCCAACTGCAGTGTGATGGGCATGCGCTGACCGACCAGCTCCATTACGGTGTTCTCAAAATAGAACGAGCGGCCAAAATCAAGGTGCAACGCCGACCAGAACCAGTGCGAAAACTGCACCAGCAACGGCTGGTCCAGTCCATTCTGCACCCGGATCTGTGCTACGGTTTCCGCACTGGCATCGGGTCCGGCAATGGCGATCGCGAGGTCACCCGAGAGATGGAGCAGGGCAAAGCTGACGACCGCCACGGTAAACAGCACCGCCAGCGCCACCAGCAGTCGGTTAAAGATAAAGCGCACCATAACTCGGCTCCTTATTTCCAGCTGGACTGGGCAAAGCGCGGCAGTTCATCCGGCCAATCCTGGAAGTTCAGATCGGCATTGAAGGCGTAGTGGGTGGAGTAGGAAAACATCGGCGCAATGTAAGCCTGAGCAGAGATGCGCCCCAGCGCCTCGCCGTATTCTTCATTGCGCTGCTTAGGATCGACGGTGGCATCGGCTTTTTTCAGCATCGCGGTCAGCGTCGCATCTTTCCAGATATCGCTACCTTTGCCGCCAAAGTAGGGGGTGGTAAAGGCCGAGGTATCATTGATGGAGAACGATCCCCAGGTGTTGAAGGCCATCGGTGCCTGGCCAGAGCTAAGGGCGGTCGCCATCACCGGATACTGGACATAGTGGAGGCGGGCGCGAATCCCCACCTTACGCAGATCGCCGATAATCGCTTCTGCGTAGTCACGCTCGCGATAGGCCCACAGGTCAGTGTCAAAACCGTTGGCATAACCCGCTTCTGCCAGCAGCTGCTTCGCTTTGGCAGGGTCGTAATTGTACTTAATCACCTTGCTGTCGTTGCAGGCGACCTGGGTACGAAAACACGCGGTGTAAACCGGTTTGCTACCCCCACGCACCAGGTTATCGACAATGCCCTGACGGTTAATGGCGTAGTTAATCGCCTGACGTACGCGCAGATCTTTTAGCGGAGCCGCTTCTGGCCCGGTGGCGTTGGTGTTGAGCGCAAGGAAACCGATACGCATGGTTTCACCGCTTTTCACCGCGATATTAGGCATGGCCGAGAGCGGCTCGACCTGATCGGCCGCCACACGCCAGATCCAGTCCACCTGGCCGGTCATCAGCTGGGCGACACGCGCTTCCGGGTCGCGGATGACCACAAACTGCACCTTACCGATGTGCGGCTGTCCCTGCGGGCTTTCTTTGAAATAGTCAGGGTTTTTCACCATATCAACACCCTGACCAGGGATCACTTTCACGATCTTATACGGCCCGGTGCCGATCGGGGCTTTACTGAAACCTTCGAGTTTCACCTGCTGAAAATATTTCGCCGGATATATCGGTGTAGGGCCGGAGAGGTACTCCAGCGCTGCCGGGAAGGGCTGTTTCAGGTGCAAACGAACGGTGAAGTCATCGACTTTCTCAACATGATCAATCCAGTCAACACTTTGCGGCACTACAGAGGCGGTATTAGGGCCAGCGATATTCTGGAAGGTGTAGACCACATCATCCGCACTGAAGGGATCGCCATTGTGGAATTTAACGTCTTTGCGTAGATGAATTAACAGCGACGTCGGGGATTCCCATTTCCAGTCGGAGGCCAGTTCTGGCTTATATTCGCCGGTTTTCGGGTCATGATATATCAGCGTGTCCCACACCATATGCGACAGAATAACGCCTTCACGCAGGGTGTTATGATAAGGACTGATATTTTCCACTTCATTATCTGAGGCATAAACCAGCGTGTCGTTCTGTTTACCTGCATAGCTGTAAGAAGCGCAGCACAACAATAATGCAGTAAAAGCATACTTGTGAATCTGTCTTGTCTTGTAACGAGCCATACCGTTCTCCAGCGATCAATGAAAAGTTAACAACAAAAGCAGATGGCACTGATGTAGCAAGAGCAGCGCCAATGCCCGCTATTTGCCGTTACCGATTTTCGACAGCCGATTTCTCAAAATGAGAAACACCAGAGCAGACAGACATCACAGCGATATAAATAAGGTTTAAGGGGTGGGATGAATACCAACCCGTGGATGGCGGGTTTATCGCAGTGCTATGAGATGGGCGTTACGATGGTGCAGAAAAGTTTAATCCTGCACTTTTTGTGTGAAGGTTATTTGCGCAAAGCGCATTCTTTTTTTGTGAAAGCTCTGAACAGTCGGCTCGTTTGCGCTGACGTGCATCCATATTTCGCTACTGACCGAAGCATCGCATTCTGACAGGCATACACTGACGCCATCTTAATGATGGAGTGTTGAAATGATTGCGGTTCTTTTTGAAGCAGAAGCCTTACCCGTGGCCCAGGCGCGCTATTTGCAGCTCGCCTCAGAGTTAAAACCCTTGCTGTCAGATGATCCGGGGTTTATCGCCATTGAACGGTTTCAGAGCCTGAACACGCCCGGAAAGATACTTTCACTCTCATGGTGGGAGGATGAAGCAGCGGTAATCCGCTGGAAGCAGAACATGATGCACCAGGCTGCTCAGCATGAGGGTAAAAGTTCGATTTTTTCGTTCTACCGAATTCGCGTTGCCCACGTATTGCGGGATTACTCGTCAGATCAGGAGTCGCCACACCATGTATGATATTCACGTCGTGCTAAAACATCGCCCCGGCTCGCTGGCGGATTTTGGTAAATTGTTGGGGAAAAACGGTGTTGGCCTGGAAGGGGGTGGGATGTTTGCAACTGCGGAAGAAGGGCATGCCCACTTTTTGGTTGAAGACGGAGAAAAAGCGCGCCAGGTGCTCACTGACGCAGGCTTTGATGTCAGGCACATTTGCCGTCCGTTGATCAGAAAATTACGCCAGGAACGACCGGGTGAACTGGGGGAAATTGCCGATGCGATTGCCCGCAGCTGTGTGAATATCCTGGTACAGTACAGCGATCACAGCAACCGCCTTATCCTTGTCACGGACAATGATGATCGGGCAGCCGAAGTGACGCGTGAATGGGAAACACCTTCTGTATGAATCTGCTGAAAACCGCATCTAACGACGTACCGGAGAGTTCGCTTGAACACGCCATGTCAGCCGTTGCCGCAGCCATCTCTGACCCGTCAAGGGTCAGTATGCTCTGTGCGTTGATGGATGGTCGCGCCTGGACAGCGACCGAACTTAGCGCGGTGGCGGGTATTGCGCCATCCACTGCCAGCGGCCATCTCTCGCGGCTCCTCAATAACGGGCTGATTCATTGTCTGACTCAAGGGCGGCATCGCTATTACCGCCTTGCCGGGCATGAGATTGCCGGACTGCTGGAAACGCTGATGGGTGTGTCGATGAATCCCGGCACGTCAGCGGTATCACGAACACCGCTGCATCTCCGTCATACCAGAACCTGCTATGACCACCTCGCCGGTGAAATTGCGGTGAAAATTTATGACGTTATGCAGGAAGAGGGCTGGCTGGAGCCGGGAGGTGCAGCTCTGACCGCTGTCGGCAAAACACATTTTTTGCATCTGGGTGCCGTGTTAAATCCCGCATCTCGCCGTAAAAGCTGTTGTGCCTGCCTCGACTGGAGCGAAAGGCGTTTTCATCTGGGAGGAGATGCCGGTGCGGCGCTGCTGGGTGATCCCCTCCCGGCTCTCCACCCAGCAGCGCCCCTGGTGCAATTGCATAATGGAGTTGACGATCGACAGCCCCAGCCCGCTGGAGTGGGCCGAGTTATTACGGGAGGGGTCCGCCCGATAAAAACGATCAAAAATCCGCTCCTGATGTAAGGGGGCGATCGTCTCACCGTGGTTAATCACCTGGATACGCATCCCATCAGGCTGGGCTTCAGCAATCAGATCAATTTGACTGCCCGCGCGCGCGTAGCGCACGGCGTTTGACAGCAGATTTGCCATCGCTCTGCGCAGCAGCAGCGCATCGGCAAAAACCGTTCCGCTGCCGTGTGTCTGGATGGTCACATCCCGCTCAGCGGCCAAATCTTCGAAGTATTCACACATCCGCCCCATTTCTGCGCTGATATCAATCTCGCTACACTGGATGACCCGATCAGGCTGCTCCGCCTGCGCGAGGAACAGCATGTTGTCGATCATCCGCGACATACGCTGTAACTCTTCAAAGTTCGACCCCAGCAACCGCTGATAATAAGCGTTATCGCGCGTCGCGCTCAGCCCGACTTCGGTCTGCCCCAGCAGGGTAGTGAGGGGGGTACGCAAGTCATGCTCCATATCCGCACTCACCTGCTTCAGTTGCTCGAACCCCCGCTCCATGCGATCCAGCATGGCGTTGGTCTGGTCAATTAACGTATCCAACTCAGTCGGGACATCGTGCTTATTCAGCCGGAAGGAGAGGGTTTGGGTGCCAATCTGCGCGGTGCGATCCGCCAGTCTGCGCAGCGGCGAAAGCCCGCGACGGGCAAAAATGACCGCCAGCACCACGGAGATCGCCGCCATCAACGACGCGAAGAACAAAATGTTATTACGATACTCGGCAAGAATATGGGTTCTGTCGCTTAACACCCGCGCCGACAGAATCTCCAGAGGCGGCAAATTATTCGTCGAGGGGCTGATGGCGGCCATGTAAATCATGGGGGTTCCATCCGCCGTCATCGCGTGTTGTACGGCCCCCAGAGAGAGCTTCTGACCGACGGGAACCGGTGTCACCGCTGGGAGATCGCGCTGCATGGGATTCACTTCCAGCAAGGTTGCGCCGCCGACATAACGGATCACTAACAGTGACTCGGTATTGCCCAGCATATTGGCAAACAGATGCGGTTTTTCATCAATCAACTGCCGCGCATCAAGGTTCCTGAGCAAGGTGCTGATTTGGTCAATGCGGGATACCAGTGCCGCGTCATCACGCATCGACAATTGTTGGCGCAGCGCAAAGTACAGGGCACTGCCCATCACGCTAAATGCAATCAAGGAGAACGCCGCGAGCAACACAGAAAGGCGAAAAGTAAGCGAGGCACGCTTCATGCCTCGACCTCACAGCGGTAGCCGACGCCGTGCACGGTGTGAATCAGCCGAACCGGGAAAGGATCGTCAACTTTTTGCCGGAGTCGGCGTATGGACACATCCACCACGTTGGTATCGCTGTCGAAGTTCATATCCCAGACACGGGAAGCCAGAAAGGTGCGCGACAGCACTTGCCCCGGATGTTGCAGCAAACAGGCCAGCAGCTTGAACTCTTTGTTGGTTAGCGTGATGCGTTGCCCTGCACGTTCACAGCGAAACTTCGCCACATCCAACAACAGATCACCCAGCGAGAGCACTTCCTCAGATTCCGCAACCGGTTGTCCCCGACGCAAAATGATACGGATGCGCGCCAGCAGTTCGGCAAAAGAGAAGGGCTTCACCAGATATTCATCCGCACCCAACCCCAGACCACGCAAACGATCTTCCAGCGTGCCGCGTGCACTGAGAAACAGCACTGGCGTCTGGCTATGTTGGCGCAGGCGCTCCATCACCGTCCAGCCGGACATTTCCGGCAGCATCACATCCAGCAGAATCAGGTCGTAGACTTCTTCCCGCGCAAGATGGAGACCATCAATACCGTTCGCCGCCCAGTCCACGGTGTAGCCCGCTTCATTGAGGCCATTCACCAGATAGGCTGCCGTTTTTGCTTCGTCTTCGATGATGAGGATTTTCAAACGCTGGCAATCCTGTAACAAGAAGAGAAAAGGGCGTGCAAGCCGCCCCAATCCGGTGATTATAACTTAGTAGCCCGGCACATGTGCGGCTTTCATGATCAGATTGGCGACCGCGACGGGTTGTGAAATCAACGACACATGACTGGACTTCAGTTCGATCGTTTGTGCGTGCATACGCTTAGCCATGAAGCGTTCTAAATCCGGGTTGATGGTACGGTCCTCGGTCGATACCGCATACCAGGTGGGTTTGTCATGCCAGGCGGCAACCGTGGTTTTTGCCATCGTGATGGCTTTACCGATTGGCTGCTGTACCGCGTAATAAGCCATCGCCTCTTTATTCGGCAGATCCCCGGCGAAATCATGCACGAAAGCAGACTGCGTCAGCATGCCGTAGCCATCATTATTCCATTTCAGGCCCGCAGAGGCCGGTGCCGCCGGGTATTTTTTGGTCAGTGCCGGATAATCTTCACCTGCGTCAGGGGCACGAGCGGCGATATAAACCAGCCCCTTAACTTCAGGTACATCACCCGCCTGGCTGATCACCATACCCCCGTATGAGTGGGCCACCAGGATAACCGGACCGTTTTGTTGCGCCAGCGCGCGTTGCACTGCGGCAACGTCATCATCCAGAGAGGTTGTGGGGTTCTGTACTGCGGTGACGTGCAGGCCTTTCGCCTGCAATAGCGGAATGACTTTGCCCCAACTGGAACCGTCGGCAAACAAGCCATGCACCAGCACAATATTTTTCACTTCCTGTGATGATGACGTGGTATCAGCATGGGCGGTAGCACTAAGGCCAGCCATAAGCAAAGCTGCAAGCGCAGAGAGATGACGCATTTTCATGATTTATCCTCAGATTCAACAAAGGTGTTCATGAGCCAATCTATCCGCCGGGGACCAACAAAGTGCTGACCAGATAATGACAAAACAATGACAAACCCGTGGAGCCGCGTCGGCTGAGGTATTCTCTGACATTCCGTCGCGCCGTTACGGGTGAAGTGGGGCATGCGGTCCGACATTTTGCAAAAAACCGGCGATGAGTTATAGTCAGTTTATCATGTTTATCTTTTTTTCATAAACAACCTAAACTTTATAGGAAAGCCATGAATCGTGTAATGAACCCTTTCTCTCCTGGAGCAGGAGCCGTACCAATGGAGCTGGCCGGAAGAGGAGCGATTCAGACCAAAATCGCTGAGAACCTTGAAAGGATTCGCATAGGTAGAAACAGTCAGGGCGTCATTCTCGTTGGGCTGCGTGGAGTGGGCAAAACTGTTCTACTTCAGACAGTTTTAACGACCGCAGAAGACAATGGCTTTCATACTATCAACATTGAAGCCTCTGAAAGAAAGTCTCTCCCGGCAATGCTGGCTCCAGACATTCGAACTGCTTTGCTGAGATTGAGCAGAATTGAGGAAGTTAAAGACCTGGCTCAGCGTGGTTTGGCTGCACTTGCAGGTTTCGCTTCGAAATTAAAGGTTACGTACAACGATATTGAGGTTGGATTAGACCTTGACCCGGAGCCGGGGTTAGCTGACAACGGCGATTTAGAGATCGACCTCACGGCTCTGCTTGAACAGGTAGGGATTGCCGCTCAAAAGGCCAAAACAGCACTGGTGATATTTATTGATGAACTTCAATATATTCAGGAAAAAGAGATGTCGGCTCTTATTTCTGCGTTACATCGATGTGCACAAAAAAAATATCCAATCACCGTTGTCGCAGCCGGTCTTCCTCAGCTACGAGGCCGGATGGGTGACGCTAAGTCATACGCTGAAAGGCTTTTTGAGTTTGTAGATATTGGTCCTTTGAATAGAGAATACTGTATTGAGGCAATCAGAAAACCCATTGAGGCGGAAAACGAATCAATTAATGATGATGCCATTGACTGCATTTTCGAAAATACCTACGGCTATCCGTATTTCATACAGGAATGGGGGAGTCATACATGGAATATTGCGGACGCATCACCCATCACTAAAGAAGATGTTCAAGTTGCAACGCCAGAAACAATAGCCAAGCTGGATGCCAGTTTCTTTATGGTCCGATTTGATCGCTTAACGCCAAAAGAGAAAGAGTACCTAAAAGCGATGGCGGTACTGGGTCCTGGTCCACACCGTTCCGGTGATATTGCCAATGAACTGGATAAGAACGTGAGGTCATTAGGACCTGTACGACAAAGCTTGATCGACAAGGGGATGGTCTGGAGTCCATCACATGGCGACACCGCATTTACCGTTCCTATATTTGATCAGTTTCTGAATCGAATTATGCCTTGAACAATCACGCGAATACTGTGTATCAGTCTTTTTCAGCATCTACAGTAGCGGAGATAAATAATTACACTCATCAACAAGGATCGTATCTTCACTGGTCAATAAGCGAGCTAATGAAAAACAGGATCGTGCCGATAACCAATAAGCATAACTTTGGAAAGTATTAACGGAGGAGCACGGCAATGAATTTTTTGGTTTTCATTTTAGTAATAGCCGCAACGATTTTTATCTTCAGAAAGATTAGAACAAAATCGATACAGAAAGGCAGGAGTTCTCTCAGAGCGTCAGCCACGGCGGGTATTATCTCGTTTGTTGTATTCGTTTTACTGATGGGGTTGAGTTCAGGGGAGAAAACGTCCAGTAATGTTGAAACAGCAGTAAAAGAACAGCCTTCACCACAGAGTTCCAAGGCCACGCTGACGGATACCGATGGCAAAGTGACAACTTTCGATCTTGCGGATGTTTACCAGAAAGCGGTCTATGACCGAATCAAAGCCATGCCAGATACAGGAACGATTGAAGGTAATTTCGATCGTGACAGAGCCATGGACCTTTTCCGGAGTTATGGTTTAAGCGATGTCGATTTTGACCGATTAGTGCTACCTGGATGTACGGTAGAATTAAATCACATGAAATCCATCTATCACACCGAAACCAGTCTTTGGCTGCCGCTTAATGATGACAACTATGTCGTCTCTGCGGAGATTGAGCGTCGCAAAGCCTGGAATGACCAATATTATAAAAAGCTCAAAATAGTAACCGATAACATGTTGCAGTGTTTCTATACCGAGAGCCAAAAGCAGCCAATGCATATTCCTCGTCAGCCAGAGAGCAGATAAACAGCTGAACTGCCCTCAGCTCAACCCCAGCAGTTCCGCCACATCATCACTAACCTGCAATCCGGATTGCAACGCCGCGGCCCGGTTAATCCTGCGGCGTTCACCGGGCAGATGCAGCGCCGGGTCACTATGCAGATGCCGCACCAGGCCGGCAATGCGCGGCACAAAAGGGGTGGATGAGCTAAATGCAGGATCGATGACGATCAACATTTGTCCGGCATTCGAGCTGGCCGCGCCGGGATACTGTGCCGACTGGTCCTCAAAGCCAAAACTGGCTCCGGTCAGCGCTGCCGCCATTACTTCCACCATCAGCGCTATCCCGGAACCTTTATGTTCGCCGAAGGGCAGTAAGGTGCCGCCTTGCAGCACGGCCTGGGCAGCGGTGGTGGGATTGCCATGCCGATCAAGACCCACGCCAGGTGGCAGAGGCTGCTGGCGCAGCGCATATTGTTTCACCTCGCCCAGCGACATCACGCTGGATGCCTGGTCCCAGCTCACCACGCCGTGTTCACCATCATGAAAGGCAAAGGCCATCGCATTGGTGCCTAACAGGGGACGACTGGCACCATAAGGTGCCAGCCGGGGTCGCGAGTTGACAAAGTTGAGGGCGACAAACCCTTGTGCCGCATAGGTTTCAATATCGGTCCACAACGCACCAATATGATGGGCATTGCGCACCGACAGCAGACCGACGCCATAGGTTTTAACGCGTTCCAGCATGGCTTCAGTTGCCAGCGCAGCGGCAACCTGCGTAAAACCGTTGTCTCCTTCAACCTGAACGAAAGGCGTCGCGCTGGTTAAAATCTGTTGTTTTGCTTCTGGATTAATCCAGCCAGCACGCAGCGAAGCCTGATAATCCGCCACACGCATCAGGCCGTGGCTGCGCGTGCCATCCCGCTCGGCTGCGACTATCCGGCTGGCAAGTATTTGCGCGACTTCAGGCGTCAGATGTTCACGGATCAAGGTGGCGGTCACCGCGTGCGTAAGTTGTTCGATGCTGAAATAACGACTCAAAATTTATCTCCTGGTAAACCGTTGCGGATCAAAAGGTTTTAAACTGCGCTCACTGGCGCTACCGGCAATAATTGCCTGCACCAGTTGGGCCGTTTTCGGCGCACCTGACATGCCGTAATGCCCATGACCAAACGCCAGAATCAGGTTGTCAGCTGAGGGGTGGCGTCCAATGTAGGGCAGGGAATCTGGGGTGGAGGGACGATGCCCATACCACTGCGACAGCCGTTCGACGGGATAATCAGGAAAGCACTCGCGGAAGTGCTGTTCCAGCCGGTCATAACAGCGCGGGTTTGCCGGGGCATCAGCGGTGCAATATTCAACAAAACCGGTCACGCGGATCCCCTCCTTCATCTCAGTGAACACCCGCTTGCGCGTGGCATCATGGAGTACGCAAGGCAGCAGTCCACGTCCTGGCTGAGGGTGAAACAACGAACGATGCTTTTTCAGCATGATGTGATAACCGCGTTCAGCGATCAGGGGCAGGTTCAATGTCGATTCGGGTAACAGCCCGGCGGAGGCATGACCTGAGGCGAGGATATAGTGGTGAGCAGTCAAGCCCGACAGGCCCGTTATGTTGCCGTGTGCAACCTGTAAGCGGGCTACCCGCTGCTGCCGGTATTGACCACCGGCAGCAATAAATTGCCTGATGAGTTCCTTCAGCAATTGCAGCGGGTTGAGTACTGACGCGGTGTTGTCGACGGCGCTAAAAGCACTGTCCGTGGCTTGCAACGACGGGCAACACTGACGGAGAACACTCTGCCGGATAATACGGCTGGTCACACCGACTTCCCGCCGCAAGCGTGCACTGAGCGCGGTTAACAGCGCCTCATCATTATCGATATTATGGTGTTGCGACAACGTGCTACCCACACGAAATAACTGCCTCCAGCTTTCCTCGCCCACCAGCCGCCGCCAGTCGCGTAGGGTATGCTGGTTGAGATGAAATAAACCATCCCGGCTCTGCACCAGTTGCGCCTGATTTGCCATGCTCAGGCATTGCCGAAACCAGTGCATGGCGCTGACTGCCGCATGTGGGGCCAACAAGACACTGCGATCAGCGCCGAACAGCAAACCGGGCAGTTGTCGGAGCAAACCGGGCGTTACCACCGGAACGACGGCATTTGGCCCAATCATCCCGGCATTACCCGACGACGTTCCGGCACCCGGTGCTTCCGCTTCCAGTAACACGACCGCATGACCGGCACGCTGCAGTTGCAGCGCGAGGGTACAACCGATCACACCCGCACCGATCACGATGCAATCGGTCATAACGAGGGCAACTTAAAGGTGGTGTGGCTGGCAAGAAAGCGCTGGGTATGCGGTTTTTCCGGCGTCAGCAGGACCTGATCCGGCGTTCCCTGTTCGTAGATTTTGCCGTCACGCAGAAAAACAATCCGATCCGCCACATGCCAGGCGAACCCCAACTCATGCGTGACGATCGCCATCGTCATACCTTCGTCGCGTAAGCCACGGATGGTGTTCAACACCTCGCCGACCAGTTCCGGGTCCAGTGCCGATGTCGCCTCGTCGAATAGCATCAACTCTGGTGTCATCGCCAGCGCGCGGGCGATAGCGACACGCTGTTGCTGACCACCCGAGAGTTGCGCCGGCAATGCCTGAGCTTTATCCGCCAGTCCGACCTGCTGCAAATAGCGCTGAGCCAGTTGCTGTGCCTCGGCCTGACTGCGGCGCAAAATATGCGTCTGCGCCACGGTGATATTTTTTTCTACCGTCAGATGGGGGAACAAATTGAATTGCTGGAATACCATGCCGGTTTGCTGGCGCAGCAAACGCAGATCGCTGGCGCTATAATGGCGCTGTCCCTGTTTACCGACTTTGCCCAGCGATTGACCATGCAGCACAATCTCGCCCTGTTCGGGTTTCTCCAGCAGATTCATACACCGAAGCAGGGTGCTTTTACCCGAACCGCTGGCACCGAGGATCACCACCACTTCGCCCTTGTTGATGGTCAAATCAATCCCACGCAACACATGCTGATTGCCAAAATGTTTATGCAGGTTTCTGAATTCAATCATGATGAGTCACTCGGGTTGAAGGGGTGTAACGGGATTCAATCAGCCAGGCAATGGCGCTTAACAACAGGATGAACACCATAATGATCACCGCCACGGCGGTGTAGGTTTCCACCGGGCGATACTCACTGTCGCTGATCATCCGTGCCTGACTAAGCAGTTCCGGGAAGGCTATGGTGGCAGCGATGGCGCTGATTTTGACGATCTCAATCACTTCGTTAACCAGCGCCGGTAAGGCATGGCGTAGTGCCTGTGGCAGCATCAGGACCATAAACGCCCTGCGGCGGGAAAAGCCCAGCATCTCCGCAGCTTCCCATTGCCCGTTGGGGATTTTCTGTAAACTGCCGCGCAGAATTTCGCAGAAATAGGCGGCGGTGTAGAGGGTAAAGGCCAGCCATGCGGTCAGAAAGCGACTGACCTGCACGCCGGTAAACAGTGGCAAGGCGTAAAAGAACCAAAACAGCACGATCAACGACGGCAGGTTGCGCAGCAGGTTGACATAAATCTGGCCAACCATGCGCACACCCCGATGCGGCGACAGGCGAAGCAACGCAATCAGCGTACCCAGCAGAAAACCACTCACCATAATGGCGAAGGAGAGTTGCATGGTGTTGAGCAGCCCTTCCCACAGCACCTGACGGTAATTGAGCAGGAAATGGAAGTTCAGGCTGTAGTTCATACCCGCTCCCCGGCTTGCCAGTGCTGTTCCAGCCATCTTGCCATCAGCGCAATCACCGCCAGCAGGACAAAGAACAGCCCCCCTAGCAACGTGAACGTTTCCAGCGGACGAAAGGTCAGGGAGGAGATGCGTCCGGCGTTATACACCACCTCGCCATAGCTGATCACCGACGCCAGCGTGGTGGTTTTGATCAAATCGATCAGGCGATTCATCAGCGCAGGCAGGACATGCCTGAGCGCCTGAGGGAGAATGATGACGCGAAATCGGGTCCAGCCGTGCATGCCCAGTACCGCAGAAGCCTCCCATTGTCCGCGATCAACACCCTGAATCCCGGCACGAAACACTTCACAAAAGAACGCCGCTGCCTGGAGACTGATCGCCATCACCGCCGAGGTCAGTGGTGCAGGACGGAATGACAACAGAATGGGTGCGGCAAAGAAAAACCAGTAGATCAGCACGATGGCGGGTGCAGAACGAAAAAATGCCACGTAGATCCCGGCAAAATGCCGGAGCATGCCCTGGGGTGACAAGCGCATCAGTGCCAGCAGCAATCCCAGCGGGATGGCAACCAGCATCGAACACGCCACCAGCACCACCATACCCTGCAATCCACTTAACAGCAGTGGCAGCTGATGGATGACCTGGGAGAAGTCCCATTGATAATGCATAACAGCCTCAATTCCTGAAACAGTGAAACCGGGCATGATCCGCCCGGTTAAATCCGCAGATCCCGTCAGGCAGATTCGCGCTGCACGGGGATGACCTGCTTAGGATCGATGCCACGGAAATGGAGGAAGGTTTCGTAAAACTGCTGTGATTTGCCGGTGTAGTAGAAGTAACCGGCACAGGTGTTCAGATAGTTTAGCCAGCGGGAGTCAGTTTCCTGTCGCACGGCAATGCCACCGGGGATATACACTTTGGGAGCCGGAACCAGCGTCTTGCCGCTGCCAATACGGGCGCGCGCCAGATCGGCAGCGACTGCGGAGATCAGCCCGGCATTAATTCTGCCGGACTGGAATGCCGCGAAGATTTCTGCGCTGCTCTGGAAGCGGCTGATGGTTGCTTTAGGGGCTTCTTTGGTGATGAATTCGTCCCAGGTGGTGCCCAATCCGACACCAATATTGAAGGCAGGATCATTAATCTGCTGCCAGTTCTCAATGTTGGCATCGTCTTTCGCCAACAGTGCCAGCGGATACCACAGCAGCGGCGTCGGCACAAAGCTGACGGACAGCGCCCGTGTCGGTGTCGCGTCCAGCAGCACAAAGGTATCAAACTGGCCGGTTTGCAACCCGGCTACGGCGTTTGCCCAGGTCGTTTCAACAATTTCCAGCTTCACGTTCATCGCCTCAGCAACCGACTGGGCGAAACTGATACCCACGCCGCGCCAGGTGACGCCATTGCTGATCACCGCCCCGGGAGCGTCAGATCCGCTGCTGTCCTTGAAATACCAGGGTTCCATCACCGGTGCGCCGATACGCAGCGTTTTGGTTTTCTGGATGCGATCCCAGGTGCTGTCCCCGACATTTAGTGCTTGTGGTGCCTGTTCTGCATTGGCGACTAGCGGTATTGCAGCAGCAGCCAAAGCCAGCGGCATTGAAGCGAGAAGCTCGCGACGGTTCATATTGTTTCTCCTGGTAAATAAAAAATTAAAAAGTTAAACGCTGACTTTGCTATAGATTTTTTTCACCACACCCTGGCTGTGCCAGGCATTGCTGACGCCACGATTGACGATAAATCCTTCGTGCGCGCCAAATGCCTGCGCTTCACCCAGCGCATTGGTGATTTCAATTTCACCCTCGATCGGGTACATCAATTCATAGTCCCCAAAGGCGGCCAGACGGCGGGTATAGGCTGTCGCCTGCCAGATCCCGACACTGAATTTGCCATCAGCGCTGAGATAAACCACGTTACGCTGCACCTCGGGACGTTGGGCAGAAGTGATAAGTTCAGCCGAGGGTCCGTCAATGGCTGCCAGCTCAAGGTTCGGATTCACTTTGAAGGGTGGCTGCGGCGCGGTCTCGGCAGGGTTTTGCTGCGGTTGATAAGCCACAAACCAGACCTCAGTAGCGGTGGCGTTAAGCCAGTGAAAGGCCGCTCCACGCGGGATCACCAGGCTTTCCTGAGCCTGTGCCACGATTTCTTCGCCCGTTGCTAACCGCAGCGTGATCTGTCCGGCAGTGACAATCAGAAAAAGATCGATAGCGAAGTGATCAATATGCTGCGCAAACGGTTGCAGCTGCGCGCTACCGGCATAGATGCCGTGTTGTTCGTTTTTGCTGTAATAAAAAACACGTTCTATCAACGGATCATCGTTATGGCGCTGTTGCAGGTCTAGCCATGATGTGACACTGTCACTGCGCCTTTCAGCGCGTACAAACGGGATAATGGGATACATAGC
The DNA here is from genome assembly GCF_059730485.1 of Pantoea sp. X-Soil-TKNS-1207. Classification (NCBI taxonomy): domain Bacteria; kingdom Pseudomonadati; phylum Pseudomonadota; class Gammaproteobacteria; order Enterobacterales; family Erwiniaceae; genus Pantoea; species Pantoea sp. X-Soil-TKNS-1207. The sequence continues at coordinate 329,231 of NZ_AP035960.1, forward strand.
GATCTCTGGTGTTATGAAGGAAGTGAAGCAACGGAACGGGCGTACTGGTTATCGTAATGGCGATCTTCCACCCGATAGCCGGTCACCAGTGTCTGCACCAACGGGCGATGAATGGCGTGATACCAATTCGGCTGAACGGCCGAGACCGGGTGGACAAGTTGATCTTCTGCGTGCCCCAGCGCCAGATGGGCCAGATCGCGCCCCATCAGGGTGCCAATCGCCACCCCACGGCCACTAAAGCCGTAGGCCGCCAGCACCCCAGGGGCAAGCCGATGCAGGCGAGGGTAGTGATCCACCGTCATATCGACCCAACGCGCCCAGTGGTAATCCCAGCGCAATGCCCGCAGTTGTGGAAACATCAGTTGCAGACGCTTTGACGCCCCCTGCAACCAACCTGATGCATTGGCCCGGAACAACGGACCATCCAGGCCAACGTGCAGCCGACCATCCGGCCAGACACGTACGCCGGAAAACATCCGCCGTGTGTCGTTGAAAGGCTGTCCACCGGGTAACAGGGTGTTCAGCACCTCTGCTGACAACGGCTCGCTAATCGCCTGATAAGCCCGTACCGGGAAAATTTCCTGCTGAGTCTGACTCTGTAGCAGATTGCCGGTGAATGCCCCGGTCGCCATCACCACCTGTCTGGTGATAACGCGGCCCTGGGGTGTCGTCACCTGCCAGTCGGCTCCGACTTTTTGCAGGGAAAGAAGCGGGGATTGCGTGAAAATCTGGCTGCCCGCCGCCTGAGCGGCGCGTGCCAGACCGCGCGCGTAACCTAATGGGTTCAGCGCTCCGCCACGTTCATCGATCAATGCACAGCGATAACGCGGGCTGCCGGTCAACGCAGCAGTCTCTTCCGCTTCCAGCAACCTTACCGGATATCCGCGCGCCTGAAGATCGGCGGCAGCGGAACGAATCCACTGCGCTTTATCACCATTATGGGCGGCAATGATGTTGCCGTTTTGCACCGCATCGCAGCACATACCATGTTGTTTAATCAGCCCGAACACCAAATCCGGTGCCAGGGCGGCGGCACGATTAATCCGGCCGGCAATCTCCGGCGGGAAATCCTTTTCAACCTGCGCAGGCATAAATTTCGCCGCCGCCGCAACCTGACCCCAGGCGCGCCCGGAGGCACCCCAGCCAATTTCCCGTGCCTCAAGCACCAGGTTACTGACGCCCTGTTCTGACAGTTCCAGCGCACAGGACAGTCCGGTAAATCCAGCGCCAATGATCACCACATCGGTATGGTGATCACCCTGCAATACGGATGTTTCAATCGGAGGTTCTGCGCGTTGCGCCAGGTAATTGGAGAAGGATCCTGCGGAGTCCAGTAAATGTTCAGGAGAGTTTGACACGGCGTTTTAATTCATACGGTTAAAACACCACCTTAGTTATTCAGGCTATGTATGTGAAATGACGAATACAGGAGAGGTTATGTCGATAACGCAATAGCGCGTCCCCCTGAAAATGTCAGACTATTTCACGTCTAACGCTTCACCTGTTTTATAAAAATGTTTTCCGGCAATGTAATGTAAGCTCTTCCATTCATCATCCGCCGTTTCAAACTGCCAGTGGCCGTCCCGGAAAATACGGCTATCCGCCCATGCGCCTTTCACTTCCCCGATGAACAGATCGTGATCGCGTTGATTCGCTTCAACAGGAATAAGCTCACAATATAACCAGGCCGAACATCCGCTGACAAAAGGCTGCGCAATGCCATCAATATAGAAGCACTCAACGCCGATATCAGACAGTTTATTCTGGTTGTTTGCTTTTGAATGGGTTCCAAGGTAATGCACCATTTCGGCTTGTTTTGCATTCGGAACCTGAATTACAAACTTATTACTTTGTTCAATTAACTGACGGGTAAACGCGGATTTATCCAGCACCACGGTCAGTTTTGCCGGTTTGAAATCCAGCCCGCACACCCATGACGCTGCCATCACATTGGTGATGCCATCATGACAGGCGGACACCAGGGTTGCAGGACCATGATTAATAAGGCGATAGGCTTTCTCAAGTTCCACTGAAGTGAAATACTGATTCATTGCATCTTCCTGTAACTCATTGGCGAAATAAAATAAGGTAACGGCCCCAGTCATTTTACATTTTTCCTTGAAAAACAGCAGGCCAAAAGAGCTTATGCCAGGTTCGCCCCGCCATGACATGCGATGACATAAGTCTGGAACAATTGATAACCCCTGCCGACGCCGCTTTTTTATATCCTCTTTCCCGTGAATTTCTGCTTGTCCCTTTACGCTTTAATCAACGGTTAATCGAGGTAATAAATGAAAAAGTTTCTGATTCTGGTCGCCGGTTTCGCGTTTATCATCGCTGCCAGCGCCGCACCCACCGCCGCATTCGCGCAACTGATGCAAAATCGCTTCAATGCAGCCAATACCAATCATGATGGCAAGCTGACCCTGGCAGAGGCACAGGCCGGTATGCCTCGGGTTGCGCAGCATTTTTCTGAAATAGATACGGCGAAAAAAGGCTATATCACCTTCGCGCAACTCAGCGCATTTATGGCTGAGAAAAAATAACCAACCTGATGAACGCGCTATCCATGAAAATACTCAGTGTGGCATGCCGCTATGGGCTGCTGGTGCTGGCAGGCTGTGCGCTGGCGGGCTGCAAGCCACAGCAACATGTTCACCCGCAGCCGGTTCCTGCTGTGTCGGTGAGTGTGCCGCAAAAACTCACGTTTGATCCGTCAATCACCGTCACGGGCACACTGAGTGCCTCAGAGCAGGTGCAGATTGTGGCGCGAGTCGCCGCGACGCTGCAATCAGTCAATTTCAGGGATGGCGATATCGTTCACGCCGGTCAGGTGTTGTTTACGCTGGACCCCGCCACCTTGCAGGCGCAGCTTAATTCGGATCAGGCCACGCTGGTGAATGCCCAGCGTGAAACCGACCGGGACCAGGCGCTCTATCCGTCACATGTTGTCTCTCTGTCTGCCTTGCAGGATGCACAGACAGCCCGAGATCAGGCGCAGTCACAACGCGATATTGCGCAAATTAATCTCGGGTATACGCGGATTACCGCCCCCTTTACCGGACGTATTGGGCGGCGCACGGTCGATGTGGGTAATCTGGTCGGTAGTAGCGGTAACACCGTGTTAGCTACACTGAATAAAATTGACTCACTGTATGTCACGTTCAGCCTTAACCAGTCAGACGCGACACGTTTCGGCATTATCGCCGCACGTAGCGATGCCATCCCGCATCAGCCGGTGGATATCATGGTTCCTGGTCTGAGCGAGCCTCTGCATACCACCATCGATTTTGTCGATAACCAGCTCGACAGCGCCAGCGGCAATATCACCCTGCGAGCGCCCCTGCACCAACCGCCGGTCAACCTGCTGCCGGGCATGTTTGTCCAGGTCACCCTGCATGCGGCAGCGCCAGTGAGCCAGCTACAGCTTCCGGTGACGGCCGTGAAGGACGGCAGCATTTTCCCGGTATCCCCGGATGGCACGGTCAGCCAGCTCAGGATTAAAACTGCTCCCGGCAGCGATGAGCATGTCATTTTACTCAGTGGCAATGACAGCACACAACCTGTCCTGACCTTTGCCCGCCCGGATCTGGTCGGCAAAAAAGTCAACGTCAGCAACGAGGCGCAAAGCCAGCATGATTAAGTTCTTTCTCGACCGGCCGGTTTTTGCCAATGTGCTGTCATTGATCATCCTGATCCTTGGCGCGGTTGCTTTGTGGGCGTTGCCGGTATCGCAATATCCTCCCATCACGCCGCCGGTGGTTCAGGTGGTGACGCATTATCCCGGTGCTAACGCGCAAACCTTGCAGGATCAGGTGGCGTTCCCGATCGAGCAGCAGGTGAATGGTGTCGAGAACATGCTGTATATGAAATCGACCACTGGAAATGATGGCACCTACACCCTGAATATCACCTTTGCCATCGGCACCGACAGCAACCAGGCACAGGTCCTGGTACAGAACCGTGTCCAGGCGGCGCTTTCCCAGTTGCCAGATGTGGTGCAGCAGCAGGGCGTGACGGTGCGAAAAAGATCGACAGCAATTTTGCAATTGTACAGTCTGCAATCTTCTGACCCGAACCAGGGCACGTTGTTTTTAAGCAACTATGCCACCAACCATCTGCGCGACTCACTGGCGCGCATCCCCGGCGTGGGTGATGTCACGGTGTTTGGCACCGGAGATTACAGCATTCGCATCTGGCTGGATGCGGCGCGTATGCAGCAATATGGCCTAGTGCCGGATGATGTGATCAACGCCATTAAGGCGCAAAACCGCAGCGTCAGCGCCGGACAGCTGGGCGCACCGCCCGCCAACAGCGGCCAGCAGATGCAACTGACGCTCAACGTCAATGGCCTGCTGAGTGATGCCAGCCAGTTCAATCAGATCGTGATCAAAAGCAGCACCCAGGACGGCGGCAGGCTGGTCCGTTTACAGGATGTGGGCCATGCGGAGCTGGGTTCATCGAGCTATTCGCAGTTTTTCACCCTGGACGGTAAACCGGCGGCAGGGATTGCTATTTCACAGCTACCGGATGCTAACGCACTTGAAGTCGGTAAGGCGGTCGCTGCCGAGATGCAGACGTTGTCTGCCCGGATGCCAGCCGGGATGCACTATTCGCTGCCTTTCGACACCACCACCTTTATCAAGAGTTCAGTCAATGATGTCTACAGCACCCTGCTGATTGCCGGGCTGCTGGTCTTGCTGGTGATCGTGATTTTTTTGCAAAACTGGCGTGCCGTGCTGGTGCCTGCCACCACCGTGCCGGTCACCCTTATCGGGACGTTCGGTGCCATCTATCTGATGGGGTTTTCCATCAATCTGCTGACACTTTTTGCCATCGTGCTGGCGATTGGTATCGTTATCGATGATGCAATCGTGGTGGTTGAGGGTGTGAGTCACCATATCGAGCAGGGATACGCACCGCGCGAGGCCACGCTACGCGCCATGCGTCAGTTGCTGTCACCGATCATATCCATCACGCTGGTGCTGGTCGCCGTGTATATTCCGGCCAGCTTCTTACCCGGCCTCAGCGGCCAGATGTACCGTCAGTTTGCGTTGGTGATCGCCGTGACCACCTTACTCAGCGCCCTGAATGCCCTGACGCTGAAACCGGTACAAAGCGCACAATGGCTGCGACCGGTGAAGAAGGGCACCAAACCCTGGGTTTACCGTAAGTTCAACCAGGTATTCAACTGGCTGGAAAACGCCTATCTCAACGGTATTCGCCGCTTAATCCGCCATAGCAAAGCGGCGTTTATCGGCGGTCTGGGGGTAATCGCTCTGACGTTAGTGGCCTTTTTCAGCATACCGACTGGATTTATTCCGCTGGAAGACCAGGGCTACCTGCTGGTGTCGCTGCAACTGCCAGACGCTGCGTCGCTGGAAAAAACCGCCAGCGTGACCCAGCGAGTTGAACAGGTGCTGGCTCAGCAGCCTGGCGTGGATCATGCCGTGGTCATTGGCGGGCTTTCACCGCTCGACAATAATGCGGCCTTGTCCAACGCGGCGCTGATTTATGTCACCCTGAAACCCTGGAACCAGCGTGGCAAGAACCAGGATCTGCGTTCAATCTATAGCAACCTGAACCAACAGCTGGCGCGTATTCCCGATACCAATACGCTGGTGATTGTACCTCCGCCGATTCAGGGCGTGGGTAACGGTGGTGGGATGCAGATGGTCCTGAGCGAAAATGACGGGCAACGTGACTATGCGCATTTGCAGCAGGTGAGTGACAATTTTGTTCGGCAGGCGATGGCCCTGCCACAAGTGTCGCGGATGTTCAGCACGCTGCGTGCCAACGTCCCACAAATTAATGTCACGTTAGACAGAACGCGCGCGGCAGCCATGGGGGTCTCGCCGGGTGATGCCTTTGATGCGATGCAGCAATATCTCGGTGCCAGCTATGTCAATCAAATCACCCGAGAAAACCATAACGTGAAAGTGTATGTGCAGGCTCAGTCTGACCAGCGCCGACTGCAACAGCAAATCTCCGCGCTGACGGTAAAAAATGCCAGCGGCGAGCCGGTGTCACTGGCGACGCTGGTCAGTTTCACCCCGACAGAGGGGCCAGCAGTTGCGTCTTTATATAATCTCAATCCGTCAGCCACCCTTAATGGGATGCCAGCCCAGGGTTACAGCACTGGCGCGGCAATGCAGGCCGTGGAAGCGCTGGCAGAAGCCACACTGCCGCCGGATATCAGCCTGTCGTGGACGGATATGTCGTATCAGGAAAAAGTGGCCGGAAACCGCATTTATCTTGCGTTCGCCATGTCATTGCTGCTGGTTTATCTGGTGCTGGCGGCACAATATGAAAGCTACTGGTTGCCCGTGAGTGTGATTCTCGGTGTCCCGCTTGCATTATCAGGAACGGCGATCACATTGTTAGCGCTGAATATCGCTAACAATATTTATACGCAGATTGGCGTGCTACTGCTGGCCGGGCTGTCTGCCAAAAATGCGATTCTGATTGTCGAATATGCCCGCCAACAACGTCTGGCCGGTAGCAGCATCATCGATGCCGCACTGACGGCGGCTCGGACGCGTTTCCGCCCGATTATCATGACCTCGCTGGCCTTTACGCTGGGCGTCATACCGCTGATATTTTCCAGCGCGGCCAGCGCCAGTGCCAGGAAATCACTGGGGATTACCGTTTTTTCGGGGATGTTGTCAGCGACGTTGCTTGCCATCCTGTTAGTCCCTTGTTTTTATGTCGTTTTGCAACGAGCGCAAGAGGCCTGGCAAGCGCATAGGTCCAGGGGTGAATAACCTATGAGTGACGCGAAAACCGAGCACAAGGCGAAGAAAATTCTGATCCTTGACGATGAAAATGAACTGCGCAGCATGCTGCAACGCTATTTACGCGATCAGGGATTTGACGTCAGAACGGCGGAAAACAGCGCCCGACTCGACCGCTATTTGCAACGTGAACCCTTTGATCTGCTGGTGCTGGACCTGATGATGGAACCGGAAGATGGTCTGTCCGTTTGCCGTCGCCTGCGGGCGACCAACTTCACGTTGCCGATCCTGATGTTGACTGCGCGTGGTGATCCGGTAGACCGGGTGATTGGTCTGGAAACCGGTGCGGATGACTATCTTGCCAAGCCTTTTCTGCCGCAGGAACTGGTGGCACGTATCAAAGCGATCTTCCGGCGTCAAACGTTGCAGCGGGGTGAAACGCCCACCGCTGCCGGAGAGGTCCGTTTTGGCCCTTATCGCCTGGATATCACGCGTCAAACGCTTTACCGCGAAGACCAGTTGCTGACGCTGAATTCTGCGGAAATGAATTTGCTGATTGCACTGGCCACCACACCCAACCGACCTGTCAGCCGCGAAAATCTGCTGAACCGTGCCAGAGGACGTGAATACGCAGCGCTGGACCGAAGTGTCGATGTGCAAATGTTACGTCTGCGCCAGCAGCTTGAGGCGCAACCTTCCGAGCCTCGCTGGCTGAAGACCGTGTGGGGTATGGGTTATATGCTGATTGTAGATAGCGAAACGTGAAAAAATTCTGGCCCCGCTCGCTGCTGGCACGCAACAGTGTCCTGCTGATCTTACTGGTGACATTGACGCAAATCACCACCTTCACGGTGTTTCTGGTTTTTATCCAGATGCCTCGGGTCAATGATGCTGCCTCGCTCATTGCTTCACAGATCATTATGCTCGATAAGCTGCTGGCAACCGTACCGGCAGCGGATCGCGATCGTTATGTGCAGGCGGTGCAGGGCGTAGCGGTGCCACCGGCGCATCTGATAGAAATTCCCACCCTGGGTGTAGCGGGGTTCTATCGCCGTTATTATCTGAAAGTCTTCCTTGATAGCCTGCATCAGCAACTTCCGGCAGGGATTCCGCTGCGCTGGGAACAGGCACCTGAGAAAAAATTATGGGTGGAGGTAAAAATCGCCGGCCAGCCGTACTGGGTCGCACTGGCGGTAGAGCCTTCGAACCACCTTTCCAGTCTGATCAGTGCGCTTTTGCTGTCCGTTGGCCTGGCCCTGCTGGCGCTGCTGACTGCTTATGGCCTGCAACGACGGATCAACCGCCCGCTAACATCACTGGCGCAGGCGGCTACAGACGTAGGAAAAGGGGGATGGCCACGCCCGTTATCGCCGGAAGGACCGAGCGAAATCAGGACGGTCAGCCTGACCTTTAACCGTATGCTGGATGGTCTGGCCGAAATGGAAAATACCCGGGCGCAAATGCTGGCCGGTATCTCTCACGACCTGCGCACACCGATGACCAAGCTGCGGCTGGCGATGGCAATCAGCGGGCAGGGCGCCTCGAACCAGGACGATGTTAGCCGCTACTTCGAGGATGTTGATACGATTCTCCAACAATTCATTGATTATGCCCGCGGCAGCACCACTGAGCAGAGCCAACCCGGTGACATTAATCAGATGATTACCGAGTTGAATCATGACTTTACCGGACTTGGGCAGAATTTTAGCCTGGCCCTGACCCCACTCCCGGTATTCCTTTTTCGTCCGGTCAGCATGATGCGTCTGTTGACTAACCTGCTGCAGAACGCAGCCAAATATGGTCGGACGGGGCTGGAGGTTGCCAGCTGGCGGGAGCGCGATGTCGCAAAGATTGCGGTCCAGGATCGCGGTCCCGGCGTTTCAGATGAAGAATTGTTGCTGATAACCAAGCCTTTCCACCGGGGAAAAGGCGCAGCCGCCCGACACAATGGTTCTGGCCTCGGATTAGCCATCGCGCGCCAGATTGCCCAGCAGCATGGCGGGGATCTCAGTGTCAGCCAGCGGGCGGGCGGTGGATTGACGGTGGTGGTGACGCTGCCTTTGGCACATGTATCAGAATAAATGATTGTCACTTTTAAGTGATGATTGTAATTGATTCATTGTAACCTTTAAGAGACAATGCGGCATATAATAAGGAAATGAAGGTGGCAAGATGCCTTATACAGCTAAACGATACCAGACGGAAAGTGGGGATATCCCTTATTCCGACTGGATGAAAAAGTTAAGAAAAAAAGATCAGACAGCTGCGTTAAAGATTGATTCGAGAGTAGCCCGCGCAATCGGGGGCAACTTTGGCGATCATAAGTTTGAAAGAGAGGGTGTCTGGGAACTACGAATTGATTATGGTCCTGGTTACAGAGTTTATTATTCGATAGAAAACGGTGAAATTATCCTCCTGTTGGTCGGTGGAAGTAAAAAAACACAAACAGCTGATTTAGAAAACGCAGTTAACTATTTACAAGATTTCAAAAAGAGGTCGAAAAAATGACAACGACTAAAAAAGTAACAAGACCTACAACTACCCATCCAGCAGCGGTGGATCATAATGCAGCAATGATTGAAGAACTTCGTGCCGACCCCGAATATGCGAATGCTTACCTTGCCACTGCACTGGAAGAGATTAACGAGCCTGGTGGTTTAGGCGGCTTTCTTGTCGCATTACGACAGGTGATTGAAGCGCGTGGTGGTATTACTGAGGCCGCCAAAAAAACCGGTCTTGCCCGTCAGAGCATCTACCGCGCCTTATCAGCTAATGGTAATCCGACGATCACGACTCTTGCACAGCTTGCAGCTGTTGCAGGGTTGCAGCTAACACTCAGTAAACCACAGCATTAACAGGAGTTAATCTCTCCCATTGTGTCAATGCCAGCGACACCTGGGGCAAATCTCCGATAGCCAGATGCATCGGGCAAGTGACGGCGTCACACTGATCTACCCTTCATCACTTCAGCGTCACGCCGAAACCTTTCCTCGGGGATCATCAATATGCTGTTTTGCCACGTCATACCGGATGCCCTCGCGATGCAGAATACGTACGTTTTTAACGACCGTTGCCAGCGCCTGTAAAAACGTTGCGGAGTGTTCATGTCGCTCATAGGCGTCAATATCGGCCCATCCTTCGGACAAATGGAAAGCATCCGGGTTTACCAGGTCTTGAGAAAATGCATAGAAGACGCAACCCGGCAATTGTTGTGCGGCCTGCATTTCAGGTTTTACCGCATCGATAAACGTTTGGCGGTCATCCGGATGCACACGATAATAAGCGCTGACAATGATTTCAGTGGATTGCGTTTTATCATGATCGCCCGCAGACGAGATACGTGCATCGGGGGTATTGGTACTCATTTTTCTCTCCAGAAATGCGCTGATAATTGATGTGATTAATGCAAAAACTCATGCCAAACTGCCGCTTCAGGCGGGTTGTTAGCCGTTAAACGCGCGCCAGGCGGCCAGCGTATCCAGTGATTCACGTAGCAGTTTTATTTTTCCCTCTGCGGCCACCAGGCGTCCGGCGTAGGTTTGTTTATACAGACGGTCAGTGCCGGTTATTTCAGCTTCGACACTGTATTCGCCGAATGCTTGCGTCGGCGTATCGATTAAAAACTGGATATTGCGAAAGCGAAAATCCGGCACCTTTTTCAATAACCCGGCGATGAATGCCTCGATTTCTTGCGGCCCCTGAACCCGATGCGGTAATCCCAGCGTTTGCAGGTAAGGTAATTCCAGCACGCCATCTGCCGCAAAAAGTGCAGCAGCGGTTTTAGGATCCTGAATGTTGTCGAGGTAGTTCTGAAGCAATTGCACGGCTGTTTTCATGGTGAGGGTGCTCCTGTCGTTGTCGGTGCCAGACCCGTATCGTTGGCGTGCAGTAACAATAAACAAAGACAGGAGATCGCAAAATAGCAAAGAATGAAATATATCATTTCAATATTGCAATGATGGACGACATGTCAGGGCAGGTGAAGAGGGTCTCAGGGTGCCCGCGCCATTCGGATTCGCTGAGGTGTCTGGCAAAAAAGTCAGACAGCCCCCTCACTTTTAACGGGTGGCTGCGTGCGGTGGATGTAATGATGGGATTGTTGTCCTGAGTTGATTCGTTAAAATGTGGCATCTCGTCCATTAACAGGGAGTCATCCGTGGCAGATTTTGAGCGACCTAAGTCATTGACAGCGGTAGTAACAGACCATGTTCGTAAACTGATCGTCCATGGCGATATTCCACTTGGCGCAGCCATCAGTGAACGCACCGTTGCCGCTGAGTTGAATGTCTCAAAAACACCGGTCCGTGAAGCGCTTGCCCAGCTCAGTATTGAAGGGCTGGTCACGATCAAACCGCAGTCAGGCGTGCGGGTGTTTACGCTGAGCGCCCGTGAAGTGCGCGAAATCTGTGCGTTCAGGCAGGTTCTTGAAACAGCGGCACTGACACTGGCGATGCAGCAGAATGCCAGTGGGCTGGCTGATGCGTTGGATGTGGTGGTTAAACAAATGGACGTCGCCCAGAGTGAGGGGGATTTTCGCCGATATCTGGAGCTGGATAATGATTTCCACCAGCGTTTTTTTGATTTCTGTGACAACGCTTACCTGACCAATTCTTACGTGCGTTACGCAGCCAAAATTGCGGCATTACGTACCCATCTCGCTGCGAAACCACAGCATACATCGCTTTCTTATCAGGAACATGGCGAAATTGTTGCTGCTATCAGAAATGATGCCCACGCGGAAGTACTGACCATCCTCGAACGCCACTTGGGCCGTACCCGTGAAACCTATGAGATTGGCGTTGAAGATATCGCCGCCGCCGACGCGGTTTCCCTGACAACCTCCTCCTGAACTTCTGAGCCAGGGATCCCTGGCCATTTTCTGCGAAATCACTAAAAAGCCAATGTTGGTCACATTTCTTTAACCTTTCTTTGACTGGTATACCAGATCTCAGTTATTTTTTTCCAAACCCGCTGCTGCTGACGGTGGCGAAAACTACTCAATCTGGTTAAAGGAGCGTCTGATGAGTCGAAGATTTAAGGTGGTGATTACCGATTACGATTACGGCGATATCGCCATTGAAGAAGAAATCCTCAATGCCGCTGGTGCGGATGTCATTGGTCTGCAAGCGAAATCAGAGGATGAGCTGGTTGAGATGGCGCGTGATTGCGACGCCATCATGAATCAATATGCCCGCGTCGGCGCAAAGGTGATTTCCGCCATGACGCAATGCAAGGTGATTGCCCGTTATGGTGTGGGTGTTGATATCGTTGATGTGGACGCCGCCACTAAGCGCAACATTTTAGTAACAAATGTGCGTGATTACTGCACCGAAGAAGTCGCCGACCATGCCATCAGCATGTGGCTGGCTCTGGCACGTAACCTGTTTGCTTACAACACCGCCACACATCAGGGCATCTGGCAGTGGCAATCCGGCGCTCCCGTCTATCGCCTGCGTGGACAAACTATGGGGATTGTCTCATTCGGACGCATTGGGCAGGCCATTGCCGAACGCGCTCGCGCCTTTGGCGTAAATGTCATTGTCTACGATCCTTACATCGATCCGGCATTAGCGCAGCAACACCAGGTGATGCTGGTCAATAAAGAAACGCTTATCGCGCAATCCGACATTTTCATGATGCAGGTGCCGATGACTGAGGATACCCGTCATTTCCTCAGCGAAGCAGAATTCAGAGCCATGAAGCGCCGGGCGTTAATCATTAACACCGGACGTGGTCCCACTATCGATAATCAAGCGCTGTACCGCGCGCTGCATGAAGGCTGGATTACTGGCGCGGCGCTGGATGATCCCGAAGAGGAACCAGCAAAACGCGCGCAATGGAATCCTGCGGATAACCCGATCTTCTCTCTGCCAAATGTCATCGTGACACCCCATTCGGCCTACTACTCCGAAGAATCCATTCGTGCGGCACGTCAGCTGGTGGCCACTGAAGTTGCCAGCGTACTGACAGGTAAAACACCGCGATTCCCGGTTAATGGCGCAGCCCTGGCGCTTCGCATCAAAGGAGCAAATGACCATGCTGAAGCAGTTTAATGATTTCACCCGCCAGCCAGAGCTGCTGGCTCAGTTTGATGCCTTATTGCAGATCTATTCGATTGCTGCGGTTTTTGCCGATGTGCAGTACCGCACTGGGGTTATGGACAGTGGTATTAAGCCTGCATTCCGCGCCAAAGCCTGTGGGCAAGCCATTACCGTACAGCTTTCTAAAGGCGATCTTGTTGATCCACTGAAAGCACTGGAGATGGGACAGCCCGGCGATGTCATCGTGGTGGATGCGGGTGGTGATTGTAACACCTCGGTTTGCGGTGGCCTGATGGGCGGCCTGGCGCAGAACCGTGGGATTCGCGCCATGATCATCGACGGGGCCGGGCGCGACACGGATGAACTGGAAGATATTAACTGGCCCATCTGGAGTCGGGCGATCACACCTCGCGGCACCCACACCATGTTTTCTGGCCGCAAAGAGGAACTGTCCATCAACGTTCCCATCGCGGTCGGCGGCCAGTTAGTGAAGCCGGGCGATTTTATCGTGGCTGACCTGATGGGGGTGGTGGTGATTCCACAGGAAAACGCGCAGGAGGTTTTAAAACTGGCGAAAGAACAGGTCGAGCGTGAACAGGCCACGCGCGAATGGGTTAAACAAGGCAAAACCGTCGAAGACCTGCTGGCAGAGTTTGGCCGTATCTGATCCTGTGCTCTGCACTCCGGGTGCAGAGCGTGTTAATCCGGAGATAAAGATGAGCAACAAAGCGGAATTTGGACTCTGTGACTGGGGCACCTCAAGTTTTCGTCTGTGGCTGGTAGACGGGAAGGGCCAAACCCTGAGTGAGGTGCGTACCCACCAGGGACTGGGAAGTGTCGCCGACAACGCATTTTCCTCCCTGCTGGAACAGCATCTGACGGAACTTGGGGCTTCAGCTGACCTGCGGGTGTTGATATGTGGTATGGCGGGTTCGCGCCAGGGCTGGCAGGACGCCGGTTACAGTACCGTCCCGGTGACGGTAAACGAACTTCTGCGTTCACCGATCAGGATTGCTGGCGCAAGAGACATCCGCATATTGCCAGGCGTGTGCCAACTTTCTCCTGCTTACGATGTCATGCGCGGCGAGGAAACCATGTTGTTGGGAGCGGTGCGATCAAGCCAGCTGAAGGACGGATTGATCGTGATGCCCGGCACCCACAGCAAATGGGTATCGCTGGAGAATGCGGTTGTCACCGGTTTCAGCACCTTTATGACCGGGGAACTATTCTGCCTGATGAGCACACATTCAATTCTGCGCCATGCGGTAGCGGATGCGGCCGGAGACATTGATGCAAACGCCCCGGCGTTTATCTCCGCAGTGAACATGATGTTAAGTGGAGCATCGCTCAGCCATCAGTTGTTCACGGTTCGCTCAACCACCTTACTGAGTGATTGCACTCCAGCCGAAAGCCTCTCGCGCTTGTCGGGACTGTTGATTGGTGCAGAGGTAGCGGCTCGCTATCACCAGACGTCTCTGCGTCAGGTGATATTAATCGCGTCAGGTTCCCTCGCCGCGCTTTATCACAAGGCTTTAGCGCTGGCAGGCTTTGATGTCAGCGTGCTGGATGCGGACGAAGCGGTACGCGCCGGGCTGTTCCAGAGTGCACAAACCCTGTGGCAACGGCAGGAGGAAGCACATCATGTCTGATTCAGGATGGTTGGGCGCTAAACGGGGACTGATCGCCATCCTGCGTGGTGTTAAGCCGGAAGAGGTGGTAGAGATTGGCTATGCGCTGGTCGAGGCGGGGATCACGATCATTGAGGTGCCCCTCAATTCACCGACACCATTTGAGTCCATATCTCGTCTGAGAAAGTCATTGCCTGCGGATATTCTGATCGGTGCTGGCACAGTGCTGAACCCGCATGATGTTGACCGGCTGGCAGACTGTGGTGGCGGAGTCGTGGTGAGTCCTAATGTCGATAAGGCGGTCATTGAGCAAACCCGCTCACGGGGCATGCTATCTCTGCCCGGTGTGTTTACCGCAACCGAAGCTTTTCAGGCGATTGCCGCAGGTGCCAGCGGTCTTAAATTCTTTCCTGCATCAGTGATGGGGGCCAGTGGAATGAAGGCGCTACGCGCGGTTCTCCCCTCAGACATTCCATTAGGCGCGGTGGGTGGGGTAGAAGCAGAGCAGTTTAATGATTATCACCAAGCCGGAATTCATTTTTTCGGACTTGGCAGCAACCTGTACAAAGCCGGAGATAACGCTCGGACCGTATCACAAAGAGCAACAAATCTGGTGCAAGCCTGGGACGCCATAAAAAACCAATAACGATTTTCCCGTAATAAAACGCCTACGGCGTTAAGAACGTGGCCTTATTCTCTCTACCCTGCAGGAGAAAATAAATGTCTGGATTTACTCTGCCAAAATCAAGCTCCACCATGAAGCCACAAGGACGCCAGCGCTGGGGAGTTCTTGGATTACTTTGCCTGCTGGCGATCATTAATAATATCGACCGCCTGACACTCTCCATCGCCGCCCCGGTAATGCAAACTGAAATGCATATTACCGCCACGGATATTGGCCTGCTCGGCAGCGCCTTTGCCCTGGCTTATGCTTTCGGCCAATTACCTTCAGGCTGGTTTGTCGATCGTTTCAGCCCGCGCATCCTGCTGGGCGCGTCGGTGATCATCTGGAGCGCGGCGACTGTCGCGATGGGTCTGTCTTACACGCTGACGGGCTTTATCCTCGCCCGTATCTGGCTCGGCCTGGCAGAAGCACCGTCCCTACCGGCCACCAATAAGATCGTGACCCGTTGGTTTCCCAAAAAAGAGCAGGGCATTGCCAATGCCAGTTGGGATGCCGCACTGAAAGTAGGTCCGGCTTTCTTTACCTTTTTACTGATCTGGATCGTTTCAGAGATTGGTTGGCGTGAAATGTATTTTATTGCCGGCGGGGCAGGCATCATTGCCGCAATCATCTTTTTCACCTTTTATCGAGATATTGAAAAGCATAAATCCCTGACAAAAGAAGAAAGAGAATATATCCAACATGATGCCACGCCAATAATTACAAAAAACAATTTGCCCTGGAGGGAATTATTCAAGCATCAAACGATGTGGGGCATGATGGCAGGCTTCTTTTGTAACATGTGGGTTTATCAGATTTTCCTGGTCTTTATCCCGCTTTATATTATTAGCCAGTTTGGTATTAAATTTTCCTCTCTGGGCCTCGTCGCCAGTGTTCCGTGGATTGGTGCAATCATTGGTGATCTCGTGAGCGGTGTGATTTCAGGCAAACTCTCAGAACGCTCTGGCTGGAGCACACTGAAAGCCAAGAAAGTCACCATCATTGGTGCGTTAGTGTTACAGGCCATCGTCCTGGCGCTGTTGCCCTTTAATGGCATGTTTGGTGCAGGTGCGGGCCTGACGGTCGCGGTGATTTTAATGGCTTTTGCACTCGGTTTTAATGGCGGCGTGGTGGCCCATGCATGGTCGATTCCGGCTGAAGTCACGGCCCCCTCAACGGTAGCTTCGGTCGCCGCAGTGCAGAATTTTGGCGGTTTTCTCGGTGCGACGGTTTCACCGCTGGTTGCTGGCGCAATTGTCGATGCCACACACAGTTTCACGCTGGTCTTTCTGATCTCCGCGGTTGTCTCGGTGATTGGCGCGGGCATTTATTTCTGGTTCGTGGGTAAACCCATTATCCGTGAAGAAAAAACCTCATCCCTCATGACACAAGCTGCGCAGGAGTAATCTGATATGAAAATTACTGAAGTGGAAACCTATATCCTGAAGAGCAAACTGGATCGTCCGTTTGCCTACTCGCAAGGCTGGGTACAGGGGCGCTCTACGGTACTTGTGCGCATCGCCACCGATGAAGGCATTGAGGGTTGGGGTGAGACGTTCAGTGTCGGCTTACAACCGCCAGAAATCGCTGCCGCCGCCATCAACAGTGCCCTGAAACCCTTGATTATCGGTAAAGACCCGCGCAATACCGAAGTGTTGTGGCATGACATGTATGTCAAAACGCGCGATTACGGCCGAAAGGGTGTGGTGCTGGGTGCCATCAGCGCAGTCGATATTGCGTTGTGGGACATCTGTGGTAAAGCAGCAGGATTACCGTTATGGCAACTGCTTGGCGGTGCGTTTCGTGAGCGTGTGCAATGTTATGCGACAGGTTTTTTCCGCACGGAAGGGCGGGGCCAGGTTGATGCCATGGCCAGTGAGGCGGTACGCCACAGTGAAGCCGGTTTCTCCCTGATGAAGGTGAAACTCGGTTTTGGTGTGGATGATGACGTAAAAGTGATGTCTGCCATCAGGGAAGCCGTTGGCGAACGCAGCAAGTTTATGATCGATGTGAATCACGGCTACGGTGCCAATGATGCCATTCGCCTTGGACGCGCCCTGGCCGATTACGATTTGCTGTGGATGGAAGAACCGGTCATTCCTGAAGATTATGTTGCTTACCGTCGGGTAAGGGATGCACTTGATATCCCGATTGCTGGCGGAGAAGCGGAGTTTTCATTGTTTGGCTTCCGCGATCTCATTGCATCGCAGGCTATTGATATTGCACAGCCAGATATCTGCATGGCGGGTGGGGTGACTGCGCTGCGCCATATAAATGTCCTTGCGATGGCAGGCGGTGTGCAGGTCAATCCTCATGTCTGGGGGACAGCCGTAGGGCAATATGCATCATTGCATATGATCGCTTCTACACCGGTCACTCACTATGCGTTGTATGCCAGCCAACCGCTGTTCGAATACGACACATCATCACATCCGTTCCGTACAGCTTTGGTTGAGAATCCGCTTGAACATCAACAGGGTTGGTTAACGCTACCGCAGGAACCTGGGCTTGGTTTCACCATTGACAGAGAATTCCTGCGAGAAAATGCGATGATTGATTAAATTCATTACCGCTAATTATCAGCAGATGTTATCCGAAGATAAGGCATAGATTGTAAGTAGACCGCTTTTAGTTCTACGCGCTCTGTGATTTCCCGTGCTTCATTCAGCGTTCTGAACAGATAAAAGTCCAGAATAACCTGGAGAGTTATGGCGAAATTCTGGGGGACGAGGACCTGACGGTACTGGAAAAAACAGCGCAGTCAGCGGGTAGTTTGATCTGTTAAAGTTACAGTGTAACATGCAGACCGGAGCGGCATGCGTACCGATGGTGAAAGGGGAAAGTCCAATCGCCTGCAGGTGCAGAAGATAGTCGCGCAGAGGATCGGCAATATCACCGTTGCCGTGGGCGAGCAGGGCTGTTGCAGGTGAATTTTCCGTCATATTCTCCTTTTCCGGGCAATTATTTCGTAGGCGTAGCTGTGTGAATTCTGCAGAACCAGGCGGGGTAATGTCCTGCAGATTTCACACAGCTACGCCGGTTTTACGAGCACAACTCCAGTCCATCGTCCGTTCAGTATCGGATACCGTCGGCCAGAACCCATGATACGGGGAATCTTCTTAAGAATCCTGGATTAATATATGAAGTTGATCCCAGAAAAATCAGTTATACGCCGCTGTGACCACAGAGGGGGATACAAGCGTCGGGAAATTCTAACTATCTATTAATATTATTACGAGAAGTAAGACAGAGCAGCAATCCACTCCAGGAATGACACCAAATATACATGAGTCAAAAATAATAACCACCTCATTTAGATTAGCTAATGCAGTCATCATGAGTAGACATACGCTGAGTTATATTTTTGATAAGCTAGAAAATATAAGTTAAATGATAATAAAAATGAATTATCAAATGAGTTGGTATATTAGGCAGGAACACTGCATTAAGAATGATTAGAAGTTAATATAAAACAAGTGACAGGGCGTGCACAAGCAGATGTGATTTCAACAGAATGCTGATACATTCAAGCATGACCTTTTAGTAAGTTAATTCATGTAAAAAAATATAGTTATATTAAAACATCAAAAATGAGTCATTATGAAAATCACAGATGTTCTTCAACAAAGACCTAAAAAGACATTATTGGAAACAAATAATATCGCTTCATGTTAAAATCAGCAGTGATAACGTTAAAACATCAACCCTCACTACAAAACTCGCATCATGAATGACATCAAAGATATGAAAGAATTCGATGGTGACTTTTTAATTAGCATTGTCTTAATTTATAGAAATATACAAGCGCAGACAACCACCAACAAAAGCATTACTTACATAGATGCGAGTTAAATATATTATATTGAAAACATACCACTAAGATTAGTCTTACTTAACTAAAGATTTCCTAATTGACTTTAACGCACTAAAAATAGCACTAAGTTCAACCCGCGAGAAAATAGAATTAAATAATACAAATATCACATATAACAGGACATAAACCTATATATTGAATATTTTATAATATATAGTTCCATTTGAGGATGCATGAGTTAACATCTAGTCCTATATAACACTCGATTCAAATAATGCGCATCTCTATTAGCTCTCGGGGGGAGGTAAGATGATTATAAATGTGAATGCTATTAACATATCCTATCAAATAGGACTGATAATTTTAATTTTATTCACCTTAGCGGCTGGACTATAGTAAGGATTTATATAAAATCCCTCCTTTTAGTTAGAAGTAAGCATTTTCTTTCAATGCTTTACTATTTAATAAGAAACTTAATTTACAATTGAGAGTTATTGTGTATGAGTCTTCAAGAATTCGAAATTTTTTTTGTTATAGGTAAATTATGGTGAAAGTAAATTCTTCTCAGATGTTAATAATGGATGCCATTATCGAGCATGCAACCATAGCAAAACCAGATGAAGTATATAAAGGAAAACGTCGTTATTCCTTCATCAAAGATACTCAACAAAAGGTATACATAATTAGTGAAGGTGATTTTTTTCTAAGAGCCAAGCAATTTAATAAAATAATAAGTGTTTTTTATGAGCCTTCCATTGTTGGTGCATCCTCATGTTTTGGGCGTTCTTCCCTTTACCTGGAGAAAGCTGATTATGGAAAATGTTACGAAATAGAATTTAACTATTTCTGGGAGTTAATAAGACTCAACCATTTAGAGGATGAGGCGAAAGATATTATAAATGACTGTTATAATGAATTGATTAATGCATATTTAAGAGGAGATAAAGACACGCATAACGAAATTAAATTAAATATTGAATACTGGCAATCATTACCAAAAAGGATAACTAAAGGTTATTCATTACTCCATTTACTTGAGTTGAGTACAAATCTTTCCAAAAGCACGATTAGTAGGACATTAAGAGAGCTTAAGAATGACAGGGAAATCACTCTGATAAATGGAAAAATTAAAGAATACAACGAACAGCAAGTAGTAACCAGATAAATTCCCTAACAAGTGGTATTATTATATGAATGTTTTAATTATTTCTGAAAACTCGTATCAAATTATAGCTATTTGTAGCATCATCCGGAAGGCAATATGCGAATCAGCTGATATTAAAATAATGAAAAAAGCTGGTTACTCACAAATAAGTGATGCTGATATCATTTTTATGGATATTGATAACGGAGAACAATATTTTTGCAACCCACATTTCAGGGGGAGAAAGAATGGAAGTAATCTTTTCTTTTTAACAGAGAAAAAAATAATAGCTAGCACAGGAAAGCTGCCATACTGTTTTAAAGACGTAAAATTTATTGATAAAAGGATTAATATACTTGATTTTGCTTGTAACATTGCATCATGCAAAGAGATTTCAACTTTTTCAGAATGTAATAGAAATGAATATCGAGCATGCCATGGATGCCCGTGCATCTATTTAACACCAGGGCAGCTTAAAGTTGCATATGGATTTATGAGTGGGTTAACATTAAAAGAAATGGCCTGGGCGCTTAAATTATCATTGAAGACGATACATAGTCAGAAGAGAAGGGTAATGAGAGCATTAGATATAGAGACTGATCAAGAGCTATTTGCCGTTCTTCATGGCATAAGGTTAATACACTCACTGCCTCTAATAAAAGAATAAATATTCTTTACGGGTATTATTTTTATCCAACAGGTGAATTTAGCATGAAGGATGTTCATTATTAATTCAATGAATTAATATAAATGTTCGCATGCTGAGTTATTCTTAACGCTAAATTTCAGTTTATAACAATTCATACGGTGGATAGATAATGATTGTGAAATTCAGAAGACTATAATCAATATGTCCTCGATAGCATTTGTATCGAAATTTGAAATTTTTAGTATCGAGATAAATGCCATCACTGCCCTGGCCAATCGTGATCTTTTTTCACCTTTCCTTAGTGTAAACTATGATTACTTAATAGTGTTTTCAATAAGGAAAGATAAAATTTTGTCTTTTATTTCATAGAAAGAAAGGATAGAACCATCGAATGTGAACTGTCCGAAGAAGAAAACAATAAAAACAATGCGAGTAACTCTAAAAATAATAAAGAAAGCGCAACTAACTTCACAGCTCACACTCCTGTTTTGCAAAACTTACAAAAAACACCCTTAAAATATGCAGGTATTTTATTATGTATTTTTCCTGAATTTATTGATTTACAACATAAAAAAACTCTATTACCCATATTTGTTTTAAGAAAAGAAAATAATTGGAGTCAAATGATAGTAATAATCACATAATTTATTACTTTTTCATTTGGCCCCCATGCTATGCATAGTCATAATGTTACGTGTTGAAGCATGGGTATGGTAAAAAAATCTCCTAACGCTAGAAATTATTATTAGATTCAATTTAGGAGAAAGTAATAGTTTAGATGAGAAAATAACATGCTTTTACACCATGGATTACTACATGAAGTTAACTGATCATGTTTTTCTAAACAGATAGTTAGTAATGCTATTGCCCCTGGGTTAAAGGATAAGGAATTACGTTAATCTTACATAAAACCTTTGCTTCCATTGCGTTAGGTAAAGAAATACTTTGAAAATTGCATCATGAAGGATTAGTATATTTTCATATCAGAACAATGAAAGATAAAGGTAAATTTGCAGATCTGCCTACTCAAACACTCATGAACTTGGTAAAGTTTGAAATTTACTGGTAAAATTTTTGCCATAAACTAAAAAACAATAGAATTTACCAACACTTAAGTTGAGGTCATTAATTTTAATTGTTAGGGATTATAATCCCAGAACTAGTCAGTATTTTGAGGCGCATTATGATTTACTATATCAATGGCATATTGATGTTCAATACCGATGATGGTGTATTGCTCCACGTACAAACAGGCGATGAGGTAAAGTTAACCTTGCCCGCCAGTAGATTGCTCGAAATATTGATCAACTCAAATGGCTCAATCCTGGAACGCGATTATTTGCTAACAGAAGTATGGGATAAACATGGTTTAAAAGGCTCAGGAAGCAATCTGAACAATTACATAAGTAACATTAGAAAAGTATTATTTTCATTTGGGATAAGTGATGCGATAATTACCATACCAAAAGCTGGTTTCAAAATATCATCAAATATAGATATAGCCTGTGACTCTAAGGAGTTTCAAAGTATTAATATTGAAGCAGAACATTCTGACACAGCAACGCCCAAAAAAACACATCATTCCATTATTTCGGTTAAAAAAGCCTGTGTAAGGCTATTACCTTTCGTAAACCTGTCATTGGTAATGATAATTATTTTTTTCATTTCATCATTCATGCTCGACCATTTTTCGTTGAAGGAAGTTAGTCCTCATAGCAAAAACCTAATAGAAAAATGTGATATTACATACCTTCAGAACTACAGTGCTTCTGATCAACATGAAATAGATGATCAAGTCATAAAAGTCTTAAATGATAATAAGCTGTCATGCACGTCGAAAAGAATGGTTGTTTTTGATTATTATCCATCACTTTCACCCAATAATCCTGGCAGGACTCTTATCGCGTATTGTAGGATTGGAAGTGATAACGAGATCGTAAATTGTGATAATATTTACTATAATGCGAAGGTGTGGAGATGAAAAAAATACACATTTATATTTTTGCTGTTCTGTGTTTGGTTGCAACACCAGTTGCATTCTTCAAGATATCCCCTTCCACACATCTAATACCTTTTAATTGCACGTCTTTTAGTCTTTATGCACTAAACAAAAAAAGCGAAAGAATAACCTTTAAAGTAGCTCAAGAAATCAGATTACCAAGCCTTGAAAGTGGATATATTATCATTAAGGGAACCACATCGGACAAAGATGGAGTGGACACAGTTCTGGACAGAAGAATTGCACTAATTAATGGCTCTATAATTGAGAGTTCGACTGTAAATTACAAAATAAGCGAAATAAGTAAGTCTGCAACAGACACAACACCTGATGCCATGTTTAATATTCTCCTTAACGAAATATCGGCTGCAAACAATACACTTGCGTTAGATATCTTAAAAGTAGATGACGACATATGGATAGTAGGAACTCCTGTATCATTTATTTTTGCTTGTAAACGTTATTAGCAGACAACAAAACATAACAAGTTTAACTATGATTACTGCTTAAAAAAGGCTGACCCTGTTCAAGAATCAGCCATAAAGTGTCATGATGGAATATTTTTCCTTACCTATTTTACTTCTGCATCATAAGATAAAGCTTGTCCATCATCATTAATATTCGTGAAAGAAAGTTTTCTTCCTAATAATTTAATGTTTTTCACTCTCAATGTTGTATCTGTCTTAGGAGATGCCACAACCTGTATTGGCTTATCCTCACCCATATAAATGCTCAATACCATAAACCATGGAGTAGGGTTGGTGATCTTAAGCTCATCCCCCACTTTTTTGAACTCTAATCGTTTGGGATCTTCAGCCGTTGGGGCATTTAAATTTAGTGGTCGCACAAAAATCTTCATACGCAGTCTTAGCGGTAAAAGTATTTTTTTTGGTGCATTTTTCTGTGCTTCGCTCATTGAAGGAATCTGATATATATTCAGCCAATATAAACTCTCTTTATCAATAGCCTGTCCTTTTCTAGATGTCATTAAAAGGCGTAGTGACCGAATCTCATGTGGAAACATCTTAAATACAGGTGGTAAAATAACAATTGGGGTTTTGTTCTCCTCAGGAGAATTTGTCACATCCCCTGCATCAGCCCAGACCTGAATCATAGCAGGAGTGTCACTGTCATTTGAAAGAGAAATAGACTGAGCAGCCGAATCTGACGAAAAAATAATTCTCGATTTATTAACATTCACGAATGCATTAGCCGAATAAGTCGTCAACAGAGACATAGCTAAAAAGATACTATTGAAAATCGATAAGTACTTGTAATTGAGCATTAACTGTTCCTGCTGTAACGGTTTGACCATCTATCGCTTCTAAAGAGGCGGTAAAATCACCACTATAACTCTCAACAGATCCTGAAGAAACAAGACTGGTTAGATCTTTAAAACCATACCATCCATATGAGTTACCATTACCATTACCTGAATTTGCAGGCAATAAATTTATAGCTGTCCCATTACTGTCATATATCTTTATTCCTACGCCAGAAGCTACTCCGCTTGTACCATAATTAGTATCAAGTAACCATGTCAATCCGCCACCTGAAGTGACAAGGCCCAAACTGGTGGCCTGACTAACCGCATTCGACTGATTCACTAGAAAACCCATCGCTACATTCGCTGAACTAGAGGTGGATGTACTGGTACTTGAAACTGCACCTTCTTCACATTGTAGACCTATATGGAATGCAGCTTGACTCTTGCCACCATCAGACAAAGAAGAAATGCTAATTGTTGGTAATAGCACAATTGAAGGATAATCAGTGACTGTACAGGCAGAGCCTCGGACATATGTCTGAGTGCCAGATGAATTCCAGTTCCCAGGCCAAACGCCATACCAACCATCATAGCGGCTTGCGTGGTCAAGTCCGGCAGTAAGGTTTTGTGTATCTAACCCAGGCCCACGCATTGTAATATAACCTCTGGGTTGACCACGCGAATCTGTCCATCGAGTATCAGAGTTAGTGTAATGCTCAGTACCATCGATCTTAAAAACCTCATATAGAACATTACTAAATGCACTTGCAGGAACATATATATAAGTACCGTCAGAATACCAACTATCTGATGTCAACTTCCTTTCTTTCCAATAGCGACTGTAATATTCTCCAGTTGATAGATTGGTGAGTCTTACAGCAACATATTTTGCATTATCATAGTACGCACCATCTATTTCTGATGTCGCATATTTCCCAGTATAATCATCATCACCATTTCTCGAATACATCTCATATAAGCTATCGGCATCACTAACAGCACATCTGAACAGAACTTGATTACTCGTATAACCTGAACTTGACCCTGACGTTAAAAAGTTTCCCACCGCGCTTGCTAAAAGGGTACCCGAAGGTTGAAAGCTCGAACTGTTACTTAATGTAATGATCGAAGGCAGACCGATCGTCCCAAAATTCGAATCATAAGCGCCAGACCAAGATGAAGCAGTGTAACCAGCTGCTATTGCTGCTGCTGATAGATATGAAGTACTTTCTACCTTGGAGCAATTCGCTAATGCTGGTAAAGAAAATGAAACAAGTAAAGGAAACAACAATATGTATAATCTTTTCACAAAATCATCCCTTTAAACATTTACTAGTCAACAAAACGATATCTTCATTATCGCGACCAGAAACTGAATAGTTCACGTTGCAATGCTCTTCGTGTTGCCCACGCCAGATAACACGGAGTACACCAGAGGCATCTGGTACACGTGCATAAATTTGGCCACCTTGCCCGACAACACCTACTACGACATTATCCTTATCATAGACCTCAGCACCCATAGGAGGAGAAGACTCTGCATTTGAGTCCAGGTTAATCAACACCGCTTTTCCTTTCAAGGTAGTAAAGTTCACTTTAGCGATGGCTCCACCATAAGGAACTACGCGTTTGCTACCTCCATTTAACTCTGCATCACGGCTCATTTTCAATGTATCTAAACTGACATTGTTTTCCCGGTAAGGAGTTAAGGAAGGCAAAATAGCGTAGCCAAATCGGTCGATGACGGCTCCTTGCCCATTATTTACCACAGCGCCTGAGGCTCCATCAGCGTGAATTAGTGCAAAGGTGTCGCTGGCATAAGGCCCAACAGTTATACCGCCACTATGTAAAACAATGGTTCCAGATGCTCCTAATGTCGCCTGCTTATAGTTGTTACTTTGACCGTAACTGGCACGATAGGCACCGGTAGAGGTATTTTTCTGTAGATTTCCACCAAATGTTGTTGAGTTATTATCAGAACCATCTTTATACTTCTCAGAACCTCCGTAAACAGAATATGAAAGGTCACTCTTCTGACCAGTCGTTCCTGAAAGTGATACCGTTGAAGAATTTGTTTCTTTAGATTGATTATAATTATAGGCCACAGTCGACGTTGTATCCCGCCAATTTAATGGCATAGAAATATTCAAGGAAATTACATTTTCTGTATATTTTTTCTTGGTGCTATCATCATTTGAATCATTAACATTTATATTATATCTACTGTAATCCCAACTAGTTCGCTGTCTGGCCACATTAATACCATAACTCACTTTCTTCCATGTATTATTGTATCCCATCTGCAATTGTGTAATTCGAGATTGATTATTATAATAATCCGCAGTACTTGCACTAAGACTCAACACACCAAAGTCATGCATATTTTGACTTAATGTTGCTGAGAGTCTATTCCGTTGATTTAAGCTATCAGAATAGTAAGTTGTTCCACTTTTCTCTTGTCTCCGCACGCCTAAAACATCCTGAAGATCGCGGAACCCTCTTGTTGAGTAACGATAAGCTGCAAGTGTGAGGTTTGTACCTGAGTTAAACGATTTACTATAATTTATCTCACCTCGCCACCCCTGTTTTCGCTCATCATTTTCAACAGTGGCATCTGAGAATGTAGAATTCAAGCCAAAAGCGCCCACTTCAGTGGCCCACACACCTCCCAATAACCAAGCCTGATAGTTCTCTGCCAAACGAGCTCCTGCTGTAGCGGTAATACTATTGCTCAGGCCATTTTGAAGAATTCCCTCAAAAAATGTATTATTTACACTGTAATATTGTCGTACTTTACCCAACGCGATGGAGTAATGTAAATTCCCTGGTCGAACTGAGTCGGGAACAGAAGCATAAGGTACAGTGAAGGTCGAGGTCTTACCGTTTGCCTCAATAACAGAAACTTCAAGATCTCCCTGATTACGTGTGTTATTCAGATCGTTAATCAAAAATGGACCTGGTGGAACAGTTGTCTCATAAATGGTTTTACCTAATTGTTTGATAACAACACGTGCGTCTGAAGAGGCAATGCCTCGTACTTCTGGAGCATACCCACGTCGACTTTGCGGCCACATCTTTTCATCAGTACTTAGCTTTACTCCATTAAAAGCAAGACTGCCAAAAAGACTACTCTCTGTATAACTATCACCTAACACTACAATGCTATTAATTTGTTCAATGGGTCGTTGCACAAATGTACGTACACTATTATAGTGATAAGCACTGCCACTAATGTTTGAATTTACATAACGTATATTCCCCTGATGTCTTATTTGCCATAACCCAACATTCGTGCCACCAGTTATGCCACTCCATAAGTATTGATACTTATAGCCAGTGCCTACACTTTCAGTCCAGTTATAATTGGTATTGTGTTTAATAAAGAGCGCAGTCGTCCCATCATCCCATTCTGATGGATCGACATAGCCTTTAGGTTTGGTATTTAGTTCGGCTGATGGTATGCTCAGCATCAGTTTTAAATTGGGTTGGTCAAACTGCCAACTCCCACTTTCAACCCATTTCTTTAAAGGTTGGCACTCATGACTATTAGTAACCACAGCTTCTTTTTTTAGTGAAAAAATATTCACTATTTGATAAGGTATGCAGGGTTCTACGTCAGCCTGCCCCTGCCTGATGAATTCAATTTTCACTCCATCTTTTAATAATTTACCATTTAGATATACATCAACGAGATATTTTCCCGTTTGAGTAATATTCCCATTAAATTGCTCGAGACCCTGTCCATAAGCAGACCCCTGAAAGAGATCTGGATCAAAAAAATAATCTTCTGAATGCGCCTTACTTAAAATTGCCATTTGAAGAGAAATAAATACAAAGCTGAGCCTGAATCCATTAGAACGTAACTTTAATATTCTCACTTATCATCGCTCCCTGATCGTTTATCGCAGTAACCGAAGCCTCTTTTTCTCCTGAAATTGAAACGCTCGTTTTCGGCATCCAAACAATACCCTCTGAAAATGGTGCTATCATTTCAGCTGGTATTCTTATTTTTTTATCACCGCCAGGAATGGAGATATTTGTTAGAGAAGCATACCAGGGCTGCGGATTAATGATTTTAATCCCGTTACCTTTAACTTTGTCTCTGATTACTTCAATCTTTATTCCTTTGAGAATGTTCTCAGGTTTTCCTAAAGAAGCTGGCCTGAAAAAAACCTTTACCCGATTACGTAACATAACCAACATTGCGTTACTTTTTCCGCTTGCAGTTACGTTTGATGGTGGTATTTGTAAAGAGTTAAACCAAAAAAGTGTTTCCCTGTCACTTGGAAGTGCTTTTCCTTGATCATAAATAATACGCACTATCTGCCCTGATTTTCCCTGAATCCGGAAAACAGGTGGGGTTGATATCATTGGAACATTATTCTTTTTTTGAGGCTGAGAGTTTATATCACCATTATCAAACCAGGTTTGTACAACATATGGGAAATCATCATTGTTTTTCATCTGCACATCTACCGATTTGGCATCAGAAGGATAAATTATTCGATTGCCAATCATAGTGACGCTTGCCCAGCTAACCACTGGAATTACCGCGACACAAAACATATATGTGCATAACATTCTATAAATAAAAGACTTCTTCATGATAGATGCCATTGTTCAATAAATAAAACTGCACGACAGAAAAATAACTGTCGTGCAGGTATTATTAATTACTGGTAGGTAACTGCGTATTGCAAGGAAGCAGCGACGGTACCTGAAGTTGCCGCGCCTGTTGCATAATACTGTGCAGTATAGGTAGCAGAAGATGAAGTTTCACCCGCTGCAAGCGTCAAGTCACCACTCGCAGTGTAACCACTGGTCAAATCAATTGCCGCATCAGCCGTATCCAAAATCTGTACTTCGACATTTGATGCAGTACCGGTATTTGAAAGATTACCGTTAGTGCTTACGTTATTGCCTACGAAGACACTTGAGATGGTAGTTGCATTTGCAGAGTCGCCAGTACAGCCTGACACACCAACTTCAAAAGTGGTTTGACCTGCAGTAGAACCACTAGCTTCGAGATCAGATGTACTAACAGTTGGTAGCAGCACAACTGGAGAAGAAGCGTTACCATTTACAGTTACAGAACAGGTCTCGGCAGCAACTTCTCCCTGGAATGAAATTGTATTATCTGATGCTGCTGATGCATAGTTTACAAAAAGAATGCTGCCTAAAATCAGTGCAACGTGGCTTTTCTTCATTTTAGAAATCATTTTTAATCCTATATAGTGTATCCCAACAAAATAAGATAATTCCTTATATTGTCAGTTTTGTTTGCTTATTAATTGTTTGTCATGAATTAGACATCTGCAACGATGCTAATTTTTCTTGCTTAACATATTGTCTCTTAACAATTTGTTAGCGGCATCCATTATTCTACACTTAGCCTAAACAGAAAAGCGCTTCACATTCATTTCAGAATCGATAGTCAAATCATTAAAATATTCCAACTTTAGAGTTATTACATTTTACAAAAATAAAGATGAAAAACCCAACCACCAGATAACAACCAAGGTCATTTGAAGATGAACATTATCTTTGAGTTAAAAGAAATATCATAAATTTCATTTTTCTCCCTTATGCATATAGAATTTCGTTTTCATAGTATTATTTATTTTTATTTTTGAAATTAAGAATTCCTTACCAGGGCGTAAGTAATCCGCATAATCGTGCCATACACTTTTAGAGCTCTTCCAGCATTCTCATTCTGACAACGAATGAGTTCGCCATTCGTAAAGCCGTTTTACTGAGCATAAAAGCATCACTGTGATTAAGGCGGACGAACTGTGAAAGATGCCTGCCGTGATACCAGTGTCTACGAAACTACCTGCTGCAACGGGAAATCTAAGTACTGATGTAAGGAAACCTCTGGTATCAGTGGAGTGACCCCGAGCCCGTAGACAAATTGACCTGCTCCCCGTTGATTAATACACCGCGATGTTAGTAATGTCTTCATCAGTCACATGAGGACATCCCCATGAAGAAGCGATTTTCCGACGAACAGATCATCAGTATTCTCCGCGAGGCCGAAGCCGGGGTTTCAGCCCGGGAACTCTGCCGCAAGCATGCTATTTCAGACGCCACCTTTTACACCTGGCGCAAGAAGTTTGGCGGCATGGAAGTTCCCGAAGTGAAGCGGCTCAAGTCGCTTGAAGAGGAGAACGCCCGCCTCAAGAAGCTGCTCGCTGAAGCCATGCTGGATAAGGAGGCACTTCAGGTGGCTCTTGGCCGAAAGTTCTGACGACAGACCAGAAGCGGGAAGCCGTGGAAGTCATGTTTGAGGCAACAGGTCTGTCGCAACGTCGTGCCTGCAGGCTGGCAGGTTTGTCCCTGTCCACCTGCCGTTATTCGGCTCAGCGTCCGGCTGCTGACGCGCAGCTGTCTCTACGCATCACAGCGCTGGCACTTGAGCGCCGCCGCTTTGGTTACCGGCGCATCTGGCAGTTATTGCGTCGGGAGGGCCTTCACGTCAACCACAAGCGGGTATACCGCATCTATCATCTCAACGGCCTGAGTGTAAAACGCAGGCGACGCCGCAAGGGGCTGGCGACTGAGCGGCTTCCGCTTCTTCGTCCGGATGCGTCGAACCTGACATGGTCGATGGATTTTGTCATGGATGCACTTGCCAGCGGCCGCAGGATTAAGTGCCTGACCTGCGTGGATGATTTCACGAAGGAGTGTCTGACGATCACCACGGCATTCGGGATTACAGGCGTTCAGGTGACACGTATTCTGGACAGCATTGCGCTGTTTCGTGGATATCCTACGACGATAAGCACTGATCAGGGCCCGGAATTTACCTGCCGCACGCTGGATCAATGGGCCTTTGAGCATGGTGTTGAGTTGCGCTTAATCCAGCCGGGCAAGCCAACTCAGAACGGATTTATTGAGAGTTTCAACGGTCGCTTTCGGGATGAATGCTTGAATGAACACTGGTTCAGCGATGTTCTTCATGCCCGAAAAATCATTAATGGCTGGCGGCAGGACTATAACGAGTCCAGACCTCATTCATCGCTGAATTACCAGACGCCATTTGAATTTGCAGCAGGCTTGCGAAACGGGAAACATGAAGAAAAATCAACCGACATTACTAACTGAAGGTTGTATCTAATACTAGGGGCAGGTCAGAACAAATGAGAAAAAGCTCTCAATGAAATGAGTCCATCCTTAGAAAAGGATAGATACATTGCCAGAAGATACGGGAGATTACCTCAGCAGCCTGTAGCCTGAAAAGACAAATATTAAGATTTTGTAATTTTACTCAGCATGAAATCATGCTGAGTTTATAAACTATTGGTAAGTCACTGCATATTGTAATGACGCCGTAACTGTTCCGGGCGTTGCCTCACCAGTTGCATAATATTGAGCAGCATAGGTTGCACTAGATGCCGTCTCTCCTGCTGCAAGAGTTAAGTCACCACTAGCAGTATAGCCATTACTCAAGTCTATTGCCTGACCAGATATATCAAGGATCTGGACTTCAACATTTGATGCAGTACCAGAATTTCCAAGATTGCCAGTGTTACTTAAATTGTTACCTACAAATACGCTTGAAACAGTGGTTGCATTAACCGAATCACCAGTGCAACCAGATAAACCAACTTCAAAACTTGTCTCACCGGCTGTTGAACCACTTGTCAAGAGTCGAGTCGCAGTGACAGTTGGCAACGGAACAACGGGGGAATTTGCATTACCGTCTATCGTTACCGAGCATGTCTCGGAGGTGAGTTCTCCCTGAAAAGAAATTGAATTATCAGACATAGCTGAAGCGATATTTACGAAAATTAAACTACTGAGCATTAATACAATCTGATTTTTTTTCATCATAAAATTCATTTTCAATCCTTAGTTATAACACAATCCCTTATGAGGGCTTACCTACATCTACTGTTTTCGTATTTCGCTATATGAGTATACATTCGCTTTTAAACAATAAACATATAGACTAATGAATTCAGAAAAACGTTCTTACTCATTAATTATATTAAACATTCACTACTTATAACACGTTGATACACTGTCTATTCATCGTTACGAGCCCGCAAGTTCCTGTGACTATGTTGATATGTCCCCATCAGCGAGATGGTTCAGGCCATTAAGCTCTCTTTGGCCCGGTCATCTAGCTTCGGCCATCCAAGTAATGCGACTGTTGGCTTGGGGGCACTCATGCACAAAAGTTGTTCCTGTATTCAGAGAGTTTTTAAGGAAGTTTTGGTGAAGCTTGCGACACTGAAAATTGTTACCTAATATTTACTTTTATGTCTTTGAAAAAAGATAAATATGTAAGTAGATCTTTTAGTCTGCATCTGGAAGCAACTGAAATTAACACTAAAGACACTAATTAGCTATCTCCCCATATATTTCATTAATGAAGCCAATTAAAGCAGTCCCTATGGAATAACCAGGCCGATGTCCGTAGCAGCGTACCTGGCCGAATGAGGAGTTTACATACGAAATATTCAAATTACTCCATTGGGCAAGCTCGCTCACTAGCTCATTGGAGATATTATAAATATCTTCGGTCATTAATAAAACTTAGAATTTTAGGTTAAATGATAAGTTTTAATACAAAAACTCACTCATTTGTTATGAGGTTTTAGTTAGTTAGCTATGATTCATTGTTTTTATTAATTAGAAATACAATCTCACTTTATAACCTCCCAGGCAATAACAATCCAGAAAGAAAAACAAAACAAAAACACCCCTAAAAATACGTTTGCGCGTAAATAATTCATTTGAACCCCCTGGCACTAGAAATAAAAAATTGATAAACAGAAAATCACATTAAGCCCTAATAGTTAAACACTAGTAAAACAATGACACATATAAAAACGCCTGCCGTTAAATCTTCTATTCCTTTTGATCTAGCGCAATTTTGGAAAGTTGAATGATGTTATGTCGATAAAGCTATGACCTCCCTCATTCATATTTTTTCATCTACATATTCTGAATTGTTAATCTTCACGCACAGTCACTTCAATAATTCCTAAAAGACATGTTTTGATGTCACGGTTGATATTTGTTTAGTGTTTCCACATTATGATTCTCCGGCTGCAGTGAATCCCCCTCAGCGGCGGGGCTAAGCCATTACTCCTGTATCAGTTAATTCAGCTAAAGCGAGTCAGAATATGGCTTTTCTGACTCACCGGGAGGCACCCGGCATTGCAGCACTATTTATCTGTTAAATCGAAGTTTGGGATTGAAATTCTGCGCCAGATTTCCACAATGTGGATGTCTCTGATTCCCAGAGACATCATTTTTGTTTACAGCGTTATGGTGCGTTGATCGCATTTCGCAGTAACAATGCGAGATCTCCACACAGCGCTATCTCATAGTTAAAACACTGGTATATAGTCTTGCTGCAAACCATCAAAATGAGGAAAGGTTTTTCCCGCCTGGCAGACACACCAGGGTATCCGGTCCATGATTTTTATCGTGATCCGGGCCAACAGTTAACACTGACACAGTTGCCAGCACAGGGTGAAAAGGTTTAATTATAATACACAATCTCATAGCAATGATGGGTTCATCTCTATTAAGGAGACTGCGATGATTAAAAAAATTTTTATTGCTATTACGTTTTTTTCAATGACCGGATGTTCAGGCATGGTCGATAAGATAAAAAACACTGAACTTACGAATGTTTCATTTCCCGCCAAACAAACATACACCATCAACTGCCTTGACACTGCCGCAACACGGCGAGACTACTTCCTTGAAAAAGGTGATCATATTGGTGTAGTAGACCGTTATACGCTGAGAAAAGTGGGTGGTAAACCGACAGTCACATTAGACGTTCAGGGGATGAGCAATTCTACCACTATCACCATCATGTATGACCAACGGGATCAAAACACCGCGAATGATGTTGAAGGAATTCTCGGATACTGTAAAAAATACATTGGATAAATCAGTCTCATTTGAGACTGAAAAATTAAACTCGCCCCAGCTTTGTGGAATTCCTGGCAATGCAGCAGGATAATAAAATGGGTATGTGTCCGATGCATCTTGCCGTTTACTGGAGTGGATATCCTTCGCTTCCACTCCTTTTTCTTCGAGTCATCTTCATCACCGATTCTCATTCTAAGTCTCATCGCCGGATTACAACCTCCAGCCAGCATACCATTCTTCGGAGAGGTTGAGCTGGATGTCTCGTCAAAATTATGTGGTGATTAGCCGTGATGCATTTACTACTTAAGTATTCTCTTCGGCAAACGCTGACCGGGACACAGAAATTCAGAATAAAAACCTGAATTGCTTAACTCCTTTGGCTTGCTAATGCAAAAGTCCAATAATTTTTTTGAAGAAAAATCTTAATTTTAGTGAATTGATGACCATAAAATCCTTTTTTAAAAAGAAACATCGGTAGAAACTTGATCCATATGACTATTTTGTTTTTATTTTTGTGCTAAACGCAAACCCAGGCTACATTAATACACGTCAACCGCTTCTAAACAAAAGTTGTAACTTTCTTACAAGAATTTAATTTTCATCATAATATAACCTTATCGAAATCATAATGTTAAGCTTACTGTTTCAAGGTGATGGAATGAAGATAAAACTACTGCCGCATCTCATACTAATGTTTCCTATGGTGGGCTGGAGCGAGCCACAGACACCGACTGCTCCAATCGGTAAAAATATACTCGCCATTACTGAAAACTACATTAACCGCCAGTTAACAGGTGATTCAACTACCACCCCAACGGCGGCACAGGTATCAGCTTACGATACTGTCGTCTACATAGACTCATTATCGAGCGGAGCGACACCAAGATTATTATCCGGAGAAGGCTCGGACAAATATACCGATTTCGATTTATACGGCCTTAATGGCTTCTACCTTGGCAATGGATTTGCCTCAAATGCAATTAACAATGGACAGACCGGTGCTCCAGGTGATTTGACTTCTGTTTATAACTTTGGCGACTATCTCTATTATCTCGCCTCCGGCTCATCATTCTATCGGTGGGAAAATGATATACCGTTGC
The DNA here is from genome assembly GCF_059730485.1 of Pantoea sp. X-Soil-TKNS-1207. Classification (NCBI taxonomy): domain Bacteria; kingdom Pseudomonadati; phylum Pseudomonadota; class Gammaproteobacteria; order Enterobacterales; family Erwiniaceae; genus Pantoea; species Pantoea sp. X-Soil-TKNS-1207. Next base: position 364,168 of record NZ_AP035960.1, read on the forward strand.
TTTCCGGGAAAGGGCGGATCCTCTGGGTCGGTGCCGGGGCCAGTACCGGGGACGTGGTTAATGATGCCGGTATGGTGATGAATTCTGAGACCACGGCCCTGACATTCAGCGGTGACGTTGCCAGTTTCAGCAACCTCGGAACGGTTACGGCCACCAATACGGCACTCGAAATCACTGATACAGGTACCGTCGGTTCCGTTAACAACAGCGGAACCCTTACCGCCCAAAATGCCATCGAGAATGCGGGCACTGTCAGCGGTGCCGTAACGAATACGGGCACCATTACCGGCAATATCAACAACACAGGAACAATCGGTGAGGGTATCGCGAACAGTGGCACGATCAATGGTGAAATAGCCAATCTGGGTACTCTCAGCGGGACGACCGGCTTGCTGAACACCGGAAGTATCACCGGCTCCTTTGCCAATATAGGGAGCGTTGACGGCGATATCATCAACGCGGCGAATGGCACGATAAACGGACTGATAGCAAACGGGAACATCATTTCCGGCTCCGTTATAAATGCCGGTACGATCAATGGCGTTAACATTCAAACTGATGATAATGCACCAGAGGTATTATTGAATACCGGTACCATCGCTGGCAGCGTTACCAACACCGGCACCCTCAACGGTGATATCAACAACACCGGTACCATCAGCGGCGGTATCCTGAACTATGGCATCATTAACGGAAATGTCGCGCTGGGCGATGCGGCAATGACCCTGGCAGGCAGTGCAGCGTCCGTCTCCGGCACCATTACCGGCAGCGACGCTTCGTCTGTCAGCATCGGCACGACCAGTGATGCTACCGCGTACACCACAGCCAGTGCGGCCACCGTCGGCAGCATAAGTGTGGCGACGGGCAGTACGCTCACCCTGGCGGATAACACGCAGTGGACGGCCACCGACACTGCTGCCGATGCCATCAGTAATAGTGGCAGCCTTATACTGAGCAATGGCTCGGTACTGAATGGCAACCTGACCAATACCGGGACGGTCTCACTCAGTGATGAGAGCAATACCTCTTCAACTTTAAACGGTAGCCTGGTCAACAGCGGCACACTGGTGCTAAACCCGACAGACACCAGCGCCGGCAATACGCTGACCATTAACGGCGATTACACCGGTACGGCTGGCAGTTCTGTGTCGCTTGGCTCGGTGCTGGCCGGGGATGACTCGCTGACCGACCGTCTGGTGATTACCGGCGATACCAGCGGCAGCAGCACACTTTACGTGGCCAACGAAAACGGTTCAGGCGCGCAGACGCTGGAAGGCATTCAGCTGATTGAAGTGGACGGTACGTCCGGTGCTGACTTCACGTTAGGTAACCGCGTGGTTGCCGGTGCCTATGACTACAGCCTGCAGAAGGGAAACACCTCCGGCACCGACACATCAGGTTGGTATCTTACGTCGTATCTGACCGACGGAGACAGTTCCGGCACAGATACCGTCCGGGCCGTGCGTCCTGAGACGGGCAGTTACACCGCCAACCTCCAGGCGGCCAATACGATGTTTGCAATGAGCCTGCACGACCGCGCCGGAGAAACGCAATACGTTGACCCGCTGACAGGCAACACAGAAACCAGCAGCCTGTGGCTGCGACAACTCGGGGGGCGTAATAAGGCTTCACTGTCTGACGGACAGAATAAAACCGCGGCCAACCGCTATGTCGTTCAGCTCGGGGGGGATGTCTGGCAGTCACAGGGGAATGCAGGAAAACTTCGCCTGGGCGTGATGGGCGGCTACGCCGATCAGAACAGTAAAACGCGAAATTCGCTGACCGGCTACCGCTCTGAAGGCTCAGTGGACGGCTACAGTGCAGGTCTGTACGCGACCTGGTATCAGGATCCTGAAGCGAAAGGTGGCTTGTATGTTGACAGCTGGCTGCAATATGCGTGGTTCGACAACGAAGTGAAAGGGCAGGATCTTTCACCGGAAACCTATAACAGCAAAGGGCTGATGGCGTCGGCAGAGACCGGCTACGACTGGCAGGTGTCAGGGTGGACGACAGAAAGCGGCCTCGAAAACACCTTATGGCTCCAGCCACATGGACAGATTATCTGGAGTGGTATCAAAGCGGACGACCACATGGAAAGCAACGGTACGCAGGTGCAGTCCTCCGGCCAGGATAACGTGACGCTTAAGCTTGGCATGCGCACCTACCTCAACGGGAAAAGTGCACTGGATAAGGATACCGGGCGGGAGTTCCAGCCATTTATTGAAGCCAACTGGATTTATAACACGAAGCAGTACGGTGCCTCACTCGGGGGTACAGAAGATAACGTGACCGGGACGCGTAATGCCGGAGAGCTGAAAGCCGGGCTGGAAGGCAAAGTATCACAGGCAATGACCGTCTGGACCAGCGTGGCTCAGGTAATGGGCGGTAAAGGTTACAGCGATACGGAAGGGATGCTGGGACTGCGTTACCAGTTCTGACGGTGATATAACCTGAACTGCCGGTCCTGCAGCGAGCGGTTCAGGTTTTTGGTACTGTTTCTGCAGGATACCCCGGAAAAACAAGGGAAACACCATGAAAAAATACGCATTTTTTACGATTTTCGCCGCAGCAGCTTTACTGACAGGCTGTTCCAGTGATTACGTTATTCAGACCCGCAGCGGGGATATGATTGTTACGAAAGGCAAACCCGAAACCGACAAAGCTACCGGCCTTGTGACATACAAGGATGCAGGCGGGAATAAGCACGAAATCAACCGTGACCAGATACAACAGATGGTCGAAAAATAGAGTTCTGTTAGCCGAAAATCACGGTAAAAACGGAAAATGCCTGGCTCCCCCTTTCCCTGAAGGAAAGGGGGCTTAGAAATCTGCATAAGTCGTTTTTTGTCCCTTCCGGCAGTTAAAACACGGAATAAAGGCAGGGTAGACACTGTTATCAGGCCACCAATAATAACGCTGACATCGCGCAGGTTCTCTGAGTTGAATCACCAACCAGCACCGCCTTACTGTTCCTGACAACGCAGAGAGATCCTGATGGACATCATTTTCTTTAACCACACACCCATCCTTGTGCCAGCTATTGCCGTTCTGATGCTGATACTGAGCCTGGCAGTTGCATTCTGGGGGCAGATATTCAATACGGATGCGAAGTTCTGGCGTAACCTGCTGGCAGAGCATATACGGAATAACACCGAAACAGAGAATACGAAGGCCGATAATATGGAATGTATTTATGCTGATGCCGCCCGCAGCTGTACTCTGAATGCCACAGTATGCTACATCAGCGCAGCACTGATGCCGCTGGCGGCGACTGGTTTTGTCAGCATGGTGATGTCCGCGCTTATCTGAAAAGGGCAATGATATCCATTTGACATTACTAATACACAATTGAAAAAATGACAAGTACGCCGCCTGGCGGCGTTAAAATATTTAATCTCATTTGAGAATGTCAGACAAATAGCTTCCCACATCGCTATCAGAGTTACTGCACCCGCTATTTTATTTATTTGCATTTGGTATTCAGGCCACATTACCGGGCCAATAGCAGTTCTGTTTTCCGGACTGGAGGTTAAAGTCTAAAAAAAACGCCCAAAGAACAGGGCGTTATCGAGAATCGATTAAATATGAAAATGAAGGTTAAAGATTGTATGGGAAGTAAGTTATGCACTAACTCACGGAAGAAATTCTGACACAGATCACTTAAACATATAATCAATACCATAGATAAAAAAACCTATTTTTATTCATGATTGATATATCAACTACGGACAGAAGACGACTTCCACATTAAAACATTTAAAAATAGTTTAAAATATGGGTCATTTTTTGGCTATTTTTGTAATATATAAGGTACAGCACAGCATGCTGTGAATCTTGCGAAAAATTAAAAGAATGTAACGTCAAATTAGAACACGCACACCTTTTATAAAAACACCCCCCAGTAGTTCATTTATCGATATTAATTAACTCACTAAAAGTAGTGGCGAGTCGAGGACTGATGAATGAATTTACCGTTCTACACGATGTATATAATAGTTTTCTTTCAAGAAAACTTAATATCGGAACGATTCGAATCCGATAGTTACCATAAATAACAGACGACCAGTAATTTGTGATGTTTGCAGTTGAGTGCAACACTACATATTCCCTTACTGAAAATAATTCGCATGGAAAGTATAATCAATCTGTAATGCCAACTTAAAGAAGATAAAAGAATTTGGTGCAAGCAGTTTATTTGTGTGTTCTATCGCAAGATTCAAGTATTATTTTTCGACTCATTTCAAAATGATAGCATTAAACAACAAGTTAAAAATGTAAGTGTTTTTTTGACTATATGTATATACTATTGCATAGTAATTAAAGAGGACAAAGAAAGTTTGGGGTTTATGATGCATTAAAATACACCCCTTTAGTAAATTATATGTATTTATACTATTCCTTTTAAAAATCATAACTTATTGAAATTAGGCTAATTGCAGTTTCTTTATTAACAAGGAGTGATGATATGATGTTTCAAGTCATAGAGAGTTTAGCCTGTTCATCAACTGGAAGCTTCTTTACAATAATGCTTTCAGATAGGGATGAGTTTATGATTGTCTGGAGTACGAATCATCATATACTAATGATGTGCGATGAAGTACACATTCTGGATTTTATGGCATTAAACATCAGGAATGGAGAATTTCTGGATATCCTGAAGATACACCCTTTTCGGCCAGAAGTCTGGGGGGAAATTCACAAAGAGTGCGAGTGCCCAGGGCGCGGGCATAAAAATAGCATTTGCCTCTCTAACAAAAGGTGTCTGTTCAAAGATTGCCCCTACGGATTACAGAAAATATAGTTTTATTGTCACTCTTTTGCTTTCGGGCGATACGGCGAGGGTATTCGCGAGATACTATGTATCAGTACTCCTGTCATAACGCCGCATTACGTTATCTGAAAATTATCAATCCGCCGCCCAGCCATTTTTTGTATTATTTGTGCGGCGGAATGAAGTTTCCGGCTTAAAATAAGATAGCGCTTACTGCTGTGTGAGAAATATCTTATTAATACCGGCGATTTGATGGTTATTTTTCGTGAAAATATAAATTTCGTTTCCTTCTGTGGTATATCGATTATCATAATCCCGTTTTATGTAAAGCTGTTAATCATTAACGAGTAATAGAAGGAACTATGGATGTTGAGAAAAAATGTTGCTGAATTCTTTGGTACGTTCTGGTTGGTATTTGGTGGTTGCGGGAGTGCTGTGTTAGCTACGGCCTATCCCCAGCTTGGTATCGGGTTCTCTGGGGTAGCACTCGCCTTCGGCCTGACAGTTTTAACAATGGCATTTGCTGTTGGTCATATATCTGGTGCTCATTTTAACCCGGCTGTAACACTGGGATTGTGGGCTGGTGGCAGAATTTCGTTCAAAGATGTTATCCCTTACATCATTTCTCAGGTTATTGGTGGAATAGCTGCTGGAGGTGTTCTGTATCTGATAGCAAGTGGAAAGTCTGATTTCGATGTGACAGTCAGTGGTTTTGCATCGAATGGGTTTGGTGACCATTCTCCTGGAGGGTATTCTCTTCAGGCTGCCATTATGATTGAGCTGGTCCTGACAGCATTTTTCTTGATTGTTATACATGGAGCTACTGATAAACGAGCCCCGACTGGCTTCGCACCGATTGCTATTGGTCTGTCGCTAACACTTATTCATCTTATCAGTATTCCGGTAACTAACACATCTGTGAATCCGGCGCGAAGCACTGCTGTTGCCATTTATCAGGGAACCTGGGCTTTGCAGCAGCTCTGGGTATTCTGGGCTGTTCCACTGGCTGGAGGCGTTCTTGGTGGGCTGATTTATCGCTTCTTTTTTCAGAGTAAAGACTAACACCTGAACAGTCAGAACATGTTAAAAGCCCGCCAATGTGCGGGTTTTAACGTTTCTGAACCCGGGATTTGTTAAAATAACCAGGATCATCCCAAGATTGGTAACTTTACCTCTGAAAATTATATTTTTACGAATTGGCCCTTATATCGGCGCTGAGGTGAATCCCCCTAAACAACGGGGCTAAGTCAGGTTTAGCTCAATGTAAGGCGAGCAGTTCAGGTTGCTAACTTGCCTTAACTACCGAGAGGCCCCCGACACTGCAGTAGTTGATACCAGAGAATATAAACCAACATATCTTCTCATATGACATTGTTTTTATGTCATTTAGAGTGCGTAAGTTGACATTAATCAAATATTGAAAGTCACATTAATTTAATATCACAGGCGTGTTAAACGCGAATTTGACACGCTTTAATCGTTAAGCCTTATGCCTGTCATTATTAAAAATAGCTATATACTCTTAACCTGCGAAAGCAGGTTTTTTTTACGCCTCAGATCAATAATTGCTTAACCAACCAATTGTACGGGTTTCTCGTATTGCGATTCAAACCCTCCCCAGTTGCTTCTTCCCTCCGGGGCTTTTAAACCACTCCGGGCCATGCCGTAGACGGAGATGCGCTGCAGGCACAGAAGTACCGACCGCGTGGCCAGTCATGACTGAAACGTTGACCACCGGCATCGATGCGTTGGTGCTGAGTGGTAGAAGGGTGGCGCTATTTTGGAAATCCCTCATTGGCGAGATCTCTTCCTGCGTCACTAATAATCGCGCCAGTGGCGACATCATCTCCGGCTACAAAGAGCAGGTCTTGCCGGATCTCGCTGCCGCGTGAAGGGCGTGCAGGGTAAAGCAGGTCGCTAGAGAAGAAGAAATGAAGTGAGTCGGATTATTGGAATACTGAATTATGAAGAGGGCTATCGGGAAAAGCCTTACCTCACCATGCTGCGTTGCCCCACGGCGGCGGCTGGTATCAGCACCGCCGAAAGTTTAGTGATGGCCGCGCTATGTTTATGCTTCTCTGTCGTCATCGGCCACACATGTCTACTGTATGGTTCTGCCGAGCTATGCAGCCACTTTTTCTTGCAGTCATGCTATTCCGTTACTGATCCGACGGCGAGCAGCGAACTTTAATAAGGTAATTATTGTACTGCAGATTAATACGGTTATTTATTCTGAAAAAATGAAAACGAGAAGTTATCTTGCAAAAAATTGACACGTATTAAGGAACCTATAGTTTGTGACTTTTATGTATTTATGGAAAAGCTTATGAGCGTTTATAGTGCTGATGGTTTTATATAGAAAATCAACTAATGGAAGGTTATATGAAATATTGTCGTCTGATTTTTGGTATTACATTGTTCGTAAGTGGAGTGTCATTGAGTCATGCTTCTCTTCCTCACTGGAACTATGAGGGCAAAGCTGGGCCGCAGCACTGGGGGGATTTAGGCAGTGAATATAAAGAATGTCACAATGGCAAGTTTCAGTCACCTATAGACATCAGAAATGCCGTTAAGGGAGGTCTTCCTCCTCTTAAAATTGATTTTCACACTGCTCCAGAATCCATAATAAATAACGGGCATACTTTGCAGGTCAACGTAACAGATCAGGACGATTTCATTATTGACGGTGAGAAATTTGAGCTTAAACAGTTTCACTTTCACACACCTAGTGAAAATATGGTTGAAGGAAAAAGTTTTCCACTGGAGGCACATTTCGTACATAGTAACAAAACTGGCGACGTGGCTGTCATAGCTGTTATGTTTACAGTAGGGAAAGAGAACTCAGTAATAAGCTCTATTCTTTCTGATTTACCCAAAAAAATTAACCAGGAAGTAAAAGTAAAGAATGAAATAGATTTAACGCCTCTATTCCCACAGGATAAGCATTACTATCGATATAGCGGTTCACTGACCACACCTCCCTGTACCGAAGGATTACGCTGGATAGTGATGAAGAACACTGTCGAGTTATCTCAGGCACAGCTTGAAAAAATTCAGCAAGCACTTAGGACAAGTAACAACAGACCTCTACAGCCATTAAACGGAAGGGTTATAGTTGAATAAGTTAAGCTGACATTGAAATAAGTCCCTCTGTGATTTTGGAGGGGCTATTTCAGTATCTAAATGCTGTCAGAGTCAATTTCTACCCGGCCATCATCACGATCAATTTCACCAACCACTCTTACCCTTCCCGTGATTTTCCCTTCAAGCAACTAGCTAGTGTTAAATAATCCATAGCGTATGAGTAATTTTTCATTTATAGAGACAGTGTTAAAACATATCATTATAGCCATTTGAGTGTGATTATTTTACGAATGTTTCGTGTTTGTATGTTTTAAGATAACGCAGCTCCGGGAATAGGCAATTAATCTGTAAAACCACTTTAAATTTTTTTAGAGATATAGTTTCTGGTCACAAGGGAAATTAAAGGCAGAGAGATGGAAATGTTTCGACGGTCAGTATGGATTTTAATGGTGCTTTTCTGCACTTTATCCTGGATAACCTCAATAACAATAATTAAAACCGGTTAGTTACCGGCTTTAATTATCGAACACAAAGAGAACGTGCTGATTTTAAATGAATGTGAATTGGCTTTTGATGGTTTTTATGAGTCTGATATGATTCCTCGGTATTTTTATCATTAAAATTTAAGTTGCCACAGGACTGAGTATTTTGTCTTTCAATTACTCGATCGGTGGCTAGTGCTTATAAAATCATGAAGAGATAATTTAAAACAATAACACAAAATAAACCTACAACAGAGTTAATCAACTCCAATAACCCCCAAGTTTTAAATGTATCTTTCATTGATATTCCAAATGTCTCTTTGAAAAGTAGAAAGCCACCATCATACATTAAAGTAATAGTATTACTACCGCATGCTACCGCAAGCACCATCATTGCAGGGTTCAAATCGAAGGCATCAATCATTGGAGCTACAATACCAGCGGATGTAATTGCAGCTACAGCACCCTGACCAGTGAGAATACGTATTACAGCCGTTATAAGCCATGCAATTAAAAATGGGGATATGTCTAACTTGCTCATTAGTAAGGCAATGCTATCTCCAACGTTTGAATCAACAATTACTTGTTTTAATATTCCGCCTGCACTAATTACAAAGAGTACATTCGCAATTCGTGAAATTGAGTCAGAAACATCTTCGGTGATCTTTTCAAAAGTTAAATTTCTTTTTACTCCCAGAAGCCAAATTGCAGCAATAGTTGCCAAAAGCATACTAATTTCTGCACTACCAATAAAACTAAATAATTTATAAAAAAATGACCCTTCTGGACTGACTGTCTTAATTATTGAAGCTAGAATCATAAGTACTGCAGGTATAAGAGGAATTGCTATACTTGTTTTAAAAGAAGGAAGGAATTCAAATTTTACGTCTGGAGATAATTTAATCATAGAATTAAGCTGAATATCCTTAATTCCTGGCAAAAATTTTGGTAGAAGGATGCCTGCGCACAGCAAAGAGGGTATAAGTATCAGCGCCCCATAAACATACACTTGCACAATACTTGCGTTAAAAGCAGTGATGAGAGCTACCGGTCCCGGTTGAGGAGGGAAAATGCTATGTCCCATCGTGGCTCCTACTACAACCGGTATTACTAGTTTCATATAAGGAATATTTGATTTTTTTGCAATACTTAATACCAATGGGGTTGCAATCAGGAAAGCAACTTCATAAAACATTGCCATGCCGAAGATCACCCCGATAAGGAGCAATCCGAAAGGTAAGTATTTTTGTCCACAATACCTTAAAACAGTTTCGGCAATAACATGACTGGCGCCAGATTCACTCATGAATTTACCGATTACTGCTCCAAATATTATAATTAGCGCAAGATGCCCCATTATGCTCCCGAGTCCGTTTTGAACTAGCGGGACAACTTTATCAATAGGTATTCCAACCATTACAGCAACAAAAATCCCAGCAATAAGCAAAGAAAAAATGTTGTGAAATTTAAATTTTTGATTGAGTAGTATCAATAATCCAATGCCCAGCAACACCCATATCAAAGAGAGTGATTCTGTCATATTAAAACCCTTATCAAGATGAATTGGCCTTCTACCATACCAGTAAGCATCTTTTTTTTTATGCGTTAGTTCACACTTCATAGTCGAGTTGGGAAATATCCATATTCTCGCTGCAGTGCAGATTCATATGACAAAGGATGTTAGCGCAATTGTAAATCCACTTTTGTTTGATTTAGTGACTTAATGGTCAGATAAGATGGATAACTCAGCCTTATTATCAGGCCAGGCGGAATTCCTCACGCAGTATCATTTTTCTTTAATCTGTGCCAATGGCTTACTCGTTACTTTTCATTTCCTCCAGCCTGCGCCAGGCCAGCTCTAACTCACCCGCCGATGTCTTCTATCTTTTCTAATGAAAACCTACACAATTTGTTAGTAAATCGTTAATATTATGATTCATTAAAATTCAATATATTGATTTTTAGTGAGAAAATATCATCCCCTAAGAGTTATTCCGGTAAAAATTGATTTTTATCAAATTGGAGACATTTTTTTAAACTTGATTGGGTCACGTAATATTACCAATCTCTATACATACCATCATTAATTATGATAAATGAAATATTTCACAATCAAAGAGCGATCATTACTTTAAACTCAACATCTATAACATTACGACTTTATTACTTTAACACATACAATTATTATCATATAACACCACTTATTGAATAAATGTAAACTCGATGCTGAATCAGTTAATTCCCATTGTGTATAATCACGGAACTTGATGAGCGGGGTTTAGCAATGGGGTATTCTAAGAGTGGATTTTTACAGCGTAGGCGCTACGAGATAAAATTAGAGAATTTAGAATCATTGCAACAATGGAGATTGTCATATTGGAGTGTGGAGATGGAATGTTATCAAGGAGTGTAATGAAAGATTTTCTTGATGTCAGTAAGTGGACGTTATTTTCAATAGCTATTTTTTCTTCAGCCATCAACGTGTTGATGCTTGCTCCATCAATTTATATGCTTCAGGTTTATGACCGTGCCTTGACCTCAGGGAATACTGACACGTTGCTGATGTTGACTGTGCTTGTTCTGGCTATGTTCGCTATCATGGCTCTACTGGAATATAGCCGAAGCATGATCGTAATTAGAGTTGGAAATCAATTTGATAATGCGTTGTCAGGAAAAATTTTCACAGCAGCCTGCAATAAAAACCTGGCAAAAAATGGTGGCGATGCATCTCAGACACTCAATGACCTGACAAGCCTACGACAGTTTATTACCGGACCAGCATTGTTTTCATTTTTTGATGCACTATGGTTTCCATTATATATGTTGGTTATTTTTTTATTTAACTTCTGGATGGGTGTGTTTGCACTTGGCGGCGTACTCTTACTCATTACCCTCGCGTTGATCAATAATAAACTGACTTATAAACTGCTTAGCCAAGCCAACCATCTTTCAATTATATCCAATCATCAAGCACACAGTAGCTTACAACATGCAGAAATCATCGTATCAATGGGAATGCTGGATAATCTCAGAACGCGATGGAATCGCATGCATCAGACGTTTCTGTTTCATCAAAGCAAGGCCAGCGAATATGCCTCTTTGATGGTGGCAATCACTAAATATTGTCGTATGGCGCTGCAATCCTTGATTCTCGGCTTGGGTTGTTGGTTGGCCATCCGCGGTGATATCTCCCCAGGGATGATGATCGCAGGTTCCATACTACTGGGGCGCGTTTTATCACCGGTTGAACAGTTAATTGGTGTTGCACGTCCGGTCTGCCAGATTGTCCTGGAACCGAATAACCCGTTTATTAGTCGATTTTCCAGCCCCAACCCTTGGTCTGTCTTTACCACCCCCGCAAGGACGATTAACTGTAGAAAACATCACGCTCACGCCCCCACATAATGATGAGCACATTATCCTCGAGCATGTCTCCTTTTCTGTTAATCCGGGGGAAGTGCTCGGTATTGTGGGTGCGAGCGCCTCGGGGAAATCCTCCCTTGCTCGTGCCCTTACGGGGATTTGGCTCCCAATTAAAGGGTCGGTCAGACTGGATGATGCCGAACTTTTCCTGTGGCATAAGCAATCTTCCGGACCTGGCATCGGTTATCTTCCACAGGAGGTGATCTTTTTTTCGGGGAGCATTGCTGAAAATATTGCACGCTTTGGCGAGATCGATGAAAAACAAGTGATTTGCGCTGCCGAAATGGCCGGTGTACATCAAATGATCCTTCGATTTCCTGAAGGCTATAACACCATTATTGGTGAACAAGGTATCGGCCTGTCTGGCGGACAAAAGCAACGTATTGCTTTGGCCAGGGCACTGTATGGCGATCCTGCTCTCATTATACTTGATGAACCGAATGCTAGTTTGGATGACGCTGGAGAAAAATCACTTCATAAAGCATTGGAACAACTGAAAGTGCGTAATAAAAGTGTGGTGGTTATTTCACACCGCCCAGGCATTGTGCCTTTGACTACGCATCTGATGCTGTTAAGTGATGGCAAAATCCGCGCGCATGGTCCTACATCACAGGTTTTACAACAACTCACTCCTCACGGAAAAGAAATTTCAAGGGGGGAGTATGTCGCATCATAGTTACCTCGAATTACCAGAAAACGAGTCGTCCACGGTCAACCAGCATCATTATATATTTTTCGGTTGGCTGATATTGCTGGCAGGCGCAGGGAGTTTTTTTCTTTGGGCAACTTTTGCTCCCCTGGAGAAAGGCGTTGTCGCAGCCGGAACTGTCATGGTTGAAGGATATCGTAAAGTAATTCAGGCACCTGTCAGTGGTGTCATCACGTTAATTTCCGCCAGAGAGGGGATGCAGGTCCAGGAAGGAGAGACTCTTGCCATACTCAGCCAGACCCCGATGTTGGCTCAGCTAAATGCAATTCGTCTTATGTATGTGACCTCAATTCTGACAAAACAACGCTTAGAGGCTGAACGTATAGGGCGTGACACAATAACATTTCCTGAGCTGCCAGAATCATTGCTTCCAAAAGAGGATCTGGATCGCATTTTACAACAGCAGACCATGCTGATGCATGCCCGGCAGAGTGCTTTAAAAGAAGATATGGATGGCTTACAACAATCCATCCATGGAATCAATCAGCAGGTTAATTACCTTATTCAGTCGAACAGGAATAAAACCAAAAGTATGTCATGGCTGGCTCAACAACTGAAAAATCTTCAACCATTGATGAGTGAGGGATACTATCCACACAACCGCTATCTGGATTCAGAACAGCAGCTATCTTCCCTTGCTGCTGATATTAACGAAACCGAAGGGCGTATAGCACAAATGAAAAGTCAGATGGAGGAGATTAATCTTCGCATCCGACAACACCGCGCTGAGTATGACAAAGATGTCGAAACTCAGTTGGACCAGATCCATCTGAAAATTAGCGAAAGTCGTAAGCAATTATCTCTGATGGAGTTTGAGCTTGCTCAGACCACAATCAAGGCACCCCACGATGGTGTGATCCTCGGGCTTAATCTCACTACCGATGGTGCAGTTGTCTCTCAGGGCGAACAATTAATGGAACTTGTGCCCCAAAAGGCAACGCTAATTATAGATGCACATCTGGATGTGAATATGCGGGATCAGGTTCATAATGACCTGCCCGTCACTTTGATGTTTACCGCTTTTCATCACCAGCGAACCCCGAGAATTCCCGGAAAAGTTATCCTGGTTTCTGCAGACCGCCAAACCGATCAGATAACACATAAGCCTTATTATAAAATTCAGGTGGCGGTGACACCTGAAGGAATGAAAATGTTGAGTGATGAAGAGGTAAAACCAGGCATGTCAGCTGAAGTATTTATAAAAACAGGTGAACGGACACTGTTGAGTTATTTAATCAGACCTATCAAAGATCGTCTGTCACGTTCATTTATTGAGGAATAGTCGTGTTTTCAGGAAGAGAGTTAATGATATGGCTGAGTATCATGATCGCATTAATTTTACCCGTTAATGTGAATGCTTTAACATTATCTCAGGCATGGTTTATGGCGATGGATAATGATCCTCAATATCTTGCTGCGGTAAAAGAGAAACTGGCAGGTCAGGAATATATTGCGATTGGTCGGGCAGGATTACTGCCGAAAGTATCAACGAGTTACCAGCGCACACCGCATAACAGGCAGAAGCAACAATATCGTCAGACTAATTATTATGGGCAGAAATCCGATGTAACCACCCATCAGAATTATGGCAGTCATTCTGCTTCGATTACATTGGTACAACCTTTATTTGATTACGAGGCATATTCCCGCTACCGCATTGGTATATTGCAAAAATTACAAGCGGATGAGCGTTATCGCAGTGAGCTTCTGAGCCTGCAAACGCGTCTAGTTGACGCCTGGCTTACGTTAACTCAAGCACAGCAACGACTTAAATTTACAACATTTCGTAAGTTAACTTTGCAAGCCCTGCGGACGCTCAATGAAAAGCGTTTTAAGGCTGGAGATGGGATTCTAACGGATATTGTCGAGACCAATGCTGCACTGAGTATGGCTATCGCTGATGAGCAGGAGGCGATTGATGACCTGGAGACTGCCCGTGACAATTTGGCTTTGTTGGTTGGTCTGGATGTGTCCCAACTGCAGGAGGTTCCTATGCTTTCGAATAAACCGCTTTTGTTGCCATTAGCATCAACTGACTATGGTTACTGGCTTAAAAAAGCCTATGCACATAACCCGGATATGATATCAGCCCGCCAGGAAGTGGAAACTAAACGTCGCGAGATAGAAGTCAGTCGTGCTGGGTTTCTGCCTCGTATCCAGCTCTATGCTATGCACTCGGAAAATGATTCGAGCAATGATAATACTGTCAACCAGAAATATCGGACCAACAGTATTGGAGTTCGGTTAAGTATGGATCTCTATTCAGGTGGTGCCGACTCCGCACATCTTCGTCAATCAACGGCAAAATATGAACAGGCACAATATAAACAAGATGAGCAATATATAAAAACCCTAAAGGAAATAAAAAAATCATTAAATAAATGCCGTCATGCCCCGAATAAAATAAAGGCATATAATCATGCCGTTGAGGCCACGCTTGAACAGGTTGATGCGACTCGGAAAAGTATTGTCGCGGGACAAAAACAAAACAGTGATCTGCTTAACGCAGAGAAAGATTTATATAAAAGAAAAGTTGAGCTTTCTGAAGAGAAAAATGCGCATATAAAGGCATGGTTTGGATTGCTCTCACAATCCGGTGAAATAACCTATAGTGATTTATCGCTGATAGATAGCTATTTCCCCAGGTAATTTTACAATGCAAAATGAAGGAGTTATTATGCCGGTATTTTCATATAAGGGCGAGAACGACGCACAGTTAATTAAAGATGCACTTACTATTGACAGTATAAACTTTGGGGCAGTTACAGATAGTAGCTCCAGTTTCTCCGGCGATGATGGCTGGAAGATACTCGATGGTTCAACGTTAAATTACGATGGTAGCAGCAATCCATACGGAGCATTTTATGGTGAGTCTCTATTATTCAGTAGTGCAGAATGTAGTGTCCTGGGTAAATACGATGAACAGGGTCATCTGACAAACATTGGAGTTAGCTTCTGGGGAACGGGAACATATGCTGGTGCATCTGATGATTTGACTAATACTCTACTGGATGGAGTCAGCGATGTGTTATCGGCATTTGTAGATGGATATGCAGATAACTACATTCTGAATGCTTACAGCAAATTGATGTCATCCGTTGCGACGCTCGCACAAGCTAATGGATTAAACGGCAGTGATATTATTTTCAGCGGACACAGCCTTGGTGGCCTGGCTGTAAACAGTATGGCAACTCTCGCTTCTGAGGGTGCCTGGGATGGCTTCTTCCAGGATTCCAGTTATGTTGCGTTTGCCTCACCTACCCAAAATCAAGCGAATGATTCTGTCTTAAATATTGGTTATGAAAATGATCCGGTGTTCAGGGTTCTTGAAGGCCACAGCTTGTCACTTGAAAGTTTTTTTAATCACGATTCGCCACTTGAAACCTGTACAAATAACATTGTTACCTTCAATGATTATTATGCTGGTTTGACAGGTGAGTGCAGTCTTATGTCGCTGCTGAATCCATCAGCCTGGGCTGCACACAATGGAAATGGTTATTATGATGGTGTTATGCGTATCATTAGCTCTGAGGCCTATGACTTTACCAATCAAAACTCCAATATCATTGTCTCTAACCTCTCCGAAGAGAATCGATCGACCACATGGGTTTCAGATTTAAATAAATCCATTGATCATACGGGCTCTACTTTTATCATCGGAACCGAAAGCGCAGATCTTTTGCAAGGTGGCTCGGGTACGGACTATCTCTGTGGTGGCGCAGGCGATGACTCTTTTAAAGATCACAGCGGTTATAATATTATTTACGGTGGAGAAGGAACAAACACTTACTATACTGAATGCAGTACCTCAGATTTTTCATTTAGTTGCGATACCAATGGTTCACTTTATTTTAAATACTCAACCGGTGACATTACCAAAGCAGAAAACATCCAATATGTAAATGCCGATCATACGCTTTTCAGTATTTTCAGTTTCGATGTAAATATTAATCAGCAGTATAGCGTTACCGATTCAGGGCTGCAAGGAAGTTTAAGTTCATATAGCTACGCCAGCAGCTATTATGCGAATATCGATAATAACTATACGATTGCATCTAATGATGATGATAGTTGGTTATTTTCAGGTGATAGCGGCAGTAACATCAGCAGTAACGCACAGGGTAGCAATGTTGTTACCGGTGCAGGCAATGATACTATCTATCTGAACGGGAGTGATAATACGGTGTTATTCTATGGTGATTTTGCCAATGATACTATTTACAATATGACCAGTACCGACAGTTTAGTTTTCATGGCTAACAGTTATATTCAGGATAATGACAGTTACCTGAATCATCTCTCATTCATAAACAATGATGCATTACTTACCTTTGGTGACAGCAGTGTGACATTAGTCGGTGTAAACGCAGATATGCTAACGGATATGCATATCATGGTTGCCTGATAAACAGCCCGCAGCATTGCTGCGGGCTTACATTCACTGGAGATCCTCCTGAAAGCGGAGGCCATTTTTATTAATTTCTGTATATTATTCCGGCATGGCAGACGAATGGTGAGTAGAAATTCTCCATTCTTTACCATCCCAGGTATAAGTGAAAGTATAGCGGGCACGTACTTCAGACTTATCAACAAAGGTGAAGGTGTAAATACCAGTATCAATAGCTTTATTACAACCAATACGGATATTTCGACTGTTTATTTTCCCTTGTGGTTTCTTCTGAAGAAAATGTTCAAAATAGTCAATACGTTCTTCATCAGTAAGACGTACATGATTAGATACGGTAGGAAGAAGAACCGCATCACTGACGTAGTTTTCGGAAACCGTCTTTGCGTTACCGGTTTTTAACGAATCATTCCATTTATCAAACAGGCTAGCTATCTGGTCTTCATTTGTTTTTTGGCAAGACACCTTAGAACTGGCAAATGCCTGGACAGATATTAAAGAAAATGACGCGACAAGTAAGATTTTTTTCATTTATAACCTCGTTTCAGATTAATACTTATGATAGCCAGGTGGCGATAAATGCAGGCTAAACAATGTCAGAGCATATGCAATGAATGGGTGTCAAATGAGAATAGTGGTTATCAAACCACAACACATAAGATTGAAAGTAATATGTAAAACAATCCATGTTATTATAATTTTCGCCGTAACAAATGTTAATTATCATTGTCACAGACCAGTTTTCATTCACGTCTGGTCAATGTTGATCACCTGAAAGACCGTTGTGTTTTCTATTCCCATTTGACACTTAATGTTATGTGCGCGTAAGTTTGCAACATTTCATTATACAACAACCTTTCTTATGAAATTTTGTGGCCTGGCTAAATCCAGACCTTTAATTTCTTGCAATGTAAAGATATGCAAATCACAATTAATATTTAGAATCACATGCCAAAATACATCTGTGTGTAACCACTGAGGACTTTTTAATCCACACCGAAGATAAGCAACAGCGTGGATAAGTTGTACAATCATGAAAAAAACGTTAGCTCGACTGATGGTGTTAATCTCTTCGTTATCCTGCATTACAATCTGCGATCAGCACTGGCGCTTTGCGCTTTAGTATCGTTTCTCCTCATCTTTTTTATTTTTTATGACTTTGTCTATTTTAGTGTTGTTTGAGAGCATTTCTCACTGAGGAGAAATTATGTGGTACTGGATATTATTAGCCTTGGCAATCATCGCCGAAATAACAGGCACTATTTCGATGAAATGGGCCAGCCTTAACGATAATAATTCGGGCTATATCATCATGTTAGTGATGATTGCGACGTCTTATATTTTTCTTTCTTTCGCAGTGAAACGCATCGCGTTGGGTGTGGCCTATGCGATGTGGGAAGGCATCGGTATTTTATTTATCACTTTGTTCAGCGTACTCCTGTTTGAAGAAGCATTGTCGGTGATGAAGATCGCCGGATTACTGACGTTAATCATTGGTATCATCCTGATTAAATCGGGTACTGTGAATTGCAGGGAGACCACCGATGGACACATTTAACTGGTTGCACATTAGTTGGTTGGCGCTTGCTATTGGGCTGGAAATTGCTGCGAATATTTTTCTTAAATTCTCGGATGGTTTTCGCCGCCCCATGTATGGCGTATTATCCCTCGTCGCAGTGCTGGCCGCGTTTAGTGCATTAGCGCAGTCGGTGAAGGGCATCGACTTATCAGTAGCTTATGCGTTGTGGGGTGGATTTGGTCTGGTTGCCACGGTCGGGGCAGGTTGGATACTGTTTGGACAACGTCTCAGTCGCACCGGTTGGCTGGGTATGGGATTTTTATTGATGGGTATGGTATTGATTAAATTTGCATGACAGCCTGATCAATCCTGGCAACGGAAGACCCGTAAAACGGGTCTTTCATGTATCAATTACTTCCCGACCCGATGTTAAAGGTATGGACCCCACCTTGTGCCAAAATGGAGTGACCCTGAGGTGTCTGTTAAACCCGTGGCGATTCAGTCAGCCTGTATGGCGGTTTTCCGGGCCCACGCACTTCCTGCCGTCATGCTTCAACCAGGTCGGAGCATTATTGCCCTGATAGCAAATCGGGCTCCAGGTCGGATATAACCCAAGTTTTTGTACCTTCCTCATGGGGATTCCTGCGTAAACGCTGTGGAAAGGCATTGTCGTCGGCTGCAAGATTATAAATTCAGTTTTCCTGCTATGCCCCTCATTTTTTCTCTCCAGCTATTCTGAACTATATACCTGAAAATGAATGAATATATTTAATGCCAATATATTGATTTGGGTCAATTAAAGATCATTTCATTAACAATTTTCCTTTTGCCTTAACTATTACGGCACAAATGTCCGTTTGGTGTGCTAAAGGTAGTACATTTTACTGACATATCAGTGCTATTCACTATTAACATTTAGCGGAAAATTCTTAAAAAAATTATTATTGCCGATTAATGATCTGCACATTTGATCTTATATCGATCATTATTCTATTATCGAGTGTAAAGAAATGCAGTGAGAAAACTATACACAGCGATAAAACGAGGGATGATGAGATGGCTGACAGTTTCCAGAATGAGGTGCCAAAGGCACGTATTAATCTAAAGCTTGACCTGCATACGGGGGGCGCGAGCAAGAAAACGGAGCTCCCCCTGAAATTACTGGTGGCGGGCGACTTCAGTAATGGCCAGGAGTCTGCACCACTGTCTGAGCGCAAAAAAGTTAACTTGAACAAAAATAACTTTGACTCAGTGCTTTCCGAATATTCCCCAAAAGTAAACCTGACCGTTAAAAACACGCTTGCTGGTGACGGTAGCGAAGAAAATATCAGTCTGACATTCCAGAGCATGAAGGATTTCACCCCAGAGCAGGTTTCCCGGCAGATCCCTCAGCTGAAGGCGATGCTTTCCATGCGCAATCTGCTTCGCGATTTAAAAGCTAACCTGCTGGACAATCAGGCTTTCCGAAAGGAGCTGGAAAAAATTCTGCTCGACCCGGCCTTAAGCGCAGAACTCAGAGCCGAACTTTCAGCTCTGGCTCCTAAACAGCCATAACGCTCACGATGATTTAACGGATTAATAAGGAAGATGCTGATGTCGGTAAAAAATGAGAATGCGACTGGCGGCGAGAGTGTGGTGCTGGAACATCCTGCTGCAGGTGGGGTTTATGCGTCCCTGTTTGAGAAAATCAACCTGAACCCGGTCTCTGCGCTGAGTGCGCTGGACATCTGGCAGGACGCGCAGGCGATGTCGGATGCGACTGCGGATGAACGTTTAACGGCCGGGATGCAGGTATTTCTGGAGTGCCTGACAAAATCGGGTTCAAAAATTGAAAAACTCGACAAAAACCTGATTGACCATCATATCGCTGAGCTGGACTACCAGATTAGTCGTCAGCTTGATGCAGTCATGCACCATGAGGCCTTTCAGGCAGTAGAAAGTTTGTGGAGCGGGTTAAAATCTCTTGTCGACAAAACTGATTTCCGCCAGAACGTGAAAGTTGAGCTGCTGGATATGTCTAAAGAAGACCTGCGTCAGGATTTCGAAGACAGCCCGGAAATCATCCAGAGCGGACTGTATAAACATACATATATTGATGAGTATGACACTCCGGGTGGAGAACCAATTGCTGCGCTGATTTCCGCTTACGAATTTGATGCGTCTGCGCAGGATATTGCCCTGCTGCGCAACATCTCTAAAGTGTCTGCTGCTGCGCATATGCCGTTTATCGGCTCTGCTGGCCCTAAATTCTTCCTGAAGGATTCGATGGAGGATGTGGCCGCCATTAAAGATATCGGTAACTACTTTGACCGCGCTGAATACATCAAGTGGAAATCCTTCCGCGAGACGGACGATTCCCGCTACATCGGTCTGGTGATGCCGCGCGTGCTTGGGCGTCTGCCGTATGGCCCGGACACCGTGCCTGTTCGTAGTTTCAACTACATAGAAGAAGTGAAAGGCCCGGATCATGACAAATACCTGTGGACCAACGCCTCGTTTGCCTTTGCATCGAACATGGTACGCAGTTTTATCAATAACGGCTGGTGTGTACAAATTCGTGGCCCGCAGGCAGGGGGTGCCGTTCAGGATCTGCCAATTCACCTGTATGACCTGGGCACCGGTAATCAGGTGAAGATCCCGTCAGAAGTGATGATCCCGGAAACCCGCGAATTTGAATTTGCGAATCTGGGATTTATTCCCCTGTCCTACTACAAGAACCGCGATTACAGCTGTTTCTTCTCCGCGAACTCCACGCAGAAACCGGCCCTGTATGAAACCGCCGATGCAACGGCCAACAGCCGCATCAATGCCCGTCTGCCGTACATCTTCCTGCTGTCGCGAATCGCCCACTACCTGAAGCTCATTCAGCGCGAGAATATCGGTACGACGAAAGACCGTCGTTTGCTGGAACTTGAGCTCAACACCTGGGTTCGCAGTCTGGTCACCGAAATGACTGACCCGGGCGATGAGTTGCAGGCCTCTCACCCGCTGCGTGATGCGAAAGTGGTGGTGGAAGACATTGAGGATAATCCGGGCTTCTTCCGCGTGAAGCTGTACGCTGTGCCGCACTTCCAGGTGGAGGGTATGGACGTCAACCTGTCACTGGTTTCCCAGATGCCGAAGGCCAAATCGTAAGCTAAGGCAGGAAGCCAATGAAAACGGAACAACCGTTATGGGGTAGGGGCCAGATGGTCTCTCCTCAGCACTTCCAGCAACAGGTCGCGTATGCGGCCTGGTCTGCGGAATGCATCTCCCGACTGGGCCTCTCCCAACCCTGGGGGATGATTGATGCCACTTTCGAACCGGATGCACTGAAACTGGGCCGTCTGCAGGCCCGTCATCTGTACATCCGTTTCCCCGACGGCACGCTTATCGACACAGATAATGCCGATGATCTGCCGCCAGTGCTGGCACTTGAGAGTGAATCACAGGACGTGGTGGTGGTTTTGGCACTTCCGCTGCTTCGGGCGAATGGCGGCAACTGTCTTAAACCTGATGAGGTGGCCGATCGCCCTGTTCGCTATCGCCAGCGCTGGCAGGATGTCCGCAATACCTTCGGGGACGATACCCGCCAGATTGCAGTGATGCGCCCGGAGCTGACGCTGCGGTTTGCCCATCAGAACAACAGTGATTACCTGACCTGCCCGGTTGCCCGCCTGCAGCAGGATTCGCAGGGTGCATGGAAACTGGATGAGACGTTTCTCCCACCGCTCCTTACCATCCAGGGCAGTCACTGGCTGGTGACCCAGCTGGAACAACTGATGACGCAACTGCGTGCCCGACTGAGTCGTCTGATGGACATGCGTCGTGAAAGTAACGCGCGCATGGCCGATTTTGCCGTGGCGGATGTGTCTCTGTTCTGGTTGCTCAATGCCCTGAACAGCGCAGAACCCGTGCTCGGACAGTTTCAGCGCCACCCGCAAAGTCCACCGGAGCGTCTGTACCCGGAACTGACCCGCCTTGCGGGCAGCCTGCTGACCTTCTCACTGGAACACCAGGTGAGTGCTATTCCTGTCTGGCAGCATGAGCATCTGAATAACGTATTTCCGCCGCTGTTTGACTTACTGGGCGACCTGCTGGAAGCCAGCCTGCCGTCGCGAGTGGTGGCGATTGAGCTTGAGCACGATGCCCGGCTTCACTTCTGGCAGGCCCGTCTGCATGACCCACGCCTGCGTGAAGGGGCGGATTACTATCTCTCCGTGCGTTCGCCAATGCCGGTGGCACAGCTGCAGGAACAGTTCCCGCGTCAGTGCAAGGTCGGTAGTCCCGATCATGTCAGGAGTATCGTCAATTCTTCACGGGTGGGTGTGCCTCTGACGCCGCTGCGTCATGTGCCGGCCGCCATTCCACTGCGTCTGGAAAACCAGTATTTCAGCCTCGATGTCTCTCATCCTCTGGCCACCGAAATGCTCCAGGGTGGGACCTGTATGTTTTACGTTCCGGGCATGCTCGGCGAGCCTGAACTTGAACTCTTTGCGGTACTGAGAACATGAGTGAGCGCAAACGCGGCGCGGCCGCGTCCATTGATATTGATGCCCTGCTGCAGGACACCTGGCTGCAGGTGATCAGCCTGCGTCACGGTCCGAAGTTTCAGGATGGAGAAGGGCGCACGTTGTGGGAGCGCTGCATTGCTGATGTTGAGCGTGTGCAGCGTGAGCTGAAAGCGAGCCAACTCAATGAAGCCAGCTGTCAGCATATTCTCACTGCACAGTGTGCGCTGCTTGATGAAGCCGTCAAAGGTCGTGGTGTGGAGGATGATGCCTGCGTGCAGTGGTATGACATTCCCCTGCAGGGGCACTTCCTCGGCACCATGGATGCCGGTGATACGCTGTGCGATCGGATGCGCGATGTGCTGCGTGAACCGGCGCCTGACCATGCTATTGTGATCTGCTTCCAGCGGGTCATGATGCTGGGGTTCCTCGGCAATTTCCGTTCGCTGAACGATCCGGAGCGCCAGAAACTCGTCAATGCGCTCAGTGAACATGTCACGCCGTTCAGCTATCCGCAGACTCACCCGGTACTGGCAGAAAGCCGTACCGGGCGTGGAATGGGCGGCTGGCTGGCGTCATGGCCCGTGCGTATTGGCCTGAGCGTGGTGGTGGTTGCCGCGCTGTGGTGGGGACTGAGCCACTGGCTGGATCAGACACTGCTGACCCTGTTGCCAGGAGCTGTGAAATGAGTCCCGCACAACAGCGCGGGCTTGCGCTGTGGGCCGCCCTGCTGAGTGCAGTGGTCTGCCTGGGTTTCCTGCCGGTATCCCGACTGGTTTCTGTGCTTGTTCTGCTGGCGATGCTGGGGCTGCTTCTGGTGTACAGGACTGTCGCCAGTCGTCGTGCGGAGCATGACGTCACCCTGCATCTGGATGACTTCCCGGAAGCCACTTACCGTCAGCCCGTGGTGCTGGTCTGTGGCGATCTGCCGCTGGCCTGGCCGCAGCAGTCACCGGTGCTTACGGTCACGCAGGGTTGCTGGATCCGCGTGGAGGATCATCAGGATCTGGAGCAGGCCGCCCGCCAGGTACTGTGGTTGCGACCTGACTGGGGTCGCCAGCTGTCGGTGATGGTCAGCGTCTGTCCGCAGAAACACGCCGACAGCGAAGCGCTGACCAGCCGTCTGCTGGCCCTGCGCTGGCAAATCAGCCAGTTGCGTAAAGATACGGGTCATTCTGTGCCGCTGGTTCTGAATGGTCAGGTTGGCAGCGCGATGACGAATGATCTGCTCTGGCAGGCGGCTATCCCGGGGGAAGGGGTGAGGGTCTGGCGTGAGTCTTCAGCGCCGGGTTCAATCGCTGCATGGGTTACCACCGGTGGGTCGCCTGCGATGCAGCAACAGGTGCTGATGAACAGCCTGATGAGCTGGTTCCATCAGCATGTCAAAGCTGTCTTTATGGATGAGAACCCCGATGTTCCTGTCATTGCACCTGTTGCGGTGCTGTGGGGAATGGGACCGTTCCTGGCCGGAAGTCTGGCCACATCTGCCTGGACGGCATGGCTTTCCAGTCACACTGCGATGCAGCAGGTGGCGGGCTGGCAGCCGGTGGGAACAGACAGTACGGTTATATCCCCCTTCCCGGATTTTATCCTGCCGCTGCTACCCGAAGGGCGAGGCCTGACGCCGCGTGGGCGAGCCTTCCGTTGTGCGCTCGGGATTTTCACGCTGGCAGCCATTGCTGCGCTGCTCAGTAGTGGCTGGAACAATCACCAGCTGCTGCAGCGTGTGAGTTTTGATATTGCCCGCTATGACCGTATCCCGATGCATGATTTCGGCCCAAAAGCCGACGCCGTTGCCATCCTGCATGACGATGCGGCAGTGCTGGATGACCTGGCGCGCAATGGCGTACCGATGCGGATGGGCTTGGGTCTGTATCAGGGTGAGCGTCTGCGAATGCCTGTGCTGGATGCGATCCGTTCTTATGTGCCTCCACCACCGCCACCTGGACCACAGCCGAAACCCAAACCGGTACCGAAAATTGTCCGCCTCGACAGCATGTCGCTGTTCGATTCCGGCAAATCCTTGCTGAAGGCAGGTTCCACCAAAATGCTGGTCAACTCACTGGTCGGCATCAAAGCGAAACCCGGCTGGCTGATTGTCGTGTCGGGCCATACCGATAACACCGGCAATCCAAAACTCAATCAGATGCTGTCCCTGAAACGTGCCGAAGCGGTACGCGACTGGATGCGTGACACCGGTGACGTGCCGGAAAGCTGTTTTGCGGTGCAGGGCTATGGCGAGGGCCGTCCTGTCGCAACCAACGACACCCCGGAGGGCCGTGCGCTTAACCGCCGTGTCGAAATCAGTCTGGTACCACAGGCCGATGCCTGCCAGATACCGGGCCACACCCAGGCGTCATCGCAGGATGATGACGCATCACAACACAATGGAGAGTAATTCCATGGCAATTCCTGTTTATCTTTGGCTGAAAGACGATGGCGGCGCGGACATTAAAGGTTCTGTGGACGTTCAGGATCGTGAAGGCAGCATCGAGGTTGTCGCTCAGGAACATAACCTGTACATCCCGACCGACAACAACACCGGCAAGCTGACCGGTACTCGTATCCACACCCCGTTCCTGTTTACCAAGGAAATCGACTCGTCCAGTCCGTACCTGTACAAGGCTGTGACCACCGGTCAGACCCTCAAGTCTGCGGAATTCAAGTGGTACAAAATCAACGACGCGGGCCAGGAAGTGGAGTACTTCAACACCAAACTGGAAAACGTGAAAGTGGTGAAAGTGAATCCTGAAATGTATGACATCAAGGATCCTTCTAAAGAGAAGCACAACCACCTTGAGCGCATTGAACTGCGTTACGAAAAAATTACCTGGACCTACAAAGACGGCAACATCATTCATTCCGACTCCTGGAACGAACGCGCCACCGCGTAAGCCTGATGCGGACGGGGTTTCCTGTCCGCAGTTTTTTTGCTGAGAGCCTGTCTGAAACGAGCTTTCAGCAAAGAAAACCACAAACTGCCAGCCTGACCGCATGCGCTTTGGTCCCCTTAACGGGAAACAGCGATGGGCGGTAGCGTGTCCAGGAACCGACAAAGAGAGAGAGATTCATGGAAAATCCAGCCATCCTGTTGCGACGTCTGAACCCTTACTGTGCCCGTGCGATGGAAGGGGCGGCGTCGCTCTGCCAGACCCGTGCCCATGCGGAAATTTTGCCGGAGCACTGGCTGCTGAAGCTGCTTGAACAGGGGGAAGGCGACCTGACGGTGCTGGCCCGCCGCTACGAGTGGGATATGGATGCACTGTGGCAGGCGTTACTCGGCTGGCTGGATAATCAACCGCGTTCGGTTCGCAGCCGCCCGCAGCTGTCCGCGGATATTCAGAAACTGATGCAGGAAGCCTGGATGCAGGCCTCACTTGCCGGAGAGGAAAGTATCCGCAGCGTGCACCTGCTGATGGCGCTGACGGAAAACCCACGGCTTGCTCACTGCGACGGTCTGTGGCCACTGCTGACACTCGGGGTGAGTCAGCTTTCCCGACTACGCCCGCTGCTGGATGCACAATCTGATGAACGCCCGGAGCTGCAGTTTGAGACTGAACTGGCCCAGGAGCATGGCAGTGAGGTGATGTTTGTTGGCCGCCCGGTCGGTGCAGAGCTGAAAGAGGGTGAACTGAACCCGGCGCTACAGAACGCGTTGGATAAATTCACTCTCGATGTCACCGCCAAAGCGAAAGAGGGCAAGATTGACCCGGTGTTCGGCCGTGACACGGAAATCCGCCAGATGGTCGACATTCTCTCGCGCCGTCGCAAAAACAATCCGATCCTGGTCGGTGAGCCAGGCGTCGGTAAAACTGCGCTGGTCGAAGGCCTGGCGCTGCGTATTGCCGAGGGCAACGTCCCGGAATCTCTCAAGCCGGTGATTCTGCGAACCCTTGACCTCGGTCTGTTGCAGGCGGGCGCAGGCGTGAAAGGGGAATTTGAACAGCGCCTGAAAAACGTCATCGACGCGGTGCAGCAGTCACCGGTACCAATTTTGCTGTTTATCGACGAAGCCCACACCATTATCGGTGCAGGTAACCAGGCGGGTGGCGCGGATGCCGCGAACCTGCTGAAACCGGCACTCGCCCGCGGCGAACTGCGCACCATCGCCGCGACCACCTGGTCCGAATACAAGCAGTACTTCGAGCGCGATGCCGCGCTGGAACGTCGCTTCCAGATGGTGAAGGTGGACGAGCCGGACGATGACACGGCGTGTCTGATGCTGCGTGGCCTGAAATCCCGCTACGCAGAACACCACAACGTACATATCACCGATGACGCCGTTCGTGCCGCAGTCACACTGTCGCGTCGTTATCTGACGGGTCGACAGCTGCCGGACAAGGCGGTTGACCTGCTGGATACGGCCGCCGCGCGGGTGCGTATGAGCCTCGACACCGTACCTGAACAAATTGTGCGCCTGAAAGCACAGCTGATCGCACTCGAACTGGAAGAGCTGGCGTTGCTGGAAGATATCGCCGCCGGCGGCAACCGTCATGGCAACCGCCTGAGTGTGATTGAACAACAGCGTGCGGAACTGGAAAGCACCCTGCTGCTGCAGGAAACTCGCTTCACCGATGAAAAACTGCTGGCACAGCAGCTGATAGCCAGCCGCCAGGATATCAGCAACCAGGCTGAAATCTCTGCCCTGCAACAGCAGCTCGAACAGGCACAACAGGGCGATGTGCTGGTTCAGGTGGATGTGGACACCCGCACGGTTGCCAACGTGATTGCCGACTGGACCGGCGTACCGCTGTCTTCCCTGATGAAAGACGAGCAGACCGAACTGCTGACGCTGGATGATGAAATTGGTAAGCGTGTCGTCGGCCAGGATGTTTCCCTTGAAGCTATTGCCCAGCGACTGCGCGCGGCGAAGACCGGACTGACGTCAGAGAATGGCCCGCAGGGTGTGTTCCTTCTGGTTGGCCCGAGTGGTGTCGGAAAAACGGAAACCGCCCTGGCGCTGGCGGACGTGCTGTACGGCGGTGAAAAATCGCTGATTACCATTAACCTGTCCGAGTACCAGGAGCCGCATACCGTTTCCCAGCTGAAGGGCTCGCCTCCGGGCTACGTTGGTTACGGTCAGGGCGGTATCCTCACCGAGGCAGTGCGCAAGCGCCCGTACAGCGTGGTGCTGCTGGATGAAGTGGAGAAAGCTCACCGCGACGTCATGAACCTGTTCTACCAGGTCTTCGATCGTGGCTTTATGCGTGACGGCGAGGGGCGTGAAATCGACTTCCGCAATACGGTCATCCTGATGACCTCCAACCTCGGCAGCGATCACCTGATGCAGCTGTTGGATGAAAACCCGGACGCTCCCGAAAGCGACCTGCACGAACTGCTGCGCCCGATATTGTGCGACCACTTCCAGCCGGCGCTGCTGGCTCGCTTCCAGACAGTGATTTACCGCCCATTAGCCGAAGCTGCGATGCGTACCATTGTGGAAATGAAACTGGCACAGGTCAGCAAACGCCTGCATCGTCACTACGGGCTGACCACGCATATTGACGAAAGCCTGTATGACGCGCTGACCGTCGCCTGCCTGCTGCCGGATACCGGCGCACGCAACGTCGACAGCCTGCTCAATCAACAAATTCTGCCGGTTCTGAGTCAGCAGCTGCTGATCCACATGGCCGCCAGACAGAAACCACAGTCGTTACGCCTTAGCTGGAGTGAGGAAGAGGGTATCGGGCTGGAGTTTGACCGTACACAAGGAGTGCACGCATGAGCAGTAATCCCCCGATCAGATTCAGCCACAACCATCACCAGTTGTCGGTGAAGGGATGTGAAGCAGAACTCGATGTGCTGGCGTTTGAAGGCGATGAAGCCCTGAGCACGCCGTTCCGCTACCGGATTGAATTTACCAGCGGTGACCATGCCATCAGCAAAGAAATGATGCTGATGAAAGCAGCCTCCCTGACGCTGCAGGCCCCGGTGGATCAGGGTTACGGCATCAAAATGCAGCAGGCCGTGCGAACTCTTCAGGGAGTGGTGAGCGGCTTTGAACGTCTCAACACCTCAAAGGATGAAACCCATTATGCCCTGACGCTGCAGCCACGCCTGGCGCTGCTCAGCCGTTCGCACCAGAACGCCATTTATCAGGACATGTCGGTCCCACAAATCGTGGAAAAAATTCTGCGCGAGCGTCACAACATGCGCGGTCAGGATTTTCTGTTCTCGCTGGCAAAAGAGTACCCGCGTCGTGAACAGGTGATGCAGTACGGCGAGAATGACCTGCACTTTATTACCCGCCTGTTGGGGGAGGTGGGTATCTGGTTCCGCTTTACCACTGATACCCGCCTGAACATCGACGTCGTGGAGTTTTACGACGGTCAGCAGGGGTATGAAAAAGGCCTGACGCTGCCATCAGTTCCACCATCAGGACAGCATTCTGAAGGTGTGGACTCGGTCTGGGGCATGGAGAGCCATCATAACGTGGTGCAGAAGCAGGTCAGCACCCGTGATTACAACTACCGTCAGGCCACGGATGACATGAACACCCAGGTCGATGCGACCCGCGGGGATGCCACCACCTACGGTGATGCCTATCACTATGCGGATAACTACCTGACAGCGGGGAGTACCTACGACCGCAATCCGGCCCCGGAGTCCGGGGCGTTTTATGCCCGCATTCGTCATGAGCGCTACCTGAATGGCCAGACGCAGACCCATGCCATCACCAGTTGTCCGACCCTCTCTCCGGGGCAGGTGCTGAAAGTCACCGGCGGGTATGAAGTGGCCGACGTGTTTGCTCAGGGCGTGGTCATCACGGCGATGCACAGCCATGCGCGGCGGGATGAAGATTTTGGCGTCAACTTCGACGGGATCCCGGACAGCTCTGATTTTAGTTTCCGTCCTGAGCCGGGCTCACGCCCGGTGATGGCCGGCACATTACCGGCCCGGGTCACGAGCACCACCGAGAACGACACCTACGGCCACATCGATAAAGACGGCCGTTATCGTGTCAACATGCTGTTTGACCGTGATAACTGGGAGACCGGGTTCGAGAGCCTGTGGGTCCGTCAGTCCCGCCCGTATGCCGGCGACACTTACGGTCTGCACCTGCCGCTGCTGGCAGGCACCGAAGTGGCGATTGGCTTTGAGGACGGTAACCCGGACAGGCCATATATTTCCGGCGTGCTGCACGACTCGGCGCACGGTGATCATGTCACTATCCGTAACTACAAACGTAACGTCCTGCGCACCCCGGCGAACAACAAAATCCGCCTTGATGACAGCCGTGATCAGGAGCATATCAAGGTCTCCACCGAGTACGGCGGCAAGAGTCAGCTGAATCTCGGACATTTAGTGGATGCTGAGAAGCAGAAGCGTGGTGAGGGTTTTGAGCTCAGAACCGACAGCTGGGGAGCCATCCGGGCACAGAAAGGGATGTTCATCAGCGCTGATGGCCAGACGAAAGCACAGGGCCAGGTGCTGGAGATGCAGCCGGCGGTCAGCAATCTGGGTGATGCCCGGGAGCAGATGACGTCCATCTCCGATGATGCGCAGAAGGCGACCGCGAACCCGGCCGATCTCCAGGCGCAAATAAAACTACTGGAACAGCAGCTGACAGACCTCAAAAAATCAGTGCTGCTGCTCAGCGCACCGGATGGAATGGCGCTGACCAGCGGGCAACATCTGCAGGTATCTGCTGGCCAGAACCTGATAGCCACTGCCGGTAAAAATGCAGACGTCAGCGTGGTGAAAAATCTGTTCATCGGGGTGGGCAATGCCCTGAGCGTGTTTGTTCGCAAGCTGGGGATCAAGCTCATTGCGAACCAGGGGCCGGTGCAGGTACAGGCGCAGAACGACCTGATGGAGCTCATCGCTCGTGGAGAAATCAGCGTCGTCAGTACCGAAGATAGTATCGAGATTATTGCCAGGAAGCAGGTCACGATCAACGGGGGTGGAAGCTATATCACCCTCGATGCCAATGGCATTGAATCTGCCACACAGGGGGAGTACCGGACTAAAGCCGGGCATTACGGGCGAAAAGAAAAGGCTAACAAGCCAGAAGACTTCCCGAATGTGGCTCCTGAAACCACAGAACCTTCCAGTAAATTCAGCTTTTCCTGACAAGGAGTCAGTTTATGATTATCAGCCCACCGCTTCTGAAAGCGAAAGATGCCCATGAAACTGATGCAGCCTGGATTGAAAGAGTCATGACCGTAGTTGACCGCCGTGGGTATCCGGTTAACGGTTATGGTTCGTGGCATGGCGGGATCCACATCAGTCATACTGACGCAGGCAGGCCGGCAGAGAATGTAAGGGCGATCGCGAACGGTACCATTGTTTCGCTGCGCAAAGACTCCGACAAACGCGACCTGGCCCCGCTGAACATCAATGCCGATAAACCCAAGTCCAAAGGCAGCAATGATGGTTATGTGCTGTTAAAGCATGAAACCGAGATCGGCAGCGGTGATGAAGCAAAAGTAGTTTTCTACTCCCTCTACATGCACCTGAAGTCGCTGGCTGAAACTGTTAAAGTCGGTGAGAAAGTTTATCGTAAAGATCCGTTGGGTACTCCCGGGGTGGTGGATGGAGTGAATGCGTTCCACTTCCAGGTTTTCTGCGATGACGACAACATCAGTAAGCTCACGGGCAGGAAAACAGGAGAGCTGGATATTTCGAAGAATGGCCGCACCGATGCGGTTTACGGTGATATTCACTTTTATCTGCCACCGCAGACAAAGTTTTATGACAAGGCCCCTGCAGATAACAGCACGTCTATCACCGGACTTTCTGAACTCTATACCAGCAATGCGCCTCTGTATGCCAGCATGACTCTGGCCCAAGGCAACTGCACGATGGTAACGCGGCAGAAAAATACGCAGGTTGACGGGAAATATGATCTACTGGGCGAGCCACTGGTTAATGCTGATGGCAATGACTACGAATACAATCTCTATAAAACCGCGATGCGGAATTATAAGGAAAGCCCGAGTGCCGGGTTCGAATTACTTCGCTTTGGGCGGGTAATCAACACGGACAATGAAACCCTGGTACCGGCAGACGCGCCATTATGGATGACGGTCAATTACCCGGGTGGAAAAGGCGTCGTCAATCTTGCTGATTCGGGCATCAAAAAGTTTACTGATGCTGATTTTCCTCACTGGACAGGCTGGAGGCTGGTTGATGACGATAGTGATAACAATAGCCAATGTAACTCAGTAGCGATTAAGAAGCTTCAGGAAGACGGCGACTATGATAATCAGTGTGGAAAGCTAATCTGTCATTTCCCGTTTGAATGGGAAAAAAGTACGATCGACACCCGTTTTTCATGGCTGAAAACCGGAAGTGAAGAACATGATCCGATGACGGAAGAAGATTACGCAAAGTTTAAAGCTCATGCAGAAGCTCTGTGCTTTGAATCAGCATTCAGTAGCGGAAGCCTTTGGCACTTCAATCCCACTAAACTTATAAATAATTTGAGAGCGTGCGGCTGGCTTAGCCATGAAGAAATTTCCTCCATGATTCCAAGGAAATATTATGAAGGCTACCCCAGTAAACCAGTTAATGTGACTGTTCCATGGGCTACTTCGTTTGGTCGGTGGGAGAAGTATGTGAAAGATTTTAACAATACGTGTAATAAGTACAATATAATATCCCCGCTAAGGCGTTCTGCATTTTTAGGACAGATTTATATTGAGACTGGAATGCTCAGGACAATGACTGAAGGCGGGAAGGGGCAGAAAAATAGAAAAGGTAAGTTTGTATCCCCAGCGGCTGAGTATTACCAGCCATTTTATGGCAGAGGTTTCATGCAGCTAACTTGGCCGCAAAATTTCGATGACTATAGAAAATTTAGAACGAAAGAGAAGCTGCCTGATGAAACTTCAGGGTATGCTTACGATGATAGTCGAATAACAAATGTAAGTGAACACTACTGGGCAGATCCAAGAAAGACAGTTGTAGATAAGCATACCCATGAAAAACACACGGTTATTGATGATGAACTATTAAAAAGATGGCACCCACGTTACGACCCTAAAATTGTTGCTGAGGATTCGTTCTGTGCAACTGATAGTGCTGGTTTTTATTGGGTTTCAAAACATCATAGTCACGAAATTAATATTAATCGAGTCCCGGACAATGGAATTACGTCAGAATCAATTGGTAGATGTTCAGTTCTGGTTAATGGTGGCGGGTATGGATATTTTGAAAGGCAAGCGTATACGCGATATGCATTCTATTATTTAAATGATTCTGTTATTACAAATTCCAAGGAAGTAATTGAAGTTCAAAAAGGAAGAAGCACGGTAAAAATCACCGTTGATTATACAAAACAATGTGAGTGAGGTATGACGTGATTATGAAAAATATATTTTTATTGTTGGGTTTAGTTAGTTTTGTTAACTTTTATTCTTCAGGTGCGCTTGCGAATGCCACGGATGTTTCAACAGCAGTAAAAAATTATACTTTTAAAGATGGGGAGCCTTACGGCCTCTCTCAAGTCTACCAAGTTAATGCCCCTGATGCAGGGTTTCAACCTTACTATGTTTTTCTTAAATTAGGTGTTGATAATGCATACCCATTTGTATTTAATCGTGAAGGTGTGCTAGGGAAAGATGAGCCTTATAGTCGATGCAATGTAGTACTCAAAGTTAAAGATCAAAACTTTATACCAGAAAGGAAATTTAAGTCAGGATATGCAGAAGATTCTGAGCCATGTCTCGGTATAGAGAAACTGAGAGTTTTGCAAGGTAATAAAGATATTAAATGGTATGTAACTTATGCTCTATATCAATCAGAAGGTGACACACCAGAAAAAACAGAAGAGGTTTACTTTTATTCAGGTGGCCATTTTTGCTTCTCAGAAGAAATGAGCAAAAAACTAGCTGCGGAGAAAATTTCAATGATAGAGTTAAAGAATATTAACTTAGGCAAGAAAGACTTCGAAGAATGCGCAAAGTAAAATTCTGAGAATTGACTCAAACCCTCTTTTTTCACCGTTAAAACTAAAAGGAGGTAATAGATGGTAAACAAACAATTTATTTTTCTCGCATTTTTTTGTAACGTCTCCCTTGCAGATATAGACCCAAAAAATAAATACGCCTGCTGATTTTAATAGTGATGATTTCACAATAAAAGAGATTAATGACACTTCGTCTATTTCTTACAATACTGTAGAATCCAGCGGTTGTAGCAATATATTTTTTAAAAAATATGCTCCTTCAAATAAGAGTAAAGCAAACACCGAAGATAACCATTCCGCTGACAAATTCCCTGTCAATAGTTTTGGATCTGCTTATCGTCTGATACGGTCTACGGTACCGGGTATGACAGAAGTATGGATGAAAGAGTTGTTTATTCGAAAAGCAAATCTTTATGGGTTAAAAAAAAATAAAAAATCTGACATTATTCCTTCTGATCAAGATGGACCTTACAAGCCGCTGAAGTTATACAATATTAAAGCAAAGAATACTAAGGGATACGTTGTATTTGATGAAAACTTTACTAAGGATGATAAAGAAGCAAATAAAAATACAAATGTACTGGTTAGTTTTTGTTTAGTTCAAGATTCTACCTATAATGCACTTTGCGGGTCAGGTGGCCTTGCCTCAGGCAGTGGTCAGATCCCTTACTTATTAAAGTCTCTTGAAAGTATGGAAATAGGTTTGGATAATAAAGCAAATGAAAAGATGTTAAATGCCAGTAACAAACATAAAGCCAATTAGGGGTATTGCCGATTATGTTGTAGCTACTGGCTAGAAAATGAATCTGATTATTTCAATAACTATCAGTTTTTATATTTCATTTAATGCATATGCATCAGGTGTTACATTAAATGGAACTAACTCAATAACCGTTAAAATTAACAATCATACAAAGACTCTTAAGTTTGATACTGTTATCAATGGCTATAGTGTTAAATGTAGTGGTGATAAAATAATTCTCTGGGGTAAACCGAAAATAATTAATGATGGCAATCCTCAGGATACAAATGTGATCCTTGTAGATTTGGATCACAGATATAAAAAGATTGAAAAGAGTGTGAGTGAAGGTATTTTTATCATTGATTTTATAAATAGAAAGAATTGATGTTTCATCTGAGAAAAAAAACCACATTTCATTTGAAGATTACAACCATGATGGTTATAGGGATTTTAGTATTTGGCATCTGGACGAGGGAATGGGCACTTATAAAATATATAGATTATTTATCTTTTTCCCTGATGATAAAAAATTCAAAGAGATAAAGCCCTCATGCGGAGATGAATTTGTCAATATCAGGGTTGAGGGGGATACTTTGATTAATGTTATTTATGACGATAATACCCACAAATCATACTATATTCGACTCAAAGCGCTTGAGGGAATTAAATATTGATATAGATGGCTGAGGGTCGGTGATTACTGTTAATTGGAAGGGGGTGAATAATGAAATGGATAATCAATTATTCTTTCACATTTAGTAGGTCGGTATCAAATTTAATTTTTTGTGGTCTATTGATTGTTTTGCCGACAACTTATTGCCTTGCAGATGATAACGTTGACAAAGAATCTGTATCAATGTGTGCTATGATCCCCACTGATACTATTTCTGATGTTAATCAAAGCATGAGTGCTAAAACGAGTGAAGATAATTCTTACCTTCTTCTAACAAGTGCCAGTGAAGCAAATTATTCTTGGGGTGACGACAGGTTAGCTATCGATGGGCATGCATATATTTTAAATGGCACTCTTTTAAAATTAGATTCCTTGACCATATATAGCATGGAAAATGGCAACCCAACTGACGAAGTTATATATTTAAGCAAATCTAATCGTGGGGTTGGAGGGATGTTTTATCGTGATATTGCTAAAGATGGATCGCCTGATGTAAGTGCTATGTATATTAGTGATATAGGTCACGTTAGCCATTTTAATGTAACTGTAAGCCCTGAATGCCTGAACCACTTCCCTAAAAGGGTTTTGTCCAAGGTTTCTACTGAGTAGAAGCTTTGGCAACTCATTATTGACCAAGTTTTATTGCGATGAGCATTACTCATAATCAAAAAATTCGTTTGTGGTATTTTCATATCGAGATAATTAATGTTGTATTCCCTTAAACATCTTCCTGAATCTTATCCACGTCCAGATCAACCAAAAGTATCGCGCTGGTTTGCCGTCCTGGCAGCAATGTTGGTCATTAGCGTGATCCTCATGCGCATATTCGGACGCTACATTGATACCCGGCACTTTTGGTTAATTGCCATAGGCACACCCGTCGTTATATGGATTGTGAGTTTCATTATTCGCATGTGGGCGTGGTCATTACAGGACAGTAAAGCGAATGGTTGTGACCGGCGTCGGGAGCAATGGATCTTGAGTGAGCCCCGTAGGGCTCGTCGTGCGCTTCAGGTGTTGAATACGACATTTATTACGGCCCATCAGGGAAATGAACAAGTTTCTGTTGCAGTTGAAATGCTCAATAACCAAAGCATTATCAGGACGGTAACCCGGACAGACCGTACATTTCTGGCGTACTTCACGATTCGGCACACGGCGACCACGTCACCATCCGCAACTACAAACGCAACGTCCTGCGGACGCCTGCGAACAACAAAATCCGCCTTGATGACAGCCGTGACCAGGAGCATATCAAGGTCTCCACCGAGTACGGCGGCAAGAGTCAGCTGAATCTCGGACATTTAGTGGATGCGGAGAAGCAGAAGCGCGGCGAAGGTTTTGAGCTCAGAACCGACAGCTGGGGAGCCATCCGGGCACAGAAAGGGATGTTCATCAGCGCTGATGGCCAGACGAAAGCACAGGGGCTGGTGCTGGAGATGCAGCCGGCGGTCAGCAATCTGGATGATGCCCGGGAGCAGATGACGTCCATCTCCGATGATGCGCAGAAGGCGACCGCGAACCCGGCCGATCTCCAGGCGCAAATAAAACTACTGGAACAGCAGCTGACAGACCTCAAAAAATCAGTGCTGCTGCTCAGCGCGCCGGATGGAATGGCACTAACCAGCGGACAACATCTGCAGGTATCTGCCGGGCAGAACCTGATAGCTACGGCCGGTAAAAATGCCGACGTCAGCGTGGTGAAAAATCTGTTCATCGGGGTGGGTAATGCCCTGAGCGTGTTTGTTCGCAAATTGGGGATCAAGCTCATCGCGAACCAGGGGCCAGTGAGGATCCAGGCACAGAATGACCTGATGGAGTTGATCGCCCGCGGCGGACTCAGTCTCACCAGCACCGAAGATGAAATCCATATTACTGCGAAGAAAAAAGTGACGATTAACGGGGGCGGCAGTTATATCACCCTTGATGCCAATGGCATTGAGTCTGCCACTCAGGGGGAGTACCGGACCAAAGCCGGGCATTACGGGCGAAAAGATAAGGCCAATGAGCCAAAAGACTTCCCGAATGTGGCTCCAGAAACCACTGAACTCTCCTGTAAATTCAGCTTTTCCTGACAAGGAGTCTTAACATGATTATCAGTCCTCCGTTTCTGAGAGATAAAGATGCCGCTCAGTCTGACGCAGACTGGATTGAAGCGATGATGCCTGTCAATTCTCGACGGGGATATCCTCTCAATGCATCGGAGTCCTGGCATGGGGGCATCCATATATCACATACGGATGCAGGTACAACGCCTGAGAAAGTGAGGGCAATCGCTGACGGGACGGTGGTGTCGTTCCGCAAGCCCTCGCCGCCAGAGAAAAGAGACCAGTTCCCACTAAAGTATGCCCCTGTAAGGGGTACGGATGATGGTTATGTTTTATTGAAACATGAGACTGAAATAGGTTCCGGAGAGGACGGTAAGGTCGTTTTTTACTCTTTGTATATGCATCTGAAGTTTCTGGAAGCAGAGATAAAAGCTAACGCCAAAATTTACCGGAAAGACCCACTCGGCTCTTCCGGAATGGCTGACGGCCAGAATGAATTTCACTTCCAGGTTTTCTGCGATGATGACAACATCAGTAAACTGACGGGACGAAAAACGAAGGAACTGGATATTTCGAAAGATGGTCGTACTGATGCTGTTTACGGTGATATCCATTTTTATCTTCCGAGCGGGACGAAATTTTATGCGACCCGCCCGATAGACAATACACCTGCCGCAATCGGCCTGACCGAAGTGCACGCAAGTACGGTGCCCCTTTATGTCAGTATGACCCTCGGCCAAGGTGCCTGCACAATGATTACGCGCAAGGCGTGTACCGACACTGAAGATGTCTTTGAAACCGTAGGTACCCCATTGCTTAACGCAGATGGTGTAGATTATGAATACAATCTTTATCACACAGCTATGCGGAATTATAAGGAAAACCCCAGTGCAGGCTTTGAGTTGCTTCGCTTTGGGCGTGTTATCAATACTGACAACGAAACGCTGGTGCCGGCAGACGCGCCGTTATGGATGACAGTCAGCTATCCGGGTGGAACAGGCGTGGTAAATCTCGCAGATCCCGGTATTAAAAAATTCAGCGATGCAGACTTTCCTCACTGGGCGGGATGGTTACTTGTTGATGATGACAATGATACTCACAGCCAGTGTAATTCGCAGATCATCAGCAAGCTACAGAAAGCAGGCAGGTTCGAGGCTCAAAGCAACAGGCTTATCTGTTGTTTACCATTCGAGTGGGAAAAAAGCACAATAGATGCCAGGTATAAATGGTTGATGACTGGTCTGCCCTGGGAGCAGTGCACGCCGGAAAAAACGGCCATATGGCAGATTCCCGGGACGCAGGAGTCAAATGAACGAACGCTGATGAGTGAGGAAGACTATGGAAAATTTAAGCAACACGCAGAAGCGCTGTGTTTTGATTCAGGATCTCTCGGTAGCGGAAAATTGTGGCATATAGAACCAAGAGTATTTATTTCTCACTTTCGTAAGTGTAATTGGCTCAGTCGAGAAGAATTTAAACAAGTTGTACCACGTAATATAATAAGGCCCTCGGGTTCTCGCTATAGTTGGGAACCAGTCACGTTTCATGAAAATGATACATCTGTCTTCTCAAAACATTATCCAATGCTGAATAAGATGTTTAGGAAGTATTGCATTAACACACCTTCCAGATTGGTGAGTTTTTTAGGGAATTCGGTACAGGAAACCAAATGGCTGAATGTGACTAGAGAAGATTATCGATATTCCGCTACAGATGAACATGGACATAGATACCATTATAATATTTGGTATTTCCCGTGGTACGGCAGGGGATTCCTGCAGTTAACTAACCCTGATAATTTCTATAAATATTTTACATATCGGGGAAGGTCATTTAATAATGATGTACGAGACGAATTGGTCAGTGACTACAGAAGGGTCCAAGGTGACCGTGCTCTCAGGGAACGGGAAAAAAGATTAGATAACAGGATTCTATATGACGGACAACATCCTGGACTTGAGCAAGAAGTGGTGTCTTGGCGTGAAGATGTCGATGTTGGACTTTTCGACCCCTCCGATAGCGCAGGATTTTATTGGTCATTAACCGGCATGGCAAAATATGCCGATGAAGTTCATGAACTACAGAGACAGGCAGTGACAGCAGGGCATGGTATTAAGATCTATTACCGTAGCCCAGCATTCTGGCGGGCGAGTGCAACTGTGAATTTGCCAGGAGCTATCAGTAGACGAAATTATCAAGGGATAAATGGATTTATAGAGCGTTGCTGCGCATATACCTGTGCCTTGGCTGTGTTGACTGAAATTAAATTCCCAGATGAAAACAATGCGTTCACTTTAGATAAGCCTGAAGGCATTGTGTTAAGGAGATAAGAGATGAAAACAAAATATTTTGCTTTGTTCATATTTTCAATTTGTAAGTTCACCTTTGCAGATATCAATCCTGAAATAAATATGCCCGCTGATTTTAATGGTGATAATTTTATAGCAAAGGAAATTAATGATAATTCATCTATTTCTTACAATACTGCAGAGTCTAGCGGTTGCAGTATTATAAAATTTAAAGAGTATAGAGCATCACCTAAAAATAAAGTAAGTGCCGAGGTAAATAACCCCACTAACACATTCCCTGTCAATACCTGGGTCTGTTTATCGTCCGATACTGTGTACAGTAATGGGTATGACAGAAGTATGAATGAAAAAATTGTTTATTCGAGAAGCAAATCTTTATGGGTCAAAGCAAACAATAAAAAATCTGAAATTATTCCTTCAGATCAAGATGGACCTTACAAGTCGCTGAAGTTATATAATATCAAAGCAAAAAATGCTGAGGGATATGTTGTATTTGATGAGAATCTTACAAAAGATGATAAAGAAACCTATAAGAATGCAAAAGAGCTGGTTAGTTTTTGCTTAGTTCAAGATTCTACTTATAGTGCACTTTGCGGTTCAGGTGGCCTTGCCTCAGATAGTAGTCAAATCCCTTACATATTAAAGACTTTTGAAAGTATGGAAATAGGTTTGGATAATAAAGCAAATGAAAAAATGTTGAATGGCAGTAACAAATCAAAGGTCAATTAGGGGGGGGATATAATTGCTACGGTTATTTGATGGGTTAATAAATGAATTTTATTATTTCAACAATTGCCGGTTTTTTATTTCATTTAATGCATATGCTTCAGGAGTTACATTAAGTGGTACTGACTCAATAACCGTTGACATTAACAATCATACAAAGACTCTTAAGTTTGATACTGTTATCAATGGCTATAGTGTTAAATGTAGCGGTGATAAAATAATTCTCTTGGGTAAGCCGAAAATAATTAATGAGGGCAATCCTTCAGGATACAAATGTGATTCTTGTAGATTTGGATCACAGATATAGAAAAATTGAAAAGAGTGTGAGTGAAGGTGTTTTTAGCATTGATTTTATAAAAGGAAAGGATCTCGCTTATATCGGAACCAATCAGGGGTTGTTTTTCAATCTTGCAAATGGAAATTTGAAGCCAGTTAAGTCAGAATTTGATCCTACGGATGATAATAACTTTGAAACGTGCAAGAAAAATAGCTCGTGGGAATTTAATAGATATCCTTAAGCCACTGCCCGTCTAAGCCTTGCTGGAGAATTACTCAAAATCCCTAATGATACTATCATGAAATATATTTTTTTCTTCCTGTGCATTTTTACAAAGATTGCAATTGGATGTGATAATTGCATTTTAGATGTTAATAATGGAAAAAAACTTTCTGCAGAGGTTTTGCTGATTGATAATGATTCGTTGTTAGTATCCGTTTTAGATGCAGATAAACAGGTTAATATAGAAAGAATTGATGTTTCATCTGAGAAAGAAAATCACATATTATTTGAAGATTACAACCATGATGGTTATAGGGATTTTAGTATTTGGCACATGGATGAGGGGATGGGCATTTATAAAATATATAGGTTATTTATCTTTTTCCCTGGTGATAAACAATTCAAAGAGATAAAGCCATCATGCGGGGATGAATTTGTCAATATCAGGGTTGAGAGGGATACTTTGGTTAATGTTATTTATGACGGCAATACCCACAAATTATGCTATATTCGACTCAAAGCGCTTGAGGAAATTAAATATTAATATAGATAGCTGAGGGTCGGTGATTACTGTTAATTGGAAGGGGTGAATAATGAAATGGATAATCAATTATTCCTTCACATTTAGTAGGTCGATATCAAATTTGATTTTGTGTGGTATATTGATTGTTTTGCCGGCAACTTATTGCCTTGCTGATGATAACGCTGACAAAGAATCTGTATCAATGTGTGCTATGATTCCCACTGATGCTATTTCTGATGTTAATCAAAGCATGAGTACTAAAACGAGTGAAGATAATTCTTACCTTCTTGTAACAAGTGCCAGTGAAGC
Source organism: Pantoea sp. X-Soil-TKNS-1207 (assembly GCF_059730485.1). Lineage (NCBI taxonomy): Bacteria > Pseudomonadati > Pseudomonadota > Gammaproteobacteria > Enterobacterales > Erwiniaceae > Pantoea > Pantoea sp. X-Soil-TKNS-1207. The sequence goes on from NZ_AP035960.1 coordinate 405,792, forward strand.
AAATTATTCTTGGGGTGACGACAGGTTAGCTATCGATGGGCATGCATATATTTTAAATGGTGCCCTTTTAAAATTAGATTCCTTGACCATATATAGTATGGGAAATGGCAACCCAACTGACGAAGTTATATATTTAAGTAAATCTAATCGCGGGGTTGGAGGGGTAGTTTATCGTGATATTGCTAAAGATGGATCGCCTGATGTAAGTGCTATGTATATTAGTGATATAGGTCACGTTAGCCATTTTAATGTAACTGTAAGCCCTGAATGCCTGAACCACTTCCCTAAAAGTGTTTTGTCCAAGGTATCTACTGAATAGACGCTTTGGCAACTCATTATTGACTAATTTTTATTGTGATGAGCATTACTCATAATCAAAAAATTCGTTTGTGGTATTTTCATATCGAGATAATTAATGTTGTATTCCCTTAAACATCTTCCTGATTGTTATCCACGTCCAGATCAACCAAAAGTATCGCGCTGGTTTGCCGTCCTGGCAGCAATGTTGGTCATTAGCGTGACCCTCATGCGCATATTCGGACGCTACATTGATACCCGGCCCTTTTGGTTAATTGCCATAGGCACACCCGTCGTTATATGGATTGTTAGTTTCATTATTCGCATGTGGGCGTGGTCATTACAAGACAGTAAAGCGAATGGTTTTGACCGACGTCGGGAGCAATGGATCTTAAGTGAGACCCGTAGGGCACGTCGTGCGCTTCAGGTGTTGAATACGACATTTATTACGGCCCATCAGGCAAATGAACAAGTTTCTATTGCAGTTGAAATGCTCAATAACCAAAGCATTATCAGGACGGTAACCCGGACAGACCGTACATTTCTGGCGTACTTCACGATTCGGCACACGGCGACCACGTCACCATCCGCAACTACAAACGCAACGTCCTGCGGACGCCTGCGGACAACAAAATCCGCCTTGATGACAGCCGTGACCAGGAGCATATCAAGGTCTCCACCGAGTACGGCGGCAAGAGTCAGCTGAATCTCGGACATTTAGTGGATGCGGAGAAGCAGAAGCGCGGCGAAGGTTTTGAGCTCAGAACCGACAGCTGGGGAGCCATCCGGGCACAGAAAGGGATGTTCATCAGCGCTGATGGCCAGACGAAAGCACAGGGGCTGGTGCTGGAGATGCAGCCGGCGGTCAGCAATCTGGATGATGCCCGGGAGCAGATGACGTCCATCTCCGATGATGCGCAGAAGGCAACCGCGAACCCGGCCGATCTCCAGGCGCAAATCAAACTGCTGGAACAGCAGCTGACAGACCTCAAAAAATCAGTGCTGCTGCTCAGTGCACCGGATGGAATGGCGCTGACCAGCGGACAACATCTGCAGGTATCAGCCGGGCAGAACCTGATAGCTACGGCCGGTAAAAATGCCGACGTCAGCGTGGTGAAAAATCTGTTCGTCGGGGTAGGTAATGCCCTGAGCGTGTTTGTTCGCAAATTGGGGATCAAGCTCATCGCGAACCAGGGGCCGGTGAGGATCCAGGCACAGAATGACCTGATGGAGCTCATCGCTCGTGGAGAAATCAGCGTCGTCAGTACCGAAGATAGTATCGAGATTATTGCCAGGAAGCAGGTCACGATCAACGGGGGTGGAAGCTATATCACCCTCGATGCCAATGGCATTGAATCAGCCACACAGGGGGAGTACCGGACTAAAGCCGGGCATTACGGGCGAAAAGAAAAGGCTAACAAGCCAGAAGACTTCCCGAATGTGGCTCCTGAAACCACAGAACCTTCCAGTAAATTCAGCTTTTCCTGACAAGGAGTCAGTTTATGATTATCAGCCCACCGCTTTTGAAAGCGAAAGATGCCCATGAAACTGATGCGGCCTGGATTGAAAGAGTCATGACCGTAGTTGACCGCCGTGGGTATCCGGTTAACGGTTATGGTTCGTGGCATGGCGGAATACATATACGTCAGACTGACGAAGGGAGACCTGCTGAGAGCGTGCGGGCGATAGCGGATGGTACCGTCGTTTCACTCCGCAAAAGCTCAGACAAGCGCGATCAGGCACCATTTAACATCAACGCCGATAAACCCAATACAAAGGGGAGTGATGATGGTTATGTGCTGATAAAGCATGAAACCGAGATCGGTAGCGGTGATGAAGCAAAAGTGGCTTTCTACTCCCTATACATGCACCTGAAGTCGTTGGCTGAAACTGTTAAAGCCGGTGAGAAAGTTTACCGTAAGGATCCGTTAGGCCTTCCGGGCATGGTGGATGGAGTCAATGCTTTCCATTTCCAGATTTTCTGCGATGACGACAACATCAGCAAGCTGACGGGCAGGAAATCAGGAGAGCTGGATATTTCGAAGAATGGCCGCACTGATGCAGTTTACGGTGATATTCACTTTTATCTGCCTCCGCAGACAAAGTTTTATGACAAGGCCCCTGCAGATAACAGCACGTCTATCACCGGACTTTCTGAGCTCTATACCAGCAATGCGCCTCTGTATGCCAGCATGACTCTGGCCCAAGGCAACTGCACGATGGTAACGCGGCAGAAAAATACGCAGGTTGACGGGAAATATGATCTGCTGGGCGAGCCACTGGTTAATGCTGATGGTAATGACTACGAATACAATCTCTATAAAACCGCGATGCGGAATTATAAGGAAAGCCCGAGTGCCGGGTTCGAATTACTTCGCTTTGGGCGGGTAATCAACACGGACAATGAAACCCTGGTACCGGCAGATGCGCCATTATGGATGACGGTCAATTACCCGGGGGGAAAGGGGGTAGTCAATCTTGCTGATTCCGGTATTAAAAAGTTTAGTGACGCTGATTTCCCTCACTGGACGGGCTGGCAGTTGGTTGATGACGATAGTGACAGCGACAGCCAGTGTAATTCAGCCGCTATTAAGAAACTTCAGGAAGATGGTGAGTTCGATAACCAGTGCGGAAAGCTAATCTGCCATTTCCCGTTTGAATGGGAAAAAAGTACGATCGACACCCGCTTCTCGTGGCTGAAAACGGGAAGTGAAGAGCATGATCCGATGACGGAAGAAGATTATGCAAAATTCAAGGCTCATGCCGAAGCATTGTGTTTCGACATTGGGGAACTTAGCAGCGGAAGCTTGTGGCATTTTGAGCCAAAGGCAATAATTAGCCATTTTAGAAATTGTGGGTGGTTAAGCTTCTCTGAAATGAAACAAATAGTACCTAGCCATGCTCTACGCCAATCAGGCAGAAATCGGTTTGCCTGGGAAGCTATTAACACAAATTTAAGAACATCGGGCTCGATTTTGAGCAGCCAGATTTCAAATCTAAACTCCTCCATGAGAAAGTATTGTATTAATACTCCATTTAGAGTTTCTTGTTTTTTAGGTAATGCAATACAAGAAACCGGGTGGTTGAGTACGCTTCATGAAGGGAACGGCAGTAACCTCTGGTACGCCCCATGGTACGGACGTGGCTTTTTGCAATTAACTAACCCAGAAAACTACCTTAACTATTTTAAATATATTGGTAGAACAGTTCAAGAGCAATTAAAACAGAGTTTGGTTGATGCATATGCATCAATTGCAGCACAACCTCCTGCGAATAGGTCCAATGCTACATTGCAAGATCGCCATTTCCCTACGCTTACAACAGAAATTATAGAGCTAAGGAATACTGTTAGTGATTCACATAGCACACTAGCTGCAGATAGTGCGGGGTTTTATTGGGTGAAAAATAAGATGGCAAAATATGCTGATGAGGAGCATGTTTTAGAGAGAGTTTCGGTTAATACAAATCTTGGAACAAAGTATTACTACCGAAGCCCTAGTTTTTGGGAAGCAAGTGCCGCAGTTAATTTGCCTGGTAGGATTGGTTCGCTTTATCATCACTCACTAAACGGATTCGACTCGAGATGTTGTGCCTACGGAGTTGCCCTTGCAATTTTAACGGAAAATAAATTCCCGAATGCTTCTGGAAGTTTGGTTTTGAACTTCCCGGAAGGATATAAACATAGGAAGTAAAAATTATGAAATTGCTATATATATCAGTTTTTCTTAGCGTTAGCTCCTTCGCTATGGCTTCAGCACCAGTTGCTAAAGTGGAAGGTGCCTCAGTAACTAGAGCGTTGACATCAGATTCTAACGCAGATATTTCTTCGTCATCCAGTTTTGATGCATGCAATATGCATTTTAGTGATTTTAAATACCCCGCATTGTCTGATGATGAGTACTTCAAAAAAAAATCACCAATATCGGAGTGGACTTGCCTGTATTCTGGTGAAGCATTTGAAGCAGGATATGATGTACAGCAAGTTAACAACAAAGGGGTCAGTGTTAGTGCCGCTGATAATAAAATTGTTTATGACTACAAAAATAAGGTATGGGAATCAATTCCGGATGCCACATATGTGAAAAATGGGAAGGTAAATCATCTATCTCTATTTCAAGTTAAAAGCAAAGATGCATCTGGTTTTATGGCTGTTAATGCCATGGCGAAACTTAAAGATGGAACGCTAGGCCAGAGTGTTTATTTTTGTTTGATACATAAAAATAATGCCCTATGTGGTTCTGGTGTTAATTCTTCGGATGATAAAGGTGAAGATCTATCTAAAGAAATGTTGAAGTTGCTTGAGAATATTTCATTTGATGATGACTAGCCTTAGTTAAAATTTGGAAATTTTAAAGCATGAGCGTGTGAATGTCGTATTCCCTGAAAGATCTTCCGAAATGTTATCCCCGGCAAGTTCCACCTAAAATATCCCGTTGGCTTGCCGTATTGGTGGCGATGCTGGTCATCAGCGTGATCTTTATGCGGATATTCGGACGATACATCGATAACAGTCACTTTTGGATGTTGGCCATTGGCACACCATTAGTTGTGTGGATTGTGTGTTTCACAATTCGCATGTGGGCCTGGTCATTACAGGACAGTAAAGCGAATGGTTTTGACCGGCGTCGGGAGCAATGGATCCTAAGTGAGACCCGTAGGGCTCGTCGTGCACTTCAGGTTTTGAATACGACATTTATTACAGCCCATCAGGAAGACGAACAGCTTTCTGTTGCTGATGATATGCTCAATAATCACAGCATTATCATTTCGCAGTCGGACTGGAAAGGCGAAAAAAGCAGGAGGCTGAGCCGTATTACGGCAGAACCAGAAGATACTCCTGGATTAGTTATCTCACGTCTGTTTTCAGAGCTGATTGCCGATCTTCCAGTTCGCCAGTTTCCTGAGAACGCTTCGCTTGTTGTCATCCTTGATGTCTCGTCATCTCTGCCATTCCCTGCTGTCAGAAATATCTGGCAGGAAGCCTGGCAGGAGAGTGGCATAACCTGCGCGCTTGAATACACAGACAGCAATGGGCCGGGGGTAGTCAACCACTGGCTGGATCACCGCATCAAAGATGATGCGATGTTGTTGATTGTTGGCCTCCAGATTGATCCGGTTGTTTCAAACAATACTGCTGAAGCAGCCGTTACTCTGCTTCTTGGCAACCGCCTGACCCAGGAGGCACTCGAACCTCTCGCGTTGCTCCACCGGCCAGATGCTGCTCCAACCGGTGAGCTTAGGGAGGGGATGAACATGGCTGCCTATAACGTCCCGCTCAAAGAAAATATCGTTAAAAATTTATGGCTTGCCGGGCTGACAGGTGAGCAGCGTGCAGAAGTTATTGAGTGCCAGAATGTGCACCCTGCGCAGTCTGTAGAGGACGAAGCCGTCGTTTCGCTCGATACATCTATGGGACATGCCGGTGCCGCGGCCCCCTGGCTGGCTATCGCTGCCGCCACCGAAATCGCCCGACAAACTCAGTTACCACAGATGATTATCTGCGGTGATACCACACAGAATGTGCTGTGGAGCACGCTCATTACCCCGATTGCTTCCCGACAGGAGATGGATCCGTGAAGCTACCTTTAGCACCGAAGACTACAGAAGGCCGCTATCTTGCTGTCGCATTGATTTTCTTTTTGCTGTTAGCCGTTATGACTTTCATGGTCTGGAAGCATCCGGATATAGCCGGGATTGAAGACGGAAGTCAGCAGCAAATTTACTGGCTTATTGCCGGCGGATGTATTTCAGGCTGCGCCCTTATCGTTTCCGTAGTGCTTCTGGCGGCGGTACGCAATGCCGGCAAACAGGAGTTTAATAAGCTTGTCGACAACACCAACGGTGATGATGAGAAAAAGAAGCGGGAAAATGATAAAGCGCCTGTTCACCCTGCAGTGGTCATGTGTAACAAGATCCGGGGACATCTCCGCTCCCGTATTGGCCTTTACTGGCGTCGTAAAACCCGTCTGCTGTTAATCACTGGCGATGAGGCGGCAATCGAACTACTGGTACCTGGCCTGCAGGAAAACCAGTGGCTTGAAGGTAACCGTACCGTTCTGATTTACGGCGGCAGTCTGACTGCTGAGCCCGATAAGGAAAAATACGCCGCGCTGCGTAAACTGCGTCGCGGGCGTCCACTGGACGGTATTGTCCGCGTCATGCCGCAGTCGCTTAATCTGACCCCACAAATCAGCGACAACGATTTACGCGGACTGGAAAAAATCAGCGAACTGCTCCGTTATTCCGCCCCGGTCTGGCTGTGGCAGCTGTGCGACAGCACCTGGTCGCAGGCAAAACGTACTGAGCAGCCGGTCGGGGCCAGTTTCCCACTGCGTGCTAAGCCCGACGATATTACCCGCCAGCTTGAGCTGATGCTGCCGGCCCTGCGAACACAGGGCGTGAGTCAGGTCGCTGAGAACAATGGCCACGACTTCCTGCTGCGCCTGGGCCAGCACCTCAAAGACGGCGGTATCGCCCGCTGGGCTCAGCAACTGGTGCCATGGCTGGCTGCCTCCCAGCAGCGTGTGCCGCTGCGTGGCCTGATGTTCAGTCTTCCGGAGAATAAACCCACCGCTATCACAGGAGAAACAGCCGGTGCTGCACCTGCCGACGCTGAGAAATATATCCCGGAATCACAACGCCATGCGCTGACCCTACCGGTGACCTGGCAGGGGATCGTTGATGACTGTACCCGCGTGCGTGGCCACCGTGTCGGTATGGCGTGGGAACAGACGCTGGCCTGGACGCTGATGGCCATTATCGGTGTCTGGGGCGCGGGAATACTGCTGTCGTTCGCGGTCAATCGGATGCAGATAGTCTATGTTGCCGAAAAGGCCCGCGCCGTGGTGGAGCATCCTTCCATATCGGATTACCAGCTGACGGCTCTGCATACGCTGCGTAATGACGCCGGCCGCCTGCAGCACCATATTCAGGAAGGCGCGCCCTGGCATCAACGCTTCGGCCTGGACCATAACCAGCAGTTGCTCGACGCGATGCTGCCCTGGTACGGCGTGGCGAACAACCGCCTGATTCGTGACCCGGCAAATGAAGCGCTTACGCAGAAACTCAGCGCACTTGCAGGCTCCGCACCTGGCAGCGATCAACGGGCACAACTGGCGAGGCCGGGCTATGACCAGCTGAAGGCCTGGCTGATGATGGCCCGTCCGGATAAAGCCGACGGCGCGTATTACGCCCAGACCATGAAAGCCGTGCAGCCGACGCGATTAGGCATCTCAGCCGGCCTGTGGCAAAGCCTGTCGCCGGATTTGTGGGCCTTCTACATCAACGAACTGCCTGAGCAACCACAGTGGAAAATTACGCCGGATGCGCAGCTGGTGAGTCAGAGCCGTCAGGTGCTGTTGCAGCAAATTGGCCGGCGTAACGCTGAAAGCACCCTATATGAGAACATGCTCAAATCCGTGCGTCGTAACTTTGCCGATGTGTCTCTGGAAGACATGACCAGCGGTACCGATGCGCGGCGACTGTTCACCACCGAGGAGGTGGTGCCTGGCATGTTCACCCGCCAGGCGTGGGAAGGGGGCATTCAGCAGGCTATCGAAAAGGCCGCAAACTCCCGCCGGGATGAAATTGACTGGGTGCTGAGTGACAGCCGGAAAGCGGTCTCCTCAGACCTGTCACCAGAAGCACTGAAAGCACGTCTGACGCAACGATACTTCACCGACTTTGCCGGCAGCTGGCTGAGTTTCCTCAACAGCCTGCGACTTAACCCGGCAAACAATATTGCTGACGTTACCGACCAGCTGACGCTGATGAGTGATGTCCGCCAGTCGCCATTGATTGCCCTGATGAATACCATCGCCTGGCAGGGGCAGACCGGCCAGCAAAGCGAAGGCCTTTCGGATTCCATCATCAAATCGGCTAAAGACCTCGTAGGCGGAAAAGACAAACCTGCGATTGACCAGTCTGCGTCAGGGCCGCAGGGGCCGCTCGATGAAACCTTTGGCCCGCTGCTGACGTTGATGGGTAAAAATAAAGGCAGCAACGTAATGTCGGCTGACAACTCCCTGAGTCTGCAGACGTATCTGACCCGCATCACCCGCGTGCGTCTGCGCCTGCAACAGGTAGCCAGTGCTTCTGATCCGCAGGAGATGATGCAGACACTGGCGCAGACCGTATTCCAGGGCAAAAGCGTGGATCTCACTGACACCCAACAGTACGGCAGCCTGATTTCGGCAAGTCTTGGCGAAGAGTGGAGCGGTTTTGGCAGCACGATGTTTGTTCAGCCACTGACTCAGGCCTGGGAGACCGTGCTTCAGCCGTCGGCGGCGAGCCTGAATGACAAATGGAGCCGCTCCGTGGTGGCGAACTGGCACACCGCCTTTGACGGGCGTTTCCCGTTCGCTGCGAGCAAAAGTGATGCCTCCCTGCCGATGCTGGCTGAGTTTTTGCGCAAGGACAGCGGACGTATTGAACGCTTCCTGACGACAGAGCTTAGCGGGGTGCTGCACAAGGAGGGCAGCCAGTGGGTACCGGATAAAGTCAACAGCCAGGGGCTGAACTTTAACCCGGCCTTCCTGCGGGCGATTAATCAGCTGAGCCAGCTTTCAGACATTCTGTTCACCGATGGAAGCCAGGGTATCAGCTTTGAGCTGCAGGCGCGCCCTGCACCGCAGGTGGTCGAAACGCAACTGACTATCGATGGCCAGCCGCTGCACTACTTCAACCAAATGGCTGACTGGCAGAGCTTCCGCTGGCCGGGAGAGACTTACAAGCCGGGGACGATGCTGACCTGGACTACAGTCAACGCTGGTGCGCGCCTGTTCGGGGATTACAGCGGAACCTGGGGCTTTATTCGCTGGCTGGACCAGGGCAAGCGCCAGCAGCTTGACCGCAGCCAGTGGATGATGAGCTTTACTGCCCCGGACGGTCGCACTCTGCAGTGGGTAATGCGCTCACAACTAGGAAAAGGTCCGCTGGCGCTGTTGGATCTGCGTGGTTTCACGCTGCCGGATCAGATATTCAGTGTCGACAGCGCGGCCACTGCACAGGCGCTGATGGCCAACACCGAAAACAGTGACATGGATGGAGTCGAATAATGAGCACACTACAGAATCTGGTCGCCGCCTGTCAGTCTGACGACACGCAGCTGCGGCAACAGGCGCAGACACGCACGGAAAACTGGCAGCCCTGGTTTGCTCCGGTAAGCGACGCCAGTCCGACCGGAGAAGACCCCGGCTATCACGATGATTTTCAGCGTATCCGGGAGGAGGTCAATAAACTTTCCGGCATCGATACCGGGTTGATTTGCACGCTTGCCGAAAAACTGCTGACCACCACTGCAAAAGATATCCGGATTGCCACCTATTACTGCTGGGCGCGTCTGCACCAGGACGGGGAAACCGGCTTTGCCGAAGGGCTTGAACTGCTGGCGGGATTGATACGGCGTTATGGAACGCAGCTTCATCCTCAGCGTGAGCGGAGCCGTAAACCGGCGCTGGAGTGGCTCGCAGGCTCCCGCGTTCTGGACAGCCTGTCACTCTGGCCGGAAGTGGTACGCGACGATGCACTGCGCACAGCAGGTGCGCTGTTGCTCATCCGCGACAGTCTGGAGTTAGAGCCGGAAGCGTCACGGCCAGAGCTGAATGCCCTGTACAGCGCGCTGGAATCTCGCCTGATGAAGGCCGGTGGTGTGGATGCCATGGTACCGCAGAACGCAGGTAATAAGGCTCAGTCGCAGACTTCCACGCATACAACCGAGTCAGACGCGCCAGTTCTGAGCCGCATTACCTCCGGTCAGGATTTGCTGGCCCAGGCCCGAACACTGACCGGGTATCTGCGTGAGCAACCCGATGGCTGGCTGGCAGCACACCGGCTGATGAAAAGCCTGCGTCATGACACGCTTAGCGCTATCCCGGCACCGGATGCTGAAGGGAAAACGCGCATCGAACCGCCGCGGGCTGACCAGCGGGCCATGCTCAAACGTCTGTACCTGCAACAGAGCTGGCTGGAGATACTGGAGCAGGCGGACAGCACTTTCTCGCGCGGTGCCAATCACCTCTGGCTGGATTTGCAGTGGTACACCCACCAGGCACTGGTGAAGTCGGGGCAGGATGTATTGGCCGACATCATCACCGCCGACCTGAAAGGGCTGCTGCGTCGCCTTACCGGACTTGAAACGCTGGCCTTTAACGACAGTACGCCGTTTGCCGATGAAGTCACGCTGAACTGGATAAATCAGAGCGTGCTGGACGATATGTCCGGCTGGCGGGATGAGCCTGTCAGTGCCGTGGTTGAGACGGATAACGATATCCTGGCTCTCGAGCCGGAAGCGCTGGATAAAGCGGACACTGACGGTCTGGATGCCACACTTCACTGGCTGCAGACCCGCCCGGGCACTGACACCACAAAAGACAAATGGCTGCTGCGTCTGCTGATGGCCCGTGTGGCCGAGCAGAAGGGCAAGAATGAACTGGCCCTGCATCTGCTGGGTGAGCTCGATAGTGCCGCACAGTCAATCACCCTCACGCAGTGGACACCAGCACTGTTGTTTGAAGTGAAATCGCGTCGCCTCAGACTGCTGCGTATGAAAGCCACACGCAGTGAAACCGATAAATCACGGTTACAGCCAGAGATGGACCAGCTTCTGGCGGGTCTGATTGCGCTCGATCCGGCCAGCAGTGCAGTGCTTTGCGGGTAACCAGGACTGAATTTAGCGAAAAGGGAAACGTATGGGAGCTGAAGGCTATTATCTGGTGCAGGGCGACAAAACGACCTGCGGCGGGAAAATCACCACAGGCGCAGAGGATCACACTCTGTTTGATAAACCTGTTGCCCGGGAGCAGGACAGTGTGACCTGTGGTAAACATGCCGGACTATTCAAGATAGCCGGTGGCATCGACAACGATACCATCCACGACAGGCGAATGGCCGGTACCCTCGACAGCTACAGTACCTGCCCCTGCAAGGCGAAGTTTATTCCGTCGATGATGGATGATACGTACGAGAAGACAACCTCAGGCCAGAGCGAACCTGAACAACATGCACAGTCAACAAATAAGAAAAATAAAAAAAACGATGGAAAGCTGGATTATAGGATCCTGCTGTCAGGAAATAAAATCCTTACGCCTCTCTCAGTTCCAGATTATGATGAGATGATAAAGGGAGGAAATACCAACAACACTGAGAAAATTGGTTTCCGAATCATCAATAAAGGCGATGAGGCAGAAGGGCTTTCCCTGGAGGTTATGGATGGAGCTGAACTTATTTACAGTGAAAAGCATACTTCCAAGTTCTTTGAGCAAGGCGAGCATGAATGGTATTGGGATGGTTACAGTAATGCAGGAATACTGGATACTCGCAGGCTTAAAAGTATATCATTAACAGTCAGATTAATTGCCCTTAGGGGCGATCAAATGATAAAGGTAGATCTACCGCTAAATAATTCACCTAAAGAACAAGATTGGGTGGATGTGCAGATCAATAGAAATAGTACCACAGCTGATGTTTTCTGGCGGGTCGCTTTTGATGATGGCGGTATTGACGGTAACAATCAATCGCTCCAACCCGTGAGTTATACTGATTTACAGAAGATGGCAAAAGAAGGGATAGAACTATATTGGTCTCGAAATGGTAGTCGGCTACCAACAATTGGTGAGGATATTCTAACAAAGAATGGGCGTTATAAAGTAAAGGTCTCGGTGAGTATTAATATAGCTCCGGCCATGCCATCATTTGATTTGATAGAGGTTCTGGATAGTGAATTTGGACGTTCAACAAGCCTGAAGGGATTCAGAAAAGTTTGCCATAATCTTGGTTTCTATTCGAAGATCTATCAATTCTTACCTTCACAAAATGCATCATCTCAAGCTGATATGTTATTTAAGCTGACAGCGTCCCACGAAATGGGGCACATAGTGCTTGATAAATATGCACCTTTTGGTTGGACAAAAGACTATTCGTGGACACATAAGAGTAGCTCAAGCCTTTCCCAGGAGTCTCTGCCCGGTACCACTATGCCATCAAGTGGAGAAATAGATATAATGAAATATGCAGATAAGCAGCAATCATTGGACATTCAGAGTAAACATTCAGTGGCGGCTGAAGAAGATGTAAAAGGTTTGCTCTGGCTGAGTAGGGTAAAATTCAATGACTAGATTACTTCTTGTTTGTCTTTTTTTTAGCATGTCAGCGTGTTCGTCGCAAAAGCCATTCCCCGGCGTCATTTTTATAAAAAACCCTTGTGATGCGCCGCTTTCTGTCTCGGTTTCAAAATTCTCAGGCTATATCTCATCATTGGATGGAAATACCGATGAACATTTTACGCTTGCTGTCGGACAACAGAAAGCATTTGCTCAGTTTCAACGATCCAGTAAAGAGCAGAATCTAGAATGGTTGTTTTCAGATGAATATGGTGGTGGATTTAATTTAACAACAGGGGGTGGTGTTCATCAAAAAAATTACTCTGGAGCCAACATATACCCTTTACTGAAAACTGTGTCTGATAAAGACCAGGATTTCATATATCTTGAAATTAGCTCTCATGGCATTTGTCCGTGAAATCTTGACGAATTTGACTAGCAGTATATCCTTTTAAACGACGAGTAATTGAATTTTTCGGAGTGGTATTCTTCCTGGTGGTTTCCGTCGGGATTTCATATCTCGGTATTTTTAAGTTGCGTGAATACCTTTCTTACCCCGATGTCGTTAACTTCTCTTTTTGGGTTACTTTTGCTGCCGCGTTTTTCTTTTTTTTCTCACCGTTATTGGCGATGATCTTCCCTGTTATTGTTACCGGCAAGCAGATAACCGCTACATCAGGTAAAAAATCACTGAAAAACACGTTTGTTATCTTGGGGCTAACTGTCCTGGGAATGTTCATCTTTTCAGAAAGATACACGACATCTTTAATGCATAAAGGATTCACAGAATGCCAGTGGATCCCTTCAGGTTGGATGCCTGGTATGGCAAAAAAATATGCCATAGAACCGTCTCTTTGTACTCAGCATTGATGGTTCTCTTTTCTATATGATTATCTGTGTCAGACTCCCGGAGTCTGCTTCAGTGTTTAACACGCAGCAATTTACTAAGCAGAATAAATATGGATGATTTAACCCTGCGTTATTATGACGCTGAAATGCGCTATCTGCTGGAAGCTGGTGAAGAGTTTGCCCGTGCTCACCCCGAGCAGGCGGCAATGCTCAACCTCGATAAAGCGGGGGCGCGCGACCCGTACGTGGAACGCCTGTTCGAAGGTTTTGCCTTCCTGATGGGCAGGCTGCGTGAAAAGCTCGATGACGACCTGCCTGAACTGACCGAAGGGCTGGTCAGCCTGCTGTGGCCGCATTACCTGCGTACCATTCCGTCAATGTCGGTGGTGGAATTCACCCCTGACTGGCGTGAGATGAAAGAGCAGATGCGCATCGTCAAAGGTTTCGAGGTGAACTCGCGGCCGATCGGTGAGAAGGGCACGCGTTGTCGGTACACCACAACCAAAGAGATTACCCTTCAGCCGTTGTCGCTGGAGCACGCCCGCCTGTCGACTGCCCCTGACGGACGTTCGGTCATCAGCCTGCGGTTTAACTGCAGCCATCTTGCCGACTGGAGTCATGTCGATCTCAGCCAGATTCCGTTCTACTTCAACGCTGATGCACCGCTGGCCTGTGCCATGCATGAGGCCTTTACCATGAACACGGCGCGTTTCTGGTTGCGAATGCCGGGTGAAATGGACAGAAGACCGCTTGACGGGTATTTCACCGCGCTCGGATTTGGCGATGACGATGACCTGTGGCCGAAGGGCAGCAGCAGCTTTAGCGGCTATCAGCTGCTGCTGGAGTACTTCACCTTCCGTGAGAAATTCATGTTCACGGGTCTGCGTGGGCTGGAGACCGTGGTCTTTCCGGCTGAGCTCCCATGGTTTGAAATCGATGTGGTACTGGCGGAACGCTGGGAGCATGACTTCAGCTTTACCGAAAAGCATCTGCGCCTGAACTGTGTACCGGTGATTAACCTGTTCCCGCTGGAATCTGACCCGCTAACGCTCAATTCTCTGCAAACAGAATACATGCTGCGCCCGATGCGCGTTCAGGATGGCCATACAGAAATATACGCGGTGGATTCGGTGATGTCATCGAGCCAGCATACCTACGTGCCATTCTCAAGCTTCCGCCACAAAGGCGGAATGATGCGCCATGAAGCCCCGGAATATTACTACCACACCCGCGTGCGCCGTGGCCCATCGGGCCTGCATAACACCTGGCTTATCCTCGGCGGTGAAGCCTTTGATAGCCACACGGTGCCGGAAGACGAAAGCCTGTCACTGACGCTCACCGGCACCAACGGCCAGCTGCCACGACGTGCACTGCAGAGCACAGTGCTCGATACGGTGATGAAAACCACCTCGGCCAGTATCGCCGTGCGTAACCTGTGTGCGCCGACACTCCCCTGTTATCCACCGGCGCAGGATCGTTTCCACTGGCGTGTGCTGAGTCACCTCGGCAGCGGATTCCTGTCGATGATGGATAATGCCGACGTACTGCGTGGCACCCTGGCGTTGTACGAATGGACCGACAGCGAGATGAACCGACGTCGCCTGGAAGCCATCATTGACGTTAAGCACAGCGAAACCGAGCGTTTCGAGCAGGGCTATCTGGTACGCGGTGTGCAGATTGAGGTGACGCTGGACAGTCACGGCTTTGCGGGGCGTGGCGATATCTGCCTGTTTGGCGAGATGCTGAGTCGCTTCTTCGCGCTCTACACCGATATCTATCTGTTTAACCGCCTGATTATCATTCTGCAACCGACCGGAGAGCGCCTGGAATGGGAAGAGAAGCACAACCGCCGCATTCCCGGCTGACCCCGCGGCTGGAAGCCGACCTTCACCGCATCAACTTTTACCGTTTATGCCAGCTGTTGGAAAAACGTAATCCGGGCCGGCCGCTGATGGGGTCGACCAGCCATCCGGCGGATGACCCGGTGCGGTTTGTGCCGCATCCGGGGATGGGTTTCCCTGCCAGTGAACTGAAGGCTGTCGAATATGGCGAGGATGATGACAGCAAGCCACCGCTCATCCGCACGACTTTTATGGGGATGTACGGTGTCGATTCCCCCTTACCAACGGCCTACCTGGATGACATCACCCAGCGTCGCGAAGGGCACGAGGCGCTTCAGGGCTTTCTGGATATCTTCAGCCACCGCATTCTGACGCAGTTTTATCGCATCTGGCGTAAATACTCGTACCCGGCCACGTTTGAGCCCGGCGGCACCGACAGCATTTCGCAGTCGTTGCTGGGTCTGGTGGGGCTGGGCATTCCGGGCACTGCAGAGCACATCGCCACCCCGGTATCCCGTTTTCTGTCACTGCTGGGCGTACTGCAACAGCCAGGTAAAACCCAGGAGGGGATGCAGGCCTTGGTGAGCCTGCTGGCACCTGACACGACGGTGCAGGTGAGCCCGTATTGCCTGCGGCCGGTAGAGGTCAGTCAGCCACTGGGCTTTTATGGTGATGACGATTTTCGCCTCGACGGTAACACACCGCTTGGCGATGAGGCGATGGATGCCAACAGCCAGCTGCTGATTGCCCTGTCCACCGAAAACGAGCTGGAATCACAGGGCTGGAAACCGGATGGCCTGCTGTGTCAGGACTTTCTGGTAATGCTGCGGGTGTATCTGGGCTGGCGCTTTAAGGCAAAAATCACCCTGACCACCCGGATCCGTCTGCTTGCCGCGCCGCCGCTCGGCGAAGGTCCTTTCTGGCTGGGGATGAATGGCGTGCTGGGCGCGGAAGACGAAGACCTCCCGGACGATATCCCGCAGACCTTTACGACGGAACTGGGCTATTACACCGGCCTGCAGCCCGCAACACCACAACGAGGAAACCGACGTGTTACGTACAAGTTTGATTAAACCCGCGTGCTGGCTACCTGCACTGCTGGCGTTCAGCCTGACGGGCTGTGGGGTGGCGCAGGGCGTCGCAGATGGCACCAAATCGGTCTATACCGCCGTGTTTTACAAGAAAATTAAAGTGCTCCATCTGGATTTCACGGCGCGTGAAGCACTGAACACCGATGCGCGCGAGAGTAACTCACTCTCCGAGCCGGTGGTGGTCCGTGTCTACCAGTTGAAAGACCGCAAAGCATTCGACAAAACGGTCTATCAGCAGCTCCTCAAGGACGGTGACACGCTCCTGAAAGCCGACCTGCTGGCGACCCGGGACGTCGTGGTGAAACCTGGCGGGGATGCAAATCTTAATATGCCCATGGAAGAAGACGCGCGGTTTGTCGCAGTGGTCGGGTTGTTCCGCCATCCGGATATGATCAACAACACCTGGAAGCAGGTTCTCAAACGTGAAGATCTCGATCCGGATAAACCCCGCATTCTGGAAGCCGGTAGCAATCATCTGACGCTGCAACCGCTAAAGGACAACTGATGCCACAGGGACATAACACGCCATCGTTGTATGAAATGCTGAGCGGGAACTTCTCCGGTGGCCTGAGCCTCCGTCAGGTCAGTGAGCAGAACCAGGTGATTTTGTCCGTGCTCGATAACATGCAACGCATCCTCAACTGCCGCGCCGGTACGCTGGCGCATTTGCCGGACTATGGCCTGCCCGATATGACCACAATCCTACAGGGCATGCCCGGTACTGCCCATGAGCTGATGGGCACCCTGTCGGCTGTTCTGCTCAAATATGAGCCACGCCTGAGAAAAATAGCCGTTGTCCTGCTGGAGCAGAGTGTCCCGGGTCAATTGAGTTACGCCATTGATGCTGAGCTGAAAGGCATTGGCCTCGTGCGTTACGGCACCGAGTTTATGCCCGAGGGACGAGTGATGCTGAGGCACCTGAAGCAACAACAGTATCTCGACACCACAACCCGTTTGTAAGGCCAGATAACAGCATGTCAGTCAAATCAAAGTTCCTTAAAAAACTGCAGGCCAGACAACCCGCTCCGGTCTCGTTTACCAGCAAAACTCAGGCCGATATTGCAGAGTTTTGTCTGCGAATAATGCAACTTCAGGAGCAGATGGACGCGTGGCTGGAGGGTACCGGACTGCACGTGGAGACGTTTACCGTCTCTGTTACTGACCTGCTGGTTAAGGGGGGAGCATTTGATATAGCCACCCTCGTTCTGCGTATCGACGAGCGGTCTGTGAAATTTGTGCCTGTATTCCTGTATGGTCAGGGTGTGACCGGGTGCGTGGAGGTGGCCTTCCATAATGGAGGACTCGTGACGCCTCTGGGGCGATTATTTATGCGGTCAGGAACGGTGAACAACTGGACCTTTACTCCCCCTGGTGCTTTATCCTCCCCAAGGCAGGGTTTTGATGAGAGTTCGTTTTTTTCCCTGATTTTAGCGCTCCTTCCATAGCGGAACCGGAATGAGTAATAGTTTGTTTGCCTGTTAGTTACTGCGTATTTACCAGGTAAAACAGTCAATAGCTGACGGGAAACAGAGTCCCAATATAACGAAATAATTCACGGATATGGAAATGAGAAAATTAATCTTCCTTCTGGTCTCAGGAATTCTTTTTACGGCACAAGCTGATGCTGCGCGTGGAAGGCAACCCTGTTCAGGCTCAAAAGGCGGTATAGCGCACTGCACATCGGATGGACGCTTTGTCTGTAATGACGGGAGTCTGAGTCAGTCGAAACGATTCTGTTCCGGCTATGGTTCCTCAGAAGCCGGCAATCGGGTAAAACCGTCCACATCCACCCGAAAAACGCAGACGAAAAAGATGACAACTGCGGAAAAGCAGACTCAGCAACGCGTGACAGAAAATGACGAACCGGTCAGCACACAACCCCGACAGCCAACATGCGCTCCCCTCTATATGGCCAGCAAGCCCGGATATACCCATTTACCGATTTGCTCAGGGAACCAGTATTAATCGGATATGGCACAGATTCCCTGCCTTATTATTGGCGTAATTGCCCGGGGTATTTATGTCGCGGTAAGAGCATTAATTGACGCCACTGCGCTTGAAAAGACGCTGCATGACCATCTGGAAAGCTACCGGATTAACCGAATTAACCTGCGTAAGGAGTTTTTCCGGGTCGAGCTCAGCAGAATTATCGAGGAGGTGGAGCGTCACCACGGACAGGTTGAATATATTGCTGACCCGGTGGCGCTACAGTATCTGCAGAGTCTCGAATATGCAGAAAGCGAAGCCGCATAAACAATAACCTTTAATAGCTCCTGGTACGTCAAATGGACAACTGGTCATGAATGACATCCCCACACGTAAAAAAACCGGCGGCGACCCACGCATGCTGCCGGATTATGCTGCCCTGCGTGATGAACTGAGTAAGCTGACACATCCGGCTCGCCCGGATGTGAGCTGGCAGTATGTCGAAAAACTTTGTCTCTCACTGTTTGAGCAGAACGGAGTGGAATTGCAAACGGCAGCCTGGTATACACTTGCGCGTACGCAACTGGCCGGCTTATTCGGGCTCAATGAAGGG
Source organism: Pantoea sp. X-Soil-TKNS-1207 (assembly GCF_059730485.1). Lineage (NCBI taxonomy): Bacteria > Pseudomonadati > Pseudomonadota > Gammaproteobacteria > Enterobacterales > Erwiniaceae > Pantoea > Pantoea sp. X-Soil-TKNS-1207. The sequence continues at coordinate 424,507 of NZ_AP035960.1, forward strand.
CTGACAATACTCGCGGCACTGATAAGTCATCAGTGGGGGGCGCTGTGGCCTCAGCCAGTCCATGCCCGCATGGAAATCCTCAGCAGTCTGAGTCAACGCCTGAAGCAACAAATGCGTTCACTCCCGCTGAATTACAGTGACCTCAGTCAGTTGAATCGGGCAGAGCAGCTGCTTACTGCTATGGGGCAGGTATTGCAGCATCTGGAGCTTAAGCATCTGAGCCAGCTCGATACGTTGCGTACTCTGATGCACAATCGTGCTGTCAGGCTGGAAAGCAGCGATGTCATAACAAGCTCCGGGTCGAACGTTCAGCCAGATATCGTGTTGCCTGCCTCCGTGATGAATGATGCGACAGCATCAACGCGAGACCTTGCTGGTGGTCCGAGTGAAGATTTCCAGGTTCCAGGCAGTGCAGTGAAGTGGGTATATGTCGCGCAACCGGAACAGCAGCCGAACGTGGAAGTGCTGGCAGCTGTGCCCACTCCGGTAAAAAAATGGAAATCCTTCGCCGCCGGGATGTGTACCATGCTGGTAATAAGTATCGTCGCAGTGTGGAGCTGGCATTTTCTTCACCGGCCAGACCCTCTACAGAACCAGCTTGCTGCTTCACTGGCTCCGTTCCCTGCACCTCTCACGTCTGAACAGCTGGGGATGTTGCGTCAGCAGACTCCGTTATTGCAGGACCTTATCGCACAGACACAGCAGCAGCTTGCCCGACTGGATAAGTTGCCTCCTGACTGGGATATTACATACGGCAGAAAACTCATTGAACAGATTCAGGCGTTGTGGCCGGAACAAGCTGAGCCCCTGATACAACAGTGGCGGCAACAGATTAATGTCTCAGTACTTCCTGTCGATACAATGAACGGCTGGCATGAAGGTATGACACAGCTTCAGGCACTTGCCGATAAACTGGATGCGCTTGACGGCCAGAAAGGGAAATATATCACCGTCAGTGAACTTAAATCGCAGGTCTTTGGCATGCTGACAAGCTTCCGGCAAACCGTCCCGCTGGAAGAACAGCTTCGGCAACTGAAGCTGCTCCCTGAAGACTCACTGCAGCGTCAGCAGCAGGTCCGGCAGATCGAGCAAGGCCTCCGGGCTCAAATCTCAACACTGGCGCAGGAAAAGCAACGTGACTAATACCAGGGAGTTCTGACATGGAGGATAAAACGCAGCGTCAGCGGAATCACCAGGCACAGTGGACGGTCGCCAAAAATACGTTTGTGGAACAACGCTATGGTCAGCTATCTTCCGGCAGGCCTTCCGGGCAGAGATCACCGGTCGCAGCTGTTGGAGCCGTGAAGAGAAGGCCTTTCTGGAAAAACATTACGGAAATCTGCCAACAAAAGAAATTGCCGCCAGACTGGGCAGAAGCGTCAGTGCGGTGAGGGCGGCAGTCGTCCAGCTTGGCCCTGGAACGTGGAAAAACAGACCCTGAACTGAAATGGAATAGGTGTTGATGCTGGCACTACAGTAAAGGGATTAATAAAATAAAAGCGTTACTGCCGGTTCGTACCCGGGAGGCCATTTTTGTCCAGGCCGGAAAAATGAGGCTGACGGAGACCCGGTTCTGGCAGCCTGATGAAGACCGCCTTTTACCCTGAGTCTGGAGTGAGCGGATGGGACTGAATCAGCCCGATGGGGCGGCTTTCAGGTTGAAAGATCGAGAAAAATAACCGGTAACTGTCAGATCTGGTCTGAGCTAATACAGGTGAGCCATCCAAGACTTTTCCGCCCACTTCATGGCCAATAGCTTCTTTGCTTAACTCTGTATCCCTCTGCTCCTATTATTTTTTGGAAAATCCCCTGCGGGTTTAGCCAACCAGTTGAGCAAGATCGCTGCATTGTACATAACTGAAACATTACTATTATATGCATCGTAGCGGTTGTTGATAGCTGAAATCTGGTTGTTAAAGTGGTCGCTTTCAGCGGTCAATACATCGAGTAGGGTACGTGTCCCCAGGTGATACCATTGACGGTAAAACATATCGCGTACACGATCGGTTTCTTTGCTCAGCAGAACGTAATTTTCCGCACGCAGCAGGGAGGAGTCGCGAGTCTCCACCATATTGCGAATTTGATACTCCAGCTCATAGCGCGAAGTCTGGTTTTTCTCTTGTGCGGAACGAACTTTGGCCAGTGCAGCCTGCCGGGCCGCGCGTTCAGAGCCGCCACTAAAGGCGTTCCATTGAACGTTCAGACCTGTAAACCAGGCATTTTCATCGCCATACTCATCCCTCGCGGTGCTTTTCTGAACAACCCAATTCAACTGCGGCAAACCAGCCGCTTTAATAGACTCAGCCTCAGCATCGGCTGCACGCACTTGTGCCTCGTTGCGCAGTAATGTTGGGTGGTGGGACAGGGCGCTAAGGGCGGTATTAAGAGGTATAAAATCAGCAGTCCAGCGCACAGCTGGAGGGGATTCAGGCTCGATACCCATAAGACGTATCAGCTTGATGCGCGTATTGTCATACTGATGTTGCAACTGCTTCTCTTGTGCCTGTGCTGAGAGCAGCCGCGCTCGGGCCTGTACCAGTTCACTTGCACGCCCTGTATCCACTTTCGCGATACCAGACAACATCGTAACCAGTTCCTGCATGCGCACCACATAAGCTTTGGCGGCCCGCAGGCTTTCTCTATACCGGCTCAGGTTTAGCAACTCCGTCATGGTGTTGGAAGCCACCTGCTCGCGCGTCTCTTTAATCAGAAACTCTGACGCACTCAACGTTTGTTTGGCTCCTTCCAGGTCGGCGCTGATTTTTCCCCAGTCGAATACCGTTGTGTTGACGGAAACGGAAACACTGGTATCGCTCATGGAATTGTTATAACGCGTACTGGTTCCGCTACCGAAAGAACCGAATGGGGCGTTACTTCCCACGGTGATCTGAGGCAGGCGTTTACCTTCGACCTGCTTCACATCCCAGCCAGAGGCATCCATATCGGACAATGCACCACGTATCTCCGGGCTGTAATTTAATGCAATACCCACCATTTTCTGAAACCATGTGTGCAACTTCGCGCTGTCCATAACGCTCTCCGGTGCACTATTTCGCCTCGGCGGGATATCTTTCATGTCTGCCGTCGGAGTCCCCACCGTCTGAGGTGTGTCTATATCAGTACCGATCGACTCTCCGATGGTTTCGCTTCGTGGCGCAGGCGCTATAGTCAGCATTCGTGTTCCTGATGTGGCGCCGGATAAATTATTACTGGCAGCCTGAACACCTGATACCAACGCTAAGGGCAGTAACAATGTGACTGCCTGTAAAACAAACTTCTTATGCATAAAATTAACGCTCCCTGAATGCTTCGCGAGCCTTCAGTACTGGCTTCAACAAGTAAGACAAAATTGATTTTTCACCGGTGCGAATCTCTACAGTCGCAACCATGCCGGGAATAATTGGAAACTGCTTATCCTTTACGTGGAGGGCTGCAGTGTCGGTACGTATGTATACGCGGTAGTAATTAGGATCGCCCCGACCTGTGCGAGCACGCTCTTCATCGTAAATCGTATCCGGACTGATATGCTCAACCTGTCCGTTCAGCCCACCATAAATCGCATAATCATAAGCTGTGATTTTTACCGTCGCTGGCATGCCAGGACGGAGAAACGCAACATCTGAGGGTTTAATTTTTGCTTCCACCAATAACCGATCCTCCAGGGGTATTAGCGTCATAATCTCCGCACCTTCCTGGATAACACCACCGCGAGTCGTCACTTTGATGTTATTAATCGTACCGCGCAGCGGCGCCACAATTGTGGTGCGCTGCATCACGTCCTTTCGCCCGGCTAGGATCTGCCTTGCCTGGGCCAGCTCACTTTCTGCCTTGGTTAAATCGCTGTTAGCGTCAGACCGAAAGCGGTTAGTGCGATCGGCAATCTGCAGCCTGAATTCGTTTGCCTGACGTTTGAGCCGCAGTATTTCTACATCGGAGATCAGCCCCTGCCGCGCCAGAGGCTCGGACAGCTTTACTTCACCCTCGGACAACTCCAGGCTATGTTTTAGCGCATCAACGGATTCATTCAGGGTTTTCTGTCGCGATATCCAAGCCTGTGTTTCATCATGGATGATCGAATTGATGTTTTTAATCTCATCAGGGAAGTCAAGTGGGGTGCTATAAGCTTCAGAACGCAGGCGGGCCACGGTACCTTCAAGCCCTTGAACACGAGAAAGCGCTTCCTGATAGCTGGCATTGGAGCGGGTAGGATCGATGTTGAGCAACACCTGACCCTTTTCCACTACGTCTCCCTCTTTTACGTTTAGATCTTCGAGGATCCCGCCTTCGAGGCTCTGAATGACCTGCTCGTGTGAGGCAGGAATGACCTTTCCTTCACCCGTAGTTATTTCTTCCACGATGGCGAAATGAGCCCATGTCAGGGCAATAACCAAAATCGCCATGATTAGCCATAGCACCACGGTGGTGACCGGTGTTTTCTGTACCAGCAGCGCGCCTTGCAGATCGCGCATGAATTTCAAGTCATCTCCATTCGCCCTGCCTCCAGCTTTTTGGGCCGGTACTATTTGCAACGCATTGCCCGAATTAGCTTCTCCTGCCTGAACGGGCACATTCGATTTATCATTCATAACCTTTCTCTTCAGCCCTGTTCAGGCAAATCTTTCCTATTTTCAACGTTGGTGGCTGCATGAAGTTCCGCGAAAACTGCATCCTTATCTCCATCACGCGTGATACGCCCATCAACCAAAACCATCAGACGGTTCACGAGTTTTAATAATGAGAAACGGTGCGTCACGATGATCAGCGTCTGGTCCGTGATCGCTTTCTGAAGCTGATCAATAAATTTCGCCTCAGTCAGCGCATCCATTGAACTGGTCGGCTCATCCATCAAAATGATTTTGGGTTCCAGGAGCATGCATCTCGCCAGAGCCACCAATTGACGCTGACCGCCAGAAAGTAGCTGTCCCATCTCACCAACCGGCATATCGAATCCCATAGGATGGTGCGCTGCAATCTGATCAAGACCGGTCATTTTCGATATACGCAGGAAATGCGAGGTACTGGCCGAAGGGTTGCCAATCATTACGTTTTCACGTAGCGAACCGTAAAAGAGTCGACAATCCTGTCCCACGTAACCTACAGCAGTACGCCAGTCGGACGGATCAATCTGCGATACATCAACGCCGTCGATAGTCATCTGACCACTGTCTGGCTGATAAAGACGGGCAATGAGTTTGAGAAGGGTAGATTTACCACTACCGATATTGCCAATGATCGCTACACGCTCACCACGTCCAATCTGAAAAGAGAGGTTATCAATGACCTTAATTGTGTTGGCCATTCCGGGAATCGGGTAGTCAAAATTGACCTGCTTCAGATGAATGTTGCCTTCAAAACTCGGTGAAGGGAGATAGCTGCGCGTATGGTCGCGGTCCGTCGGCATTTTCATAAACTGGTTAAGCGATCTCAGAGCAGTTTTCGCCTGCTGGTAACGGATCGCCAGACCTACCATTGCGGCCAATGGTGACAATAAACGGCCAGAAAGGATCACCACGCCAACCATCGAACCCATAGTGAGTTGCCCGGCATGAATTAAGTAGACTCCCCACACCACGATGGTTACCGTGGTGAGTTGTTGAGTAAATGTGGCAAAGCTGAGTGTCAGGCTGGAGAGGTGACGGATCTTCATCGAGGTAGCAGCAGAAAGCGCACTGAAGTCTTCCCATCGCTTTTGCATGACACCTTCACCGCGAGAAGCTTTTAGCGCTTCAATGCCTTCGATGCTTTCTATCAACAAACCGTGCTTAAGCGACGACTCACGCATATTCTCGCTCATATAGCGGGACAGCGGACGCTGGATCAGAATGCTGACAATCAGGATGATCGGGATTGCCATAAATGGCACCCACGCCAGCGGGCCACCGATCAAATAAATGATCAGCAAAAAGAGGATACTGAACGGAAGATCCGACAATGTTGCTAACGTAGCTGAGGTCATAAAGTCACGTACCGACTCAAACTCACGTAACTGGTTAGCAAAGGAGCCAGCAGATTGAGGCTTATACTCCAGTCGTACCGACATCATCTGGCGAAATAGCGTTGTACCAAGTACCAGGTCAGCTTTTTTACCAGCAACATCAATCAGCCAGGCACGGATCTGGCGAGACACAAACTCAAATATAATCGCTATTGCCACGCCAATCGCCAAAGACCAGAGGGTCGCGTAAGCTTGGTTAGGTACCACGCGATCGTAAACGTTCATGGTGAAAAAAGTGGTGGCCAGTGTCAGAATGTTAGCCAGTAGCGCGGCGATCGCGGCGCTATAAAAGAAATGGCGGTAACGCCATAAGGTACTGAATAGCCAATGCCCTTCACGATTAACCTCCGGCAGGATAGTATCTATGCCAGATTTCATTTCCGGTCTGCGGCTGGAGAGTAATGCATAGCCAGTAAAATCACGCATTAAATCATCAGTACTTACCTTACACTCAGTATTGCTCTCTGGCAGGATTATGGTGTAAGTAATCTGACCTGCTTTCCCTTTATTGCGCGATGTCAGTACACAATAGGTATCGTCTTTTTTAGCAATGACAACTGGAAACAGATAATCAGAAATATTTTTCAGATCGCGCTTAACCCAACCGGCTGATATTCCTGTTTGCCCAAGCATTTTAACGGCCATTTCTGGAGAAAGCCTACGCTCTCTTGGCAGGTCTGAATATAATACCGCTGTACTAACATTCTTGTCATAGAATCTGGTTAGCCATTTGACAGATGCTAACAGTGTATCTTGCATCCCACTGTTAGCTGCTTCGTCCAGAGCCATAAGCGGTGGCACTGGCGCGAGTTGAATATCACCCATAACGTTCTTTTTACTTAAATAACAATTCGGATTGCATTTATATCATAGATTTTATTTTTACTCGCGACGTTATGGATTATTATCCACTTAATTATGATTAGAAATCACACAGAAAATTAAGTTTTCTTAAATGCGCGAGCAATGATGAGGCACCTTCTTAGAAGGTGAAGTTTTAACCAATAAAAACAATGAATTATGAAATAAAAAAATAAGTAATTTCTTAGAGACACCATCATACTTTAACCAATGGCAGAAACATTTTAGAGAAGGGAGCATCTCTGGCAGAAATTGTGTCACTCACAAGACCAAGCCTGCCTGCCTGCCTGTGAGCTTGTCATTTTATGTTAGAGATGAAATATTTAAATTTGATTGAGATCAGGTTTTACGGATGAATTTACTGATGCATGAACAAGATAGAAATATTAATTAACCTTTAATAAAAAAAGCTCCGCCGAAAAATTAACTGGGCGGAGCAACAACATAACAAACATTAACTATATGGAAATCATTTTACTACTGGCTATTCACCATAATGTCAACACGACGACTCAATTTATTACAGCCATCGCCCTGTTGCTTACTGCAACCATTTGCGCTCTGGGCAATGCCCTGTCCTTGGGTATCAATAATGGCTGCTGTAATACCAGCATCAATTAAAGCTTTGCGTACGGTTTCCGCACGCGCCGCTGAAAGACGACGGTTACTTTCACTGTTGCCAATACCATCAGTAAATCCAATAAGAACAATACCCCCAATGTTATTGGAATGACGGGTGAATTCGATTATCCGCTCCAGTTTTCGTTTCGATTCAGGCAGGAGTTGCTCATAGCTACTACCGGCAAAGCGAAACAGGACTGAATCTTTAATAAGCGTGACATCCTTGCCACCACCAGTGTAACGACATTGCTGTACGCTGGAAGCGCGGTTAATCAGACGATGGTTGCGGTCCATAGACGATAGTTCCCTTTCCGCGTCCTGCCGATATACAGGTTTGCTGATAAGACTTTGTCCTGGTTCAGCACGTATGAAGTAACTTGTGCCGCCATTAAACTGCGCGTGCGCAGTGGCGTTGGTTTTCTCACGATAAAATGGCTCGTCGTGCACGGCTGCGACCAGTGTATGCTGACCTGCTGCCACGCACAAAGTCGTAAACTCACCCGGTAGTAGTGCAGTGTGAAACTCTTTATCGACATAGATACTTATCGGTGCTGAGCTAACCTTTGCAGAAATCGGATAATAGTAGGTAATGAGTGCCTGCTCAGGCACCACCTGCGCGCTGGGCTGATATAAGCTTGCAACAGATGTGTTTTGATCCTTCTTTTCGCTGCCATTCAGCAGAAAACCTTTGGCCTGAGCCTGGGTTGATAACAGTAAGGCACCGCCAAGCAGACATGCCAATGCCTGCTTCACGCCACGCATAGTAGGATTACATTTCATATTAATGCTCCATATTCTCTAGTACGGTTCCATTTACCCGCAAAGAGTTTTTCGATAGCGCAGCCCGTAAGAGCTGCGCTTTTATTTACCTGTCCCTCACCAGAGGCGGTGGACATTCGTCAACGTAGCAACTGCATCACACCATGATCTGATTGTTCTGCAGCAGAGTTACGAGGTCGGTATGAACATCCGTCAGCGTTACAACCGCAGTAAAATTGTGGCTGCCACCTGTTCCGTCACGATCAATACTGATCACCGTATCGTTGCCCGACACTTCTACCTTCAGATAATCCATGAGGCCTTTTGAAGAGTTATCCAGCTTCAGTACGCCGTCATCCTTATAGAAGGAAACGCTACCTGTGTAGTCGAGCATAGCGCTGAGGTCGATAACGTCAGCGTTTCCGTCCGTAGCGATATTGCCTACATGGAATCCCTGAACCGTGTCATGACCGTTACCGCCAGCACCGTCCTGCTCAGCGCCAGTCAGCACTTTGTACATGAGTACATCGTTACCGCCACCGGTCAGGATAAACGTGTCATTGCCACCGCGACCTTCAAACTGGTTGTTAGCCGCGTTGTCAGTGAACGTATCTGCCTGGCTGGTGCCGATCAGACCTTCGATACTGATCAGTGTGTCATTACCGATGCCTGCACCACTGGCTGTGCCCGTACTTAAGTTTGCCGTGACCGCGCTGGTTGAGTTGCTGTAGTCCAGCGTATCCAGACCTGCGTTTGCGTCCCACGTCTGTTCCCCAATAACGGTAAGATTCCAACCGCCGCCGCCGGTGTAAGTATCATCACCCAATGAACCGTGGAAGGTATCGTTATAACCGGTACCTGTAATGCCATCGGAGCCGATGGTACTGTTGTCCGCCGTATCACTCTCAGCCGTCAGAACATAGGCATCGTGTGCTTTACCGGTGGTCAGTCCCCCCCAAGTTTCGTTTACTGTGCCGTTGACGTAGCCGCCAATACTGTCAGTAGCCCCGACATGGTCAGTTACGCCATTAGTGATACGCAGCAGCTGTACCGAGTAAACTTCATTCGGATCCAACCCGAAGAAGCTCACCAGTCCCATACTGTTGCTGGAACCTGAACTTTGCGGGTTAATCAGCTGCGTGGACACCAGTTCACCCGCGGAGTTGTAAAGCTTCACGGTGTTGCTGTAGTACGTATTGATGCCATTACCATCAAGGATACGGATCTGCAGGCTGGTACCGTCCGCGGCAATGTTGGTGTTTTTCACCAGCAATGTCGGTGCAGAATCGTCGCTAGCCACCACGTCAGTCCTGGTGCCAGAACGATAAAGCACCAGGTCCATCGAGCCATCCCAGTCATAATCCAGCGCTACTGCACCCGTCAGGTTACTGTAGGCTGTATCAGTCAGGGCGATTCCGTCACCACTCCAGTCGTTGGTGCCATTATTCAGATACAACATCGGTGTAGCTGAAGTGCCGGTACGCGGAACTTCGATGATGTCCATCTTCCCATCGTGGTTCCAGTCAACGGCCAGTGAAGTACCGCCAAGCAAGTCGTCACCAAACCACAGAGCATCAGCGTCCGTTGCCAGCAGATGGCCCTCACCATCGTTCAGATAAATGCGACTTTCCGACGTGTTGTTCGCCGCCTTCGAACCACTGGCGAGGAACAGATCCAACCAGCCATCACCGTTGAAGTCTGCATAGGTCATTGATATGGAATAATTTCCATAATCATCTGAACCATCATTTTTGAAAACATCAGCGTAGTAACCTACGGAGCTAAAGGTGGTGGTACCATCACCATTAGTGGTGTTGTACAAAATCCCCAACCCACGTGAACCATTGCCCACATAGTTACCGGCGCCGTTGTAATCAATGTGGGCGGTGATATCAACAGTACCGTTGTTATCGATATCTACCGCACCTACTTCGTGCATGATGCTCAGATCAGCCGGTACAGCACCTCCTGGATGACCGTTATCAAATCCATCATTTTTCTCATAAGAAAGCGTACCATTTACGTTTTTAAGAAACGAAATGGAGTCCGCTTCAGAGTCTGCCAGCACAAAGTCCAGATAACCGTCACCCTCACGATCGTAAGCGATCACGCCGCCAAGGTGGTTCAGGGTACCCTGGTCCACAACTTGCGGTGTCCAGGTGCCGTCGGCATTCTGTATCCAATAACCAGTACGCCCGTAGTTATTATAATCACTGACCTGCGCCATCAAATCGGTGTAACCATCGCGGTTGATATCGGCAAAGGTCATCGAGTTGACGAAGTGCCAGTAGCCTCCAGCGCTGAGGTTCCAGTTAGCACCATTGTCATTGGTCGCCTCCTCAAGATAGGTGGAGGTGTAATCCTCAATGGTTACCGCATCGTAAACGCGCACGGCGTTGGCCAGGTCATCGTTTTGAGTACCCCCCACACTCTGAGCAAACGACCAGCCACCTGAACCATCAATGGTTACCGCTGCGGCGTTTAGCCCGATTTCTGGTGATGCCGTTCCCCCCCAGGATTGTTCAAGTAACGTAACACCTGTACCGTCAGTTACACCTGTACTGGTAGAGAGCGACATAGATGAACGGTTACCCGCCGCATCCCAGACCACAAAGGCCAGGTTCAGAGCACCTGCTGGCAGAGTAGTAGTCAGAGTCCAGGTTCCATCACTGTTGGCAGTGGCGAACCCTATCACCTGATCCAAACCTTCCTGGTAAGTACCGTTCTGATTTACATCACTGACCAGCGAGACGATTGCCCCAGCTTCGACTGTACCGTAAGTGGCACTGGTGAATGTCATGACATCCTCAGAGCCAACCGCCGTATCGACTTTCGGTGCCATCGTCAACGCATCAGGCGCATCCAGATCGATCACGACGCTGTAGCTGTCCTGGAATCCAGTGTCATCCGCCACATTTCCCAGACTGTCCATCACACGAAGCTGGAAGTCATAGGTAGTACTGACTGTGGCTTCCGCCAGCCCGTAACTCCAGGTGGATCCGCTTTCAGACAGCAGTGTGGTCCAGGTACTACCGTTATCGAACGAAATCTGCAGATATTCGTCGTCCTTCAGCTCCTGGCTCAGAGTACCGCTGACAGTTACCGTGGTGTCACGGGTGACCAGGTCACTGTTGGTAGCATCTGCACTGTGGCTGAACAAATCACCTTCTGTCAGACCATTGCTGGTGTCAGTAGTGATGAGCGCCGTGGTGGTGATACCCGCAACGTCTGGACCTGTGGTTTTCAGCGTCAGGTCAAAGACATTGCTTTCAGCACTTGTCTGTCCCACATCACTACTGGATGTTGCCGTAAACGCATGGGTACCATCCTCCAGGCCACTGGCGGTGAAAGTCCAATTACCCGTAGCGTCCGCCTGAGTAGTGCCAATCTCCGTGCCATTGTCCAGGATATGCACCACGCTGTCGGCAACCGCTGTACCGCTTAGCGTCGGCGTAGCGTCGTCCGTGCTGTCGCCACTGGCCAAATCCCCCGTATAAATGCCCGCATCGTCATATCCCTTATCAATCGTTGGTGCGTCGATTGACTCAGACACCACAGTGATCGTGTATGCCGGGGTCGGGTCGGTACTGTTACCCGCTGCATCGGTCTCTACCGCCGTCAGATCGTTCACGCCTACTGAAAGTGCGTTGCTGTCGTCCAGCGCCAGGCTCCAGCTGCCGTCCCCGTCAACGGTCGCGCTGCCCAGCACGGACTGCGTGCCGTTCAGCGTGGCGCTGACGGTGATCGTGTCGCCTGCGGTGCCGGTACCGGAGATCACCGGCTGGGTGTCGTCGGTGCTGCCGCCGCTGACGACGTTGCCCTGGATTTCGCCCACGTCATCCGCGAACCCGCTGATGGCAAGCTTCGAGGCGTCCGGCGGAGTCGTGTCAACCGTAATGGTGACCGCCGCCGACGGTTCAGAGGCGTTGCCTGCCGCATCGATTTCGGTGGTGGAGAGCGTGTGATCGCCTTCGTCCAGCGGCGTCTCCGGCGTCCACGACCAGCTGCCGTCGTCGCCGACGGTGGTGCTGCCGATCACCTCGCCGTTGTCCAGAATGGCGATGGTGTCACCGGCTTCGCCCTGACCGGACAGCGCCGGCTGGGCGTCGTCGGTCACGTCGCCGTCGGCCAGCGGACCGGTGATGTCGCCCACGTTGTCGGTGACGACCGGCGCCGCCGGGGTGGCCGGAGCCGTGGTGTCCACGGTCACGGTGATGGCCGCTGACGGTTCGGAGGTGTTGCCCGCCGCATCCGTGGCGGTGGTCGAGAGGGTGTGATCGCCCTCGTCCAGCGCGGTGTCCGGCGTCCACGACCAGCTGCCGTCGTCGCCGACGGTGGTGCTGCCGATCACCTCACCGTTGTCGAAGATGGCGATGGTGTCACCGGCTTCGCCCTGACCGGACAGCGCCGGCTGGGTGTCGTCGGTCACGTCGCCGTCGGCCAGCGGACCGGTGATGTCGCCCACGTTATCGGTCACCACCGGGGCGGCCGGGGTGGCCGGAGCCGTGGTGTCCACGGTCACGGTGATGGCCGCTGACGGCTCGGAGGTGTTGCCCGCCGCGTCCGTGGCGGTGGTCGAGAGCGTGTGGTCACCGTCGTCCAGCGCGGTGTCCGGCGTCCACGACCAGCTGCCGTCGTCGCCGACGGTGGTGCTGCCGATCACCTCACCGTTGTCCAGAATGGCGATGGTGTCACCGGCGTCGCCCTGACCGGACAGCGCCGGCTGGGTGTCGTCGGTCACGTCGCCGTCGGCCAGCGGACCGGTAATGTCGCCCACGTTGTCGGTGACGACCGGCGCCGCCGGGGTGGCCGGGGCGGTGGTGTCCACGGTCACGGTGATGGCCGCTGACGGTTCCGAGGTGTTACCCGCCGCGTCGGTGGCGGTGGTGGAGAGGGTGTGGTCACCGTCGTCCAGCGCGGTGTCCGGCGTCCACGACCAGCTGCCGTCGTCGCCGACGGTGGTGCTGCCGATCACCTCGCCGTTGTCGAGGATGGCGATGGTGTCACCGGCCTCGCCCTGGCCGGACAGCGCCGGCTGGGTGTCGTCGGTGGTGTCGCCGTCGGCCAGCGGACCGGTAATGTCGCCCACGTTATCGGTGACGACCGGCGCCGCCGGGGTGGCCGGCGCGGTGGTGTCCACGGTCACGGTGATGGCCGCTGACGGTTCGGAGGTGTTGCCCGCTGCGTCAGTCGCGGTGGTGGTGAAGCTGTGCGCGCCTTCGCTCAGGGTGGAGGTCGGCGTGTAGCTCCAGTTGCCGCTGCCGTCGGCTTTCACCGAGCCCATCGCCTTGTCGCCGTCATAGACGGTAATGATGCTGCCCGCTTCCGCCGTGCCGCTCAGGGTCGGCGTCGGATCGTCGGTGGTGCTGCCGTTCGCCAGCTCGCCCTGCACGCTGCCCACATCGTCGGTGACGCTGCCGATGGCCGGGGCGGCCGGGGCGGCGGTATCGACGGTGAAGGCCGTCACCGCATCCTCACTGACGTTGCCCGCCGCGTCGGTGGCGTTCGCGGTGATGGTGTGCGCGCCGTCAGCCAGCGCACTGGCCGGTGTGAAGCTCCAGCTGCCGCTCTGGTCCACGGTGGCGGTACCCAGCAGGGTGCCGTTGTCCAGCACGCTGATGATGCTGCCCGCCTTGCCGCTGCCGCGGATCTCCGGCAGGGCATCGTCGGTCACGCCGTTCTGCGCCACGTTGCCGGTGACGCTGCCCGCATCGTCCACCACGCTGGTGATGGCGATGGTTACCGCGCTGGTGTCAACGGTGATGCTCACCGCCGGCGTCAGCGCCGACTCGTTGCCCGCCGCGTCGGTGACGCTGACGGCCAGGCTGTGATCCCCGTCGGACAGCGCGCTGCCCGGCGTGAAGCTCCAGCTGCCGTCTTCGCCGGCCGTAACGGAGCCGATGACCTCGCTGCCGTCGTACACGCTGACCACGCTGCCCGGCTCGGCGGTGCCGCCGAAGGTCGGGGTGCTGTCGTCGGTGGTGTCACCGCTCAGGAGGGTCCCCTGGCTGTCGCCGACGTTGTCGGTCAGGCTCAGATCGCTGACGGCGGCCGGGGCCTGGGTATCCACGGTGAGATCCCACGCGCCGCTTTCGCTGCTGACCTGGCCGACGCTGCCTCACCGCGTCTGCGGTAAACACGTGGTCACCGTCCTGCAGGGCAGTGGCCGGGGTGAAGCTCCAGTTGCCGTCGTTATCGGCGGTGCTGCTGCCCAGCAGGCTGCCGTTGTCGTACACGCGGACCACCATGCCGGCCCCCGCAGAGCCGTTGAGGGCAGGGGTGCTGTCATTGGTGACGGCACCTTTCTGCACGGCTTCCGTGAGGCCCACGTCGTCGATCACGCTGTTAATGCTCGGTGCCGCCGGGGCGCCGGTCACCACGGTGACGTCGTAGGCCGGGGTCGGGCTGGTGCTGTTGCCCGCCGCGTCGGTCTCCACCGCCGTCAGGCTGTGGGTGCCCGCCGCCAGCGCGTTGCTGCCGTCCAGCGCCAGGCTCCAGCTGCCGTCCCCGTCAACGGTCGCGCTGCCCAGCACGGACTGCGTGCCGTTCAGCGTGGTATAGACGGTGATCGTGTCGCCTGCGGTGCCGGTACCGGAAATCACCGGCTGGGTGTCGTCGGTGCTGCCGCCGCTGACGACGTTGCCCTGGATTTCGCCCACGTCATCCGCGAACCCGCTGATGGCAAGCTTCGAGGCGTCCGGCGGGGTGATGTCAACCGTGATGGTGACCGTCGCTGACGGCTCAGAGGTGTTGCCTGCCGCGTCGGTGGCGGTGGTGGAGAGGGTGTGATCGCCTTCGTCCAGCGCGGTGTCCGGCGTCCACGACCAGCTGCCGTCGTCGCCGACGGTGGTGCTGCCGATCACCTCGCCGTTGTCCAGAATGGCGATGGTGTCACCGGCTTCGCCCTGGCCGGACAGCGCCGGCTGGGCGTCGTCGGTCACGTCGCCGTCGGCCAGCGGACCGGTGATGTCACCCACGTTATCGGTGACGACCGGCGCCGCCGGGGTGGCCGGGGCCGCAGTGTCAACCGTGATGGTGACCGCCGCTGACGGCTCGGAGGTGTTGCCCGCCGCGTCGGTGGCGGTGGTCGAGAGCGTGTGGTCACCGTCGTCCAGCGCGGTGTCCGGCGTCCACGACCAGCTGCCGTCGTCGCCGACGGTGGCCGTGCCAATCACCTCGCCGTTGTCCAGAATGGCGATGGTGTCACCGGCCTCGCCCTGGCCGGACAGCGCCGGCTGGGTGTCGTCGGTGGTGCCGCCGTCGGCCAGCTGACCGGTAATGTCGCCCACGTTGTCGGTCACCACCGGGGCGGCCGGGGTGGCCGGGGCGGTGGTGTCCACGGTCACGGTGATGGCCGCTGACGGTTCCGAGGTGTTACCCGCCGCATCCGTGGCAGTGGTGGAGAGGGTGTGGTCACCGTCGTCCAGCGCGGTGTCCGGCGTCCACGACCAGCTGCCGTCGTCGCCGACGGTGGTGCTGCCGATCACCTCGCCGTTGTCGAGGATGGCGATGGTGTCACCGGCCTCGCCCTGGCCGGACAGCGCCGGCTGGGTGTCGTCGGTGGTGTCGCCGTCGGCCAGCGGACCGGTGATGTCGCCCACGTTGTCGGTGACGACCGGCGCCGCCGGGGTGGCCGGAGCCGTGGTGTCCACGGTCACGGTAATGGCCGCAGACGGTTCCGAGGTGTTACCCGCCGCGTCGGTGGCGGTGGTCGAGAGCGTGTGGTCACCGTCGTCCAGCGCGGTGTCCGGCGTCCACGACCAGCTGCCGTCGTCGCCGACGGTGGCCGTGCCGATCACCTCACCGTTGTCCAGAATGGCGATGGTGTCACCGGCCTCGCCCTGGCCGGACAGCGCCGGCTGGGTGTCGTCGGTGGTGTCGCCGTCGGCCAGCGGACCGGTGATGTCACCCACGTTGTCGGTGACGACCGGCGCTGCCGGGGTGGCCGGCGCGGTGGTGTCCACGGTCACGGTGATGGCCGCTGACGGCTCGGAGGTGTTGCCCGCCGCGTCGGTGGCGGTGGTCGAGAGCGTGTGGTCACCGTCGTCCAGCGCGGTGTCCGGCGTCCACGACCAGCTGCCGTCGTCGCCGACGGTGGTGCTGCCGATCACCTCGCCGTTGTCGAGGATGGCGATGGTGTCACCGGCCTCGCCCTGGCCGGACAGCGCCGGCTGGGTGTCATCGGTGGTGTCGCCGTCGGCCAGCGGACCGGTGATGTCGCCCACGTTGTCGGTGACGACCGGGGCGGCCGGGGTGGCCGGCTGACTGTAGTCGGTGGTCAGATCAAACGCTTCTGACTGCCCGCTGACGTTGCCCGCTGCGTCAGTCGCGGTGGTGGTGAAGCTGTGCGCGCCTTCGCTCAGGGTGGAGGTCGGCGTGTAGCTCCAGTTGCCGCTGCCGTCGGCTTTCACCGAGCCCATCGCCTTGTCGCCGTCATAGACGGTAATGATGCTGCCCGCTTCCGCCGTGCCGCTCAGGGTCGGCGTCGGATCGTCGGTGGTGCTGCCGTTCGCCAGCTCGCCCTGCACGCTGCCCACATCGTCGGTGACGCTGCCGATGGCCGGGGCGGCCGGGGCGGCGGTATCGACGGTGAAGGCCGTCACCGCATCCTCACTGACGTTGCCCGCCGCGTCGGTGGCGTTCGCGGTGATGGTGTGCGCGCCGTCAGCCAGCGCACTGGCCGGTGTGAAGCTCCAGCTGCCGCTCTGGTCCACGGTGGCGGTACCCAGCAGGGTGCCGTTGTCCAGCACGCTGATGATGCTGCCCGCCTTGCCGCTGCCGCGGATCTCCGGCAGGGCATCGTCGGTCACGCCGTTCTGCGCCACGTTGCCGGTGACGCTGCCCGCATCGTCCACCACGCTGGTGATGGCGATGGTTACCGCGCTGGTGTCAACGGTGATGCTCACCGCCGGCGTCAGCGCCGACTCGTTGCCCGCCGCGTCGGTGACGCTGACGGCCAGGCTGTGATCCCCGTCGGACAGCGCGCTGCCCGGCGTGAAGCTCCAGCTGCCGTCTTCGCCGGCCGTAACGGAGCCGATGACCTCGCTGCCGTCGTACACGCTGACCACGCTGCCCGGCTCGGCGGTGCCGCCGAAGGTCGGGGTGCTGTCGTCGGTGGTGTCACCGCTCAGGAGGGTCCCCTGGCTGTCGCCGACGTTGTCGGTCAGGCTCAGATCGCTGACGGCGGCCGGGGCCTGGGTATCCACGGTGAGATCCCACGCGCCGCTTTCGCTGCTGACCTGGCCGACGCTGCTCACCGCGTCTGCGGTAAACACGTGGTCACCGTCCTGCAGGGCAGTGGCCGGGGTGAAGCTCCAGTTGCCGTCGTTATCGGCGGTGCTGCTGCCCAGCAGGCTGCCGTTGTCGTACACGCGGACCACCATGCCGGCCCCCGCAGAGCCGTTGAGGGCAGGGGTGCTGTCATTGGTGACGGCACCTTTCTGCACGGCTTCCGTGAGGCCCACGTCGTCGATCACGCTGTTAATGCTCGGTGCCGCCGGGGCGCCGGTCACCACGGTGACGTCGTAGGCCGGGGTCGGGCTGGTGCTGTTGCCCGCCGCGTCGGTCTCCACCGCCGTCAGGCTGTGGGTGCCCGCCGCCAGCGCGTTGCTGCCGTCCAGCGCCAGGCTCCAGCTGCCGTCCCCGTCAACGGTCGCGCTGCCCAGCACGGACTGCGTGCCGTTCAGCGTGGTATAGACGGTGATCGTGTCGCCTGCGGTGCCGGTACCGGAAATCACCGGCTGGGTGTCGTCGGTGCTGCCGCCGCTGACGACGTTGCCCTGGATTTCGCCCACGTCATCCGCGAACCCGCTGATGGCAAGCTTCGAGGCGTCCGGCGGGGTGATGTCAACCGTGATGGTGACCGTCGCCGACGGCTCAGAGGTGTTGCCTGCCGCGTCGGTGGCGGTGGTGGAGAGCGTGTGATCGCCTTCGTCCAGCGCGGTGTCCGGCGTCCACGACCAGCTGCCGTCGTCGCCGACGGTGGTGCTGCCGATCACCTCGCCGTTGTCCAGAATGGCGATGGTGTCACCGGCTTCGCCCTGACCGGACAGCGCCGGCTGGGTGTCGTCGGTCACGTCGCCGTCGGCCAGCGGACCGGTGATGTCACCCACGTTGTCGGTGACGACCGGGGCGGCCGGGGTGGCCGGAGCCGTGGTGTCCACGGTCACGGTGATGGCCGCTGACGGCTCGGAGGTGTTGCCCGCCGCGTCCGTGGCGGTGGTCGAGAGCGTGTGGTCACCGTCGTCCAGCGCGGTGTCCGGCGTCCACGACCAGCTGCCGTCGTCGCCGACGGTGGTGCTGCCGATCACCTCGCCGTTGTCCAGAATGGCGATGGTGTCACCGGCTTCGCCCTGGCCGGACAGCGCCGGCTGGGTGTCGTCGGTGGTGCCGCCGTCGGCCAGCGGACCGGTGATGTCGCCCACGTTGTCGGTGACGACCGGCGCCGCCGGGGTGGCCGGAGCCGTGGTGTCCACGGTCACGGTAATGGCCGCAGACGGTTCCGAGGTGTTACCCGCCGCGTCGGTGGCGGTGGTCGAGAGGGTGTGGTCACCGTCGTCCAGCGCAGTGTCCGGCGTCCACGACCAGCTGCCGTCGTCGCCGACGGTGGTGCTGCCGATCACCTCGCCGTTGTCCAGAATGGCGATGGTGTCACCGGCTTCGCCCTGGCCGGACAGCGCCGGCTGGGTGTCGTCGGTGGTGCCGCCGTCGGCCAGCGGACCGGTGATGTCACCCACGTTATCGGTCACGACCGGCGCTGCCGGGGTGGCCGGCGCGGTGGTGTCCACGGTCACGGTGATGGCCGCTGACGGCTCGGAGGTGTTGCCCGCCGCGTCGGTGGCGGTGGTCGAGAGCGTGTGATCGCCTTCGTCCAGCGCGGTGTCCGGCGTCCACGACCAGCTGCCGTCGTCGCCGACGGTGGTGCTGCCGATCACCTCGCCGTTGTCGAGGATGGCGATGGTGTCACCGGCCTCGCCCTGGCCGGACAGCGCCGGCTGGGTGTCGTCGGTGGTGTCGCCGTCGGCCAGCGGACCGGTGATGTCGCCCACGTTGTCGGTGACGACCGGCGCCGCCGGGGTGGCCGGCGCGGTGGTGTCCACGGTCACGGTAATGGCCGCTGACGGCTCGGAGGTGTTACCCGCCGCGTCGGTGGCGGTGGTGGAGAGGGTGTGGTCACCGTCGTCCAGCGCGATGTCCGGCGTCCACGACCAGCTGCCGTCGTCGCCGACGGTGGTGCTGCCGATCACCTCGCCGTTGTCCAGAATGGCGATGGTGTCACCGGCTTCGCCCTGGCCGGACAGCGCCGGCTGGGTGTCGTCGGTGGTGCCGCCGTCGGCCAGCGGACCGGTGATGTCGCCCACGTTGTCGGTGACGACCGGGGCGGCCGGGGTGGCCGGGGCGGTGGTGTCCACGGTCACGGTAATGGCCGCTGACGGCTCGGAGGTGTTGCCCGCCGCGTCGGTGGCGGTGGTGGAGAGGGTGTGGTCACCGTCGTCCAGCGCGGTGTCCGGCGTCCACGACCAGCTGCCGTCGTCGCCGACGGTGGTGCTGCCGATCACCTCACCGTTGTCCAGAATGGCGATGGTGTCACCGGCCTCGCCCTGGCCGGACAGCGCCGGCTGGGTGTCGTCGGTGGTGTCGCCGTCGGCCAGCTGACCGGTGATGTCACCCACGTTATCGGTCACGACCGGCGCTGCCGGGGTGGCCGGCGCGGTGGTGTCCACGGTCACGGTGATGGCCGCTGACGGTTCCGAGGTGTTACCCGCCGCGTCGGTGGCGGTGGTCGAGAGCGTGTGGTCACCGTCGTCCAGCGCGGTGTCCGGCGTCCACGACCAGCTGCCGTCGTCGCCGACGGTGGTGCTGCCGATCACCTCGCCGTTGTCCAGAATGGCGATGGTGTCACCGGCTTCGCCCTGGCCGGACAGCGCCGGCTGGGTGTCGTCGGTGGTGTCGCCGTCGGCCAGCGGACCGGTGATGTCACCCACGTTATCGGTGACGACCGGCGCCGCCGGGGTGGCCGGCGCGGTGGTGTCCACGGTCACGGTAATGGCCGCTGACGGCTCGGAGGTGTTGCCCGCCGCGTCGGTGGCGGTGGTGGAGAGCGTGTGGTCACCGTCGTCCAGCGCGGTGTCCGGCGTCCACGACCAGCTGCCGTCGTCGCCGACGGTGGTGCTGCCGATCACCTCGCCGTTGTCCAGAATGGCGATGGTGTCACCGGCTTCGCCCTGGCCGGACAGCGCCGGCTGGGTGTCGTCGGTGGTGCCGCCGTCGGCCAGCGGACCGGTGATGTCGCCCACGTTGTCGGTGACGACCGGGGCGACCGGGGTGGCCGGGGCGGTGGTGTCCACGGTCACGGTGATGGCCGCTGACGGTTCGGAGGTGTTGCCCGCCGCGTCGGTGGCGGTGGTGGAGAGGGTGTGATCGCCTTCGTCCAGCGGCGTCTCCGGCGTCCACGACCAGCTGCCGTCGTCGCCGACGGTGGTGCTGCCGATCACCTCGCCGTTGTCGAGGATGGCGATGGTGTCACCGGCCTCGCCCTGGCCGGACAGCGCCGGCTGGGTGTCGTCGGTGGTGCCGCCGTCGGCCAGCGGGCCGGTAATGTCGCCCACGTTATCGGTGACGACCGGTGCCGCCAGGGTGGTCGGCGCGGTGGTGTCCACGGTCACGGTAATGGCCGCTGACGGTTCGGAGGTGTTGCCCGCCGCGTCGGTGGCGGTGGTGGAGAGCGTGTGATCGCCCTCGTCCAGCGGCGTCTCCGGCGTCCACGACCAGCTGCCGTCGTCGCCGACGGTGGCCGTGCCAATCACCTCGCCGTTGTCGAGGATGGTGATGGTGTCACCGGCCTCGCCCTGGCCGGACAGCGCCGGCTGGGTGTCGTCGGTGGTGCCGCCGTCGGCCAGCGGGCCGGTAATGTCGCCCACGTTATCGGTGACGACCGGGGCGGCCGGGGTGGCCGGCGCGGTGGTGTCCACGGTCACGGTAATGGCCGCTGACGGTTCGGAGGTGTTGCCCGCCGCGTCGGTGGCGGTGGTCGAGAGGGTGTGGTCACCGTCGTCCAGCGCGGTATCCGGCGTCCACGACCAGCTGCCGTCTTCGCCGACGGTGGCCGTGCCAATCACCTCGCCGTTGTCGAGGATGGCGATGGTGTCACCGGCCTCGCCCTGGCCGGACAGCGCCGGCTGGGTGTCGTCGGTGGTGCCACCGTCGGCCAGCGGGCCGGTCACGTCGCCCACGTTGTCGGTGACGACCGGGGCGACCGGGGTGGCCGGAGCGGTGGTGTCGACGGCAATTACAAATGCCGCGGATTCTGTACTGATGTTGCCAGCTGGATCCGATTCAGTAGTGGTCAGTGAGTGACTACCATCTGCAAGATCCACGTCAGGCGTAAAGCTCCAGTTGCCATTCTTATCTACGGTTGCCGAACCAATGGCGCTACCATTGTCGTAAATGGTTATGGTGTTACCCGATTCGCCAGTTCCCCCCAAGACAGGACGCTTCTCGTCGGTCGTATCGCCACTTTGGAGTGAACCAGTAACAGTACCTGTATTGTCCAGTGCGCTTCCAACCCCTGTTGATACAGGCACGGTCTTCTCTGAGTGATGGCTGTCATTGTCGTTATGATGGGCAATGGCAACTCCAGCGCCTACGGCTCCGGCCAGCCCAAGCAGGCCGAACAGAATAGGATAGAAGTGAGAGTCAGATTCTTCGCTCGCAAAGAAGACTTCACCTGCGCCCAATGGCTGGCCTCCTAACGCCACAGGAGACAATTGGCTGTCAGTCAACAAATAGCCAGTATCATAGCTTTCGCCGGATAGGGGGATATATTGATAAATCTGCCCATCTTCAGACATACCAAGCAGAAGAGGATGCTCTCCCCCTTGTTTAAAATAGTCTTCAAGAATCAGGCACGGCTTATCATCGCCTTCATTAAAAACTTCAAGATTGCTACCTGTGCGCTTTAATGTGATGTTTTCAGGCGCAAAGTTATTGTTTTCATTCTTTAAAAGATAAACATTTCCAGGCTCTACCTTAACCTTGAGTAAATGTGTGGTGCTTGCAGATTGGCTTTCACCTTTGCCTTCCACGTTTTTAGTTACTAAAACGATTGAGTTTCCGTTTAGCTTCCCGATCATATGCTCTCCTGAGACGCAACTACCATTTTACTTCGAGTTTCAACTTTGCCATCACTTGTAAATAAGGCCATTTTCGATGGCTCACTTATTTTATTTATTAAAAGACAGTACGGATATAGACGCAGCCATGGCATATACAAAAAGGAAAAACACTTAGAAATGGATTAATGACATTTAACACGTTGTATTAAAACGATTTATGGATTATTCACCTCTTATAAAACTACAATGTAAATAATCCACACTTAATATTTTAGGCGCAATTTAACTCAATATAAAGATAGTGATATTTAAAGTATCGCCATAATAAAAAACGCAAACGTTAAGCAATTCTGAATAAGAAAAGAAAAGTCCGATAATTATCCAGCTTTAAGTTGCCACCCTTGTATCCCCAGCTTCTTGAGTAAATTTGATTTATGGGCACTGATAGTTTTTTCACTGCGAGAAAGCTTAACTGATATGGCTTTGTTTGATTGCCCAGCCAAAAATAGCTCAAGTATCTGACGTTCTCGTTTGGTCAGCCTGGCTGTCTCATACATGTCTTCACTGAAATCATTAGCCGAAATATTTTGAATATTCAATACATTCCATGAATAGCAGTAGCAGCCATCAAATATGAGATTAATCGTGGAGACGAACTGATTGACACTACTATCTCTGTTTAATATTCCCCGCATTGAAGGGATGTGCTTTTGTAGCCACCTTATCTGCTTCATGTCATCTACCAAAGCCAGTATAGGGGTGTTTGTTTTTGTAAGTTCCCGGGTTAGTAATTCGGTGTACTGATAGGCTTCTTCGCAATCTAACACAATTATATCAAAGTGTTCTTTAGTTAAAGCCGAATGCACTTTTTGTATCGCCGAGGTAGTAACCCCAGTTCCAGGAAACCCTTTCTCCAGTATATAAGAAACACCATAGAAACTAAGATTCTCTGCACCTAAAAATAAGATATTCATATCACCCCACTAAAGCATGTAACTTTTCAATGCTTTCCATTGAAAACCATTAATTCCCAACAAAATACTTTCTATAACAACTAAAAATAGATAAAAAAATGACAAAAACCTTACTAATTGGTGTGGAAAATATCACACAATATGCAACAAATCCTCTCTAAGACGAGAGGATTATAATAATTGGGATAATTCGTACTTTTATGTAATCCTCTTACTCAATCTAAGATTTAACAAGGAATAAAATAGGAATCTGTCAGAGGGATAGATTGTCAACAGATCTAAAACAAAAAACTTAATATTTTAATTTTTATCCATTCTCAAATGAGAATGAATGTAAAAAGAAATAAAAAACCTTCTGTAATTAAACAAAAAAAGCAACTTAATTGTATGCTTAAACAGCATTTATACTTGGCTAAAATGTGATAGAAAAAATTGGCTTACCAGTAGAGACAGCAACAAGAATGTCGAATTTGATACCTGAAGATACGAAGTTCCGAGTGGTATCGACGGGTGATTGCATGCAATGGAAATGAACTTTAATCCTAATCTGTTTATCCGATGTGCCGTAAATATCTGTCTGGGTTGATAACTCCCCTGCCTGTCAGGCAGGGGAACTGTGGTTCAGAAATGATAGCTCAGGCCGACCTGGCCGCTGTAGTCAGTTTTGAACGTCCCACCGAAGCTGTTTTTGACTTTTGCACTAACTGACAGGCTGTCGGTCAATTGTCCTTCCACACCGAGGTGTGCTCGATAGCGGTTATCTGACCAGGCATCATAACGACGAACTGACTGGTGATCGGTAAGAATAGTTTTTGTTCCCGATTTCCCCAGTGAATACTGATACTCAATACCCGCCGTCAGCATAATACTATCATTACCTGCCCACATGCCGCGTTTCTGTACCAACAAACCACCGGTTCCGTAATAAGGCGTGCCTGAACTCAGTGATATCTCCGCGTCATGTCCTGTCACATTATAGCCTGAAAGTGCACCACCGCTTACGCCGAGATAGGGGGAAATCAGCAGCGTATCATCCGAAGTGCTGAACTGATAACCTGACCTTACGCCACCGGCCAGTATGTGGGTATCGCGTTTTGCCTCGCCAGCACCGAGCACAGGAACAAGCATCAGTTCCTGACTGAGGTACATATACCGGCTGGCCACATCAACAAAGATACCTTTCCACGGCCGCCACGAGTAGTACATTCCAGCTGTGGCCAGACGGTGATTTTCTCTTCCCTTACTGCGGATATCCCCCTTGGTATAATCTGCGCTGATACCAAATATCTGACCGTTGTTCAGCGTATCCCATCCCACTGTCAGGGTCTGCTGAGTCGCTGATGAATCAAGAAAACTTCCCCGTGTGTGATCAACCGTTACCCACACCCCGCTGGTTTCCCCGGCTGTATGGAGCTGGGTGGAGCGGTCATGAAGCCTGCTGAGTGACTCGCTAAAAATGTACTGACGTGAGGCCATCATGGCTCGTACCGTGCGGATGAGGGGTTTATTGTCCTGAATGGTGAACCAGTCATCAGGATTGAATTGCGGCTGCGCGGCTGCGCTGGCTCCAGTATCTGCTCCGCTGCCATTTACTGCACGCTGTTCATCCTGTGCAGCCGTGACCTGATCTTCCGTTTCATTAATTTCCTGCACAGTAGGTTCGCTGTCCCTGTCTATCACCGCTTCTTTATTCTTTTTAAGCATCCACAGCACACGGTCTGCCTCATCCTGCACCATATAGTCTGGTGTATAAATAGTGAAGCCACTGTAGGTACTGGCAAACGTGAAGTAGTCGTGTGCCGTGCCCATTGGCGCATCAACCATGACCAGGTTCTGTTCCAGCGCAACCTGTTCTCCTTCCCTGACCAGCAGATCCACATCGAGCAGATTATTACCGCCGGTGGCGGCATTTTTAATGGTAATGCGGTCACTTTCCAGAGTGGAAGGCCGGACGCCCAGCGTGACCGTCAGACCGGTCGCATCAAATGTGTCCGTTGCTAGCGTTTTGGCTGTCCAGTTCCCGGAAGATGTGAGAGATAAGGATGCCCCGTTACCAGCCACCAAGCTGCTGATATTGCTGTCCCCGGTCATCTGCCAGTAGGCATCAGAGGCCAGCGTCATGCGGGTCGCTCCTGTTGACGTGACTGCCCCCTGGTAGAATACTTTCCCGAGATACAGGCTGGCGTTATCAGCCAACTGCACGTTGCCGTTCACGGTACTGGCGGGTAGAAGCTCCAGCGCATCTGCATCACGTACCGGCTGGCTGCAGGTCACATTGTTAAGATAAATTACCGCGTAACAACGCCATGATTTTTCCACTTCACTGTCGCTGTCGTTGTATCCCAGAGATACCTTTGCCGATTCACCAGTTGTAATATCGGCGGTTACGCTGGCATATTCACCGACCTGAAAAATAGCATTACTGCCCACGTTGATGCTGTCCGCTTTAAACAGAGACATCAACCAGTCATCGTCAATCACCACACTGCCAGCGTGAGCCACGGGCTGACCGGATAGAATGACGACGCCGTTGTCAACATTCAGGCTGCCGTTAAGGTTCATGCCGCCCGTGAGTGCCACCAGTGCCGTGCTCTTTTCTGGAGTGATGCTGACGTTCAGTGCACCATTGACGTTATCTTAATCGGTCTCACCGATAAAACCGCGAAACACCTGCTTGTCGGGTTGTGTATGGCCAGTGATAGTAAGGTTTGCCATATTCGTGCTGCTATGGTTTACCAGCCTGGCACCACTGTCGGTATGGTTTATTTTCGTGAAGGTCAGCGCGTTACCGTTCAGATCCAACGTCCCGCCCCGGTAGCCGAAATAAATATTACTAGTCGGAACCTGCCCGCCATCGCTCAACACGACGGTTGGGCGTCCACTGACCATTGTGACGGAAGAAAAAGCCTGTTTCTGACCTAATGCATCAGCCTGCTGATCGAGAATGACCGTTCCTGCTCCAACATTAAGGCTGCCGGGGTTTATGCCTTCCGCGTTCACATGCAGCGTGCCATCCCCGATTTTGTGCAGTGCATCACCGGTTAGACCGTTGACCTGCCAGAGCACCTCGTTACCGGCATCAACTTCAACCCCGCCACCCACCCAAGTGGCGCTGACTCCCGCAGCCGATGTCAGCGTGTAATCAGCGGAAAACCGCAGCTTCCCAGCCCCCAGGTTGACGGGCCCGCTCAGCTCGATGACACCGCCATCACCGTTAAAACATATGTCTTTTGTGGCATCCAGCTCCTTACCCGTTGCCGCTGACGGTACGAGTGTGCTGTAAGTGTCTGCCAGACCGGCCCATGACCACGTACTTCCCAGTTGAGTTATCGTATCCCAGCCCCAACTGATGATACCGCCTCCGGCACTGTCAGTAACGTCGGGCGAGGTGTTAGCAGCAACCGTGTCCTGGATATAGCCATCTGGTATGTACTCCCACATGGAAATGGCCCCATAGGCATTTGACGACGTACCACCATGAAGCACACCTGCAATTTTCCACACGCTGTCCACTTCGTCATAGACCATGACAGGGCTTCCACTGTCACCAGCTAATGTGCCAATCGACAACGGAGAAGTCAGCGGACTATCTGGGCCATAATCAGGCGCACGTAGAGTCCCGGAAGGCCATGTCACCGCAGCAGTATTGATGGTCCCCCCGCTGACCCAGTTATACGCCCCGCTGAGCCTGATACTTCCGGTCTGATCATCTGTTACCTGGGTTTGTACACCGCCACCGGCCCGGGTGTACCAGGAATAACGGGAGGTATCCCCCTTTCGAATCTCAGACTTTACGACTACCCCGACCGGGGCAGCATCCGTCACCACCTTGTTTAAACGTGGCAGATGAAAATCTATATCATCGAGGGGGGACTCATTACGATTGATCAAAGTGTAAGTGGCAGCATACTGCGCACTATTCCCGAAGGTGACAGTCTTATACCCGGTGTTGTGACGCGCGCTGGCGAGATAAGAGGGTGAAACGAGTGTGCTGTATCCGTAGGTCGCAACCATGCCAAAATCAGGCATGGAAAACTCAAGGATGCCGGATAGCGTACAACCCCTCTGACATAAGCAGGAATAAAAATAAAAAGGATAAATGTATTTTTTAAATTCAGGCAACGACCTGAATAGCAGGGCTCATACCCTGAAAATATTTAGCGCATAACATCAGCGCGTGATTTCTCAGCCTCATTCAATGGAAAAAGCCCCGCGAAATTAAATAATTGCATATGGTGGTTATTTTTGTCTTTATGTGTCATCTCAGTCGTTATTTTATTTCTCCTTATGTACTGTTTGTAATCATCAATTTCTATCAAAGTTGTAACAGAAAGTAAATGCAAGCATCTTGCCAGGTAAAATAAAAGTAGACTCATATGAGACTGGGTTAATTATATTAGCGACAGACACATATAACACATTGTTTTTATTGATGAAGTTATTCACATACAAAGAAGGTCAAAGTTGTTTAATTTAAAACAATGGAACTTATATGCGTAGAAAATTGAAAACACCATCTCATTAAAGAGCTCACCCCCCCGGGGGCCTGCAACAGGAAAAAAAAACGGAACCAGCTACTTCTTATCGATTTTGCGAAGTGATAATAAAATGTGACCTGAATCATTTTGTGATTCTGAGAAAGTGATAATATTTAACGTTGATTTTAAGAAAAAAGCATCAGGGGTGAATTTTTCCGAATATTGGCTGCTTAATGTTCCTATCAGATAAAAAACCGCTCTGCCGATACTCAACTTTTTTGTCCCTTTCGACAGTTAAAACATGAAATAGGGCAGGGCAGAGTTAGGTTAATAAATTATACCATGGCATTCCCAAGGCGAAGGACTTTTCAGTTTAAGCAGGCAGTAAATCCGGTGAACGCGTTTATCGTCTAATCAGTCAATATCAGGATCAGGCGGGGTCTTTGTCGTCTTCGTAGTCATCTATTGATGCTACAACATGTTGCAAGACGTCGTCTTCATTCCTATGTGATTCCCGCAAGGCTTTTACCCTGCAAAGCGTGTTCCGGAATTGAAGTGAAAGACGAACTCACTCTGATTGGTCATGACTTTTTGCTTGTTAATTTACCGCGTTAAGACGTTCATTATAAAAAGTTTCTGACTTCCACATACTCAACATCAATGTTGTCAGTTTCCTCGCCAGTGCAACAATGACTTTTTTCAGCGACAAGATCCTGCATGCCTGACGGATACTCATCGCAAATTGCGAAACCAGATACCTGGAGAGTTCCCGTTTTATCGCTGGTTTTAAAGCTTTTTTTCGATAACGTCCTTCAGTGCCCGACACTTGAGACTGAGATCGGCAAACATCTGTTTGAGACGTCGGTTTTCATCCTCCAGATCTTTCATCTTTTTGATATCAGAGGCTTCCATACCGCCGAACTTTGCTTTCCAGTTGTCGTAAGTAGCCTCAGAAATACCCGCCTCAGGGCAAACGTCTTTCACCGTTCTTCCAACCTCAACAGACTTCAACACGGCGATGATCTGGTGTTCGGTGAATCGTGCTTTACGCATGGCAATCTCCTCCGGAAACATAAACAGTATGTCGGAAGATCTCTAAAAGTGAACGGTTCGTTTTGCAGGGATACTTACAGGAGAGGCGGGCGCTTCGGGGATTAGTTGGATATATTATTTAACATAATTATGATTATGCGTACTAAATGGGTTGCTCTAAAGCGCCAGTCTCGCCTCAAACAATTCACAGATGTCGCCCCTGAACCGGTCTTTAATCTTTGCAGGCTTTTGTCAGTATCAGCCGAAACGCTCGACTAAAAAATCAATAATGCTTCTGAGCATCGCCGTAGGACGCAGATCCTGGTGATAAACCAGAAACATCGGCACCGGTTTGTATGACCAGTCTGGCAGCACCTGCTCCAGCCGCCCGGTGGCAAGATCGGCGGCTAATAATAATTCGGGTTGCAGGATAATGCCGGAGCCGCATATTGCCGCCACCCGTAACGCATTGCCCTGATTAGCTTTAAAGCGTCCGGTGACCGGTATTTCGCAGGTTTCGCCATCGGCCTTCACCAAATGCCAGACAGAGGAATTGCGCCAATATAACTGACCCAGACAGTGATGATCGCGTAACTGGGCGGCATTTTCCGGTCTGCCGTGTTGTTGCAGGTAAGCAGGAGCCGCGGCCAGTATCCTGCGATAGGGTTTCAACGGTCTGGCAACCAGGCTGGGAATGTTGACCTCGCCAATATGAATGCCCAATTCAAAACCTTCTGCCACCTTATCCGAAGCACGATTGTCGAGGATAAGTTCGACGCTCACTTCCGGATACTGGCTAAGGTAAGCGGACAGTACAGGCACCAAATCCTCTTCACCAAAGCTGACCGGCGCAACCAGCCGCAGACGACCGCGCGGCGTTTCCCGCAGCTCGGTGGCGCTGGCATCCGCCAGTGCCACGCCCGCCAGCGCCTGCCGGCAACGTTGGTAGTAAAGCTCGCCCACTTCCGTCAATTGGTGGCGGCGGGTGGTGCGATGGATCAGCTTCGCGTTGAGGCGCTGTTCAATCGCGTGAATATGCTTCGCCACCATGGTCGCTGAAACGCCACAATCCTCTGCGGCAGCGGCAAAACTACCGCGCTCCACCACCCTGATATACATCGCCATGCTGGCAAGCTTGTCCATCATTCACAACCTCCAGGTTTGGAATGAAGGAACATAATGCGCATTTATGTGCTGATCAAGCTTATTTATATTTAGCCACGTCAGCACTTCACACCGAGGCGCTTCAATAAAAGGAAATTGCTATGCCAGTCTTACACTTAGAGATGCATCCGGGCCGCACGCTGGAGCAAAAACGTGCCTTTGTCACTGAAGTCACCCGCGTGACCGCCGAAACGCTGGTTTGTCCGGTGGAAAGCATTGAAATCATTGTTACGGAAATCAGCAAAGATGATTGGGCCGTGGCAGGCAAGCTGAAGTCCGATAATTAACCGGGATCTTAGGTTATCGGGCAGGCAACCTGACGTTGGGGCCTGCCTGTTTTTTTGGGCTTAGCTTTCTGTTGTGTTTTCTGCACATCACCATGCCATGACACCGCCCCACCCTAAGCATCCCTCCCTTCCCGCTCATGATGTCAGCGGGAAGCAAATAACCAGGATTATCCTGATAAACTTAAGGTTTATTGAATATAATCGCTATTTCAATCTGCTATGCTAGCGTTTGTTTTTCACACAAAACTCAGATTAATCGCATGGATTTTTACTTTAAAAAACGATTTTTCTGCTGCAAGAAAATTATATCGCTGCGAAACACAAAAATTAACACAATGTATTTTAATGTATTTCTGCAAAACGCAGCGCAGAAAGACACCATCTGTTACCCATAGCGTCAAATCCAAAGCGGTCTGATACTCAGTTGACAACCTGTGACGCCCGACATAAGTTTAATTAATAAGTCATGCGCTCGATTCCTGAACCAATAAGAGAAACTACTCAAATATTGGCACCCTGCCTGAGGGTTCTGCGTAACCGGGCAGTTTGTTTCTCTGTGAATAAACCTTTCTGACGGACAAGGCTGAAGTCATTCGGCGAGGTTTTGCTGTGCCTGTGTCATAAACCATCCCTGCATCATGACCTATCTGTTTCAGGATTTAGAATAAACAACCGTTTAATCTGACTTTACAGCGAGGGTATTACCATGATTATTGACGATGATGAATCGAAAAATATAAGAGAATTTATTGATTATGTGAGAAAAAACAAACCCATTATAAGATCAACGAGCGCAAAAAAAATTGAACCTGGAGAAAGCGGCTATCCCGCTAATTTATATAATGTCGAGGGAAGTACTGATGACCCCAAACCCGGGAAGGAAACAAGCTGGACTCAATTACTAACACAAAACGGAATAGGGACCGGGACTAACGATAAATGCTATGTCGAATTACCGTTGCCGCCAGTAGGAGAAAAAACAAGCCATCCAATATACAGTAAAGGCGGTCATATGACCACCAACGCCAATGGTAAGGTAGATGATGGTGGGACCTGCTACCTGATGCCACTCTGCGCCTGGCATAATAGTAAAGGGCGTGACAGGGTCAAATTTACTTATTTTAAACTTACCATCCTGCAACTTTTCGGCTATATGAAAAAAGATACGTTATTAACATTCCTGATGCGGATGCCTGCCGCGGAGAGAAATATATTACTCTATCATAATGACTCAGGCTGGCAGTTCAAAAATTTCGACAGCATTGAAGATGTTAATGATATTACCGCAGCGCCACAGACTATCGAGCACTTTATCTTTAACCGCAGTGCCGATGGCCAGACATTGACACTGATTAATTAATGTCCTCTTTTACTATCTGTAAATCTTTCTCACAGCGTTCAACTATCGTGGAGAGTCAAAATGACAATTGATGTTACCCCGAATACCGTGGCGACCAGTGCGTTACAGGCATTAAATTTTTCGTCTCTGATTGGCGGCCCGATGGACGCAATAATCAAAGCGCAGGCCCTGGCGGCGAAAACCACCTATGAATTTATTAATGAAGTCTGTCTGACAGTCGATCCGGTTACCGGTGAGAAGACGCCGGTTAACGTCACCTTTATTTATAATAATAATGGTAAAGAAGCGAGTCTGACTGTTCCCCTGCTGGTTATCTTAACGATTCCAAGTATTGAAGTTTCTGAATTTACCATCGACTTTATTGCGAATATCTCTGCGGCATCGTCTTCCACCAGTGAAACCTCATCGGATACGGAATTAGGTGTTGATGCCACAGCCGAAGCATCGCTGAATATTGGCCCGTTTAGCCTGAAAGTCACCGCCAAAGCCAATTATTCATCAAAACAGCATTCACGAGCAGCTCAGGACTCACGCTATTCCGTTGAGTACACCATGAACGTGAATGTTAAAGGCAAACAGTCTGATATGCCTACTGGTTTACAGACCGTGCTGAATATTCTTCAGGGCAGTGCAACATCCATCGATCTCGATAGCCTGGTTAAGCTCTCCCCCGCCAGTCTTAATATCGAAAACCCAACCGGGCAAACGACACAGGTAACCATTAAAGATAAACAAGGATTATTGGTTAAAGGGGCGTTGGTAACAATCACTCCTCCGGTGACGTTAAATCCCTTCGGTGATATTACGGTGATAAAAGGCACTCCGCAGACGGTAATGGATGTTGAGGTATCAAACCTGTTAAATGGTAAACGCCTTAATGTGACGAAAGATATTATCAAAGCCTACAGCCACCGCAGAGCCGCACTTCCCATCGCAGAAGCGGGGGCAGTATCGGCGGTAACCGACCGCAATGGCGTCGTACAATTTCTCCTGCCGCTGGCGGCCAGCATTACCACGGAAATGCTACAGGGCACGCTACGCTTTGATGCACATATTCCCGTGCCCTATTCCGAAGACGTCGATCAGGAGATCCTGTTCCAGGAATATACTATCGCCCCTGATAATGTGACGCCAGCAGAGGCAAAAAAATCTAAGGTTTCTGATTAAAGAATAAACCCTTCACAACCTACAGAATATTAAGGAGAAGTTGTGTCGAACATTTTAGAACCTGTGCTATCTACCATCCTGATTGATATGATAAATGCACAGAATGAAGCTAATATCCGTTCGGCACAACTTGCCGAAGAATACATGAAGCCTGATCGCGAAATCGATCTTTTGCAGTTTTTTGACATCCCTAACGCGTCAATAAAATCATTTAATCTTGATATGAAATTCGCACTTGAATCTACCGGCGCACCGGTTACTGATGAAAACAAAAGCAAGCTGACACAAATAATTGATCAGCACGTCAACGATCTCGTGTCACTCTGTATGAATAAATATCCGTTACTGCGGCAGGATGAAAAGCAGATAAAACGGATGATCTTTCAGCTATGGAAAAAGGAGCAGCCGATCGTGCCGGTTACCCTCGGCTTGCCCGAGCAGGATAAATTGTTATCTGATATCAACAATGAACTCGATATGCTCAGAATTAAAGTCAAGGCGTTAATTGAAAACGAGCTATCTCTGGACGTGACAGATCATAACCACAATCTTAAAGCGATATTCAGCGTCAACGATCTGAAAAGCTATGATGGCAATATTATGTGCTCGATTAGCATCAATGCTGAGATTACCGGAATGAAAGCAGGGTACGAAGATAAGATTGCTGAAGAGGAAGGTGTCAAAACCCGAAAACGAAAGATTTATATGATAGGTAGGTAACATGAATAATGACGCTAATGATGTTGTGATGTCAAACCTGTTTACCTTTGAAAGTCTGGTGCAGTTTCCTTTGACATCTATAATACAATCGAGTGCCAATGGTAATAGTGCGACACTGGAGTTTCTTAACGATTTTTGTTTCGAAGTAAAAGATGGTGTGCAGCGTGTGGCAAAAACCTTCACTTTTTATTACGATTATATAAAAGGTGATGCCAGACAAACAATGAAGGTTGAAATCCCGGTTATTTCATTGGTGACCATTCCTTACTATACGATTGACCGCGCTACCTTTGAAATGGGTGTTAACATTATCAGCTGGCTTGAGCCAGCACTAAAGAATGAACACCAGGAAGAAAATTACAGACTACTGGCAATGCTGGGGCCTTATAATTCATCTTTATCCAATGCCGTGCCCGGTTCTCAATCGTTAAATCAGGTCAATACCAATATGAAGGTCAAAATGGAGGTAGTTACTTCTGATCTTCCTGCCGGGATATTGCAGCTGATTAATGTTTCAAGCCAGGGTATTAGTGGCGATATTGCCAGCGATGTGAGAATCAAAACATCGGCAACACGATTAATCCTGGACAATGAGCCAGTAAAATTCACGGTAAAACTCGAAAACAAAGAGAGTGCGGTCAGCGGTCAGGATAGCAGCCAGGACTTTACAGCAATACCTGTCACCATAAACATCGACACTAATGTTAAAGGGGTAGATATGCATGATCTTTTTAATCATGAAATATCGGTTGTAAAAGGTGATATCATTGGTAGCGCCAGCTATGAACAGGTTGTGATTCTGACGAATAACGATGGGGAAGTTGAAATTGAACTTCATCCTTCGGGCAAGGGAATCGTCAACGGGTTTATCGTTATTTCCAGCCCGGTATCTTCTAAAACTAAAGTTTACTACAGGATTGAACATGCTGAATAATAACCTTAATGCACCTGGCATACAGTGCCCCAACCCAGGATGCGGTGAAAAAATCTCGGTCTCATTGCAGGATTTGCTCTACCGGCAAAATATCCAGTGCCCGCATTGCTTATTAGTTCTGACGATGGATCGCGAAAAATCGCGCGACACCATTGCGGCTATGGATAAGCTCAACACAGCCATCCAAAATGCCGAAACAGCAAACAAATTCGAAGGACGTAAACCCTGAACCCAGGCATCCTTATTAACGTGAATAATTACCGATGCTGCGGCATCGGTAGTTTTTTTATTTAAATCATTTGCTGCAATGGATACAACTTATTCATCTAACTGCCCCAGCGCCGCTATGACAGGATGACCGTCTATTCTGAGGAGGTCATTATGAGTCAGGCAGCAGATTTACCCGTAGCCATCGTCACGGGCGGTACCAGCGGTATTGGTTTAGCCATCGTGCATGATCTGGCGCGCGATCATCATGTCTACGCGTTAGGCCGCAACCCGGAGGCGCTGCACGCGCTGCGTTCTGTGGAAAATGTCGATGCGGTTGAGATTGATTTGCTCGATTTCAGCGCGCAGCAACGCTTTATTGCTTCGCTGTCAGGCATCAACGTGCTGATCCATTCGGCCGCGATCTCCGAGCGGGCGCGGGTGGAGAGCGCCACCCCCGATCAGTGGCAGAAACAATTTTCCATCAACGTGTTTGCCCCTGCCGAACTGACCCGGCTGGCGCTGCCTGCGCTGCGTGCAACCCAGGGTCAGCTGGTATTTATCAATTCCGGTTCAGGCACCCTGGCGCTGCCCGGCCATACTCTCTACTCCGCGACCAAGTTTGCGCTTAATGCGCTCGCTCACGGCTTACGCGGTGAGGAGAGCCACCACGGCGTGCGCGTCGCGACCGTCTCGCCGGGACCGACCGATACGCCGATGAACCGTAAAAGTCGCGAACGGGCGGGTGACTTTGCCGCGATCGACCCACGGGAATACAGCCGCCCGGATTCGGTCGCTGCCGCCGTGCGTCTGGTAGTGAACGCAACCGAAGATACGCAAATCACCGATATCAGCGTGCGGCCCCGTCACGACAAGGCCCAGCGCTAACCAACCTGCCCTGCGCACGCTGCTGGGTAAAACAGCAGCGTTGCTGATAGAGGGTCGCATGGCAATCTCCCCTATAGATGACATGGTAATCAGCGGAAAGGGTATGGGTGCTGGTCGATTTCCTGTGCGCAAAGGTGTTCCCGGCGTAACGCCTGTAGGGCCGCCATTTACCGCAGTCTGGCCCTATCCTTTTCCGTTTTGCTATTCAGCGTCTTCCACACCAGCAACGCGGACACAAAGGTAATCAAAGCCAGTGCGTCGAATAACAGCGTATAAGCCTGGTTATAGCTGTGGCGCAGCAGCTGCGGGGAGACGTCCGGCAACAGTTTTTGCGCCTGTTGCAGGTTACCGTTGCCCAGCCAGGTCGCCGCTTCGGTCATCACCTGTGCCGTCTGGTTTGTTAACGTCGCATCGAGGTTGAAATGATTCACCGCCGCGAGAAAAGCCATCACTATCACCAGCGTCACCCCCTCCCCGGCGACCCGGACGGTGTTAAATAACCCCGCCGCCATCCCGGCCTTCTCCACCGGAACACCGGACACCGCCAGACCATCCATCAGTCCCCACGGCAGCGCCGCCCCCGCACCGGTGAGCAGCATCGACGCCACCAGCAGGAGCCGGTTGTCGCTCTGCAACGCCTGGCCAAGTAACAGCAGCCCGATAGCGGAGACCACCAGCCCGAACGCCGACAGCGATCCGGGACGGAACCAGCGTGTCAGCAGCGCCGCCACCGTCGGTAACAGCAACACCGGCACCGTCAGCGCCATCAGGTAGAGGGCGCTTTTGGTGGCGCTGAAGGCCTCGCCGCCGGTGAAACGCAGCGGTAGCAGAATCAGCAGCACCACATAACAGCAGCAGGTAGCTAAGGGCAAAATCAGCACGCCGACAAAACGGGGATAGCGCAGCAGCGAGAGTTCAAACACCGGGTTATCCGCCTTACGGCAGCGGATAATAAATAACCGTGCCGCCAGCAGCGCGGCAACAAACAGCGCCAGCACCGGCCAGGAGGTTACGCCCTGCTCCGGCACCAGCAGCAGCGCGACGGTGAAAAAAACCAGGCAGGCGCTGAACAGCGTCAACCCCTTTACGTCCGGCTTAGCGCCCACCACGCTGGCCGCGGGCGGGAGAAAAATCATTCCCATCACGGCGGTGACAGCGGCAAACAGCGCGAAAAAGGCGTAAACCCAGCGCCAGCCGAATTGCCCGATGATCATTCCCGTCACTAACGGACCGAAAGCCAGTCCGGCGCCGAACATGGTGCCGAGGATGCCAAACACCCGGGTGCGGGGCGGGCCGTCAAACAGCTGCGCCAGCATGGCACTGCCTCCGGCGAGGGTCATGGCCGCGGCGACGCCCTGCACGGTTCTGAACACGCCAATTAACGGCGTATTGCCGGCAAAACAGACCAGCACACAGCTGAAGAAGAAAAACATCAATCCGGCGATAAACACGTTTTTCCTGCCGGTGAGATCGGCGGTGACGCCTGCCGCCAGCAACGTGCTGCCGAAGGTCAGCATAAATCCGTTGGTCAGCCATGCCAGCGACAGCGGGCTTCCGCCAAGTTCCTCACTGATGGCTGGCGTGGTGATCACGCCGCCGGTAAAGCTCAGCGGCAATATCATCGCCGCCAGTAGCACCGACAGGGCAGCGGCGCCGGAAGCGTAATCAGGTTGGGTTGTTTCACTCAAAGACATCAGATGACCTTAAACCGTTGGGTTGGTAATAACAGACATCTGGCGATTCTATTGCGGACTTATAGCTGGATAAATATACTGAAAATCCACTCTTTAAAGACATAAAGTTGATAATCGATGGACAGCTTCAGCGCCCTCACCTCTTTTGTGCGCACCGCAGAAACCCTGAGCTTCGTTGAAGCGGCCCGTACGCTGGGGATCTCAGCCTCGGCGGTTGGGAAAAATGTTTCCCGGCTGGAAAAAAAGCTCGGGGTACGGCTGTTCAACCGCAGCACCCGCAGCGTCAGCCTGACCGCCGAGGGAGAAAAACTGCTGGTGCGCAGCCGTCATATTCTTGAACAGCTGCGTGAGGCGGAAGCGGAGCTGACCTCGACAACCGAGCAACCCGCTGGCAGGCTGCGGGTGTCGCTCCCGGTAGTTGGCTACCATCTGCTGTTCCACCTGCTACCCGCACTGACGCAGCAGTACCCGGATATTCAGCTCGATCTCGATTTCAGCGATCGGCTGGTGAACCTCGTCGAGGAAGGTTTTGATGTCGCCATTCGCAGCGGCGAGATTGCTGATTCACGCCTCACCGCCAAAACGCTGGGCCATTTTCAGTTTGTGTTGTGTGCCAGCCCGGCCTACCTCGACGCCTGGGGCTCTCCCTCCTCACCCGCGGATCTGAAAAATCATCGCTGCATTCTGTTTCGCTTCCCGTCTACCGGGTTGATTCAGCCGTGGGAGATGACCGGGATGCAGCTGACCGGCGAACATCAGGTGCTTTCGGCGATGACGGTCAACAATATCGAGGCAGTGCTCAGGGCGACCCGGTTGGGCCTCGGTATCAGCTACATCCCGGATTTTATGGTCAGGGATGCGCTGAACAACGGTGAATTACAGCAGGTGATGGCGGGGATTTGCCCGGTCAGAGGCGCATTTTCGGCGCTGTGGCCAACCAGCCGCTATCTGTCGCCCCGCATTCGCTGCTTTGTTGATTTCCTTAAAGCGCACTGGGCGAAATCTTAGGCGTGTGCGGTTGTCCACATTCCGCGTGCATATCCCGCCGCGAACCCTGTGGATAACCACGGCTACGCCACGGCCTGCATACGCAAAAAAGGTGGCGGTCATTAAGTGACCAGTACCAGTCTTAAATCAAATATGAGACACCCCCTCGGCACGCAAAGCCGCCTGTACGGCAGGCCGCGCGCCAACCCGCGCCACATAAGCCAGCAGCGCAGGCCAGCGCTGAAGATCGATGGAAAACAGCGGACACCAGCCCAGCACGGTAAACAGGTAGGCATCGGCTACGCTGAAATCGTCCCCCAGCAGGTGCGTCTGCTGGCCCAGAGTCTGCTGAAGCAGATCGAAGCGGCTGAACAGCTTTGTGCGAAAAATCGTCCTGATCGCCTCGGGCAGCGCGGCATTGAACAGCGGGGCCGACCCGGCGTGGATCTCACTGCTGATAAAATTCAGCCACTCCTGTAAGCGCACCCGCTGCCAGTCGCCCGCGCGCGGTGCCAGTCCGCTTTGCGGCCTGAGGTCTGCGAGGTACTGCACTATGGCCGGGCCTTCGGTCAGCACCTGCCCATTCTCCAGCTCCAGCGCGGCTACGTAGCCTTTAGGATTGATGGCGAGGAAATCACGGCCATCGGCGGTGCGCTTCGTCTTGTTATCGACCCGCACCAGTTCGAACGGCAGGCCAAGTTCGCGCAGCACAATGTGGGGCGAGAGTGAACAGGTGTGGGGGGCGTAATACAGCTTCATAGCAACTCCGGACAGGTTGAACATCGGTTGTACGGCAGCTTGCCTGTGGCGATTAAGGCTGTAAAATTAATGTTTAATTTCTTAGGTATTAGCTGAGCTACTGATCATCATGATGAATTTGCTGCACTGGCAACTGCTGGTCGCCGTGGCCGAGACCGGCAACATCTCACGCGGTGCGGAGCGCGTAGGGATCACCCAGTCGGGGGCCAGCCAGGCCATCGCCCAGCTGGAAAGCTCGCTGGGATTCACGGTATTCAGCCGCGAACGGCGCAACATCGGCCTGACGGCGCTGGGTGAACCGGTGATTAAGCACGCGCGGGAGATGCTGGTGCAGCTGGACGCCATTCGTACGCTGGCCGACGACAGTCGCGGCCTCCACGGCAGCCGCATCCGTCTGGCGAGTTTCCCCTCGGTGATTTCGCTGCTCCTGCCTGGCCTGCTGCGCGACTTCCGGCGTCGTCATCCCGGTATTGAGCTGGTGGCGCTGGAAGGCAGCGACGAGGAGGTGGAGCAGTGGCTGGCCGCAGACACCGTGGAGCTGGGCGTGGTGCTGAATCCCGCCCCTGAGCGGGCGGCGATGCTGCTGGGACGGGATGCCTGGGTGGCGCTGCTGCCCGCCAGTCATCCGCTGGCACGCCGGGCCAGCGCGAGCGGCATCAGCCTGGCGGAACTGGCCGCCCAACCCTTTATTCTTGCTACCGGCGGCTGCGCCGTTAACGGGCAGAGTCTGATGGCGCAGGCGGGAGTCAGCCTGACGGATATCCGGGTGACGGTGCGCGACTGGGCCAGCGCCTGCGTGCTGGTGCGCGAAGGCATGGGCGTGGCGGTGGTGCCGGAATCGACCCTGCCCGAGGATCAGCGCGGCCTGCGCGTGATGCCGCTGCTGCCCGCCATCCACCGTGACTTCGGTCTGGTGTGTTCCGCGGCGGGCAGGCGTTCACGGCCGGTGCAGGCGCTGCTGGAGGGATTGCAGCGCCACAACCTCAGCCGATTTTCTGGTAAATCGCCTGCAAATCCTCGCGACTCAGGATGTCCGGGCGACTAAAGAACGGGCTGACCAGCGCGCTGAATTCCGCGAACGACTGCGCCTGTCGCGCGATCTTTTCCGGCCCGTGGATCACCAGCTGCTGATTAAACAGGTTGTGCTGAACGCCGTTAATAATCCCTGCCATCATCAGGTTATGGCGAAACAGCGAGCTTTCATAGGTCGCGACAAAATGGCTGGCAACCAGGATATCGGCCTGTTCACAGGGGCGCTCATCAAACAGGTACATCAGCCTGTGCTGTTCAGCGCCACCCAGCGCGAGCAGCCACTGGTCCGCGCCGGTTCGCGTCAGCACAAATCCCTGCTGCTCACCCTCTTCCAGACGTAAAGGCGCCGTCATACTGACGCCGCCAAAGCCGACGTCGACCAGATAACGGATGCCGTCGAGCGTGACGATCAGCAGCATATGCGTCTGCGGCGTGGCTTCGGGTTTATCCAGTCCCCAGACAACCCGCGCAAGATGCGGCGTAACGGCGAAACCCACTTCCTCAAGGATCTGTTTAAATAGCAGGTTGTGTTCAAAGCAGTAGCCGCCGCGTCTTTTGATCAGGAGTTTGTCCGCAATATCCGCCACCGCAATGCTGAGCGGTCGGTTCAGCAGCACCTCGATGTTTTCAAACGGGATGGTTTGCGGCCAGGCGTGGTTCAGGGCGTTAAGCGTAGCCAGCTGCGGCGCAAAAGGTCCGGCGAGGTTCGCCGCGGCGGTGAATAAGCTGAGGGTGTTGGTCGGATTCATTGATTCTTACCTGGTGGATGATAAAGACAGCGTAACGTTGCTATAAAACAGGGTTTTCTTTCTGGTGCGATCGCAGACGCAAAGGCGCCCATTGTTATCAGCTTTTCTGATTTATTTGAAGCTAAACTGATAATCCATAAGGTATAAACCCCGGTTATTGCTGCGCGCCGTCACCCGACGTTATTCATGCCGGATGACTGTTCCGCAGATAAGTTGCCTGAATAATCGCAGAATGACGTTTCGGGCCGGATCGCCTCCCGCCTCCCCACCCCACGCCGCGGGTCATAATAAATTCGAATCACAGGTTGATGACAGGAAGATTGACGCTGAAAAATCGGTGTGCTTAAACTTATTGCACCCACTGAGACCGGTCTCACTTATTCTGCGTCTCGCTGGGCCACCTGCGTTGAGACCGGTCTCAAAAACATTACAGCTTACCGGCTCAACAGACTCTGATGTTTAACCTGCAAAAACGGATGAGCTATGAAATCGCATAATCAGCACCTGAGCGCCCTGTTCGGCGCCGCCATCGCCTTGTGTTCGTTTTCCGTGAGTACGCTGGCCGCCAGCAACGACAACCCTTACGGCCTGCTGTCGCCGGGCCACCTGCGCGTCGCCAGCGTCGGCGACTCCAAACCCTATACCTTCACCGACGCCAGCGGCCAGTTCACCGGTTTTGATGTCGAGTTCTTCAAAAACGTGGCGCACCGCATGGGTATCAACCAGGTCGATTTTGTCGGACAGGATTTCTCCGCCATTCTGCCTGCCGTAGCTAACGGCCAGTTCGATGCGGGCGTCGCGGCGATTGGCATCACCCCGGCACGGCAGAAAACCGTGGATTTCTCCACCGGCTATCTTGCCGGTTATCTGACGGTGCTGACGCGCAAGGACAGCGGCGTGACCAATGTTGAGACGCTGGCGAAGCATCGTCTGGGGGTGATTCAGGGCACGTTGCAGGAAAACTATGCGGTGCAGCACTTCACCCAGACCGATGTGGTGCGCTTCCCGGACAACAACACCGCCGTGTCGGCAATGAATAACGGCACGCTGGATGCGGTCTTCCTCGATTACGAAGCGGCGAAAAGCTATGCCGATCGCTACAAACTGGTTTCCGCCGCCGATATCCCGTCATTCGATGCCCCGGCGGGCGTCGCCATCGCCAAAGACAAACCCGCGTTTAAGGCCGCACTGGATACCGCCATCAAAGCGGCGATGCAGGATGGCACCTGGAAACAGCTCTACGAGAAGTGGTTTCCCGGTTCCCCCATGCCGAAGCAATATCTGCCTGGCGGTCAGTAACGCTGCATAGCGTTGGTCTTTTCACCGGTGATGGGTGCGCTCATCACCCGTCTTATAGGGAGACGCCGATGGACGTGCTCACCATTCTTTCCCGGACCTTCTTTGATGTGCCGTCGATGCTGGAAGTGTTGCCGCAGCTGCTGGCGACCGGCCTGGTTAACACGCTGATCATCTCGCTGGCCGCGACCCTGCTGGGGACGCTGCTCGGCCTGCTGCTGGCGCTGCTGGGCATCTCGCCCTCGCGCTGGCTGCGCCTGCCCGCACGCATCTATACCGATCTGTTTCGCGGGCTACCGTCAATTCTCACCATTCTGCTGATCGGTCAGGGATTAGCGCGCTTCAGCTACCAGCTGTTTGGTCCCTCCCCTTATCCGCTTGGCATCTTTGCGCTCAGTCTGATCGCCAGCGCCTATATGGGCGAGATCTTCCGCGCCGGAATTCAGAGCGTGGAACGCGGGCAGATGGAAGCCTGTCGCGCCCTTGGCATGAGCTACAGCCGGGCGATGCGGCTGGTGGTGATCCCGCAGGGTATTCGCCGCGTGCTGCCCGCCATCGT
This sequence comes from Pantoea sp. X-Soil-TKNS-1207, assembly GCF_059730485.1. NCBI lineage: Bacteria > Pseudomonadati > Pseudomonadota > Gammaproteobacteria > Enterobacterales > Erwiniaceae > Pantoea > Pantoea sp. X-Soil-TKNS-1207. Next base: position 467,144 of record NZ_AP035960.1, read on the forward strand.
TAACCAGTTCATCGCCATCATCAAAGATTCCTCGCTGGTTTACCTGCTGGGACTGATGACCAACCAGCGCGAACTGTTTCGCGTCGGCCAGGATGCGGCAGTGCTGACCGGCAACCTCTCGCCGCTGATGATGTCCGGTCTGTTCTATCTGATTATCACCGTGCCGCTGACGCATATGGTGAACTACGTTGACGTGCGCTACCGCACCGGACGCCGCCGTCTGACGTCGCCACAAAGCGGCCTGAAGGAGGTGGAAGAAGTGCAAAAGCGATCCAACAAAGCGCTGTTAATCAGTGACCGGGGGCAATCATGAACGAAGCGAGCTGGAAAGGCGCCAGCCTTGAGCTGCGCGAGCTGTCGCTGGCTTATGGACCGATTGAGGTGCTGCGCCGGGTGTCGCTCAGCGTTGCGCCAGGCACCACCACCTGCATTATCGGCCCCTCAGGATCGGGCAAATCCACCCTGCTGCGCGGCATCAACCGGCTGCACGAACCAAAATCCGGTGACGTGCTGCTGGCCGGGCGCTCGGTGCTGCGCGATAAACCCGACGCGCTGCGTCTGCGTATCGGCATGGTGTTTCAGCACTTCAACCTGTTCCCCGATCACAGCGCGCTGGAGAACGTGGCGCTGGCGCCGTGGAAGGTCAAAGGTTTGCCGAAAGCGCAGGCGATGGCGATTGCGCGCCAGCGGCTGGACGACGTGGGGCTGGGGCAGCGTGCCGATCATCATCCGCGCGATCTTTCCGGCGGCCAGCAGCAGCGAGTCGCTATTGCCCGCGCGCTGGCGATGGACCCGGAGGTAATGCTGTTTGATGAGGCCACCTCGGCGCTCGATCCCGAGCTGGTGAAAGGCGTGCTGACCCTGATGGCCGACCTGTGCCGACGCGGCATGACGATGGTGGTGGTCACCCACGAAATGGGTTTTGCCCGCAAAGTCGCTGATCAGGTGGTGTTTATGGACGAAGGCGAGATTATCGAGGTTGGCACCCCTGCCGACCTGTTTGATGCTCCTCAGTCGCCGCGTCTGCAACGTTTTCTTTCTGAAGTGCTGTGAACAAGGAATCGAACAATGGCGGTAGAAAATCAGGCTCGTGTAGTGGTGCTGGGCGGCGGCGTGCTCGGCGTATCCAGCGCGTTGCAGCTGGCGAAACGGGGCGCGGCGGTGACGCTGATCACCGAGGCTGAGCTATGCTCCGGCGCCTCTGGCCGGTCGCTGTCGTGGCTCAACTCTGCCGGAGAGCGTTCACAAGCCTACCATGCGTTACGCATGGCGGGCATCGATCGCTATCGGACGCTGTTTGCTGACGATCCCACACGCGACTGGCTGCGTTTTGACGGCGGCGTGTTCTGGAGCGCCAGCGCGAACGCCGCCCTCCACGCGCGCCATGCGTATGAGACGGCGCACGGCTACGATTCACACCTCGTCACTAACAACCATCTGCCGCAGGTTAATCCTGCCGCGCTGACCGGCGAGGCGATTTTCAATCCGGGCGAAGGCTGGGTCAGTCTGCCGCATCTGGTCGCCTTTCTGGCGCAACAGCTGCGCGCGCTCGGAGCGGAAATTATCGAACACGCTAGCCAGGGCGAAGTGTTAACCCACGCGGGCCGCGCCTGCGGCGTGCGCTGTGCAAAAGGTGAATTCCGCGCCGATGCGGTGCTGGTGGCCTGCGGGCCCGCCACGCCCGACGTGGTAGCCCCGCTCGGCGTCACCATTCCCAACGGTTCGCCGCTCTCGATGCTGGTGATCACCGCGCCTGCCGATCAGGATCTGCACGCGGTGCTGAATACGCCGCGTGCCGCGGTGCGGCCAAATCCGGGCAACACGCTGGCGCTGGATCATGACTGGTATGAAAACGACATCCTGCCGCTGGCGGATGGCGGTTTTCATATCGATGAGAGCGTGGTTAACCAGCTGGTGCAGGAGGCGGATAAACTGCTGCTGAACGACACGCCCTTGCAGGCGCAGAGCTGGAAGATGGGATACAAACCGATCCCCGGTGACGGTGAACCGGTGCTGGGCGAATTGCAGCAGGTGCCAGGCTGTTTTGTCGCCTTCACCCATTCGGGTGCTACCCTGGCGTTGATTGCTGGCGAATTATTGGCCCAGGAGATCATCAGCGGCGAGAAACACCCGATGCTGGCAACATTTCGTCCTGAACGTTTTAACTGAGGTGATGGCCGGTCAGAGTGACCGGCCAGACTGTCTCACCCGATATCCGCATCGACGGCTTCATTGAATTTGCTGCGCACGATGTTCCACGGCAAAGCCGGTTGCTTGCGGATGCGCTTATGGCGGCCGCGCACGAAAACATGGGTTTGCAGTTCATCAAAGGCGCGATGGCCTTTTTCGGTATGGAAGGTGATCAGAAAAAATATCAGGGCCTTATCGCTATCGCCCCAGATTTTGCTGGCCCGCTGGATCACCGTCTGCACATGTTCTTTCTGGCTATAAGAAATAAAGGTGCTGAAAAACGGCTCCTCCCACTTCTCCTTAAGCTTATCCAGCTCGTTCACCTTTGGCTTATAGGCCGAGATCCACTCCCATTCGACATTGGAGAGGATCTGATCGTCCGGGTACTTCATTACCGCGTCGGTTCTGTTGCCCTGCTCAAAATAGGCTTTAGCGCCTAATAAATTCGCGCACTGGCGAATAACCAGCCCGATATGGATGGTCCAGTTAGCCCGGTTGACATACTGTCCTTCCCGCACCGGAAAATCCTGATACCAGAGACAGTTAAACAGGCTCACAAAATCACGTTCTACTCTTTTCATGGCGACCGATGTTCTCCCTTGGCAGTGAAAATCATTTCCTGCCAGGGTTATCGGCAATGTTGACGCAATATTTATGGCTGTGCCGGTACTGACGTACCGGCATTCCCGGTTACTTCTCAATCATTTGTTTAATCTGGTCGCGGTTAATTTCGTGAGTATTGCCGCCTGCGTCTTTATAGGTTACCAGTCCGGTCGCCTTGTCCGTTTCCGGTTTGCCTTTGGTGACAATCATTTCGCCGCTGCGTGTCTGGATAATATAATCGCTGGCACAGCCCGCCAGCAGCGCCGTGGCGGCGACGATGGCCAATAAGGAAAGTTTTTTCATGTGAGAGCCTTTCTGGTGTGGTTTATAAAGATACATTGTAGACAATAAGATTCTGCGCTTGCGGAAATATTAACTTATGAAAAAACTGGCGGCGACGCATCAGCTTTATTTATTTAGGGAATATTTAATTAATCCCTAATAAAACGCACGTCCCTAACATATTAGAAAATTAAAAAATACCTGAGCAGATCAATTAACAACGCATCAGCCAGCTGCCTTTCCCGGATAGCGCGGGGACTGGAGGCCCGCTCACCCATTGCTGGCATGAGGTGTAACCCTTTAGGGTGCGCATAAATGCGCACCCTAGGTAATGAATTGCCCAATCCAGATGCGCATCCGACAAGACTCACGCGTAGGGTCGCCATTCATGGCGACCCGGCCTGAGACCGGGTCGCAGACATCAACCCATTGTTTTCAGCATATGCTCCGCCAGACGCAGGCTCAGCGCCGCGCCGGTCAGAGTCGGGTTCATACATGAAGCAGAAGGCATTACGCTGGTTCCGGCGATCCACAAATTAGCATGGTCATGCGTACGGCAATCCCTGTCCACCACCGAGTTTTTCGCATCATCGCCCATAATGGTGGTGCCCATGATGTGCTGACGATCCTGATATTTGGTGTCGATAGACAGAATCTCCGCATTCAGCAGTTCGGCGAATTTGTTAAAATCCTTAATCCCCTCCTCCTTACCCGCGTGCCAGTAATCGGTGACGCTGTAATAAATCTCCGGCAGCGGAATACCAATCGCATCCTTTTTGGTTTTGCTTGGCGTTACGCGGTTTTCCGGCAAGGGCAGCGTTTCGAAGTCGATCGCGAAATTCAGCGAACGCGCCGACTGACGACGGATCTCCTCATCCAGCTTCGATCCCAGCACCCCTTTGGCGATCAGCGAGGCGGTGTAATCGGCGGTCGGCACGGTGTTACGCACCTTGATCTTGTAGCTGGGGAAATCCTTGCGGAACGCGCCATCACGGTTGTTGAGATACACCAGCAGCTCGGTGGGTCCCTGGCCCGGCCAGACATCTTCCGCCATCATCACGTTCATGCTGATACCGGTATGCCCCATCAGGTTACGCCCCACCTGATCGGAAGAGTTGGCAATGCCGTTGGGATACTTATCCGAAGTGGACATCAGCAGCAGCTTCGGCGATTCGATGCCGTACGCCGCCAGCACAAAATAATCGGCAGTCAGATGATGTTCCGAGCCATCCGGTTTTTTGTACCAGACGCCGGTGATCTTCCCGTCGTCACCCGCTTCAATACGGTAGACCACCGAATTATCCAGCAGCGTCGCCCCCAGCCGCTCGGCCTCATCGATATGCATCGAGCCATCGTACTTGGCGGCGATCGGGCACACCGGGTTGCAGTTGTTGTTCCCGGCGCACATCGGACGTTTACCCCAGGGTTTCGTGGCACGACCGTTCGGTTCCAGCACCGGGTTATAGCCCCCTTTGCCCAGCATGTCGCTCAGCCGGTCGAACATATAGCTGGTAGGTAAACCCGGCATCGGGAAAGGGGTGGAACGCGGCGGCCAGGCTTTACCGCCCTGTCCGCTTTCGTCCTGTCCATCCACGCCAGACACGCCGAGTTCATGCTCGGCTTTGCCATACCACGGCTCCAGCTCATCATAACCAAACGGCCAGTCGCGCCCGCGCCCGTACAGAGTGTTAAGTTTGAAATCGTTGGGGATCATGCGCCACAGCGCCGAGCCGAAGTGCCACGTCGTGCCGCCCACCACGCGCAGATACTTAGTGGAATACTTCACCGGCCCCACCTGTTGCAGATAATCGCCGTAGGTGGAGGGAATGTGCGGTGGGTTGGGATAAGGCGACCCCACGCCCTGCAATTTGATGTTGGTCAGTGACATCTTAAACGGTGAATTGCGGAAGCGTTCAACGATCTCCTGACGCGAAACGCGCGGCCCCGCCTCCAGAATGATCACTGACTTGCCCGCTTTCGCCAGTTGGGTGGCAATCAGACCGCCCATCACGCCAGAACCAATGATGATGACGTCTGCATCTTTTTTTGCTGCACTCATGCGCGTTCTCCTGCTGTTGCCACTTTGCCCGGTTGCGTTACTGCCCAATAGAAAGGTCCGCCGCCATAGGTCGGCACCACCAGCACATCACGGGTGGGCAGATACATCAGGGCATCGGCATAGGCAATCAGCTCGAGGTCGCTACCCTCGCCCACCACCCCGGAATACCAGGCGGAGATGAGGGTGCGCGCGGTTTGCCAGACAGGATTATCACTGGCGGTTACGGCAAGGAAATCATCGACGTGGGCAAATTTCTGCTGTTGCAACACGCTGTTAAGCGCCGCCAGTTTCTGGCTGAATTGCGCATCGTGACGCATCAGCGCCGCGTAGTAGCGCTGACCAAGGATCGGGCTGACCGGACGGCTGACAAGAAAACCGGATACCGCGAGGAACGGGTTATCCGCCATCTGCTCCGCCGCCAGACCGCGAGCCGGGAAAATCGTATTGCACATGGCACCCAGCGAAAGGATGCCCATCCCCTGTAACAACCGACGTCGTGAAAGGGAAATGTTATGCGCCATGATGTTTTCTCCTGCGCGAAATCAGAACGGCCAGCACAATGATGATCAGCACCACCAGCGCGCCGCCCCAGACCAGCGACTGCGCAACACGGGCAATCAGCGGGCGTTCGCCCCCTTCGCGTACGCTTTTCACCTGATCTGCGGTGACGCTGAGTTGGGCATTGCCAAAGTTTTTCAGCACGTAATTGCTGACGTCGGCGATTTGCTGATCGGTCAGACGATCGGTAAACAGGCCATCCGGGCCAAAGCCCGGCATATCTACCGGTTTGCCATCGACGTTACGATGCACGCCGTACAGGATGGCGGCGATCAGGTTATCGGTCTGCGCCGCGCCGGTGGCGGAGTTGTGAAACAGCGAAGGATAGATGGCGTTGCCCGCGCCATCCGGCTGATGGCAGTTGGCGCAGGTGCTGGCGTAAACCTGCCAGCCCGCATCAGGGTTTTTACTGGCGCGTTGCGCCGCTTCGTCGCTGGCGGGTTGCCCCTGATGATCACGCGACTCAGTGCCTGACTGACTTACCGCCGGGATCTGCCGCAGGTAGGCGACCATCGCATTGATGTCGTCATCCGACAGATATTGCAGGCTGTGCTCCACCGCTTCGGCCATCGGTCCCGCCGCCTGGGCTTTGCCCGCCACATGCCCGGTTTTCAGGTATTGGGCGATCTCGGCATCGCTCCAGTTACCGATCCCCGCCACGCGATCCGGCGTGATATTCGGCGCATACCAGCTGCCCAGGCTGCCGCCTGCCAGCGCCTGGTCGTTTTTCTGCGCCATTAGCGCATTGCGCGGTGTATGGCAGGTATCGCAGTGGGCCAGCGCATTGACCAGATAATCACCACGATTCACTGCCGCTGATGCAGCCGCCTGCGGGGTGAATCGCGCGTTATCCGCGAACAACAGATTCCAGGCGAACATGCTGGCACGGATATTAAACGGGAAAGGTAAATCAGTTTGTGCAGGAATATTATCGTCCGGCTTTACCCCGTGCATAAAATAAGCGTAAAGCGCATGAATATCTTCATCGCTAATTTTTGCATAAGAAGTATACGGCATCGCCGGATACAGATGCTGACCCTGTTTATTAATTCCTTCCCTGACCGCCATAGCAAAATCGGCTTCACTATAATTACCAATTCCTGCGATTTTTGATGGCGTAATATTACTCGAAATGATATTGCCCAGCGGTGAGGAGATAATATATCCCCCACTCATGGCAGCCCCTTTCTCTGGTGGGGTATGGCAGGCTCCACAGTCTGCTGCAATAGCCAGATACTTGCCTTTCGCAATAAGCGTCGCAGCGTCAGTCGCACTTTCAGCGTGGGCTGAAAATGTGGCTGACAACAACATGCTCAACGCGAAAGGCAGACAACACCGTCTAACCTTTCTTGCCTTCATTTTAATTGCTTCCGGTAAATAATAATTAGAATTGTTTAAATTGTGATCGTATCCCTGCGGTATTTTCCGCAGGGATACACATTATCAGAAATCTGATTACGTTATAGATACATAAATGAAACAATTTTAAATTGGCTACAACAACTCATAATCATTAAAGACGATATTCTGGTCACTACCGGCCGTGAGATCGACGCGACCAGGCTCGGTGAGGAAGGCATCACCAGGGTGCACCCACACTTCTTTAACCCGGTTCGGATGCGCATGATCGGCAATCAGCACCCGGCCTTCAGTAAAGAACACCCGCACGCCGGGGCCATGCTGCACATAGTCGCCGGTGCTTTCTCCCGGTTTCAGCGTCACTTTCCAGCCTTTCACCGTTGGCTTATCTAACACCTGCTGAAACGCCGTGCTGGCCGGGCGGGTAGCGCCGCCAAAATGCTGCGGTCCGGGAATATTGATCTCAAACGCGACCTGATGGTTGACGTTATTACCGGTGTTAGTGACTTTGTCCGTCTCCGATTTACCCTGATGTGCACCAAATTTAACGTTGCCGCTTTTCATTTCGGTGTTGTTTGCTGGTTTATTCGGATACTCAATTTTCACCGGACTGCCTTCGATATGGGTATTCACATAATCGAGATGTTGTTCATGAAAAAAGGTGCTTTGTCCCGGCGGGATCAGCACGCGCATCACGGTGACGTATTTATTTTCCAGAATCACGTGATGCAGCGGCTCAAGGTGGGTGGCAACCCCGGTTTCTGCCGCATAAGTCGATAATCCCACGCTCAATAAGGCAGAAAATAAAGCGGCGCGCAGCAGCGCCGGGCGAATTTCGGACATGAAAACTCCTTGTTTAAAGCTATTTATCACCGGACGTAATGGCATTGATGCTTAATCACTCGACAATGGTCACCCAATTAGCGCCCGCGCCAGTGGGTACTCGCTCAATTAAAGAAAGCCGGCCACTCTCCTGGTTAATGGTATAAAGCGCGATGTGGTTCGATTTCTGTCCGGACTCGATTAAATAACGCCCGCTATTATCTATAGCAAACCCGCGCGGCTGCGTTTCGGTTGGCGTGCTGTTAATTAATTGCAGACGACCGTCATCTTTTGCGATGCGAAAGGCGGTGATATGGCTGCTGGTCCGCTCAGTGGAATAGAGGAAACGTCCGTCCGGTGTGATATGAATATCGGCCTGCCACAGGCGCGGTTTGGCCGACGGCGGCAGATCGTCGTCACCAGTCAGCGGTCGCGCCTCACCGCGTTGCATATGTTGCGCAATCGCCGGATCGAGCGCTGGTGTCGCTTCATGTTCGGTCATGGTGCCGTCATCGTTCAGCGTCAGGCGCGAGATATTGCCCGCCATTTCGGTCAGCAGATACATGTTCTGCTCTCCTTTGCCATCCCGCGCCGGTGCGAAGACAAAATGGCGTGGCCCGCTGGCCGCTTCACGCTGGATATTGATAAAGCCGGGCGTGTTGGCGCTGACTGTGCCGCTGGCGGCAGCAAAACGAAACTGTAGCAGCTGATCGGCGCCCAGTAGCGGTACAAACAGGTAACGGTTGCTGGGATCGGTCTGGATGGAGTGAGCGCGTTTGCCGGTATGCACCACCTGCACGGGCGCGCTTTCCACTTTGCCATCATTAGCGATGCGGTTGATGCTGAACAGGTCGCCGCCATACGAGGACGACAGCAGAAAGCGACCGGTTTTATCCAGCGCCAGGTAAGCCATCGCTTCCGGCAGCGGCGTATCGGCGAAATGGCTTAGCGTGCCATCCGCGCCGATGCGCCATGCTGAGACGTGATAAGGCTGGCTGCGTACCGAGACATACAATGTCTTTTTATCGTTCGAGACCACCATTGGCATACTTTTCAGTCCGGTTGGCCAGGCGCCGATCGGGTGCAGACGGTGGTGGGTTTTGTCAAGGCTGTAGCCGGTGACGGTGCCGCTGTCGCCGTTGGAGACATACACGTAGCTTGGTTTTTCCTGCGCCATCAATGATGAAGCAAACAGCATCATGCCTGCCGCAAATACGATTTTTTTCATGTTTTTCTCTTAATGAATAGCGGGAAGGAATCACCAGCGGGTGCTGAAGTGCTGGCACAACTCCGCCACTGCCGCTGGCGGCAACGCGGCAGGTTTGTCCACGCAGTTCAGCCACAGACGCGCGGTTTCTTCCAGTTCCTCCAGCGCAAAGCTGGCGGCAGAGACCGAGTCGCCCCAGATGACCGGCCCGAGGCGTTCCAGCATCACGCCGCGTACCGCATTCGCCAGCCCGGCCACCTGCTCCGCCACCGCAGGATGACCGGGGCGGCAGTAGCCAATCAGCGGGATGCGTCCCACCTTCATCACCTGATACGGCGTCAGCGGCGGCAGAATGCTGTCGCGTTGCCATACCCCGGCCAGCGTCAGCTGCACCAGATGCGTGGAATGGGTGTGCACCACGCCGTGCGCGTCTGGATTACGGTCGTAAATCTGGCGATGCAGCAGCAGCGTTTTCGACGGTTTATCACCGGAGACCCACTCGCCGTCGCGGTTAACCTTAGCGATGCGTTCTGGTGCCAGATGACCAAGACAGGCGTCGGTCGGGGTAATCAGCCAGCCATCCTCCAGCCGCGCGCTGATATTACCGGCGGTGCCGGTGGTGTAGCCGCGGTTAAACAGGTCAGCGCCGACCTGAACGATCTCATCACGTATCTGGTTTTCACTTTTCATAGGGGATCTCCTTATTTGCTGGCTGTGGCCATTGCACGCACGCCGTCAGCCGGGGCGAGTTTGAGCGGTTCGATTTTGCCGATGATGAACATGAAGTTGAGGGCACCGAACAGACAGATGCCGCCCGCCACCAGCAACGGGATAACGAAGGAGCCGTGGCTCAGGGTCAGCATCAGGCCGGTAAAGGAAGCGGTAACGATCCCGGCGAGGTTCCCGGCAAAGTTCTGGATACCGCCGAGTGTGGCCACATAACCGGAACCCGGCGCCACGTCAGCCGGTAAGGTCCAGATATTGGCGGCGGTAAACGCCAGTCCGGCGTAGGTCAGGGAGAACAGCGTCAGGATCACCGTGATACTGTCGGTAAAGGCGGCAAAGGCGATCACCGAGGAGAGCAACATGCCGCCGATCAGACAGGTTTTGCGCGCGGTGGTCAGGCTGAAGCCTTTGCGATACAGCCAGTCCGACACCACGCCGCCCAGCAGGCTGCCGGGAATGCCCATCAATGCCGGGATGGCCCCCAGCGTGCCCAGCTCTTTCAGCGAGAAACCGTGCGCCATGGTGAGATAGGTCGGGAACCAGGTGACAAAGAAATAGGTGGCGAAGTTCATGCAGAAGAAGCCGATCATCATGCCCCACACCGTACGGTAGCGGAACAGCGCGCCAATCTTCACGTTGTCGTTGTCGTGGGACGTCGGCGCGGCGCGATCGTTCAGCAGGTTCTGGCGTTCGGTTTCGTCCAGCCCTTGCATCTCTTCCGGTTCGCGGTAGAACACCAGCCAGATTGCCACCCATACCAGGCCGATGGCCCCGGTCACCATAAATGAAGTTTCCCAGCCCCAGGTGCTGATCAGCCAGGCCACCAGCGGCAGCGCCAGCGCGCTACCGGCACGCGGACCGGCATCGAAGATGCCGCTGGCCGTGGCGCGTTCCCGCTTCGCGAACCAGTTGTACACCACCTTGGCACACCCCGGATAGCCGCCGGACTCGCCCACGCCGAGCATCAGGCGTGCCGCAAAGATGGAGGTGAAGCCTTTACCAAACGCGGTAAACACGGTAAATAGCGACCACCAGCCGACAGCTAACGCCAGGCCGGCACGGGTGCCGAGTTTATCGATAATGCGCCCCGCCGGAATTTGCAGCAGCGCGTAGGTCCAGAAGAAAGCCCCAAGAATCAGCCCCATGCTGACATCATCCAGCCCGAGGTCAGCTTTGATGTGGGGAGCGGCAATCGCCAGGTTGATACGGTCGATGTAGTTGATAGCGATGGCGAAAAAGCAGAACACGATCATCAACCAGCGAATACGTGGATATCTGCGCATGGTGAATTCCTTTATGATTTATTGATGAGTAACAACAGGCTCTGCTGCCGCGCGGCGGTCATCAGAGACTTTTTGTTTACAACCAGGGGGAGACGTCATGAAACTGTTAATAAAACGTGAGCAGGCACCCCCAACCTGATAACATGATGTAAAAAGTAAGCGATTACAAAATGGAGTCAAGGCAAAAGTAAGCGCTTTCAAAATTGAGGTGCAGTTGCCTGCAAATTTTGTGGGCAAGCTCACTGTTTCAACAGGAGTGACTTGATGAGTGAAAAGCAGAATGGATCCGGACGCGTCTCGCTGGAGGATGTCGCCCATCTTTCCGGTGTCTCTACCGCTACCGTCTCACGCGTATTGAACGGCAGTTCTACCGTGAAGGCGAAGAGTCGTGCGGCCGTGGAGAAGGCATGTGAGGAGCTGGGATACGTCATCAACCGCGCGGCGCGCACCCTCGCCTCACGCCGCAGCATGACGATTGGTGCGGTGGTGCCGACGCTGGCTACCGAAACCTTTTCCCGTCCGCTGGCCGCGTTTCAGCAACTGATCCACGACGCGGGCTATACCCTGCTGCTGGCGAACTCCAATTTCGATCCCGATATCGAGCTGAAAGAGGTCAACAAACTGATTGAGTATGGGATCGATGGCCTGATGCTGGTGGGCCATACCCACCATCCCCGGCTGTGGGAGCGCATTACGCTCCAGGATTTACCCTGCGTGCAGACCTTTTCCCAGGATAGCGAAAAACCCTGCGTCGGGTATGACAGCGAAGGTGCCGCCCAGACCATTGCTAACCATCTGCTGGCGCTGGGACACACCCGGTTTGGCGTGATTGTCGGGACACCGCCTTCGAACGATCGTATCTCCGATCGTCTGTATGGCACGCGCAAAGCGCTGGCGGAACAGGGGCTGACGCTGCCGGATAGCCATCTGATTGATAATGCATACAGCATGAACGATGCGCGTAAGGCGGTTTTCACCCTGCTGGATGGCCCTGAGCCGCCCACCGCCATCATCTGCGGCAACGACCTGCTGGCCTTTGGCGCGATGCGCGCGGCCAGCGAACGCTACCTGCGCATCCCCAATGACATCTCGATTGTGGGTTTTAACGATTACGAATACGCCGAGCATCTGGACCATCCGCTGACCACCATGCGCGTCGATCTGGCCTCCATCGGCGTGCACGCCGCTGAATACCTGCTGGCGACGCTGAACAACCAGCCCGCGCAGCGCCACACGCAGATCAAAACCGAACTGATTGTACGGGGCAGCAGTGGTTCGGTGCCCCGCCAGACAGGTTAATGACGGCTCACCAGCCCGTAATGGCTGAAGATATCCGTCACGGCAGGGGTCTTCAGCCAGGCCAGCAGCCTGGCCGCAGTTGGCGGTTGTGCGGCGCTTGTCAGCACCGCCGCCGAAAGCGAAATAGGGCGCTGTACCTCCGGCGGCAGCGGCCCGACTATCTCAATGCCCTCCACCATCAGCAGCTCGCTGATTTGCTGCACCGCCAAATCCGCCCTGCCGCTGACCAGCTGTTCAGCGGTGAAACCCGCCGGGATTACCGTACCGCGCGCGCGCAGCGCGGCATCAATCTCCAGCGTTTTTAGCAGGTCGGCAAAATAGACGCCGCTGGCGCCCGCTGCTGACCACGCCACCGATCGCGCCGCCAGCAGGGTTTGCACCAGCGCCGCGGTATCGTTGATGGCGGGTTTTGGCGCGCCGTGACGCACCGCCAGGCCAATCGGGGAATCCACCAGCTCGATACGGCTGTGCCCGTCGGCCAGTCCTGCCGCTATCAGCCGGTCCAGCGTCTCAACCGTGGCAATCACCACATCCCCGCTGTTTCCGGCGTTGATTTTGTTCTCAATCACGCTGCTGGGATGCCAGTGGCAATTCAGCCCGACCTGCGGATACGTAGCCTGCCAGAGCGTCACGAGACGATCGAACGGCGCGCGGATCGTCAGCGCGCTAAACAGGGTTAATGCCGACATTACGCCTCCTCACGGGCAAAAAACGGGGCGCGGCGCAGCAGCGATTTATCCAGCTGCGCGGGATGGGTTACGCCTATCAACGCCATATCGCGGTCGATCTCATCGCGCAGAATATGCATACCATGTTCGATACCCGCCTGTGCACCGATCACCGCGCCGTACAGCCACGGACGGCCAAGGAAAACAAAATCAGCGCCGAGCGCCATCGCTTTCATCACATCGGTGCCACGGCGGATGCCGCTGTCGATAATCACCTTCATATTGCCTTTAGCAGCAGCGATCTCCGCCAGGGTATGCAGCGGCGGCACGGTATGGTCGAGCTGACGACCACCGTGGTTGGAGAGGATCACCGCGTCAGCCCCGAGATCGCGGGCGATAAACGCATCATCCGGCGACATCAGACCTTTGATCACCAGATTGCCCGGCCATTTTTTGCGGATCGCTTCGACATGCTTCCAGCTCAGCCTGTCACGTGCGTTGGTGTTACGCACCTTGCCTGACATCATCGGTGGCCCGCGTTCGGCATCGGTATTTTCAAAGTGCGGCGCACCGTGACGCATAAAGGTTTGTGCCACGGTGCCAAGCAACCAGCGCGGGCTGAGCGCGCTTTGCCACATCACTTGCGGCGTGATTTTGATCGGCATACTGAAACCGCTGCGCGTGTTGTGCTCGCGGTTACCCAGCATCGGCGTATCGCCGGTGACCACCAGCGTCTGATATCCGGCGTTGGCGACGCGATCCACCAGCCGATCGATGCGCGGCTGGTCACCCGCCAGATAGGCCTGAAACCAGGCGTTCGGGTTCTCGGCAATCACCTCTTCCAGCGGGATCAGTGAGGAGGCGCTGAGAATCATCGGCACGTTCATGGCGCGCGCCGCGCGCGCCAGCATGATGTCGGCGCGATAGCTGACGAACGAGGCACCGCCCAGCGGCGCGACGCCAAACGGATGCGACCAGTGATGACCAAACAGATTGACGCTCTGGTCACGCCCTGACACGTCGCGGAACATTCGCGGCACAAAAACATATTGCTGATAGGCCTCATACGCAGCAGCGATCCCCCGTCCGGTTTCCACGCCGCCCGCCACGTACTGATAAATCATATTGGGTAAGCGTTTACGCGCATGTCGTTCAAAGTCTTCCAGCGCCAGCAGATCGCGAAATTGCCGTGGCACCGTATTCGCCGGGCGGGCCTGCGCTTCCGGGGTCACCGCTCTGCTTAACGGGGTCGTCTCTCCATGTGTTGTCATAGTGCGCTCTCAGCGTGTAAGCGATTTCAAATTGCGCATTCCAATGAATGCATCCCACTTAATCCTGACAGAAATGATGTTTTTTTATGTGATCGTTGTCACCTTGTGAGTAATTTTGTAAGCACTTACATTTTCATGTTGCGCAAGTTATGGTGTTGTAGAGATACAGCTCAACAGCCTGGTGATGGGGATAATGATGGGAACACGAATTGTTTTACTGCACGCAACGCCGGTGGCGATGGCACCGGTGCAAAGCGCTTTCCGCGCTAACTGGCCTGAAGCCGAGGTGGTCAATCTGCTGGATGACGGCCTGACCCTTGACCGGGCGAAGGAAGAACGGCTGTCGCCGACCCTCATCGATCGCTTTGTCGCCCTCGGCCAATACGGCTATGCCATGCAGACGCAGGGCATTCTTGTCACCTGCTCGGCGTTCGGCCCGGCGATCGATGCGCTGGCGGAAAGCGTGCCGGTTCCGGTGCTGAAACCTAACGAAGCGATGTTCGAAGCGGCGCTGCAACAGGGGCAGCGGATAGGGATGCTGGCTACCTTCGGCCCGTCGCTGGTCACCATGAAGGACGAATTCGACCATTACGCCTCGCTGACCGGCTCCCCTGCCCGGCTGGAAACGGTGCTGGTGCCGGACGCCATCGATCTGCTGCGTCAGGGCGATGTGGCACGCCATAACCATCTGGTGGCACAGGCTGCGCCGCAGCTCAGCCATTGTGATGTGATTATGCTGGCGCATTTTTCCACCTCCCAGGCGGCCGACGCGGTGAGAAGCCAGCTCAGCGTCCCGGTACTCACCGCACCCCATGCGGCGGTGGATAAAATGAAGCGGCTGGTAACCGCAAAAGGAGCCGCATTATGTTGATCGGGGTGATTGCCGATGATTTTACCGGTGCCAGCGATATCGCGGTGACCCTGTCCAAAGGGTTGCCAGCGGAAGGTGGCCTGCGTACCACGCAGTATCTCGGCCTGCCAACGCAACCGGCCGCGCCGGATGTCGAGGCGGGCGTGGTAGCGCTGAAATCCCGCTCTCTCCCCGCCGCTGAGGCGGTGCGTCAGTCACTGGCGGCCTGCGACTGGCTGCTGGATCAGGGATGCGAGCAGATCGTGTTTAAATATTGTTCCACTTTTGACTCGACCGATGACGGCAATATCGGCCCGGTGCTGGATGCGCTGGCAGCGAGGCTGGGCGCGCGTCGCGTTATCGTCTGTCCGGCCTTTCCGGCAATGGGCCGCACGCTGTATCAGGGACATCTTTTTGTGCGTGACCGCCTGCTGAATGAATCCGGCATGGAACATCATCCCCTCACCCCGATGACCGATGCGGATATCCGTCGGGTGCTGGCGCGTCAGGCCAGCACGCCGGTTGGTTTTATCAGCTGGCAGCAGGTCATGCAGGGCAGCGAGGCGATACGTCAGGCATTGCAGGGTGACGACGCCGCTCTGCTGGTGACCGATGCGATCACCGATCAGGATTTAACCCGCATCGGCATCGCTGCCGCCGGAGCACGGTTGATCAGCGGCGGCTCGGGGATTGCCAGCGCCCTGCCGCATCATTTTATTCAGGCAGGCAAAGCCAGCGGCGGCCAGCCGACACAACCGGCACTGCCCGGACCGGGAGCGATCCTCGTAGGCAGCTGTTCAGGCACCACCCTTAGCCAGATTGAAGAACATAAGAAGCACTGGGCGGTGATGCCTGTTGCCCTTGATGCAGTGATGGAGGGGACCATCGATGCGGAGACATTGGTGGCGTTTATCATCGCCAATCAGGATCGGTGCCCGCTGGTCTTCTCCTCCGGCGATCCTGACACCATTAAAATGGCCCAGCAGCGCTATGGTCAGCCGGCGATTTCAGCAGCGCTTGATCGCTTGTTTGGCGAGACGGCGAA
Source organism: Pantoea sp. X-Soil-TKNS-1207 (assembly GCF_059730485.1). Lineage (NCBI taxonomy): Bacteria > Pseudomonadati > Pseudomonadota > Gammaproteobacteria > Enterobacterales > Erwiniaceae > Pantoea > Pantoea sp. X-Soil-TKNS-1207. The sequence goes on from NZ_AP035960.1 coordinate 483,366, forward strand.
AAAACTGGTTTATGAGCGAGGGATACAACGTCTGGTGGTCGGCGGCGGCGAAACCTCCGGCGCGGTGGTCAGCGCGTTGGACCTCGGCAAACTGCGGGTGGGTGACGAGATCGATCCTGGCGTACCAGCCCTGTTCGCCGCAGAGAAAACGCCGCTGGCGCTGGCGCTGAAGTCTGGAAATTTTGGCCGGGTGGGCTTTTTCCATCATGCGCTGGCGAAGCTGGGCGCGGGTTAAGCTGGCCCGCGCCTGACTTATTCAGGCAACGCAAAGTTGATTAACGTTGCCTGCGGGGAGGCCTCTTCCGGCATCGGTATAAATTCAGGCAAAAAGTCAGTGGCGATTTCTTCTTTATTGTCAGGCGGCGTAGCGCTGTCCGTGACTTGCTGGCGGGCAAGTCGGATGGCGCGGTCCACCGTTGAAAAAGGTTCGCCATGATCCGTCGCTAACAGAAAACGCAGCAAAACCGGCGATGTCGTTTTAAACGGTTTTAACTGCTCCGGTACCTCCTCGCCAACCAGCAGCTGGGCCAGCCTTTTGGGCTGATTGGGGAAATATTGCGGCTGTAATGCATCGTACTTATCGCTAAACCAGACCAGATCCTCATGCCGGTACGAAACTTTGAGCGCGGCCAAAAGCAGGCCCAGATATTGTGACTCCTGACGCTGATCATTTCGTTCCAACGCGATAAATACCGGCCCCAGCCGCATTTCCGCCTGCGGATAGCCCGGTCGGCCGAGTAGCTGGTACAACCATGTCAGATGGCTCCTGGCGTTTTTGTGGTTGGCGGGGCGCGGATACTCAGCCAGCCCCTCCGCAATCCACTGCACCTCCTCGGGCGTGGTCTCCGCGCGAAAGATTTCCAGCGCCGTTTTGACCCCCCTTAAACTTATCCGCATCCCCGCCAGTTGCAGCAGCAGCACTACCTGCTCCTCGGAGATCGCCTTGTATCGGGCGGGTAATTGACGCAGCAGCCATAACAGCTGCCAGGATCGCGCGCCTCTGACGATGGCCCGGCAGTGGTCGGCAAAAGATTGCGCCAGCTCCAGCGTGATCTGGGCCTCAATGGCCGCAAAAACCAGCCTCTTTATTGCCACGCTGATGATGATGCCCGCCTCCTGTAGCCCCCGCTTCAGCACCGGCGTCACCAGGTTTGCACGTAAAATATCAGGATGGCTGAGCAGTTGGAGGAGCCGGAATGGCATGGGTTGCGTATGGTGGTCGGGATCGTTCCAGCGGTGTTTAATCAGTTGCACCACCTCAGCAGCGGGCTTCGCCCGCGCGCTGTCGAGGATGCCGCTGAGCGTGCCCTGATTTAACTCGACCCCTTTGCCCTGCATAAAATTGTCCACATCCCCGATGGTGATCGCCTGAAGTACCTCGTCGTCGAGCCGGTACACCAGCTCTTTTACCAGCGTCACCGCGTGGAGCCTTTTTGTCAGCTTTCTCCAGCTCTCTGCCAGAACGGATTCTATATTTATGTCCGGCTCCTGCGTCGCCACACTTTCTGGCGCGCTGAATTCTTGCTGGCTGGCTTTCAGACGTTTGGGTTGAGGTTGCGTCGCGGCCACCTCTGTCGGCGGGGCGGTATTTTCGGGCGGTGGCGCATCGGCAAATATCATGGCAACCACCTCCGCGGCGCTGGGGAGTCTCTCTCTGGCTGCGATTAACGCGCTGCTGACCAGCGAAATACCCACATCATAACGAACCTCATTCAGCAGGAGGCTTAACAATTGCAGCGGCCGCAACTTCGCCGGGAGCGTGCTGATGCTCAGCTGCGTGGCCCATGTGTACTTCCTGACGTTTTCTTCACTGAATAATTCCTTATTAGCACTGTGCCAGGCCTGAATATCCGGCGGTATGTACTTTCTCACTACTTTCCTGGCGAGATTCAGCTTATGTTGCGTCACGCCGAACACGGGTTGGCTGAGAATAAAGGCCAGCTTCTCATCAGACAGATTCAGCGAAGCAAACCCGGACGATCGCCGCAGCATGACCACCCTGGCGACGATACAGGAGGCGTTGCCATAGCGACGCCACAGGCACTTGACCTGGTTGATCTCCCCAGGCGTGACGGGGCTTTTGGCGATACTCACCCGCGCCATTCGTTCTTTAAAAGCGTTCCTTACGGCGTCTCTGTTTATCAGTTTTTTATTGTTAATCGGGTCCGGCGGTACGGCATCCAGCAGTTGTGACAGCGTCACACCCTCAAACTGCGCGTCGGTGAACTGGTCGAGAATTTTTCGCATGATGTTGGTGTGATTGGGACAAAATTCATAAGGCGCCGTCCGGAAGACTTCCTTGTAGTAAAACGAGAAATTCGTGGTTAGCGCTGGCAGACACGACCTTTCGTCGTGGGGGATGCTGGGGACAGTTATGGCCGGAACAAAACTTTGCGGAGTGGCAGCGCTGTTTTTTGCATTTTGCACTGAGACAAGCGCTGCGCCAGAGGTGCCCGCCGCGGTACCGGGTAAAAAGGTGTTTGTGACGCCATCGGTTTCCATAGACATTCCGTTTCTTAGTGAAGTGATGGGTTTAGTTCAATAATGACAGAGGCACCCGTCGGCCAATGAATACGGGTCAGGGTTCCAGTTCCTGATTGAGCTGAAACAAAAGATGTTGTAATGCGTCCGGATCATCCCAGGTGAATACCGGGTCAGGCACGGCAGGGTACTGCTCCCGATCGTACATCGTTAATATATCGTGCAGTGGCGCGTCAGAAGAGGGATAAACGTTTATCTGCGAAGCCGACGATAAGAAAACATTGCTGGCTAAGCCGGGCGACAGGCTTCGCTCAAAGAATGTCATTTCATCCGGCGTCCAGTTATTCGGCTCGCCTGACAGAGAAGATGTTTCTGAACGATCGGATTGGGGATTAATCACAGATAACGTTGCCTCAGATTCATTATCCTGATTTTTAAGGTCGTTGAGATCTTTGTAGACCTTCCAGTATCCCAGGTAATAACGTTTTTCGTTCAACAGCAGACTTAACAACTGCGCTGTCGAGAGATTGGGAAAGTTACTCACGCGCAGCTGATTTGGCAGTCCGTGTTTCATCAGCAACTCTTCGGTAAAGAGTTGTTCATTCTCCCTGAACCAATCGACATAATTTGAAACGTTGGCATGTACGATATCCATGGCGAGCATGAATTTGTTTTCGGAAACGGTCCATCCTGATTTCTTCAGGGCGTATCTCAGTTTCGCTTCTGACAGACCCAGCACCTGATATTCAGGCGAGCGTTGCAGTAATACCAGTTTGGTCACATTACAGATGGCCTCATCATAACTTTCCAGCCGTTGTTTAACCGTCTCCACGGCGTGGTTTAATTCTTTTTTCAGTCTGGCATCATGCGTGTTCTCCAGGGCCTGCACTTCCCCCGCCATCTGTCTTTCTTTCAGGGCTTTTTGCACCTCCTTATTCTTCATCACGATACCCTGGGTTTTCATCACCTCCTGAACCTGGCTTACGGAGACATTCTCAAGTTCCTTATAGTCAAATTGTGCAAAGAGTTTGCGCATCCGGTAAACCTTCGTCTTCCGTCTCGCCCGGCTCGCGTAAGGATCGGGCTGGCTGGTTTTACGCCAGAGCGGCAGAAAATTTGCGGTCAGTTTTTCTATAAAGGATTTATTGGCGTTATGGAGGGTGATTTTAATTTTTTTTCTCACACCCGGCTGCGGCTTTATGCGACAGGCTTGGGGAAGAGGGTCTTGCTCCTGAAACAACGCTTCGGCCCGTTTGCGCTCATTCAGGGGGTTACGTATTGATCTGTCGCCCAGAACAATGCCATGCAGATTCAGAATATATTGCACCTGAGATACTTTCGCTTCAGCAACTCGCGATAGAGGGAACAGGCTTAAGAATTTCCTCATACGGGCGGTCTGATTGTTTTGGCTCACCAGATTCTGACTGGGATCAATCTCGCAGGCAATTTTCCAGCGTTCTTCACACTTCTCATCCAGTTCTTTTAAAAACGCCGTCGTGAGTTCGCTCTTAAGATATTTCAATTTTCTGGTCATCACTTTGGCCAGTGAACTGAAATCAGGATCGCTGGTATCCGTCAGCGCAAATTGCTCTTTCGCCTCCCGCTGATCCAGTGCGGCTTTTACGGTTTTATAATCCATCTTTACGCCATGGTGCTGGCAGATGTCCTTTAGCTGGCGTGCCGTCGCCCCCTCAATTTTCCACCAGGGGAACTGATTGAGCAGTTTCCTCAATCGGGAAATCTGCGTGGTTTGAGTGAAAAGATTCTTAAAAGGATCAACTTTACAGGCGATGGCCCAGCACTCACCAAAGCGCTTATCCAGCTCTTTTATAAAGGCGTTGTCCTTATTTACCGCCGTAATTTGCCGATAAGGCCGCTTCGGTTTCTTTTTGCTGACGCTCTGTGGTGTTTTAAGGCTGTTTTTCACTGTCCTGATTTTTTCAGGAAGTTTACATTCTCTGTTTGTCCTGACCTCATAGGCCTGTAGCCTGAGTGTGTCTGTCGCCGGGATGATATCCATAGGAATTCCGCTTCTTCGTCATTGAATGGCTGTACTGCGAAATGATATGGCTTCCCGTCAGGCAAAACCGTCTGCCGCGACACATTTTGTGCCTTATCGCATTTTTCGCTGAAGCGCAGGCTTTCATATTTACGAAGCCCGGTAACTTGACCCATTAACGCTTCTTCGCCCCAGTCATTGCTCCCTCTGGAGATCGCATTAAACAACCGGGATCTTTATGCCTGGCCTGACATTAAACACGGCGTCAGACATTTTGACGCTTCTCACAACTATAAATGATGAATTTGTGCTGACGCTTCTTAAATGTTGTCATTTATAACGGCCTGGCATTAAAATTACCCCATCATCTGTACCGCAATTTGCAGATTAAGTTAAAACTGAGATGCAATGTGCTTTATTCTCAGCGTCAGTTGTGTTGTACTTCTCTACACAGAAATGTATGGTCATACGCGCTACTAATAATTGCGTTGTAAAAATTGACACAATCTAATTTTATTCGTTCAACGACACAGAATGTTTTGGGAGAAGTTCATGAGTGATCCATTGAAGGCGTTAAATAATATCCGCACCCTGCGCGCGCAGGCGCGTGAACTGCCGCTGACAGACCTCGAAGAAATGCTGGAGAAATTAACAATCATCGTGGCTGAGCGTCGTGAAGTTATCGATGCCGAAGAGGCAGCCGGACGTGAGAAAGCAGAAAAACTGGCTAAGTATCGTGAGCTGCTTTTAGGCGATGGTATCGATCCGACCGAATTACTGGGCGCGATACAGTCGGCAGGTAAAGCCCGCAACAAACGTGCTCCGCGTCCGGCAAAGTATAAATACACCGATGAAGATGGTCAGGAAAAAAACTGGACAGGTCAGGGACGTACCCCTGCGGTGATTAAAGCTGCGCTCAATAGCGGAAAATCACTGGACGACTTCCTGATCTAATTGAGGATCATCTCGATTAAGAGGATCAGGAAATGATTTCTCGCGTCAGGTGATGTGGGCGGCAATGCCCACATCATTTTTATATTCCGGCTTTGCGTCGCTACGCTTATGTGTTAACTCCCCCAGTAACACCTGATTAGGATTATTACCGGCTTTACTCAGGATGCAGCTCAGGGTAATGTTCGGTGAAAGCAGAACACAGGCATACAATAACAACATAAAGAGTCGGTGACTTCCCATGCACGCGTTGCTAACTTCGTTGAGATTCCCTTCGCCTTTCGATCAGGTTAAATCGTTAAGCCCGTTTCAGGCTGATATCATTAAAACGATCGCGCTGGCGGCGATGTTAGCCGATCACATCAACACCATCTTATTAAATGGTCGCAGTGCGCTGCTTTGCGCCATCGGTCATATCGCCTTTCCTTTATTTACCATTATCTGGGCAGCCAACCTGCCGGATGACGCCGCACGTCTGCGCCAGCGCGCTACACGTTTATGGCTATGGGCGATCGCCACCCAACCGCTATTCTGGCTGGCCTTTATGATGAAAGGACAATCCTGGTTAGCGCTTAACATCCTGTTTGCCTACGCGGGTTGTACGCAGATGCTCAGCTGGGCGGCGCGCTGGGGCGCTAATGGCGCAATGGCCGGTCTGGCGATTCTGCTGCTGCTGGCATGGCCACTGACACCGGCCAGTTACGGCCTTACCGGCATCGTATTTTGCCTGCTGTGCATGGCGGCGCGCTGCATCAGCGCGGTGGCGGCAAGTCGGTTGTTTTTACTGCTGGTGTTTGCGGCCATGGCCTGGCTGAATATCCCGGCAGCGGGCAGCTATCAAAATACCCTTGTTTATGATCTCCTGCCTTCGCTGGCGATTCCCCTGCTGATTATCGCGGCAGTGGCGGCGCTGCCGCGTGTCTCCGCAACCCGATTCTGGCCGCGTCGTTTCTTCTATCATGCCTACGCCGGTCATCTCACCCTGCTCGGCGTGCTGGCGGTGATGCCGGTGCGCCCTTAATTGGGGATGTAATGAAACCCCGTGATAAGTGTTTACACGCGATTACCCATTGGGCCAGCGGCGCTGAAGATGTAGAAGCGTTGATCCTTACCGGTTCACTGGCAAGGAACGATAATAGTGCTGACGATCTTTCAGACATTGATATCGAAATTATCACTTCCCGACCGGAAGCCCTGATCGTTGAAGATAAATGGCTGAGTGAACCGGGGCAGCTGGTGACGGTTTTGCGGCTCGATCCTGAGGCGGGCCAGCAATGGGCGACCCGACTTGCCATCTATAATGATGGCGTAAAAGTCGATTTTACATTGGCGGGCACGGAGCGCCTCATCAGGATGATTGATAATGCCAGCCTGTGCGAACTCTACCAGCGTGGATACCATATTCTGCTCGATAAAACCGGCATGGCGGGAAGGCTACCGGCACCAGCCCATCACGTTCCCGCCAGAGCGCTGCCATCACCGGCTGCATTCACGCAGTCTGTAGAAGAGTTCTGGTTTGAAGCCTTCCACATCCCCAAATACCTTGCCCGTGGTGATCTGTGGATGGTTAAGCTACGTGATAACACGATGAAAACGCTATTACTGAGTATGCTGGAGTGGCACTCCCTGGCGCGTAGTCAGGGTTCGTCAGATACCTGGCACCACGGTTTACATATGAACCAATGGGCTGATGCGCAAACGTGGGACGAGCTACAAGCTACTTACGGGCGGTTTGATGCGACGGATGCACAACGTGCGTTTGAGGCTACCCTTCGGCTCTACGGACGCCTGGGGCGGGAAGTGGCGCAAATTACAGGACTGTTCTATCCCCAAGCCTGCGAAGACGCGATTACATCTCTTAACCGCAGGGTGTTAGCACAGGACAGATAACGAGAAGCAGCAAGAGCGCCATCACACGGCTGCTGACTGAACAGGGAAGTTAACCATGTTAATACAACAAATGAACCCGGCAACCCTGCCTGAATGGGTAACACTGCGTATGCAGTTATGGCCTCACCATTGCCGCGAGCTGCACATGCGTGATGGTAATAATATCCTGTTAAATCCTGAAAAACTCAGCTCCTGGCTGGCCATCACCGGGTCTGGCGAGGCCGTCGGTTTCGCGGATTGCTCGCTACGCCATGATTATGTCAACGGTTGTGCGCATGTTCCCGTGGCGTTTCTGGAGGGGATATTTGTTGTTGGTATCCATAGAAAACAGGGTGTTGCCGCGAGTCTGATTATCACGCTTCAGAACTGGGCCTGCGTGCGAGGCTGCCGTGAACTGGCTTCTGATACGGCCCTTAATAATATTGCATCGCAAAAGATGCATCGGGCATTAGGGTTTCAGGAAACCGAACGCGTAGTGTTTTTCCGTAAGAAGCTACCTTAACGGCTGATTTCACCACCATAGCCCGTCACGCTCAGTGTCTCGCCGTTCAGCTCCACGACCGCAAAAGGCGCGGCATCGGCACCATCCAGCATCCCTTTCATAATAAAAAATTCGGTGCTGCCGATACGTGTGTAGCCACCCCGATGATCATGTCCGGCAAAGCACGCCCGTACCTGATAGTGGCAAAAAAGGTCGGCCAGCTGATTACCATTCCACAGGCAATGCGTATTGTGCGGCGCCAGCGGGTAGTGACCAAACACCACCACCCGCTCATGGCAGGCCTGCGCATCCTGCAATTGCTGCTCAATCCACAGCAGCTGCTGGCTGCCGACCGCACCATTCCAGGGTTGCGCCTGTGGCTGCTGACGTGCCAGTAAATCGGCCAGCACGCCTTCAGCCTGCTGGCGATCATCGCCAGTGCCATACAGGCTGATATCGTTGCCGTCGTACACCACTACGCGCCAGCCCTTCAGGCGAAAGGCGTAATAACTTTTCGGCAGCGTGACGCTATGACACATCTGCTCAGCGATGGTCTGCGCATCATGGTTGCCGATAACCACCACATGCGGATGCTGTAACCGATCATACAGCGGCAGCAAGGTCGCGTAGCTTTGCCAGTGGCGATCCACCAAATCACCCAGCGTCACAACAAAATCCAGCGGCTGCTGGTTCAGCTGCGCAATAACCGGCGGCAGCTTGTGCAGCGCGTGACGGTAATAAAGATGGTTTTCCAGATCCGCATCGACGTCGGCGTACTGCGGGTCGGCAATCAGGCCGAAACGCAGCGTGGCGTCATCCGGGGCGGTCGGACGCAGCGCAGGCAGCTGATAAAGCTGAGCGACATCACCCAGTAAAACATGTTGCTGAGGCGTGAGCGGATGCGGATACGACATAGCGGGAACTCCTTAACGAATACCGGCGCGCATAAATGACTGAATAAACTGACGCTGGAAAACTAAAAACAGCAGCAACAACGGCAAAGTGGTCATCAGCGTGGCGGCACCAATCAGCGCCCATTGCACCCCCTGCTCAGGGGCGGAAAACAGCTGCAAACCCACGGTTAAGGGACGCACATTGACCGAATCGGTGATCACCAGCGGCCAGAGGAAATCATTCCAGTGAAAGCTGATCGACACCAGCGCGAAGGCAATATAAATCGGCTTCGCCAGCGGGATATAGATCCTGCGCAAAATATAAAAACGGCTGGCCCCTTCAATAATCGCCGCCTCTTCCAGCACCAGCGGAATGCTTTTAAACGCCTGGCGCAGCAAAAAGATAGCAAACGCCGAGGCGAAATAAGGCAGCGCAATGCCGGTCAGGGTATCGCGCAGGCCGAGCGCGCCAATGGTTTTATAGTTATTCAGGATCAGTACGTCAGGGCTGATCATCAGTTGCAGCAGGATCAGCGCAAACAACACGCCGGAATATTTCATTCGGAAGCGGACCAGCGCGTATGCCGCCATGGTCGCCAGCACCAGCTGACAGACCACGATCATCAGTACCAGCAAGGTGGTATTGATAAAGTAGCGGCCAAAAGGCGCAGCGTGCCAGGCGTTGACGAAGTTTTGCAGCGTCAGCGGCGAAAACAGCGCAAAGGTTCCCTGATCCGACGCCGGATGGATCGCCACCCACAGCGCCACCAGAATCGGTAAAAACCACAGCAGCGCCGCCAGCCAAATCACCAGATTCAGAAGTCTCATTGGTAATGCGCTCGCTTATCCAGCAGATTGAATTTGATCAGCGCGATGGTCGCGAGGATCACCAGCAACACCACCGTCATCGCCGCCGCGGCAGGCATATCCCAGAAGCTGAACGCCGTGCGATAGATGTAGAACAGCAGCAGGCTGCTGCTGTTATCCGGGCCGCCGTTGGTCATGGCAATCACCTGATCGACAATGCGGAAGGCGTTCATCGAGGCGTTAATCAGCACGAACAGCGTGGTCGGCATCAGCAGCGGCCACTGCACGCGACGGAAGAAATAGAAGCGTGAAGCCCCTTCAATCTCCGCCGCTTCGCTCAGGCGCGGATCGATTTGCTGCAACGCGGCAAGATAGAAAATCATAAAAAATCCGGCCTCGCGCCACACGGAAACCGCCATCAGGCAATAGAGGGCGCTGCCCGGCTCGCCCAGCCAGTTCACCGCAGGCAGGGAAAACAGCGCCAGTAGCTTGTTCAGCAAGCCGAGCTGCGGCGTGTAGAAAAACAGCCACAAATTGGCTATGGCGATCATCGGCAACAGCGAAGGGATAAAGAAGGCGGCGCGCACCAGAGCATTGCCACGCAGATGGCGGTTCACCGCCAGCGCCATCATCAGTGACAACGTCACTGCGAGCGGGATGGTGATCACCGCATATAACAGGTTATTCCACAGCGACCGGATAAAGATATCGTCATCCAGCAGCGCGAGATAATTGTCCAGACCGACGAAACGGGCCGGATGGCCGTTGCGCGCGGCGCTGAACACACTCTCCCACAGCGTTGCCAGCGCCGGGTAATGGGTAAACAGCAGCAGGAAAGCCAGTGCCGGTAACATCAGCAGGTAGCCATACAGCTGCAACGACCAGAACCTGGGGCGGCTGGCCGCCGCCGTGGTGAGAAGTGTGCTCATCGGTTACTGGTAAGCCTTCAGCAGACGGTCGGCCTGCTTCTGCGCCGCTTCCAGCGCGTCGGCCGGGGTCTTCGCCTGGGTCACTGCCGCTTCTACCGCGTGATTGAGCGCGTCCTGGATCTGCACACTGTTGTAGGTCGACAGTTCCGGTTGCGCGTATTTCAGCTGTTCGCGCGCCACCAGCGCCTGCGGCACCTGCTTAACGTAATCTTTCATCACGCTGGTATCCCAGGCGGCTGGCGACGTCGCCACATAGCCGGTGGCAATGCTCCAGCGTGCGGCCTGCTCAGGTGCGGAGACCCAGCGGATAAACGCCATCGCGGCTTTCTGCTGTTCCGGTGACGCGTTTTTGAACACGTAAAGGTTGCCGCCGCCGGTCGGACTGCCGCGCTGGGTTTTCTCCGGCAGCATCGCCACGCCGAACGGGAATTTGGCGTTATCACGCACGCCGGTCAGGTTGCCGGTGGTGGTGACCATCATCGCGGTTTTGCCGCTGATAAAGTCCTGCGGCGTGGTGCCCCAGGCAATCGCGCCCTTCGGCGACACGCCCTCTTTCTGACCGAGATCGGTCAGCCATTGCAGCGTTTCGATATTTCCCGGCGTGTTGAAGTTCACCGCTGTGCCTTTACCGTTATCCAGACGACCGCCGTTAGTGGCGGAGAGTCCCTGGAAGTTCCAGTAACCGTTCGGCGTTGACGGGATCTCAATCCCCCACTGGCTGACCCCTTTGTCATCTTTGATCACCAGCTTCTTACCGAAATCCACCACCTGCTGCCAGGTCGCTGGTGGCGTGTTGCCATCCAGACCGGCTTTCTCAAACGCCTGCTTATTCCAGTACATCACCACCGTTGAGCGCTGGAACGGGATGCCCCAGACTTTGCCATCGATGCGACGCAGGAACGCCGGATAAAAACCGTCGATCCATTTTTTCCCCTCAGCGTCGTTGGCCAGATCGCTGGCGGCAACGATGGCACCGGCATCAATCAGGGAATAGGCTTCGATATCACCAATCACCGCCAGCTGCGGCGCATTGCCGCCGCGAAAGGCGGTCAGCGCCTTGGTGACGGTCGTGGCATAGTCACCGGTGTAAACCGGCTGAATGCTGACTTCCGGGTGAATTTTTTCAAAATCGGCAACCAGCGAATCCACGGTGTGGCTGACCTTGCCACCCACCGCAATCGGATAATACATCTGCAATTTGACCGGATCGGCGGCGAAAGCCGTGGAAACGGTAGCGATCAATACAGCAGAAGCCAGGCGTAAGTGACGAATAGCAGACATGATTTTTCCCTGATCGAAAGGACAACGGTTAAACAGCGTATTTTTTTACTGATTCGAAGATGTGTTGCTCGGCATGAACGCAGCGCTTTCCGCTGGCGGTGGAAAACAGGTATTGCTTCGCGGCCGACCATTGCAGGCCGATCTGGCTGCCTTCGTCGAAGCGCTTCATTCCCGGCACTTTTACCGTCAGCGGTTCTGTGAATCCCGGCAATGCGCACACCAACAGGGTGTCGGCACCCATATATTCGTAACTGATGACATGGGCAGTGAGCGTGGCGTCGGAGGCATCAATCAGCTGAATATCTTCGGCGCGCAACCCGAGGCTCAGCGCATCGTCTGCATCTGTGTCCACCACCGGGTAGTCCATCTGGCCCAGATAGTGGCCGCTGCCCCGGCGTTGCAACGGCAGGATGTTCTTCGGCGGTGCGCCAATAAACTGCGCGGCGAACACGCTGGCAGGATTGTTGTAGAGATCGTCCGGGGTCGCGTGTTGTTCAATGCGACCGTCGTTCAGCAGAATGATGCTATCCGCCATGCTCATGGCTTCGGTCTGATCGTGGGTGACGTACAACATCGTCAGGCCGAGCTTCTTCTGCAACCCACGGATTTCCCGACGCATACTTTGACGCAGCTTGGCATCGAGGTTTGAAAGCGGTTCATCCATCAGGCACAGGCTGTGGTTGGCGATTACCGCCCTGCCCAGCGCCACACGCTGCTGCTGCCCGCCGGAGAGCTGTGACGGCAGACGCGCCAGCAGCGTGTCCAGCTCCATCAGTTTGCTCACTTCCGCCAGACGCGTGGCAAATGTCTGCTTATCTTCCCCACGCGCCTTCAGGCCAAACAGCAGATTTTCCTGCACGCTGAGGTGCGGGAACAACGCATAGGACTGAAACACCATGGAGAGTTTGCGCTGCGACGGCGGCAGATGGGTGATGGGGGTATTGCGGCAGTGGATTTCGCCCGCGTCGGCGGTTTCCAGTCCGGCGATGGTGCGCAGCAGCGTCGATTTGCCGCAGCCGGATGGCCCAAGCAGCGCGACAAATGTCCCTTCCTCAGCCATAAAACTGATGTCATTCAGGGCAATTTTTTCGCCCCAGGCTTTGGTGATGTGGTGAAGAGAAAGGTAGCTCATGCGCCCTCTGGGCTGGAATCAGAATGGCGGTACGTTAGCTGGGGATAATGAAAGATTTATTTAACCTGAATGACGTTTAGGTGATAAGGCCCGCGCGCAGGGCTTATTTGCGGGTTTCACGCCAGCAGGCGTAACTACAGACGATAATTGTCAGGGCGAAAACCAGCTGATTAATCAGCCAGTCAGGAGTGATCATGCGCAGGATCAGACGGGAAAACGGTTCTGCATACGCGGTAGCTTTTGCACTTTTGACGGCAATAACATACAGCACGCCGAGGATGACAAATTTGCTGGTTAGCCATGCGAGAAAAGGAGTGATCAGCAGCACGGTTTTATTGTGGGTGCGATAGCGGGTGAAAAACAAAAAGCACACCAGTGGCATCAGTGCCGGGAACAGCGCGACGCTGACATTGGCGATCAGTTGTAAAACCGGGATGTTAAACTGCTGATACAGCTGCCATCCCTGAGCGACATCGGATGGCAGGGTGCGATAGAGCAACAGAAAGCACACCATTCCCCAGATAAACGCTGCCCGTAATCTATTGTCCATTTTTCCTCTCCGTTCGGCTTCCTGTGCCCGCCTTTCAGTTTGTTGCTGATATTGTCACCGCAAAGGCTTTTGTTGCAGCGCTTCCCCTGTCGGAATCATCTTTTCAGGTTAGCCTTGTTCCGCCATCAGCGCCCGGAGATCTTCCAGCCGGCATGGCTGATCATCCGGCGGGCGACTGAAAGCTAACGTGCTGATAAAAAAGTAATCCCGGCGCTCTGGCCGGGATTGGTGCGTTTAATCACGATCAGACTTGCGGGCGTCTATCTTTGCGAAAATCCATGAACCAGTACCACCCGCAACACCTATGATCATACTTCCAACAAATATATTAAGAAGCCATTTACGTTCAAAGCTGACTTTTCCATCAAAAATAAAATCAATAACCATTCCTGCTAAAAATAAAAAAACGAAAAAACATACAACTAAAGATATTATTCCTATGGATAATTTAATCAGTGTAACTTCATGCTTTTTCTTACTTTTCATTCTGCCGGGCATTCTTATTATCAACTTTATCCTTGATTTTATTACCTATTTTTTCGCTACTAATCGAACCGGCAGCATCACCAATAAATCCCGCTGAGGGTCCAGGCACTGGATTCAATAGAACGGGTGCATAAGCGCCAACGGCTCCACCGACTAATGCCCCTGCCACCGCATTCGCGACCATCGGGTAAGTTCCCCAGAGATCGGCCACCGCCTTATATTCGGGATCGCGTTGCACCGGCGCATTGACCTGCGCAGCAGTGGTGGTGATATCACGTCCAGCCAGAATGGTGGTGTTGCCGCTGCTTTGCGCCAGGTTGACCTGGCCGGCGACAATCGCGCTACCCTGCAACGGGCGGCTGTCGGCCTGGGCCAGATAGAGGCGCGGCACCAGTATCGTCTGGCCGTTAACGCTGACGTTTTCCCACCAGATAATGCTGTGCGCAAGGCTGGCGACCTGATCGCTACTCAGGCTGATGCCCAGCGTCAGTTGCAGCGACTGCTGGGCGTCAACGGCGTTGTCCAGCAGATACTGCATCTGCGACAGGTCGGAACCTACGCCGCCAATATAACGCTGCCCGGTCTGGCTCAGCACCGCGTTGCTGACGTTGAGCTGCGCGAAGTTCTGCTGGAGTTGATCGCGCAGGCTGGCGCCGTTGCCCGCAGGGGCGTCAGGCGTGGCCATCAGTTGATGCTGGCTCTGCGTCTTAAGCGTGCCGGGCGAATTCAGGGCGTTAATGGTGGGCGCGCTGATTAATGACGTCCCCACATCGGTATTGGCGGCGACGGCGGTGTTGCCAATGCTGCTACGGAAACGGGCGTTAATCGACCCACCGGCCTGCAACGCGGCATAGACGCTATCGCCGCTGCTGACGCTTTCATAGGTCGGGGCGTCGGCGAGGGTGAAGCGAATGCTGGTGTTTCCCCCCCGGATAGCAGGATCATCCGGGATATTTGGCCGGACAGGTTTGGCGGAGCCGGCACCGAAACGGAAAGTCTGATATTGGGTGGTCATGCTGCCCAGATAAGAGAGGTTGTTCAGCTGCTCACCGCTCAGGGTGATATCACCCTGCGCCGAGATTCGCGAACCCAGGTTATCGAGCTGACCGGTATATCCGCTGAGGTTCCGCCCCGAGGAGATGCGACCTGCTGCATCGCCGGGATTCACCGTGATGGTGTGGGTGGATAGCGCAAGGGTTTGGCTGGCGGCGCTCGCATAGGGGACGTAGCGGTAATGGATAGCATAAAGCTCATCGCCATGCCCCATCCCCAGATACTCGTCATAGCGATAAAGCCCGTAGTCCGCTGGGTTAAACCAGCTCAGCGGGATATCGACATCGCTCCCGCTACTCGCCCACGATGGCATGTCCAGCGCCGAGTGCTGCTCCGTGACCGTCAGGCCACGGCGATCGTTCAGGAGATGCGCGGTATTCAGCGTGATATCGCCACTGCGCGTCTCAATCGTGCCCGAGCGGTTCAGCACCTCGCTGTTACGATTATTCGCGTTATCGCGCGCAATGGTCAGGTGGTTGCCTGCCAGAATATCACCCGCCAGGTTATGCACCCGGTCAGCCAGCAGATGGATGTTCCCGGCGGCGTACAGCAGGCTGCTGTTCTGCAACGTATCCGCCGCCTGCGCCGTGAGGTTGCCCAGCGTGCTGATGAAACCGAGGTTATTCAGCGCACGCTGGCTGATGAGCGTCAGGTTGCCGCCCGACTGAATCGAGCCGCTGCCATTCAGTTGCAGGTTTTGCGCCCGCAGGATGCTGTCATGCGCACCGGCAGTGATCGTGCCATTGTTGGTCAGCAGCCCGCTGCTGATCAGGTTGATGCCCTGCGCCTGAATCTGCCCCTGCTGCACAAAATCGCCGTTTACCTTCAGCGTCAGGTCCGTCGCCTGCAACCAGCCCGCATTGTGCAGCGTTGGGGTTTGCAGGCTGGTTGGCCCGCCACTCAACATCTGACCGCTGGCGGTATTGATGATGCTGTCGCCTGCCGTTACGCCGAGGCTGTCGGCGGCCTGCACCTGACCGTGATTGGTCAAATCCTCAGCAGCAAGCGTGACACTGTCACCCGACATCATGCCAGAATTGATAATGGTTCTGGCGGCGATGCGCAGCATATCGCCTGCGGCGTCTAAGATGCCGCTGTTGTTGAGCGAATCGTCGAGTTCGAGCAACAACTCCTGCGTGCTTTGCAGACTGCCGCTGTTATCCAGCCCGTCTGCGCTGAGAGCCAGGTTGTGCGCCAGCAGCTGCCCCTCATTGCTTAGCTGTGCCGCGCTCAGACGGGCGTCGCCCTGGCTTTGCAGCGTGCCGCTGTTATCCGCACGCTGATGCGCCGTCAGGGTAAGCGTGTCCAGACCGGTGATTACGCCAGCGTTATCCAGCGTCTGACTGGCGCTGGTCAGTGCTGCTGCCTGAATGGCGCCGCTGTTGCTGAGCGCCCCCGCATTCAGGCTGAGATCACCCGCTGCCAGCAGGTTGCCGCGATTGCTTATCTGCGGAGCAGTGACTACCAGGCTCGTGCCGGTTTTCAGCTGTCCGCTGTTGCTGAGGCGGTCGCTTAACGCCAGATTGATGTCGCCCTGCGCCAGCACGCTGCCGCTCTGCAACCATTGCCCGCCCTGCCAGTTCAGAACGCCGGTTTGCAGGGTGCCAGCGTTGATGGCTGTGGCGGCGCTGACGTCGAGCACGCCATCTGACAGCAGCTGCCCCTGATTCACTAACCGATTGGCCTGCACACGAACGCCGGACGTCCCCTGCAACAGGTCGCTATTAACAAAAGAGGTTGCGTGCAGCCTCAGCTGATCTGCCAGCATCTGACCACGGTTGTCGATGTTATCGGCACGGATATCAAGGGTGTTTTTCGCCTGCCACCGGCCGCTGTTAGCGATGGATTTCCCTTGCAGCGCCAGCTGCTCTGTCAGCATCTGACCACGGTTGTTGATATTGTCAGCCTGGACATTGAGGGTGTTGTTTGCCTGCAACAGGCCGCTGTTAATAAGTTGAGTTGCGCCCAACGCCAGCGCGTTGCCTGCGACCAGATTGCCGCTGTTATCCAGTGAACCCAGCATAAAGTTGCCGCTGTCCAGCGCGTGGAGCCAGCCGCTGTTCTGCCACTGCGTCGCCGTGACAGCAATGCTGTTGCCCTGGATGTTCCCGGCGCTGGTCATCAGGTTGCCGGACAATACCAACGCACCGTGGGTCAGCAGCTGTCCATTTTCCGCCTGATGCAGCTGGTGCTGACTTATTACGTCGAGGCGGTTATTTCCCTGTAATAAGCCGTGGTTAAACAGATCGGTGGTATTGAGTTGCAGCCTGCCCCCCATCAGCGCGCCGTGGTTATCCAAAGACCCGGCCTGCAACGTCAGTTGATCATCAGCGAGCCACCTGCCGCTGTTACTGAGCGTCTGTGCCTGCACGCTTACGCGCGGTGCGGCGACGGTGCCGTTCTGCGCCAGCGCGCCCGCCTGGAGGGTCGCCTGCTGGCCAGCTTTCAGGCTGCCATCCAGCGTGGCGGCATTCCCGATTGTCATCTGTAGCTGATTATCTGCGCTCAGTTCGCTACCGGTCGCCGTCGTAAGGTGCGTGCCGCTCAGCTGGATATCCTGGGCGCCGGTGACGCCTGCCAGCGAGACGCGGTCGCCCTGCAACGCGGCGTTGTGGCTGACTTTGAGGGTGCCGGATGGCTGCTGGCGCAGGTGTTTATGGCCGGTTAAGGCCACATCAGCCGCCTGCTGGTTGCCCTGTAAAGCCAGCGACTGCGCTTCTGCCGCCAGCGTACCTGCTGCGGTGGCATTGCCGATCGTCAGTTGACCATTGGCGCTCAGCTGGATATCGCCCTGCTGCGCGACCAGATTGCCGAGGTTAACCCCGACACCGCGATCGCTGGACACCAGGCGGATGCGGTTGGCATACATGCCGCCCAGCGCGCCGGTATCAATGGCGACCGACGGGTCCGCGCCTGCCCCGGCCAGCGCCGTAACCGATCCATCCTTTGCCACGCGGTTGGCACCGACGATCACCGACAGATCTTTCGCATAAATGCCCGCGTTGATCGCCGTGGCACGCGCCACAAGCGACACCGCATCGGCCTGACTGCCGTCCAGCCCAGCGCCTTCGACGATCACCGATCCCCGGCTGACGGCCAGCGCCTCCAGATCGCCATTGGCATCGAACTGCGGTTTCCCGGTGGTCAGGGTGACATGCGGCGTGTTGATAAAGCCGCAACCGTTACAGGTGATGCCGTAGGGATTGGCAACCATCACACTGGCGGCTTTACCCGCCACCTCGGTGTAGCCCTGCAACTGTGAGCGGCTGGTACCGGTGACTTCATTGATGATCGCCCGCGCTTCCTGTCCGGCGTGCAGATTGGGGTTGTTCTGGATCAGGCCGCCCAGTTGCGTTTGATTGAGCTGGCCGGCGGCGTTATTGAGGATCAGTCCCTCTTTGCCGACGTTGTATTGCTGATACTGATTGTGCGAAATACCCGCCTGATTCGGCGTGGCGATGTTCACCACCGGCACACCATTGCCCGCAGCGTCAAGCTGCGTACCGGGCTTAACCGGCGTTATGCCTGCCGCCGCCACCGGCAGCATCGGCTGCGCGGCGATCAGTGAACAAATCAGGTAGCTGCGCGCGCGCCTTGCACGCGAGGTGGGTTGACGATCATCCATAATCATTGCCGCTCCTTAGAAAATCAGCCCGATGCGGGCATATATGCTCATGCGGTCCGGTTGCAGATTGCCGGGATAGCTGAGCGGAGTACCGAGGGTGTATTGGGTGTAGAAATGCCTGTTGCGGGTGCTGAGACCGGTCGCGCTGCCCCACAGGGTGCCGGTGGTGCCGCTGTTGAGCGCATCGCTTTGCAGCCAGCCGCCATCGATAGCCAGCAGCGCGCTGACATCACCGAAAACCGGCAGCGTCAGCAGGTGATAATTCGCTTCGTTACGCAAATAACCGCCCACTTCGCCGGACAGATAGTGTTCTTTAAAACCGCGTACCGAGCTTTCGCCGCCAATGGTCAGCCGTTCGCTGCCGTAGAGGCGATCTGGCGACCATTGCCCGTAGAGACTGCTCAGCCACCAGACATCCTCGCCGAGGGGCCGCTGGAAACTGCTGCTCAGGCTCCATTTGCGGAACTGCGCCTTCGGCAGATCGCCGGTTTTGTCGTTATCTCTTTCGGCGTCAAACCACGGCATCCCGCGGCTGAAGCCGGGATTAAGCGTGGTGACACCCCCCGCGACTTTCTGGGTGTGATTGAGGCCAAACAACAGGCTGGTGAGTTTACGGCTGCTGCTCTGGAGCAGCGTGTCATTGAGGTAGTTATGATTGGCATACTGGCTGAGGCCGAGCTGTGCGCCGGTTTTAATAGCGCCGTTGCGGAACAGCACCCAATTGCCGTTGAAGCGGTGTGCGGCGTTGTCGCCATAGCTTTGCCAGCTAAAACCGTTGTTGCTGAAGCGGCTGTGGTAGTTATTCCAGCTGAAGCTGTAATCCAGCGATCCATAGCCAAAAGGCACGCTGACGCCGGTTTGCAGGTTTTGTGCATCCTGCCATTTGCGGAACTCGCTGCTGCGTCCACCGCTGATAAACCAGCGGTCGGCCAGGCCCAGCAGATTGCTGGCGGAGAGCGAGGCGTTCAGCTGACCCACGCCGGTACTTTTCTGCCCGCTGTTGTCTGCACCGATGCTGGCGCTGAGCGGAAATTCGGGCGTTGCCGTCAGGTTAAGCACCGAATATCCGGCACGCGGCGACGGCTGAATATCAATCTGTACCGGCGTGGTTCGCAGTCGGTTAATCTGCTCCATGCCCTGCTCAATATCGCGCAGATTGAGGATACTGCCTGCCATAGCGGGAAAGGCCATTTTCAGCATAGATGGCTGCTGACCATCAAGATAGATGGCTTCCAGTCGCCCTTCCAATACTGGCAGGATTAATTCTCCGTGCGACAGATCCTGCCCGACCAGAAAGGCGCGGCTGGTAATGTAGCCGCGCTGCATATACCACGCCGACACGGCATGAACCAACGCGTTAATCTGCGTGACATTCAGGCAACGCTGAAGATAGGGCGCGGTCAGCGTCTGCTGCTGTTTTGCCGACAATAACGTCGCGTTGCGGATGATAATCCGCTGAATTGGGAAACAGCGGCCAGAAGAGGATACCTGCGGCGCAGGTGCGACGCGTAGCGCGGGCGTATGCTCCAGCGCATCACGCTGCTGCTGATCCTGTCGCAGGCGTTGCTGCTGCTGGGTTTGAATAAAATCACGGTCGCCAGGCGTAAGCTCCACCGCCCTTGTCTGGCATATGATCAGCCCGGCGCTGAGCGCCAGCCACTTCCATGTGGTCAGGTTCATGAGTTCGCCATGTCATGTGCATCAGGCTGACTGTAAGGATTTCGTCAGCAAAGGCGTCAGAATATCAGCAAAACAATCAGAATGTTCCTAATTGTTAAAAACAACATCAAATTCTGTTAATGGCGATTGAACTGTTTTTTTACAGCGCGGTAACGTGATTGTGCGGGATTTAAAATTGGCGGCGTCAGGAAGAGCAACGGTAAGATTAAAATAACGCAAAAATGCCCCCGCCTGCAACTTCGGCCAATTTATGATATTTTCATGAAATTAACCTTCAATCGGCCCGGACTCACTTTAATATTAATATTCTTCGCTATCCTTGCCCCGACAAAATGCCAACCAAATATACCCGTAAAAAACCCAAATATATCGAGGAATAATTTTATGTGCCCAATGTCTATTTCAGGGAGCTATGGTTATGATGTTAATAACTCCAACAGCCGAAAAGACGAAATCAATGAAACGACAACCGCTGTGGATGTCATTGACTGTCCTTTAAGAAAGGTCACCACCACATCAGGAGCTATTACGCTTAAAATTTGCAACATTGGCGATGATGAATCAATGAATGAGAGCGTGGTTCATTCTTTGGCTGGATTTATAACAATCGGTGTCGATTGTGTCATCAAAGGCGCCGTTGAGAGTGCAACAGGTGTGATTTCCGCAGAATACGCCGATATTTTTGGCCCGGCAATCAGCACCGAAGGTAACATGTTATTTACTGCAAGTAGTGCCTATGCCATTATTTCTGATTCTGGCAAGATCAGTGTCGTAGCGTCTAAAATAAATATTAAAAAATACCTCCCTGGAGAAGGTATCAGGGAAACAGAAATCCTGGCATCCCCAATGGGATCCCCCGCTCTGCATGATAGCCAGAGTGAAACAAAAAACATTGTCATCCAGTCACTGGAAAACGATATAGAAATCACCAAAGAAAGCCTGGTCATTGGCGATGTTTATACCTTCAAAGGCGGAATAAACACACACTCTTCAACCATCATGGGAGATATCACAAACCTTCATGGCCCAACGACGTTGATCGCCAGCCAGGTTAAAAACATCTATCAGAAAGAAGGGGATTTGTCTTTAGAAACCACAAGGGTTAACTATATTCATGCCGCGGGAAACACCGTCTCCTTTAGCCAGGCTTGCCATGTGATGAGCGGTATGAGAATGGACGGTGAACGCGTAAATATTTCACTCTCCACCATTGAAGGCCGAACGGAAATGGCCGGGAAATACCTTCATATAACAGAATACTCGACAGTGGAAAGTGTAGTTTTAATCAGACCCGAAGGAGCAACTGAAGAACCAACCTTTTATATCACCATCGAGAAAGGGTCAATATTGAAATTTATCGACAACAACGACATGAACTGTATTTTAACCATTAAAGGCAATGCTGAATATTCAGGTTTTCGCGACCTTAAAGGGTTGGAAATTCGCCTGCTCGCGAATTAAATCAACCTGCACATGCCCCATACCATCAATTCGGAGCATGTGCCTGTTACTGCTTGCGGTTATTTATCACAACAGCCTTTGCAGTTGCCACAGCCCGCTGCATTGCCCATCGCCAGCGCCGGGAGAGTGAGGCGCTGTTCTTTTGCCCGATCGCCGTATTTACGCAGCAGCGCCAGCAGCACGCCATTCAACGCGATCACGCTCAGCAGGCATAGTGCGCTGTAGCCCGGATGCCGGGTAAAGCTTACGCTCTGATAAAACAGCGTGGAGATGGAGTACGCCACGTTTAAGCCCCAGAAGAAGGAAAACAGCATCCAGTTCCGCCCGGCTTCACGCGCGATAGCGCCCATCACGGAAACGCAGGGCACATACAGCAGCACGAAAATCAGGTAGCTGTAGGCAGCAAAACCGTTGCCAAATTTCGCACTCATTACCCCCATCTGTCCGGCGGCCATCTCGCCGTCGCCTTTGCTGGCTTCGATGGGGTTCGCCAGCGCACTGGCCCTGAACACCGCGCTTAAGCCATCCCTGGTTTGCGTCAGCGAGTTTTTCAGTTCGCTCAGCAGGTTAAATTCCTGCGGATTGAACTCGCCACTTTGAACATCTTCTCCGGTGTAAAGGCTGTTAAGCGTCCCCACCACCACTTCTTTTGCCATGATGCCGGTCACCAGCCCCACCGTGGCCTGCCAGTTATCCTGCGTGACGCCAATCGGTAGCAATACTGGCGTGATCACTTTACTGGTGGCGGCCAGCGCGGAATCGTTGATGTTGTCGACCGGCTTGCCGCTGAACGAGAAGCTGCTCAGCACGCCAATCAACATGCTGACAAGGATAATCACCCGCCCCGCCCGCACAATAAACATCTTCAGCCGCTGCCAGGTCTGGATCAGCAGGCTTTTAAGATGCGGACGGTGGTAGACCGGCAGCTCCATAATGAAAGGCGATGCTTCACCGCGCAGCAGGGTATGTTTCAGCACCAATCCGGTGATGATCGCCACCACAATGCCTAATACATATAAGGAGAAAACCAGGCTGGCGCTGTGCGCGCCGAAGAACGCCGCGGCAAACACCGCAAAGATGGCCAGACGCGCGCCACAGGACATAAAAGGCGCGATCAGTACCGTGGTCAGGCGCTCACGGGGGGTATCCAGCGTTCGCGCCCCCATCACCGAGGGTACATTACAGCCAAAGCCCACGATCAGCGGAACAAAGGATTTTCCCGGCAGCCCCAGCGATTGCATCAGGCGGTCCATCACGAAGGCAGCGCGTGCCATATAACCTGAATCTTCCAGAAACGACAGGAAAAGGTACATCAGGCCAATTTGCGGAATGATTGGCAGCACCGTATTGATTCCGGCACCGATACCCTGCGCCAGAAATACCGTCAGCCACGCAGGGAAATGGAAGGTGTAGCCCAGCCATTGTGTGCCGTGGATAAATATCGCCACTGAGCCACTATCAAACACCGGCTGCAACGCCGCCCCGATATTTATCGACAGCACAAACATCAGATACATCACGCCGAGGAACACCGGAATGCCCGTCCAGCGGTTGAGAATCACTTTATCGAGCAGGTCAGTCAGTCGGCTCGGCGTTGAATGGTGAATATTGCTGACGGCAGCGCAGAGATCGGTAATGGCGCGGTAGCGAAAATCGGCAATCAGCATTCCTGGATCCCCCCCGCCTGCTGAATGATATCCGGCAAATGCGGCACAACTTCCGGGCAGAGTTGCTGGCTGTTGAGATCCCCTTCCAGCAGCTGCAATGCCAGCCAGTATTGTTTTTGTGCGGGAATATCGGATGACATCATGGCGCAGATGCGACGAATTACCCTCTCCACCTCAGCCGGATAGGCTACCTGCTTCAGCGGCGTATGGCTGCGAGGGGTATCGATGACGTCTTTGAGTCTGGCAATCCCTTCGCCACGCGTAGAGGTGAGCGCTACCACCGGGCAACCCAGCCGCTCCGACAACGCCGTCACGTCAATGATGATGTTTTGACTGGCGGCAATATCCTGCATGTTGAGCGCGACAATGCAGGGCAGGCCCAGCTCCAGCAACTGGAAGGTCAGAAACAGGTTACTTTCCAGGTTCGAGGCATCGACAACGTTGATCACCAGGTCGGCGTGATCGTTAAACAGATACTGACAGGCAATGCTTTCATCAATCGAGGTGTCCACCGACATAGTGGTAAGCGATCGGGTGCCGGGTAAATCGATCAGACGCACATCCGACTGAGCGGTAAAAAACTGCCCTTCTTTGCGTTCAACGGTCACCCCGGCCCAGTTCCCTACCCGCTGCCGCGCGCCGGTAAGCTGATTAAACAGGGTGGTTTTACCGGTATTAGGGTTGCCGATTAGGCCGATGGTTAATTTTTTCATGAGGTGATTTCCTCCAGGATGACCGCCGCGAGGTCTCGTCGGCGCACCGCCAGGCTGACACGACGGGTGCGAATCTGCACCGGATCACCCATCGGCGCGACACGGATAACCTCGATAATCGATCCGGGGATCATGCCCATGGTTAACATTTTTTGCCGCCAGGCGGGGTTAATAGACGTCTGGTAACCCACAATGCGGTAGCTGCTGTAGTTTTTTATATGCATATCATCATCCAGTGCAGTAACAAGGAAGGGGTGATTATATAAATGATAAGCATTCACATTTTTTGATCTGGGATTGGATTGATGCGGACAATGGGATGCCAACATCAATGGCACGTTAACAACCGGCAAATTTTATTGCCCGACTGGATAGCTTTGGCTGGCACAACATCGGATGCGGCGGCCGGTGCATAAATTAATAAGTATGTTGTAATTATTATGACATCAGGCCAACCGGTGCGCAGGCCACAGAGCTGGAAACATGCCCGAAAGCCCTGGCAGTTGTCTTCTCTGCTTATTCCCGGCCAGCCGTTACCGGTGGCGCAAGAGAAATAATGTCCTGCGCTTCGTTTGCCAGCCAACCCAGAATCGCGACTATCGAATCCGGGAAAAAGATAAAGATATCCAGTTTTAGTTGCGGATTACTAAACACGGTGTCGATTATTTTATTGAGTTTTTCCATCATATATTTCGTTAATGGCTCCTGCCAGTCCGCGAGCAATCCTGCTGCAAGGCCAGATAGTTGCTGGTTTGAAGAGTAAAAACAGGCATGAACAAATGCATCAATATAATTTGGTTCATCATTGATATAGGCGAGAAAAACAGCCTGAGAAGACATGATTTGACTGAAAAGCTCTGTCTGTTGCTGTTGTGACAAGGGGATTATTTTATCGTTAAAATCAAGATAGACTTCATGCCGGATATTTACTTCATTCTCTATCCACTTAGAGATAGGCGGGTGTCCTGATTCATGCATTAATGTGGAGAAAACCGTCTTCGGTTCCGCATTCACAATACACGAGATAGCAATGATAGCTTCTGAATTGTTATCGACGTAGATCGTTTCTCCTACCACGCCAGAATGGCGCAGATTCTTTCTCTCGATCAGGGTGTTCAGGTTTAGTCGTTCAGGTTTATTGGTATCAGGATTAATCCGGCTATAATCTTTGAAGACTCGGATCTTATAATCACTAGGATCTTCCAGAGACTCTTTAATCTCTGAAAATATTTTCTCAAGCAACGTCGTGTTTAATCGGGAATGCTCAGGAACATGGAATAATTTCGCGACTTCACGCATCATAAATTGATGATCCTGCTTTACGGCCAGCTTAACATTTTCTATCTGTTTTTTTCCCATGCTGTATGATTTATCGAGATCTTTTGCCAGGCGGGGGAACTTTTCCTCAATGGTTTCTTCGCCCGTGGCGACATAACGGATTTGATTTAACTGTTCCGACCATGAAAGCTCAGTGCCTGTCAGAAATTTGCTGATGATGCTCTCACTTTTTATAATTTTCTTTCTGTATTTAATACTATAAATATTAAGTCTCTCATTATAATTCTTGCTTATTGAACGGAACGTTTTCACTCTGAAGCCAAAAACACCCGCCGCGTTAGCAAAGCCGGACACATGCGTATTAAAGAAATCAATATCAGCCCTGGTGATTGAATGGTCAGAACCCGGCAACTCAAGCAGAGCGGCAATATTCGTAACCGCTTTGGTTAAATTTATATCACGCTGCAAAGCACTGGCATGGTCCGGGCTTTCCTTATCGGATATCGGGCCAATATCGTAAAAATCTGCTGATGCTACGCCTTCAACCACTTTAATAAAGTCCAGATAATACTTCCGCTCCACATCATTTTCCGCCAGCGATGCCGCATAATCGGTGATCACTGGATAGCAGGAGGCGGATTTTATGCCATTTGCGCGCCAGACCATATCCAGCTTTAGTTGTTTTTCCGTAGGCAAGGTGTTCAGAAATTTACGCTGCCTTTCCAGCATCAGCAGCTCTTCTTTCCGCTGCGGATCGGAGATATTGTCCAGACCATATCGACCGTGCATCTCCATCGATCCCGTGCTTGAAGGATCGCCATCAATACTGCGTGTTGACCTGGCCGCAACCTCATAAAATATGCCGGGTTCGAAAGGTATAAATTCACCCGTCGCGCTCACCTCACGTAAATAGGTGTGTCCCTCTTCTCCCGCATTTTCCACCTCAATCACCATCCGGTTATCATTAAATATTGAAACCGAAACACCGGTTAAGGTCATACCCGGCGGCGTCTTTAATGGACAGCTATCCGTTTCAGCGGAGGAGGTGCTGTTGCCAAACAGGTCGGATACGGTGATGTAACTATTGGCGATCAGGGTCAGATTGTCCTGTTCGTCTTTGATGACCGTGACGATCCGATCCGCAGGCACGCCCGCCGGGAGGCGATATTGGATCTCACCGTTGACCGACGTGGACTCGCTTATCACTTCATAATAAATAACGGAGTCGCCAAATCTGTAGGGTAGATATTTTTTATCCTCAGCGCGCTGACGCTGCTCTACGGCATAACCTGCGAGGCTGTCCAGCGCCTCTCTGCTGTCCGGCGTTGGGCGAAATGCCGCGCCTGACAGCGGCAAAGTTGAAGGTTGTATCGGTACTGGCAGGTAATTTTTCAAATCTTCATGTGCGTAGAGATACACCGATCGCGGAAAAAGATTGATGAATTTATCGGCACTGCCATCCTCCCAGCTAAAAAATTCTGTGCCATCGGTCGGTGATGAACGGGTGGTTTGCGTAGCATGGCCACTTTTCACCGCGCGCAAGGCATGGCGTACCCCGATTTCAGCAATGGTGACAGGAATACTCAATTCCTCTTCACCGGGTAGCAGCTCCTCCGCGCAAAGCGATCCTTTCCCCATCAGCTCCAGCCCTGAATGTTTTTCAGGACTGAAAAGATCATCAAGTAATTCCACACAGGAACCAAAAGGCGTGTAGTAAAGCAGCGTTTTGGCCATCGTCCAGACGGAAGCCGGGTTTTGTATACCCGCCGCGGTGGTTCTGGTTGCGGATAACGTGTCAGCGCTGACGTTCATCGCTGAAACCACCTTCTCAGCCACTATCTGATTCCACGGACCACTGCGATGCTGTTTAAAGAACAATGGCTTAGAGGTCAGTGTCAGCTCATGCAGGGGAGCGCTGTCATCGTTACCAAACAACAGCTGGGACAAGGCGCGTTTTTGTTGTGTGGTGCGAAATCCGGATGATGAACCGATGGCGGTCACATCAATGGCATCCTTCCGCGTAGGATCGCCGATCCTGAGAAACGGGGTGATCAGATGGGCCTGCGCGCCCGTCTGCACAATAAAGCCGAGAACCGGTTTATCGGGCGAAAGTTCACCGGGTAAGGCTATCTGCACCATCGTGACCGTCAGCGGATGAGGAAAGTTTTGCGCCAGCCACGTCTGCTCACGCGCGGGTAAGGACAACAGGACGCGGGAATAAAACCGCTGGCTGGCTACATGCAGAGTGTCTTTTGCGGCAGCCAGTTGCGCTGGCTCAACCTGTTCGGGTGCCAGCAACAACTTATCCAGCGCCCGCCGCGCACGGGCAAACTCCAGCAGAGCAACCAAACGCAGGGTTTCCAGCTGCATCATATTTTTTATCTGGCTTTCACCCGTCGCGTTGCCAACATATAAGGTGTGCCCAAGCATACTGAGCAGCATCGCCAGCGGCTGAGAAAGCAATAAATGCAGCGCTATCCGCTCAGCTATTTTGGGCGGAATGGTGCGACGCTGATCTTCGGCGACAGAAAGTGCTGCCAGCGATAGCCGAATGCCCTGATTATCAAAACACTTCCGTTCGCGTAGTTGTGGATGCGTGGCGAAATTTAATATCGGAAATTCCCTGTCGATCCGATTCCCGATCAGCACCCGGATACGTGCCATATCCTCTGCGGAAAATTCAGGATGCTGCTTCTGCAGTTCAGCGCAGAACCTGTCGATGCTCTCCTCCGTCAGACGGGCAAAGTCCTGCACCGTGATATCCGGCACAGCGGTATCCGGCAGACGCGAGATGATGTGGGTGACGATGGAGGAAAACCCGGCGAAAACCGGTCCGGTCGATTTCTGCCACAACAGGCTATCCAGCAGCGGCAAGACGATCTCCGCCAGAACCCTCAGGCTGGTGCGCTGCTCACCGCCGCTCAGCACAGGCAGCCCCTCATACAATCCGCTGCGAAGATCATTTTGCAAAATGGCAAATTCTTTCGGGTCCAGGCTGAACGGCGCATCCGGATCTTCGCGGCTTAATAGGTTTTCCACCACCTCCAGCACGATTGCCAGCCGTTCAGGCAGACCTGAAGTGACCTGTTCCTGCAGCATCGGGTCGAGTCCAATCTGACGTATCGCCAGTTTCTTATCCATTAACGCGTAAAAACGCTGAAACCCCGCTTCGGTCAGCGCGGAAGGCGCTGCGGCCAAAGCATGAAGCCAATGATTGACTGCGTTGGCGGCGATGTGAACCGCTTCCGGAGAGGGGGTAGCTTCGGCTGCTATCGGACCAGCGCCGGGCAGCCGATCATATTGTTCCGGGCGAACCAGGGCTGGCGTGGGATTACGATCAACCAGCACATCACGCTTCCAGGGCGGGTCGGGACGGTTAAGCGCTGCGGCGCCCTCAACCCCCAGCCCATTCACTACGCGGGAAAGCGTCTGCGCGATCCAGGTAAAAGGTGATGGCTGCGGTAGCATGGCTAAGGTTTGCGGAGCGGAAAGGTATGTTGCGACTAAGGCAGGCTCGGCAATGGAGGTTGAATCGACCTGTCTGGTATGTGCCGCAAAGGTTAACTGTGGTCGGGTAGCGGGATGGGACGTCGAGCTAAATGGGGTAGCGCGCTGACGACTATGCAAATTTATGTGTAGGGGTGCCGGAGCAAAATTCACGATAAGCAGATGGGTATCGTTATTATCTTCAGTGCCAAACCCTCTCAGGGCGATGCCACCGCTGATAGCCGTGTCGTTTTGCTCCCCGCCCATCGGACACTGGGGCATAAAAAGCAAAACCTCTTCTCCCGGCGCAAGCGCCATCAACCCACTGCCCTGCACCTGGGCCGCAGCGTTGGGCAGATGGATAACGGGCGCAGGTGGCGCAACGGCTTTTGGTTCCGGCATTTCCGCCACCGGTGAGGCCAGCTGATGATTTGCCCATCGCCACAGATGTTGCCTGGACCAGGCGGGTACGCCTGACCACTGCACCAGCATTTCGCCGCTGACAAAATAGTGAGAAATCAGTTGGGCAAAACAGCCGCTCAGATATTGCTGTAGTACAGCATCCTGATATTCCACCCACGCATGATCCTCGTCGTCGCTATATTTCAGCACCTTCTCTTCCCGCAGCGCGGCCTTGAGCGACAGAAACACCGGTTTATTTATCTGCCACGGCTGCACCTCACTTCCCCCACCACCAATGACTCCCATCAGTAACGACATAAATCGCTGGATTTCCGACTCCAGTGTCGCCGCGTCTGACTGCGCGGGGCTGTAAAGCTGTAGCAGCTGTTGCCGGATTTCAGATTTGCCAAGCACGCTTTCTGCCTCAGCAAAATGAATAACGTCGTGTAAAATAACAGGGCGTTTTTCTGCTTCAACGCCCAGCAGCTTAAGCACCGGTTGCTCCAGCAGATATTTTGCCAGGGTGCTAATCAACGGTTCTACCTGATGTTTCAGTACCTCATGCAGTGACCTGTCAGGCTCCCTTAGCCACGTCTGCAACTGCGCAACCTGCTCCTGTGTAATCAAGGGCTTGCCCCAGGATTGGTTCAACAGCCCGGTTACGTCGGGTAGTAAGTTAATTACCCTCTCCGTCCCCCATGCGGCTGCACGGTTAAGCGCAAACGTAACCGGATAATCGATCGACTTTCTGAAAAAAATTGCCGAACTCAGTAAACCGTTGGCGGAGGTAAAAAGGGTCAGAATCGGCTTTTTACGTAGAGATGCAATGAAGGTTTTCGGTGTTTCAATCATCATTTTTTCCCGCAAAAAAATAATAATTTAACAGCTTAGTTCATATAATTTTTCCACTTGAGAATGAAACCTGAGAAATTAATGAAAGCGTTTACCCGTTAAAATAACGATGGTTACCGATGGCTCAGTGCGAAATAATCCCCGGCTGATTCCTGACTTTTAAATGAAGCCAGTCTGAGTTTTTACAATAAAGGTTAACCCTGCTGTTTCACGTAGTTTATTGAAACACTGAGATTGATGCGGGCAGGACGTTATCCTGCCGCCTGAGAAATGGGATGATTAGCAAAAACCGCGCACCTGGCCAGTGCGGTGGTTTTCTCTGCGGCCGGGTGTTCCCTTTCGTTAATACGCATACAAGGCGGGCGTTTTGTAAGAGCATGAAACACATGGCGTAATTGGGTGACCGGCATTGCAGTTTCAGCATTTCCCGCAAAATTTTCTCAGGAAGAAAAATCCCGATACCCATTGATTTTAAAGAATAAATATTGCGCTACCGATGCATTTTTACAACAACGCGTTAATTGTTTGCGGATTGAAGTGCTGAGAGGGAAGACGTAGCATCACGGCGGGTGCTTGAGACTTTCTGTCTTAAGCATTGGCTGACGGCAGAAAGAGAAAAGCCCCAGGAGATTTATCATCAACCTGAGGCCCCCCTTATGCCCGACAGCATGAAGGTAGCCTCTTACGTGCCGGAAGGCAAGGAGAAGCAGCCATGAAGCAG
Organism: Pantoea sp. X-Soil-TKNS-1207; assembly: GCF_059730485.1. Classification (NCBI taxonomy): domain Bacteria; kingdom Pseudomonadati; phylum Pseudomonadota; class Gammaproteobacteria; order Enterobacterales; family Erwiniaceae; genus Pantoea; species Pantoea sp. X-Soil-TKNS-1207. The sequence goes on from NZ_AP035960.1 coordinate 514,184, forward strand.
CATACGGCGATCATTATCGCCACCCTTTTGTTAATGACGGTTACAGCCGTCGTGCTGGTCTCGCGCAAGGATCTCTGCGAGGTACGATTCCGAACCGGCTTTGCGGAGGTTGCTGCTTCAATGACCTGTGAATCCATTAAGTAAGAGCAACCACGGCGGGGTTCGCCCCGCCGTTTTTGGCTGTTGTCCGGCAAAAGCTCTCAGGCACCCTTCTTTCGAAACATCTTTCGTAACAGACTCAGGCACCCCCGCAGTCTGCCCTCATTCGCTTTTTCCCTTGATTCACCGCTGATGACGGAACAATCCGCGCCCTGCGTAGCAGGAACCTACAACACGCTTCCTGATTTCACAGGCAGCTAGCGAACATTCTCAACATCGCCAAGCCAGATCTCGTTCTTTTGTCGCTGACAACCCGACATAGTGTTTCACGAATACGACAATATGTTTCTAAATATGTATGGATTGCGAGTTCTATGAAAAAAACAACGTTGGCTTTATTGATTTGCTCCACCCTGAGCGTTACTGCCTGGGCAGACGAGCAGGTCAGTAGCGAAAATGCCTGGGAAGGCACCACACACCATGCCGTGATAGTTAAGCTGAAACCCACAGAGGAACTCAGCCGGGCTACTGGCAGCTTACAACTGAGTGATACATCGTTATCAGTCAGTCGCCTGTATCAGCAGGATGAAATGAACCGATCTGCCATGACGGAAATGGCGGAGCTGGATAAACGCTATGGCTTTGACCGTTATCTGCGAATAGCTCTCCCGGAAAGCAAAAGCCGGGACAGCGACTATATTAACAGCCTCATTAATGAACTGAAGCAGAACAATGATGTTGAACTGGTTTACCCGGAGCCGGAAGTCGTTTCACTGAAACTCACCCCGGAGGATAACCAACCCCAGCGCAACGCGCGGAGTATCAGCGAATTCGCCAGCGTTCCGGATTTCCGTGATAAGCAACACTACGCCAAAGCGCCTGACGACACGCAACCCGGCTACGTTATGGGCGGCGTTAACCGCGCCAGCGCTGATAAGTATCCTGGCAACGACGGCACCGGCGTTTCGCTGGCTTCCGTTGAACCTGAGCCATGGAACTACAACCACATCAACCTGCCCGCCGTGAGTTTTTGGGGTGCGCAACGGCCCTATATCGGTGACGACCATGACACCGCCTCCGTCGGCATTATGGCGGCCAAAGATATCGGCAGCGGTATCAGAGGCATGGCCTGGAATGTGCGTATGGGCTACTCCAACAGCGGAAAAGAGTTATATAAAATCATCCCGCACCTCAATGCCGGAGATGTGGTGCAGATCGGGGTACAGACTACGGATAACAAGGCTACCGATTGCACCACCAACTGTTTTGTCCCGCTGGAAAGTTCCCCGGACTGGTACAGCCTGATCAAAGCGATGACCGACAAAGGCGTTCACGTTATTGAAGCCGCCGGTAACGGTAATATCAATCTTGATCACCCTGGATTTAACGGCAAATATAACCTCGCGACCCGCGACTCCGGCGCCATCATCGCCGGTGCTTTCTGTGCCAAAAACGGACAGAAAGCCTCATTCAGCACCTATGGTTCGCGCGTCACCAGCTCCAGCTGGGGCTGCGCAGATGTGGTTTCCACCGGTTATAGTGACCTGAATGGCGGCCAGAACACCGGCTATACCGCGATGTTTTCAGGAACATCAGCGGCGAACCCGATTATTGCCGGCGTTGTTGCCAGCCTGTCGGGCATTGCCAAAGCGCACAACATTGAGGTGACGCCCGTTCAAATGCGCGAAATCCTCCATGATACCGGCACGCTGCTGGCCAATGGCGATTCCGCCAAAATTGGTACCCATCCCAATATGGAAAAAGCCATCGCCAGAATTATGGAGCTGAAGGAAGACGAGAATGCGGGCAAACCTGTAGCGGATGCCGGTAAGAACTTTACCGTGACCGGTACCGCCGCTGGCCAGGGGTCGCGTGCTTACACGCTTGATGGCAGCGCCAGCCTGAATGCAACGTCCTGGGAATGGAGCATCAGCAAAGGCAAAGGCAACTTCTGGATGCAGGAAAAGCAGGGTGGTCAATGGTATAGCACCCTTTCCGGCCCGCAGATCCGTGCCCTGATTCCGGAGAACACGTCGGGCGAAGTCACCTATCTCCTGACCGTCACCGGCGAAAATAAGGAAAAAGTGACCAGCGAAGTGACCATCACCGTGGAAAAACCGCAGCCGATCGACAACGATCCGGCATTTATTGCCGCGGTGACACTGACTGTGCCATCGGTGGATAACGGCACCAGCGTCACCTTCAATGGCACCGTGGCTTCCAGCATCAGCGCCACCAGCACGCCGGGATATAGTTGGATCCTGCCTGCCGGCGCCCAGGGAAGTAACCAGGGACAGGCATCGCAGTCCTTTACGCTGAACAAAACTGCGCAGCCGCAAACGCTGGAAGTTCAGGTTACGGTGACGGCCGGCAAGCAGCAGAAGACGCTGAAACACGCCATTACGGTGCCGGCGCTGGAAGTACCGGAAGTGCCGGTGGTGCCAGAAGTACCGGAAGTACCGGCCAACGCCGCACCAGCGTATAACCCGAATATTCCGTATGCGACAGCCTGTACCCGCGTGATGTACAACGGCCAGGTCTATCAAAACCAGTGGTATGCCAACCCAGGCCAGGAAGTGCCTGGATCGGGCGGCGCATGGGGAGCGATCTGGCAGGCTGAGAAGTCAGAAAACAACCGAGCCTGTCTGAAGTAATCGTCGTCAGGGTTAAGTCCGGTCTCGCGCCGGGCTTAGCCCTTCAGATAGCCAGATCGTTACGCACCTCTGCGGGAAGATACATTTTTTCCTGCACCAGCCCTTCCGCTATCTGTCTGAGTTGCTTCCAGGTCGCGACATCATTGCATTGAAGATAGTTATCGTAAAACGCCTCGAGTCTGATGAGATTAGCCAGTAACTTCTTTATATCCTCAGGTTGCTTATTATAATCAGACCGTTCAAATGACTCTTCACATAATCGTCGTGCCACCTGCACATTGGCAATGGCGGTCGCAACATCATTTTTAATCTCTGACGGAAAGAAATGTTTATACGGCTCTGGCAGCTCAACACCCTCCATCTCCAGCGCATAATAAAGAATATGGTAAGCAAAGTTATATTTACAACAATCCCAGGCATATTCCCAGTTCTCGTCGGTGATGTTGTATTTGCTTCTGTCCCCCAGATCCAGCGTTAATCTCGCAGAGTTTAAAAAGCGATCAATCTCCAGGTACATATCCAATGATGATAAGAAACTCTGCCAGTCAAGATCCCCACATCTGAAGGTCAGCATACCATATTGAATATAAAGCACCTGATACTCCAGCGCCAGCGCATCCCTGCTCCCCGCCGTCTTACCCACCATCAGTCGGAGGGTATTGATATTATTCGCTATCTGCTCACTCAGATGTTTTTTCTTCTCCACAGCAGACTGTATTTGCTGTTCATCATAATTGTGCTTATTAAGAGTAAAATCGATAAAATTCAAATCTCCCTCAATCTCTTTCAGGTGATTATTCACTGCATTGAGTACAGACTCATCTTTATTTATTATTTGTGGAGGATAGCCATAATAACCAGGAAGCAATAAACGCATTATATCTCTCTGAAGTTCGATAGTTATTTTTATTCATCAGGTTCCTTTTTCATAAATAACCTGATCCACGAATTTTTCAGTTCTGCAAAATTGAGTTTCGGATTGTGATAACAAACCCCTCTGGCCAGTGCATCAAAAAGATTGGTCTGTGCATTCCTGCTCAGCCTTGGGGCTTTCCAGCTTATCGGACTACCGACATTTTTCTTCGGCATATCCAGACCATCGTACATTAACAGTCCACGTTTATTCTGCCGGGCGCGGATTGCCACCATATTGTCCATTGGCAGCACCTCATCCCCCAGGCTGTTCGGCAACCAGCCCGCAGGCGTACATATGCGAACCTGATCTTCCAGCGTCACCACCATAATATTCAGGCTGTTTACCTGCGCGATGCGGGCGATTTGTTCATTTTTCTCTGCTTCAAACAGGGGAAGATGGGTTTTTGCCAGAGTATGGTCAGGGCCATAATCAGCCAGGCACTCTTCACCCGCGCGGATAACCCTTTTCGTATAGCACCCCACCATCAAACCCGCGTGGTTTCGTTTTTTGATATAGAAAAAGCCGACATTATTTTCCCCACGCAACGGGTGGCCAGGCAGATTGGCGGTATTGATCAACGCCAGCGGCGTGGGATGTCCATAGCCGCTGATCGTGACGCCCGGCTGGCGGGCGGCAAAGGTAAAGGTCGAAACCGCATGAAAACCACTTTTCTGGATGGCGGCGGCCAGGCTTGCCTCGGTCTGAAGAACTTCACCGGCATACAAACCCAGATAAGTCCCGGCAGGGAGATCTTTTTTAGCCACGATCTTGTTACCGACCGGATCGTCCGGGTCATTGCGGATGCTGAGATTACGACTAAATACGTCGGCATCGCTTAAGCCATCGGTTCTTGCCGCCTCCTGGACCTGCGCCAGCAGCTGCCCACGCTTCGCGGTCGGCATCGGCAATTTATAAAGATCGGAGATCTCCACCTCGGACCAATGTCCCAGCAACGCCGCGGTAAGACTCTCTCCGCTCACAGGATCTTTCAGTAGCGGTCCGGCATAACGTTCGGCCCGAATCGCCAGAAACGTCTCCTCGACAATCTCCGGCTCATCAAATCCTTCATCCTCCGTCACCGCTTCCGGTTCCTGCTTCACCTCGCTGGTCTCCAGCTTTCTTTGCCTGCGCCAGCAGCGGTCGATAGCCACTTTTAGCGAGGCGAGCTTTAAGTCGTAACGGTTGGCGATATGCCCAGGGTCGATCTCAGCGGGACGACAGGGTTCGAGGTAGAGCCGGGCCGCCTCTGCGGGTTTCATCGACAGATCGTGACGCGGAAGCCTCTCCATCCATGCTATTGCCACAGCAGAAGTCAGGGGTTTTACCTTCAGCTGTAGCTGTCGCTTGATGTTCGCCGTTTCCAGCGAGTCCAGCTTAACGCCATAACGCACCGCCATATGTGCCAGTTTCACCCCATCCGGGCGGCTGTCATCCAGATAACGATCAAGGACTTTTTCCACCTTGCCATGTCCGTCCGGGATGAAAAAATCCATCAGCCACGGCATGGCCGCCGGTAGTAAATCAGGCAGGTTTTGCGTGGCCCTGATGCGATGAATGACGCTGCGCAGATGGTTCGGTTTGAGGCCATTGTAAACCGCCAGATGCAGCTGGCTAACATCCCTTGGGCGGGAGGGGTCCATGCACCAGTGCGCGACTCGCTCGGATTTATCCACGCCGCTGGTCTGGATGCGATCCATGACCCATTGCAGATCCGACGGTGGCAGTGGCGGCAAATCACGCTTCGCCTTCAGCTGCCGCAGGGTACTTTTCAGCGAGTCCGGATTAACATCGTTATAGGCGGCGATATGCAGCAGCGTTACCTTCTCCGGGCAGTGATTATCCAGTATTGCGGTCGCCAGCCTGACGAGTTGTCCCAGCATCGCAGGCCAGGCATTAGTCTTCAGCCATTGCTGATCTTTTGCCGGTAATCCGGGTAAATCACGCAGCGCCTGACGCCAGCCAAGTGTGGTTTTCAGCGACTCCAGATTGACCTTATAACGTTCCGCCATATGCAACGGCATCACCCGCTTTGGCCGATTTTTTTCCTCGTAACGATCGGCCAGTTTCGCCAGTTTTCCGCGCCCGGTAAACAGCGGCCCCTGCTCCAGCCATTGCCGATCCTGCGCCGAGAGCGGAGGAAGACTCTGCGCCAGCTGCTCGCGACGGATGTGGCTATACAGAGAGTTGAGGCTCAGGTTGTTATACGCCGCCAGATGCAACAGGCTGATTCCGACCGGACAATCCTTCGTCTGCAATAAGGCCAGCACTTTAGCGACCTTGCCGGGTTCATCAGGAATGATGCGTTCCATCAGCCATCTATGGGCCAGCCCTGTCAAATCAGGCCGGTTACGCAGCTTTTTCAGCAACCGAATCGTTGTCGCCAGGGATTCCGCGTTCACCCTGTTGCGCAGCGCCACATGCGCGGATAACACAGCGTCCGGGGGATGATTCTCAAGGAAGCGCACAGCCAGCCTGACCAGTTTCCCCAGACCCTCAGCTTCAATATTATCTTCCACCCATTGGCGATCCGCGCCGACCAGGTCAGGCAGGTTGCGTAGCCTTCGGATCTGGCGCAGCGTCGACTCAAAAGAATCCGGGTTAAGATTGTTGCGGCAAATAATATGGGCTTCTGTCACCCCTGGCGGGGGATCGCCATCCAGAAAATGGGTCGCCAGCCTGAGAACCCGCCCGCGGCAGTGGGGCAACACACTGTCATCAATCCACTTTTGCGCCTCTTGTGACAACGCCAGCGGCGGAGAGGCGGTACGAGGTTTTTTCTGCCGATTTTCCCGCGGCGAGGTAAGCAGCCGTTTGTTCTCGGCGGAAGCAGGTTCTGGCAGCGGGCAGATGGCCACCCGTAAGGCATCGACGCATTGCAGCGGCGCACCGGCCCGCTGCGACGGTTCAGCCGACTCTGCCGTCGGCTGATAATAGGTAATTTGCAGCGGCAGCGCATCATCATGGCGCGGCGAGGATGCAGGCGCCGCGCCGCGATTGATAATCCCTTCGGCCACGTCACGGGCGTGGGTGTAACCTGGAGCAAACAGCGGCAACCCGCTGTCGGACTGCACATCCACGGCGATATTGCGCTCAAAATGGCTATTTACCAGTACGGTTTTTCTTAACTGGCGCCCCGCCCGCACCGGCGCCGTTGCTGGCGGTACGCAGTAACTATCGCGGACTTGTTCAGGAGCATACTGATGGCCCACCCTGGCGCAGATAAACTGATGCTGCGCCTCGCGCGTCATCCCGTTGAATTCGTTAAGCTGTTGCTGGCTCACGGTGACTTTAAAACGACGGCTTTCGCGGCGTTGCGTATCCTGGGTGAGATGTTCGCCGTTGCCTGCCAGGTGCTGATAAACCACCCGCAGCGTCTGGTCATGGCAGTCCTCACAAATAATATCCACCAGGATGCTATTGCGGCTATCTTCGCGGATAGTCTGATCCAGCAGTCCGCCACGCGTGACCTCCTCTTCCGCCCGGTTCCGCGCCCAGCGATGATTTTGTTCGGCAAAGGGTACGTCCTCACGCGCGGCATCCCGCTCGTCGCACCCCTGACGCCAGGCGCTGACCGCAATCTCGTTACCCTGATTAAACCCGCTGAAACAATGTTCCGACGCCTCCCGGCGAAGATCGCTGAGCTGCTGTTTCATCTGAGCCGCGTGAAATGCCGCTTCCGCACGCTGGCTGTTGTGCATCGTTTCCGGCGAGGTTAGCCCATCGCACAACTTCGCCACTACGGGGTGAAAACCAATAGCGTAAAACGCCTGACGGGTCGGGAGCAGCAGCTGGTTAAGCGCATCACGAAACCGCGCCGCCATCTCGCCGGGCTGAGCGAGGTAGAGACCTCTGATCGGGTTGAACGCCTGATGCGGTGAAGGATTGAGCTGCTCGGTTATGTGGCGCAGCTGCGATTGCAGCCGATCCCAGACCACGCCTTTATCGTTCTTCTGGCTCAGCAATTTTTGTTGCCGCTTAATCAGTCGGTTTTGTTTGCTTTTTAGTATCGACCGCTGCGCCTGCGCCTGGCTGGAGGCGGCAACTGCGTCCGCAAGGGGCAGATTGAGATCGGTCAGCACGCCAGCAGGTCCCTGCGGTTGCCCCTTATCGGGAGAAAGCTGAACACGTTCACCGGGTCCCGCCTGCATAATGCGGTTGATGTCATGATTGAGGGGGCGCAGCACTCGCTTAAGCTGACTCAATGCCCCCAGCACCACGCCCTCAAGATTCGCCGCCTCCAGATCCAGCAGGGTTGCTCCCTGACGCAGATCTTTGGCAGCCGTATGCGGCCCACCTGCGTCGCCTACCCTTTTTCGCAACGCCGTGGCATGGCGATAGATACCATCGAGCCGGTCGAGACGGGCGCCGGTATCGAAGTCCTGATCGCATTCGGCAATCGCGACCAGATGACTGAGATATTGCTGCCACTCCTGAAAATCGCACAACGCCATCAGGGTATTCAGCGCGGTTTCTCTGATCATGCCGCGCGGTAACAGGCCATTGCGCACATTCATCATGGTTGCCACAAAACCACGCTCATAAACCGACTGAAGCAGCGTGGTTCTGGCATGGGAGACCGTGTTTTGCAGACGCAGCGCTAACCTTTGATTGATCGCCGTCAGCACCGCCTGCACCCCCGCCGCGCCCAGAGGCGCATCAATCAGCGCCTGACGATGCTGGTTGCGTAGCGCCAGCGCGCCGGGGTACTCGTGTGCAAAATGGGCTGGCAGTGGGTGATGAATCATTTCACCTGCATCGGCCCAAAGCCGGGACAGCAGCACAATATTCTGCACCACCGCAGCAGATAGCGGAATGGGTGGGTTGATTGGTCGGGGGATGAATGCGGTTGCTGTCTGACTGGAACGCTCCGGGCAGGCCATAGAAGAACCGGCATTCCCCGGAGGGGCGGATCGGGAAGCGCGATCCTGAGAGGCGGGTTGAGAACGCGGATAGCCAGGCGAACTGAGCACCTGCAAGACGGGCAAAGCGGGAGAAGCGATAACGGGCCGTTCTGATTGACGAGCAGGCGGAGCGGAATAAGGCACGATGCTTTGTTCATACATAGAAGCCACATTTCCTGAATTGAATTCATGCCGGGTAGGGAGGGATCGCAGGTCAATGCAGATAAACCCTCGATAAGCATTTGAAATGTGGCCAAGACAATGGACTAACTTTCCGGACAGCGACCTTGCTGATAGCTGAAGCCGGAATACTTATTGTAATTAATCCCTTCCGGATCATCGCTGACGCGCTTCAACCATAAGCGATTACGAAACTGGCTATAAAGGGGAACCATTTGGTTTTGTGAAAATTCGCCCGCGGCGATATAGGCACGCGCCGGACTGCGATTGATGGCGCTGGCCAGATCGTACGACCAGCGATACCTGTTGTCAGTGTTCAGCGGGGACAGGGTGACGTATTCGTTACCCCCCTGTCGTTTATCCAGCCTGAGGCAGACGCGACTGCTTAACACTTCGCCAGCCGCCAGATTGATGGCGTTAAAATCCGCCACCGGATTGCTCAGCCACTGCTGGGTCCGAACCGGTGCGCTGTTATCCACTTCCGGGTCTGAAAGTGTGACCGTCCAGCCCCGTGCCAGCAAATCGACCGGTAACCAAAGATGATTACGATAGCTACTGGCTAACGGATGAATGTGGCGGTTCTTCTCCCTTTCGCCGGCCTGCAAAAAGGCCTGCTGCGCATTGATTTTGGCCGCCACACGCAGTGGCCAGAGCCATTCATTGCGGGACTGCTGATCCGCGCTGTCCAGCAGGATATCGCCCTGCTGCCTGATCCTGTTCTGCTCATCCCGCACTTCCCAGCGCAATTTATAGTAATCATGGCTGGATGCCAGCGGACGGCCCGCGATAATGGTTTCGGTTTGCGTCCAGCGTTTTTCCAGCATCCTTTCCGGCTCGGATAAATGAAATACCATCAGTTCGCCGCCTGCCAGAATATAAAGTCGGCCCTGTTGTAGCTTCAGCGATTGCAACTTCCCCACGCCCGCTTTACGGAAAATAATATCGCTCTTATGGGTGGTGGCATTGAAGCGCCAGATGCCCCATTCACGCCCGGCGTCAACGTCATTGATGGCGGCGATGCTGTGGTAATAACTGTATCCTTCGCCGGTTGCCGGATCGAAAACCGGCGTGGACACCTCAACATGCACGCTTTGATGCGTCAGCCTTGCGGTGGGGAAAGCAATAAAGCCTTCCCGCTCGCCATCCTGCGCGCGGATCATCCATAACCCTTCAGCAGGTCGCTTCGAGGCCAGATAAATCAACCCGTTTGGGGACAACGCCGTCTGTGGCTGGTTTTCCCTGTAAAGCCGGGTGAGCGTTTGTTTCGCCTGGGAGGCGATATCAATAGCCTCAAGCGAGCTATCTTCTCTGGAACTGAACCTGCTGCCCGTCACAACATAAAGGGTGGTATCGCTGTTCTTCAGGAAAAGCTTTGCGGGAATGCGCCCTTTATCGCTTTGATAGATCTTCGTTGCGGTAACGTCGTTACCGGCGGCTGTCATGGCGAAAACCAGGCTGTGGTTCTGGCTGCTGAGAAGAATGTAAGAATGCCCCTCTTTTGCCATTACCACGCTCTGCGGACAGTTCAGCACCTCACCCGCCATCACAATCTGGCCGTGATATTCATGGGTGAGATCGGCGCTGATGACACGATAACCCAGCGCACCATTGCCGAGCGGCGAGAAAGTATAGATTTCGCCGTTGGGCGCCAGGGCCATACGGCAAATATCTTCACCAAGCAGCGAGCGGGGACGGGTAAATTCGACGGCGAACGCCGCCTCGGTAATCAACAACAAACTAAAGATGAATAAAAAGAGGGCTGTCAGACGGCGATGTTTATTCATTGCGGTATTTCCAGGTAAGAGAGGACGATTGCGATGGTTCAGGAAGTGCGCTGCTGCTTGCGCGCCTGGCTCAGCCACTCCTCCGACAACCCGGTCATCTTCATTACCGTGTTCTTATCCATGCCGTCCAGCAGCATGTTGCTGGCAATGTTTAAGGCCGCATCCAGTCGCCCCTGCTCAACACCCTTCGCTATGCCGATCTCAATGCCGCGTTCTTCTCCCAACTGCAGGCCTTCAAGATGGCCCTTCTTCTCGAGTTGTTCCGCAATGGTCATCAAAACCTCCTTGTGCTGCGGTAAACGCTCCGCCATCTCACGCAGAAAAACTTCCGGTTTTCCGGCGTTGCCGGTCTGTAACATCCAGCGGATCAATACGGTCAGCTGTTCTGCCGTCATGTAATTGATGGTCAGCAACGAGACCAGCTGCGGCATCAGGGTTGTTAATTTCCGCGTGAAGATATGTTTAAGCAGCAGCTCGACCGCAGCCATACGGCGATGCGCCATAATGACGCTGTCGGGTAAGGACAAAACATCAACCAATGGAAAATCATGGGTATAAAACTGCTGAGCCAGTGCTGGATTGGGAAAAAGATCGATCCAGTTAAGCGGTGGCGACGGCTCCCTGCCGTAGCAGAACAATACCGGGATCACCAGTGGCAGCTGACCGGGTCCCGTCGCCAGATGTTTTTGCATCACCGTGATGGCAACCTGCATCAACCGGAAGGCGATATAGCGATCCGGCGTACTGCCCGGATGTTGCAGCAGGCAATACACATAAGCATCGCCGCCCGGCGTTTTCACTACGTAAAGCACCTCGCTGTAGCGGGTGAGTAGCGTTTCTTCAATAAAATGTCCGGGTACCACGCGCAGCGTATTGAGGTCGCAGCTCGCCAGCAGCGGTACGGGTAAGTGAAATTGCAGGAAATCCCGGGCAGTACCCGGATGGCTAAAAAAGGTATGAAATAACAGATCATACGAAACGGGGTTATTTTTCTTCATCAACACGCCTGACTTTGTAAGTTAATACTGAAGGGGGCGATAACGCCCCGCTGTTAAGAAAAGATTACCAGGAAGGGGGATACGAAAGGCAAATAGGTACCGGTGACGTCGTATGTTCTCCGCCATATTCCGCCACAAAATAATCCACCAGTGGATTTTCATTTGCCGAGTAAATAAAAAAGCACATCACCACATTATCATCGACAATATCATAGGGTTTCAGATGGTCATGATCGCCATAATGGTGCGCGAATCCCACCTTTTCACCTTTGACATCGGTATAACAGGGTCTGCGCTTCGCCATTTCCCGATTGCCTTTCCAGATTAAGCGCGTGCCCGAACGGGTACGAAACCGAATGGTTTCTTTAAGATGAGCGTGATGAGGAAATACTGCTTCCCCTTCTTTATTCTGAAATTTCATTTTCACTACCACCGGGCCGTGATGCATACCATCGGGAATAATGAATTTGATTGCCGAATCTCTTTTATCTGCCAGTTCCATTGAGAATTCGGTCAGATGATATTGATCATCAGTCATACTATCCTCCACATTATCGGGTCAAAAAAAGGAAAGCAGCGCCACCCAGGGTGGCGCTAAAAATATATCAAGGTGAATCAATTAATCAATTACAGCCCGCGGTTGGTCGCCCGTCGGGTAGCTTCAACACTACTCAGGATGCTCTTATTGCTTTCATGCAGCGCAGCCAGCATCGCCCGAATTTCTTCAGACGCGGTTCTTTCCGAAATGCTCAGGCTGGAATTACTCATTTGAATAGCCATATCATCTTCATAAATACTAACCTGCGCCAGGCTAATATTATATTGCAAAGCACTGTGCGCCGATGCATTGGAGAGTTGTGCAAACTGCGTGGCAAATACCTGAAAGAGCACCATTGCCGCCTGATCCCATTTTTTAGCTAACGTTTGTTCCACGCGCATAAGATCGGTATGCAACTGAATCTGCTCCTTCGCATAACCCCCTCCCTCTGTTCTGATAACTCTCACTGCATCATTAACGGAATTAATAAATTCTCCTTTTAACACCGTAAACTTTTTCCTGAGGTAATCGAGACGTGCGAAATCTTTTGATTGCCCCGTTTCAATCATCTGCTTATGACGTTCATATTCTTCCTTAACCTGATTTATTTCTCTGCAACGCACTTTAACCTCTTCCATGCGTTCCAGCATCGGCTCCCGAACGTTATCAGGTACGGGCTTCTCACACTTATTCAGTGCTTCAATCGCATCTCGGGTTTCATTAAAACTGGCGGTTTTGGCATCAACACGCTGTGTAATATCGTTCTTTCTGCAATCGGATAACCTGGTTTTAAAATCTTCAAACTCTGTCTGTTCTATGGGGAGAACAAAACGGTTATATACCACGAGGTTGCCCGTTTCGAGGAAATATCTATTGAAGACATTTTTTTCTTTCAGCGTACTTTTGAATACTTTTCGAGAAAAAATCACACCTTCATCACTGATATGGGTACGTTTAAATCGCATAAACTCTGCATTTAAACCGCCCTTGAATTCCGGAACCGTCTCAAACATCCGGTAAGTTTCCAATTCATCCCTTTTCGCGATAACCAGCGGAACAGGCGGTGGTGCGGGTATTTCCTTACTCTTTGATATTGCGCCCTTCTTATCAGGCGTCGGCGTTGCTGGTTTGGACAGACTTGTTATTGATACCGCATCATAATCCGGCCGCGGCGTCTCTGGCCGGGACAGGTTTGTTGTTGATATCGCATCATCATCCAGCGCCTGAACAGGCCGGGTTGCCGCCTGGGAGGTGGATGGCACAGCCGGCGGCGTATCTTTCAGGGCTGCGGCGGTCGCATTGCTGGCGCTGGCATTCGCCCCCCTGATATCCTTCGTTCCGATCGAGGCAAAAAGCGCTGACGGCTGCCCGGCCGGGGGTGTCGCAGGCTTGCTGGCAATAGCGGCCCCAGGCGGGGGCAAAAGTTCTGTAAGAACTTTATTGAATTTCCCCTCCCAATGCGCATCCCTTTTAAAATTGTCGGTGACCCGCCAGCCTACTTCCGGATTATTTCTAGATCCCCCATTTGGATCGGGTCTGCCTATCACTGCATTTTTATCAACGCCAAACTCAGGATGATCTCGCATTTCCACAAATTTTTTGTGCGTTTGAAGAGAACTCGTGATCGCGCCAGTCGCACTAAGATCCTGCCCCGGTGCACCAATAAAATTTAATCCGGCTTCTGAATCAAAAGCATATTTCTCAGATGACAATACAGATGGCTGCGTCCCGTTCGATACCATCCAGGTACGCGAGGCTGCCGGCGTTGGCGTTGGCGTTGGCGCTGTAATTTCATCAGGGATAGCGGGGGCCGGCTCCGGTACCACTGCTGTAGTTTTATCCGGGCGCGGTATATTCAACGGTTCTATCACCGGCTGTTGTGGTGCCGGTGGCAATTCATCCGTTGACGTCGATACGCTTTTATTCGGTACGGTTGCCGGTTTCACTTCCTCCGGAAATACCGTCCTGTCGCCGTAATCCTTATTTTTGCATTTGGGGAGTTTATCAAAAAACTTCGGAGTCATCGCTTTGTTGAAATCTTCAAAATGCCCCACCCTGTCCTGAAGTTTCTGGGCTTTTTTGGTGTGGGAATTGGCTTCCTTCGCACAGAACGAACCCGCCGTTACCGCAACAACCGAAACGCCAAGCCCGGAAAATGCGGCGGTCAGCGTCTGTGTTGACGAACTCTCCCCCTGGTTCCAGGTATGCTGTTGCTTAGATTGTGTATCCTTGCGCAGCATAAAGCGTTGCGAGTCCTGACGCTGCATATTGAAAACAGCCAGATTGCAATACTCCGTTTGCAACTTCATATTCTGCAATGTCGAAGCGTCATCAGTAATGTGTAATCGGGTTAAGGGCGCAGCGTCTTTCAATGCAGCCACTTCATCCAATCTTTTCTGATTTTCAAAAACATTCCCTGCACGGGAAGCGGTGTCTTTATCAGCTGCGATTGCCTGCCTCAGGTCATAACCTGATTTCCCTTGCAGCAGAAGCTGAGCCTGTTGCAGGTTTCCCTCTGCTAAAGACGCCAGAAGCGGTGTTAAGTGTGAAAGTTCTGCTTCCGTGACCTGTGACTTCTTTGGTGTGTTTAAGGGCACAATATCTAAATTGAGAGCATCATCAGAAAGCGTCTCTTGTAACGTTCTGGCATCCAGTAACGCCAGTTCTGACCATTTAGATAGCTTCTTGTGGTTTTCAATTCCTGACTCCATCCCGGGGATATAGTAAGCAGGACGCTGGGGACTGATCATTAATGTAGTCATAATTCAGATATCCTTATTGACGGGCAGCGTTCGCCAGGTTTAGCGCTATTGTTCTGTTGCGTTGAATCATTTTGGTCAGCATATTGCTGGCCATTTCGGCGTATTCTTTCGTCATTTCCGTGGATTGTGTTAACGCGTTGGGAAGGTCTTTGATCATTTGATTTAATATCACATCAATAAAATCTGCTTCATGCAGCTCCGCCTGGTTTGCCGCCAGGTCGCGTTGCGTCTTCGCTCTGGGTACCGAGTAGCCAGCCTCAATCGCCGCCAGTAACGTCGTCATAGAGCCTGTGCCCGCCTGTATCCAGCTCTTATTTCTCGCCACGAATTGCAGCGGTTTGGAGAGTTTTTCTATATCTGGCGCGCCAATGAACGACTTCCCAATTTTCGGCAATTTGTCTTTGATGGCGTTGAGCACCTTCTGCACCCCAGCCGTGTTGGAAAGCTTGCTAACCCCTTTGGTGACAAGAATGCTGAGGATAATGATCATGATCTGCGCCAGAGCATTGGCCACATGTTCAACCCATGATCCCGTTGCGCCCATCGCTCTAATCGCAGCACTGAAACCCTTGCCGAGACCTTCCACCAACTTGCCTGTCAGGCTGAAGCCCAGGGTTTCCTCCAGTACCACATCAACCACGGTAAACAGGAGTCCCACCAACATGGCGCCCGTGCCGGCTGTCAGGGCGCTGATCACCAGCCCCACAACCGCCATGACGATGCGCGTCAGCCACTTGAAGAGGATGCCTCTCTTGCGCGCAGATTCCTGCTGCTGTCGCGCTTTGTCCTGCAACTCACGATTTTCCTTCAAACGGTGATTCGCTATCGCCAGTTGATAGTCCTGAGTGGCTTTTGCTGAAAGGTTATCGGTTTCGATTTTCTGCGAAGAGTTTTCAATTCTGAGCACGCGCAGCGCCATCAGCATCATCTCAATGGTCGTCGGGCGGCTATTGGTTGGCGCGACTAACGGCGGTCGATCTTCGCTTTGTGGTTGGATCTGAGGGAGAGGATTTTGTTTAAGGACGGCTGGATTATTGACCAGCACGGTAATCACTGCATTGCGGGCCTGCTCCAGCATTTCTTTCCAGGATTGATCCAGCTCCCCGGCCAGCATCACCAGATCTTCAGCAAGTTGTTGCAGAATAGCGGCATCGGGAACGTCCTCTGCCGGGGCAGATTTAACTTGCTGGTTTGCGGCGACAGCGGATACCGGCTGCGTCTCTGCCTGTTGCGTAAGGTGCGGGGCCTGGGTTTGCTGCACATTATCTTTCGCAAGGTTTTGCTGGATCTGGAAAGGCGTGGCAAACGGCAGGATAGCTGCCGTTTTCACCGTGGGTTTGCTGACCGGCGCTGTATCCTGCTGCGCCACAAGAGTATTTGCTTGCTGTGACCAGGCTTTTTTAATTGCAGCCGGGAGCGAAACCGAATCGCGGCTGTTGATTGCCTTGCGATCCGTCACTTCCTGTTGTTCTTCTGCCAGCAGCTGCACCAGCCTTTTCTCCAGCAGTTGCAGCTTTTCGCGGTTCTCTTTGCGCGCCATCTCAGCGGATGTGCCCAGGCTGAAAAGCGCCCTATTGGCCCTGAGACTTAAGGTAGCGAAATCGTCAGATAACGGCTCCCGTTGTGCGGGCTGTTGCCTGATGGCTTTCTGTTTCTCACGCATTTCATTAAGCAGGGCTTCGATTTCATCAAACTGTGCCTGAGCATTAATTACGCGCCTGGTATTACGTTCACTGACCTCCGTCACAATGGTTTTATCCTGACGGGGTTTATGATCTGCTGGAGTAAAATATTGCAGTTGAAACGAATGGCGATAACCTGCCGTGAGTGCCGTCATGGCTATTCTCCTTTAATGATTCACGTCGGGGGATTGCTTATGGCGTTTAAATATCCCTGTGCGGTAAGTTTTATTTGTGGATCACTGCTCGATGCATACACCTCCTCAAAACATTCTCGTGCCTGTACCATTTTTTTAATCATTAATTGGCAATATCCCAGCTGGAGCAAAGGACGATAGTCATTTTCCGCCCTTAAGGATGCTGCGCGATACAATTCGATCGCGCGATGATATTGTTTTTTTTGTTGAAAGGTGGCGCCTAAGCCCATCAGATAATCTTTATTCAATGGCCTGAGCATACATAGATACTGAAATAAGGTATGCGCTTCCTCCAGCTTAGAACGCTGGTAAAGATTCCAGGCGCAGCTGTATAAATTATCCAGCGTTTCCTGGGCGCAGGGCTGTTCAGTTTCCCCGCTCTGCTCATGCGGCACTGCTGCGGTGTCGTCCAATCTTTTGCTCCTTATCTAATGGGGACTGCCCAATCCGACAATGCGCGATAAATCAC
Organism: Pantoea sp. X-Soil-TKNS-1207; assembly: GCF_059730485.1. Classification (NCBI taxonomy): domain Bacteria; kingdom Pseudomonadati; phylum Pseudomonadota; class Gammaproteobacteria; order Enterobacterales; family Erwiniaceae; genus Pantoea; species Pantoea sp. X-Soil-TKNS-1207. The sequence goes on from NZ_AP035960.1 coordinate 531,361, forward strand.
GCCATTACACCAGGTGCGTATTTCGGCTATGGCACGCTGATTTTTATGGTCAGAGAATTATTTCCTGTATCTAATTCTGATTGATACTGTGGATGAAATTTTGCAGAGTGGATTTATAGGTGCGTCGCGGATCTGAGGTTTTGTCGAGTAATAAAATCAGTTTATCCTGAAGCTTACTTGAGAAATCGCCAAGATTATCGATCTGGTGCTTCATTTCGGCCAGAGTTGCCAGCAAGTCATCATGGATATCGACAAAAGGATTTAGAACGACTTCATTATTATCATTGGTGGAAAAGGATAGCCCTGCATTATTTAGCAACTCAGCGATCTGAACCCGAATCACCCCATTTGGGATTTTTACGGTTCTCTGCTGCGCCTGAACTATTTGCATCACTTCCGCATAAACACTAAGCCAGTCGGGGTGAACAGAAACAAAACCGGAAAGATAATGTAATTTCCTGATTAGATCACAACTCTCTGATTGTTCCGGAACCAAAGCAGGTTGATATCCGGAAAGCCACAGCTTAAATGATAGTTCGCGCAAAAAAAGCGATTCCGCTGTCATATTATCGGTTTCGATGTTGAGGTCTGCCGAATTTTCCGTAATCGTGACAGATTGCGATGGATGAACTTCCGGTTGCAGGTAAAGGCGATACCCGACGTCGAATGTCGTCATGACTTTATTCCTTGCTGGGTTATTACGATGAGATATCTGATCACAAAAGTGTTAGTTATTGTTATGTATATCTGGCAAAGGATGCTTCCCCTGCCAGATAAAACGCAATAAATCGCGCAGCTATGGTATATGTGATTGTCAAACTATCTGATCATCTTCGCCAGATCGGCTAACAGGCTCTCGTATGTTTTGATTAAATTGCTCAGTGCCTCTCGGGTATCATTAAAGAGTGATTTTGCGGATTCGGTTTTGGTATTGACTTTTTTAACCACGGTATCGAATTGCGTCTGCACCTGCGTGAGGACGCTATTAAACTGTGCCAGTTGTTCAGGTGTGACGAGGTATTTTTTATCTTTGGTTTCGCTAAATGCACTCTGCACGGCTTCTTTTAGCATCTTAACCACATCACTACCGATATTGACTAACGCAACCGTTCCGACCATCGCTGTATAATTGATGCCCGTTCCTTCGAGCAGATTTTGCAAATCAGTTTCCGTGATGCCGCCCAATATCAATGCCATCTGGTGCTCCATTACCGAAATATCATCCGGCAACGACAGCATTTCATTTACTTTTGCGATGTCAAAACGATGCTTCCCATCATTTTGATCTACACCGCCAGAGTTTTTCAAAACCTCAGCATATTTAGCGTTGAATTCATTTATCTTACTTTGCCATGAGGTAATTAATGAAATCAGGGATTTATAGAAATTAACATTACTCTTATCAATAGAGTCAAACGCTGGCAGCATTCCCTGCAGCCAGCCACTAAGGCTACTGTCATCCGACTCAGGGATTTCTGGATAAGGATAGTTCTTATTAAGTGCATCCATAATTTCTTTCGGAGGGAAATTATCAAAAAATTCCCGCAGTGGTGTGATAACAAAAACTATAACATCTTCCACCATACCTTCCATATTAACCGTTTCATTATCCATATAACGGATTAATGCCGCCATATTTATACGGGCGCGTGTCAGGCATTCGTCATTTTCAATTATCCCTTTAAGCTTAACGCTGCCATCATCATTGAACTCATAAGACACACCGGCTTTTTTGAGCAAATCCTCAACCTGTGCCTTACTTAACCCTTCCGGGACAGGCAATATCGGACCGCCATTGTTGATAAAGTTGTCAAGTCTGGCATGAATGGCTTTGAGTTTTGCCTGGAATTCATTTTTTGAAATTGATGTACCCAGGTTAATAAGCGCCTGCACCTCACTTATAATTTTCTGAAGTTCAGCATTCCCACCAGCCATAACGATTGATAGCTCATGCCAGAATTTTTCTTCCGGCGTCATCTTATCCTGACCGATGGAGGTGATATCATCTTTCGCTCCTTCAGTAGCATAAGTAGCTTTATCAGCCTTTTCGGTCGCGGTGTAAGGCTGCAACGGGATACTTTCCGGCAGCTCTCGCAGAGTTGCATTCTGCGGGGCATTTTCCTGATTCATTTCAGGCAACATAGACCTGATTGTGGTCTGCTCCGGCATCGTTTCTTTCACTACCGCTGAAACCGATACCGTGAAGTTAGTTTTAATAGCGCGTGTATCCGCCTGCTCCAGTTCGTTTTGCGCCTGCATCAGCTGCGCCAGCCTTTGTGTTGCTGAGCGTATCTCCAGACGCGCCTGCTCGCTGGATGTCTGATAAAAAGTGAGCTGTTCTTTACGTAACGCTTTATTCTGCTCGAGTTTGTAGCTGGCTAACTGTTCCAGCAGTTGCTCACGCAGATTAGGTCGCTGTTTTAGGGTATTACGTAATGTTCTGAAGCGGGCCAGGAAAGCCTCGATATCTTCCGCAAGATCCTTTCGATTATTTTCCGGTAACCTTTCTCGCTGATTATTCTCCCGTTCGGCTTTCTCCTCCTTCGCTTTTTTATCTTGCTGAACAGTAAATTGTGGCTGAAGATAATTTCGATAGCCGGCGTAAAATGTTGTCATAACGCTTCCTTGTTGATTTTATGCTGCCCTGCGCAAAGTCGGGCATAACGCGATGTGAGATTCTCAATTTATCTGATCATCTTTGCCAGATCGGCCAACAGGCTTTCGTATGTTTTGATCAAATTACTCAATGCCTCACGGGTATCATTAAACAATGATTTTGCCGATTCCGTTTTGGTGTTGACTTTTTTAACCACGGTGTCGAATTGCGTTTGCACTTGTGTCAGGACACTATTAAATTGCGCCAGCTGCTCCGGTGTGACCAGATATTGTTTATCCTGCGTGGCGCTAAAACAGTTACTAACGGCCTCTTTTAACATTTTCACCACGTCACTACCGATATCAACCAGAGCAACAGTACCAACCATTTCAGAATAATTGATGCCTGTTCCTTCAAGCAGATTAGCCAGGTCAGTTTCGGTAACACCACCTAATATCAGAGCCATCTGATATTCCATCGCGTTAATATCATCCAGCACTGCCAGCATCTCATTGACGGCCTTGGTATCAAAACGATGCTTGCCATCATTTTGATCGACACCGTTGGAACCTTTTAACACCTCGGCATATTTTGCGTTAAATTCATTGATCTTACTTTGCCAGGCAGTAATCAATGCAATCAGAGATTTATAAAAGTTGATATTGCTTTTATCAATGGAGTCGAAACCAGGCAGCATACCTTGTAACCAGCCACTCAGGCTGCTGTCATCCGCTTCAGGAATGATTGGGAAAGGATAAAAAGCAGTAAGCTTTTCGTTCAATGTTATAAACGCGCCAGACAGTCCGGTTAAATTGTTCAGCACTTCCTGCCGCCATTGTTTTATTGCAGCATCATTATTTGTTTCCTGATTAAGTACTTTGTAAAATCTGTCTAAAGCATTATACAGCGCAGTAGTGTCAACTTTAATATCTAAAAAGACTCTCCCATCTTTCACGCTATAGCCAATCCCTGCATTATCAAGCAAATTTTTAAGCGCTTCATCACTAAGCCCTTCAGGAATAGGAAAACCTTGATTTAGCTGAGCCGCAAACTTATCGATCAGAGGTTTTAACTCATCCATGATGACCCCTAAAGCCCAACCACAATCCCAGCGATTTTGATAGTCGGCATTATTTAAAATCCATTCAAGCGTATAGCCTTCCTTAGCCTGAAATTTTTGCCAGTCGATCAATGGGTTTGTCGCTAACAGCATCGACAACTCATGCCAGAATTTTTCTTCCGGTGTCATCTTATCCTGACCAATGCTGGTGATGTCATCTTTCGCTCCTGCAGGCTCTGTAGCATAAGTCTCCTTCTCAGGCGCCTCCGCCGGTGCGGAACGTAACAACGGGTTATCCGGCGTGGTATTTTCGGGTAGCGGCTGCTGAATTACGCTGGGTAATACGGGTACGGGTTCAAATGCTGCCTCTCGCAGCATCGCTTTCTTCACCAGCGCTGAAGCTGGCAGAATAAAGCCAGTTTCATTTATCGTTGTCTCTACCTGTTCCAGCTCAGTCTGAGCTGCCATCAGTTGCTCCAGCCGCTGAGTTGCCGTCCGTATCTCCTGGCGTGCTTGCACGCTGGATGACTGATAAAAAGTGAGCTGACTTTCGCGTAACGCCTGACTCTGCCTGAGTTTCAATGCCGCCAGCTGCTCATGCAGCTGCTCGCTCAGTCGGGGTTGCTGACTCAATGTTTTTCGTTGCTTCTTAAGCAGGGAGAGGAACGCTTCAATCTCTTCACCGATATCCTTACGCATATCGATACGCGATATTGTACGTTCGTTAAGTTCACGATCGGTCTTTTTCTCCTCGTCAGGTTTATTATCTGGTCGATTAAATATTGGCGCCTGAAAATAATTGTGATGCCCGGAGTTAAATATAGTCATGACTTTCTCTATTTAATATATATGTCTTCGCTAGGATTATCCGGCGTTGCGCGTTAGTTCGCGCCGCTACGGTGTATAGAGTTCACTGCAAATCAAATGGATTATTTATCAGGAAAAGTTTGCTATGAAAGATCAGGCTGGTGGCGTTTTTGTCTGCTGGCGTAATAGCGCCTTTTGCTCGGCCAATGTTAAAAGCAGAGAAACGTTGAGTAGGCGCACTTCAGTTTCCGCCTCCTCAAGTTCGTTTTTCACATCCAGTAATTGTTCAACCCGACGCGTGACTTCGCGATTTTCCTTACGCACCAGTTCACCCGAGCAATCGAAAAATGCCAGCTGAACATCAAGCAGTGCCTTATTCATTTTAATAATTAAAATGGTAATTTCTTCAAACAACAGATCCAATAGAGCTGGCTGCTGGGTTAATGTTTTTCTATGTTCCTGCATGCGAGAGATAAATTCGTCAACATCCGCAAACATCGCCTGAAGTTTCCTCGCGTTCTCCCGCTCAGATTCACTAACTTCCGGCCCGGTGGTTTTCTCCGGCTGAGATACGTTGTCGATCAGGAATCGGTATTGTGGCTGAAAAGGGTAATATCTGGAGATATTGCTCATGCCATTTCCTTTTCCCTCCTCCCGACTTATGTCTGGTGAAGGTTATCGGTTTCACTCTCTGTCCCATCTGGCGAAATGTACTGCTTTTCCACTTCTTCCAGCCAGCGAAGGGCGGTGAGCAATGCGTCGAACCAGCGCCAGTGCAAAAACGTATAGGGCTTAACCGTTTTGAACATCTCCCGGACCAGTTTCTTATCGCGGTAAATGGGTTTCCCGATTTCGCTGGCGTACTTCAGTACAGCGCGTGCTGCGGCCCCACTCTGCACTAACGAAACAAAGGGATAAGGTGATAACGACAGATTAAAATAGATACCTATAGCAATATGAGTCGGGTTGGCAAGCAAGACCTGCGAATCGCGGACATTCTTTTTAATGTCTTCATTTAATATTTCCTGATGCAATTCGCGTCGTTTATTTTTAATTTCCGGTTTACCGTTCTGCTCGGTATGTTCCTTTTTCACTTCCTGTCGGGTCATCATCAATTCTTTGATGTAATGAAAATACTCCAGCAGGAAATCCAGCACCGCAATCAATCCGCAGGTCAGCAACACTGCCAGCAAGGTAGTGAGGAATACCGTTTCACATAAGGCGATAATTGTTCTTAGCGATGTCGCGTTAACGCCTGAAAGCAGAGAGCGCAATATCGCGTGATAGCAAAGCCAGCTGACTACCGCGACAGCGGCGACATAGAGCAGTGATTTCAGCGTATTAAAAAATGTACGCATGGAGAAAATGCGTTTAAAACCGGCTACCGGATCAACACGTTTGAAATCAATTTTTAGCGCCTGGGTGGCAATCACAAAGCGACTTTGCAGCAACGATGGCAGGATGGATGACACTAGCGTGACGACCAACAGTACCAGCGTGGGTTTCACCAGCACCATCATCAATGTACGAAACCAGGCGTTGCGGTTGATGTCGTTAATCGCAGGTAAGGTATTGAGCAGGAAACTCAGCGTCTCATCCAGACCGTTAAAAAAATAAAACAGGTAGGACATCACCACCACCAGGTTAATGGTAGTGGTAACGTCACGGCTTTTCAGTACCTGCCCTCGCTTCGCGGCATCGCGCTTTTTTTTCAGCGTCGGCAGTTCGGTTTTGCTCTGATTCATGGCAGCCGGAAATAGTGTTTTAACGGCAGGGTGTCATCAATAATCTGCTGGAAGGTTTGATGAAACACTGGGTTATAAAACAACAGCAGCACCGCAAAGGCGATCAGACTTTTCAACGATAATGCCATCATAAATGGATTGAGCTGCGGGGTGTAGCGATACAAAACGGCCAGCAACATATCAGTCAGAAATAAGGTTATTAATACCGGTGATACCAGAATAATGCCTTTAAGAATGGATAGGTCCAGCAGCGTAATAAAACTGACAATCTTCATCAGCGAGAAGTCGATCGCTGCGCCAGGCGGGAACAGGGCATAACTCTCCAGCAACAGATTACATAAGTGGATAAAGCCATTGCCGGCGACAAACACCACGCAGCAATAAAAATTAAACCAGCTCGACAGGGTGGATGAATCCACGCCGCTATTGGGATCAAAGGTGCTGCTGATCGTGGCCCCGCGCTGGTTATCGACAAATTGTCCGGCCACATTGGCTACCCAGAACGGCAGACCGATCGGAAAGGCAATCAGCACCCCGAGAACCACTTCAGTCACTGCCGTACGCACCAGATGGTTAGCGATGTCAGGCAGTGCAGGCTGGATATGCGGAATAAACGCCAGCCCCAGCATCACGATCAGGCAATTTTTGATCATGCTGTGGGTGAGCCAGTTGCCCTGAAATAGCGGAATCATCAGGAACATTGGCAAAACGCGCAGATAAAACACCGCCAGCGCATAGAGTCCTTCCAGCATTCTGTACTCCCGCTAGCTGCGGCTGATTAAGGTGAACAGTTCATTGGCGTAGTTCATCACCACCTGGGACATCCAGCCAGAGAGCTGAAACAGGCATACGGAGACGGCGATAAGCTTGATGCCAAAAGATAACGTCTGTTCCTGAATCTGAGTCACGGTCTGAATAACGGCGACGAGGAGCCCCACCAGCGTGGCGACAATCACCGGCCACGCCGAGAGTACCAGGATGAGCCAGATGGCTTTATTACTGACGTAACTGATTTCGCCCATTACAGCTCCAGATATTTTGTCAGGGTCCCCTGCACCACTTTTGCCCAGCCATCCACCGCCACAAACAACACCAGCTTAATTGGCAGAGATATGGTGACCGGACTCATCATCATCATGCCCAGCGCCAGTAAAATATTGGACACCAGAATGTCGATGACAATAAACGGCAGGTAGATGTAGAAGCCGATTTCAAAGGCGTCTTTAATTTCCGTTAAGGCATAAGCAGGCAGCAGTGCAAACACCGACGGCTCTGGCGGCTCCTCGGCGTTCTCAGCCTGCTCGGGAACCTCTTTGTCACGTTGCTGCCAGATGGTAGTGAAATACCGGATCAGTGCAGGATCGGCAAATTTGGTCAGATATTCACGGTAGCTTTGGGTGCCTTCATTCATCAGCGCCTGGAGGGAGGCCGGATCGCTATAGCTGACAGGATGTTCCTCCGTCCAGGCGATGACCGGTTTTACCACCGGTATCATCACAAACAGGGTAAGGATCAGCGCCAGTCCATTCAGCGTCAGGTTACTGGGAATCTGTTGAATACCTAATGCGTTGCGTACCAGTGCAAAAACAATGCTGAATTTAATGAAACAGGTGCCACCAGCGATGAGGAAAGGCAGCGTGGCGGCCAGTGACAGCGTTAATATAAGTGCTGCTTCGTTCATGATTCAGGGCTGTCCTGCGGGACGAAAATAGATGTGGTTCAGAATGACACCCAGTTGGCCGTCAACTTCAACCAGCTCACCCTTTGCCAGCGTCTGATTACCGAGACGCAGACGGGTCTCTTTCAGGCCGCCACTGGCGAGGGGCACAAAATCACCGGCCTGTAGCGCAATAGCCTGAGTGAGGCGCAGCCCGGCTTTTCCGAGTGAAACCTCCAGCGTTAACTCAACGTCCTGTAACGCCAGACCGCTTCCTGCTTCCTGTTCATCAACGCCTGATTCTGCTATCTCATCGTCGTCTTCATCCTCCTCGTCTATCTCGTCGTCCTCATCATCTTCATCGTCGTCAAACATCCACTCGTCATCCGTTTCCATGCGTTCCATCACCACCCCTTTATCGTCAAATTTCCATTGCCCAATTGGGCTACCCGTCACCGTCAGATGCTGCTGACGGCGGGTAATCATCACCAAATCCCCCTTTTCCAGCTGCCGCAGTTGACTGAGCGGCATGGAAGACCACCCCACCCGACATTGCAGCGGCAAATACCAGTCAGGATAGTTTCCCCTGTGGCTACGGGCAGATATCGGCGGGGAGACAATTTCCGGGTTGTCATCCATGCATAACGCGGCCGATCCAAGGCTGGTAGGCACGCCATAACACCAGTTATTCAGTGTTTGCGGTGCCTCTTCGGCTTTGGTTGCCAGGTTCAGCTGAGCCGATGTATAGACACAACCGCACACCTCGAATCCGTGGTTCTCCAAATGCTGCATTAACAGGGCGTGACGAAGCTGACTATCCATTAGCACCGCATCAGGCGGAGGCGCGGGGGCGAATACCCGCTCGATCATGCTTTGCACTGGCAGAAACAGGCGTAACGGAGAGGCAGAATCAGAAGCATGTAGCAGCAGGATATCTCCCTCACTCTGCGGCCACCCACCGCGTGAGCACCGCTCCCGATACATCAGGTGATAGACGGTTTTGGTCATGGCGGGTATGGCGGGAGGCACTCGCGTCTTACTGGTCACGTTCTTTCCATGTCTTATCTTCAGCTTTCACTCGCTCGCCGCTACTGGTGACGGCGAGATAATAAGGTCGGGTTTGCTTTGCGCCTTGCAGCGTCCAGCCAGCATCAAACGCCGCCAGCGATGCCTGTCCCACCAGCATTTCATTCAGTCGGACGTTGCTGCTGACCGGTGCAATCGTCTGTTCAGCCACCTGTAGCTTCACTGTGGCCTGTTCGGCGACGGAATAACGCACCTCAACCTGATCGGCCTGAAAATCCAGGCTGATGTTTTTACTGATCACTGCCGGGGAGACCTCATCTGCCGCATGGCGGTTCAACACCGTGGGAAGTTGCGTCGTTGGCATGGCGGATTCCTGCGGCTTTGCCGTTTCTACGACAGCGGGTAACACCTGACTCGGCTCCCCACCGGTTACACGCGCCGTTAACGGAACCATGCCGGTCATCTTGTCGCTTTGCTCGTCCATAACGTTGCGGTCTGCACGCGTTATCACGACGGCGTCGGCTGCGGGTTGAGCAACTACCGGGGCTGAGATCCCGGCTGGCAATATCGACATTGGGATAGCGGTGCGCGTTTGTCGCATCTCACTCGCGGGCTTGTCCGCCAACGTTGGCGCCGTTGGCGCGTCATCCCTACTTTCTGCTGTGGCTTGTTCTATGCGGACTGCAAGGGGCTTCACCGTCGATGCGTTATCCATCATTGGCGTCAGGGCAGGCTTTGTTTCTATGTTTTTAGCGTTTTCTATGTTTTCTGCGTTTTCTGCCGCCGTTAGCTGTAGCAACACCTGGGATAAGGGCCGGTTTTCCAGTGGTTGCTGCGCTGATGGCGTTTGCGGCTGAAACTGTGAGAAACCAACACCTTCGTCTTGCGTTTTAAAACGCTTCTTTATCCGATCTATCGCGTCTTGTTTATTTTGCGTCAGGCGATCGGCCAGGCATTGTGCTAAGTCACCCGTTTCATCGGCGCAGGCTACCGCACCCGAATTACTGGCAATCGGGTTCGAGACGGTTTGATTTGTCACACGTTCCTCCTTTTACCCTGAGAAATTTCTTCCGCCGCTGGCACGGGTAAACCCGACGCGATCAATCGCGCCGCTTCACCTGGTACGGCTCTCAATAAATGCCGCGTAATTACACCGTGGCCAAAATTTGCAGCTGGCTGTGGTCCGAAATTTCCTGCCACGACAATACGTCGAGATCGGTAAATTTATTTTCCAGCAGCTTTTTCACGAAACGCCGAATATCCATGCTGCACATAATCACCAGCTCATCGGCGGCGAACGCGGTTTCCGCGATGGCATTGGAAAACAGCGAAAAAATCTCTTCCATTTGCCCAGGTTCCATATTGATGGAACTGCCTGATCCGCTGGTTTTGATATTGCTGCGGACTTCCTCCTCTACCCCCTGGGTCATCATCACGCAACGAATATAACCACGGCTCTGATATTTATTTGAGATGTAGCGCGCCAGTCTGCCCCGGACTAATTCGGTCAGCGCGAGGTTGTCTTTTTCTTTACCCGCGTGCTGAGCAATCGTTTCAAGAATTATTTTATTATTCCTGAGCGAGATTCCTTCACTGATTAAACGTTGAAAAATTTCTGATATTCTCTGAACAGTGGCGTTTCGATACACTTCTTTCATCAGTTCAGGGGATTTGCTGTCTATTTTGTCCAGCATTTCTTTGGTGTCCTGAATGCCAAAATATTCATTGACCAGACGGCTCAGGCCACGCGACATCAGACGGTATATTTCCTCACGGGCGCTGCGACTCTGAATATTGAGCGGCGTCAGCTGGCTGCTGAATTGATTATCACACCAATATTGTGGCGGCGTCCGCTCCAGTCGGGTGAGCGTAATCCCCAGAGATTCCAGCAGCGGCAGCTGCTCAATGGCCAGGATACGACGCTGATGCGGCAACACCTCGATCTGATCAACGTCAATTTCATGAATCAGCAGCTTTATCGTTCCCTCAGGGATGCCTTCGTTTGCCAGAAATTCAGTACGGGGTAGCGGAATACCAAATTCGAGGAAGAACGCCTGGCGAAACCATGCCACATCTTCAGGCTGGTTGATCCATGCGTAGGTCTGCGGCGCCATCACCAGCATCACCGGCACAGTCTCGGGAAACAGCTGCCCATCCGATTGTTCTTCGCTTTTCGCCTGCGCGGCCTGCTCCGCTGCTTTGATCTCCTCAGCTGTACGCATCAAGCCAATGCGCTGAAGCCAGGTCACCATCATCAACTTGAATTTTCCGTCACGCTTTATCAGCGTCACCAAACCCAGCAGAGCCGCGAGTGAACCGAAAACCAGCAGCGGGAAACCGGGTAGCAAACCGACAATCAGGATCATTACGGCAGCGCCGCCCATCACGAAAGGGTTGCTGAACAATTGCAGAACAATGCTGGCCCCGAGGTTTTTATTGTCATCGTTGACGCGCGTCACCACAAAGCCGGCACCAATGGAGATCAGCAGTGCGGGTATCTGGGCGACCAGTCCATCGCCGATGGTCAGCATGGTGTAAATATCCAGTGCCTCGGAGAAGCTCATACCATAGGAGTGCTGAGCAATCAGGATGCCACCGATGAAATTGACGAGGATGATTAACAACCCGGCAATCGCATCCCCTTTCACGAAACGCATCGCGCCGTCCATCGAACCAAACAGCTGGCTCTCCTGCTCCAGACGTTTACGTTTTGCCGTCGCCTGTTCGGCCGTCAGAGTGTTGGCTTTCAGATCGCCATCGATACTCATCTGCTTACCGGGCATACCATCCAGCGAGAAACGCGCACACACCTCTGCCACACGCTCCGACCCTTTGGTGATAACGATAAACTGCACAATGGTGACGATGAAAAAGATCACCACCCCCACCGCCAGACTGCCGCCAATAACAAACTGACCAAAAGTGGATACCACTTCCCCGGCATAGCCATCCAGCAAAATGAGTCGACTGGTGCTGATGGAAAGCGCAAGGCGAAACAGGGTGCTAATCAGCAACACTGCCGGGAAGGTGGAGAACTGGATCAGGTCATTCACGTATAGCGAGCTGAGAAAAATCAGCAATGCCAGCGCGATATTCATGCCAATCAGGAAATCAATCAGCCGTGGCGGTAACGGAATGATCAGCATGGCGATCACCGTGCCAATCAGTATCACGATTGCCAGCTCAGGTTTGATCAGCGTGGATAGCCCCAGTTTACGCAACATGCAGCCACTCCTTTAGTCGTGCGGCAACCGCATGAAGATCACTCAAAATGTGACCGGTCAGCTCCGCATAGTAGCGGTGCAGATAGCATTGCTCGCGCAGTAGCAGCAACAGATAGTCGGGGAAATCCCGTTCAACCCGGCTAAGCACTGCCAGGGAGAACGGTATCCCGGCCAGTAACACCAGCGTCTCCCAGCCGCGCTGACGACGGTGGATATCAATCGTGATACCGCCGATGTCCACGCGCATCGCAGCACCGGGAGCCAGTTCATGCCATGACCCTAATAACCCGTTTTCCTCAGCATCCCACATCATGTTGCCCTGCATCCTTTCCCTGCCAACGTTCACTCAATTCCTGAACCACTTTTGCATCCAGCCTGGCCCGGTCACTTTGTTCCTTAAAGAAGAGATCCGGGAGATCCACCAGCGCCGAACGCAGTTCACGCAAAAACCGTCGCTGCTGCGCGATGTCGGCTAATAATTTGTGGCGCTGCAACTCTCGCCACTGCGGTAAAAACACCACCGGTTGCGCCAGGATGGATCGGATAAAGTGGACAACCGGGCCAGCCAGAGGGGATTCAGGCTGTTCAGCGCCCGGCTGTCCGATCGGGGACAACCCACAGATGCGTTGCACCAGGGTAGTAAATCGCGTCATCGCGGAAATTTTGTTCAGCAACAGGCTGAGCCGCGCTGGCTGGGTACTGGGACGCAGAGCGTTAATGTCGTGACGTAAAGCCCGCGAGATGTAGTGAAATAACGTGCCCAGACCGGAAAGTTCGACTTCATCGGTCATCGCCCAGAGGAATCCATCTTCGTCTTCCTCGTCCCAGGTTAACCATACCCGATACCAGCGCCGCAGCTGCTGGGGAGAAAAGCGTGTCATTCTGGCGTATTGCTGCGTCAGCGCGTGGGTATTCACCCCGGCCCACATGGCCTGGCGCTCCTCGTCACTGGATTCGGCTTCCAGTAAATCCTGCGTTTCCTGCAACAACAGACGATCCAGCTTCCAGTTATAGAAGTTATTGATCATCGCATTCAAAATCAGCCAGATATCCGTAATGTCGTTAAACCGCTGACGCAGCATCAACAGCAGATCGCTGGCGCGCGTCACGGGTTGCACTTCCGGTACCAGGGAAGACGCGCTGCCTTCGATATCCAGTTCCACCTTGTTGTTGATTTCCTGGGCGAGTGTCCTCGTGCCTGGCAGGACTTTCTGCATCGACATCATGCCAAAATCATCGGCCGCCCCGACCAGTTCGTAATAATTCGGGTATACCGATTGCACGACGATTTTGTCAGGTTCGACCTTGCGAACGTCATCCCTGTCACTCATGGCCTGCTGGATGCTGGCCAGAATCTGAATCTGGTTACTACTCATGGCAGGCTCCGTGCCGTTTCCTGACGCGTACGCTGTAGCCACTCTTCCAGCCGGGTGACCGAGCTATCGGATTCATTCAGCACGCGCGGTTCGATAAGAAATAAGCGGACCACATTGGTACGACGTGGCTCCTCATAACGAAACAGGCCCCCGATAAACGGAATACGGCTCAGCAACGGGATGCTGTTTTCATCTTCTATCCGCTCGCTGCGGGTGTAACCACCAATCAGCAGGCTGTCGCCCGAGGGAACCCGCGCCACCGTTTCGATACGCGTCTGGCTTATCTGTTTATTGTTAACATCGCTGACGGCATCGCTGCTGCCATCTTCCACTGTCAACTGCATTTCGACTTTTGGCGATTGACCCAGAGTCGTGATAATCCGCGGCGTCACCGAGATCAGCGTACCGTAGGTAATGGTTTTCAAATCGACGAAGCGTTCGGCTTCCAGCTTGATATAGAAGGAGTGACTGTTGTCAAAATAGGCGGTGACGTTATCCTGGGTCAGCACCATTGGCCGCGAAATGACACGCGCCTTTGACTGCACGGTAAGCGCGTGAATGCGCGCCAGAATCGAGGTGGTCTGAACCAGCGTTTGCGCAGTACCGACCGGGTTGATCTCACCGATCAAATTGCCACTGCTAAAACTCCCGGACCAGTTAATCCCCAGGTGCTCCACTTCGCTCTCTTTCACGTCAATGATTTGCAGGCTGAGCTGTACCTGTTGGCGCGGGTTGTCGAGTTGCCGAATCAGGTAACGTGCATCGCGAATTTGCGCCGGCTCGCCGCGTAAAATGATGCTGTTGGTGTCGTTGTCGCCCAATATCCACAGTTGCTGACCGGCAGACTGCGGGGCCACCAGCGCAAGGGTTTCACCTTCGGTGGCCGGTGTTTCAGTGACCACAGGCGGGAGCAAAGCCGCCGCCGGATTAGCATCCTGGTTGGGCGCGAGGGTGAGACGGTCAGCGCCCTGCCACAACGCACGCAGGGTATCGATCAATCCTGGCTCAGATATTTTTTCTCCGCGCAGGGTCAGATTACGGGCAAAGATAGGGCGATAACGCACACGGACCACGGCGACGGTGGCGTTCGCCCCGCTACGATCCTCCTGTGCCAGCTGTTGCTGCTTATCCAGCAGCGCCGCCGTCTGCGTGACCAACTGGACGTATTTGGGTGGACCGGAGAGATAAAATGAATGGGCGTCCGGCCGCGCTTTTAACGGATATTGTTCGTCATACAATCCGGCGTCACGCAATGCACGCGCCAACGCATCGACGCTCATTTGCTCCAGCCGCACCAGCGCGCTGGCCAGCTCATCCTGACGGTAAACGTAAAGCGCAAGGCCATCAAAATACCAAATCAGCCCCATATCATGGCTAAAGGTTTTCAGCGCTTCCATGGGGTCGGTGAGATCAAACTGTCCGGAAACCTCGAGCTTTTTGGCGGCAGCGCTGAGGATGACAGGTCTTTCCATCAAAGCTGATAACGCCTGGAAATAGACCGTGGCGGGCTGTTTCTGCAATGTCAGCAGCGCCGGTTCCTTTGCCGATGCGCCGCTCACCATGACAAGCAGTAATAAACTGACAGGTAAGAGAAACCATCCCATCAAATACCGACTGATAGCTACAGTCCATTGTTCTCGTACCCTGTTTCTCACCCTACATCCTCTTCAATTATCAATTTTCCTTGCGTTTCCTGTGTCAGCCATTGCAATAAAGCCTGACATTCAACTCCCTGTTCTTCTGACTCAGTAACGTCTAGCGCTATACGGCAGCTGCTTTCGTCGGGGAGAATATTAACGGTTATAGTAACGCGTTCTCGTAATATCAAAATCATCAGCGACAACAAGCTATAGTGATAAGAAAATAATTCATCCACAGCCAACCTGGCATATATGATCATCCAGCCTACCCCGGCTATTTTTCGCGCGATGTAAAAATGTAGCCTAATATTACCGATAAGCGTTCAATAAAACCATGCAGAGACGATTGATAATCTTCTGAAAAGAATGATTTAAATCTGATAAATACCTACTTATAAGCATGATAAATCCAAAATTAACCCATAAAAAACAATGAACTAATGAATATAAGCATAAAAACCCTCATGCTACCTTCCTTTTTATGGGTTTCATAATTGGCATATCTCAATAAAATACCAGAAATTCATTTCACACTTCCACGTCGTGAGTGCGTGCTGTTAACCTTGGGTTTCTCATGTTTTCACTAAAAATTTTAAATGGTCCACTGAGTGGTTTTGACATGATGTTGAACAGTGGATTATGGCATCTCTACCTTTACAATCAAAATAATGAACCAGAACAAATTCGGGTTGCTAATAATGTAAAAGTCGCCAGTGATAATGTTATTTTCATTCCGGTGTATGGCGATGAAAACGCACGACATATGCAGCTCCAGCTCGGTGAAAATCCACTTGATTGTCGCTATGGCTGGCAGGATGAACCCACGTCTTTTCAGACGCTGACGCCGCAGCAGAAAATTGATTTTGGCGGGCTGTGTTTTGCCCTAAAAAACCAGCAGGAAGAGTGGTCGCTAATCAATGAGGACGTCAGCAGTGCGTTAATCTGTCCCGAGGAGCGGCCACGAAAGCCCCAGACGCGTTCATTCGTTCTCACCCCGCTCCGGATAATCCTTTTGATCGGCGCGCTGATTATCTGCCTGCTGTCCGCGTTGTTTTATTACGTCACACCCCCACAGCCTCAGGTTTCCCCCCAGGCCAGCAGCAGCTTTCAGCTAACGCCAAAAATCCGCAAGGTAATCCAGCGACGGCTTTCCGAAGCCGGGATTTTGTGGCTGACCCTGAACCAGAATGAACAGAACAAAGTGGTGCTGCGTTTGCTCACCGATGGGCAAAAAGATGCCGAGCAGCGCGCTCAGCAACTGTTGCAGCAGGCGTATCCCCAAATGGGCGCGGTGATCATCCACCCCCACTCGCTACAGGAAATGCAGCGCGAATTGCAGATGCTTTTTGCCCAAACCGGGATTCAGTATTACCAGGAAACCACGGCAGAAGGCATTTATGTTGCAGTGCGCCAGGCGCTGGCCCCCGAAGCGCTGGATTTTCTTAATAAACGGTTGAGTGCCTTTTATCAGCGCTGGGGACAGCAGCGCGTTCATGTATCCATTCAACTTCCTGATACCAGCAGCACGCCCCGCGCGGTGTTACAGCGTGGGCAGGATGATCTTATCTGGGACCGGAAAAATCACATCTTCCGTCCTGTTCTGAAGCAAACACTGTAAGGAGAATAGCTATGGCAGATGTAATTGATCCCGATTTTGGCGTTGGTCCCAAGCCGCTGGATGGCAATTTTTATGACCTCTATGAAGCATTCAGAGACCAGGTAAAAGACGCGCATAGCAAGCTGAATCTGGCCACGGAAGCGTGGAAAAAGAAGCCGACCGATCCCACTCTCACCCTCGAAATGCAGGCCGCACAAGGCGATCTCGGCAACATCACACGCGGTGTGGGCAGCCTAATCAGTGCGCTGGTTGCGCTGCAAAGCGAAGCAACGCAGAAGATTAAATAATATGGCGCAAATTCAACTTATTACCCTGCCCGAGGTGGCAGGCGTACTCAATCACGACGTGGCAGTCTCGCTCGATGAACGGATGATGGCCGCCATGAGTCAGATGATTACCGATAATCAACAATTACGCGCAGCCGGCACTGAGGCGATGGATAAAGCTGTGACCAATAACTCTCCCGCGGAAATGCTGAAGTCACTGGCTTTGCTGGGCGATCATAAAATCCATACTGAGACGTTACTGGCCTTCGCACGAGAAGTGAACCGGGGAATTGAGACGCTGGTTAAAGCCTGATGAAACTGTTTGCCACGGGAAAGATCTGCCTTTTAGCACTACTGGTACTACTACTGACGGGCTGCCGGGAAGAGGTATTAACCGGCCTGAGCGAACGTCAGGCAAATGAGGTTATCGCGTTACTGGATCGCTATCAGATCGCGGCAACTAAAGTGCATGGCGAGAAAAAGCTGTTTAATGTGCTGGTTGATCAGCAACATATGAAGCAAGCCATTTCGCTGATAGCCGATTATCGCCTGCCCTCACATGAGGATGTCGAGATAGACCGTTTCTTCCCGACTGATGCATTGGTTGCTTCACCACGCGCCGAAAAAGCGCGTTTGATTTCTGCCATTGAGCAAAAGTTACAGCAATCTTTGCTCAGGCTGGATGAAGCGGTGGAAGTGCGGGTGCATATCAGCTATCCCCTGGAAGATGAGAGTCGGCTGGCCAATCCGCCGGATAAACGTATTTCGGTCCTGATGATGCATCGTCCGCTGGAGGATGCCACCATTTTTGCTAATAAAATTCGTTTATTTATTCTCAACAGCTTCCCTGACGTGAAACTGGAAGACATCACGGTGGTACTGTTTGCCAAACAGGAACCGCAGATTTCTTCAGCTTCCACTCGCACGAAGGAGACGTCAGAAAATAACATGATGTTCACCGTCGGTATTGGTTTGCTGCTGTTGGTATTGCTGATTATCGCGGGCATATGGCTGTACAAGCGGAGAAACGCAGATGCAGGCCGACATTCATAAACGTTTATGCCTGCTGGGTGATATCAGTAGCTGGCTTCATCCACTGCGGTCTACGGCGGATTACCAATCGCTAAGTAAACCGCAGCAGAACCGGCTATTGAGCCTGCAATATCAGCTCAGGCTGCCGCGTATTGCCGATATCTCCGGGGCGCCCGGCAGCGATTTTATCGCTTGCTGGGCGCAGCTGCCCCGTTTGTGTCTGCTGGCCGGTAGCCTGGGTTTGATCGGCGTGATCCATGCTGAGCGCCAGCAGTCGCTGTATCAGCCTGGCGATCTCCTCTTTATCAGCGCCTTGTCGCAGCAGTGCTTCCCGGTAATGACGCATATAGCGGGTGGCATGATAAATGAAGCCGTGCTGTGTGAACGAGGCTGGCTGGCCCTTTGCCATGCTTTTACACTGCCGGACGAACTGGCACGGGCAGGCGCGCTGGGTCTGCCCCCCTCACCTGCAACCGCCTTACCCCCGCTAGAGATCTCGCTGCGGGTTTGCCTCTCTCTCAGTAAAATCCTCCACTACCTTCAGGGAACATTGCATGTATGAGTGATATCTCGCTATTTACGGCGTTTGTGGCCAACACCATGATCAGTTCTTCATCGCAGTCGCTGGATACCATCATGTCGCAGCGCCTGTCATCTCAGCCCAGCGGTCAGGTATTTAAGGAGGTCGAAAGCGAAGAGGCGCAGCGACTCAGAGCCAAGCAGGAGTTCCTGTTGCGCTACCTGCAGGCTATGGAACGTGGCGAATTTATCCTCGTCTATGACGCTAAAGATCCGGACAAAATGTCTGATCAATTTGCCGATGACCTGGCGTTACTTTACGCATTGATGATGCCGACTGAAAATGATGATTTCGGCCCGCCATCGATGTCAGAAATGGAGAACTGGTTAATTGCACTGGTCGGGGCAAAAGCTGAAGATGAGACGGAGAATGAAACTGAAGATGATAAAACCAGCATCCCCCTGCCTGATGCCGATGAAAGAAAGTTCCTGATGCTGGCATTCAATAATTTCCAGCTGGTATACAAGAAGAACTGGGAAAACCTGTTTGATAAAGTTAAAGAGGAGATGATTAAACCGTTAACGGTAAACTGGGATCAGCCCTTTGCCGAGCCAGACTGGCCGACAGGCAGCGGCGAATATACGCCAACGGCTGTTTTAACCAAGGGAAATTAATACTCCACCAGGCAGAAACTAACCTCCTGCTAAATCCTTATTAGAATGTTATGGAGGATGCCGACATCTAATATAGTCATTTCAGTGAATCATAAGATAATTATTAGAAATAAATACCACGCGTAATATAAAATCAAAAAACAATTCGTGATTAATTATCCTGGCATTATTAACTTTATCTATTTCGTCAATTAATCATTTTTAGATAAATTTTAAGCCAGGAGATTTCCACCGATGATAACAGGTACAAGTAGTATTCAGCCCACCACTTCTTATCACAATGCATCAGAACCCCTACCCGACAATGTTTTCCTTGAGAGGAATGTTAAAAATATTAAATGGTCAGAATTCCCTAAAGACGACACCACAGAAAAAATCAAGGCTATTATTGATAACCTGCCAAACCCACAGGGTCTGCATCGTGTTTTCGTCACCCTCCTTGGCTTTTCCGGGCAGGGATATGAAGGTGATGCTTTTAAAGTCAAATTCAACCAGCTTCTTTCAGACATGTGCGGAAAAAATCAGGATGCACAGATTATTATTGTCGGTGGCGTAACGGAGGTCGGCGTCGGACAGCTATTTGCCGAGGCATCGAGGGAAATATATAATAATATTCTGTTTTTAGGCATCATTTCCCAGGATGTAATCGGGACACATCTAAACATCGCTGAACCCTTCCTGAAAAAAGGCGCTGACCCGGAAAATTCTCCTGATGGAATTACGAAAGATATGTTCAGGGATAATGTTGCGCTAATTCCTTCCAGTGAAGAACATCCCTGGTCGACCCTCAATGAAGAAGGCCACTCGTACACTATTTATCCGGGTAGCATTAACCCTGAAGCGAGTGTGATATGGGCATTTGGCGGTGGAGACATTGCCAGCAAAGAGGCATTCCAGGGTGTTGGTTATGGCATCCCTACACATGTGATGGTGTTCGAGCCGGAAGTGAAAGGCAAAAGCACAGCGGTGAACAATTCCATAGGCGATTTTTATGCATTATCCAAAAAATAAATGATTTGTGGGTGTGACTTATCTCCCCTGCTTCAGAATTTTATTTCAGACAACAGGGAATCAGTCCGGACACGCATTTTTATTAACCAGATAAACTCCCGACGCTAAAGATATTTGCAGAAATCGTCTCTCTGCATATCCCCCGGCTACCTGACATAATAAGTAACCGGGGGTCCCTCTCTTGCTACCTTCCTCACTGCAAAACATTCAGGGTTATAACTGATAATCATTTTCAACAATAAGCCCCCACACCAGCCATTACTATACCAAGGTATAGGGCCGGTTTCTACCCGCATAAACATCTTTCTGTCTCCTTTACGATAGTTAATGTTTGGGTTCCGCCAATTCTTCTGCGCTAATTCCTGTTAATGCCTTGATCGTTTTCTGATCGAAACCCTGCTTTTGCATTTCTTTCGCGATATCACATGATGCCCGATACGCCCCCTTCTCATAACCCATTAATTCAATTTGTTCCGCAATCACTTGTGCAACTTTTTCAATATTCTTCATTAGTTCCTGACCTTTATCCTGTTTGCAGCGGTCTTATTATCGATAATTTTCTTAATCATCATCTCTATCATGGATCGTCGAAATTTTTAGCCTTATCCATGCTGCCGTTTATTTTCTTTCTGGTGAAATTTAAAGATGTACCAACGTTATTAATATATTTTATAAATCTGCGACTGTCCTTTTCTGGCGCCTTATTTCCCATAAGAAGATCAATATACTGTGAAGTCGCAACCATGCACGGACGGTTTATGACCATTGGATACCTCTCAGACACAAACGTTTATCTGAAATCAGGCATCCATCATTACCGCCAGCCAGTGCGTTGTCGAGTCATTCTCATGAATTTATCAGAGCAGTTATCCCTACGATCGTCCAGGATTTTTATTCATGCTGGCAATTGCCTGGCGTTTTATAAATGCCAATATAGCCAGCAAACCCGGCGCGTTACACACTAATAACTAACAGGAATTTCATTTAATTTATTACTAAGTATAGTAACGATACTCACTAAATAAACTTACTAACAAACAATCGAAAAATATTAACCCGGACCTTGATTAAAAAATCAGGTCGCCGATAACGATAATTTTGGGATATGTGAGGAAATTTATGACGCCTGTAGCGGCAGGAATGCCTGTTTTAAAAATAGAGAACATCAGCCAGCCATCTCCGGCGCCCGAAGCCCCCCCTTTTCTGTTGCGATGCGCGCGTAATGTTCTCACTGCACTGCTCACGTTACGCCCCTCGTTACCGGCAATCGATCCTGAGCGGGTACAGCGGGAATTTGCCGAATGGACGAACGGAAAAGCCGGTGCAATGGCTTTCGCTGATTTGGTTAAACATATTCAGTCGGTGCTTAATGCTCCAGACGAGGAGGTGAGGGCCAGACAATCTGATGCTCAGTCAGCCTGGCACTGGCAACGTATTTGCCAGGATCTCTCAGAATTCATTGCGGAAAAATATCAGGAGCTGTGTGAAGGCACGCCATTTCTGCCCGCACGTCCCTTATTAACCGATCAGCAAAAACGGGCTATCCTGCAAAAAATCTTCCCGTTTATGTCAGCCCCGCACAGCTTCGAGCAGCTGCCCTGCCGTTGTCCTGACCTGAATAATCTGCTGGATCGGGAAATATATCAGGTTGCAACAAAACCTCTATTAGAGGTGGCGCCAGGTGCAGGAACCGCGTTACTCACCCATCTGCTGATTTTTTTTTACCCTCCTCTGGCGTGGATTTATAGCGGCCTCCATGCGGCACGTCATATGCCCGCAGAGGGTATCAAGCCGGGTTTGCGCTGTATTGATCAGCACGTTACCTCCTATCTGCTGACCAGCAGCGCTGACACTGCCCATCATCCCACACCCGTGACTTTGTCTAACCTCTTCCGGCAACTGGAGATTCAGTGCCAAAGGCTGGCAGCCCTCATATCGCCACCCACATCGCGCCCGCAGGCTGGCAACCTACCCGATCCGCTGATCATCACCCTGCGGTTAATCGCGAACTCCGCCTTAAATCACGCTGAACACCCCCCTTTTCTGACGCTTTCACCGCACAGCTGTGCCGAGTTTCTGAGAGCGGATACCGCATACCTCACCTGCACGGGTGGCGGCAACGTCGCGCCCTTCAATGAGAGCATCCCCCTGCCCGGCCACCGCGTTATCACCCTGACGCGCATCGTCGGCGAGAATAGCCAGGGCAGGCAGCAGGAAGGGTTGCGTATCGCAACCGGCAGCCAGCCGATGCGCATCCTCGGCTGTACCCTCCCGCTGCATCAAAGCCCACAGCGCCTCACATCGCCCCAGGTGCAGCCCCTTCCCTGGCAACGCAGCACGCCGGCCAAATCGATCGACCTTCCTGTCGAAAAAGCGCAACAGCGGGCCATGCCCATCGCCTGGCAGCGTTTTATTCCCGCCGTCGCGGCATCGGAGAGCACGCCTGCCAATGTAGAAAACTGGTGGGTGCCATCAGGTGAAAAGCAGAAACGCTACGGTACTTATCTGATGCATGAATTAATGCAACACAACCTGGGCACGTCTTCCCAACAGCCATTGACCACCGCGCCAGCCGAAGAAAGCTGGCCAGACTGGCTGGCGATGCCGGATACAGCTCCCGGTTGCCTGACAGCATCCAGCCCCATTGATAGCGCCGGTTTACACGACACCCTCAATCAGCTCAGTCATCTGCTGGAAAACCTTTCGTTACCACAGCTGGAAACGGCGATTGCGTCTTTTGTTGCCCCTCAGTACAGCCTGACGGAACTGCATGAAAAGGTGCTGGCGGTATGCGAACAGATCGTCGCCTGGGACGATGAAAACGAAAGGGTTCATCTCGATCTGTTGCAGGCGGCGCGTTTTATCGCTGAACTGCCGGGCATTGCGGATTTCGTAGCCCATCCGTCGTCGATAGATGCTTTCATCCGCTCTGCCAAAGGCATTGGCACCCTGGCTAACAGCCTGCTACTGGTGTTAGACCATGCGCTGGCACCCGCCTGGCAGCCAACGTTCGCCAGCAGCCAGCAATTTATCCGCAGCATCAAATCCGCCACCACCACCTACGGGCAGCTCACGCCCTTGTTGCAGCAGATGGAACAGGTGTTCAGCAGCAAGATGCGTGAAGCGGTTGGCGTCCGGGGCACCATCACCCAGGATATTATGGTGGCGAAGCTGGATTACCTGGCGCTGAAGAGGATGGAACGCCTTTATCCATTTCTGAGGTATCGTGATCGCAGCGATCTGGCCAGTGAACGCTGTCTGTCACACGCCGGAATTCAGAAAGCGGCGGCGGCGCTGGAGATCCAGAGCCAGCCGATCCTCGACAACACCCCCGGTGAGAACCTCGAACAATTTGGCATCCATCTGCTGCTGAAACGTTCTCAGGCGTCGCAGCAGGCGGATTTCGCCCCCATCGAGGCCTTGTACTTCAACCCCGAGGACGGGGTAGCCAGCTATCTGACGCAGCTTAAGCAGCAGGTCGAATTGTTAATTCGCTGCCATCAGGCTGATATCACGCTGCGCCATCTGCTCAGTCACCCGGCGGGAAAAAACGCTGAAATCATCAGTCACTACAACGCGCTGCGCCAGCTAAAGCGGCAATGGTATGCCCGGACGCTGGAGAGTCTGGCCGCGCAGGATCAGTCGTTTTACCGCGAGGCGATGCAGTCCGGCGACCTGAGCCTGCATCTGGTGCGAATGGTGCAAACGTCAGGCGATATTGCCTGTGCTGGCTGCTATGTCTCTGCCACACTCAACAACGTGGTGCGGGCCGTTTTCCTTACCCAGATATCCCCCTCGCATGATCCGAGCCGACCGGGGATTTATGACGCCACGGATGAATACGCCAGCAATGCCCAGCTGCGGGAGTTTATTAACGGCGGCGGCAAGTCTGCCATGTTGACACTGCTGTCGTCCGCAGCAATGCCCGATATCGCCCGCATTCGCTTTCTGCTAGACCCGGAAGTCAGGATCGTCGCAGATGCGAATGCCCACGACTGGCCCCAAACTGCTGCGGCCATCGCGCGCCAGATCAGCGCTTATCAGTTCCCTGATATCAAGATCGCGGCGACGGCGCCAGCCATTGAACCACCCAGCCTGTTACAAAGCCTGATCGCTTTAAGCCCGGTTGCGGGCTGTGTGGCAGCGGTACAGGCTGTGGCGCAACACCAACCCGCCTTCACTATTCTGGCGCGTATCGGGCAATGTTTATACGCGGCAGCAGCTCCCGGCGCAGAAGAGGAGTCGGCGGTGAAATTCGCCTATTACGTCGGGGGATCGGTGCTGAATGCGGTGTTTGATCAATTCACCCAGCATCCTGTCACCACACCCGGCATCAATATAACCCTCGCCGCAGAGGTCCTTGAGCCAGAAATGCTTGATGACAGCCGGGTTGGTTATGATTTGTGCAGCAGAAGTCACTTACGCGATCGCTTCGGCGCAGAGCTGCTGCAACGCTCTCTGCCGCTCAACTCACTGCCCGCGGGTTTTCACCTGACGCAGGTGTGCTGGGATGAGTTTACCGACGCCCTGCACTGCAACGTCACCACGCCCGCCGGGGCGCGACACTATCTGTTCGACAGGCAAAACCAGCATCTGCTTCCCTCAACGGACAACACGGCGCCGACCGGCATCACTATCCCGGTCATCGCCTTTCAACAGGCGATCCAGCAGCAAAGCCTGCCCGCTTTACTCGCCAGCTTAACGCCCCCTTCAGCAGTCGCGCTGGCTTTTAGCGATGTGCCAGCGGAGAACAACGACAACGACAGCGTCCGTAACCATCTCGACCCGGCCAGCATTCCTCCGGGCTGGCAACATCAGCAGAGCTGGGTGAAAACGGCACCCGATCTTCAATTGATCACCGAGTGGACAAATGCCACCGGTGCGACGGTGTATCTGCAACTTACCCACTCAGGTCTGTGGCGGCAGTGGCAGTCCGCCAGTCCCATCATCCGTTTGCGACGAAATGACGCTGAGAAACCTCCGCTGTACATCGACGCATTAAAACCCAGCGCCAGCGGCTATCACGCCTTGTTGCCATACAATTCGCCGCAGCGCCACGCCAGGTTGACGATGCTGGTGCAACATCTCCACCAGCTCTCATCACCGCTGATCTTTAAGCGAATGCAGGTGGAAAATCTTTTTCGCCACGTTGCCGCCACTATCCCCGCCTCTTTTTCCGCCATTGGTTCCGGCGAGCCAGCGGAATATTTACGCGAATTAAGCGAATGGCGTAATTTGCTGACGGAGGGAGGGATCGCCAGTCTTGAACAGGTGGTTAAAAATTATAAGCCTGTGACAGGCAGCATAGATGAACTGGACTTTATCGAGAATCTGCAATCCGCGATTTCCCAGCAAAAAAGGCTGGCAATTTTGTATGAGGTGTTCAGGGAGAAGTATCTGACCTACTGGCAATCCTATAAGGAATACGAAAAAACCATTCCCAGACTTGAATCGTCCATCACCACCTATCTCGGGAAGATAAAGCGCCAGATAAAGCACTGGCCTTTACCGGTATCGCCGTTCATTTTAAAAACGAAAACGGAGGAGCAGCTACGCACTGAATATCCGCAAATGGCTGCTGGCATTCAGCAGGCCATCACCGAACTCCAGCATCATGCCCGGCAGGTTTCGGCGATGATCAATAATCCGGACAAACCCGACACCTTCGCGAAATTAATTAATAGCTTTTATGGCCGCGTCTTTACCAAAGAGCAGGTCGATTTTTTCTCCGGCCATTTCAACTCGATCCTGACATCGTTTAACCAGCTGGATCTGAGCATTTTTCATATTGTTGATGACCGGCTGGTTCTGAATGGTCGGGTTGCCAGTAGCTGCCTGAAGTCCCAGGAAGAAAAAATGCTCTTTGGTTCCGGCACCGTGGGTTACACCAAAGAGGGGGACAGATTTAATCATATCTATTTGTTGTCTCATGTCTCAGAAGGGCTGGCTGATATTCTTACTCATGAGGGTGTGCATCGTATAATGAATGCCGCCACCGACGATTATATCGGTGATGAGATCTATCTTGATACCGGACATCCGCTGAAAAAATTAACCCTGCATGGCATGGGTGTCCTGATGCGGAAACTGATGGCTGATGAAAATGCATTTCAGCGTTATCTGTTAAATGATGATGACTATCTCAGCGCCTTTCTGTCTCAATACGCTGCCTATAGCAGCAGTCCCGCCATGAAACGACAGATCAGCGTCTACAGAAATAAATTTCTGCCGGGAAAAATCACCAGCAAAAACATCAAATATAAAAGTATGCCGAAAGAACGATACGAACAGTTCACGCCAATCTTACATGAGGCGTTCGAGGATAATCTGTTTATGCTGAAAAAAGCGTTTCAGAATGCCGACTGGCTTACCAGTATCTTCGGCGCGTTTGTCGATAAAGCTAACACACAGCTGCAACGCGCGACGCATACTGCGCATAAACGCAGTGCGGCGGCGGCCACGCGGGCCTATTTCTTCCAACAGCCGGGAAATAATGCCGTCACGGATATTGCAGCGGCGATGAGCCGTCAAATCGTTACGATGATCACGGGTGCCAGCAGGCCCACGGAATGATATAAGGCTACAATCAGGTTGGCGTCAGTCAGATTGAGGATATCCCGATTAAAAAAACGCTGCTTTACTGGGCAGGCTTTGCCACGCTTTACACCGGGCTGGCACTGTTCAGCTTTCAAAATCGCGACCCCTGGAGCTTCTCCTCAACCGTATGGTTCCCGGCGGGTTTGCTGCTGGCGGCGTTGTGGTTATCACCACGGCGTGACTGGCCATTGTGGCTGATTACCGCAGGGTTGCTGCACGCGCTCTGTGGCGTGTATACCGGTCGTCCGCCGCTGCTGGCGGGTATCTTTGCCGCCTTTGATATCGTGGTGTTTCCGCTTTGCGTACTGCTGCTGCGGATGCTGCCACAACTGCGCGGGCAACAACCGGTGTTGGTGGTGTTATGTCAGATGGTGGTGGTGGCGATGTGTCTGAGCCTGGGCAGCATCCTGCTGAGCTGCTGCTTATTGCTGGCAGGCTATGCCGTGGCACCGCAACATTTTATCTCCTGGACACTGGCGGCGCTCACGGCAGCGTTGTCGACCCTGCCTTTTCTGCACAGCAAAGGCGCAGTGTACGCGACCGGTCGCTGGCGCAGCGGCGCTATCATCACCCTCAATCTCGCCCTGATGACGTTGCTGGCCGCCACTGACAGCGGTCCGTGGATGGGGCTGAATCCGCTTTGGCTGCAATTCTGCGCGCTATTATTCAGCGTATCTGTCCTCTCTGCCCGCCAGGTGGGGCTACTGCTGTTGCTGCAATATGCCATCATGACCACGGCGATTTCGTTTGATCACTCGCCGCAGGCCACCATTGTCACGGTGTGGCAGGCGCAGTGGTATCTGATTTTCTCCGCCATTCTGGCCGGATGTCTGAGCCAGTTTGTCACCCACCACCGGGCGTTACTCAGCCGCACGCAAAGTGAGCAGGCGGTGATCGCCCAGTTGGCCGATACGGCCACCAGCCTGATGTTCAACCTCAACCTGACGGAAGGCGAGATTGAGTGGCGCGGCTCGCCTTCGGTGTTTTTTCCTGAAGAGAACCTGTCCGTCAGCACGCTGGAGTTACTTAACGCCCATTGCTCCCCCCCGTTTCTCAACGAGGTTTTGCAGTGGTACCCCGACACCGACAGCGTACAGTTCCGCCAGCAATTGTGGGTGCAGCGCCTGACCGGTGAGCAGATCCACTGCCTGTTGTTGTTGCAGCGCATTGCCGGGCAGCCCTGGCTGGTCGGGGGCCTGAGTCTGTTGCCCGAAAGGGAAGCCTGATAATGACGATTCCCTGATTTTGCCAGCCCGTTGAACCACGATTCACATCCATCGGCTATCCTTAGCCTCGCATGTTTATCATTCCGTGTGTGATAGTCATATTGCGGAATGAGTTCAATCAGACAACGATCAGGGAGAGATGATGATAATGAAAAATCAGGGTAAAAAGGCGTGTTTAGCGCTGGCGACATTGCTGACGGCCTGGTCATGGCATGCCAGCGCCGCGTCGGTAAGCGGGTTAATTGCACAGCGCCTGTCATGGATGAAAGAGGTGGCGGCCTGGAAAGCGGCTAATCATCTGCCGGTGGAAGATCTGCCGCAGGAACAGCGCGTACTGGCCAGCACGCTGGCAGATGCGCAAAAATTAGGGTTAGCGCCTGATTCCGTCAGCCCCTTTATTCGCGCGCAGATGGACGTTGCCAAGGCGATTCAGTACCGCTATCGCGCCGACTGGCTGTCACAATCCCAGCCCCCCACTCCGCCAGATTCGCTTATCGAGGTCAGAAGCCAAATCAACCGCATCAGCAGCGATATTCTGGTCCAGCTGGCAGGCGACCTGCGCAGCGATCCACAGGCCGGTGTCAAAGCGTGCGGCGCAATCCAGGCACTGCGGGTCAAGCATCTGACCACGGATGATAAGCGTTATCTATGCCAGACCCTGCGCCAGGTGGAATGGCATAGAAAATAGCAGGCAAAAAAAAGCGTAAGCGGCTAAGCCGTTTACGCTTTTTATCCTTCAGCTGCGGGTGATTATTTCACCTCAGCCCACAGGCTAAACGCAACGCCCGGCGCCCAGTCAGTCTGCGCACGGTGGTTGTTGACACAACGGTACGTTTTGCCCTGATAAGTCACGACATCATTCACCGCGTAGCTTTTACCCACTACCCAGCTACCGCTTTCCGGCGTTTCATGACCCGGATGATCGTTACCCGGCGTTTCGTTTCCGGTGTTGTTATCTTCCACCACGACGGTGATGTCTTTAGTGACGGAGCCAAAATCATTGCTGGCGGTCAGACGATAGACACCCGTACCGGTATGATTAGCCGCTACCCAGGCACGGGGAGTGGTCATCGCTGGACCTTCCAGTTTGCTGTAAGTTGGGGAGCCGTTCTTTTCCTGCAACTGGAAGCCGCTAAACCCGCTGATCACTTCCCAGCTGTATTTGGTGGCATGGAGGCTATTGGTCGCATCCAGGGTATAGCCGGCGTTGGCGGCGTTTTTCTCCACCACGATTCGATCCTGTTTCACATGGATCACCGGCTGATGCTGCTGCTCCTGCTCACCTTCGTCGCCGCCGCCGATATTGTTGCCGGTGAATTCGACGTCAGCGGTATTGTAGAACGCCGCGCTGGTATCGCCGACGGTCCAGACCGCCAGGATCACCTGATAACCATCTCGTGCCGGGACGTTACAGGTGTGGCTGTCAGTCTGACCCGGTCTTTCCCCGCCGCGCGTTACGGTACAGAACGGGGTCGCTTCGAAGGAGGCACGGCTCAGTGCCAGATTCGGATTCCAGTCATTTTTAGTGATGAAATATTGATAGCTGGTGGTGACGTGTGGCGTCGTGAAGTACCAGGTAAACTGGTGCTGACCGGCAGACATCGGTGTTTTCTTCCAGCGCGTTTCGCTCTGAGCTTCCATCTCCGAGCCACGTACGCCGTTTGCACTGGCAATTCTGCCATCTACCGGACCCGCAGGCGTACCGTTCGCATGGTATGGAAAGCCTTTATCGGTCTCCAGACTCTGCGGTTCGTACTCGACGGCACCGCAATGGCTATTCATCTGCTCGACCGGGTAGTTTTTGTCATGCGTTGTCTTAATTTTGTTACACAGCAGCGCACGCGCTGGCGGCTCCAGTAAATAGCCGTGTGACCATGCGGCCCCACTTACCAGTAACGTGGTGACTGCAAAAGCAAGTTTATTAAATTTCATTTTTCGCTCGTTAATATCAATGTGGAATGAATTCAATCCCCGCACTCGTTCCAGATTAATTATTAAGGGGGGTTATTGATTGGTTATTCATTGTGAATTCGGATCGAATAATGGCGCTCTGCTTCACAAACGGGAATGAGAAATTTCTCCCTGCAACCAGGAATGACTTAATAGCTGACACGAAAATTCATCTTTCCTAATCTTCCGCCATTTCTCATCCACCTAAAGAAATTACTCGTTCTGCCCTATTACAGATTTTGTCAGAATCGTCACGAGCGCATTTTTATTTAAATGCCATTTAGTAAATCCAATTTTTATTCTTCGCGAGAGAATTGACGAGAGAGTTATGAAAATAAATAAAGTTGCCATTGCCCTGGCCACATTACTGGCAAGCGGCGTTGCATGGTCGCATGGGTATGTAATTGATCCACCGTCTCGTGCGGCATTGTGTAAACAAGGAAAAAATAATCAATGCGATCGCGCAGCGGTATACAACGCTGACAGCATTATCACTTCGGCCGATTTTGCTGGCGATTTCCCGCAAGATGGCAAACTGGCGAGCGGTGGTCTGAAACAGTTTTCGTCATTAAACAGTGAACGTGCGACCCGCTGGGAAAAAAACTCGCTGGATAAAGGCCAGCTGGATATCAGCTGGCAGTTCACGTCGCCGTCGCGCGTTGCAACCTACAAGTATTATCTCACCAAACCTGACTGGCAGCAGCGGCTGGATAGCGCGCATCACCTGACGAGAGACAGCTTTGCCAGCACGCCGTTCTGTGAACACAGCGGCAGCGATGAAAAGGTGCAGGGATTAATCAGCCACAGCTGCCAGCTGCCTGAAAGTCACGGTTATCAGCTTATTTATGCGGTCGCTGACATGGCCAAAGAGATCGATGGTTCACGCGAACGTATTTTTAACGTTATTGATGTCGATATTGATCATATCAAAGTGGGCCGTCCTGCCATCATTAATAGCGAATGGAACAAAGAAATCGCCACGATTGATCGCATCGTCAATGACGTTCCGATGAAAGCCCCGGCCGGTAAAACCATTCTGGTGCGTTTCTTCAGTGATGAAGGCGAACTGACCCTGCGTGAAGGCCAGGTTGCGCTACTTCCGGGCGAAGAAAATGACTGGTCTTATTATGTCGCTGAAACCATTAACGGGAAATATAACGACGTTCGTGCCGGTGTGATGCATGAAAACGGCGTTATCTATCCAGAAAAAGACAAAATCAACAGCATCTTTGTTAAGTCTGACAGCCCGTTAATTCATGCTGAAATTTCTTTTAATTAATTCCCGGTAAAGTTTTCATGAAACGAAAAAATTTAATACTCGTACCCTGCACTCTGGCGCTGCTGATCGGTACCCTTTATTCTGCCACCTCCAGTGCGCATGGCTATCTCGACACACCACCCAGCCGTCAGATTCAGTATTATAACGGCGGCTGGCAGATCAATGCGGTTGAAGGCCCAAAACTCCCGCCTGGCGGGGTAATGACGGGTGATGACGCATCTGAAAACAGCGTTGAATTCCCGGCGCAGGCTTTCGCCAACGGCAACTCCGATCAAAACAACATCGGCGCATTTGCGCTGAGCAACGAACAGTACAAATGGAATCACACCCCGATGAAACCTGGGGTGCAGAATTTCGTCTGGAAATTTTCCGCGCCACACCGTACCACCTATTTCACCTATTTCATCACTAAGCAGGACTGGAAATCCAAACCCGGTTACGGCCAAAAACTGACCCGCGAAATGTTTGAAGACAAACCATTCTGTCATCACATCTGGGGATCAAACCTCGACAGACCCGACGGGACTGTCGTTCATGCCTGTAATATTCCGCAACGTAGCGGTGAGCAGAAAATTTATGCCATCTGGCGTGTGCGCGACACCTCTAACGCCTTCTATTCCATGGCTGACGTGAAATTCGACGGCGACAATACCCCTGGCGGCGACAACGGTGGTGAAGTTGAACAACATAAACCGGTGATTGGCCTGGCGAACGCGCATCTGATCGTCAATCAATCCACCTCATCCGCCGCGTACACCCTTGATGCCTCTGCAACTCAGCACGCAACGCGTTATAAGTGGGAAGTGATCGGCGGTAACAGCAGCAGCTTTATGTTGCAGAAGGCATCGGAAGGCTCGCTCGCCTTCTCGCTGGAAGGGGATGACATCAAAACTGCACGGGCGTGGATTGCCGCCAATTACAGCGGAATCGGCAAATACCGTCTGACTGCCACCAACCAATACGGCTCCGACAGCAAAGAGATTACGGTTGAAGTGAAAGCCCAGGAAGTGCAGCAGAAACCGATTATCACTGTGGCAAAAGAGAAGATTGTCGTGAATCAGTCAGCGGCTAACGAGGGCTACACGCTTGATGCTTCCGGCACCCAGAATGCCACCCACTACAGCTGGGAAGTGATTCAGGGCTTCAGCAACTTCCAGTTGCAGGAGAAAGCACAGATGGCGACCAGCCAGAAACTGGCAGGTCCTGCGCTGTCTGCGCCGCGCGCCTGGGTCGCGGCGAATCACACCGGCACTGGCGTCTATCGTCTGACTGCCAGCAACAAGTATGGCTCGGTAAGCAAAGACATCACGGTTGAAGTGAAAGCAAATCAGCCTGGCGGTGATACCGGCGGTATCGAGGCGTACAGAACGGATGAGCCGTATAAAGTGGCCTGTACCAAAGTCTCCTTTAACGGTCAAATCTGGCAGAACCAGTGGTGGGCAAATGCAGGTCAGGAAACGCCTGGCACCGGCGGCGCCTGGGGCATCTGGCGACTGACAGGAAGCAGCGACAACAGCTGTAAATAAGGGGACGTAATTTGCCCCCATTAAGCAGCCCGTAGCGATAGCTGCGGGCTGCATCCTTTTGTATTGTTAAATAACCTTGTTGCTCATCAATAGATATTCGTACTTAGCTAAATCTTGCATGTGGGTGGTAATAGAACCATCAAGAACTTCAAAAGCCGCCAGATAGTCCCATTTCATATCTTTTGGAACGCTTTGTCTGTGCTTTACCATATACGTTATCAGAGAATAAAGCTTTTCCAGCTCATGTTTATCATCAATCATCCGGTCATAGATTTGCCTGATCTCAGACTCAACCTTTGCAGCCGTTATATTTTCCCTGAAGTTGTCGCCAAAAAAATTCCTCCATTTTTCAATTTTAGCCTGACATTTATCCAGCAGCAGGATTGTTCTGCCCAATACATATTTTTTAATGGCGCTTGGTCCTCTTAAAGCCTTCAGCGCATTCTCCTGCGCCTTTAACTCTTCGGCTCTTTCCTCAACCATTGAACGCTGGATTTTTAATGGCCAGAGATCGATTTTAAGATTGACCGTTTCATTATTACGCGTACTGATAGTAAACTCGCCGACATCCAGCAAATTATATAGCGTGGTATTGTCGAGAGACTCATTATGAAGCGTGCCATTGTTCAAAAACAAGACGTCAGATTCGGCCTGTTGCCAGAGATAATTATCTTTTGGGGAAAGATCTTGTGATGATTTGATAAATATCATGGCACCCACCACCGTTAAGCTGATCGTTGCCAGCCCAATGGTGACGTATTTACACACTGATGAAGACATATTAGCGGGCGAGTTTTTTACATCAACCGCCATATCAATGATATGTTTTTTGTTCTCTGCACCTGCAGATGTTTGCAGAAGTGGTTGTGAACTTGTGGAAGTGGAAGAAATAGCCTGGAAATTAATCATTTTGTATTACCTTTATAGTTTATATTAGGCAATACTAGTAAAATTCAATGGGTTCAGTGGGTTATTGATAAATAATAATCTTCATGGCTTCACCATAAAAATATCACCACGTAAAAATAAATGAATCAGTATTGATTCAGCGCGGCAAAGAGTGATAACGCCATTAATTTCAGACGCTGTATTGCATGATTTCGTGTGAAGAAACTGAAACTGCCCGCGCAGAATCAACCTGAGCGGGCGGGGAGGCAGGAGATTTATTTATTCTTCTGACAATCGATTTTTTCAACCTGACAGAACATAGAATCAGTGCCATTACCGGCTTCGCATTTGGCTTTTACCGCCTGACGGGTTTCCAGCTCCGTACGGCCAAAAGCAGAGTATTCCGTCCCGAAGGTTTTTATTTTACAGAAATAATTGCGGCCGGAACTTTCAGTATTGCCGTTACCTGGGCGATGAAAACCTGGGCGATCGTTTCCGACATTAATATTTATGGTCGGCGAACCCTGAGAAGGGTAGGACGGTTGTTCATGCCCGTCATCCTGCCGTTTGGTGTCGCGTCCCTGCATATAACCATCGCGATAGGCTTGCTGCATCGCATTACGGGAATCTTCAGGACAGTAATTAATATAGTTACTTTCCATCGGGCTACCGGCCATACCATCATTCATCCCACGCGTGAAACTGGTGTTAGCATTACAGGATTTCGGATCAACTAAATCTGACGCCGAAATAGTACAGCCTGACAATAGAGATAAAGTTGCGACCATGATAACGGTACGTTGCACGGTACAAAATTTCATAAAAGTCATCTCAAGGTAAGTTGATAAAATCAGAACGTCGCTTAGCGCGAGCACAGATTTCCGTCCCGTCGCCACTATTTTTCCCACTATGGCACCTGCTTTCCATCAGTCAGGTTCGAAAAATGATCCTCCTCGTGTTTACTATTACTCGATCTTAGGTTTTCCCAGCATTCTGGCCGCAACGTTATACGTCAGCCCGGTTGACGCAAATTTACCCGCTGAGATACCGGGGCAATTAATCTCTAACGCGGATGGCTGAGATTCGCTACCGGGAAAAATAAGCTTTGCCAGCGAGGCAGTAAAAAAATTTCCGGCAGAAAAGGACGCCGTCGTCCTTGTCAGGTCAGGGGGCAGCAAACAGAAATCCACTAAACCTGCCGTCGTGGCACCGACGCCAGTCAGGATAAGATTCAGCCACAGATTCCAGTCGTTAATGGAATAGATTTCCTTACCGCAACTCACACCAAAGTTGTACGAAGATTGAACACCATGCTGCTGGCTACTTATTGACGCCTGGGGGGTAATTCGCACCACGCCTTCGCGCGCAACCTTAATGCCTGCTCCATCCAGTTTATAGCCCTTATTATCGGCTTTACGATTAAACATGATGCTGAATGTCGTTCTGTGCATCCCTGATAATTTGCCACTGAGAGAAAAATGCGCATCCTCTTTAGCAACACCCACCTGTTCCAGCGCTCCCCAGCCCAGTCTCGGCCCCGACCCCAATGTCACGCAAAGATCTGCTGACAATGCCGCAGGCATTTCACGCTGTAACATGCCAATGATGTTTGATTTTTTTAACACCAGACGAGCCTGTGCCGAAATTGTTGTCTGGATTGGAAGGAATCCGCCAGTTTGCGTCGCCCAGGCAACGCCACCCAGCACCACGCTGTTTTCTATTTCCGTGATTTTCTGCATAAATACGGCGAATGTCTGGCTAATTTCCTGTGAGAATTCCTTTCCCATTTTATTTATCATTGTCTGTACCGCCTGATAATATTCAGCATAATCATTTTGCGATTTCGCTAAATCGTCTTTATAGCGGGAAAGGCGTAGATCTTCCTCATCAGAGATAGCGCCGTTATTGTTATATTCCGCGATCTCATTTTTTAAAAAATCCATAAAACATTTCTCTTTCTCACTGCGTAACAGCGCGTCTACCAGATTTTTAACCTGGCGGTGATCTATCCCACAAGGACTGACGATGCTGCCAATTCTTTGCACCAGCTTCTTTCGCGCTCCACCTAATTTCCCCTGAAGATCCGTTATTGCCTCTTCTGTCTTTTCAGTCAGCAGATCTATGGTATTTTTCTCCAGCGACATTCTGGATTCCTGCCATATCTTACCGGCAGTATTCATAATGCTTTTTGGCAACCAGAAAATAGCGTTAAAAATGTCCTTCAGCATACCTGCATTCGAACGCACATCTGCCTGATTATTATCAATGGTGATGACATTTTCTGCCAGACATTGCTGCTGGCGCTTATCAAACTCGTTGAGATGACCAGAGGCCGGGCTGCAATGTAATGCTGCTGCAAAAGAGATACTCATAAAAACATGCCACTCCAGAGAAATTAAACACAACACAGCTTTATATAGACCATCACAATTACCTGCCTTCATTGCTGATATGAATAAAATCCAAAAATTCAATGAAAAAACATACTCACCTCTGAAAACAGCCGCTTCGCAGCCAATTAATCTCAAAAATATATGAGGACATAAAAATGTAATAATCGCTGTACGCTCTTTATCAACTGGCTACGGCACACCGTGGTTAGTCGGGCAAGATGCAGGCGTTGTCGCGGCCCCTTTTGACAGAGACTACGCCAGGTACTCATCTCTATGGTTAGCGCTATGTCATTATTGACAACAACCCATCCGACGACGCCAGAGTTAGCCGGTGCGTTATGATGTCTCCGGGGGCCAGCGGAAAACGGATAATCATCGATAAAATTATGTGTCAGATTTTAAACTGAAAGATTAAATTATTTAACCCCGCTTAACATCAACAATAAATCATATATACCCTAAGATGTGATGATGCAGATCTTCAATTTTAGACCATATGTAAACCAATAAGCGAAGTGAGATAACCGGAGGTTATGTTAATATTTAACCTGCAACATAAAACTATCGCTCCGCTTATTAACCTCACCGGCAAAAACCCTGGAAAAATAATTATTACCCTCTATACCTTCTCGTGAGAGTATTTCTCTCAGCTACGAACCAGGAATTCGTTTGCAGACTAACCATTCGTTCACGGTTAAATAGGTTTATCGCCCTCCTCTTCGCTGAAGGAATTTAATTCCATGAAAAGAATCAAGATAAACTCATCCGTGCTAAAAGGAATGATAGTGATAATCACTCTCCTATTATCCCATTTAGCCTGGGGCCACGGTTCGGTGTCCTACCCTATATCACGCCAGATGCAATGTTATGAAGATGGCGCACTGTGGGGTCCTATTGAATCCGTCCCCAATGCTGGCTGCCGTGCCAGCATACAAATATCGCAACAATACCCTTTTGTGCAATGGGCTGAAGGCGCAGCTAACCCCGACCCACGCGACGATCAGGCCGCCATCAAGCGTGCAGTACCGGATGGCTTGTTATGCGCCGCCGGCGATCCCAAAAAACGTGGCCTTGACGCGCCACAGAATGCGGGCTGGAAGCTCACCACGGTGCCTTCAGGCCAGCCGCTTCAGCTCACCTGGGCAGCCACTGCGCCTCATAATCCGGCGACCTTTCAGGTCTATATCACCCGCCAGGATGCTAATTTTCAAAACCGGGAGCTACGCTGGGATGATCTCACCTTAATCGCCAGCGGCAGTATGCCTCAGCCGGTTCAGGGTACGCGGTATAAAGAGTACAAAATTCCGATCACGTTGCCTGCTAACCGCAGCGGCACCGCCATTCTCTACAGCATCTGGCAACGCATTGATGCGGGTAATGAAGGTTTCTTCAACTGTAGCGACATCAGATTTGAAGGTTCGGCAACCGAACCGGAACAACCGGCACCGACAGATGAATGGCTGGAAGAAAAAGCCTTTATCAGTCACGGCTTCCCCGCAGCGAAAGAGGGTGACCGCATTCGTTTCCGCTTAATGGATGGCAGCAAAGCGAGCGGCGTGGAGTTGGTCGATATCAATATTCCCATCACGGCGAATAACGAAAGCCATTTCCGCTGGGCAGAAGAACTGGCTAATGCCCTCAACAGCCAGGATAAATACCTGCAGATTGGGGTGAAAAATGGTAACCAGATCCACTTTGAGAGCGATCCCGATCGTATCTACCAAAACCTGGTCTGGGTGAAAGACACGCGCAACACCAGCTATATGGAATATATGAAACCGGACGTCCCTGAAGAAGGACCGAATCCCGGCCCCGGACCGGATAACGGCACGGTGAAGGTCTGGCCTGACGGTATCGGTAATTACAAACTTGGTGAAACCGTGGTCAAAGGCAAAGATGGTAACTTGTGGCGCTGCCGTCCTTTCCCACAGGGCGGATGGTGCAATATCAACCACCCTGCTTATGAACCCGGCGGCGCCAACATGGCCAAAGAGGAAAGCGCCCAGGCCTGGGAACGGGTGAAATAAGTTCAGACGACGTACAACGCGGCCTGCCTTGCGTAATTTTTAAGGCAGGCCGCGGTTGATTTAGTCCGGCCAGCGCGTTAACGAACCATTATCAAACAGGCTGGACTGGCAGGCGACCGTGCCGATAATGGGAACCGTAAATTTCACCCTCGACATGTCCGTTTTATTGCCATAACGATCTTTGAAGTAAAGGAAATACTCCAGCGTCGAGTTTCGCTCGACCGGCAAATCCTTGATGATGCCAGCGGCGGCACTGGCCTGCATCTCCCTGCCATAATAAGCAACCATCGTCACTTCATCCCCCACGTTCGCCATATTCCATCTCACCTGGCCGCCCGGCGGCGGATTGAGTGTACAGCTCTCGCCATAAAAGGCGGCGCGCGGCAGCATGACCGGATTAACACTTGCCGTCGGCGAACTCGTCACCGCGGTTCCGCTAATGCCGTTCAGGTTTTTAGGCGTGACGGTGACCGTCAAGGTTTTGCCTGGATTATTTCGCCTTACCGTATAGCTGCGTCCTGTGGCACCGGAAATAGCGCTGCCATTGAGTGACCACTGGAAGGTGGTGCCCGATTCCGCCGATCCGCCATTCGCCTGCCAGCTGTAATTCGCCGTCAGCGTTTTGCTCACCGTCGGGTCGCCACTGATCGCCACATTGGTCACGCCAGGAGTCGCATGGCGCACCATGATCGGGTCGCTGAAAATTTCCGTACCGGACAATGGCGGGTTGCTCCCTTTGGGCGTTACCCCGACCCGTACTTCATATCCGTCATAGCTATCGTCCGGGGTGAATAATCGTGTTTTCGCATCGGCACGTTGAGATTCGGCCCAGCGTCCTCCCGGCGCTCGCCAGTACCACTGATGCGTGGATCGGTCAGATCCCGTTCCCGCCGCATCGAAACCGCCGTAGATGGCGGTGAGCCGCTGGTTGGTTGCCACTGTGCCATTCGGCGTAACGCTGACGTAGGCAATCGACGGCGTGCCATAGAAGATGACCTGGGTGATCACCTCGGCACTGCTAGCCACACGCGCCCCCGGATTGTAGATACCCACCCTCTGCTGGCTATAACCCTCCCATGTCGCCACGCCGTTGATATCCGTCGCCAGCTGCTGGATGGTCAGGCCCCCGGCTTTTTCCACGAATTTGACCACCACACTCGACACCACGTTGCCGTACTGATCCCTGACCGTAGCCTTCAGCGCCACCCTGGTATGGGTCTGCGCCGTCTCCGATGCTGGCTCCAGGGTAGTCACCCGTGCGCTGAGGGAGTCCGCCGTGAAGTTGACCAGGGTATCCACCTCCGCGCCCGCCGCCACTCGCGCCGCCGGTTGATAAACCGCCATCGTCGTCTGCGTGTAATCGGGATAGGATGCCTCGCCGTTTTCATTGGTGGTCAGCGTCTTCAGCACCGTTCCGCCTTTTACGCTCAGGAAATTTACCGGGACATTGCGCACCGGATTGCCGTACCTGTCCTGCACCAATGCCGTCAGATTCACCGGCTTCCCGGCTGAGGCCCTCGCGGGGGACGCCACCAGCGTCCTTACCGATGCGCTGTTCAGATCTGGCGTAAAGGTCACGCTCACGTCCCTGGCAAGACCGCCCGGCACGCGCGCTGCGGGAAGGTAACGTCCCGCTGTCGTCTGGCTGTAACCCGCCAGGGAGACCTCACCCTGCGCATTGGTGGTCAGGGTTGCCAGCTCCGTCCCTGCCGTGGCGGCGCTGAGGAATTGCACGTCGGTATTCGCCAGCGGGTTGCCGTGCTTATCCTGCACCGTCGCCGTCAGCGTCACTTCGCTGCCAACCACCACCGTGGCGGGACTGGCTGTCAGCTGCGTGACCTGCGCGGCCGCGCTGTCTGCCACCCAGTTCAGGGTTTTCGTTTGTTTCTCTGATGGGTTTTCCGCCAGCGTAGCGGTGACGTCATAGCGACCCGGCGCGCCCTGTTCTTTGCCTGCCCTGATGTTCAGCACCGCCTCCGCCAGTCCGTCTGCACCGGTTTCGACGCCTGCGGCCTCAGTCATCACCGCCGGGTGATCATTGGTGAAATCCACCAGCACGCCTGCCAGCGGATCACCCGCCAGGTTGGTCACCCGTGCCGTCAATATGACGTCACCGCCCACCACCGGTTTTTCGCTACTGGCCCCAATTGATACCAGCGTCGGCACCGGCAGCAGGGTTACGCTGTCGCTATCCTGTGCGGCGCCAGACACCACCGTCACCGTCAGCGCGCCGTTTCTGGTCGGCAGCCTGACCGTGGCAGAGCCTGTCCCCTGTGCGTTGGTCATTGCGTCCTGCTGCGGCACGATCTCTCCTGCCGGGCCTGTCACTTTCCACTTCAGCGCGGCCGCCGGCACCGGGTTGCTGTGCGCATCTTTCGCCGTGACCGTCCAGCTCACCGACGTCCTGCCGTCCGCCAGCAGATCCCCGCTAAAGTTACGCGCCAGTGACAGCGAGGCGACCTCACCCGACGTAAAGGTCACCCTGGTGTCGAGCGCCGGACCGCTGCCTGCGCGGGCCGCCGGATGATAGTCGCCGGTTGTCTGCCGGGAGTAGCCATAGGTCGCCACGCCAGCCGCATCGGTCGCCACCGGCTCGCCCAGCGCCGTTCCGGTTTTGCTGCTGAGGAAACTCACCAGCGCCTGGCCATTTTTCACCCGGTTGCCATATTTATCCTGCACCGTTGCCTGTAACGTTACCTGAGCGCCCGCCACCGCCGTGGCGGGTTCGGCTTTGAGATCAGTCACCTGCGCGCTGGCAGCATCCGCCAGCAAGCCGATCATCGCTTCATCCCCTTTTTCGCTGCTGCCGTTTAATGCCGCCGACACGGTCCATTTCTCCGGTTCGGCGCTGCGCGGCGATACCAGGGTAAAGGTCGCTTTACCATTGCTATCAGTTTGATAAACGGTGGTTTTACCGGCGCTGGTGATTTGCAGCGCTACGTTCTCCATCGCCGCATCATCCTCATCGGTGACCTGAACGGTGAAATCGTTATTGGTCCCTACGGTGGTCTGTTGTGGCGGATTGATAAACTTCACGTTGGTCGCCGTGCTGAAGATGATGGCTAACGGCAGCGACTTTCTGCTGGTGTCGCTGCTGGCCCTGGCGGCGGGTGCGTCAGGTTGCAGTGCGGCGACGATGATGTCTTCGCCGCTGGCGATCACATCGCTGAATTTCACCAGCGACACGCCGTTGCTGTTGGTCATTTGCCGCGTATGCTCCAGCTTACCCAGCGCCGGATTGCTGTGCGACCAGTACACCGGCTGGTCAGCCACCGGTTTACCCTCGCTATCCCGCACGATCGCTTCAAAGAACAGGGTACCGGTTTCACCCGCTTTGAATTTTACCCGCCCCTGCGCCAGGATCTCACCGTTGCCGGTGAGACCGGCAATGTTCAGGCTGTTGAGGATCAGTTGCGGACCCGACTGCCGGGCGTTGCCCGGCGTGCCGCGCAGGCCCGCTTTATTTACCGGCGTCACTTCGTACACCAGCGTTTTGCCGACGTCGGCGCCGGATAACGCGTACCGGGCGCTGGCGGATAATGTTTGTTCCGGTGCCTCCTCGCGATACCAGCGCTGGGCGGTTTCACCCTCGTCTTCCCCTTCATTACTGACAAAGGTGTAGCTGCCGCTCAGGGTGCTGCCGATGGCGGAATCACCGCTGATTCGGACATTCGTCACCGCTGGTGCAAAATCCCCCGGCTGGATCGTCAGCCGGTATTCCGCCCGGCTATACAGCCTCTTCTGGCTGGCGTCCTGATACTCCTCGGCGGAAATGGTCACTTCACCGCGTTTCAGCGGCGCCACCGTACCGCCCTGCGCGTTCACCACCTCGGCCACCTCCGGCTGGCTGGAGTGATAGACGATAAAGCCGCCGCGCCCGCCTTTCACCGCATGGATAAAGGGCGCGCTGCCCGCTCTGGTGGACAGCGACGCCGGTTCAAAATAGAGCCGCAGATCTTTTTCGCGCTGCTGATACGTCAGCACAATATTGTTGTTGCGGCTGACAAAATCGTGGCGCGCCTGTTTCAGATCGGGCAGCACGGCGGCGGCGGCGGGATCGAGCATCTGCGCCAGGGTGCGGCCAAACTGCCAGTTAAGGTTGAGGCCGAGGCGGGATTCATCGTTCTGCCCGCTGATGGCGCTGTGCTCCGCCGCCAGATCCAGCAGCGGGACCGGCTGCCAGCGGGTAGCCAGCGTCACGCCGCGCGGATTGCGGCTCGCCTGGCTGCGCGTGCCGGTGACGTCCACTTTGTCGCCGTACCACTGAAACCAGGTGCCTTTGACGCCAATTTGCCGGGTCAGCGCCGCTTCGACGGAGAGATCCCAGCCGCGTGCCGGGCGTTCATACAGATCGTAAAACAGCGGGTTGTCATTCAGATTGTCATCATGCGACAGACGCCAGTCGCTTAGCGGAAGATAGTAGTTAAGCGAGGTGCGCACACTTTCGCCCCATAGCTCCCCGCCCACGCCGAGACGGCTGTGACGGCGGCTGAGATCGCGGTCATAAAAGAGGTTGCTGCCCGCCATCCAGCGATCGTTCAGTTGATGGCGGTAGCCCAGCCCGACGTTGAACTGATTGCGCCCGTTCCAGCGATGGTAGCTGAACTGGCTAAACAGCGTGCTGTCTTGCCAGTCCATCAGCGGATAGAAGTAGTCCAGCCCGAGATCGCGGCTGTGGCTGGCGGAAATCCCGCTATCAAGGGAGACCCGCGCTTTGGCCCCGCCCATATTGAGCCAGCGTTCCACTTCCGCCGTCAGCGCGCTGTTCACGACGCTGCCCGCCATACCGCGCGCCGCGCTACCGCCGCCACCCTGCTGCGCTGCGCCCCAGAACTGTGCCATCTGATCGCGCAGCGGCTGATTTTCATCTGCTGCGCTGCTGGCAGGAACCTGCATCGTCTGAGTATAGGGATCGTAAAGCGGCGTGCGGACACCCGCCCCGCTTACCGGCGCAGGCAGGGAAACAACCATTAAGGTGAACAGATAATGAAATAAAAAAATCAGGCTTTGGCAGCGCAGATAAGGGGAAATCGTCCGTTGATTCATAGTTCGTTCCAGGCACATTGGGGGTCACGTCCCTGAACCTGAAGTCGTTCAGGAATTCCTTTCCGCTGCGATTGTTCTGCACTTAAGAACAGCGAGCTATACCCCGGTAGTGATAATCACATTAATTTATTGTGATTACCTGAAACTACCCTGATGATTTTTACCCGAACGGGCAGATCAAACCGGCCCTGCATGGCACGATAAAAAGCGTCGCGACAGCAGGGCCAGTTTTCAGCCAAAAAAAAGCCATTGTCTGCGTTAAAACAGACAATGGCTTGTTGTCACATTACTTAGTCAGGCCAGCGAGAGAAGGTTCCCGTGTCTGAGAAGGTTGTCTCACACAGACCAGCAAATGACCTGGCGAATTTGACTTTCGACGCATTGGTTCTGTTGCCATACCTATCGCTAAAGTAGATGACATACTCAAAGGTCTGCCCCGCAGTTAAAACCGGATTCATCACAATCTGCCCCCTTGACGCTGCGGTGGACCCTCCCCCCTGAGTCCCGGAGTTGGCACGATCGGCATACATCGCGACGTCATCCTTAGCATTGCTCATACTCCAGTTGATCTGATTGCCGGCATTGCTACAGCTGCCGCCATTAAATGCCGCAACAGGTAACACGACAGGATTCACATTCGCTGTCGGCGAGCTGGTGACGCTATCTCCGGCTATTCCGCGCTGATTTTTTGGCGTCACTGTTACCGTCACCGGCTTACCTGGGTTATCCCGCAACACCGTGTAGGTTTTCCCGGTCGCCCCCGGAATGACGTTGCCATCCAGATACCATTGCAATTCCGTGCCGGATTCCGCTGCGCCGCCATTCCCCTGCCAGGTGTAACTGGCCGTCAGCGTTTTCGTGACTGTCGGATCGCCACTGATAGCGACATTGATCACTGACGGCGCAATATGCTGGATGGTTACCGCATCACTGAATATCTCATCACCTTTGACCTCCTGCGCGCTGCCCTTCGGTGTCACACCCACGCGCACGTAAGTACCTGCAAAGGTGTTATTCGGTGTGAACGCCTGCTGCACGGCGTTATCAATGATCTGCCAGTTGCCGTTGCCGGTCTGGCTCCAGTACCACTGATAGCGTGAATCGTTCGCACCCGTTGCCTGTGAGACAAAGCCATTGATGGTGGCCGTCAGCGGCTGGTTCACCTTCACCGTCGGACCCGGCGCGACGGTAACCGACGCAATCGCTGGCGTGCCGTACAGACTCACCGCACTGCTGTACTGCTCCTCGCCTTTGATCTCCTGATCGCTGCCCTTCGGCGTTACGCCAACCCGCACGTCATAGCCGATATAGTCGTTATTCGGCGTGAACCCATTCTGCACGGCGTTATCAATAGCCTGCCAGTCGCTGGTGCCGGTCTGGCGCCAGTACCACTGATAGCGTGAATCGTTCGCACCCGT
Source organism: Pantoea sp. X-Soil-TKNS-1207 (assembly GCF_059730485.1). NCBI lineage: Bacteria > Pseudomonadati > Pseudomonadota > Gammaproteobacteria > Enterobacterales > Erwiniaceae > Pantoea > Pantoea sp. X-Soil-TKNS-1207. The sequence continues at coordinate 575,963 of NZ_AP035960.1, forward strand.
TGCCTGCGAAGTAAAGCCATTGATGGTGGCCGTCAGCGGCTGGTTTACCTTCACCGTCGGACCCGGCGCGACGTTAACCGACGCAATCGCGGGCGTGCCGTACAGGCTTACCGCACTGCTGTACTTCTCCTCACCTTTGATCTCCTGATCGCTGCCCTTCGGCGTTACGCCAACCCGCACGTCATAGCCGATATAGTCGTTATTTGACGTGAACTCATTCTGCACGGCGTTATCAATGGCCTGCCAGTCGCTGGTGCCGGTCTGACGCCAGTACCACTGATAGCGCGAATCGTCGGCCCCGGTCCCTTTGGCAAGGAATCCGCTGTAGACTGCCCGCAATGGTTGATTCACCTTTGCGCTGCCACTCGCCGAGACGTTCACGCTGGTGATTGAGGGTTCGCCGTAAATAGCCACCGCATCGCTGAACTGCTCGACGCCCGTCACGTCCTGCTCGCTCCCTTTCGGCGTCACCCGCACGCGCACGCTAAAGCCTGGATAGGTTATATCCGGCGTGAAGGTTTTCTGTTCGGCACCTTTAATCAGGGTCCAGTTGGTACCCGCTGTCGGGCGGAAGAACCACTGATACAGAGAGGCGTCTTCACCCGTCCCCTGGGCATCAAAGCCCCGGATGCTGGCGGTGAGCGCCACTTCCGCCTTAACCGTTCCCGCTGGCGTCACGTCTACAGCGGCAATAGCTGGCGTTCCCCACAATGTCACCGTGGTATCCTGCGCGGCCGAGTTATTGACGCGCGCTGCCGGGTAATAGGCACCCGCCGCCTGCTGCATGTAACCAAACGTCGCCATACCCCTGGCGTTGGTTGCCACCGGCGTACCCAGCGCACTGCCCGTGGCGCTGCTCAGGAAGCTGACCTGTGCCATGCCATCGCTCAGCGGGTTGCCATATTTATCCTTCACCGTTGCGGTCAGCGTCACTTGCGTGCCTGCCGCTGCCCTGTCCGGACTGGCGTTAAGGGTGGTGACCTGCGGGCTTGCTGCGTCTGCGATAAACACCACGGGCGTTCCCAGCGCGGCACCGCCACTCACCCGTGCTGCTGGTTGATACTCACCCGCCGTAGTCTGTGAATATTCCGGCCAGGTGCTCTCGCCTTTTCCATTGGTGGCAAGTTTCGTCAGCACCGTGCCGCCGGTGACCGCGCTGAGGAATTCGACATCAGCATTCGCCATCGGGTTGCCATGCTTATCCTGCACCGTGGCGGTCAGCGTCACGGGTGCACCCACGACCGCCGTAGCCGGGCTGGCTTTCAGTGCAGTAACCTGCACCGTCGTGCCGTCCACCACCCAGTTCAGCGTCTGCGTCTTTGTCTCCGACGGTTTCTCCGGCAAGGTCGCCGTTACCACATAGCGGCCCGGTGCGCCCAGTTCTTTGCCGGTGCTGATATTCAGTACGGCCTGCGCCTCGCCGTTGTCGTTGGTTTTTACGCCTGGCACATCCGCCATGACGTCGGAGTGATCGCTGCTGAAATCCACCAGCACGCCTGCCAGCGGTTTGCCCGCCAGGCTGGTCACCTTCGCCGTCAGCGTCACGTCGCTGCCGACCACCGGGTTGCTGCTGCTGGTGGTCAGCGATGCCAGTTGCAGGACCGGCAGCAGCGTGACGCTGTCGTCTTGCTTCACCGCACCCGACGACACCGCTATTTTCAGCGCACCGTTGGTGGTCGGCAGCGTGATGGTTGCCGACCCTGTACCGCTGGCGCTGGTGGTTGCGTCTTTCTGCGCGACGATCTCTCCGGCCGGGCCATTGACCTCCCAGACCAGCGGCGCGTCCGGCACCCGATTGCCATGTTCATCCTTCGCCGTCACCGTCCAGCTCACCGGCGTGGTACCGTCGGCCAGTAAATTGCCGCTGAAGTTGCGCGCCAGCGTCAGCGTCGCCACGCTGTCTGCCGCGAAGGCCACCGGGGTGTCCTTCGCCGTACCGCTGCCCACGCGCGCCGCCGGGCGATAGTTACCCTCGACGGTTTGCGAGTAGCCGGGGTATGACGCCTGTCCCTGCGCATTGGTGGCGGCGTTGACCAGCGTCGTACCACCGGTGATGGCGCTCAGGAAACTCACATCCACATCCGCTACCGGATTGCCATGCTTATCCTGCACCGTGGCGGTCAGCGCCACCGGTGCACCCACGACCGCCGTCGCCGGGCTGGCTTTCAGATCAATCACCTGCGCACTGGCTTTATCCGCCAGCAGCCCAATCACCGCGTCATCACCTTTTTCTGTGCTGCCGGTCAGGGATGCCGCCACCCGCCATTGCACAGGCTCGGTAGTCTGGGGAGCCGTCAGAGTAAAGGTCGCTTTACCGTCTTTGTCGGTTTCATAGCGGGTGGTATTGCCAACACTGGTGATATCGATCGCTACCTTTTCTACCGCCACATGATCTTCATCGGTCACCTGCACGGTAAAGCCGGTATCTGTGCCCACCATGACCTGTTGCGGCGGGTCGATAAATTTCACGTTAGTTGCGGCGCTGAAGGTGATGGCCAGCGGCAGCGATTTCGTCGTCTCAGTACCGTTCAGGGTTTTGACTGCGATGGCGTCCGGCAGCAGGGAGGCCACGATAAGGTCTTCACCGCCGACGGTGATGTCGCTGAATTTCACCAGCGACTCCCCTTTGCTGTTGGTCATCTGCCGGGCCTGATCCAGCCTGCCCAGCGCCGGGTTGCTGTGTGACCAGTACACCGGCTGATCTGCCACCGGATTACCGTCTTTGTCCACCACCGAGGCTTCAAAGAACAGCAAACCGGTTTCACCCGCTTTGAATTTAATCTGACCGCTGGTCTGACGTTCGCCGCCGCCGCCGTTGACGGCGGTAAGTGCCAGACTTTGCAGCGTCAGCTGCGGCCCTGTCTGCTGCGCGCTGCCCGGCGAACCGCGCAGGCCCGCCTTATTCACTGGCGTCACTTCGTAAACCAGCGTTTTGCCGACGTCGGCGGCCGTCTGCTGATACTGCGCGCTGTCCGACAGCACCTCTTGCGGCGCCTCTGCGCGATACCAGCGCTGAGTAGTTGCGCCTTCATCTTCTCCTTCATTACTGACAAAGGTGTAGCTGCCGCTCAGGGTGCCGCCGATGGCGGAATCGCCGCTGATCTGAACATCCGTCACCGCTGGCGCGAAGTCGCCCGGCTGAATGGTCAGACGGTATTCCGCCCGGCTGTACAGCTTCGTCCGGCTGGCATCCTGATACTCCTCGGCGGAAATGGTCACCTCACCGCGTTTCAGCGGCGCCACCGTACCGCCCTGCTCATTCACCACCTGCGCCACCTCCGGCTGGCTGGAGTGATAGACGATAAAGCCGCCGCGGCCCCCTTTTACCGCGTGAATAAAGGGCGCGCTGCCCGCTCTGGTGGTCAGCGATGTCGGTTCAAAATAGAGCCGCAGATCTTTTTCGCGCTGCTGATACGCCAGCACGATGTTGTTGTTGCGGCTGACAAAATCGTGGCGCGCCTCTTTCAGCCCGGACAGCACGACCGCGGCGGCGGGATCGAGCATCTGCGCCAGGCTGCGGCCAAACTGCCAGTTAAGGCTGAGGCCGAGGCGGGAATCATCGTTCTGCCCGCTGATGGTGCTGTGCTCCGCGCTGAGGCTCAGCAGCGGCACCGGCTGCCAGCTGGCGCCCAGCGTCACGCCGTGCGGATCGCGGCTCGCCTGGCTGCGCGTGCCGGTGACGTCCACTTTGTCGCCGTACCACTGGAACCAGGTGCCTTTGACGGCAATCTGCCGGGTCAGCGCCGCTTCGGCGGAGAGATCCCAGCCGCGCGCCGGACGTTCGTACAGATCGTAAAGCAGCGGGTTGTCATTCAGATTGTCATCATGCGACAGACGCCAGTCGCTCAGCGGAAGATAGTAGTTAACCGAGGTGCGCAGGCGGTCGCCCCACAGCTCTCCGCCTGCGCCGAGACGGCTGTGACGGCGGCTGATATCGCGGTCATAAAAGACATTGCTGCCCGCCATCCAGTGGTCACTGAGGTCGTAGCGGTAGCCCAGACCGACGTTGAACTGGTTGCGATCGTTCCAGCGGTGGAAGCTGAGCTGGGTAAACAGCGTGCTGTCTTGCCAGTCCATCAGCGGATAGAAGTAGTCCAGCCCGGCATCGCGACCGTGGCTGCCTGAAATGCCGCTATCAAGCGTGACCCGCGCTCTGGCGCCGCCCATATTGAGCCAGCTTTCCACTTCCGCCGTCAGCGCGCTGTTCACGGCGCTGCCCGCCATGCCGCGCGCTGCGTCACCGGCACTGCCCTGCTGTGCGGAACCCCAGAACTGCGTCATACGATCGCGCAGCGGCTGCGCATCTTCAGTGGCACTGTTTTGGGAAGGCTCCTGTTTCAGGATCGCCGGGAGCAGCACCGTCTGACCGCGCAGGTTATTCAGCTGTTGCGCCGTCTTGTAGGGGCGATTCAGATTACGCAGCTGTTCCAGCGACAGATGATGGCGGAACGCCACTACCGCAGGATCGTCATCCTTCGCTAGCGTATAGAGCTGCACAACCGACAAACCCTGCATAGTCGCAGGATTGTACGGCAACAGCAGCCACTCTTTCGACCGTAACCCCGCTCTGGTGCTGAGCTGCTTCTGTTCACGGGCTATCTCGTCAGCAGCGAAATGGAACTGTTCACCCAGCGCCGCCAGCGTTTTCCCTGATGCGTTATGCCAGCTGACATAGTACGGGCCGGACTCAGCTGACAGCGATGCGCGAACATTCTCCCCCGCACGGGCATTCACAGGCAGGGAAAAAATCAAAACTGAAAAAAGATAATTAAGTAAGACAAAAATAGTTTGCCAGCGAAGATAAGGGGAGATAGTCCGTTCCGTCATAACTCAATACTCAAACCAGGGACAGGGTGTCGGTTAGCTGAACAAAAAGCGTCCAGATGTCGTTGCCCTAGGATTGTTCCGAAAATGAGCCGAATGGACTATATGAGTGGAGTGATAATCACCCAACTTAATTATGAAAATCTGATATTAACCTGATAAAAACCGGTATGGGATTCATAAATCAATAAGTTACCACCCGGCAAGAGCGTCAACGATCGCCGTCCGGGTGTTTTTGAAACAAAAAAAACGCTGCCCAATCGGCAGCGTTGAAAAGGTAATCCAGGCAGGGCCAGCCTCTGGCCGACCTTATTAAATCCGCCGTTTACCAGTCACAGGAACTGGTGCCATTCGCATTAAAGGTTTTAGATTCCGTCTCGCCGGCGGTGCCATCTTTATTGACCGGCGTGACAAAGAGCGTCACCTCTCCCCAGTACCCGAGGGTTACCGACTGAACATTCGAAACAACGCTGGAACCCCATTTCCACTTGAATATCGTTTTTCCCTCCGCAGGACCGCCATTGGCGTTATAGGTGTAGGTTGCTGTGATCCTGTTACAGGCACCGGTTCTCCCGCTGTACCCTAAGTTGGAGACGGAGGGAACGGGGACCGCCCTGGCTATTGCGATAACATTGCTGAAAATCTCTGTGCCTTTAGTGTCCTGACCGCTGCCTTTCGGCGTCACGCCTGCCTGCACTTCGTAACCGGCATAAGTTGCATCAGGTGTGAAAGACGGCTGTTGCGCATCAGCTCTTTGGGCTTTAGCCCAGCTGCCGCCCGGCGAACGCCAGTACCATTGGTACAAAGAAGCATTCGTCCCGGTACCCTGTGCATCGAAGCCATTGATTATCGCCGTCAGTTTCACATCCGGTTCGACAGTGCCACCCGGCGTGACCGCCACTGACGCAATAGCTGGCGTGCCGGAGACAGTGACTGGATCGCTAAACTTCGTCACCCCCTTCACATCCTGCAGGCTGCCCTTCGGTGTCACCCCGACCTGCACCTCATAGCCCGCATAACTGGCATCAGGTGTGAAGATCGGCTGTTTGGCATCCGGCCGCTGCGAAATACTCCAGTTGCTGTCACCCGGCGTTCTCCAGTACCACTGATAGAGCGATGCATCAGTCCCAGTCCCTTGCGCATCAAAGCCGCTAAGGGTGGCAGTTAATGCCTCATTCACTTTGAACGCCGCCTTTGACGAGATGCTGACCGTGCGAATGGATGGCGTTCCGTACAGGCTTACCGCATTGCTATCTTTCGGCTGCCCGGTGACCTGCTGATTACTGCCTTTGGGCGTCACACGAACCCGGACGTCAAGGCCGATATAGTCGTCGTTCGAGGTAAATTCATGCTGCACGGCATTATCAATAACCTGCCAGTTAGTGGTTCCGGTCGGGCGTGAGTACCACTGATAGAGTGAATCATCCTTGCCTGTGCCATTCGCATTAAAACCACTGTGGCTGCCAGTCAGTTTCTCATGCACCGGCGAGGAACCGGCCGGTGTAATACTGGCTGACGTAATGGATGGCGTGCCGTAAATATCGACCGGATCGCTAAACTTCTCGTCACCCTCATCAGCACGCTCACTGCCTTTGGGTGTGATCCCGACGCGCACGCTAAACCCTGAGTAGGACGAAATTATCGTTAAGGTTTTGTTTTGCGCATTTTTGATGGTGCTCCAGCTACTGCCTTCACCCGCCGGGCGGAAGTACCACTGATAGGTTGAAACATCCCTGCCCGTTCCATGAGCATTAAAGCCATCATAGCTGGCGGTGAGCGTCTCGTTTACCTCTGCCGATCCTGCTGGCGACACTCTGACTGTCTCAATCGTTGGCTTAGCGTACAGGCTTACCGCGTTGCTGAATTTCGGCACCCCCTGAATGTCCCGATCGCTGCCTTTGGGCGTCACGCGAACCTGGACATCCAGTCCGATATAGTCGTCATTCGAGGTAAACTCATTCTGCACGGCATTATCAATCACCTGCCAGTCACTGGTTCCGGTCGGTCGTGAGAACCATTGATAGCGCGAATCGTCTGCTCCCGTTCCGTTTGCATTAAAACCACTGTGGCTGCCGGTCAGTTTCTGGCCAACCAGGGATGATCCGCTGGGAGTCACGCTGGCAGAATAAATAGCAGGTACGCCGTAAACAGTGACCGGATCGCTGTACTTCACCTCTCCCTCAATCTGCTGTGCATCCCCTTTCGGCATGACGCCAAGCCGTATGTCATAACCCGCATAGCCTGCATCCGGGGTGAAGGTTTTCAATCTGGCGGCATTGATCTTTATCCAGCTGTCTGCCGCCGCACCCGGTCGGCGGTAGAACCACTGATACGTTGACGCATCCCCACCGGTACCCTGCGCATTAAATCCCTGATGATTGCCAGTAATGGTTTCACCCACCATCACGCCTCCCTGCGGCGAGGTATGGACAGAGTCGATTGTTGGCGCACCGTACACCGCCACCGGGTCACTGTATACCGGGTCCCCGGTTGCTGCCTGCTCGCTGCCTTTCGGCGTGACGCGCACGCGCACTTCCTGGCCAGCGAAGTGGTTATCCGGCGTAAATGTTTTCTGCCCTGCATTGTTAACGGCTTGCCAGTCATCGCCCTCGCGGGAAAACCACTGATACAGGGAGGCATCCTCTCCTGTCCCCTGAGCGTTAAAACCTATGACGCTGCTGGTCAGGGTCTCGCCCGCCTTAACGTATCCAGCCGGGGTGGTCCCGACAGCATCGATTGATGGGCGTCCCCAGAGCGTGACCGTGGTTTCCAGCGCCGCGCCGCTGCCTGCGCGCGCCGCCGGGTGATACTCTGCCGCCACCCGCTGGGTATAGTTGTAGGTCGCTACCCCCGTTGCGTTGGTCGCCACCGCTTCGCCCAGCGCGCTACCCGATTTGCTGCTAAGGAAGGACACCAGCGCCTGGCCGTTTTTCACCAGGTTACCAAATCTGTCCTTCACCGTTGCCGTCAGCAGCACCACCGATCCTATTGCGGCCTTCTCGGGTTCAGCGATCAGTTGCGAAACCTGAGCGCTCGCCACATCAGCCTGCCAGTTGAGCGTTGTTGTCTGTTGCTCCGAGGGTTTGTCCTTCAGTGTCGCCGTAACGATATAGCGGCCGGGTGCGTCCAGTTCTTTGCCGCTTTTGATCATCAGCATCGCCTGCGCCAGGCCGTCGGCGCCCGTGCGCTCGCCCGGCTGCTCCGTCATCAGGTCGCTATGGTCATTGGTAAAATCAACCGTTACACCTTCCAGTGGGTCACCGGCCAGGTTAGTTACCCGCGCGGTCAGCATCACGTTGCTGCCCACGGCCGGATTCGCGTTGCTGGCCTCCAGCAATGCCAGCTTCATCACCGGCAGCAAGGTCACGCTGTCGTTGCTGTTGCCGTTAGCCGATGTGACCTCCACCGTTAACGCGCCATTTGCGCCAGGCAGCGTCACCGTCAGGGTGCCTTCGCCTTTGTTATCGGTCGCATCATCTTTCTCAAAGGTGATGTTGCTGGACGGACCTTTCACCACCCACCGCAGGGGAGCATCCGCCGCGAGGTTGCTGTGTGCATCTTTAGCCGTCACCGTCCAGCTCACCCTGGTGCTGCCGTCTGCATGCAGATCGCCACTGAAGTTACGTTTCAGTTCCAGTGTGGCCACTGTGTCCGCCTTGAAGCTCACTGTGGTTTGCTGTGCAGTACCGCTTTCTGTGCGCGCCGCCGGATGATAGAGGCCCTCCACCCGCTGCATATAATCGGGGTATGATGCCGTACCCTCGGCGCTGGTGGCTAACCTCGCCAGCGGCGCACCACCGCCGGTATCGTTCAGGAACAGCACGTCAATATTCGGTACCGGGTTGCCGTGCCGATCCTGCACCCTGGCGATCAGCGTGACCTTCGATCCGGCAGCTGCCGTAGCCGGGTCGGCGCGCAGCTCACTGACCTGCGCACTTGCCACATCCGCCTGCCAGTGCACCGTCGCCGTTCGCTGTTCCGCCGGTTTATCCGCCAGCGTCGCCGTCACCAGATAGTCACCTGGCGCACCCAGCTCTGCGCCGCGCTTAATCTTCAGCACCGCCTTCGCCAGGCCACGGTCATCCGTTCTGACCGCAGATTCTTCCGTCATCCTGTCATTATGGTTGTTGGCAAAATCCACCAGTACGCCTGCCAGCGGATTACCCGCCAGGCTGGTCACCTTCGCCGTCAGCGTCACGTCACCGCCAACCATGGGCCTGTTGTCGCTGGCCTCCAGTGACACCAGCGTCAATACCGGTTGCAGCGTCACGCTGTCTTCAGTTGATGCAGCCCCTGATGACACCGTCACCCTGAGCATACCTTCGCTTGTCGGCAGCGTAACCGTCGCTGTCCCTTCGCCTTTATCGTTTGTGACGTCGGCCTTCTGCGGTACGAGGTCGCCCGACGGGCCAGTCACCTTCCATATCAGCGCCGCGCCTGGCACCCGATTGCCATGTTCATCCTTCGTCGTCACTGTCCAGCTCACCGGCGTGGTGCCGTCGGCCAGCAAATCACCACTGAAGTGACGAGCCAGCTCCAGGGTCGCTACCGTATCTGCCGTGAAGTTAACCGGGGTATCGATCGCCGTGCCGCCACCGATGCGCGCCGCCGGATGATACTCACCCGTGGACTTCTGGGTGTAGCCAAAGGTCGCTACGCCAGCCGCATTAGTCGCCACGGTATCCCCCAGCGGGCCACCTGCTTTACTGTTCAGGAAACTCACCATCACCTGGCCGTTTCGCAGCAGATTGCCATGCTGGTCTTTAACCGTTGCGGCCAGCATTACCTGCGAACCCACGACCGCCGTGGCCGGGTCGGCTTTGAGATCGGTGACCCTGGCGCTGTTGATATCCGCCAGCAGCCCAATCACCGCATCATCACCCTGCTCAGCGCTGCCGATCAGGTTCGCTTTTACCGTCCATTGCGCAGGTTCAGCGCTTAGCGGCGCGGCCAGGATAAAGGACGCCTTACCCTCTTTGTCGGTTTGATAATCGGTGGTTTTACCCGCGCTGGTGATTTGCAGCCCCGCTTTCTCTATCGCCTGATGATCCTCGTCGGTCACCTGCACGGTAAAGTGGGTCTCATCGCCCACCGTGACCTGTTGCGGCGGGTCGATAAACTTCAGGTTAGTCGCGGCGCTGAAGGTGATGGCCAGCGGCAGCGATTTCGTCGTCTCGGTAACGTTCAGGGTTTTGACTGCGACGGCGTCTGGCAGCAGGGAGGCCACGATAAGGTCCTCACCGCCGACGGTGATGTCGCTGAATTTCACCAGCGACTCCCCTTTGCTGTTGGTCATCTGCCGGGCCTGATCCAGCCGGCCCAGCGCCGGGTTGCTGTGTGACCAGTACACCGGCTGGTCAGCCACCGGATTACCGTCTTTATCGAGCACCGAAGCTTCGAACAGCAACATGCCGGATTCGCCCGCTTTGAATTTAATCTGACCGCTGGCCTGACGTTCGCCGCCACCGTTGATCGCGGTAATGACCAGTTTATCGAGGGTAAACTGCGGCCCTGTCTGCTGCGCGCTGCGCGGCGAACCGCGCAGGTCATCCTTATTCACTGGCGTCACTTCGTATACCAGCGTTTTGCCGACGTCGGCGGCTGTCTGCTGATACTGCGCGCTGTCCGACAGCACCTCTGACGGTGCCTCTGCGCGATACCAGCGTTGTACAGAGTTTCCTTCGTCTTCCCCTTCATTGCTGACAAAGGTGTAGCTGCCGCTCAGGGTGCCGCCGATGGCGGAATCACCGCTGATCTGAACATCCGTCACCGCTGGCGTGAAGTCTCCCGGCTGAATGGTCAGACGGTATTCCGCCCGGCTGTACAGCTTCGTCCGGCTGGCGTCCTGATACTCCTCGGCGGAAATGGTCACCTCGCCGCGCTTCAGTGGGATCACCATACCGCCCTGTCCGTTAACCACCTGCGCCACCTCCGGCTGGCTGGAGTGATAAACAATAAAGCCGCCGCGGCCCCCTTTTACCGCGTGAATAAAGGGCGCGCTGCCCGCTCTGGTGGTCAGCGATGTCGGTTCAAAATAGAGCCGCAGATCTTTTTCGCGCTGCTGATACGCCAGCACGATGTTGTTGTTGCGGCTGACAAAATCGTGGCGCGCCTCTTTCAGCCCGGACAGCACGACCGCGGCGGCGGGATCGAGCATCTGCGCCAGGCTGCGGCCAAATTGCCAGTTAAGGCTGAGGCCGAGGCGGGAATCACTGTTCTGCCCGCTGATGGTGCTGTGCTCCGCGCTGAGGCTCAGCAGCGGCACCGGCTGCCAGCTGGCGCCCAGCGTCACGCCGTGCGGATCGCGGCTCGCCTGGCTGCGCGTGCCGGTGACGTCCACTTTGTCGCCGTACCACTGGAACCAGGTGCCTTTGACGGCAATCTGCCGGGTCAGCGCCGCTTCGGCGGAGAGATCCCAGCCGCGCGCCGGGCGTTCGTACAGATCGTAAAGCAGCGGGTTGTCATTCAGATTGTCATCATGCGACAGACGCCAGTCGCTCAGCGGAAGATAGTAGTTAACCGAGGTGCGCAGGCGGTCGCCCCACAGCTCTCCGCCTGCGCCGAGACGGCTGTGACGGCGGCTGATATCGCGGTCATAAAAGACATTGCTGCCCGCCATCCAGTGGTCACTGAGGTCGTAGCGGTAGCCCAGACCGACGTTGAACTGGTTGCGATCGTTCCAGCGGTGGAAGCTGAGCTGGGTAAACAGCGTGCTGTCTTGCCAGTCCATCAGCGGATAGAAGTAGTCCAGCCCGGCATCGCGACCGTGGCTGCCGGAAATGCCGCTATCAAGCGTGACCCGCGCTCTGGCACCGCCCATATTGAGCCAGCTTTCCACCTCGGCGGTCAGCGCGCTGTTCACAGCGCTGCCCGCCATGCCGCGCGCTGCGTCACCGCCGCCGCCCTGCTGTGCGGAACCCCAGAACTGCGTCATACGATCGCGCAGCGGCTGACTATCTTCTGCTGCGTCGGAGGCGGGAAGCGGCGTGGTCTGGGTATAGGGATCAGAAAGCGATGGGCGGGCATCTCCCCTGCTGGCCTGCACTGGCAGGGAGAAAACAATTAAAGTGAACAGATAATGAAATAAGAAAAACAGGCTTTGCCAGCGTAGATAGGGAGAGGCCGTCCGTTGCGTCATAGCTCATCACTCAATCAGAGACATTGAAAGCGTCTGTCCGAGATTTGTCCAGGCGCTGAATTTGCCCGCGATTGTTCCTGGAGTCGTTGCAATGAGCTATATGAGAAGAGTGATAATCACCTAAGTTAATTATGATTCAGGAATCAGACACCTGATTTTCCCTGAGAAACCATCGGTGGCTTACCGAGTTGCCAGACCACCTGCTGAGTCACCTGTTTGCGCGCATCAAAAACCCATACCATCGGCCCCGCTTCAAGGCGAAACATATGCTTTTCATCATGGGCTTTTAAGGCAAAGGAGGTAATTCCCAGTGCTTTGCAGCGCTGCTCGATATGTCCGGCCTCCTCGATGACCTTCCTCGGCAGCCATAGCGTCACCTCGGTGATGGTGAACTCCCGCGTCAGGGTGCGGATGAAATTATCCAGCGCCATCGGGGTCATCAGATAGTCGGGTAAACGCTGTTCAAGCTCTGTCTTGATCCAGACCAGCCAGTTATCCATCAGTTGCTGCTGCTGTGCGACAGCATCCGGCACCTGGTTCAGCACATGGCGAAATCCATCATTAACCCCCTGTTCGAAGGCTTGCTGATAGCGGCTTTCCGCCTCTTTTTCCGTATTGCGTAGCTGGACGGAGAGATAACGTCTGAACTGAACCAGCGCATCTTCAATGGATGGACGTGGTGCCGCCACGGCTTTGATCACCGGTCCTTCGGTTGCAGTAAAGGCGGTTAGCTTTCTCGGTTGCATAATGTTTGCTGGCTTCGATCTGCAGGGAGTGGTGCGCGCAATAGTAGATTTTCAGACGGCCGCGACAAGCATTACCGGGTAATTATCAGGGTAATATCAGATTGCGATAACGGGAGTTCTTTATAATTGTCCGGCGAATAGTTGGATAGCCTGAAAATAAAAGATACCCCCAATGAAAAAGACATTCTTTATAGCATTTTTGTCTTGCGTGCTGCTTTCAGCCTGTTCTTCACCGGAATCGCAAGTAGACGAAACGAGCAATCACGCCACCGATCAGCAGACAACAGAAGAAATTCAACGTCTGATCCTGCGTTGCATGTTGCCACGGGTTTATTACCGCTGGTCTGACGAAAAACCCGTCCAGGTGAGCTGGCACACCACCGGGAAGACCATACAGGTAAGCAGTTCATTGAATGGCGGTATTCAGTCATGCGTTGACCAGCAATACATCGCGCAGCCTTTTACTTTTCCGCCCGGCTTATCCGGCAGAATGGATATTCGCAGTAGTTGAATCCTTTTCGCCCTTAGAATTTTAAAATCAAACTTAATAAGGAAAAACGATGCAATTTGATCTCGCAGAGATGTTACGCCGTTCGTTGGATAAGATGGGCTATAAAGGCGAAGAGTTTGAATTTGATTCCCACTCCACCATTGAAATTGGTCTTGAGAATATCCCGAGCATGTTTTTATCGCTGATTGATGAGCGGGTTTGGTTATGGAGTCGTTTGAGCTGGATGAACCGCGACACGCTGGATGCGTGGGGAACCGAGTTATGGCTGGAGTTACAGGAGGCGCTGCCCTCGGTGGTGACCGGACAACCGGTGCTGGGCCACGGTGATGAAGGCTATGAACTCAAAGCGCTGGTGGATGAAAACTGTTTTGAACAGGAGGATGGGTTTGAGTCGCTGCTGGAGAGTTTTTTCCTGCTCTGCACCCGCCTGCAAGACCGCTTTAGCCGTTTAGGATAACGGTCCGCCATGCTCAACTTTATCGAACATTACGCCCGTCCTCTCCGGGTGCAGGGCGGCATCATGGAGGTTCCTCTGCCACACGCCAGGCTCGGCGAGATCTGTCTGATTCAGGCCGATACCCGTGTTGAAACATGGCGTCGGGGACAGGTCATTGGCTTCAAACCAGACTGCGCTATCGTCAGTTTGTTTGATGACGGCCAGGGGCTAAGCGGCCGCTCCCAGGTGTTCCCCACCGGACAACCCTTGTGTGTCGAAATTGGCGAGCAAAGCCTGGGCAGTATCTACAATGGCGCCGGTGAGTTATGCGCACGTATGGTGCCTGAGACGCCTGCGACTCAGACGCGTTTTAACACCCAATGGCGAACGATCGATAATCCGGTTGCTGATCCCTTAAGACGCCAGCCCATTACCCAGCCTTTTTATTCCGGCGTGCGGGCGATTGATGGCCTGATGACCTGTAGCAAAGGTCAGCGTGTCGGCATTTTTGCCGCCGCAGGCGCGGGCAAATCGTCGTTACTTCAGGCGCTGCTGCTGCGAGACAGCGCAGAAATCATCGTTATCGCATTGATTGGCGAACGTGGCCGCGAAGTGCAGGATTTTATCCAGCATGGCCTTAGCGCCCGGCAGCGTGCGCGGACGGTGCTGGTGTTCGCCACCTCCGATGCCCCCCCCATTGAAAGGAAAAATGCCGCGCTGGTTGCAGTGACCATCGCTGAATATTTCCGCGATGCCGGCTGTGAAGTGCTGCTGATAATGGATTCGATCACTCGCTATGCGCGCGCCTTACGTGAAGTCGGGTTTGCTGCGGGCGAACCCGTGGCATCGTCAGGCTTTCCCGCCTCGGTTTTTGCGGAATTACCCCGCTTACTCGAACGCGCAGGCCCAGGCCCGGAGCGAGGCGTGATAACCGCCTTCTATAGCATCCTGCTTGAATCGAAGGACGGGCACGACGCAATCGGCGAAGAAGTACGATCCATACTCGATGGTCACATCTATCTTTCCAGCAAACTGGCTGCCCAGAACCACTACCCTGCCATTGATGTTCTGAATAGCCTCAGCCGTTTATTTAGCCGGATTACCTCACCACAGCAACAGGAAGTGGCGGGTATCCTGCGACGTGCGCTGCAAAGACTGGATGAGGTGCAGCTGCTGCTGGAGTTAGGCGAATATCAGACCGGGAACGATCCTTTCACCGATAAAGTGATTGAGCATAAATCCTTATTAATGTCCTTCCTTCAGCAGGCGTCGGCCGAATGTGAGGAACCGGAAAAAACGCTGGAGAAAATGCTACATGTCGCGCACGCTTTTTTCTAAGCTCGCTGAAATTAATCGCCGCCGTAAATTGCAATGTCTGGCGAAACTCGATGAAACACAAAAGACCATCTCACGCCTGGCAGCAAAAATAACGGAGATTGAACAGGCCAGAAAACAGGCGCAGCTCAGCATTAATCAGGCCATGCTGCACCTGACTCGGCAACAAATGGTTAAGACACATCAGGTGTATGATATTCGGCTGCTGGAAGCCGCTATGCGGCGCACTATCCTGCAAATGGAAACAGAAGTGGATCAATGCCAGAAAGAGAAAACCCGCCATGAATCAGACGCGCAGGAACTGCGCAGAGTAGTGCGATATTTTGGCATTAAAGAAGAAAAAATGGTGCGTGGCGAAGCGCGCAGTCTAAAGAATTCAACCCGCAGGTGAACGCCTTCCACGTTGGTAATGGCGAGTTTCAACGGTGGCCGCACGTCTTTTCCTGTCGGCGGCAGGCAGTCTTTGCATCAAAAGTCTCCCCAGCGCCACCGTTAATCCGGCAATTGAATCCGGGTTAGAAAGATTTATTTTGATGCGTTTTTTCGGGTTAGTGGCATAGCTGCGCCACGCCTCTTTTAAATTTTTCGCTTTCATTTTTCGCATAAAATTCCCCCCTTCGTCATCATCATAAGCCGCTTTTGTCCAGTCACCTTTTGCTATCTCGCCATAATGGAGATCGTTGAGTTCATCTCCGACGTAATATAAATCGGGTATCGATAATCCAGGAAATTTGAGGTCAATAAGTTTTCCATGTCCAAGTTCATGGAGCAACGTATGCAGACGATACCATCTGCCGCTGTTGAAAAAACCATCGAAAAAGGCGATTTTATTGATCACCGGATAATAGGCCGCATCATAATTTGCTGCGTGATCGGGAAAATTTTTCAACGTCATAATGCTGTAATTGCAGCGACGCAGCCATAACATCCCGGATTGTAATGCTATCAGGTTGTTTTTAACTTCATTGATTAATTTATCGGTGATATCTGATTCAGGAATAGCGAAATGTTCGCTTAAAACTTTCCTTGCCTCAGGATTAGCGGCATTAGCGAGCACAGTTTGCGCCGATTTTAAATAATTCTCTGCATCCTTTAAGGTACGTTGAAGTTTGGTAAATCGCCGAAAGTCGGCCTGTTCCAGTTGAGCGAATCCATCGGCTTCGAATCTATGATTAATATCACCAATTTTTACTTCTCCGCCGGGCGTGGTGCGATAATTCATCATGGGACTTTCATTGCGTCTCCTGAGTTCTTTTTCAATCATCTGTTTCTTTAACACATTACTGATTTTCCCTAATCCCGAGGTCGTATAGCGATGCTGCGGTGTACTAAATATTTTTGTTTCCCAGCTAAAACTATCTCTTTTAAATTCGACAGGGTAATCCAGCCCATCCTCGGTTTTAACTACATAAGAGCGCAGCTCGTTGTTATATTCAACTTTATAAACACCATAATTTCCTTTTATATACTCTTCGCCGTCAATGGTAACAATACCCGTGGTAACATCGGGTTCAGCAATATCCAAAGCATGTGCAGAAGCAGCGGAAGCCAGCCGATGTTCCCAGACGATATCAGGCGCTGCGGAAATGTTTTTTTTGTTACGCATCCCGTAAATCACACGCCATTTCTCATCATTTCCTGGCACCCGCTCAACCGGGATGGTGGTGCGTTTCTTGCCATTAATGATAAAAGCGTTATCTGGCTGGCCTTTAATAAATTCAACCGGATAATAATCATGATTAATTTCAATAAAATTACGTTCGTCTGGTGAGTGATAAATCCCCTTCCCTTGCTCTATCAGCATCTCTTTTTTGCTGGCCCGATAGCCGCTAAGCGGTACCTGCCACTCACCACCGTCGGGATGATTCCTCTTCTTAAACCACCTGACAGGCAAAGTATGTGATTTCCCCTTACTGTCGATGACCAGCACCGTGGCACCCTTTTCTCCCAGGCGATGTTCTGTGTGCCTGACGGAGAAGCTATCCTGCTTCATAAAGGCCTTTAAGGCGTTCAGGTCATTCAGCAGATCAATCAAATCGTCTATGTTGGGTGTTTTTTCCGGCGTTGACATTATCAGCGAGAATTTAAACGGAATTCTGGATAAATTAACCTTTGGTATCAACGAGGTTATATCATCAATCACTCCCCCAATACGTCGTAATACTTTTTTTGTCTGAAGGTTCACCTCCTTTCCGCTCAGCAATGCGTAAGCGTGATTACCCATATCCATCAGGGAGGTAAAAGGCTTCGCACCCCCTCTGCCTATGCTGGCAAAGATATCGCCCCAGCCGTGGTATTTCTTAACCACAAAGCGAGGCAACGGGGAAATTTTTATCACGTCTTTAACGAAGGTGGCCGCGGTGGTGGCGACTTCAGGCCGGGACGTTATTGGGAGCGATCTTTTTTTTATAGCGCGCACTCCCTGGCAGGTCAGCGGTGCTGACGTTGTGTATGGCCTGACCGGACTGGCAGAGCGCGCTGGCGCTGAAGCTGAACGCCTGACTTCCCGCGCCACCACCTGGGCGATAATATGGGAGCGGGTGTGGGCGTCAGCACGCTGAATGTTTTCGTTAAGCCGCAGGGATTCCGCCTTTTGCAGGCTAATCGCAGGCTGGATGTTGTCATTCCGTATCGAACTCAACAAAAGCAGCAGCAGATTTGCCATTTGTTGCTGTTGTACATTTTTAGAATGCAGACCGGGCTGACGTGCAATTTTTTTAATATGATGATCATGTTTTTTTTGCCTGCCGCCGTTTTTATCCTGTCTGTTTATGTACAGGCCCGTTAATCGTCGGTGTTGCTGGAGGGAAACACACGGCATAAAACATTCCTTTTTTATTAAATCGATGATGAGTAACCAGCGCTTTGATTTAAAAAAATCCCATTAATTTTAAGCCTATTTTCTGGCAGGTGCTTTACCAGGCATCACACGATAGCACCTCCAGCTTCGCATTATTGATATAATTATCGAGTTAAGTATTTAACAAGGCTAATGGATATTTTCGCTTCGCTTTCACTTCATTTAAATGCAACATCAACAGCAATGAATGAAAAATGCTTTATAAGCGAGACGATAAAAAAATACGCCGATAACGGGATGCATTTTTCTTTTTATTTTCTGATGATTACATATTTTAAAATCACCCTGTCGTTGTGCTTAAAAATATTTATCGCTATATCTGGCAACAATTTGCACGCCGGGGCATAATTAACAAAACATCACACCACAATTACACAACTATAACAAACAACCTCTTTCCTGCTCCTTTTTCACTGCCGAGACAGGTATCAGGCTGACGTTTTTAAGTAAGCGGATTACCTGGTGCACGACAATGACCAAGGGGGAATCCATGAACAGCTGCTATAAGACCCTGTGGAGCGTCGTAAGACACTGTATGGAGGGGATGCGTGGGTGGACTAAAAACAGGCATGTCGCGGGATTAACAAATATCGGGTTGGCGATGTTTATTGCGTTACAGGCAGGCAGTGCCTGTGCGGTTGACAACTCCACCGCTTATATAGGCGTACAAACTGCCGCAGGGGGAATCAAAAACTTTTGTATAAATGATGGTACGGCGCATGATCTCTGCTCGTCATGGGCAGCGAATGTCACAAATCTAACCGGTACTTCATTCGGTTATATGTCCGCCTTAAACGGTACCAATCAGGGGCTGTCCTGGGCTGGCAGCAGTACGGCAGGATTTTCATTTGGCGGCCTGAGTCGCGCTGCGGCGACCAGCCAGGTTATCGCTGCATCGACAGGGTTAACGCTTAACGGGGATGCGATCAACTTCAGCAGTAATACCATCACGATCAACTCCGTTAACGGCATAGTGATGTCCGGGGGGAAAATTACCTCGCTGGGCGCAGGTACCATCAGCAGCACAAGCCAGGATGCGGTCAACGGCAGCCAGCTATTCACGACCAGCCAGAGCGTGGCCGCCGCGCTGGGCGGCGGGGCCGCTGTTGCCGCTAATGGTAGCGTCAGCGCACCGTCCTATGCATTGCCCAACAGCGGTGGCCCTTATACCAACGCTGGCAGCGCACTTGCTGCGCTGGACAGCGGACTCGGCACCACCAAAACCAGTGTCACGAACCTTAGCAGCACCGTCAGCAGCCTCACCACCAACGGCACCCGCTACTTCCACGCCAACTCCGGCGCCAGCGGCCCTGACTCCGCGGCCACCGGCACCAATGCCGTTGCCATCGGCTCCGCCGCCGCCGCCAGCAACGGCAGCGCTGTGGCGCTCGGCGCCGGTTCCGTGACCGCCGCGGCGGTCGCCACCCCCTCCGGCACCGTCGCCGGGGCGAATTACGGCTTTGCCGGGACCGCGCCGTCCAGCACCGTCAGCATCGGCGCGGCGGGCAGCGAGCGCACCCTGACCAACCTCGCCGCCGGACGCCTCAGCGCCGCCAGCACCGACGCCGTTAACGGCTCCCAGCTGTTTGCCAGCAACCAGGCGATCGGCAGCCTTGCCAGCAGCCTCAGCAGCGGCGGGATTGGCCTCGTGCAGCAGGCCGCGCCGGACGCGCCGATCACCGTCGGCCAGAACACCGCCGGCGCCAGCGTCAGCTTCGCCGGTACCGCCGGCAACCGCACCCTGACCGGCGTGGCGCCCGGCGCTGTCAGCCAGACCAGCAGCGACGCCATCAACGGCCGCCAGCTGTACGGCACCAGCCAGAGCGTCGCCGCCGCGCTGGGCGGCGGGGCCACCGCCGCCAGCGACGGCAGCATCACCTCACCGGCCTATCCGCTGACCACCACCGGCGTCACCTATAACAGCGTCGGCAGCGCGCTGGCTGCGCTGGATACCGGACTCGGCACCACCAACAGCAACGTCACCAGCCTGGGCAGCACCGTCAGCAGCCTCACCACCAACGGCACCCGCTACTTCCACGCCAACTCCGGCGCCAGCGGCCCTGACTCAGCGGCCACCGGCACCAATGCCGTTGCCATCGGCTCGGCCGCCGCCGCCAGTAACGACAGCGCTGTGGCGCTCGGCGCCGGTTCCGTGACGGCCGCCGCGGTCGCCACCCCCTCCGGCACCGTCGCCGGGGCGAATTACGGCTTTGCCGGGACCGCGCCGTCCAGCACCGTCAGCATCGGCGCGGCGGGCAGCGAGCGCACCCTGACCAACCTCGCCGCCGGGCGCCTCAGCGCCGGAAGCACCGACGCCGTTAACGGCTCCCAGCTGTTTGCCAGCAACCAGGCGATCGGCAGCCTTGCCAGCAGCCTCAGCAGCGGCGGGATTGGCCTCGTGCAGCAGGCCGCGCCGGACGCGCCGATCACCGTCGGCCAGAACACCGCCGGCGCCAGCGTCAGCTTCGCCGGTACCGCCGGGAACCGCACCCTGACCGGCGTGGCGCCCGGCGCCGTCAGCCAGACCAGCAGCGAGGCCATCAACGGCCGCCAGCTGTACGGCACCAGCCAGAGCGTCGCCGCCGCGCTGGGCGGCGGAGCCACCGCCGCCAGCGACGGCAGCATCACTTCACCGGCCTATCCGCTGACCACCACCGGCGTCACCTATAACAGCGTCGGCAGCGCGCTGGCTGCGCTGGACAGCGGCCTCGGCACCACCAACAGCAACGTGACCAGCCTGGGCAGCACCGTCAGCAGCCTCACCACCAACGGCACCCGCTACTTCCACGCCAACTCCGGCACCAGCGGCACTGACTCCATCGCCACCGGCAACAATGCTGTGGCGATTGGCGCCTCCGCCGTAGCGAGCAGCAATGGCGATGTCGCACTTGGGTATGGCTCTATTACTGCCCCGGCGATAGGCACCGCCTCCACCACCATCGCCGGTGCCCATTACAATTTCGCCGGTTCGGTTCCGTCCAGCACCGTCAGCGTCGGCGCGGCAGGCAGTCCGCGCACCATCACCAACGTTGCCGCCGGACGGCTTACTGACGCCAGCACCGACGCCGTGAACGGCTCCCAGCTGTTTGCCAGCAATCTGGCTATCGACAGTCTTGCTAACACCATCAGCAGCGGCACCGTGGGCCTGGTGCAGCAGACCGCGCCGGGCGCGCCGATCACCGTCGGCCAGAATACCGGCGGCACCGAAGTCGCTTTCGCCGGTACCGCCGGGAACCGCACCCTGACCGGCGTGGCACCCGGCGCCGTCAGCCAGACCAGCACTGAAGCCATCAACGGTGGCCAGCTGTACGGCACCAGCCAGAGCGTCGCCGCCGCGCTGGGCGGCGGAGCCACCGCCGCCAGTGACGGCAGCATCACCTCACCGGCCTATCCGCTGACCACCACCGGCGTCACCTATAACAACGTCGGCAGCGCCCTCAGCGCGCTGGACAGCGGCCTTGACACCACCAATACCAACGTCGCTAATCTGACCACTAACGGCACCCGCTACTTTCACGCCAACTCCGGGCCGACCGGGACGGATTCCTCTGCTGCCGGTACTAACGCCGTTGCCATCGGTTCCGCCGCCGTCGCCAGCAACGGCAGCGATGTGGCGCTCGGCACCGGTTCCGTGACCGCCGCGGCGGTTGCCACCCCCTCGGCCTCTATCGCCGGAGCAAATTACGGTTTTGCCGGGATCGCGCCGTCCAGCACCGTCAGCATCGGCGTAAAAGGAAGTGAGCGCACACTAACAAATGTCGCTGCCGGACGCCTCAACGCCGACAGCACCGACGCCGTGAACGGCTCGCAGCTGTTTGCCAGCGATCAGGCCATCGACAACCTCTCCACCCTTATCAATAACGGTGGCAGTGGCACCAGCCTGGTACAGCAGCCCGATCCCAATGGCCCCATCACTGTCGCCGCTCAGAACGGCGGCGGTAGCGTGTCCTTTGCCGGGAATAGCGGTGCGCGCATCCTGCTCGGGGTTGCCGCCGGGCAGGTCAACGCCACCAGCACTCAGGCAGTCAATGGTTCACAACTGTATGGCACCACCCAGAGCGTCGCCAGCGCGCTGGGTGGCGGGTCGACGGTGGATAGCAATGGCAACCTGGCGCAGCCCAGCTACGACATTCAGGGTAGTGTGAAAAATAACGTTGGTGCTGCCCTCAGCGCCCTGGATACCGCCACCACCAGCAATTCAAACAACATCGTTAACTTAATGAACAACGTTAATAACGGCATTGTTGGGCTGGTTCGGCAGGACGCCAGCAGCGGCATTGTGTCGGTGGCCGCCAGCACCGGGGGAAACCTGGTCTCTTTTGCGGGCACCAGCGGTAATCGCCAGCTGACGGGGGTGGCTGCGGGAGCCATTACTGCTGCCAGTGCTGATGCGGTTAACGGTAGCCAGCTTTTTGCCACCAATCAGCAGGTGACACAAAACACCACTAACATCAGCGCGCTGTACCAGGACATCAATACTCAGGGCAATAATTTAGTTACCCAGGAGAGTAACGGCACGGTAGATGTTGCCAGTGCCACCGGAGGCAGCGAGGTGGATATCGCTGGCGATGCGGGGACGCGGACGCTTTCCGGACTCAGCCCAGGCGTCAACGACAGCGATGCGGTAACGGTGGGGCAAATTAAGGCCCTTGAGATTGAACCGCGTAACCTGACGCAACTGGCGGTGAACGCGACCGGTATTGCCACCGCCAGTGGCAGCAACGCGGCGGCCGTGGGTAGCAATGCGCAAAGTACCGGCAGCAACAGCACCACGCTCGGCAATGACACGCTCGCCAGCGGTGCCAATAGCTCCGTCGTGGGCAACGGGGCTGTCGCTTCGGGCGAGAATAGCTCGGCGTTCGGTGCCTTTAGCAGCGCCACCGCCAGCAACGCCGTGGCGCTGGGTGCCAACTCGGTAGCCAGTGAAGCCAATACCGTCTCGGTGGGATCGCCGGGCAATGAACGACGCATCACCAATGTCGCCCCTGGCATCAATGATACCGATGCCGTCAACGTCGCCCAGCTGAATCAGGCACAGGCGGAGAACAACCAATCGTTCAACCACCTTAACCAGCGCATCGATAGCGTGCAGGACAAATTAACCGCGGGCGTCGCTTCCGCCATGGCGATGGCAGGTATTCCGCAGGCATGGCAACCCGACTCCAGCCTGGTGGGCGTATCAGTGGCCGGTTACGACAATCAATCCTCGATCGCGGTGGGTGTCTCAGCGATCTCCGGCAATGGCAAATGGATCGCTAAATTGCAGGGTTCCGGTAATACCCAGGATGATTTCGGCATTTCGCTGGGTGTAGGTTATCAGTGGTAACGCTATGAACAGATGGACAGGCAAAGCGGCAGTGATCATCGCCCTGAGTTTACTGGGGTGCGACCAGATTCTCGCGGGCGCAGACGAGCATAATATTGAAGTCTCCTCTCTGCCCCTCACCCAGCAAATTATCAGCGCAATGGTGCCGCTGTTTGATGGCAAACGCGATAAAACCATCATGGATCAGGTCTGCCTGTATGCCAGCGGCAGGCAAAGCCTCGATCAGTTCAACACCTTTTTCACCAGCAAAGGCATCCTGGTGGAACAGCTGGCGCCGAAAGATGGCGGTTTTCGCTTTCTTGCCACCGCCAGCAAACCCGACATGGTCACCGCCTGTGCTGCTTTTGTCGCCTCAACCTTTTTCACCGAACAGGCGTTGATCGATGGCGCAGGGATCAAACCCGATGACCCGCAGCTCAGCACCAAACTGCTGCGTTTTACCCCGCTGGCGGTGGCGACGGTTAATATGCTGGCGGGCCTGCTGGCCGCCCATCAAAGCGAGGTTTTCAGCAGTCTCGATAACTGCAAAAGCGTGCTACGGCGGGATTTTGAACGCGACGCACCGGACTTTATTAGCCGCACCCTGAACAGCAATTTTGTCTTAACCAACTATGTCGGTAACGGTGGGGAAAACGGTTTTTATTATACCTTTGCCAATGGCAACGTCAGGCTGAATCTCTACGACGAAGCCTGGCTGGGCGACGGGAAAATCATGGGGACGAGGTATGTGGTGTATCTCAAAGATATCGCGCCCAATGCAGCCAACGCGGCGAAAAAATAAAGGTGAGTTATGCTGCGTATGGCAACGCTCATTACCTTAAGCGCTTTAATGATCCTGCCTGCGCTGGCGGTGCCAAAATCTGCGTTTACTCCACAGCAGCAGGAACAAATTGGCAAAATCGCCAGTGATTACCTGCTCGCCCATCCTGAAATCCTCGACCAGCTGGCGCAGAAACGTCAGGCGCAGCAGATACAGCAGCGTGACGAAAAAATCAGCGCCCTGACAGACAAAGCTTTCGCCCAGCGCCGGATGCTGCTCGCCAGCAATAAGGCTCCGCAAATCGGCCCCGACAGCGCCGCGGTGGTGGTGATTAATTTTTATGATTATCGCTGCCTGCCTTGTGGCGCAATGAACGCCGTGATGATGCAAATGATGCGCACTTATCCACAGGTGCGATTTGTCTTCAGAGACTGGCCGATGCCCGGACAAGGCTGGTCGGCATCGGAAACCGCATCGGCGATTGGTGTTGCGCTGTGGCAACAACAGGGAGAAACGCTGTGGCTGCGTTACCATCAGGCGCTGTTCAGTGTGGTGCAGGGAGAAGGCATGGTACAGGTGGACGATATTGCACGGGTAATCAAAGCGCTGCATGTGGCAGTGCCGGGCCAGCCCGCCATCACCCAGGCCCGTCGGGTGCTGAGCAGCAATGCGCAGCTGGCGGAAAAACTGAAACTGAGCAACCTGCCGACGCTGATTGTCATGCCAGCAGAGGGGGCGACACGGGAGAATACATCGGTATTTATCAGTGCCGTTCCCGCGGACATGGTACAGAAGGCAATCCTCCAAAGTTTTCGTGCCCGGCAGCAGTCTGGGGAGTGAAAAGAGCTCGTCGCATTGTGGTCCACCTCAGCATAACCAAATTTCAGGAAATCCTCAGACAGTAAATCCGATCGTTAACATAGGATTTAATGAGACACTTAAAAACAGGAAATTCCTATGTCCGATCTCATGGTTACCAATTTAAACCACTCTATTTTCAACGCGTCGAATGGTATTCACACTCAGTTATCAACGATTAATATCAATAACATATCGAACATTGTTAATGATCCTAAAACACTGGCATTCGTCTACTCGTCAATAGAACACATTGCATTTCTTGATGACCTGCCGCATCAACAGAAAATTAAACTTCGTCATGGAGCCACGAAATCCAACAACACCAAACAAACAGCGAGAGAGACAAGAAAGTTGCATCAAAAAAGGTGTGTGCATGATGTGAACAGAATTGTCGAAAATGCCAGGACTACGCACAGAAATGCGAGGATGGGACAGCCGCCGGAAATAACGCAGGATCAATTGTTTACGCAATTCACCGAGACAAAGATCGCCGACCGCGATTGCCACAAAGGATATGGCATTCATTTGATGACCACTTTGCGCGCAAATACCGGCGCCGCATTTCGTCAGGCAGAAAGAAATCAGAAAAGCGTTTCACTATGCCAGCAGCAAAATACACAGCTGCAGACAAGGAATGTTTCGGCAAAAAAAATCAACAAACTGATAAGAAGCATACTCGCTTCTGGCCTTCTGGTGCCAAAAGGCGTGCAGAGTTTTAAATTTCTTCGGCGTAAAAAATTTTCCGGCGAAGAGATCATGAAAAACATCGGGAATGACATCGACCATTGCAAACATAACATCGCGGTTGCGCAAAAAATGAAGCAAACCGTCCTTCAGCATTTCCATAAAGAATTAGACACATTAATTAAGCATTGCCTGCATCAGATAGTCATCGCGGCAAGACTCTGGAACCTGTATGAACCGGTATGATTTTCGATAAATACACGACAGGGATTGCGCTGAGGCGTTAACCATCACGGTTTAACGCCTTATTCCACATCATCCAGGCTGAAGGATGCCGTCTGGTCGTTATACGAAAAGATCTCACCAAAGCGTCCCCACTGAATGGCGGTATCCAGTGTCTGCCGACCGGCATTATCTGACAGATCCTTCTCCAGTACCTGTTCGAACCAGGCGCGGGTTAGACGGTGATCGGGGCGCTCATCCAGCTCTGCCTTAATCAACGCAATCAGCGGGATATAGCGCAACGCCTGCTCGGCAAATAACACCTTGCGGCGCTGGGTATCTGATTCCGCGAAAATGCGCCCCTGCGGCGTGAGGAATATATCCCCCTCCTGCATCTCGACAAAGCCGAGCGCCTGCAAGGCTTCGGCCACCGGGAACAACTCGTCCACCTCCAGCAACTGCGCACGCGCAATGTCAGGCATATCCGCCCGGCCATGGTAAGGCGCCAGCACCAGCGTTTCGATCAAGCCCGCCATCAGGTTCGTGGAGACGCGTGGCAACCGACTGCCGAGGGTTAACCCTTTGCGATCCAGTCCATGCGCCAGTCGTGCCGTCATCCTGCCGTAGACGTTATCCACCAGACGACGGAACTGCGGGTCAAGGCGGTCACGCGGGTGGCTGAAAGGCACCGTGACTTCGCCAATCACCTTACCTGGATTGGAGGAGAGGATCAGAATGCGGTCGCACATAAATACCGCTTCTTCGATATTGTGCGTCACCAGCAGCACTGATTTGATTGGCATTTTACCGCTGCGCCACAGAGATATTAAATCGCTCCTGAGATTTTCCGCCGTTAACACATCTAACGCCGAAAAGGGTTCGTCCATTAATAACAATACCGGATTGACGACCAGCGCCCGGGCAATACCGACACGCTGACGCATTCCGCCAGAAAGTTCGCGCGGGTACGCATTTTCAAAACCGTCCAGACCAATGAGGTCGATAGCCTCCAGTGCACGTCGTCTGCGCTCTGCTGCCGCAACCCCCTGCGCTTCCAGTCCGGCCTCCACGTTTTGCATCACCGTCAGCCACGGGAACAGCGCGAATGTCTGAAACACCATCGCAATGCCCTGCGCTGGCTCTCGCAGCGGTACTCCCTGATACGTCACTTCACCACCGCCAGGGGCAATCAAGCCGGCGATAATGCGCAGCAGGGTCGATTTGCCGGAACCCGATCGCCCAAGCAGGCCCACCACTTCGTTCTCATGGAGCGTCAGGTTGACCTGGTCGAGGATAAGCACCTGTCCCTGCGCCTTGCTAAAGCCATGGCTGACGTCCGCTACCTTAAGCAAATCATGATGCGCTGTGTTCATGCGTGCGCTCCTGTGCTAATCCGCCCGGCTTCCCGCCACGACCCGATCATAGACAGGTCGCCACACCAGCCGATTGCATAAGGTGACAAATAACGCCATCACGGCAATGCCAAGGATGATGCGTGGGAAGTCCCCCGCCGCTGTGGTTCTGGCGATATATGCGCCGAGGCCATGCGCGGTAAGTTGCGTATCCCCCCATTGGACAAACTCCGCCACAATGCTGGCGTTCCACGCGCCGCCGAATGCGGTAATTGCGCCGGTCACGAAGTAAGGCAAAATGCCCGGCAAAATCACCTGTCGCCACCATTGCCAGCCGCGGATATGGAAATTTTTGGCCACTTCAAGGTAGTCATACGGCAACGCCGTGCATCCTGCGACCACGTTAAACAAGATGTACCACTGGGTACCCAGCACGATCAGGGGTGACAGCCAGATATCCGGGTTGAGGTGAAAATGGACAATGCCAATGACGAAGAAAGGAAACAACAGGTTGGCAGGAAACGCGGCGAGGAACTGCGCAACCGGCTGAACTTTCTCTGCCAGCGCCGGACGCAGACCAATGTACACGCCCAGCGGCACCCAAATCAGCGAAGACAGCAGGATCATCAGCACCACACGCAATAGAGTGATGACCCCGAGCAGCATCACCTGCCCTGCTTCGCGCAGAGTCAGGTCGTCATGGATGTCGTATACCACCCGCCAGGTGACCGCCACGGTGATCCCGATAATGATCAGGTTCCAGATAACATCCGACCGTGCTGACCGCGTCTGTGGCCGCCATTGCTGACCAGGCGCAGAGAGTCGCCACGGGATCCGTGCCGCAGCAGAAAACATCCCGCCACAATATTGCAGCAGCAGATGAACCAGGCGGGTGCGACGCAGCAAATTTAACAGCCACGAGGAAGGCTGCGTTGCCGCATGTGTAGTACCCAACTGAAACTTATCGGCCCAGGCCACCAGCGGGCGAAACAGCAGTTGATCATAGGTAAAGATCACCACAATCATCGTCAGCAGGACCCGGCCTACGGCGGCAAGATCCTTGTGGTCGATGGCCAGCGCCAGATACGATCCCAGCCCCGGCAGACTTACCGAGGTGCTGCCTACGATGATCACCTCTGATGCCACAATAAAGAACCAGCCGCCCGACATCGACACCATCATGTTCCAGATCAGGCCGGGCATGGCGTAGGGCACTTCGAGTTTCCAGAAGCGCTGCCAGGCCGTCAGGTTGAATCCTCGTGATACTTCAACCAAATCGCGCGGCACGGTCCGTAGTGACTGATAAAAGCTAAAAGTCATATTCCACGCCTGACTGGTAAAAATTGCGAAGATGGCGGCCAGCTCCATACCGAGAATGCGGCCAGGAAACAGTGCAATAAAAAAGGCCACGGTAAAGGAGACATAACCCAGTACCGGCACCGATTGCAGAATATCCAGCGCCGGGATCAGAATCTTCTCTGCCCGACGACTTTTGGCCGCCAGGGTGCCATAAATCAGGGTGAACACCAGCGATGCCACCATTGCCACCAACATGCGTAACGAGGTTCGCATGGCATATTCGGGTAGTCTGGCAGTGTCGAGTGTAATCGGCTCAGCAGTCAGCGTGCTGACGGGCTGCAAAGTTTGATGAAAATCGAGAGCAAACAAGGCAATAAGACAAAGAATGAGCGGAAAAGCGATAGCATCCCAGCGATTAGGACGTCGCCATCTGGTGCTTTGGTTAAAACGCAGAGTCATCGTTTCACCCACTTGCGATCAATGTTAAATAGCCAGGATTGAGGATAGTTTTACTTTAGATGAGCACAGGTGATAGTGGTCACGTCTGTCGCGGTTTATTTACTCAATACCTGAGAATCAACCCTAAGGTACGGCAGGACAGCACATCCTGCGGGATTTACTCTGTGACAGGCAAAAAAAAACCCTCTCCACTTCCACATAGAGAGGGTGCCTTATCGGCCAACACCAGGGAAATTGCTCCCACTATGCCTAAGTATCACGACTATACCAAAGCACAGTTACGATGACATAATTTATGTCGCCACGCAAACAGAATTTCATGTTCAATTTCCGATAAATCAATGAATTAGCATAATAATTTGATTTTAAAAGCTATTTTCTGCGGAAGAACGTTAACAATAGTGATTAACCTAACTAAGACTACTTACTATGATGAGTAATTCGCCTTGAGCGAGTATCCAGAGATGGGTAAACGACTTTTCCCTTCAGAGCTTTATCAGCCTTTAATCACATTGACTGACTTATTGAGGCATGTGTGTATCGATATATGTGCCTGCGCCTCGAAAATAACGACTATTACAAGGCGTAGCTAAATAGCCTGACGGACGAAGGTCCAGTTCAATCCTGATTTTTGCTCAGTTGAATAAGGAGATTCAGGGCTTTCGGCCATGTGATTGCCGCAACGCCAGCAATAGCAATCGTATGATGTATTGAGACATGCTGAGCCACGCCATATGCGACAATAACCAGCGCCGCAATGACACCATGGATCATATTGCTACTGATTTTTCGTACTGAGAAAGACCCGGGCGAATTAAGGACATTTGCCACAATTCCGGATTCAAGTATTACCAGCACCAATATTAATTCGCTGAAGGGATAGCCATGTAAAAGAGTCATCTTGTCGCCTTTTGTTTTCGATTAGATATGACGGATATATTTCATTGCCCGCTGGCTGTGTGGTTAAAACTCACTATCGCCTAAGGATGAGGTTACTATACCTTGGTATAATAAAACGACGTATTAGCATTCTCTCCGACCTATCGAGAACATTCTCATGAAAAGAGAGAATAAGGATTCTTTAGAAGCAATAGAAAACGGGCACCGATACTGGGCACCCGTTTTATTTAGGGGAGGAGGTTAATAAGAAGGTCTGTCACGATAGACATAATTTAGTGCCACAGGCGCATTAATACCGTCTATCTGACAAGTCTGGCGATACTGTCTGATCGTCCACATTTTGTTATTCTCCTGCCAGGGAACAGGTAATATCAATCTACCCTCGCTGCGATCAACCAGCCATAACGGGTAATCGTGAAAGTCATAGTTCTGCCATCCATATAAACCTTCCCATACGTCCGGAGAACAAAAAATGTAAGGTTTTTTGCCATGCAATCCGTTTAAGCATACCCATTCAAGCAGTGTATGAAACGTTTCTAACACGTCTGCTGAATGGCACCCTTCAGAGCCAGAAACATTCAGCCTCAGCGCCAGTTTATCCAGACTGGGATTAAACTTTATAGCCTTCAGAGCAGAGACAATATTCCGCAGCTGCGTTCTGATATCACCCGATGAGTAAGTGAAGTCATGCCAGGCACCGAGTTCAAACCCGGCATTTCTCGCAGCTTCCCAATGTTTAATGAATAAAGACTCGTGACACCGGGTGCCTTCGCTTATCCTGAAAAAAACATGGGATATACTCGCCGCCTTGATGCTTTCCCATGAAATATCCTCATTGCCATCGCAATAAGGAATTTCTATGCCTTTATCGTAACAATTATTCATCATAGATAACCATCTCGCTTTATGGTTTGACAACACGGTGAGAAATAACTAACAGCTACCGACAAAGGCAAAAATAAAAGATGATTAAAATTACAGTCGTGATTTCTGTCGGAACAGAGTTCTATCGATACTATGTATTATTTGTTTTCACACATCATAATCCAGTTATCGTTAATCAACATAAGCCAGCTGTTACGATCAATGGGTTTAAAGAGCAATGTAAGGTCTTTGCCTTTCTCACCTAAAATGACATAGCCGGGTGGCAGTTTGTCATCATTGAAGATCTTCAGGTCACTAATTTTCGCCTGAATAACGCCTTTTTTTGCCGTAACGGTTTGCAACTGTAATGCTCTGTCGAAAACAATGCCTGTATTTTCCTTATCACTTTTTACACCAAACAGCGTAATTTTATTAGCCTGAGGCCACCAGGTTATCACGCCATTAAACTGATAAGTACTTTGATACTGGTCAATTAAGTTTGCCCCCTGAATGATACTGGAACAAGGTTGTTCCGGACGCTGTGCATTTTCAAAATGGTGCCAGAGCGTCCAGGACAGCAAAGCACCTGCCGAAGCGCAAACAGCAGCCATCAATACGAGGAATAGAGTTCGTATCGACATTTATTCTCCTTAGATAGTTCTCCTTCGCATTCAGCAACCCAAAACTTAGGACCGTTGGAGGCGATGTAGACATTAGTGATCGATTTAGGTAATTTGGCGCGCCGCTGTTCGAGTACTTCGCGGCTTATGCCACGTAATGAACTCAAGTGGAAAGTCACCTCCCCCACATTTGTTTCATACGGAAATGCCTGCTGTGGTTGCTGCGTGAATTTATACATACATGTTAGCAGTGCTGGTAAGACAAAAATAACCGCTCCGAATAATACTAGTTTTTTTTCAGGAAGAAATCGTCCTGAATTCAGCTTTCCCTTACTCACGACAGGCGGAAGAAGTTCGGTCAATGTCTCATGTTCAATGTCTTCGCGTGCAATTTCCCCTTCGCAGATTTCGCTTTCACTGGCTGACGGACACAGCACAGATTCATCCGGTTCCGGACATTTAGCGAGATTCAGGGTAATGCCGTGCCGGGGAATAGTTTTGATCACCGAATATGGCAAACCCGCGATCTGCAGCTTGCGTCGCAGCATTTTTATAAGTTGGTGATAGCTGGACTCTCCAACTATGGTTCCCCGGCTGTGCCATATTTCCTCAATGATCGTTTCTTTCTTGCCTTTACCGCTGATAATCAGCTCAAGCAGACGTCGTTCATTGGGCGTTAAATGTATATCTTCCTGCCCATGGCAAGAAAGACACGAACGTTCTTGAATAAACGTGATTTCTGGCGAGAGTGAGATTTCATTCTGGTTCACAGATGGTTCCTAAATGTAAAAAATCCGATTAATATACATAACATATTGAATTAATTAGGTATCATGCAGGTAAACGCCAAAGCGCACTCTTCTCAAACCGAGAGACATCTTATTTAGAATGGAAAAATAACAAATTAAGCAAAGAAATTACAGCTCCCTCCCTGCCATGAGCATGATTTTTACTGAAATCACACATCACCACCCAATGAGATCGGAGTTTAATATGATTTAAAAATAATAAAAACATGATTTTTCATTAGCATGATAAGAAATGTCGCCTGGCGCATAAGAACAATCTCACTTTTAAATGTGATTTTTTTGTTTTTCATAAAGATGCAGAATCCTCTTACCGTGATAATCAGCGGTAAATTCGCGCCAATTATCTTCTTATCGCACAGATAATGCCAGGATAAATAATTGCATATACGCCATTTTGTTCTAAGGTGTCATATTGACGTTAACACAGCGGCATTGCCATAATGCCCTCGGTTTGGAATTTAGCCATCAACTAACAGCAATACTGGTATATCACCTATTCATCTGCACCTGGCAGGTGGACGCATCCTTTTTAAAAAAATTTGCATATTCTGCATTGAGATTAACCATGAACATTTATCTGGTTTCAGACGATTACTATTTTTCGTACGGTATGAAATCTAAATTTCTTGCTGATAATCAGAAATTTTTTATACAGAAATGGAAAAACTACACCCCGGAGTTTACCCAGGCACATCTCAGACACGGCGATATTTTGCTGCTGGATTCCAGCACCCAAAATTTTGTCGAAAAAAGCATCAGCCATCCCATCATCTCCTGTAAGGTGAACGTTCTGATCCTTTATTCATCCTGCAAGAATCTGTCTCCGATTTTCAAACCTTATGCGAAGGCCCCTAAGAATCTCTCTTTCAGTCACCTGACTATGCTGGTGCATACGATGAAAGATACACCGAAAACGTTGAAATATTGCCCAGGACATCTGACGGCGACGGAGTGCCTCATCATCCGACGTCTTTATGAGCAGGCTTCTCATGCGCAGATTTCAAAAGAACTGGATATATCTATTAAAACCGTTAGCACGCATAAAATTAACGCACTACGTAAATTAGGCGTTCGTAATTTTAATCAACTTTACTTTTCCAGCTAAGTAGTCAACTAATATACTGGTGCATATCTTTTAAATGCATCTGATTCCGTTCTGTTAATTCTCCGTTCATCATCACCGTTGTGGCGATAGTTTATCGCCACAGCATTTCATTATTTAATAAATTCCAATAAACCTCCATCTTTCAGCCATTACTTTTTTCCATTCTCTCAGGATAATCTGTTGTCCTGCTTTGCTGGAATGTCTACCATGCTCATATAAGTTCATCTGCTTACACGTTCCTGTAAATCAGGGAGGGGACATGACATCTCATCGCAAAGGCTATATCTTCTACACACAATCAATGAACACTAAAATATTCATAAATGAAAAATTTAAGGAGGAAAATTGCCATATAATTTACCAGCAATCGTCGCCTCATGACTTACAGACTTTACGCAATTGTTTGCAGGACCTTAATCCTGGCGACACGTTAATATTATGGCGTCTGGATAAAACCATCCCCAAATATCACAACAAAGTTATCTGGTTGACGGAGTTGCTAATGCGCAAGATCCGGGTAATCAGTTTAGCCGATGAATTAACGCTTGATTATACTCCGGAGGCTCCCTCTTCCCGATTCTTTCTTTTCTTAAAAAACAGGCAATTACAACATTCTCTTCCACTCCAGGGTCGTCGTAAAAGTCTTAACCGCGAACAGATGGAAAAGATTTGCCACGCTATTAACAGTAACAATTGCACCATTTCAAGCCAGGCGCGCAAATATGCAATTTCTCGTACAACACTCTACGCCGCGCTGCAACGTTACAAGGAAGGTGAACAACATGGAAAATAAACCATATCAAATGACGGGTTATTGTCGGGGAACGCTGGTCGAACGAAAGGAACAAATACGAAAATTAAAAAAGGCGAGTTGTCATTCGGTAATAGAAGATCCCGATCTGAGTAATGATCTCTGTCCTGCACTGCAGCCAATTTCTGTGTCTGATGTGACGCTTGTGATCACCAATCTCGATATTTTACGCGGCTCGCAATATTTTCAACTTAGCTGGCTACGCAAATGGCTGCTGAAGGGTAATCAAATTATTACCCTTGATGGTGTGATTAATAGCGTCCAGTGGCCGGAAGCAATCTCACTGATTGCTGCGCTGACCGGCCATAATCCCCGCGCCCAGCAGGCACCCTCCGGACGCCCTGCCGGTTTATCGATAGAAGCCCAGCAACTCAAAGAACGCGCTAAAGGAATGTATGCGCAGAAAAAACTCAATTCGAGCCAGTGTGCACGGCGTTTGGGCATCGCCCGCAGCACCTATTATCGCTATCTCAGCCTTAAACAGCACAGGAGTCAGAAGGACTAGCCACAGCCTTTGTTTATCGGATGCGTCTGTCGCCACCGCAAAAACTTGCCTGAAGGAGCAGGCGCATTAGCAGGCAGGCCCGAACCGCTGGTGTGACTGAACAGACGGGCCTGAAAATTCTGTTCCACATCCCCTGGCCGGAGCCACTCTTCCCTATGCCAGGGGCGACGCCCTCCCGAAACATGCTGGCACTCTTCAGCTTTAGGCTGATGAAAACATAAAAACCCGGCTGCGCAACCTGATTTTTCCTACATGGCCCTGTTACAGAGCAGCATGACAGTCCATTTTTACCCCTTGACAATCAAAGGTTAATCGAGCCAGCCGCCTGTTCAGACTTTATTCGTCCCTGATTTGTAGATGTGGGTGACTGGCGGTTTGTCGGCGCTAAGGATAAAAATGAGCCCCATTTAACACAAAGGTAGATGCAGTGAGACGGATGATGAAATGGCTGTGCGGAAGTCTGTTGCTTATTTGTTGTTGTACATTCGCACGGATGCCTGCACTGGAAAAAAAACATATTACCCTGGCCGTCGGTGGGAAAAGCGTTCTCTATCATCTTCCTCTGACCATTGCCGAGCGGCTGGGATATTTTAAAGAAGTTGGTCTGGATGTCCGTATTGTCGATTTTTCCGGTGGTGGAAAAGCGCTACAGGCGCTGATTGGCAGCAGCGCCGATGTCGTCAGCGGTGCTTATGAACACACCATAAAAATGCAGAGTAAACAGCAATATATCACTGCATTTCTGCTTACCAGCCAGGCTCCGCAAATCGTGATAGCAGCGTCATGCAAGACTCTGCCAGCCTGGCATCAACCCTCTGATTTGATTGGCAAGAAAATCGGCATCAGCGCACCAGGCTCGTCAACACATATGGTGGCGAGTTTCTGGCTAATGAAGCATGGGATACGCCCGCAGGATGTTGCCTGGATAGCGGTGGGCACCGGATCGAGCGCGGTCGAGGCCTTACGCTCCGGTAAAATTGATGTTATCGCTCATTCAGAACCGGTCATTTCCCTGCTGGAAAAAAGCCATGACATCCGAATCATTGCCGATACACGTACGGTGGCAGGTAGCGAAGCACTGTTTGGTGGCGAAATGCCCGCCGGCTCCCTGTATACGAAGGAATCTTTTCTGCACAGCAACCCCATCACCGTGCGCGCCCTGACTGAAGCGATGCTCAAATCTCTGCACTGGTTAACCAATGCGACCCCAGAAATGGTTGCAGCAGTCGTGCCTGAAAATTATCTTGCAGGCGATCCGCTGCTCTATCAGCAGGCGTTTCGTAATGTTCAGCCCGCTTTTTCACGCGACGGGCTTTTTTCGCCAGAGGCTCCCGCCACCGCGCTTAAAGCCCTTAGTGCTTTTGATGCCACCATCCACCCGGAAAAGATCGATCTGCTCCGTACCTGGACCAATCAGGATGTGCTGGAGGTGCAACAGCATGAACAACCCTAAAGAGACCACGCCCCCTGCCCTGCAATGTCATGCGGTTTCATATTCCTGTCCGACCGGTAGCGGGGAGAATGAAGTCTGCGTTCTAGCCAATACCACTCTGAGTGTGCAGGCGGGGGAATTCGTGGCCATTGTCGGTCCGAGCGGATGTGGAAAATCGACGCTATTAAATCTTTGTGCCGGGCTGCTATCCCCCTCGTTTGGCCATATTACTTTATTCGGTGAACCATTAACCGGCGTAGATCCGCGCATTGGCTATGTGTTTCAGGACGAGGTATTGATGCCCTGGCTGACGGTGATGGAAAACGTGGTGCTGGGCCTCCACTATCGGGGCATCTATGGTGCTCCGGCAGACGCTCAGGGCCGCGACTGGCTGAAGCGGACCGGATTGAGTCACGTAACCGATTTTTATCCTTCGCAACTTTCTGGCGGGATGCGTAAGCGGGTCGCGCTGGCGCAAACCCTGATTCGCAATCCGCAAATTATCCTGATGGATGAGCCATTCTCCGCACTGGATATCCAGACGCGTCAGCTGATGGAGGAAGAACTTCTGACGCTTTGGGAAAGCAACCGAAGCGCGGTGCTGTTTGTTACCCACGATCTGGATGAAGCCATTACTCTCGCCGACCGGATTATCGTCCTGTCGGCTGGGCCAGAGGCGCATCCCATTCGTGAATTTCCGGTCAGGCTCCCACGTCCGCGTCATGTGGCGAAAATCCGCACGCTTCCAGCGTACATGAAACTTTATCAGAAAATCTGGGATGTGCTGGGAAGTGAAGTCCTGAAAAGTCACCAACAAAGAAAAATATAACATGAAAAATCAGATACATAACGTCGGTGTTATCCTGTCAGGTAAGCTTGCGGTGTCTGCTGTGGCTATCACCCTATGGGAAATCATTTCATGGGATCCGCAGCTGGCCTTTTTCTTTGGTAGCCCGCAACAGGTACTGATGGTGCTCTGGCAATGGTTTAGCGAAGGCGAAGGTAGCCTGGTGGTTGAGCTGGCGAATGAACAACATTTTATGCTGCATTTTCCAGCGCAGATTTATCCACACCTCATCATTACCTTAACTGAAACGCTGCTGGCATTTATTATCGGCACCACACTGGGTCTGCTGATGGGCCTGGTGATCGGCATCAGCCCGCTGGTGACTGCCATCATGTCGCCATACATTAAGGCATTAAACGCGCTGCCCCGAATTATTCTGGCACCGATTTTTGCCATGTGGTTTGGTCTGGGCATATGGTCAAAAGTCGCCTTCGCCATTACCCTGGTGTTCTTTGTGGTGTTCTTTAATGTGACACAGGGGGTGCGCAACGTGAATCCCATGTTGCTGGCCAATGCGCGGATGCTGGGTGCAGGTCGCCGTCAGCTATTGCTGACGGTGTATTTCCCTTCAGCGCTTTGCTGGGTGTTCTCAGGCTTGCGCATCGCTGTTGGTCTGGCTTTTGTTGGCGCAGTGGTGGGTGAATATCTGGGTTCTTCGCAAGGTCTGGGATATCTGATTTTGCAGGCTGAAGGTAATTTTGACATCAATAGCATTATTGCGGGTACCCTCCTGCTGACGTTCTTTGCGCTGCTGCTCGATTATGCCGTCAATTTGATTGAACGTCAGATGCTGAAGTACCGGTCATATGGGGCTTAAGTAGCCCCTTTTGTGCGCAGGTAATCTTTAAAAGCCGCGACAGGCAGGGGTTTCGAAAAAAGATATCCCTGAAGAGATATATCACCCTGCTGTTGCAGAAAACTTGCCTGTTGTTCGGTTTCCACCCCTTCCGCAATCACTGATGCGTTAATTCTTTCCGCCAGGTCAAGGATATTACCAATGATGTCCTGGCAGACAGGATTGCTGCCAATACCAGAAACAAACATCTTATCGATTTTCAACAGGTCAACATTAACATGATGCAGAATTTCCAGCGTTGAATAGCCGGTGCCAAAGTCGTCGAGAGCAAAAAGAACGCCCTCCTCCTGCAACTTGCGAATGTTGTCTTTGACATGCTGACTGGCAACAACAATTTCCCGCTCGGTAATTTCCAGTGCCAGTTTTATTTTCTCGTTCAGATTCGTAAGCAGATAACTCAAATCACGCAGCAAATCAGGCGACTGTAAATGCTGCGCACTAATGTTCAAACTAATATAGAAGGGCTCCGCAGGATGAAAGTCCTTAAGGAAGTCATCAGTGACCTGGGCAATAAGTTTTTTCGTCATTGGAATAATTAGCCCGGATTGTTCCGCCAGGGGAATAAACTGATTTGGAGGGATAATCCCCTCTCTGCCTACCCACCTGACCAATACTTCGCAGCCGACTACCCGCCTGCCGTTCGCTTTTATGATCGGTTGAAACCAGGCTTGAATCTCCCCGTTTTCTATAGCATTTTCCAGCAGCTGTCGCGGAGAGCCGTTGTTAGGCGCCCCACGATAGCAGGCGTAACCTGCTATCGCAGACAGTGAAAACAGTAAAAACATCATCATCCTGTTGTATTTCATACCGGCGCTCAATACGTCTCGCCGGGTAAAATTGCTGTACAGCTGATAGTGATACAATGATGAAATTAATCGCAGGTTATGTGCAGAACGGTACTTATCAAGATAAATAACGCCATCCTTTCCCATCCAGCCGCTCTCTGTAACCAATACAACAGGCAGTAAAGCCGAAGCTGACTCCAGAATATTTTTAAAATAATAGCCATCGGTACTGGTATAAACACCGAACCTTCCCTGCTGACGCAAGGAAATAATAAACGGATGTCCGGGTAAATCTTTAACCTGAGAGGAAAGATAGAGCGCATGATTTCCTCTTATCTCTTCGCCAGTGCTCACTTCTCCCAGCAACGATGAGCAATACACTACCCCGTCAGCGGTTAACTCAATGTTTCCGATGTTAGGTGTGATCGCCAGGCGTTTCCGCAGCTGCAGCACAGTCTCAGATGTGCAGGGCGCGCCCATCAGACCAGCGAGAGCATTTTCCGCCGTTGCGACATTGCTGAAAATAGCGTTGAGTTGCCTGTCTGCGAGCGCCATATTGCTATTTTGCTGATTTTTAAGCCAGGCACTGGTTTGCATGTAAATGAAAAAAATGAAACAGATAAGCACAAAAGAAAGGTCAATAGCCCAAGTGCGATCCTCACAAAATGTCCTGAGCGATTTCGGGTCATAGCATCTGTCTTCTTATTTATGGTTATCTATTGAGATTTTAATCATTTTTTTCATGCTCACCTGTGCGCATTCTCACAGTAAGAGGGATTATCAGGGCCGGATGTTCGTCGATAATTTCTTTATATATCAGCTTAACGTTGACCAGGTTGGTGTTTTTCAATTATGGAGAGCTGGCGTGATTTCCATGGATTGCTAATCGTAGCTTCGGTTAATTCGATGTTCGTTACTATGCTGTCAGACTTGTTGCTTTACGGTTCAGATATGCCTGTTTTCTCTCATACTGTAGAGCGCCTGGAAGTTTTGATCATGTATGTTGTTGAATGACAGCGAGCGACGGCAATTTGTTTTTATATTCAATGATAAACACCTTATCGTCATCGTCGGCCTGCACATTATCAATCTGAAGATATCATGATATTTTTATGAATATATCTCGCTCTTAGCAGCCCTTTAGGGGTTATGGCTCCCTCTCCTTTTTGGATTATCTCCATAGCCGTTTTATCTAAAATTATGTTATCGCTAACCACGTGCAGAGACTCTCAGAACCTTATACTGGGTGCGTTTAGCCTTTGGCTCGTGGAATGCTGTAGCAAAGCGATGGGCAAGACCTTATATCTGCAGTCAGCTGATAATTTCCCCGTAACTTCTTTTGGGTGTCGCAGTAGCATAATCTAATGCATATTTGTAATATCACTTTTATCATCAACCCACATCCTGTGGAGTTCAGGTGAAATTTATGAAAATAATAATTCACTGATTATATAAATCGCTTCTTTATTACTTTAGCGACAGAAATAAATATTTTTTCCGCATATAAATCATAGAGTTAATACGCGGAATACTATGTTGGTTCCGCGATGGCCCTTTTTTCTCTGAGTTGAATAAATATTCAAACTTCGGATAAGGATTGAGAGAGAGGCTGGAAGCGTAAACTATGTATAGCGGTTCAGCTTAGCCAGTTAGTTGTTTTAGAATGATCCATCCGCATCGATTCATAAAACACGGCTTAACAAAGCCCATAATGTTCTGGTTTATCATTTCGCAGAATTGACTATATGTTGTAGACAGCTAGCCCCCTTCCCTTACCTCTGATGAGAGACTATTCATCTGCCTCCATGGTTCACCTCATCTCTGTCATCATCAATGATCATGCCTGATAGAAGTTCTAAAGCGGCAGATAAAATGATATTTGAACGATCCTGTTTTTTGTATGTGAGTTAACTCAAAAACTGAGTTACCTATAGCCCAATGACCTTATCAGCCAGCAACGGGATAGGATAGCGACTTTCTAACATAGAACTACGTATGCATTTTTCTAAAATGCTTTTCCCAGGCGTATTTCTTAGAGAGCTAACGCAGTGTTTTGATGTCCATCGTAAGAGAAATGATATTGTCGAATATACTTACTGGTATTAAAAAAGTGTTTCGCTTTACCCGTGCGGCAGCTTAGGGGTTTCGAAATTGTAAGTTGAAAGCATCACTGCTGTAGATGAACCCTGGTGCCATTCTGGACGATGATTCTTCTATAAGTGGCAAACGAGTAATGCAACATGGAATGTTTTATTATGCTCACCCTGCCCTCTTCTCTTCATCATCGCTGTTCCTGCCCCATAATTCTTTTCACTTTGTTATGTTCAGGACGGTAGATGAATCACGGGTTTCTGATAAGTCGTACATTTTATTTTCACCACACCAAAACTTACGTAACTGATTGATTTAGCAGTATATGATTGGACATTTTCAGCCTGAAAACTCCTTTTACTGACTGTATCATTGATTCTTTTGTGCAGCGGGTATGTTACGCGTTTTGTAACGTCAATTATCAAGGATAAAAGTAACAAATGTTCGCTACGTTCAATTTAGCGATATGGTCCCTTACACACCTATCTTGTGTGAATCTGATGTCCTGTAGAATTTTGTTAAAGATATTAACTTGTATCAGGAAGCCAGAATCCTCTCTTTTGTTAAGCTTATCTTTTTATACTGCTATTTTTTATCAACAGCCTTACTAAGACATAAATTTTTAGGTTTCCCATAATTCAATATTATTACTTACATGTGCTAATCAAATTTTTGCCAAAGGAAAAAAACATTTCTCTGTGTTTTTGATGATACAGTCCAATTATCTCAAGGTTATGGATAACGTTTGTCATCAGGTTTAATTAAAAAATTGCTTTCTCAACAGCCCACCTACTCAGGAGACTCAGCTAATCTCTTTCCAATATAATTTTCCCACTTTAGTAAGCTAATAAATTCAATTGCTCATAGTGCCCTCCTGGCCTTGTCGATTACTGACGTCTGTCCTAATCGCAGAAGATGATTGCTAATCAAGATCTGTTGAAGCACTTATCTTATTTTTGTTTAAGTCATTTATAATGTTTAACGTAGCACTACGTACTATCCAGTATGAATCAATTCAAATATACTCAGTGCTTGCCTTCTCATGTAAGGCCTGACAGTCTTTTCCTAAGCATTCCCAGAAATACTCATCACCAGCCTGATCTTCATCTAAATCATTGAAAATAATCATTATTATCTGTTATTTTCAGCCTGAAAACTCCACCTAGAATGATGTGCTAATACACTTTTGAAAATATAAATATAAACATATAGCGATATTGCTGGTTCAAATTAATAAATTGTTGTGTTGTACTAACTTTATCGACGTTTGTTAAAACATACATAATTGCGACGAACCTTTGCCAATCTGGTAAATTGATAATGCATGCAACGCTATTATTGTTATCAGATTATTCATCACTCAACATGGAATAGCTTTAAGAATGGTGGAGTACATTTGTTGCTGAATTCGCTGATTAATAGCGCATTTTATTAGCATAGATTTATATCCGCAGGAGCTTTCTTTAGCTGGCACGAGAATTGATAGCTACAACTAAGCGTCTAACTCACCTGAGGAAATTTATAACTGCGCACCGAAATTTATTAATCATTAGTACGATAACCTTTTAAGTTTGTACCGAATATCACCATTCAACCCTATTTAATTCTTACGTATAAATCCAGCTATAATATTTTACCCTCCATGCTCATTGTCTCCGTAATGAGATACAGAGCTATTAGACAATGTTTGTAAACCGGAACTATTATCTGTCTTCTTGTATGAGTTTCTTATTTCAACATCTTATCCAGATACCACGTTTTAAATCCAATATCTATGCAGGATTGCCAATTTCATTGTTTGGGAAATGTATTCACTATTAATCTGCCCAAAATCTCCTGATGCACATTTTTCTATATTGCTTCTGGCGTTTATTGCTCCTTTCGTATTTGGCCACTGCGGAGCACTATTTATTCTCCCCAGTTAATATGTATATAAGAAATGATATCAACGTACTGTGTGATTGCATTTACAAATAATTGGAGATTATCCCGATTGTAGCGAAGAGAAACGTTCTTTTGATCAAAAATGAAATTGATATTGCACGTTATCTCCTTGCCATTATTGAAATTTACGCAAATCACAATTTGTGAGTAGGTATCTCAGAGAACTTTACTGATGTGGGGTATAACGGCTATTCGTCAAGGCCGGAAGTTAGAATGCAATTTTCTATTAAGCATTTTAATAGTTATCGAAGATTTTATCTTTTGTGAATAGAGAATTTATGCCGAGTGCATTTCAATCTTTTAGAAAAAATTTAATATGAATTAAGTAGCAAGATTTCTTTGGTTTAGAAAGGGCAGAGGCTTCTTACGCAATTTACTCCAAAGAAAAAACTTTTAACTAACTGATTTGTAGTGTTTTTTTAGATATTTTCATGCTGAAAACGCCATCATCTTTAACAGTCACTTTCGCTTATCCTTTTTACCTTCTTCTCAACATGGATTTATAAATCAGAGTCTGAAATGAACTTTAATTTCTATATTTAAAGTAATTAAATAACGGCATTGCTGAAATCGTGAGTTTTGATAGTTCTTGAAGAAAGTAAAATATCGTTATACAGGGAGGAGAAGGGAAGTGGCATAGACACGATTTATCATTAAAAGATGTATGGATTTTAACTGGCGTAATTACACAGTCAGTCATCAAGTTAGAAATCTACTTAAGGAAT
This sequence comes from Pantoea sp. X-Soil-TKNS-1207, assembly GCF_059730485.1. NCBI lineage: Bacteria > Pseudomonadati > Pseudomonadota > Gammaproteobacteria > Enterobacterales > Erwiniaceae > Pantoea > Pantoea sp. X-Soil-TKNS-1207. The sequence continues at coordinate 619,070 of NZ_AP035960.1, forward strand.
GATTTTAAAATAGATAAAGAGCTATTTGAACCCAATAGCTTATTAATGTTAATCATCTGAAGCGAACATTATAGATGTGTTGATCACTCCTTTGTGAATAGCATAAAAGTCTAAAATTAATGCTACTGTGGAATCGAGACTATCCTTGATGAGGAAGGGGGATTAATAGATTATCAGCAACCTAATCTAAATATAAAGAATGTCCTGCCTTAACTTGCGTTGTTTTTTGAAAAAAATAGCATTAATAAAATAATTGGCAATCCTTATAGAAGGATTAGAAGGAAATACAGGTAATGTCAGATGCCGGTGATATTAAGCTTATATTGTTCATAATTACAATAAAATCATATGGTTGCTAACGAACTGCCTGTTGAGGAAAATGAAGTGATGAATAATCTGGTCATTCAAGATGTTGGTTTGTCTTAAGAATCAAAATGCCCTATGAACGCTACAAGATAGTCCATTTCCAATTTAATAGTTATTCATTGGAGTAATGTATCATTGAGAGAATAAATCGAAAAAAGAAACTGAGTATCTGGAGAAGGGAAGGGCGGAGTGCTTTTCTTATACGAACAATATAAGTATAAGTGTATGTAGACCAAAATAACGTTTGTTTGGTTAATTTCTATACCAAACTCAGTTCTTACTTGTAACTTATTGAAAATAATAGAATTTATAGAATGGTTGAAGTAATAGCAGTCTTGCACTGTGTTTTTCAGCAGAGCAATACATATGTTGTCTGAAAACGAGCTTGCTGATTTTCTTCAATGAAGACGCCAAACTTTGCAGCTATTTCAAAAGTTATACTCGTTATCCACAGGGTAGATCTAATTAAGTGGATCTTATATGGATCTAATAGTGATCTTATATATGATCTATTTAAAGATCTTAAGGATCTAAGGTCGGGAAAGTTTTTATTTATCAGTGAATTATAGCACTTTTTGTTCCTCTGAATATGCATTTTGTTCCTCTGAATATGTGATCCGTTCCTCTAAAAATGCAATCTGTTCCTCTAAAAATGCTATGCGTTCCTCTGG
>NZ_AP035961.1:0-180970 GCF_059730485.1 Pantoea sp. X-Soil-TKNS-1207
ATCCGTTATATGCAGAGGCTAATTTAACTGTTGATAAGTGGATCTTTGATATGGCTAAGAAAGTCAACGACTTAGATAGCATGACCGACGAAGTGAACAAAAAAACGGGTGAAGTTGTCCACTTAAACCCTACCGCGAATGCCACTGTTCAGCCCGTTGCGTTGATGCGACTCGGTCTCTTTGTCCCTAATACGGATCATGCGAAAGCAAAAAGCTCAGTAAACGCTGTCAAATCGACGGTTGATGCCAGTGAGGATCTTTACCACCTCGAAGTGGTTAAAAGAGAAGGCTACAAAGACATCTCGATCCGTTCTGAACGACTTGATATGGCGACCGATTTCCGTGTCTGGCTTGGGATCATACGCTCGATCTACGACAACGGCACCTTTGCGGGTAAACTGAAGCTGCCTTTCACCAAATTTTTGCAGAACTGTGGTTTCGACTCCAAGCGCTCCAATAAGGACATGAAAAAGCGCATAGACGACTCTCTGATGCGTTTACGCGGTGTCACCATCCAGTTCCGTAATGATTCCGGCTCGTTGACTACAGGCCTCGTTAACAGCGCTCTGTACAACATAACGAAAAATGAGGTCGAGATAGAAGGGGATGCCCGGCTCGCCGATCTCTACCAGATGGATTACAAAGTCTATCTGCGCCTGAAAGCCATTGATCATCTTCCCAGGAAAGAATCCGCACAGGCGCTTTATACGTTCATTGAAAGCCTGCCCAAAGATCCTGCCCCGGTTTCCATGAAACGCCTGCGTGAACGGCTTCGTTTGAAATCACGAGTGGCATATCAGAACCATATCGTTCGCAAGGCTCTGGAAGAGCTCAAGGAAATCAATTACCTCGAGTATAGCGAGTTCAAGAGGGGGCGTTCAGTGTATTTCAATATTACTAAGCGCAACCCGAACCTCATTCCTGATAAGTCATTGAAGCACAGCAGCACAGCGGAAGCTGAACCGCAGATTGTTGATGAGAAGATGATCTCCAAAATCACCAAGCTCAAGGATTCCGGGTTCTCTGAAGAAGAGATTGCGAAGATCCTTATCAGCCTCGACTCAGAATGATCCCTCATCGCGGCGTATCCAGCATACGACCGCCAACCTTTGCACAATCGTCAGCCTATTCACCTGGTTAGGGGTAGGCTGATTTCCTTCTTAGCGCTCCACTCTCCAGACGATCCTCACCCGCATAAGCTAAAACCAGCATACGACTGGAAACCTTTCTCCTCTTACGACGACATTCTGCATATGACCGATAACTTTTCAGTCGGACACTATGCGTTGTTGCTCCGCAGCGCATACGACAGATAACCTTTCAGCCTTGCAACAGATGGTGATCCCGGCGGTTAAACCGTATCATGCTGTTTAATAGCGTATTAACACCAATTTTATTATTTTCACAGGATCCGTTCCCCTGGAAATGATCCGCTGCTGTTGAGCATATGACGGGCAACCTTTTAGCATACGACTGGAAACTATTGTTTATTAATTCCACGTCGGCTGGAAAAAGCAGATTCGATAATGCGCACTGGCGCCTTAAGTTGCGGGATGCACTCGCCCTGAAGCGGCGTTCATATGCGACATGGACGAGATAAGCTGCGGCAGAGGGGAAATGGTCCAGCATACGACTGATAACCTCTGGCATATGACTGATAACCCAGGAATGCATTTTGAGCAGAGGACCCTGCGATCGCGTCTCTGGCGATAGTGTGATGCTGATTGCATACAACTGATAACTTTTGCATACGACCGCCAATTCATCATCTCTATGTTTCTGAACTTCATGTGGATTAACTTCCGCGTCTGGCCTAGCGTTGCAGCATACGACAGCCAACCTTTTGCATATGGCTGATAACTTTTTACTTCCCTGCTGTGTTCGGCTCTCGTCGAGGCAGAGCGACGACGTCGCCATACGACCGATAACCTTTTACGTAGAGCTAAGCAGAAGGAGGTAAGCCGGGCAGGGGAGGGCGCTTAAGCCGGGCGTACAGCAGCGGCAATTCCTGTGACGGGAAACCTTCTGCATACGACGGATAACCTTTGTTCGTTAACCCTTCGATTTATCGAATGAGGGAAGTGACAGTGTCGCAAAGCCCACATGTTATGCGACTTGCTGCATATGACGGGAAACCTTTTCGGCGTTAGCCGGGATATAGCATATGACGGATAACCTTCGTCACCCGTTCAGCCCGCGGATAATTTTTTTTGAACTGTACAACTTTTTTCTGTTTTACGAAAAATCTTGCACATTACATCTCAGGTTGTACACTGTTGAAAAATTGCCGGTGGGGTTAACTACATGAAAAGTAATTACGGTGGTGTTGACGAGACAGCGCGCAGAGCGAATGCGATGCTGCGCAGCATGAGTGGCGACATCATTGAAAAGCGCCATGAGTTCGGTCTTGACCGCTATTACCAGACCTTTACGCGCAATTCCGTCGCGAATATGCCTAAGCTCAGCCGCCGTGCCGTTGAGCAGGCGATCGATGAGATGGAAGCGCAGGGGCACGAGTTTGGTAAAAAGGATGCCGGCAATGCCAAACACTACGCGCTCACCGTTCAGGACGTGGTGGATATCTATGCCCACCGCAAAGTCCCGAAATACCGCGATTTGCACGAAGGTGAAGGCCCGTTCGTCATTTTCGTCGTAAATCTGAAGGGGGGTGTGTCCAAAACGGTCAGCACCGTCACGCTCGCCCATGGCCTGCGTGTCCATCCCGACCTGCTGCAATATGATCTGCGCAACCTGGTGATTGATCTCGATCCCCAGGCATCCAGCACCATGTTCCTGAACCACGCCAATAGCATCGGTTCAATTATGGAGACCGCTGCTCAGGCCATGCTTAATGATCTCGATGCGCAGCAGCTGCATGAACAGATTATTCAGCCAACCATCATCCCCGGCGTGGATATCATCCCTGCCTCCATCGATGATGGCTTTGTTGCCAGCCAGTGGAACGATCTTGTCCGTGAACATCTGCCCGGCGTGCTGCCTTCCGAGGTGCTTCGACGCAATATCATCGACCGCGTGGGTAAAGATTATGACTTCATCTTTATCGATACCGGCCCGCACCTGGATGCATTTATGCTGAACGCCATCGCCGCCAGTGACTTGCTGCTGACGCCGACACCACCGGCGCAGGTCGATTTTCACTCCACGCTGAAGTACCTGACGCGCCTGCCGGAGATGCTGGAGCAACTGGAAGAAGAGGGGATCAACCCGCGCATTAAGGGCAATATCGGCTTCATGTCCAAAATGACGACGAAACGCGATCATGAAATGACCCATGGTCTGGCCCGCGACGTGTTCACCTCTTATATTCTGGATGCTGCCCTGCCGCGTCTTGATGGCTTTGAGCGCTGCGGTGAGACGTTCGACACCATTGTCAGCGCGGACCCGCAATCCTATCCGGGCAGTGCCGAGGCGCTGAAAAATGCCAAACGCGAAGCGGAACGTTTCACTCAGGCCGTGTTCAAGCGTATCGAATTTGTCAGAGGTATCAAATGAGCAAACCAATGGTAAAAATGGGCCGCACGCTGGGCAACTCAAACTTTTCCAAAATGCTCAGTGAGAGTGAAGGCACGCGCGTATTTGTGCTGAAGTCGGGGAAAGAAGCCCGCTTTATCCTGACGAAAATCCTGCACGATGACATTGAAACCCAGACCTATATTGATTCGTCAGTAAATGGTCGTGACCAGTCGCTGCTCACCCCTGAATCTGTCAGCGACATTGCCCGAACAATCAAACTGCAACAGTTTTTCCCGGCGATTGGCCGTGAAGTGGATGGCCGCATTGAAATTCTGGATGGTTCACGCCGTCGTGCGGCCTGTCTTTACAACGGCACGCCTTTTGAAGTGCTGGTGACAAAAGACGAACTTGATCTGGCTGATGCCCGCCAGCTGGCAGTGGATATTCAGACCGCCAAAGAGCACACGCTGCGTGAACTGGGTAAACGCCTTGAGCTGATGTACAACAACGGCATGAGCCAGTCGGACATCGCCAAAGCGGAAGGGATCTCGCCCTCCAGGATTACCCGCGCCTTCCAGGCCGCCTCAGTGCCTGATGAAATGATTGCCGTCTTCCCGTCCTTAAGCGAACTGGCGATCCCTGATTATCAGTTGCTGCTGGAGATTGCCGGGCAGGCTAAAGCCAGACAGGTCGCGGTGAGCGATGTCGTCGCCGGGGTGCGCGGCAGGATAGAAAAAGATGCGAATTATGATGTTGATGATCCGCTCAACAAAGCAAAAATCATCGGTTTCTTTAAAGCGGAAAGCCATGGGCTGAAAACGCCCAAAAGCACCAAAAAAGTGGTGACGGAAAAGCTGGGTGATTTCAGCGATAAGAAGCAGTTCGCGCGCAAGAAAACCGATGCCGAGAAGCGACTGGTGACTTACGAGTTCTCCCGCATACCGGCGAAGTATCAGCTGGAGCTGGATGCGGCGATAAGGTCAGTCGTTGAAAAAATGCAGGCAGATGAGTAAAAACCTGGCATTTCCTGAACCTGCATCGATAAACGACCACCGTGCAGCGCTACTGCAATGAAACCGGCCATCAGCCGGTTTTTGTTTATCTGAAGAGATAATGCCAGCTTCTATCCCGCCATCTGGTGTCAGATGCGTCGGGATTCTCTCGCATCGCATGAACACCCGCGCATACTTCTCAACGGGACCTTGGTCAGTGCCACCTTCACCCCCCTGGTAACCACTAACCTCTATTCCTCTGATTCAATTGATGTTAGCGGTTACTAACCTTTTCACTAATCAACATTGCTCAGACTTTTAATACCTGTAGCTTGGGTTCACACAGCCTGTTCCATGTCTGGCAGCGGCTAATATTTCATATAGCCATGCTTATCTTACTCTGGAGGTAAGGGCTGCTCATCAGCAACAGACTATCAGTGCCGGGTTCTCTGATTTGTGCAGCCATAGGATTATTTCTTCCTTCTCGCATGATTAGTTATAGGGAGCATTTCACCACCGGTGCTTTTTTTAAGACCGAATTCTTACGCATGTATTACTTAAAGGTATACCGCTACCAGTTCTAATTCTGCCAGATGCCATTCCGGGGATGACATAACTCCAGTGCCAGTATCTCGGCTTATCTTGCGTGTGGGGAAATCTGACCAAAAATTTTTCAGGATCATCAAGAAAAATTACGGTGGCATCTTCAGGAAGGTATTTATGGCAGCTATCGCGTATTACCGGCAGAAAAACAGGCAGCATGAAGGAGATGTGCAGTTTCATCTTAAGGCTCCGTCAGACAGTTTCTATGGTGGCTAAGTCAGATCACTTTCACATCAATGGTGATAGGCGTTATGCAATATTACAGAGGATGTACCGCATGCCGGATGAATAAAGTATGATGAATCAGGACATTTTTTAGGCCAGAGGAAATGGTATGCCATTGCAAATACAGGATATTATTGATCTGCAAACCCTTGTTGAATCAGAGCAGGTTGAGTTCAAGCTGGCTGGAGGTAAGGACGGCAAAGGCGAGCTTCCTAAGGATTTCTGGCCAACATATTCTGCAATGGCAAACGGGAGAGGTGGCTGGGTCATCCTGGGAGTGAAAGAACAGGGAGGAAGCTTCTCTCCAGTTGGCGTAGTCGATCCTGAAAAGATAAAGACTGATTTATACAACCAATTGAACGATCGGGATCGTATCAGCACAAACGTTCTTCAATCTGAAAAAGATGTCCAGCTTGTGTCTTTACAGGGAAGGAAGGTACTGGCAATACACATTCCTCCGGCCTTGAGAAAGCAAAAGCCTGTTCATCTGAAAAAATCGCCATTCGGTAATACTTACCAGCGGCTGCACGAGGGGGATCGCCTTTGTGATGATATGACGGTCAAACGAATGTTGGCTGAGCAGATTCATGACAGCTGCGATAATGAAGTGCTTTCGGAACACTATCTCTTTGAAGAAGATATTGATCACGACAGCCTGAAAGTTTACCGCAACCTACTCTCGGCAAATAATCCTCAGCATCCCTATCTTGCCTGTGAACCTTTTGAACTACTAAAAATGGTAGGTGGCTGGCGTAAAGATCGGGAAAACGGAAAAGAGGGGATTACACTTGCCGGAATATTAATGTTTGGCAAGTGGGAGGCAATTATTGCTGCGTCACCCAACTATATGGTGGATTACCAGGAACGCCCCGAAGCTAAAACTGAACTACGCTGGGTCGATAGGGTAACTCCTGACGGCACATGGTCAGGTAACCTCTTTGATTTTTATCGCAAAGTTTATCAAAAGCTTGTCGCTGATTTGAAAGTGCCTTTTACTCTCGAAGCAGGCCAACGCAAAACAGATACACCAGTACATATTGCGTTGAGAGAAGCTTTAGTTAACACATTGGTCCATGCAGACTTTTCTGACCGAGTATCCATTCTCATAGTTAAACGACCCGACATGTTTGGCTTCCGTAATCCCGGACTTATGCGTCTCCCCCTTGAAGATGTGATAGCTGGTGGAACCAGCGACTGCCGGAATCGCCTCTTGCATCAGATGTTTTTGCTCATTGGCTTGGGGGAAAAGGCAGGGTCGGGGATGCCTAAGATTTTCAGTGGCTGGAAGTCCGCTAACTGGCGAACGCCAAAGCTATGGGAAAAAGCGCTCCCCGCACAGACTCTCCTGGAACTCTCTACTGCAAGCTTGATCCCACAGCATGTATTGGATGATCTGCATCAGAAGTTTGGTGAGAAATTCGATCAACTCGATGATTTTGAACAGGTGATTGTTGCAACAGCAGCCATTGAAGGGTGGGTTAACCATGAGCGTGCCTGTCAGCTTACAACCAAGCATCCCCGCGAAGTTACATTGACGCTACCACGATTGGAAAGTAAAGGCTTTCTGATCGCTGGTGGTGAGCAGAAAAGTAAACACTACACGTTACCCGGTGTTTCCGTTATGACACCAGACGAGGTCTTCTCTCTCGGGGCGATTAATGTATCAACTACCTCCACACATAACGATGAGGACTCCACACATAACGAGATCAGGTCCACACATAATGAAGTTAACTTAACACATAGCGAAGTCATGCCAGAGGGTGGAGGGAAAGGGGTATCCAAAAAATATAATCATAATGTTAAGCGAGATGAGCAGGGGAGAATACTGAATCGCTATATCGACTTACCATATATTGATTCTGTGGCAAATCTAACTGACCCCTTTCGTGATTATCTTTTTGCTCAAGCCGCTGTACCTCGTGAGAAGCTACGCCTTGGCGATAAGACGCTGATGAAGGATGTTATCCTGAAGGTATGCCTGGGGCATTTTATTTCCGTTTCTGCCTTAGGTGAAATACTCAATCGAAACCCTAACGCATTGCGTCAGCAGTATTTGAAGCAACTCGTCGACCAGGGAGAGTTGAAACTGGCATTTCCACAGTACAAAAATGATCCAAAGCAGGGGTATAGTTCTGCAGTGGGGTTGGTAAAATAACCCAGCCGTTAAAAAAACATGAGTTGAAAATGGAAGTGATGATAATTATCAATGTAGATAAGTAATCACTTATTCTTTTTCTGATGAAATATTTTTTGTGAAATTAAATTTATGGATCATGGAAAATACCATTGATCCAGATGGTGTTCTTTATAAATAGTAAGATAAGCAATTGGGTTTCTTAACGTAATGATATCTTTTATGCATGATTTTTTTTGAGGCCGCGTGTGGCGGCCTCTATAAATAATTAAAAATGGAATGCATTATGTCTCACAGTTCATTATGTAGCTTTCATACCCACATTCATTTCCTTCTGCATGGCTGATGAAAGTCCAGCCACCGCGGTTGTTATTTCCGCATACGCGTGTGTGAAGTAAGTTGCCAAGAGTTTTACGATCGTCGTCATTTCTAGCATCCAATCTGCCCCGGTTAGGCATGTTTTTAAAGTCACAGGAGAAGTGAATTATTTGCCCATCCTGAATGTTAGGGACTGTATTATGTAATACGCTTGCGCCGGGCATCCCAAAATTTCCTTGTTGGCCAACGTAAACTAATCGCTGAAAAAAAACTTTGTTTTTCTCAGTGGTAATTTCTGCTTCAAGAACCTGATTGCTCTTTTTTGAGGAAGTTAGCTGAGCCTGAAGTTCAGCCAGGGATTTTCGAGCCTCGTCAGAAGATTTCGGTCCATCGCCAGGTTCGAAGTAAACCCTGTCCGCTGGCATATCTATAGGGTATGGTTGACCATTGAAAGTAATGAGGATATTGGCTGCACGATAGACGGTTGATGTCTCATTATCATAACCGGTTCTCCGGCACGCCAGAGTGAATTCATTTTTTACTTCTTTCATCACCCCTCGAGGAAACTTTACCTCACTATCTTTCTCTGGTGTAAAACAGTCAGCTCCGTTATACATCACCGATGTATTGAAAAAAATTCCTGTGTTTCCCGGCAAATAGTATTGGCCGTGGAAAACAACCTCAGAAGGTCCGTTCCACGAATTCCAGACAGCATAGTTGTAGGTTGACGCAATTTGCATACAAGCATTAAATTGCTTAGCCATGTCCATGAGAGGTTGTTTTTGAGAAGCGAAACCGCTGTAAAAGGAAAATTTTCCACTTTGATAATCGCTACAAAAGGCACTGGTTTTTGAGTATGAACCAAAGAAATTTTTTGCAGTGTTACTAATACTACCGAGCAGGCTCTTACTTTTCTCGCTATATCCGACGTTTAATGAAGTGCCGTCAGAGTTGCACTCATTTTTTGCTATTTCCTCAATTGCATACGCTATCTGTGACTCGGAGCTGTATTGGGTTATGTTGTCTTTATAGACATTTTCGCACTGCTGTGTAGCTTCGTTCGCGAAACATATGCTACTAATAAATCCGGCCAGAACTGCGAATGCATTCAGAGTTGATTTATTCAATTCTAACACTCCTTACATACACGCCAAAAACACACCACTTAAAAAAGTGGTATCCAGAAGCAGATGAAAAAAGAAGAGAATCATTTGATAGAATATCATCGAAGTTAACAATATCAAGTGAGCGATGGTGATCTTTTTTCGGATGTGACACTGCTCAAATTGCTATGGATGCTTATTTTAAATAATCGTGAGTTAGGATTAATTGTTTTCTTGATGGCCTTATAAAGCCTATCTTGTGTGTTTTATTTCCTGGTTTAGTGCAGTAAGAAATATTTATTAATAGATTCAATGGGAATGATAGATTGTGGTGTGAGTAAATTCTTAAAAAGATGGGTCAATTAATGGTTGGTTAGAGAATAAATATGTTTGTCGTTCATGAGCACCCACATGTACTGAAGTGTTTTGCATGTAATTATATGTCTAAGTTCTCTTATCTTAATTTTTCATAATAAATAAAAGTGAGCATTATCATAATATTAATCACCTTACACAGTTATTTCGGGAAGTTAGTCATGCTTTCGCACTACACAGAACGCTGACTCAGGTTCTGTGCATTTGACCTTGCTCATTAGAGTTCTTCGTTTTGTTTTCTCCTCTTTTTCTGCCATCCCAGCGCCAGATATAGGCTGGGAGGCACAGCGCGGAAAAGTGCTTCAATCCTTCTGGGTAGCATCACACCTTCGGTACAACAGCCGGGCAGGTAACAGGCAGAGAGGAATATCGACTCCTGCTCAGGTGCCAGTGCCCGAAACCTGCTGTTATCTTTGACCTCTACCGAAGGCATAGTGAGGCATATCTGCCACTCGGGCATATTCAACATTTTTTCGGCGATATCGGGAAGGTTTTGCCTGGAAAGCCACAGACACAACCCGGCACCGAACTTACGCCACATTTTTACTACTTTGGTCAGTTACACCCGACTGAGTAACTCTGCCTCTTTGTATGGATAACTCTGTTGATACGCTAAGACCCGTTAACTGTTGGCCGATGCGTTGAGGCCAACAGTTAACGGGTCATCGCAGCAGCGGATTATTCAACGACACTGTTATCAGAACAGCCCAGTTCCCGTGCCAGCGTACCTTTCCGGGTTTTAATCGCTTTCGCTATGTTTTTCGGTAAGCCGGACCACAGGGTAAGTTTCGGCGTGGTTTTTTGTTCAATCGACGCGACAGTGGTCTGATATTTACAAAAATCTGCCGCACGCGGCGTCTCCTGATCCATCAGAAAAGCCGAGTATTTCCCCTGATCCGGACGGTTACCGATGTAGAGTATTTTCCAGTAGCCACTGGGAATATGAACCTCGGGCGCACCAGGGAGTGTTTGCGTTACGCGTTCATACAACGGCCCGGTCACGACGTAAACCGCGGAGATGTCACTGCGATTTGCCAGCCTGCGCTCCGCATCCTCCAGTCTGACCCAGGCCCCCTGGTTGAGCGCGGACTTCTGTGGGGTAATGTTGGAGAGATAATTCAGGGAAGGCCAGTCTGACGCATTGCCGAGACCAGCCAGAGGCGCCTGATGACCCCGATCGATGCTTAACGCCGTACTCGCTCCGTCATAGGCGGCGGGACTCAGCGTATCTGAGTCTGGTAAATCAGGATCTTTTCGCCAGGTTCTTATTCGTCCACTTGCTTGCGTTTCTTTGGTGACGGTATAAGCGACCCAGTTGGCGAATCTGGTCTGACTGTTGTTGTTCAGTATGTATGCGGTGCGAAACAGCGTCTGTTCGCTTCCCCCGGAAGGGCACCCGACACCGCACAGGTCCGTGCGCAGCGGATAAGTAGTAACCTGCGGATATTTTCCGGGCACGGCCTGAGGTTTATTTACGGAGCAGGCGCTCAGCAGCAGACTCAGGATGATTAACGGACGCACTGCGATTAACTTAGGTGTCATAGGCGCTTCTGATCCTTCAGATGAAAAATATATAAATGGCAGCCAGATGCACCTCAGAATATGTTTACTGCTGTCCCGTTAATACCGTCATGAGGATGTGGCAATGTATACCAGTGGCAGTCTTCCTGGTTTTTTATCAGATGTGCCATGACGCATTGCTGGATATTATTGAAAGTGTGCACAGGCTGGGATAGCACGAAGGGGAGGATGGAAATCCCTATTTTTAGTCATTACATACCTTCATCAGTAGGGAAAATACCCTGAATTAAATTATCCAGCTTTTTATGTATGATATGCATTTGCTGAGGATTGTGTTTTGCAGCACCCAACTCACCAAACATATCTGAATGATCAATCATAGTTAAGATAACAAGAACTGGATATTCAAACCCTTCGCGCATTTCAAAAGAAACCACAAGCAATGGGTCATGTTCGTCTTTATCATCGAGTACACGGGTGTGATGTAGACCAATATAGAGCGGGGCTATGCTACCACCACGTTTGAGATGGGACTCTTTAAGCCAGCCGTGCTGGTGTTTTTCGCCCTGCGAGTAAATCCAGACTTCATTATTAAACTCCCAGATTTGCTGGAGCTCGTCTATATCCTGAAAATAGGAAAGAACAACCTCATTATCAAAACCATATTCAGCGCTGATTGCGCTGAAAAGGGCACTCGTTTCAACGTGCGAAATCTTTTTTCTTCTGGCCACGGTTGGTTCCTTCAACCATACGATTATCGTCCATTCCCAGGACGTCTTTCATGAATTGTGCACGGCGCTCATCATATGAACTACCTACTATACGCACGCTTCCGGCTTTTCGCGCTTTAGTCAACATGCCTGACAGGTTCTCGGCATTGACTGGGGTATGTTTCATACATCCTCCTGTTTGTTTCTTCGCCAATTGTACCATAGCCACTGTTGTATTACAGACTCCACGTTGTGATGTTCCCTTGAATACATCACCGCTCACCCGGCTGCCAGGTGCCCACATCCTGCGCATCTATCCGTTTCGGCAACAGTTTTGCATCATAGAACGCATCAGCAATCTTTTGCTGTTCCGTCAGGTCGCTGCTTTTTACCGGTTCGATCTGGTAGCTGCGCTGGGCGTTCGCCTGCTCAACGGTTGCTACCGGCAAATTGCCCCACAGCGGTGAAAGGATCTTTGCCGCCGCCGCAGGATGGGCTTTGACCCAGGCCGCTTCCTGACTTAACGCGTTAAACACGGTATTCAGCACCTGAGAATGGGCTTTGGCGTAAGGCGTCGAGACCAGATAGTAGCGCTGATAGCTGGCCAGCCCTTTGCCACTGACCAGCACTCGTGCGTGCTGTTCCACCTTCGCGCTGGTGACGTAGGGTTCCCAGCTCACCCAGGCATCAACGCTGCCATTTTCCAGCGCCGCACGTCCGTCGGCCGGAGTCAGCCAGGCGGCGTTAATGTCGCTGAATTTCAGTCCGGCTTTTTGCAGCGCGGCAATCAGCAGGTAATGGCTGCCTGCGGCTTTGGTCACGGCGATCTTTTTCCCTTTCAGATCCTGAAGGGTTTTTATCGGTGAACTGGCCGGAACCAGAATCGCCTGTGCGGCAGGCGAAGGCGTTTCACGCGCGTAGTAGGTGAGATCGGCCCCTGCGGCCTGAGCGAACACCGGTACGGTATCGGCAACATCGGCGGAGAGATCGACGTTGTTAAGATTCAGCGCTTCCAGCAGCGGCAGGCCGCTGGAAAATTCATGCCAGCTCACTTTTATTCCCTGACCGGCCAGCGTTTTGTCCAGATCGCCACGCTGTTTTATCAGCGTCAGCAGGGTAGAGGATTTCTGGTAGCCGATACGCAAGGTTTCTTCTGCCTGGGCGGTCAAAGAGAAAAGGGCAGTGATCATCAGCGCACCTGCCAGCAGCGGACGTAGAGTGTGCATAGCCGTTCCTTTAAGTATTTATCATTGAAAGCAGGGTAAGATCGCGGTGCCAGCGCACCAACTGCCGTATTTGCATAAGATTTGCCGGATAGCGGTATAGGGCGGTTTTGCGGGTTACGGCAGGATGTTATCAATGGGCAGGCAAATAAGTGAGCTTATTAATTGGCGTATCTTTTGATCATGAGATGTGAATAGCCGGGTTGAGAGAGATTAATGAATGCGCCTCATATGAGCATTCTCTTTTTCGCGTAAATACCCCCCCGTTTTTCATTCATACTCTGTTTCCCCGAAATATGAATACTGAGTTTCCATGCGGCAAAGCCGTTTCGCGGGTGTTCAATCACGCTGGAGGGTCTAATGAAAACACGCAGATTAGGAAATAGCGGTCCTGAGGTCTCTGCCTTGGGTCTGGGGTGTATGGGACTGAGTCAGAGTTACCCGCCGTTCCCGGAAAAACATGAGTCGATTGCGTTTCTGCGTCAGGCCGTTGAAAAGGGCGTCACTTTTTTTGATACCGCAGAAGTTTATGGCCCGTTTACGAATGAAATGATTGTTGGCGAGGCGCTGGCGCCGTTTCGCGATCGGGTGGTTATCGCAACTAAGTTTGGGTTTGATTTTCCGGCAGACAGAACCCGTGATAATGATCGACCGGTTGGGCTGTCCAGCCATCCAGCGTCCATCCGTCGCGCCATTGAAGGTTCGTTGCAACGCCTTAAAACGGACCGTATTGACCTTTACTACCAACACCGTGTCGATCCTGCTGTTCCCATTGAAGAGGTTGCGGACACGCTCGGGCAGCTGATCAAAGAAGGTAAAGTGCTGCACTGGGGATTGTCAGAGGCATCGAGTGAAACGATCCGCCGGGCACATGCGGTGACCCCGGTAACAGCGGTGCAAAGCGAGTATTCCATGTGGTTTCGCCAGCCGGAGCAATCGGTGCTTCCAACGCTTAAAACGCTGGGCATTGGTTTTGTCCCTTTTAGCCCGCTGGGTAAGGCGATGCTGACGGGCCGTTTTGATCAACACGCCACCTTTGACAGCAGCGACTACCGCAGCCAGATACCCCGTTTCAGCGCGGAAAATTTGCAGAGTAACGTGGCGCTGGCGGACTATGTGAAAGCGTTCGCGGCGGAGAAAAGCATCACTCCGGCACAGCTGGCTCTCGGCTGGCTGCTGGCGCAGGAACCGTGGATCGTGCCTATTCCCGGCACCAAAAAGGTTGATCGTCTGGAAGAGAATCTGGGCGGCGCTGAGGTGACGCTTTCGGAAGCGGAGCTGGCAGCAATCCAGAAGAAACTGGATTCGATTGCGATTGTGGGTGAACGCTACCCGGAAGCACAATTAGCACTGGTGCAAAAATAAAGGCCGGATTAAAAGCCAGCCAGCCGCTATTTTTACGCTGAATAAGACTGGCCGTTATAACCCTTTCTGCCCGCGTCCTGCTGGCAGAACTGCCTTATTTATATAATTTCGTAATATCTTCATCGGTTCGGCTGCCATGAATTTCAACCTGAGACAATGCTTCCTCAATACGCTGAAATTCCGTTTCGGAGAGCATCACGTCCACGGCGCCAAGTTTTCGCTAAAGCGCACCTCACGTCTCCTGTCGGGTCAGGCGGAACAAAATTTCGTTGACGCCCACGTCTTCCGGCTGGCTGATAGCAAAGGAAACCATACTGGCGGGGAGGGCAAATTCGCCGCTCGCTTTTAAATTCTTTGCCCGTTCATTATCGGTGACATGGCTCCTTCTCAATCAACGAAAGGAGCATCACGCCCGCGTTATTCATCATCACATCGATGTGGCCGAACGTCTCAACCGCAATGCTGACCCGGTGGCGCACATCGTCGCGCTGCGCGACATCCGTCGTCACAGCCAGCGCCTGGATACGTTCTCATCACCTTTGCGTCCTGGCTGGCGCTTCACCAGACCATTGCTTACGCCGGTAATAACGATAACTTTTCCTGTGAAATTGCGGTTCATTAATCCTCCGGTTGTCTGGTTAGTCGGGTTCTGCCGGGCGAAGGCGGGTCATGATCACCACCGCAGCGACAAGCAGAATAAGTGCGCTGCCGAGAATGGCGCCGTCGTTTCCGCCTTTGTCGATAAGGATGCCCCCCAGTCCGGCACCCGCCGTCACGGCGAACTGAATCGCGGCCACTTGCAGCCCACCGCCGCTTTCCGTTTCATCGGGTACCGCGCCTGTCAGCCATGTTGTCCAGGCAACAGGAACGGCACCGAACACAAAGCCCCAAATGACCACCAGCACGGCCACTGCCGCGGTTGACTGGGCGATATAAACCAGCGCGAAGGCGAGTAAAGACATGAGCAGGGGGGCGACCATCAGCGTCAGGCGTAAACTCTTGCGTAGCATCAGCCCGGTAAAGGACGTGCCTGCAATATTGGCAACACCAAAACAGAACAACAGCGTTGAGACGCCATTGACGCCAAAACCGGCTGCGTTTTCCAGAAACGGGCGCAGATAAGTGAAAAAGGCAAAGTGTCCACCAAAGACAAGCGCCATCCCCAGCATACCTACTCCAATCTGCGGCCGTTGTAGCAGACCGAACAGGACGCCGGGATTTGCCTGGCCCTTGGGTTTCATGTCAGGCAGGACACGCCATTGCCAGATAAGACCCACCGCGCCCAGTATGGCCGCCGCCGCGAACACGCCGCGCCAGCCAATGATGCCCCCCAGCCAGGTTCCCAGCGGGGCCGCGATTGCCATGGCGATAGACACACCGCCAAAAATAATGGATAGCGCGCGGGGGATGCTGTGCGCCGGGACCAGGCGCATGGAAATGGCGGCAGCCATTGACCAGAACCCGCCCAGAGCGATGCCCAGCAATACGCGACCAGCAATTAACATGCTGTAGCTGGCTGCCATGCTGACTAAGGCATTTGATGCAATAAAGAACAGGCTAAACATCAGCAACACATGGCGACGATCCAGCCGCCGCGTTGCGGCAGCGATAAACAAACTGGCAATCATCCCGACGACTGACGTTGCTGCGACCGCCTGGCCAGCAATGCCTTCCGTATTGCCCCGGATTTCCGCATGTTAGTGGTAGGATCGCCCGATTACTTCAGGCGTCATCCTCCGCCACAGACGCCCCATGAATTGATATCTCATAATTGTGCCAACCTGCGGCTCGCAACACATGGTGGTCTCTATGCGTGGGAATTTGCCAGGGACGGTAAACATCTGAACGTTCAGGTCTCAGGGCAGATGATACTCAACACCTCCCCGCAATTGCTGACCGCCGCGTTAGAGGGATATGCCCTGGCGTTTGCACCCGAAAATGTGGTTCAGCCCTATATTGACGCCGGGCAGCTTGTCGCCGTGCTCGAAGACTGGAGTCCTGAGGTGCCGGGCTACCATCTTTATTACCCCAGCCGCCGTCACGCCTTGCCAGCTTTTCAGCTGGTTCTGGACGCGCTCCGTTATCAGCCCGGCTGAGAATTCAGTGTTGTTCCTGACGGGAGATCGCCGCCCATTTCTCATGCCGACGCCCAAGCCACAGGCTCAGCACCAACCACAGGCAGCTGACAGGAACGGCCACAACAGCGATGCCGCTTAAACTCAGGCCCGCCGCAATGAATCCGGCGCAGGTCCAGCTGGCCAGCTGATCCCCCGCGCGATAGACGAAGGTATCGATAAAATTTTTGGTTTTATAACGATCTTCCCGGCTGACTGAAGTAAACAAAATCTCGCGTGCCGGGCGAGCCAGCGCGAAATTGCTGACACGTCGTGTGACCTGCACAGCCACAAACAAACTTATTGAGGGATAGCCAGTCAGCGCGGCAAACCCCAGCGCGCTAATCAGCGGCAGTGCACAGAGTGTCACCGCAACGCCCAGCCATCCCAGAATTCTGCCCGTCAGCAGCAGCTGGAATACCAGGGTAAAAACATTCACCCAGAAATCGATATTCGCAAAAAAGGCGGTTCTGCTACCGCGATCGCTGAAAACCGATGCGGCAATACTCGCCTGATGGAAATATAAAATCGTGGACGTGGTTGAATAAAAGAAAATAAACAAGGCAATGGAGAACAGATAGGGTGAGCGGAAAGTGTGGGTCATACCGGTAAAAATCCCGCCCCCAATGGGTTGCCTGTCTTCTGCATGTTGCGCTGCCGTCGGGGTCTGGCGGTGGTGAGCGTTAGCCAGGCGCTGCGAGGCGAAGACTGAACATTCAATCAACATCATCGCGATCAACAGCAGACCGTTCTGCCCGATCGCCTCAATCGCGCCTGAGGTCACAGCGGAACCCGCTATTCCCCCCAGTGTTGCGCCCGCTGCCAGAAATCCGAACAGCCGCTTGCCTTGCTCCGCACTGAAGATGTCCACGACAAAAGACCAAAACACGGAGACGACAAACAGATTAAAAACAGAAACCCAGATAAAAAACAGTCGGCCAATCCAGATATTTTGCTCTGGTGATGAAAGTTTCAGCACAATCAAAAACGCCAGCAGATTGAGTGAAAAAAAACGGTATGTCAGCCTGATAAATCGTTCACGGCTACAGCGTTTGACTAAATATGAAAATAGCGGATTGACCAGCAGCATAGCCAGCAACGTCCCGGTAAACAGCCACGGGAGATTCCTCACGCCTCCCGCCACGCCCAGTTCATCACGAATGGGACGCAGAATATAATATGAGAGAAAAAGGACGAAAATATACACCCACGCCCATAATAATAATCGCCGCTCAGCCTGAC
This sequence comes from Pantoea sp. X-Soil-TKNS-1207, assembly GCF_059730485.1. Lineage (NCBI taxonomy): Bacteria > Pseudomonadati > Pseudomonadota > Gammaproteobacteria > Enterobacterales > Erwiniaceae > Pantoea > Pantoea sp. X-Soil-TKNS-1207. The sequence goes on from NZ_AP035961.1 coordinate 17,403, forward strand.
TGACCTGGCTGATATTTAACATGCGACATAGCATCTGCATCAGCCTGTCCAATAGCGCATTACCGCTGGATGAAAACTTCATATTTATCTCAGGGGAATTAAATATCAAAAGGTGAACCCCATCCTGTTAAAGGCTGGTGGCCGCTGAATAGGCTACGCAATACCCTTGCCTGTCACAATACCGATTAATGGCATGGTGATATGAAGAGATTTCATCAGTATGGGCGGGGGTAATTAAATTCCGGGCACGGAAAAGCCACAATGTTACCGTCGGGGTATTGTTATTCTGTGAACCGCAAAGAAAAATAATAACTTAACTGATGAACTCTGCTCATGGTTGTATTTAATTTTTCAGCATAGTGAAGCGAGTGGGGTTGTTATAGGCTCGTTTATAATTTTTATACGACTGGTGTGAATTTTTAAAAGATAATTTTAAGGAGAAAATATGCAACTCAAGATACCTGCCATCGCACTCTCTGTTCTGCTGCCTGGCGCATTCATTTTTAATGCGGCGGCGACAGACACACCCCCTTCTGATGTTGCCAAAACCCTCAGCGCACGCGACGCCGGTCTGAGCGCATCGCAATGGTCGCAGAATGAACTGAGCCAGATTATCAAAGCAGATGATCTTCATATTGCGCCTTTTCGGGAGGATGGTGTGACGTACGGCACCCCGACATGGATCTGGTGTGTCGAAGTCGACGGAAATCTGTATGTGCGGGCTTATAACGGGCAACGTTCGAGCTGGTATCAGGCGGCATTACGTGAAAAAGCGGGAAAAATTATTGCGGCCGGTATGACCAGAGAAGTCAGATTTGAGCCGGTTGAGGGCAGTGTGAATGAACAAATTGATAATGCTTATAAGGCCAAATATCACGGCAGTAGCTACCTCAACCATATGATCAGCGACGGTTCGGGAAATGCCACGATAAGAATTGTTCCTCTAAATCTTAATACCGCTGGCTAATGGCTGTAGCGCAGCGCGTCCACCACGAGTGAGAACGCCTTGGACGAGCCGCGGCGGTTGGGATAATAAATATGCAACCCTTCCCAGTAGGGGGTCCACTCTTCCATAACGTTGATTAATTGCCCGGATTGTATATAGGGAGCGGCAAGCTCCTCAGGCACATGGGCTAAACCAAATCCGGCGACGGCGGCTTTCACAATCTGGAAAATGCTGTGGAAAATAATCTGGCCTTCAACCCGGGCGGTCACTTCGCGCCCGTCTTTTTCGAATTCCCAGACGTAGAATCCACCATGGGTAGGCAGACGCAGGTTAATACATCGGTGTTTCAGTAAATCCTGGGGTGAAGCGGGCCGCGGATTTTCGGCAAAATAGTCGGGCGATCCTACCACCAGAAAACGCATATCCGGTCCGATGCGGGCAGAAATCATGCCGCTGGCCAGTTGCCCGCCCAACCGGACACCCGCGTCATAGCGTTTTTCCACGATATCGGTAAGGCCGTAATCATTGACGAATTCGATATTGATATCCGGGTAGATTCGCATCAGCGGGGACAGCTTCGGCCAGAGAATGGTTTCAATGGCAAAGTCGGTCGCAGAGATGCGGATGGTGCCTGCGGGTTTCTCTCTTTTATCGTGAAGTGCCGCCAGTTCGCTGTAAATGTCATCAAACTTGGGCGCCAGGCTGGCAAGTAACTGCTCGCCGATTTCAGTCGGAGAGACGCTACGCGTGGTGCGGGTCAGTAAGCGCACACCCATTTTTGCTTCGAGCGTGCGCATGGTGTGACTCAGCGCAGACTGCGAGACACCCAACTGCGCGGCTGCCCGGGTAAAACTTTGTTCGCGCGCGACCGTCACAAAAGCAACTAAATCATTGAGGTTATCCCGGGCCATCTTCATTTCTCCTGCACGATTTGGAAAGCGATTTAACTATATATTTCTAAACGTGTCTATGAATCTGCTGCGAGAAAAAAATTGATTGATGAGGATTCTTCATAATTCCATCCCATTTACCGCGGGTAATCAACCGAAGCCGGGAATGTTAGCATTAATATTATCGGTTAATCGCGTATTTCGATTTTAATGCAGCAGCGCATATAGCAAACAGGAAATCATGTATGCCCCATCTAATCCTGAAGATAGTTGGTCAGTCAGAAGAAAATAAATCGCTGGTGGCTGAAAAGTTAACCCAGACTATCACCGATACACTGGGAATTGATGAGAAATTTATTTCTGTTTCCATCGAAGACATCAATAAGGATAACTGGGTTGACGATGTCTATAAGCCGGAGATTCTGGATAAACCAGAGAGCCTTTATAAACATCCCGGCTACAACCCGTTTGATTAATTCTGCGTGAGTGTCTCTGTATTTATCTCTGCGAGACGAGATAGCCTTCAGCGTTTAATTATTTTTTAAAAAGTAAAAGCGCAGCGTCTGTGACCTGCGTGTCGCTCAGTTTTTGCTTTGAAAAGAGGATAGAAAAATGGGTTTTTCATTTAAAAATCAGGTGGCATTAGTGACCGGTGCTGCCTCCGGGATGGGCCTGGCAGCCGCAAAAGCCTTTGCCGCGTCAGGCGCTGCCGTCGTTATGGCTGATGATAATCAGGAGGCCGTCAGGGCAGCCGCAGCAGAATTAACGGCAGCGGGCTACAACGTACTGGCAATAGGTTGCGACGTTGCCAGCATTGATGACGTCAAAGCGATGGTTGATCAGGCCGTGGCAACTTTTGGTCGCATCGATGCGGCATTTAATAATGCAGGGGTACAAAGCCCGGTTGCCGAAACCGCCATTGCCGATCCGAAAGATTATGACTTCGTAATGGATGTGAATCTGCGTGGTATCTGGAATTGCATGAAATACGAGCTGATCCAGATGAAAAAGCAGGGCAGTGGCGCAATCGTGAATAACTCCTCCCTTGGCGGTTTAGTCGGTATTGCCGAGCGTGGCATTTATCATGCGTCAAAACATGGTGTGGTCGGACTGACCAAAAGCGCGGGTCTGGAATACGCCCCGCAGAATATCCGTGTCAATGCTATCTGCCCCGGCATTATTGAGACGCCAATGGTCTCTGACATGCTGGAATCTCAACCAGCAGCCATGGCTGAGCTGATGAAAGACGTTCCGATTCGCCGTTTAGGCCGTGCTGAAGAAATTGCCGATGCCGTGCTGTGGTTATGCAGTCCGGCATCCAGTTTCGTTATTGGACATGCGTTGCCGGTTGATGGCGGGTACACCGTTCGTTAACTAACCGAGTGCCTGTTTTTTGCCGCAAAGCCCTTTTTCAGTTTGAAGCAAACATGCGCGGGCAGGAGGCGAATTGTCATGTTTAAAGAGACAGGTGTTATGCAGAGTGAGTCCGTTGCCAGCAGGAGATCCGTCAGTTTTATACGGATGCTGCTGACATTAATGCTGGTTGTGCTGGCCGGGTTTTTAATTATCGGCATTGCCCTGCCTGTTCTTCCCCGTTATGTGCACCATCAGCTGGGATTTGGCACCTTTGCGGTGGGGCTGGTGACGGGCGCGCAGTTTGCAGCGTCGCTGGCAACCCGCTTTGCTGCCGGACGCTATGCAGACCACTACGGGGGACGGCGTGCTATTTCCCGTGGCCTGATGATGGCGATAGCCGGTGGCGTCTGTTATCTGCTCTCTCTGCCATTTACCGCTCAGCCGGTAGCCGCCATTGCGCTGATCCTGGTGGGCAGAGCGATTGCTGGCGGCGCTGAGAGTTTCATCATTACCGGCGGCATGACACTGGGTCTGGCGCTGGCAGGGGGGATGCAGACCGGCCGGGTCATTGCATGGGTCGGTACTGCCATGTTTGCCGCTTTCGCGCTGGGTGCGCCGCTGGGTACCTTCCTGTTTGATTACGCCGGTTTTATTGCCATCGCCGTGACGACGCTGGTTTTACCGCCTGTGGTGATGGTGATTGTGCGTGTCCTGCCGGAACCTGTAGCGCCTTCAGGCCAGAAGGGGACACTGTCGCAGGCACTTTCATCCGTCTGGCTGCCGGGCATGGGTGCAGCCCTGAATGGCGTGGGCTATGCCGCACTGCTGTCATTTTCCGTGCTGCTTTTTGCGCAGAAGGGCTGGGGGATGGGGTGGCTGCCGGTGACCGCCTTCGCGCTGGCGCTGATTGCGGCACGATTGCTTCTGGGGCAGCTGATCGACCGGTCCGGTGCTGTGCAGGTTGGCGTTCTTTTTTCGCTGGTGACAGCGCTGGGCCAGATACTGTTATGGGCCGCTTCCTCCCCGTGGATTGCTGCCCTCGGAGCCGCGCTGACCGGGGCAGGCTGGGCCATGGTGTACCCGGCATTTGGCTCTGAAGCGGTACGTCGTTTGGGCGGGGCGAACAAAGGGGTTGCAATGGCAACCTACTCGGCATTTCCCGATCTGGCGATTGGGCTGTCCAGCCCGTTACTGGGGTTAGTTGTTCCGGCGGCACAACTGGGAATGGCATTTCTCTGGAGTGCCGTTCTGGTGATGATGGCGGTGCCCGTCGCGCTGCTCGGCGCGCGGAAACGATAATTCGCTTATTGCGCAATACAGCGGCGAAAATCGTCGCGCCATTAATGAAAAATACTCATATAAGCATTCAGGTTTACCCGGTTAATGCTAATCAATGATTAAGGCATACTGGTTTTCCCGATATGCAGCTCACAGCTCCGTACAGCTTTAAGGAAATGATATGACAACAATTTTTAAAACCGGGTCACAGGCCTCTATGGTGGGTCCGGAAGATTGGTTTACCGGCACGGTCCGCATTGATCCGTTGTTTGCTACCGATGAAAACGCCCGTGCCAGCGCAGGTCACGTGACCTTTGAGCCGGGTGCGCGCACCGCCTGGCACACCCATCCGCTTGGTCAGCGACTGATTGTGACGTCGGGTTTTGGTTATGTGCAAACCTGGGGTGAACCGGCACGCGAAATTCGCGCCGGTGACGTGGTCTGTATTCCTGCCCATGAGAAACACTGGCACGGCGCCAGCGCGACAACCGCAATGACCCATATTGCGATTCAGGAAGCCCAGGATGGCAGCGTTGTGGAATGGCTGGAAAAAGTCTCCGACGAGCAATACGGTGACACCGAATAAGTCATCATATTCAATGGCAATGCAGACAGGGACAAGTCAGCGGGCGGTATCGTTATTCACTTAGTTCCGGGATTGCCTTATAGTCTGGCGCAAAACAGTTTGTGTACTAACTATAAATGGTGCTCTGGGAGTCATAACCGCTGATGTCTGAAAAACCTGAACCGATCCGCGCTGCCCCGCTCTGGCCGCACGGGGATTCCTCGCTACTGCATCTGGTCAGGCGCGCCGGGCAGCACTCCGGCACCTGCTGGAGCCAGTGTGTCCATTCCGGGCTTTCCGCCGTCCAGTATGCGATTCTGGTGGTGCTGGCGGAAGAAACCACCTGTGATCAACAGACGCTGGGCAGCCGGGCCGGTTTTGATAAAGCCACCGGCACCTATCTTATCGACCGGATGACCAAAGGCGGCCTGATCAATGCGCTGACCGATCCGCAAAACCGTCGACGTAAGCTGGTGTCGATGACGCCGGCAGGGCAGGCAATGCTGGAGCAGATGATTGAGCAGGCGAAAAGCGCGGAGAAGATGATCACTGAAAGCCTCGATGCGCAGGATGTGGCTGAGCTGAAACGCCTGCTGTGCAGGCTGGGCGGGTTGCAGGAACCGTAGAACAGTGCCGCAGGTCGTAATCCCGGCCATCAACCCGCCCCTGCGGGCGGGGGGTGTCACCGGCCGGATGACAAAAGCGGGAAAATCACCAGTTATCCAGCACGCGCTGGCGCACTTCCGGCGGATAGCCCTGTTCAAAAGATGCATGCAGATGGCGCACGCTTTGTAGCGTATCAAACACCACTTTCGCCCCTTTGCCTGCCACATACTCCTGCTCTTGATAACACTGCGGCAAACGTATCACGCGCTGGTCTTCAAAGATCGCGCGCCGTCCTACCGGATGGACTCGGGTAGAGAGCGCCCATACCACTTCACGCAGGTTCGTCGGGTCAAAATCGTCATCCACCACGTACACTTTCGGGATAAACACCATCGCGTCAGTCTTAAACAGTTCTTCACCGATACGTTGCGCCATTGCTTCACTGGAGACGCCCGGCAGCAGTTCGCGCCAGTTGTGCGGTACCACCACCAGTAGCCAGTGCACTGTGGAGTCTTCGGGTATCCAGGTGGTTTTCACTGGCAGCTGCGCTTCACGCAGATACGTCAGCGCATCGGCGGCCAGCCCCATCGCCCACAGGGTGTGGGTTTCATCGCTCGGACGGCCGGTGATCGACATCGGCCAGATGGGATCATCACGATGCGTAATGGTCTCAACATGGAAAGTTGGCTGCGCGGAGGAGCCGGTGCCGAGATAGCCGCCATATTCGCCATAAGGACCTTCCTGACAATCGCGGGTGATGGAAAGATGCCCCTCAATCACAATCTCAGCGGTGGCGGGTACATAGAGATCAACGCTGATCGCTTTCACCACCGGCACCGGTTCACCGGCGAGGGTTCCAGCGTAGTCTGCTTCATCAGCGTGAGCCGGGATGGGGATCCCTGATACGCACGAGATGGCCGGTGCCGGCCCCTGCACCAGTGCATACGGCATCGGTTCGCCTGACTTCACCCACTCGGCCCAGATCTGGCCGATATGCTGGCTCGGGACGATCAGTCCAACCATACGTTTTCCATCAACCTTCATCACGCGGGCAATCGACCAGTTGACCCATTTACCGTCAGGGGTTTTCACGATCAGCGTGCCCCAGGTATTGGCGTAACGACCGCCATCTTTGTCGTGGGCAAAGGGGATGGGAAAACGGTCGAGGCTGGCATCGTCACCGCGCAAAATATTCTGGTGGCAGAGCGCGTCGGCAGAAGCAACCGGTACAGGCGGGATGCCCGGTTTGCGACGTGCGGCAGACAAGGCCTCGATAATCTCCGGTCCACTCGATTCCGCTGCTAACCCCAGCGACATGGCGACCCGGGCATAAGGTTTATCGCGGCAGGAAGAGAGTGCGGCTGGTGCGCCGAATAGCCTGAACCCGGACGCTACGCCTGCAACGTTGTGAAACAGAGGGGCGGGTGACTGGATCTCATAGCTGCGGCGCGTAATCGCACTCGGCTCATAATCGCCATCGACCTGACGGCGAACGTGCATGATGTCACCCATGGCATCCAGCGCATCGATATAACTTCTTAAATCAGCGTAATATTTCATCAGGCTCTCCTTAAGCCGTAGCGGCGGCAGGATGAGTCTCACCCCACCGTGTAGTAAAGGCGTTATCAATACCGAACCGATCGCATTTTGCTGGCCAGCGCCATAACCTCCTTCACCTGCCAGTCGGTTGCCAGCTGGATGGTACTTCGACAGGATCCGATGGGTTTCCACCTCCATTTGCCGATAATCGCTCCGGTTGCGCCCCTTATCGCGGCAACGAGCTTCATCTTGATTCCTGAAATTTCCTGGCTGGCCTTATAGTTTGATATCGAACTGTTAGTATTCAAACTCTATGCGGCCTTATCATTCCCGTCAAGACGGGATACGGACGATGTGAGCGGGGCGCTGAGGAAAATCCTGCCGTGGTGATGCGGGGCAAACTGAGCTGCCTTAGTGACCGTGAACCGTCAATCCCACCAGCCAGATAACAATCGGGCGTACGATGAGTATGCAAATAAAGGCCGCCGGCATGGCAACGCGATAAGCATTAATCACATTTGTCATGTAATGCGGCCCCATACCAAATTCGGCCAGCGTGATGACCAGACTCATCAAAAACGCCATGATGGTCGCCATATACAGGGCAAAGACGTAGGGTGACGTGTGCTTTGGCAGGCGGATTCGTAAGGTGTTTTTAGCGGTAGCATTCGTCATCAGGTTATCCTGTTTAGCGTGGGTGGGCGCAACAGCCGCTAACCTAACAAGCTAATCAGAGCGCTGGTAGAGTAGTTATGCTTTAATCATTATTAAATGAAACTAACGAATGAGGCCCTGGCTAGAGCATGGACGTTTTGGGGATGATCAATAATTTTATCCGCGTGGTTGAGAACGGCAGCATTGCTGCGGCGGCACGAGCGCAGGGGATGAGTCCAGCGGCGGTTAGCCAGAGTCTTGCTCGTCTTGAGACGCATGTGGGCGTGCGGCTGCTTTCACGTACCACCCGCAGCATGACGTTGACGGAAAGTGGTAAACGCTATTTCGAGAAAGTTGTGCATATTCCCTATGATATCGATCTCGCCACCCAGGCTGCTGCGATTGAAACCAAACCCCAGGGGCCGCTCTGCATCGCCACCACGGCCGCGTTTGGCCGGTATGTTGTGGCTCCTCTGATGCCTGCGTTTAAAGCGTCTTACCCAGGTATTGATATCGAACTGATTAGTACCGATCGAAACGTTGACCATCGGCTGGAGGGCGTCGACGTCAGTATCCGCATCGAGGCACAGCTGAACGATCAACTTATTGCCCGGAAACTTGCATCGTTACCGTTTATTTTCTGCGCGGCGCCCGCTTATCTTAAGCGCGCGGGTACGCCGAAGACACCCGATGAACTGAGCCAACATGCCTGCCTGGTGTTTCGCTATCCGACAGATGGCCGTTTTCTGCCCTGGACTTTTATGGTCAACGGCCAGCCGGTAAATGCCAAACTCAACCCTGAATTTATTAGCGATGACATTGATATTATTGCAAAAATAGCAGTAAACGGGGGAGGGATTGCCCGCCTGGCGAGTTTTATTGCCGGGCCGTTAATCGCGAGTGGTCAACTGATGCCGTTGTTCTGTTCAGGTCACAGTGACGAGAACGACGTTGCGTCGCTGCCGATGAATATATATGCCTGTGTCAACGAACGTTCGGCGCTCAATTCAAAGGTAAGAGCGTTTATAGCGTTTTTAGAAGGGGCGATTTAAGACGTGGGCGTGGCGATTTTTAGTGCATAAATTAAAAAATTTAGCTTCCTTTCAAAAATCTGATAACACTACGCACGATGAACATAACGAAAACTGATTCTGTCCTCAGGATATTCTAAGGCTGTGATTTTTAACCAGCAATTCAGTTATTTGCATCAAAAAAACAATAGAAGTTTTTCAATTTTAAAATGGCATTAAAAGGATGATAATATTTTCTCAGGTTATTACATTGGGGCGATATTATTATTCCGGGTCGTGAGATTTGTGCAGTGAAAATGGCTGCGAATTATGGGTAAGTAAAGAGTATAATGGTTGATTTTTTGATGGTAACAATATTAAACAGCGTTTTTATATTGCTGTGAGCAAAGATAAAGTATTGGCGAATATTTTCTGTCGATAATTCATTGTATACAGGTGTCATAATTGACTGAAGCGCCTGTGTGGATACGATTAATGAAACTCCTGATATACTTTTTGTTACTCATAGTGAATGTGTTGTGATCTGTTTAGACTTGCGAATAAAAAACTCAATGTGAGACAACTCATCTATCACCTCTGGGGGTGTTATGTTTTTATTCAAAGTTAATAGAATATATGTTGTTAATAATCATACGTGGTCTCCTTTTTATGTTTATGATATCACGAATGTTAAAATTATGAGTATCGTTACCAGTGATGATATTCCGATGGAAGCAGTGAATGAATGGTTTACCGAAACAGATCCTGCTAAAAAGCAGGCGATGCTTACCGATATTATTAATTTTGCAAAGAAAACCATCTATTTTCCGAATGTTTCTCAAGTGCATGATTACGATACACTATCATTCGGTGACGTGGGTTACCTTATATTTCAGCAGGAGAATATACCTGAATATCTAAATTGGATGTTATGTGTAATAAAAAATAATGATGAATTCAGGGCTGACTGGACAGAGATTCACGCTTTAATCGATTCTGATAAAACTGATAAATTAGCAACGAAAATTGGTCAGATACTTCAAATGTCATCTACCCCGGCATCCATGATTGCCACTGAAATCACTCGCTTTACTGCGTCCCTCATATCAGAGTATTTGTCTAAAAAAGGAGATGAACAGTTGGGGTTGCTGTGTTTATCTCTTATACGCGAAGAAGATTATCGCTATGGAGAAAGAAAGTTCAATGGTGCTCAGGATCTTACGGGGAATATGACCGTGGACTATTCACTATTTTCGTATACGGCACATCAATAGCGCATGTTGAAAAGTATGGATGACGTACTAAGGGTGATTATGCAAACTTTTAAGCTGTTGTCGATATTGATTGTTTAAAATATTCTGGAGGTACATTATGTCAGATAACCTAATCGGTAATTCAGGTGGGGTTGATATTTATCAAGACAACAACGGTAGGGTATATTTCACGGCCAAAGCTGCCATAGACGCTGATGGTGCGAATGGTCAAAACGGCAAACCTGGAGCTTACAGAGAAAAAGACACTGGACTCGATTTTCTTGCGAATGGAGGGATGGCTCTGGATAATAATGGCATGGTAGTTATCGCTCACGCATGGGGAAAAGGCGTTGCTCTCACTGATAGCAATGGTCAAGTTGTTATGACAGATGATGGTACTGTGATATCAATGACGGCCTACCATTATCCTGATGTTGATATAACGACTAAAGAAGCCTATGTCGATTCTGCAACCGTACCCTATATCGCAGTACCCACGATATTAATAACTAACACGAAGGGAATTGTTCTGGGGTGCCGTGGCCGTGTTACCAGTAATGGAGTATCGGTTGATTGTGTCGTCGCCGATAATAGTGGAAGTAATATTGGTGAAATTAGCATTGCTGCGGCAGAGGTGCTTGGGATCAACGCCAACCCCAGGCATGGTGGCGACCACGAAGTTAGCTATTTTTATGAAATATGGCCTGACGAGGCTGCACCAGGTTTCAAATTACAGCCCTCGTAAATCTGCATGGATGAATTATTGATTAAAACAATCAATTGCTCATTGCGAGGACACAAAGACTGGCAGTGGTGGTTTGGTGTTATACTTCTGTGATTCGCTCATTATATTATGCGATGTGTTATTTTTAGCTGCCAGTCTGCATGTTTATGACGGAAGAGATAGGGTGTTCTCATGACTAAACCGCCGCCCTTAGAACATCCTCAATCGGCGAGCATATTAACCACTGGCGGAGATCTCCCGGTCGTTTAGGAATGCCTTAAAGGACCTGATAATCGTCAGTAGGGCACAAAGGTTGTTCGTCGGATAACGCGGCGTGCGAAGGCTTCTTCGGGCGGGCCAAAAATGAAATGTACTATGGCAGAAACTGGGTGAGATTATGAACCAGCTGAAAAGTGACATTATCAAATTGGACTTACAACTAAAGTGCGTATAATCATAATTATGTTAAATTTACGCGTCAGGAGGTGCACTTTATACTGTGGTCGTGAATACCGTGGCCATCAGTGCGATTGAAGAAACTGAACGCTTAATCATCGTTTATCCCACATTGTTTTTGAAAATCAGGCGTTACTGCCCGCCAAAGAAGCATTAGTCGTGACAGCGAAAAAATAAAATTTTTAAAATAAAAAGTTAAATCAGCTATTTCGTCCATGGTCCCTCAGCGCAGCAGAGTGGCGGCACGTCTAATAAAGAAAATCTGAATTTCAGCTTGAAAGGTGGACCATTTTTAGCTTGATGAAAAGGGAAAAAACTCGCCTAATCATGGTTTTCGGTAGAGTGAATTTTATTTTTATTGCTATTTATCAATTTGTTATTCATTGCTTGAAGCATGGGGAGCGAAAAGTAAAAACATGACACTCTTCAAACTTCCAGTAAAAATGCATGTTGAAGTCATTTAGGTACTTGAGAAGCGCTCCGGTTTGACTATCGTTACTACGAAATGTAAAACAACTATCATCATTTCACCATTCATAAAAATCAGCGGATATCATCGCTGAACTTGTCAAAATATATTCCGTCCAGGCGCGAAGAGAGTTCTTCATTTTCATGGCAATTACCGCTGTCATGCTAAATCTTAATGACAGGGGTGCGTGTTAATGTTGCGTATCTGTCTCAAGAAATGAGAATTAATAATGCGCGAAGCGCGACGGTGTAATGATTTCACATCTCATCCATTTTATTGAATTTTAATCAGTAATGAGAAGGCAAGTGCCGTGCGCTGGCCTTTCTTGTCAGCTCAGTGATGCCGGTACTGTTGAAAGCGCTAATTACCCTTTTCATTGTCAGTTCAGGAGTAAATATGACTTGTCGCGTCCTCATGGTGTGTATCGCCTGTTTATGTAGTGGGTTGGTTAATGCAGCATCCCCCTACGATAACCTTGGGTTTGCACTTAAGCAGCAACAGATCATCACCGATCTTCGGCAGCATTGTGACATTAATGCCAGCGTTTCAGACGAGCAAATCAGAACGACATTTCTCAAAAGCGAATATAACCATGCTGCCATAACACAATCGGCCCAAGCCTTTGACAAAAAAGATAAGCATCAATACGAACAGGCGATTGGCAGCATTCGATGCCCTGCCATGTGATAAACGCAGGTTGGAGATTTTGGAGGCCGCATGAATCGTCTCTCTATCGCAGTCGCTGCAATGTGTTTTATTACGCAATCTCAGGCCAGTGGATTGTATCTCTACGAAGTGGGTACGGATGATGTCGGTCTCGCGGGGGCCGGACAAGCTGCACGCGCGCAGGATGCATCAACGGTATTCACCAACCCGGCGGGGATGTCGCTGCTCTCCGGAAATAATCTGAACCTCGGTGGTCAGCTGCTTTACGGCAATGCAAAGTATCAGCTCAGCGATAATGCCGCCCTGAAAGGTAACAGTCCGGGCAATGTGATTGGCTGGTTTCCCGGCGGCAGCGCCTTCTACAGCCAGAAAGTGACAGACCAATTAAGTGCGGGGATTGGCCTCTACGGTAACTACGGTCTCGGCCTGCATTTTGGCAACTGGGCCGGTGATAGCCTGATTAAGGACAGTACTCTGCTGGCGATGACGTTGATGCCTTCGCTGGCTTGGCAATACAACGAACGGCTGTCATTTGGTGCGGGATTAGGCATCAACTATGGTTTCCTCAAGCTCAAACGGCAAACTTCTGATGGCGAGCAGTCTCAATCCGATCATGATTGGGCTCTGAACGGCAAGTTCGGCATGATTTACCAGTTCACCCCGCACACGCGTGCCGGACTGACCTACACCAGCGAAACCCAATATCACTTCGATATCAACGGCACCGTACAGTTTGATCGCCTGAATAACAGCCCCTCTTACACCCTGCCGATCGCTGCCAGTGTGAATACCCCGCAGCAGGTGATGTTCAGCCTCTATCATGACCTCAATAGCCAGTGGGCATTGATGGGGGATTTGGGCTGGCAGGACTGGAGTGCCTACAGTAACAGCCAGATTGTGGTCGGTGATAGCCGTGTGGCGGACAACCAACGTCTTCGCGATACCTGGCATCTGGCACTCGGTACCCAGTTCCGTCCCAACGCCGACTGGACCTTCAACACCGGGATCGCTTACGACAGCAGCTTCTACCGCAGCCAGCAAGACACGTCACTGACCATGCCATCGGGCAACACCTGGCGCTGGGGCGTAGGTGCACGTTATCAGCTGGATAGCGCCAGTAGCATTGGTGCCGCGTTTGAGTATGCGCACATCGAGAGCTCGAAGGTCGCCTCACCGCTGCTGCAAGGTGAATATGACCACCCTTCACTCTATTTCTTTGCCATCAATTACAACCGAACTTTTTAACTTACCACTAAGGAGGAAACGGCCATACCTGCACCTGAACATCGTTTACTGACTGACGCCACTTTCGTGATGTCATTAAAGGGCCTACATCTATCTGGAGTGCAAAATGTCTCGAATGCCTTTTTGCAAAACACTACTTGCTTCAGTGTTGTCTGTCGCCTGTATCGGCGCGCAGGCCGCGCCGGCAAGTAATCAGCCCACCACTGCCCCAGAGCAGAACAAGGGCAAACCCAACATCGTGGTGATCTTTGGTGATGATATTGGTTACTGGAATATCAGCAGCTACAACCAGGGCATGATGGGTTACAAAACCCCGAATATCGACAGCATTGCTGCCGAGGGTGCTAAGTTCACCTCGTACTATGCCGAGCAGAGTTCCACGGCAGGACGTTCCTCTTTCATCACGGGTCAGATGCCGTTTCGTACCGGCATGAGTAAGGTCGGCATGCCTGGCGCACCACAGGGTTTGCAGAAAGAAGATCCCACCATTGCCAGCATCCTCAAGCAACTGGGTTACGCCACGGGGCAGTTTGGTAAAAATCACTTAGGTGACCGCAACGAATTCCTGCCGACTGCACACGGCTTCGATGAGTTTATGGGCAACCTCTACCATCTGAATGCTGAGGAAGAACCTGAGAACCCGGATTATCCCAAAGATCCTGAATTCCGTAAGGAGTTTGGTCCGCGCGGCGTCATTAAATCCACCGCAGACGGCAAAATCGAGGATACCGGTCCGCTCAACACCAAGCGCATGGAGACGATAGATGAGGAGACGCTGGCGGCCAACAATGACTTTATGGATCGCCAGGTTAAAGCTGGTAAACCGTTCTTCACCTGGTATAACACCACGCGCATGCACAACAAAACCCATATCAAGCCTGCTGACAAAGGCGTAACGGGTTTAGGTGATTATGCCGACGGCATGGTTGAGCATGACAAAATCGTGGGCGAGGTGCTGAAGAAAATTAAAGATCTCGGCATCGAGGACAACACCATCGTGGTTTACACCACCGATAACGGTCCAATGATCGCCACCTGGCCAGATGCCGGTATGACGCCGTTCCGTGGTGAGAAGAACACCGGCTGGGAGGGAGGCTTCCGTGTGCCGGCGATGATCAGATGGCCTGGACATATCAAGCCCGGCACCGTGATCAACGACATGTTCGGCAGTAACGACTGGTTCCCAACCTTGGTGGCGGCGGCGGGTGTGCCGGACATCAAGCAACAGCTACTGAAAGGTTATAAAACCAGCGCCATGACCTACAAAGTGCATCTTGATGGCTATAACCAACTCGACTTCCTGCAGGGTAAAGGGCCGGATCAGCGCAAGGAATTCTTCTACTGGAGCGATGACGGCGATCTGCTTGCGATGCGTTATGGTCGGTGGAAAATGCACTTTATGATTCAGGAACATACCGGTCTGGATCTATGGAAGTATCCGTTCACCAAGTTGCGTACGCCTTTGCTGTTCGATCTGGAAATCGATCCGCTGGAGAAAGGCAGCGACGGCATGGATTACAACCACTGGTTCTATGATCGCCTGTTCCTGCTCGGCGGCGCGCAGAAATACGCTAAAGAGATGATTGAAAGCTTCAAAGAGTTCCCGCCGCGGCAGAAACCGGGCTCCTTTACCGTTTCGGATGTATCGGCACTGATTGAGCAAGGCAACCCGTCAACCAACTAACGTGATGTTCCATGCCGGGTGGCATGCTCACCCGGCTATCGGAGGCGATGATGAAATACAGCACCACGCTACCCATCAAGGCACTGCCTACGGCGGAGAAGTACAGCGGCAAAGGGCCAGCCTATACCCGTCGCTTTCACGTAATGGCCAAGCCTACTGGCTCACGCTGCAACATTGACTGCACCTACTGCTTTTATCTGCACAAAGAGAATTTATTGCATCAGGACAAACCTGGTATGTCCGATGAAGTGCTGGAGGCGTTTGTGCGTCAGTACATTGACAGCCAGGATGGTGAACAAGTGGTTTTCTCCTGGCAAGGCGGCGAACCCACGTTGATGGGGCTGGAATACTTTGAAAAAGTGGTCGCCCTGCAGAAGAAATACCAGAAGCCGGGTCAGCGCATCGAAAATGATCTGCAGACCAACGGCATTTTGATCAATGACAACTGGGCGAAATTCCTTAAACAGCATCGTTTTCTGGTGGGCTTATCAATTGATGGCCCGGCAGAACTGCACGACCGTTATCGTCTGACACGCAGCGGTAAACCGACTTTTGACAAAGTCATGGAGGGTGTCGCCGCCTTGAAGCGTCACCAGGTGCCGTTTAATGCGTTGGTGACAGTCAACCGTACCAATGCCCGTTTTCCGTTAGAGGTTTATCGCTTTTTAACACGTGAATTAGGCGCGACTTACATCCAGTTCAATCCCTGCGTGGAAGCGGTGGATTTCAAACAGACCGCGCCGCAATTCTGGCGTGATGACAGCATTCCTATTACCGGTACACGTCGTGCTAAGCCAGGCGATCTCGATTCGATTGTCACTGACTGGTCTGTTGATCCGGAAGACTGGGGTCACTTTTTGATCGCGGTATTCGAGGAGTGGGTGAACAACGACTTAGGGCGCGTGCAGGTCAATCTGTTTGAGACGGCTGTCGCGCAAACCATGGGGATGCCAGCACAGATTTGTGTCACCTCGGAATTTTGCGGTAAAGGGCTGGCTATCGAGAAAAATGGCGACATCTTTTCCTGTGATCATTACGTTTACCCCGAATACCAGCTCGGCAATATCCATGACACTAAGCTGGCCCACCTCGCTTTTTCTGAACGGCAAAAAGCCTTCGGTATGGGTAAGCGTGACACCCTGCCAGGCGCCTGCAAACGCTGTCCTTATCTCAAGTTGTGTTACGGCGAATGCCCGAAAAATCGGCTGGTGCGCAGTGAGGAAGGCGAGTTAGGACTCAACTATCTGTGTCCCGGTATTAAGGCGTTTTTTGATTACGCGCAACCGATTCTGGTCGGCATCGCCACGCTGCTGCAACAACAACCGGTGGAGCATGCCTGATGGATATTCGGCAAAAAATCCTGGCGCTTGAAGCGCAAATGAATCAGCAGGTGCTGGGGCAGCAGGAGCTGGTGCGCATGTTGATTATCGCGTTGCTGTGCGATGGCCATGTGCTGCTGGAGGGGTTGCCCGGCCTGGCGAAAACCCGCGCGGTGCGCGAGCTGGCGAGGCACATTGAGGGCGACTACAGGCGCATTCAGTTCACCCCGGATTTATTGCCATCCGATATTACTGGCAGTGAAATCTATCAGCAAAACGCTACCCGTGAAGAGGATCAGTTCCGTTTCCGGCCGGGTCCGGTGTTTGGCAATCTGATCCTGGCGGATGAGATTAACCGCGCTTCCGCACGTGTGCAGTCGGCTCTGCTGGAGGCGATGGAGGAGCGGCACGTTACGGTTGCGGGGAAAACCTGGCCGCTGCCAGGCGTGTTTATGGTGCTGGCGACGCAAAACCCGGTTGACCAGGAGGGAACCTGGCCGTTGCCGGAAGCGCAGCTGGATCGCTTTCTGATGAAAGTACTGGTGCACTACCCCTCAAAAGCCGATGAACAACAGGTGATGCAACTGGTACGCGCGGAGCAGCAGGCTAAATATCAGCCCTCGCGCGCAACGGTATCAGTGGAAAACCTTAACGAACTGCTGCTGACACAAGCTGAAATTTCCCAGTGCTGGCAGGAGATTTCAACTCTGTATGTGGCCGAAACCATTGAGCAATACATTGTGAATCTGGTAGAGATGACGCGCCACCCCGATCGGCTCAGTGAGACCTTTGCCAGCTATATCTTATTGGGTGTCAGCCCGCGCGGCACGCTGGCGCTGGATCGCTGCGCACGCGCGCAGGCGTGGCTGGCAGGCCGTGATGCGGTGCTGCCGGAAGATGTGCAGCGGATTGCCCCGGCAGTTTTGCGCCATCGGTTGATGCTGAGCTATCAGGCGCACGCGGATAATTGTCAGGCTGACGATGTGGTGAAAATGCTGCTTGATGCGGTGGTGGCGTAATGTCGAAGGCCTTGACCATCGACCGGGCAGCCCTGATGGCGCTGGCAGCGGAGGCGCATGCGTTGAACAATCCGCCGGGCCAGATACCACCCGGTGCACTGGCCGGCGAACGGATCTCGAAGCAGCAAGGGCGCGGTCTCAATTTTGATAGTTTGCGTCGCTATCAACCGGGTGATGATGTGCGCTTGATCGACTGGCAGGCTACTGCAAGGCTGCGCTCGCCCTGGATCCGTATGTACAACGAAGAGCGCGAAAGGCCGGTGTTTATTGTCATCGATCAGCGTCTGGATATGTACTTTGCCACGCGTGGGCAAACCAAATCGGTTGCCGCCGCGCGTATCGCCGCACTGATTGCCTGGCGCTGCTGCCATGATGGCGATCGGCTGGGGAGCCTGATCTTTACCAATGATGATTTCACGTTACTGCCTTGCCGTTCACCCAAAAACAGCTTAGCCCCCCTGGTGGAGCAGCTAGCCCACTTTAATCAGGATTTGCCGCGCCGTTACCGCGAAAATCTGCCCGGTGAATTGTCACTCACGGAGATGCTGCAACGCATGGTGCAGCGCGTACCGTCTGGCAGCTGGCTGGCGGTAATCAGTGACTTTCACGACCTCGATAAGCGGGCGGTCGCCCTGCTGGCGGATTTAAAGCGGCGCTGTGAAATCAGCGCCTTCGTCACGCTGGATGATCTGCATCTGCGTTTACCTGCCCACGGCCAACTTTCAGCGCACTATCAGGCACATCAAACCACTCTCACTTTAAATGCCGGTCTGCGTGACCGTATCCGTCAGAGCGTGATCGCACGGTTAGCTGAGCAGAAACAGCGCCTGTCACGTATCGGCGTACGGGTGAATCAGATTGTGGTGAGCGAAGACCTGCTGTCGCAGCTGCAAAGGGGGATGTGATGCTGGCCAAAGGATTTAGCGTGCCGGACTTACAGCACCCCGCGTTACCCGGCGCGGTTTCCTGGTTACCGCTGCCTGTGGGTTGGTATGGATTGGCACTCGTCGTGGTGCTGGCTGGACTGTTGTATGCCCTGCTTCGTCTGGCGCGCTGGCAGCGTAATCGCTGGCGGCGCGAAGCCAGAGCGTTACTGGCTGACACTCAGCGCGTCGATGACTGGATCGCGTTAATTAAACGTATTCAGCTGGTTCATCAGCCCCGATCGCACATCAGCGCGACCCTTCGCCCTGCGACCTTGCTGGCCGGTATGCCGCTGGATGATGAGCTGTGCCAGATCCTCTGCCAGCGTTATTGTCAGCCTGACAATCTGTTGGATGTTGCGCTGAATCAGCGGTTATCACGGCAGTTGACCGCCTGGCTGGAGGGATTACCGGATGTCTGAATGGATGAGCCGTATCGATTTTGCCTGGCCATGGGCCTGGCTGCTGCTGTTAGTGCCGCTGGCGATGCGATTTTTTCTGCCTCAAGAGCCGCAGGTGCGTGAGCAGGTACGCGTGCCGTTTCTGCCTGAGTTAATGCAGAACCTGCAACTGGAACAGACGGTGCCGCGCCCTTCTGTCTGGCAATCGCTCGGCTTCGTGTGCGTCTGGCTGTTGCTGGTGTGCGCTATATCTCGCCCGGAATATCTCATGCCACCCCAGCAAATTATCAAGCCGATGCGCAATATGGTGCTGGTGTTAGATGTGTCGGGATCGATGGAGACCAACGATGCGCAGCAAGGGCTCAGCCGCTTGCAGGCAGTACAGCGATCCGTGCGTGAGTTTATTGCCCAGCGTAAAACCGACCGTATTGGACTGGTGATCTTCGCCAGCAACGCCTGGCCGTTCGCCCCGTTGAGTGAGGATAAGCAGGCGTTGCAGGCGCGTATTAACCAGCTTGCGCCCGGCATGATCGGCCAGCAAACGGCGATCGGCGATGCGCTGGGCGTGGCGGTGAAACTGCTGGACAGCAGCGGCGACAGCGAAGCCAGCAAGATGGCGATTTTGTTGACCGATGGCAACGATACCGCTTCACAGCTGTCACCGAAACTGGCCACGCAGCTGGCGGCAACCCATCACGTTGAGGTGCACACCATTGCCTTTGGTAATCTCAACAGCACCGGCGATGACAAAGTTGATGTTGCCCTGCTGCAAGACATCGCCCGGCAGACCGGTGGCAAGGCGTGGACGGCATCGTCTGGCGGTGACGCGTTGCAAAGTGTCTGGCAGCAAATTGATGCCATGACGCCCGCGCAGGTGAAAAGCACCGGGTTCTCCTGGCATCGTCCCCTTTATGCCTGGCCGCTGACGCTGGCGTTACTCGTGTTGCTGGCCATCAGCGTGATACGACATGTGCGGGGCATGTATCGATGAGCGAATTCCATTTCATCTATCCCTGGCGTCTGTTGGCGTTATTGTTAACACCGCTGCTGTTTCTGCTGACCCGAGGGACACAAAGTGCCTGGGCGCAGATTATGGACCGCGACTTTGCGCAGGCGCTGATCAAACAGCAACGCTCACAATGGCGCACCATGCTGCCGTGGATTTTCGCACTGGGCGTCATTGCCTTGGCGGCCCCCAGCTGGCAGAAGGAACAACCCGCCGCGCTGACACCGCAAACCAATGTCATGTTTATTTTGCAGCAGGATCTCAGCATGCTGGCCAGCGATTTGCCGCCCAGTCGTCATCAACGCATGCAACACAAAATCGCTACTTTGCTGTCGCAGTTACCGGGCACGCGGGCCGGGTTGGTGGTGTACCGTGGCGCCGCGTTTCTCACCACCCCACTCACCGACGATCAGAATTTCTTCTCGCTTTTTCTCAACGCGCAGCAGCCTGGCCAGTTACCTGACGATGCCGGATCGGGCTTGCAGGCCGCCATTAAACTGGCGCAGCAGAATTTGCCGTCTGCGGCGGACCAGCCACGGAGTCTGATTCTGGTGGTGGATAACCTTAGCGCCGCAGACGCCGCCTGGCTGGCAAAGCAGACGCTGCCAATACAAGTCTGGGTGCCTGGCACCGCACATGGTGGCAGACTGCCGGATGAGTTAGCAGCAAGTGGCATTGATACCCGGTTGAATGTCGCGCGGTTCAGCCAGTTGCGCGATAACGGCATACCAGTCACCTTGGCTGGAAACGACGACCAGGATCTCAAGACCATCGTTTCTCACATTCAGCAGGACGTCACGGCGCAACAGCAAGCGCGCCAGGATTTGCACTGGAAAGACAGCGGTTATCTGCTGGTAGCCCCGATGCTCCTGATGCTGTTGTTATGGCGACAGCAATTGCTATGTCTGGCATTGCTGCTTATCCCCATGACGTTCTACTCCCCGGTAAGCCATGCCGCCTGGCTGGATGCCTGGATCAGTCCCGATAAACAGGGACAGCTGGCATTTGATCACGGTGACTATCCTCGGGCTGCTGAACATTTTAACGATCCCTTGCGCCGGGGTATCGCGCTCTACTATGCGCGAGACTTTGTTGCGGCGACGGCGGCTTTTCGTGCCGCGCCTGCCAACGCGGAATCGCTGTTATGGCTGGGCAACTGTTACGCCCAGCAGAAGCAGTGGCAGCAGGCGCTTAATCGTTATGACGAGGCGCTGAGCCTGCGTCCTGACTGGGCGATGGCGCAGCAAAACCGCGCCAAAGTGGCGGAGATTGTGGTGCAACTGCAGCAAAAAGAGCGTGAACGGCAGGATGAACAAAGAAAAGAGGCCGACGAAAGTCCCGATGAGATCAAACAGGATCTGAAGAAAAACCAGGGCGTGAATCAGAAAGATATGCAGCCGCTGGATAAAGCGGCACCGCAAGTCAACCAGTGGTATGACAATCTCAGTTTGTCGCCCGGTGGGCTCTTGGAAAATCTCTACCATTCACCCCCTGCGGAGGCACCATGAGACGCTGGCTGCTGTTGCTGAGTCTGTTCACGCTCTGTTGTCAGGCAGAAATCACGCTGACACGTGACCTTGTCACGCCAGAGCAGATGGTGCCGGGACAGCCTGCTCGGGTGGTGGTGACCTTCTGGACAGACAGTTGGTTCAATCCACCGCCAGAATGGCCAGATATGCCTATTGAACAAGGCATGCTGCTGACCCGAGAAGTACCGAATGAGCTGGTCTCGCGCAACCAGGACGGTGTGAACTGGAGTGGGATACGTATGCAGCGTGAGGTGATGGCATGGGGTAATGGCACGCTGCGTTTTCCCGCCATGGATATCACCTTACAAGCGGCGGGGCAGCCCCCGCATACCGTTCATCTGCCCGAGTTAGTTAAATCGGTTGCATGGCCAGCGGGCGTGCAGCAGCCGGACCGCTTTCTCCCTGCCAGCGCATTACAGCTGGATCAAAAATGGACGATCTATCGCGCCGCAGAAGATAACCAGTTGCATGTCGGGGATGTGATTGAACGCGAAGTCAGGTTACAGGCGAGGGATGTGATTGCGGCGCAAATCCCCCCGCTGCTGTTTGCGATTGCCGGGCGCAGCGAACAAAAACTGCCGCCTGTCACGCAACCCTTAATCGTCGGACGTGATGAGGTGGTTGGCGTGCTGCGTGAGGAGCGGCTGCGATATATCCCCGATCGGGCGGGCACACTGACGCTGCCGCCGGTGCGGTTACGCTGGTGGGATACCACCCATCATCAGTGGCAGCAGCAGGAATTACCTGGCGTGACCTATCAGATTGCCCCACCCCGTGCGGGTGGCGATGAGAATGCCCTGCGAGGTTCAACCGGTGAAGACGGCTGGCACCTCGCTTACGGTCTGGCGGGTATTTTACTTTTGCTGCTGATGCTGTGGCTGTTACGGCATCCACTGTGGCTGGGTATACGTTTTTTTGGCCATCAGGTGTCAGGGATGTGGCGCGCAACACCGCTTCCCGATCTCATCCCTCATGAAAGGACAAAACCATGAAATTCAGGCTGCTTGTAGCATTCACTCTATTGGGTTGTGTGCGTCTGGCGCAGGCCGACGATCTCCCTGCATGGAATGACACCCCGGCAAAACGCGCGATAGAACAGTGGGTCAATCAGGCCACGCAGAGTGGCAGTAAGACCTTTATCCCAGAGAACCAGCGCTATGTGGTGTTTGATAATGACGGAACTTTGTGGCCTGAAGCCCCGCTGACGTTCCAGCTGCAGTTTGCGCTGGATGAGATCAAGCGCCTGGCACCTACACATCCCGAATGGCACTCCAACCCGCTGATCAAAGCGGTGCTGAATAATGACCTCGCTGCTATCAAGCAGGAAGGCAAAAAAGGGCTGTACGAGATTTTGACGCTGACGCACAGCAACATGACTACCGATGAATTCAGTCAACGGGTGAGTCAGTGGGTTGAAACACAACGTCATGCGCGTTTCGGCTGCCGCTACGATCAACTGGGTTATCTGCCGATGCGGGAACTATTGGATTATCTGCGCAAGAACGGTTTTAAAACCTGGATTATCTCCGGCGGCGGCGTCGATTTTATGCGAGTGCTGGCGGAGAAAATGTACGGCATTCCAGCGGAGCAGGTGGTGGGGTCGTTTTCATTTTCCGAATTTGCCCTCAGTGGTGATGGCTCGCAGTTGCGTAAAACCATGAACGGTGCGTTTCTGGATGATGAAAGCGCCAAACCTGTTGCGATTCATCTCTTTATGGGGCATCGCCCGGTGGCAGCCTTTGGCAACAGCGACGGGGACGTGCCAATGCTGCAATACACCACCACTAACCCGAACGCCAAAACCTTTGGTTTGCTGGTGCACCATACCGACGCCGCACGCGAATATGCCTATGACAGTCATCCCCCTGCCAGCGGAAAGCTGGTCAACGGCCTGGTATTGGCCAGGAAAAATGGCTGGACGGTGGTGGATATGAAGCAGGACTGGAAGCAGGTATTTGATCCTAAATTGTGCCCATCTTCTCCTCAGTAAGTTGAAACAGGAGCTGCACGGTGAAACGCTATCAGTTTATCTTTCTCACCTTCTTAACTTTGTACATTACAACAGCCTTAGCTGATGACGATTCACGCCCTCTCCGGTATTGTTGCCAGCCATGCTACCTCCACGACAACAAAGGAACTCGAAATTTCCTTCCTGTTCGTCTTCATCCGCTGAGATAAATTTGACTGTATCAACGTGTTTATCCACTTTGACAGGTTCGTTTTTAACGTCTTCCAGCTTCTCTTTCTTCATAACGAATCACTCCGAGAAAGCTATATTGACAGCATTTAGCGCAATGTTATGCGTTCAATGCTTCCTTGATGCTGAACTCCAGCAACTCCTTAAATTGAATATATTACATATTCAGGAAATACTCAGATATTGGAAAGAATAATCTCATTGACTTTGAACTTTACCAAATTATTAAGTTGGGGTTTACTTAATGAAATTGGTTGGTTTTTTACTTTTTATTCGTTTGGGATTTACTGAGTGTGAATATTTTAGAACAATATTGCCGCTTGCATGGATTATCATCTTTTATGGAAAAATTCGTTATGAAAAATTTTACTTTGCTTTTACTTACTCTTCTTTTAACAGGTTGTGTAGAATATCAATGGGTTAAGCCTGGTGTTACACAGCAGCAGGCAATTCTTGATAAATCGAATTGTGCAGTAGAGGCACTCCGCGAACTGCCACCGGGTAATATAATAACCGGTAAATATATATCACATGATGAAAAGACAAAACGGCAGAACACTCATTACTACACCAGTGATCTCAACGAAAGCCAGCGAAGTGTCCTTATTAACAACTGTATGTATCGGCAGGGCTGGTCGTTAATTAGAATTGAGAAGTAACACTCACTAACTGCTGATGGACGCCATGTTACCACCCCACCGGTTAGACCGATGACGGGTTGGATGATTTAACACGACCCTGAAGCGGGCTAACGATGGTTGGGGTGCTGCAGTAGCTTCGGGTCCAATATTTCGCAGAAAACCGTACCCGGCACCATTCTGAACATTTTCTCTCATAAGGCAGGCGTTTTCATTCATGTCAGGGCATAACTCTACTTATGCACGACAGACTTTCCCTATGGGATCGGCTATAATACTATGTTAAATCTTGAGATTTACTTTATCTTGAGAAGGAATCATTATTGCAACATCAATTTTTTAAAGAGAGTTGATTAATGAACAGTTATTTTTCAGATAATGTAAAAAATAGTTATGTAAAGGAGAGCTTAGAAAAACGAATAGCAAAATACGGCAATATTAGCCACGCCTATGCAGTAATGGATAAGAAAAATACAGATAATATACTAATCATTAATAACATTTCAGAAGATTTTGCCAACGCGTATCTTGAAAATAAATATCAAAATATCGATCCTGTAGTTATCAATGCGCTGAATCGCGTTACCTCTTTTGTCTGGGATGATAGCATAAAGATTAATTCTTGTTGGCCCATGGATAAGGTTTTCATTTTAAAATCTTTTAGCTTTTTATGTGGGTATACTTTTGTTCTTCATGACCACTGTAATAATCTGGCAACATTATCCTTATATTTCGATAAATTTTTGATGGCTGACGTCGGTGAACTTATAGAAAAACATAAAAATGACTTTCATGGAATTTTACTTGAAACTCATGAAATGCTACTTCAGGTATACAGGAAACCTGGAGAAATGAATGCAGCTAATACGGTTTTGTCTACCCGTGAAGCTGAAGTGCTCTACTGGAGCAGTACCGGAAAGACCTATGCTGAAGTAGCTGAGATCCTGCAAGTCACCGTTAGCACGGTAAAATTCCATATGGGAAAAACAGTCAGAAAACTTGGTGTTAAGAATGCAAAACATGCCATTAGCTTAGCCAATGAACTCAACCTTATTCCCGGCTCGATAAATAATTCTCAGCGTCATCCACCCTATCAAAAGTGATCGCTCAGCCGATCACCGAACTCATTGCTTTCGCATTTAAAGGATCGCGCTATTTATGAACGCAATGACATTTATACAACTGTCTTCTGCGGCTCACGCCAGATCGGATAAAATTCAGGAAAACCTTCTACATGTCGGGCAGATCCTCCATATCGAAAACCAAAAGGTCTGGATATTCCGAGTCCACCACGCCTTGTGCACTCAGAATAACAAGGCATACTCTCTTTATCGAGTATAGTAGTTAATTCTCTGAACAAAGTTTTCATCACTCTTGCTCCATCATGGCCCCGATATGCGCTCTCGACTGCCGTGAGAAACAAATAATAATGAGGTGGGGTTCGGGGATGATAATTGTCACACCCTTTCATCCATGCAGCAACAGTCGTATAGTCTGATCCACACGCCTGGCGTAGACGGTGATCAATATCAAGAGATTCGTTGCTTTTCTCAATCAGTTCAGGTCGAAAATAGATCTGAACTCCCGCATAATTTTCGACAAGTAGTATGCCGCCATACTCTCTGGCCAGATCAACGTAGATACGAAAAAAACGCCACAGTCTGTCAATCCGACCTACCGGATTAGGGAAGACGAATTTATATATCGGATCGTTGAAAAATTCAGCTGCCAGAAGATCACATATATTATCTAAATCTGAATCCCTGACCTGTATACATTGCATTTTAATCTCCTTATTTAATTAATTGGACAACAGATAATCATTCCATTTCACTCTGGGCATACTTATTTATCCAGGTTTTACTTAACCAAAAAATAATAAAAAATTAATCAGAAAAAGCATCTGCCCCCCTTAGAACCATGACAAGTAGATCAATCGCGGAACGGGTGACATGTGGCATGATCACTATGTGGGCGAACTTTCCGATGCCACTGAGGTGAAATTGTTGGAATATTTTATCCTGTGGCCGGGTAAAGCGGACAACCAGCGACTGTGGCCCCTGTGCTACCTGAAATGAAGGATGAATGGTTTTAACCGCTTCCAGTTGCTCACTGGCATATATAGCCAGTGCCACACATCTGGCGGCCGTTTCTGCCTGCATCTGTGAGGTGACAGTGGTGATAGTGTACCAGAGTAGCAAAGCAGACAGACCGTTCCGGCTGCCAGACAACGTGGTGTCTGGAGAGTTAACATATTCAGGATCAGTGGCAGGTAACATCCGGTACTTTTCTTTGCTCATATAAATGCCCGAAGCAAATGGTGCGCCATACCACTTATGCGAACTCATCACGATTGAACTTACCCAGGGAAGAGAAAAATCAAACTGCGGTCCTTTCTCTGGGGTCATTTTCTGTTGAAAAGCCATTTCAAGGTAAGGCAGGTAAGCTGCACCCAGCGCACCGTCAATATGGATCCAGAAATCCGGACGACTGTCACTATCAGTCAGAGTACAGAAATTGTGTTGTGCAAGAACCGGGGATAAATATTCCCAGACAAGTATTGGGTCATCAAACGCGCCCTGGAAAGTGCTTCCAATATTAAGCACAATAATAGGCGGATGCCCCTTCGCAGCGAAAAAACCGACCAGCATTGCGAGCAATTCAGGTTTGATAGCCCCATGTTCATCCACAGGTATTCCCCGTGGCCAGTGACCATCTGGCGTAACAGGGCATTGGCCAGGGTAATCCTTATTACCGGTTTCCTGAAAAGTGGCGATGCCTAACATACGAGAACTTTTTTCCATAGAGTAATGCGACTCCACTGAAAAAAAGAGTATCGGATGGCAGTTTGTTGAGTGATTTAACTTTCCGGAAGTTAATTTAGTGTGAAAATATTCGCGTGCACTCCAGAGAGAGTACAGATTTCCTTCAGTTGCGCCCATGCCCAAAATATATCCCCAGTATGATTCTGGGATTAACGGAGTTCGGGACGTGGCATTCCATAATCTGGAAAAATATTCAAGAACTTCCCGCTCTAACTCACGTGTGTTCAACAGTGTAGAATTGGCAAGGAAGGGATCACCTATATTGCTTATATGTAGATTAAAAAAAGGGAAAATTTCAGAATAGTCGAATGCCTGATTGGACAGAAATCCCAGAGACGTTGCTTTCCGACTATGAAGGTCTAAATATATATTTTCGAGCCTGGCCTGAGTCAAGTCTGAGTTGGATTTTTTTTCCATAAAAAAAGAGAGTCCTTTCTTGAGTTTGTATAACCTGCATCAGTTGCATGGCTGAGCGCGATAGCCAGAACATGTACATCTACTGTCAGATGGATTTTACTCTGGCGGTTTACACCATATTCACCAATGTTTCTGGTTGGTCAATGACAACTCCAAAAGCGCATAGATGAGCTACCAGCCCCGTCAGTAAATACCGATTAAAATACCAGGTCAATAATTAATATTTTTTAAAAATTAAAAATTTTACAGCTTCGACCAGAGACTACCACTGACTGGTAATTGGAAAATTGTAAATTTATTGTATCATTATTTTAACAACCGAAGTGTTGTGCCGCTTTCGAAAGGAAACTCTTCTCCAGGAGGCATAAATTTTAATTATAATTTCCAAAAAATAGGTAATAAATATGAGGAAATACTCGAAGCATTATGTGTTTTACTATTTATGCTGAATTATACACCTTTGGTAATAGCACAAAACTTACCCATAATCATGGTTGTGTTAAGTAATTTAGAATGCCTGGAAAAATTAAAATAGCGATTCCCTGTTAAACAAGTACCTCGATAGGATTCATTAAGCCTTCATCTTGCTCCCTCCTCGTGCCTGGTTTACTCATGAGGATAATGGTTTATCATCTTTTAAACAGTAGAACCTACAGGGAGAGTGAAAATGGATGCAGCGCTACTTTCAATGATGCGCTCAGGCGGTCGCGACCGGGTATGGGCAGAAACGATGGTCAATCTGGAAGCGAGAAAACTGGTCGATGTCGCAAATGTGATATCCGGCTTTCATCTGCGCGACAGCCTGACCCGACTCCAGTTTGTTCAGGAAATCAGGGATGTGGTGGAAAAACAGTTCGCCGCAGCCCGCCAGGCCAGAACAGATGAAGACTGTATAGCATGTATAAAAAAACTGCGGGAAGAGACGGAAAATCTGCGGGAACAGGACCGACTGCTGCGGATGCAGACCGCGAAGCTCATCGCGAAAGTGGAGTTTATCCGGGAAAATAACAAAATTGTCGGCTATGTCATTTCAGCCGTTCACGTTGTTTTATCTGGTGTAGCCCTTTTCGGGGGGATGATTATGATCTCCTCCATGACGCCCATCGGTATGCTTGCCGGGGCCACTCTATTCATTGACGGTATCAACGGCATATCGAAAGAAGTCAGTCATCTCCGTTATGGAAATGAGTCGCATTCAGAGGGGGTGTTTGCGGACGGGGCAATGGAGGCTGCTCAGTTTATGGGGTTCAGCCCGAACACAGGGCTGGCGTTCTACAACACCGCAACATTGAGCGCCAGCGTCTACAGTGTCTTCGGACTGGCAAGAAAACCCGGCGCGTGGCGTCTGTTCCGCTGGCTTCCCCGTGACTATTACCGGAAAGTTGACACCATGAGTAGGCCAAAATTAACGATGAAAATCGTAGATTATGGCGTTAAGGCGAAAGTGATTTTTGACCTTCTCACGACCGATCAGCAACGTCGTTAATTCCTGTTCGCTCTCCGGTATCGCCAGGACTTATAAGACAGTACGGGCGGTTGTACAAACATGGCAACCGCAATGCCGCAAAGCAGTGCAACTCCCCCGGAAAAAACGGTCTCGCTGGAGCCGAAAAGCAGCAGAAAAATAAATACGGCAATACAGCACAGGACAACACTCACGGCGATGGTGAAGCGCCTGGACAGATCCTGTATGGCATCACCGAGGGTGCCGCCGTAGCTTTCGAGGTTGTTTTTAACTTTTCGCAGGTCTGCGGGGCTGAAACCGGAACGCAGCAGGGCTTCTTCACTAACTTTCATTGCTTTTCATCCTTAAAACGCTCACGAAACGCTTCAGATATACCAGAAAGACGACTGCTTATCGACTCCGGGCTGTCCTCTGCGCATGACGAGGGGGCTACTACTGGTCTTTCTTGGTGCTGCACAGATTAATTCATTCATCTTCGTATAATCTGCCCGTATCAGCGATGACATGGTATAGGTTACGGAATTCGGTAATGTCCTGGTAAAGAAGGAGGTTGGCACATGGCAGTACAAAGTCCCGGACAGATTTACGATAATCCCTCAATGCCCGTCGTCGGTGTCGCTGTTGATTATGCCAATGGCCATATTATTCCCGCGCACAGTCATCAATGCGCTCAGCTGCTGTATGCCATTGAAGGGGTGTTGGTGATTGAAACCAGCGCGGGTCGCTGGGTCGTGCCGCCCAGCAGAGGGGTCTGGCTCAAAGCGGGCATCAGCCATACGGTGCGTATGCGTGGAGCCGCCAGAATACGCAGTATCTTCGTGCAACCTGATGCGCTCCCAGGGCTGCCCGACGATGACTGCGTTATTGAGGTGTCGGCTCTGTTAAGAGAATTGATTCTGGCGGCGACGCGCGTTGAGGGCGATTATGCGCCGGAAAGCCGGGATGCACGTCTGATGCGCTTTATCCTTGATGAGCTTTGTACCCTGCCGATCCTCCCTTTCAATCTTCCCTGGCCGCAGGATTCACGCATTCTGCGCGTTTGTCAGCAGCTGGCTGACGACCCTGCGGATGCCAGAAAGGCCGATGACTGGGCTGCCATGCTGGCGATGAGCGTCAAAACATTCCATCGTCAGTTCCAGAAGCAAACCGGTGTGACCTTTGGCCGCTGGCGGCAGCAGGCCCGGCTGCTGCTCTCGCTGGAATCGCTGGCACAGGGACAGCCTGTTTTACAGGTTGCTTTGCAGCACGGCTACGAAAGCCAGAGCGCTTTCGCCGCAGTTTTTAAGCGGCAATTTGGCCTGCCGCCATCGGCCTTTTACCGTTAATCCGCGTTCCTGCGCAATACGAGTCCGGCGATAACGCAGGCGAGCATGGCGACGCCGGCAACATAAAATGCATCGCTATATGACATCAGCAACGCATTCCGCTGTATCTCCTGGTTGATAAGCCCGATGGCCTGCAAACGTAAATGGGCGAAACCTGCCCCGTGGAGCGCTGCCGTGTGGTCAGGATGTTGCTGAGACAGCGTATTCACGATGGCGACGATTCTCTCCTGGCTGGCCTGCGCGAACGGCGTAATGGCTTCACCGATACGCGCGGCATGGAACCTGGCCCGCTCCACCACAATCTGGCTGGACAACGCGATACCGACCGCGCCGCCGACATTTCTGACCATGGAAAACAGACCGGAGGCAGAACCCACCTGCGCTTTTTCCAGCCCCTGAATCGCCATCATGCCAAGCGCGACCACCACCAGGGACTGACCGACGCCCCGCACCACCAGCGAAGGCACAATCACGTTAGCTGCCGCAGCAGGATTGAGATGGATGTTCATCAGGCAGCCCAGACCGGTAATCATAAAACCAGCAATAATCGCGGTGCGCGCGCTGGTCCAGCGCATCAGATGCGGCGTGGCGAAAGACATAATGAACTGAATGATGCCATAGGGGATCATCATGATGCCGATCTGACTGGCGTTATAGCCATGCACCTCAGCAAAATAGTTCGGTACCAGAAACACCACGCCAAAGACCACCGCGCCGAAGCAAAACTGCATCAGGCTGGCGATCCCAAAATTGTAACGTCCCAGCAGACGCAGATTGATAAAAGGCGTTTTGCTCCTGAGTTCGACATAGACAAACCCGGCCAGCCCGAGGGTCGCCAGCAGTGCGCAATTGATGATAAAGGGTGAGGAAAACCAGTCATTGCGGCCGCCTTCTTCCAGCATAATCTGGAGTGCCGACAACCCCACCGCCATGGTGATGATGCCCCACCAGTCACCCTGGCGTAATTTCTCCAGCATCATGGGTTGGGGCTTAACCGACCAGCCAATCGCCGCCAGCAGCAACAGGCCAGGCGGCACCTGTAAATAGAAAATCCAGCGCCAGGAATAAACATCCGTCAACCAGCCGCCCAGCGACGGCCCGGCGGCCTGAGCGACATTATTAGCCACGGCAAAAAGCGCCATGCCCAGTGCATGTTTCTTAGCGGGCAACTCACTGACGATAAGCTGAAAAGAGAGCGGGATCAGCACGCCACCAAATGCCCCCTGCAACGCACGGGCAACGATCATGGTCTGGATATTGGGCGCCATCGAACAGAAGATCGAAAAGATCACAAAACCGGTGGTGCCAGTCATCAGCACCCTGCGCATCGAAAAGATCGACACCAGCCAGCCCGTGACGGGGATGATGATAATCTCCGCCACCAGGTAGGCCGTGGTAATCCATGAGCCTTCCTCAAATGACGCGCCCAGCGAGCCACGCACATCCGGCAATGATGCATTGGTGACATGCACGTTCATGCCCGCCATAAAGCACCCGACCACGCTGCCCAGCACCGCAACCCAGGTACGCATCGGGATGTGATCGGTGCGTTCCATTACCTGTTGATCAGCCATGATGCGTATCCACGGTGACCAGAACGGACATGCCAGGACGGATATCCCCGGCCCCGTTCTGCCCCTTATCAAGACGAATTTTCACCGGCATACGCTGAACGATTTTGGTGAAGTTGCCCGTGGCGTTATCCGGGGGTAACAGCGCGAACTGCGCGCCAGAGGCCGGTGCAAAGCTGTCTACCGTTCCGCGATAGCGCTGGCCGCCATACGCATCGACGGTAATCTCCGCAGGCTGCCCAATACGCATCTGATCAAGCTGGGTCTCCTTAAAGTTGGCAATCACATAGATGTCGTCGGGGACCACCGCCAGTAACGGTGCACCGGTCTCAACATATTGCCCGGCCCGGATGGATCGCTGGCCCACGGTGCCGGTCATCGGGCTGATAATCCGCGTACTGGCTAAATCAATCCGCGCCAGCTTCAGCTGTGCCTGCGACTGCAACAGCACCGCGTCGGCTTTATCCTGTTCAGCGACGGCCGCCTGGCGTTCGCTCGCCAGCACCTGCATATCCTGTCTGGCGATCGCCAGCATGGCCTGCGTCTGCGCTACAGCGGCGATCAGTTTGTCCCGCTGGGCATTGGCGGCTTCCAGCTGTTGCTCACTGCCGACATTCTGGCTGGTGAGGCGGCGCTGGCGCTGGGCCTCGTGCACGGCACGGTCAGATTCGGCCGTCGCCGCGCGCACGGCGGCCTGAGCTTCGTCGATGCGGTTTTTCTGCTGCGGCTGACGCGCATCCAGATTGAGCACCTGCGCCTGCCGCAGCCGTTTTTCCGCTTCCGCCGCCTTTACCGCCGCCTCAGCCTTGTTGACCCTTGCCTGATAGTCATTGGCATCAATGCGCGCCAGCAGCTGTCCTGCGGTGACCCGCTGATTATCCTGCACCGCCACCGATGCCAGATAACCACTGACTCGCGGAGCCAGGGTGACGATGTCTGCCCGCACGTAGGCATCATCGGTATCGGTCATCCAGCGGGCGGTGGTCCACCAGTAAATGCCCCATGCCAGCGCCATCACCAGGATAACCATAACGATGACCAGGGTACGGGGGCGCGGTCTGGCACGGCGATGAATAAAGGTCTGCTTCTCAGCAGCCTGTGGATTCTGAGTCATTATTTTTCTTCTCTGTTAGCGACAAGGGAGAGCGGGGATGCAACAGCCGCACGCTTTGGTGCGGGCAGGGAAATAGCCGGAGCCTGCTGCCAGCCGCCGCCGAGGGATTTAAACAGCGCCACCTGGCTAGCGATGAGCTGGGTATGGGAACTGGCCAGCTGGTTCTCGATGGCGATATCGGTACGTTGTGCGTCGAGATACTCCAGCGCGGTGGCGGCCCCCTCTTTTCTGGCGATTGCCGCGAGCTGCAACGCGTGCTGACTGGTCGCCGCCGCGCGTTGCAGTGTGGCGTTTTGTTGCAGGGCGGTGTCATAGTCCGTCATGCCCTGCTGCACGTCTTTGAGCGCGCCGAGGATAGTGGCGTCGAAATGCGCCAGCGCGGCTTGTTCATGGGCATTCGCCTGGGCGAGACGTGCGCGTTGTTGGCTGATATTCGGGAATGACCAGGAGATCAGCGGACCGAGGCTCCACACCGTTGCCCCACTTTTATCCCAGCCATCAGGCTGATGGGCTGAGCTGAATACGCTGCCGCCGAGTGAAATTCGTGGGTAGAGATCGGCGGTGGCGATGCCAATGCCGGCCGTGGCGGCAATCAATGACTGCTGAGCCTGCATAACGTCCGGACGACGGCCTAACACCGTCATCCCCAGGCTCGCGGGCAGGCGAATGGCGGTCAGCGACGGAGGCGACTGGCACATCAGCGCCGCGGCTGGCGGGTTGTCTGGCAGACGTCCCATTAATACGGCAAGTTCAGCCAGGGCGTTGCGCCGGGCGGCCTGCAACGGCGGCAGTGCCGTTGCTGTCACATCGACTTGGCTCTGGGCACGTAAGACATCCAGTTCGACGCCTGCGCCCGACTGATAAAGCTGGCTGGCCAGCTGTTGTCCCTGCTGCGCCAGCAGCAGCGAACGTTGTGCGATGCCGATCTGCTGTGTGTAGCTACAGGCATTCAGCCAGGCGCGGGTGGTTTCAGCCGCAACCAGCACGCGCGCGCCCTCTTCCGCGGCCATCATCGCCAGCGTATCCGCGCTGGCTTCCCGGCTCAGGGAACGCAGGCGACCAAAAAGGTCAATTTCCCACTGCACATCCATGCCAATGCCATAGCGCGAACCGGTACGGATGTGGTCGCTTTGATTCAGGGCGGCTTCCAGCTGATCCTGCGCCGTGCTGCCGTAGCCCGCCTGGCTGGTCAGGACAGTGGCGGGCAGACGTTTAGCATCGGTTTCATCACGCATCGCACGCGCAGCCTGAAGATTTGCCGCCGCCATGCGCAGGTCGCGGTTATTGGTCAGCGCCTGTTCTACGGCCTGATTCAGAGCGGCATCGTGGTACAGGGTCCACCACTTATCAGGAGAGAGCGTGTTTTGCCGGTCAATGTTGACAGGCAATGTCGTCAGAGGAGGCTGGTCAGGCCCGGAGGAACAACCTGCTGAAAACAGAGGGATTAAGGCCAGACACAGCCTTGTGGATTTGATCATAGGACGCACTCGTTAATGAGAATGCGTCCAGCTTACGCATTTAGCGACTGTCGTTATGTCGCGAATAAGACTTCCATTATCTTGAAATGGACATTGATGATATCCGGGAAAAACCTCCGCTTTGCGTCAGGCAGGCGTTGTGTTGATCACCACTACCCTGGCTTCTCCTTTGAGCAAACATTATCATTTTCGGCGCTACTCCCGGTTTTATTAATATTTCCAGGCGAAAATTATCAGTTCAACCTGGTGAGATTATCGTTTTCACGCTATAGTCGCCTTAAATTATCGTTTTAACTCCTTTGTTAGAGGAAATGGCTGATGCTGGTAGGATTCCGGGCGCTCTCCAGGCTTTATAACATTGATCCGGTTCAGCCGTTGCGTGTGGAGTCCTCCATTGGCACTGTTCGGGCCGACCACGAGATCCAGGGGCATATCGAAAAACGCTATCCGCCAGGGTATCAACCCGATGACAGCTTTTCCGGGCACTTTGCCTTTGGACTCAAATATGAAGAGATCCATCTGGAGTTTTTTGCCCGGCTCTTTGCGGCAACCGGCCCTGAACCTCTGCAAAACTGGTGCCTGCGTGAGCCGTTCGGGCAATATGCGCGCCGTGCCGGATTTCTCTATGAGTGGCTGACAGGAAACACGCTCGATGTGCCTGATGTGACCAATGGCGGGTATATTGATGCGATCTCCGCTAAACACTATCTGACCCGGACATCAGTAAAAAAAGTTAAACGCTGGCGCATCAATGACAATCTGCCGGGATCGCCCGATTTTTGCCCGCTGGTGCGTCGCACGCCTGAGATCCAAAGCGCCATTTCCTTTGATGTGACCACCGCATTACACGACTTAGATGACACCTTCGGCGCCGATATTTTACTGCGCACAGCGAGCTGGCTCACCTTTAAGGAGTCGCGCGCCAGTTTTTTAATTGAGAAAGAGGCTGACCAGGCCGATCGTATTCAGCGGTTTGCCCATGTCATTACGCAATATTGCGGCCATATCGACGATCCGCTCAGCGACGAAAGCCTGCATATTTTGCAGAGAGGGATACTCGGTCATGATGCGCTGGGATTGGGACTGCGTCGCTCGCCCGTCTTTGTGGGACAAGCGACCATGCGTGAAGACATTGTCCATTACGTTGCACCCCAATTCGAAGATCTGCCGCTTTTCATGAATGGGCTGCGCGACTTTGAACTGGCCACACGCGGTGCGGAACCGCTGGCGCGCGCGGGCGCGATCGCTTTTGGCTTTGTTTATATTCATCCGATGCGCGATGGCAATGGCCGCATTCATCGCTTCTTAATCAATGACACATTGATACGCGACGGTGCGTTACCTGAAGGGGTTATTCTGCCGGTCTCTGCAACAATCGCCAGCTCACTGGATTTTCGGGTCGGTTACGATCGCACGCTTGAGGCCTTTTCGAAACGTCTGATGCGCAGATACGCCACATCCTGCCATTTTGGTGAGATCGTGACGTATGACGATGGAACGCCGAGCAATTTCTACTTTGCTGATTATGTCGACGCACGCTTTGCCTGGCGCTACCCGGATTTAACCTCACATGTGCTTTATACCGCTAAAGTCATTGAGCATACCATCAGAGTTGAAATGGCAGATGAGGCCAGAGTGCTGGTGATATTCCAGCAGGCGCAGGAACGTTTGAAAGAAGTGCTGGAGATGCCTGACCAGGACGCGAACCGAATTATACGTTCAGTAAAAGAAAATGGCTGGCAGGTGTCCGGTAAGCTCAGGAAAGAATATCCACAGCTGGAAGATGCTGAGCGGTCACAACGTATCATTGAAGCGGTGCGGTCTGCATTTGAACAGCGTTAAAGTCTGGTGATTGTGTCGATATCACCATCATCGTTCAGAGTGGTGTGCGCTGTTTAACGCCCGGACGATGAGCGATCCTCTTTTCGTTAACGACGTGCGCCGCGAAGCTGATGCAACTCAGTGCGGATGCATATATTTTTGAATAAAATCAACAGATGACAGTGGGGGTGAGAAGTAGTAGCCCTGCGCATACCTGATGTTTTTCGCTGCAAGATAATCCTTCTGCAATGAGGACTCAACGCCTTCAGCAATGACGTCAAGTTTTAGACTCGTCGCCATTTCAATTATACAGTCCAGCAGGACAAATGAATCATTCCCTTCGCTGATACAGTTGATGAACGACTTGTCAATTTTAATGATGTCGACATGAATCTCGCTTAAATAATCCAGATTGGAATAGCCTGTTCCAAAATCATCAAGCGCAATTCTGACGCCAATGTCCCGTAGTTTTGATATTTTTTTAAGAACTTCGGGCGTCACTACAAAACGTTCTCTCTCTGTGATCTCGAGAATTAAACGAACCTGGTTAAGATTATCGATAAGGTTCTGGCAATTTTTAAGCAATTCGTCATCGTTTATGTGCGAAGCACTAATATTTAAGCTTATGTGAAATGAACCTCCCATGTGACGTGAAAATTCCGCCAAATCAATGGCGACTGATTTCATCATTTGATTGGTGAGTGGCACAATCAGTCCGGTTTTTTCTGCCAGAGGGATAAAAAAATCAGGGGGGAGAAATCTGCCTTTCGTCGATTTCCAGCGTGCAAGTACTTCGACGCCAGCGAGTTTCCCTTCCTGCGCATCAACTATAGGTTGATAAAATGGAACAATCTGACCGTTGGCAATGGCCCTTTCCAGCTTCCTGAAAGAAAGAAATGGGTGGCAGGACGATTTGCAAATTAAAAAAACCAGACAAAGAGTGATTAAGATGAATAATCCGACTAACAATTTCATTTCTGTAGAAAGATGAAAGATATTTATCATTATAACACCACTGTGACATATATTATTTTAAATGCCGACGGTAATTCGGGTTGTATATGTGCATCGGAAACAGAGGGGCGTACGTAAGTTTGTAAGAGTATGTTTCGGTGTCCGTGGTGCGGGAGCGCAAATCTTTTTAAAAAAATAAAATGCAGGAGCATATAACATAGTTACAAAAAGCATGGGATTTAAACAACTTAAATATAAACACAGGGAAGTCGACATTTATACACAAAAGAAAAAGAAAAACCACTAAAAAATTTAATTAAAGATAAGTTTCTGATATTAACCCAGGTCAAATAATCAAACGTCACCAACCGCCAAATATTTAAATTTTGCAAAAAGTGCTTTATTTTAATTGACCACGCCTACCGTTTTAATAGATTAATCCTAATTAGGTTGTGACTTATCCTAACTCTATTTAGGTATGGTAGGTTTTTGGGCAAAAAAAACATAAACATCTCAGTAACATTGCATGTAATATCAATGGCAACCGAAAATAGGATTTTTCTGTAGGTCGATAAGTGGACAACTCATTGGTTTATTGATCCACATCAGCAAAGGAATTAATATCAGCGCTCTCTTGATTTAAGGTGTCGAGAGTAATTATGAAAAAGATTTCAACCATCAATGTAGTATGTTTGTCGTGCAGTTATAAGTGCCGGTTTAACGATGATGATCCGAATTCAGCAATGAATAGGTGCACGCTGCAAAAAGTTTCTGTCTGGCCTGAAAATAATAACTTCCTGAAGAAAGGGGTTTTATCAATCATTTCAGGTAAATACGAAAGCATTTTTAGCAAAGGAGGAGTCTATGTTGATTTTTCAAAGGCTAATATTTGGTTTTTTACCAACAGAAACTGGATTAAATATCTCGGATTAGCAAATCTCAATATCATTATTATCTGTGATAGAGAAATGGAGCCGCTTGCACAGTTTTGGAAAAAGTATGAAAAGAATGTGCATCTGATCGTCATTTCCAGCAGGCAAAGTATTAATGATATACAGAAGAATATAAATTATTCTTACTATGGGATTAACAGAGAAATAAAAAATAAAGTCAGGCCGTTAACCATGAATGAAGTCAGATTCCTTGATCATGTGGTCAGGGGTAAATCATTAATGGTAACAGCCGAAGAAATGGCGATGCAAACCAAGAAAATTTACAACATCAAACAATCCATCAGTAAAAAGATGGGGATATCTCTGAAAAAACTCCTGTCTAATCGTACCTTGTAAGTGAATTGCCATGTCCACTAATATCAAAAATGCGCTTTTAGTTATGATTATTAGCAACACTTTTGAGTGCTAATTATTTCACACAGTACTACGCAACAGGGACAGCAACCCCGGTTACCGTTGCTGCCTTATTTCAGAAGGCAGTGACTTACCACTAATTCCCCTAAGAGTGTGTGCAGTCCGAAAAAACACACTCTTTCATATCGATTGAGAGCAAAGGCAGGCATTGGGTTGACCTTATTAAGCGTTATCTTCTATCCAGAGTGACTAACCTCATAACATTAACTTTATCAAAGCCCAGGCAATCAGCGGAGCGAGGCTCCACACCGCTGCCCCACTTTTATCCCAGCCATCAGGCAGATGTTGTGGTGATCACCACCACCCGCGTAAGCCTGAATTTCCTCACGCGTGACCCGCGGGCCTGGTGTTGCCAAACCAGCAACGTCGCGTAGCCGGAATGCCTGTACTGAATACTCTGGTCTGGTGTTAGGATTTATCCGCGATCCCTTCTCCACCAGTGATTCAGGAGCAATATGACAATCATTAACCCGCAAGGTCTCAAAGCCAGAAGCTATTACAACCACGTTAAAATCAGACCCGGCGTGCCGGTATTTCCTACCGGCCAGGTTGCATGGGATGAACACGGCAATGTGGTGGGTGTGAATGACATGAAACGGCAGGTTGAGCAGGTTTATGCCAACATTGACAGGCTGCTGGAAGGATTGGGCGCCAGCCGCGATTGTATTGTCAGAACCACGACTTATGTTACTGATCTTGCCCTCGTGCCTGAAATTCACCCGATACGCGCGGGTTTTTTCTCGGGGCTGGAATTGCCCGCCAGTACCCTGTTTCAGGTATCAGCGCTGGCTGAGCCAGAGTTGATGCTGGAAATTGATGTTGTGATCATGATGCCGCTGTAAAGCGGCATTCGTCGCCTTACCTCAGATAAAATCACATGCCTCATCGAACGATAATCGCGGCAGACGACCGAAAAGTTTTTCCGTAGCGCCATACCCCAGATTGATTAACAGATTCGCGGTGTAATGGCTGCCTGAGAAGAACGTTTCATCCAGCTTTGCCCGATCAAAACCCGACATCGGCCCGGTATCCAGCCCCATGCTGCGTGCCGCAAGGATCAAATAAGCCGCCTGCATTGAACTATTGCGTAAGGCGGTTTCTTCAGCAAAGGACGGACTTGAGGTAAACCAGCTGCGCGCATCCGCGTGTGGAAACAGCATCGGTAGCTTTTCATAAAAGGCGTTGTCATAGGCAACGATGACCGTGACAGGTGCGGTCAGGGTCTTTTGCAGATTGCCGGAAGAGAGCGCGGGTCTGAGTTTCTCTTTGCCTTCCGGTGTGCGAACAAAGACAAAACGTGCCGGGCTGCAGTTCGCCGATGTCGGACCCATTCGCGTCAGCGCATAGAGTCTGGATAACTGCGCGTCTGTCACCGGCTGGTCACGCCAGCCGTTGTGCGATCGCGCTTCCAGAAAAAGTAAGTTCAGTGCATCGTCAGAAAGCATTCTGATCCCCTGTTAATACTGAACGCTAAAGCGTCAGTTCGCTGAGGTGGTGGAAACGGCGATCCATATACAATAACGGCGCAGCGTCTGCGCGTGGATGGATCACATCGGTGACATCGCCAAGAAAGATACCGTGGCTATGCCAGTCGACAATCTGCGCCAGACGGCATTCGAAAGAGACCAGCGCCTCAGCACAAACCGGGACACCATTTGCCGTGCTCATCCACTCCCCGGTCTGAAAGCGTTCTGCGCGGCGGGCTGAGCTGCTGAATACGTCAACCAGCGACATGGCGTCTTTTGTCAGCACGTTAACGCAGAAGCGGCCCGTTTCCTGAATCAGGTGAAACATGGACGCATTGCGGTTAATACAAACCAGCAGGGTCGGCGGCTCAGCACTGACGGAGGTCACCGCCGTCGCGATCATCCCGGCATGTTCATTATTATGGCTGGCCGTGATCAGGCAAACCCCTGCGGCCAGCAGTCGCATACCGCCACGA
Organism: Pantoea sp. X-Soil-TKNS-1207; assembly: GCF_059730485.1. NCBI lineage: Bacteria > Pseudomonadati > Pseudomonadota > Gammaproteobacteria > Enterobacterales > Erwiniaceae > Pantoea > Pantoea sp. X-Soil-TKNS-1207. The sequence goes on from NZ_AP035961.1 coordinate 58,055, forward strand.
TAAGCGTCGGCAATCGGGAAACCCTGTGGTGTTTCGGTAGAGTGAGTCATGCGAATGTATACCGTTATCAATGGGTTGTGTTTTACGGACGGGCGACACGCCCTTCAATCGGATGATGCGGATCGACCGGGCCAAGGCTGGAGCTTTTGCCGGGTGAAACCAGTTGATCACAAAATACTTCATCCTCGTCGGACCATGGGCAATCCAGCGCGGCGAGGCCATCCTGCCACTGTGCAAAGGTACGTGGACCGACCAGGGTGCTGGTGACCAGCTGATTACGCATCACCCACTGCTGGGCAAAATGCGCGGGCTTGCGGCCGGTGCGTTCTGCATAAGCGGCCAGTTGACTCGCGACCTGCAACGATTCCGGGCGCCACTCCGCTTCCATCATGCGAGGATCAGCGCGCCCTGCCCGGCTGCTGCTGTCAGGAGCAACGTCCGGACGATATTTGCCGGTGAGGATGCCGCGAGCCAGCGGGCTGTAACACACCGCGCCTGCACCGAAGTAGGCAGCCGACGGCAGGATCTCGACTTCGACTTCCCGGTTAACGAGGTTATACAGAGGCTGGACCGCAACCGGCCCGGCAATACCGGCTTCCCTGGCCAGTCGCACCGTTTCCGCCAGCCGCCAGGCTTTAAAGTTGGAGACGGCGAAATAACCGATCTTTCCTTCACGGATCAGATCGGCAAAAGCCAGCACCATTTCTTCCAGCGGCGCGTTGAAATCGGCTTTGTGCATGTAGAGCACATCGATGTAGTCAGTATCCAGACGCGTGAGGGAGTGGTGTGCGGCTTCACGGATCCATTTTCGCGACATACCACGCTGGTTAGGGCCATCCCCCATAGGATTGCCCACTTTGGTCGCCAGAACCCAGCGATCGCGTTCGTGCTTAATCGCCCGGCCTACCACGCGCTCTGACTCCCCTTTGTTATACATATCCGCGGTATCGATAAAGTTAACGCCGTGATCACGCGCGTCAGAGATAATCTGCTGCGATGTGGCCTCGTCTGTAACGCCACCGAACATCATGGTTCCGAGACAGATTTCGGAAACTTTCAGGCCACTGCGACCGAGATAACGGTATTGCATGGAAACAACCTCTTTTTCTGGCAGAGCAGGGATCAGGCCTGCCCTGTAAGATCTGTTAATCAGGATGGAATAACCGCGGTGGTGGCGATCTCAACCAGAAACTCCGGACGCACCATCTCCAGTTTGACGCAGAAGCGTGCCGGCAAAATAGCCGGGAAGTAGGTCACGTAGATTTCGTTGAATTTATGGTAGTCATCCAGGTTGCGCAGGAAGATCTGGTTCATCACTGCGTGATCCATACTGCTGCCTGCGGACTCCAGCACCACTTTGATGCTGTCGAGGACGCGGCGGGTCTGGACTTCAATATCGCCCACACCCACGATGCTGCCATCAACAGGATCGGTTGAAAGCATGCCAGCAACATAAACATGCTGCCCCGCTTTGACGCCCCAGTTAAGGTGGTTAAGGCCGGTTGCTGTCTTGCCGATAATCCAGCCTTCCGGATTAATTGCCTGATTCATCTGTTTCTCCTGTTGGGCGTTGGCCCATTGTTGTAAAAGAATTACCGACCGGAACCGCGCAGGAAAGGACGGCCTAAATCACCGGGAGCTGCCCCTGCCCGTCCCATCATGATCCAGGCGATCAGCGCGACGACAAACGGCATCGCCATCAGCAATGCGGGGGCGATATTGATGCCGAGATACTGTCCCTGGAACTGCAGGGCTTCGAGCAATCCGAGCACAATGGCGACCACCAGCACTCGGAGCGGCATCCAGCGGGCGAAGATGGTGATGGCGATGGCCAGATAGCCGCGCCCGGCGGTCATGTTGTCAACGAAGGTGCCGCCGGAGGCCACAATGCACAGATAGGCGCCTCCCAGCCCCGCCATCAGGCCGGTGAACAATGTGGCGCTGAAGCGCAGTCCCAGCACGGAGTGACCAGCGGCATCCGCGGCAAGGGCATTTTCACCCACAGCCCGTAACAGCAGGCCTGCGCGGGTGAAACGGAACAGTACCCACAACGCCAGCGTCACCAGTACGGCCAGATAGAACACCGGGCTTTGTGAAAACAGCGCCCGACCGAAAAGCGGAATATCCGACAGCAACGGCAGCTTCAGCATTGATACCGATCGCATTGAGCCGGCCGCTGGCGCGCCGCTTAGCCACAGCTGGCGAATCAGTGAGGTGGCGCCGATGGCGAATAAGTTGAAGCCAATCCCCATCACAATCTGGTTAGCGCGCGCCAGCACGGTTCCTGCCGCCAGCACGGCCGCAGCCAGCAAGCCCCCCAGCATACCGGCCAGCAGCGCCAGCACCGGGGAGCCTGTCAGCGCCAGGCCCAGCGCGGAGGAAGCGGCGCCGAACAGCATCAGTCCTTCCAGGCCGATGGTGAATACGCCAGCCCGTTCGGAGACCGTTTCACCCAGCGCCGCGAGTAATACCGGCACACAGAGTCGCAGACCACCGGCCAGAAACAGCGCCAGGGTTACAGTGTTGAATTCCATACAGGCCTCCCTTTAACCAGCATCACGCCACTCAGCACTGCAAGCAGCAGAATGGGCAACCCGCCTAACACATCGGCTAACGCCGCCGGAATCGAAAACGTACTTTGCAGCGCCAGAGAAGCGCTATTGATCGCGCCGAAGTAGAGCGAAACGATGACTGCGCCAAAAGGCTCAAGACCGGCGAGGAAGGAAACAGCCAGCCCTTCAAATCCCAGACCTGACGAGAAACCATCAATCAGGCGATACTGCACGCCAAGCACTTCAAAGGCGCCCGCCAGGCCGCTGATCGCGCCGGAGATGGCCATACTGGAGAGCATGTTCTTTGCCGCCGACTGACCTTGCAGACGCACGAAGTGCGGGCTTTGGCCGCTGGCGCGGAGTTTCAGGCCGAATGCGCTGTGCTTCAGCATCACCCAGACGGCCAGGGCAATCAGCAGCGCCAGAAATACCCCCGCGTGCAGCCGTGTGCCTGCAATCACGGTGTGGAACACGCCATCCGCGGGCAGCTGAGCGGACATATTGAAATTGGAATTAGCCGGGCGCATCGGCCCCTGTACCAGGAATTTCAGGGTGTAGATGGCGATAAAATTCATCATCAGCGTGACGATGATTTCGTCGATGCCGCGCCAGACCTTAAGCATGGCGGGGAACACGCCCCAGAGCGCGCCGCACAGGGCGCCGCTGACAATGGCTAACGGCAGCAGCGCCGAGCCGATATCACCGAATGCCAGGAATGGCAGCATAGAACCGATGGCACCTATTTGCAGCTGCCCCTCACCACCGAGGTTGAACATGCCGCCACGAATGGCAATCAGGGCGCCCAGCGCCACCAGCAGACGCGGCGTCATAAATACCAGGGTGTCTGAAATGGCGCGGACATTGCCAAAGGCACCGTCAAACGCGACGCTGACGGCCGCATGTAGCGGGACGCCCATTGCCGTAATCAGCGCCAGCCCGAGAATTAAAGAACCCGCAAACGCGCACAGGGTCACCCACAGGGATCGGGATTCACTGAGCTGCGTCAGCACCCGGCGAAATGACGTGCTGGCCCCGGCCAGCGGTGTAATGGAATCAGACATGTTCTGCTCCTGCGGGTTGCAAACTGGCATCGCGACCTGACGTCATCAGTGTGCCGATACGTTCGACTGTCATGTTATCGCCGGTAACTTCCCCGGTAATTCGCCCGCCATTGATCACCACAATGCGGTCCGACACACGGATAAGCTCCTCAATGTTTGAAGAAATAATCACCACGGTGGTCCCGGCATCGGCGGCTTCAGCAAGACGGACTAACACCGATTCGGCGGCGGCCATGTCCAGCCCGCGCGTTGGCTGGTAAACCACGACGATCGACGCCGCAGCGGCCATGGCGCGCGCTACCACAATTTTCTGCTGATTCCCCCCTGACAGCGCGCGGGCCGGGCTGGCATGAGAGAGGGTGCGAATATCGGACTGGGCGATCATTTCCCGTGCACGGTCGGCGATGGCGGCATGGTTCAGCAGGCCAAACCGGCGATACTCACCCTGCATAATTTTGGCGTACAGCAGGTTGTGGGAAACCGGCAGATCGAGAGACAGGCCTTCGTGATGACGATCCTGGGGTACCAGGGCAACCGTGACGCTGTCACTGCGCCGGGTCATTCCGCCGCTGTCTGGCTTGCGCTGTCCCGCCAGCAATTCGAACAACTCGCTTTGTCCATTGCCTTCCACACCGGCTACGCCAATCACCTCACGGGCTGACAGTGTCAGGTTGATATCCTGTAGCCCTGGCGAACCGCTGCCTGGCCGCAGGTTCACAGCGGTCACACGCATCTGTTCTTCACCGGGCTGGCGCCGTGCGCCGATACGCGTGCCCATCGTGACGGCGCGCCCGACTATCTTCTCCACCAGTTCGTCGGAGGTACAGGTTCGGATCAGTCCGCTGCCATTGGTTTTACCGCGCCGCAGAACGGTGTATCGGTCCGCATTGGTCAGCACTTCGTCCACGTTATGGGTAACGACAGCGACTGAGGTACCTTTCTCACAGATCCGACGCAGGGTTTGGTACAACGCGCTGATCTCATCGGGCGTCAGGAGGGTGGATGGCTCATCCAGTAACAGTACGCGGGTGTCATTCACCAGTGCTTTGAGGATCTCTACCCGCTGCTGTAACGCCAGCGGCAGATGGTCAACTTTCGCCGCCGGATCGAGGTCCATGCCGTAACGTTGCATAAAAGCGCGGATGTCATCGTGTCGTCTCAGCGTTTTCCGGCGCTCGCCGCGCGCCACTAACATCAGGTTTTCTGCCACGGTAAATGGCGCAACCAGCTTAAAATGCTGATGAACCATACCAATACCATTGGCGATGGCATCGGCGGGCCGCCGGTGAATCACCTGACGGCCCGCCATCAGCACCCCCCCTTCACTGGGTTCATGCACCCCGTAAAGGATGTTCATCAGCGTTGATTTGCCCGCACCGTTCTCGCCCAGCAGCGCGTGGATCTCTCCAGCAAAAAGAGACAGAGAAACCTTCTCAAGCGCCATAAAGCCGTTGGGATAACGCTTTGATACGTGGTCGAGTTCAATGACGGGACTGGACATGGTTTTAATCCTCGATCTTGATTTTGCCGGCTTTCAGATCCGCGATGACCTTAAACACCTTGTCCTGCACATCTTTGCCGACATGGGCAAATGGCGTGGCGAGCGTCCAGCCATTCGTGGACAGATTCTCGGTGATGATGCGGTTGCCCAGCTGATGATCGGCAAAGTGTTTACCAATGTCGGCGTAGGACTTATCAAAGTTCATCACCGTGGAGGTCATGATGGAGTTAGGGAAGGATTTGGACTGGTCGGTGTAAGACCCAATGGTCAGCACGCCCTCTTCATCGGCCGCCTGCTGAATACCGGCATCGGCGGTATCCGCTGACGGGATAACGAAATCAGCACCGCGGGCGATAGCGCCGGTGGCAATCTCTTTCGCCCGCGCGACATCGGTGAACGAGCCAACGTAGGCCGAATCCACCGCCACTTTAGGGTTAACGTAAGCGGCGCCTTTTTTGATGAACTGCACGGTACGTTCCGCAGACGGTATCGGCTCACCGCTGATGACCGCGATATGGCCCGTCTTGCTGGCTGATGCTGCCAGGACACCTAAAACAAAACCATATTCATCCCAGTCAACCGACCAGGCCGAATAGTTCGGCAGGTTGGATGTGGTGCTTTCGTAGGAATAGAGCACGAACTGGGTATTAGGGAATGACGGGGCAACTTCCTTGATGGCGGCTGAATAGCCCGAAGAGTGAGCGATGATTAGCTTCACACCGTCTGAGGCCAGCTGACGCAGCACCGAAGGGGCGGATTCATACGTCGTGTGTTCGAGATAGCTCGGCGTGAAACCCTCTTTGGTCGCCATCGATTTGAAAGCCGCATAACCGGCCATATCCCATGATCCCTGCGTTACCGTCTGGGTGAACAGGGCGGCCACGCGCGGTTTGCTCTCATCAGCGTGAACCACTGTGCTGCAACTCATTACAGCGCTCACTGCAATAGCCAACATCATTTTCATTTTCATAGCCCGACTCCTGGCAATCCGCATCGCGGGGAAGATGTATCAGAAAGTGGCTGAGTGTCGTTTTCAGCCTTCACGTCACTGCAAATCAGGACCTGTTCGATTTTTGCCAGGCGCGGGCGTTGGTGTTCACGCCGTTCTGCTCCAGCACTTCCAGCACCTCCGTACCCACGGTGCGCAGGTCAGCAATGAAATCCGGCACAATCACCGTGACGCCATCGAGTTGCGCACCTTTGATGATCGCCGCCAGTTTGTTGCCGATGGTTTCTGGCGAACCCACCAGTGCGGCGCGCGTCATTGAGTTGCGCTGTTCACCCTGAGACACAAACCGCTGTGCCATGGTGTTCTGTTTAAAACTCTTGTCGCCTGAGTATTCGCGCGTCTGATTATCCAGGGCGATGGTATCGACCCCGGCGTCATACAATGCGACGCGCTCCTGCGCTTCGGCATCCGTGGTTCCCGGCACGATGGTGAACAGGCCATAGGTTTTGAAATCGGGTTTGCCCTGCTGAGCGGCCAGTTCTTTTGCGCGCAGGCCGGTTTTAATGAAGTCGTCATGGTCAGAGCCGAGCATAAAACTCGCGGTGCAGTGCTCCATGGTGAACAGGAAGCCACGATCTGACGCCCCGGCACAGATGATTGGCGGCGGCGTGACCGGTTTCGGGTTCGACATACAGTCAGTCAGCTGATAGTGCTTGCCCTGATGATCGACGCGATCTTCGGTCCACAGACGTTTCAGCACCGTCAGCCATTCGGCGGCCAGTTCGTAGCGTTCGGCATGGTCCAGATCCATCCACAGCCCCATCTGCCCCTGATCGGAGGGGTTGGAACCCGAAACGATATTCAGCGCGAAGCGGCCTTTAGAGATCTGATCCAGCACCGCACTCATTTTGGCAATCACCGCCGGGTGAAACACCATCGTGTGAACGGTGCCCCAGACGCCAATGCGGCTGGTTGCTTCAGCCAGGCCGGCCATCGTCGTCATACTTTCCAGCGTAATATCCCAGTGGCGTGAAGGGCCGCCGTAACCGCGCCACTTCGCCATCGCCAGGGCGAAATCAAAGCCCAGCTGTTCCGCCAGGATAGTCACTTCTTTGTTGTAGTCATAAGTTGCGGGCAGCTGAGGGCTGGTGGTTGAGGTGATCCAGCCACCGTTGCCCACGGGCAGGAATACACCAAACTCAACATTACGGTTCATGCTGAACTCCTTAATTCAATGCGCTGACGAATGGATGCGCGCCATAAAATCGAGCGCAATCTGGTTGAATAAGACGGTTTCGGTTTCAGAAAAGCTGTGGCCGCCCTGGGGGACGATTTTCAGTTCAGCGCCGGGTATGGCATCGGCCAGTAACCGTGACTGGTAAGGCGGCGTCAGAATGTCATCCTGCGCGCAGACCACCAGGGTTGGTGTGGTGATCAGGGGTAATGCCGCGGTGGCATCGTGGGCCATGATGGCGTCAATGCGGCTGAGCACCACGTCGCGTTCAGGAAACTGAGTGGCGGAGGCTAACAGTGCCGGTGAGAGACGCTCCGCATGGTTTTTGACATGTTCTGGTGGATAGAGAAACAGCGCGCTGCCATGAACGTACTCTTCCATCGGGCTACCGACCAGCAGCGCCCTGCGCATACGGAAACACCAGTTGAAATGCATGTCGGATTTCGCCCAGCTGGCGTACAGCACCATACCGGACAGCAGCTCAGGCTGTCGCGCAGCCAGCACCTGACCAATAGCGCCGCCGGTTGAATGCCCAATCAGCAGCGGACGTTTCAGTTCTAATGCTTCAATCAGCGCTTCCAGGTCATCCACTAAGGTCCCGATGCTATAAGGACCGGCTGGATGGTCTGACGTTCCTGAGCCACGCTGGTCGTAAGTCACCACGGTGAAGTGTTGAGCAAAAGCCTCTATCTGAGGTTTCCAGTAGGCCGCGGTGCCCCCCAGGCCTGAAACCAAAATCACCACTGGCCCATTTCCCTGCATCTCGTAATGGGTCCGAATTCCGTTAGTCATGATGCCCGGCATCTCACCACCCTCACTGGTATTTTCCTGACGATGTCAGGGGTTTTAATTAAGCGATGGCTTATTGATACCACGGTGTTTATTGGCGAAAGTAATATCGTCTTCAGCACGCGGCGTTGCCGGTTTTAGAACACGCATTCGCCATAAAGCGCCGCCAGAGTATCCTGTCGGAATCGCGACTGTTGCTGCCCGGAGATAAGAAAATGTTATTGCGTTTCTTTGGGTTAAATACAGATCAGACACGAGGAGATTGCATCACCCGAATTCCCGACAGATATGTTTAAGAAACTGGTGTGCCGCAAAGGAGAGCGTACGGTCGCGGTGAACACAAATTTCGATATTGGCGGATTGCAGGGCGTCATTATCAATGGGTATCGCAACCAGCGTGTTTTGCTCAATGTCGCGACTGGCAATCTGTACTGGCCCAATGGTCAGCGTGCGGCCGACAATCGCCATCGCTTTAGCCAGTTCAAGATTATTTGTATTAACAATCGATTGCGGATTGAGGTGCAGTCCCCGGGTGACTTTGTCAAAGGTTTGCCGCATCCCAAAACTGGAAACCGGCAGGGCAACAGGATAGGAACATAGCTCCGCCAGGCTGACCGAGCTTTGCTGCGCCAGAGGATGTTTTGGTGAAACCAGGCACTGTATTGGTGCAGGAAACCGTTTGATCACTTCAATACCAGGTCGATCGCCCATATTAAAGACGATGCCGATATCGATTTCGTCGCGAATGATCGCTTCAATGGTACGGTCCGATGATTCGCTATTGATGGAGAACTGAATAGCCGGATAGTTTTCATTAAAATGCGCCATGATGCGGGGCAGGATGGTCTGAACCACGGCCTCAATCACCCATATTTTTACTTCGCCTTCGCGCAGTCCTTTCAGGTTTTTAATTGACTCATGGATACGGTCCAGATCCCGGCACATTTTGCGGGTGAAGCGTTCTAACATCATGCCTGCCGGCGTCAGCCGAATGCCGCTGTTGGTGCGTTCAAGCAGCATCACACCCAGGCTATGTTCAAGTAAGGCAATCTGGCGGCTGATCGCTGATGGTGCAATGTGCAAGCGATCGGCGGCACGACGAATAGAGCCAGTTTCAGCTACTTCATTGAAATACTTGTAGGTATTGAGATTCACTTATATTATCCAGCACCGGGAAAAGCTCATTTAATATTCATAAGCAATATTGATGCCATCTGTGATGAGTTCATTAAGTCAAATCAACCCGTAAATGCCGTATTTAATCGATGTAAAATCAAATAAAGTAGTCATTGAGCGGCGGTATTATCACGCAGGGAAATGTTAATGATGAAAAGGGTTATTTATAGCTTTTCGCTGGTTTTTATTGGCGTTGCTCTGACGCTGTTGGTTTTTTATTATTTTTGCTTTCGATCGGGTATTTCCAGCCAGTGATGATTTTCAACAATCTTGCCCTAAGTTTGATGCTGAACAGGTGAGGACGCAGTTTATAACGTCATGGTTCCGTATGGCAGGGAAAGACGACTCACTGGAAAGGATCGGACTGGCAAAAGTTTCATTTTATACCTCACCCACATTCTATGATAACGCCTGGTCAGGACAATTAATTGTCACTGGCGAGAAAGGTCGCTATTCAGCTAACGTCACTCTTGATTGCTATAACGGCTATTTTGATTATTCCGGGCCTTTTAATAATGAGTGAAGCCAGGAAATAAAAATCGGACATGACGAGGCACTGCCCTGCTCTTTTCTCTGCATACTGAGCATCCAATACTCGTCGCGGATAATGCCGGGTAGCGGGTGTACCGTCAGGATGAGTGATCGGTTATATTCGTGTTTTATGGTGGGAACAACAGATTCTTAAGCATAATCAGAAGGGAACTCAGGGTGACCGGCAAAATTGAGTATCATATTGAGAAGTACAGTTTTTCGGAAACGGCGGAGCCGCCGCGGCTGGCAGAGCAGTGGGCGGATGTCCTGAAAGAGTGCCGTCAGTTCAATGCGGGTGCAGAGGAGCGTCTGCGGACCGCATTGCTGAACGTGGATTATGTCACCAGTTTTGAACTTCCTTTCAGATTACTGCTTACCCGTGCGCCTCAGCTGATTGCCGCGCTGCGGGAAGAACAGCAGCTCCAGCAGAAAAACGTGATATTTAACGGCAAGCGTTTTGGCTGTGTGTACAGCCTGCACACCGATTTGAGCAAAATCCCGGACGAGTTCCGCTATCGCCTGTCTACCCGTATTCGCAGAGTCGATCCGACAGGCAGTGCCGCTGCGCCTTACCAGCAAATTGCCCAGGAGGTTAAAGCCCCGCGTGAACGGCTTAAGCTGGCGCTTGAGTCGGGTTTGCAGGTTACGGCACTGGATGGGCTTTTCTGGTTTGGCATTCAGCGCATGGCGGCTGATGTGCAGCGATTGCGAAAAGCAGGTATGACGATAGCCACATCGGAAACTGATGTATTCGATAGTCTCACCGGCACCACCAGACGCGTTCCTTTTTACTGGTCTAATCGCGCATAACCTGCGCCGCATCCTGCTGCCGTCGAGGGGGATCGGCCAGCGAGTAAATCAGCCCTGGTCCCGCCCTGCTTAAGCCAGGCCGCAAGATTCTGCGCCACCTCGCCAGGCGTTGGCTGTTCGGCCATCTCTGCTGCCACCTCAAGGGCGGATTGGCTCAGCGCGGCATTATGAAGGAACAAATCAATCAGTTCAGAAGATAATCCTTTCGGACCCGGTACTATGCCGCATCCGCGATCGACGACTGCCCGGGCATTGACCGGACGATCGGCACCCTCGCCAAAAATAATCTGCGGGATCCCCGCGCGCAGCGCTGTCAACGTATTCCCTGCCCCGCCGTGGTGAATAAAACCATCGGCGCCGCTGAGAAATAGTCCCATCGGGATCCAGTCAACCATGCGAACATTGGCCGGTAGCGAGCGCAAATCGGCACGCGCATTCTCAGAAAGGTGCAAAATAATTTCCGCATCAATCTCATCGGCGGAATCCATGACCCATGCAATCAGGTCGAGACCATCAATCATCGGTTTGACCGTGCCAAGGCTGACCAGCAAACGCCGGCGATCAGGCGATCTCTGCCACCAGGCTTCGCTGACTGCGCCGCCGTTATACGGCACATATTGCATCGGAATCACGGGTTCGCCGCTATTCTGCAACATCGTCATGCTGGGCGGCGTCACGTCTATCCAGGCGAGATCGCGCTGAGGGGATTTCACGCCATGGCGCGCATAAGCATCGAGCAGCGTGCGCGTCATGCTTCTGGTGTGGCGCGGTGTATGGGCAAAGCCAACGGTTTGCATGATGGCAGGAATACCAAACTTAGCTGCGAGCAGAGGCCCTACCGGCGCCAGCGGAGGATAGATAATCAGATCAGGCTGCCAGGCTGCGGTGAATTCAACCAGCCGATCGGCCATCTCATCACTAAAAAAAGAGAAATTCCCGACGATCTTTTTAGTCTTGCGCATTTCGGCCCGATAACGATATTCCGCTTCCGAATCGAGTTCGGGGGCGGCATCAAACGCTATCAATCCCGCCTCTGCCACTTTGCGGGCAAACTTTCCGGCGCTGGCAACCACAACTTCATTTCCGCTGGTGCGAAAAGCCTGCGCAAAAGAGATGATCGGGTAAAGTAATCCAAACAGCGGGGGGCCGATAAAAAGTACACGCATGAGAAATCCCTTCTCCTGTTGCAAATTGAATAAATAGTGTCGCGTCCAAATACCGCAGCGTGGCTGTAAAAAATCAGCATCTTTATTTACGTCGCTAAAGATGTTTGCTTTACAGAAAGCGAGACCACTTGTCACGTCTATTTTTTATTGGTGAAAGCAGCAATACCTTTCGATGCAATTGCATCTGCAAAGGGCATCGATTAGCCGGGATTGGTAATCGGCGTACATTAATGAGTCCCTGAGAATAAATCAAGAAGCAATTAACATGAAAACTGGCGAATAAGATTAATCCATAGAAGAGGGAAACAGGAATACTTAATCTGAGATAAGTATAAAGGAAGCGACAATATGATACATTTCATTGATAAATGTTTTTAAGTATTGCTATTTGTAATTTAAATATGACCATTGACTCAGTATTACTACTCTGTTACGTTTATTCGAAAATAATAATCAATTGCATCTTGCTGACTGAAAGAGATACATTTTTTTCAGGAAAATCAGGCTATTTTTAATCTGACTAAGAATAAATTGCTTCTGGAAAAATATTAACCTGTAGTGATAATAATACAGTGGTTTTATTCTGTCATGATGTGGAAAAGACCGGCGGCATATTATCTGCCAGCCAGAGTGCTGGCATGGTTAATGGCTTCACCTGCGTTATTTTTTAATATTTCTGGCGCGTAAAATTAAAGACGGAGCTTTACCTGGGAACCTATGGAGAGGATTTGGTGATGAATCACCCCCTTATTCTGAAAAAACTAACCGCTAACCTTGTGCCCTTCTTCGCCAGCAGGATTGATTCGGCGATGATATGGTGCTCCTCTGACGTGCGTGACAAAGCGACATTACAGGAAGATTGCAGCTATTTAATTGATCCCACCAGTATTTCTCCGGCACGTATATTTCAGGCTGAGCGCTATGGCGGCAGTGGCCTTGAGCGCAACGGCGGCGGCGCCCGCTGCGGTTTCTCCGGGCAATATCAGGTTAAAGGGATTGGCGCGAACCCGTTAGTCGGCGCTGGCACTGACTGGCGCCATGCCAGTGGCGCGCTGGGCGCCTGTGAGGCGATTTATGAAACCGTGTGGAGTGAAATACTGAATGAGTTGCTGCCCTATGGGGCGGTAAACGTGCAGGCGGTTTTACTTACCAGTCGCTATCTCACTATCTCCTCAGAAAATGCTGACCAGCCGTCTCGCCGTGCGTTACTGGTTCGTGAACCGGTGATTCGTCCGGCCCACTTTGAACGTGCACCCTATTTCCGGCCGCAGGCGGAGTTCGCCGGACAATTAATGCATGATGCGCGACGCGTACGTGCGGTAATAAGCCAGCTTCCCGCCTGTTTACCGGCGCCACAAGCCGGTTTTAGCCCGGAGGCTTATGCCGATCCGCAGATCAGGTGCCTTGAAGGGTTGACCGAACTGGCGCAGCGGCTGGCCAGGCAGATGGCATTTTGTCGCACGCGCTTTCTGAAAATTACCACCTCGCCCTCGAACGTTGCGATAGATGGCAGATTGCTGGATTTCAATGGCTTAGGGTGCTTATTTCCCGGCGATTATGCGTATGACTTCGGCTATCAGCTGCGACTCAAAGAGATGATGAAAGAACCGGCGGTACTGCGCAAAGGGTTATCCGATCTTTGCCTTTATCTTGGGAAATATCTGTTTGATTCGTCGTTTACTCAGATTGCCTGTCAGCAGATTAACCAGGCATTTGAACAGGCGTTCAGCGCAGCCTGTTATCACGGCTATTTGTCTTTACTGGGTATCTCCATTGATGCGGCGCCCGGTACAGCAGCACCCAAAGAACTTAACAACCTCGCTGACAGTTTTCTGCAACTGTTTGAACATCGTCGCCGCACGCTATTTCATCTGCCGCAGGATGGCGAGAGCCGATCGCCGCTCGAACGGATGGTTATGCAGCTCTATAGCGAAAAAAGAGACGAGAAATTACAGCAGGATGGCTATTTTCAGCAGCTGGCGCGTTGCCTGCGGGCGGCCCGGCCGCTGTTAAAGCAAAGCAATGCAGAACTGGAACGCCAGGCACTGGCACGACTTCAGCCCAGAGCCAGCCTCGGTAAGCTACAGATGTTTAACGAGATCAACCAGCTACTCGATATCTACCGCGATGATATGCCATCACTGCAACAGGCCGTTTCTGCCATGGTCAGTGCAAAGCAGGCCTTCGCCAGAGAAGCGTTAGGATCTTATGCGCAGGGGATTAAGGGGCAGTGATGCAATATATCAATGAATCGTTTGATGACCGGACGGAATGGTCAACCCATGAGAAGATTGGTTTTGTCGTCAGTTGTATGCTGCATAATCGCAACTACAGCTTATACCCGATATTGAGCATTCAGCGCTGGACCGAATTTGCCATCAATCATCAGCAAATAAAGTTTCTGTTCGACGCGCAGCATCAACCTCTGGCTTACATAACCTGGGCATATCTGGCAGGCGATACCGAAAACAGATTGCGACATGATCCGCAATTCAGGCTTCATCCCTCGGAATGGAATGAAAGCGGCAGGATTTGGTTGCTGGATTTTTGCTGTAAGCCGGGTTATTCCCGCGAGGTGATTAGCCTGTTAGCTAAAATTCGTCCCTGGGGTGAAGGTCAGGTTCGCTGGATGACCCGCAAGAGCCGGACAATTATGATTCGTTCATAAAAAACCATTATTTAAATTCATCAAACTGAATAATGGCAGCGATATTTTTCGTTTCCTGGTCTGCTGCAAAAAAATCAGAAATGCTTAATTAAGGATATCGAACGTGTTCCGTAAGGATGCTGTACAACACAGAAACAGGCAATGGCGCGGCAGAGCACTGCTATTGCCGGGTATTCCCCTGTGGCTGGTGATATTGGGGTGCGTTATTTTTATTAGCGCATTTCTGACTTTTGTTATTACCGGAACCTATACCCGCCGGGTCAATGTTGACGGAGAAGTCACCACCTGGCCGCGCGCTGTCAATATTTACTCTGGCGTACAGGGGGTTGTCGTCCGGCAGTTTGTGCATGACCGGCAGGAAATTAAACGCGACGATCCGCTCTATCAGATAGATGTCAGTAAAAGCACTCAGGACGGTGTTGTCAGTGTGAATAAACGCAAAGATATCGAAAGTGAACTGGTTCGCATCGACGATATTATTTCCCGTCTGAAAGAGAGCAAAAAAGTCACCCTGGAGTCGCTGGAGAAGCAGCATCAGCAATACAGCAGCGCCTTTGCACGCTCTTCAGATATCGTCAAACGTGCCCAGGAAGGTATAAAAATTATGAAAGCCAATATGGATAGCTATCGTAATTACCAGGCAAAGGGATTAATTAACAAGGATCAGCTGGCTTACCAGGTCGAGATCTATTACCAGCAGCAAAACAGCCTCCTCAGCCTGAGCGGGCAAAACGATCAAAATGCCCTGCAAATGACCAATATGGAGAGCCAGATCCAGACGCAGGCCGCCGATTTTGATAACCGCATCTATCAGACGGAACTGCAACGCTACGATCTGCAAAAAGAGCTGGTCGATGCCGACGTCAGCGGGACCAATATTGTCCGGGCGCTTTCCGGCGGCCGGGTGGATTCGATGAGCGTTACCGTAGGCCAGATGGTCAGCGCCGGGGATAGCCTGCTCCAGCTGATCCCGGAAAATATTCAGCACTATTATCTGGTGCTGTGGGTGCCGAATGACGTGGTTCCGTATCTGGCCATCGGTGACAAGGTCAACCTGCGCTATGACGCTTTCCCGGCGGCGAAGTTCGGACAGTTTTCCGCCTCAATCACCGCAGTGAGCAGCACGCCAGCATCGACGCAGGAGATGCTGACCTATCCCGGCGCGCCGAAAATCACGCCCGATTCGCCTGGCCCCTGGTACAAAGTGGTGGTCACGCCTGAAAAACAGGTTATCGCCTACAACGGGAAATCATTGCCGCTGGAAAATGGCATGAAAGCCAAAAGCACCCTGTTTCTGGAAAAGAGAAGAATTTATCAATGGATGCTCTCTCCCTTCTACGATATGAAGCACAGCGCCACAGGACTGGTCAATGAATAGCAGCCGCTTCCACAACCTCATCAATCAGCTGGATCTGCGCTGGCGGCGGCGCGTGCCGGTGGTACATCAGACCGAGTCTTCCGAATGCGGCCTCGCTTGTCTGGCAATGGTGTGCGGGCATTTTGGTAAAAATATCGATCTCATCGCGCTGCGTCAGCAATTCAATTTATCCGCGCGCGGCACCACGCTCTCTGCGCTCACTGGCATAGCCGAACAGCTGGGGATGGCTACCCGGGCGCTTTCTCTGGAGCTGGACGAAGTCAGCACCTTAAAAACCCCCTGCATTCTGCACTGGGACTTTAATCATTTCGTGGTGCTGGTCGCGGTGCAGCGCAATAAATGCATCCTGCATGATCCTGCCAGAGGGCGGCGGGTGGTGGGGCTGAAAGAGTTATCCGCGCATTTTACCGGTGTGGCGCTGGAAATCTGGCCCGGCAGTGAATTTACCGTCGAGACTGCCAGGGCCAGGGTCAAACTGAGCACGCTGGTCAACAGCATTTATGGCATCAAAAGCACGCTGGCAAAGATCTTCTTTCTGTCGGTGGTGATTGAAGCCATCAATCTGATTATGCCGATAGGCACGCAGCTGGTGATGGACCACGCCATTCCGGCCGCTGACCGGGGTCTGCTTACGTTAATCTGCGCCGGATTGATGTTTTTTATTCTGCTGCGCGCCGCCACGGGCACGGTGCGCGCCTGGTCTTCATTGGTGATGGGGGCATTGATTAATATCCAGTGGCAGTCGGGTCTGTTCAGCCACCTGCTCAGGCTGCCTTTAACCTATTTTGATCGCCGCAAGCTGGGTGATATTCAATCCCGCTTCAGTTCGCTGGATACCCTGCGCACCACCTTCACCACCAGCGTCGTCGGCGCGATTATGGACAGCATTATGGTCGCCGGTGTGCTGGTGATGCTGGTGCTGTATGGCGGCTATCTTAGCTGGGTGGTATTGGGCTTTACGGCTATTTATGTCCTGATTCGCCTGTTTACCTACAACTACTACCGGCAAATGTCCGAAGAGAGCCTGGTCAGGGAGGCGCGGGCCAATTCCTATTTCATGGAAACGCTCTATGGCATCGCAACCGTAAAAATTCAGGGAATGGCCGAGCGGCGTGGCACCCACTGGCTCAACCTGAAAATCGATGCCATTAACTCCGGCATCAAACTGAATAAAATGGATCTGCTGTTTGGCGGCATCAATACGTTCGTTGCCACCTGCGATCAAATTGCCATTCTGTGGCTGGGCACCAGCCTGGTGATGGATAATCAGCTGACCATTGGCATGTTCGTGGCGTTCGGCTCGTTTCGCGGTCAGTTCTCCGACCGGGTCGCCTCGCTGACCAATTTCATGTTGCAGCTGCGCATCATGAGCCTGCATAACGAACGCATTGCGGATATCGCTCTGCACGAACGTGAAGAGAAAAAAGCCGATATTGCCCCATCCGCCCCCGGACTGCCCGCGGCGCTGGAAACCGTTGCGGTTAACTACAGTTATGACAGCCAGTCAGCCCCGATATTAACGGACGTCAGTCTCTCGGTTTTACCTGGCGAAAGCGTGGCGATTGTTGGCTCCTCCGGCTCCGGTAAGAGTACGCTGATAAAAGTGTTATCAGGGCTGTTTGCGCCGGCGTCAGGAAAAGTGCTGGTTAATGGCATTGATATTCAGCTGCTGGGATTAAACAATTATCACAAAATGATCGCCTGCGTGATGCAGGATGATCGTCTCTTCTCCGGATCGATACGTGAAAATATCTGCGGCTTCAGCGACGGTATGGATGATGCGTGGATGGTTGAATGTGCGCGGGCCAGTTATATCCATGATGTGATTATGAAAATGCCAATGGGCTATGAAACGCTTATTGGTGAGCTGGGAGAAGGGCTTTCCGGCGGGCAAAAACAGCGGGTATTTATTGCGCGGGCGCTCTACCGCCGACCGGCGATTTTATTTATGGATGAAGCCACCAGCTCCCTCGACACCGATAGCGAACGCTCGGTGAATGGCGCGATAAAAAACATGAATATCACCCGCATTATCGTGGCTCATCGTGAGAAGACATTAAAAGCTGTCGACAGAATCATCTATTTATAAAGGATGGTGGGTTGTATTTTTATCTTTATCTGGAGGGTTGGTATCTATGCGATAAAGCACTTAATCAGTGCCGGTTATATTTTCATTACAGATAAGAGTTTTTTAAATTCAGTTAACCTTTAAGGAAGGAACGGTTATGAGAGCATTAACGATTACAGAGATCGGCAGTATTTATGGCTCGGGTGCGGCGGGAGACGTTCTCTCAGATGGCGCCAATGGTACGGCAATCGGCACGGGCTTCGGCAGCGCCGCGGCTATCGCTCTTGGCACGGAAGGCGCGGAAGCAGGCGTTGTCGCTGGCGGCGCGATTGGCGCAGCCATCGGCGGCGTTGTTGGCATTGGGATCGGCATTTATGAGTCCTACGATAGCTCAAGCAGCGCCTCTTCAACCGGCTCCTGACTGGCTGAGCTGCCGGGCAACGTCGAGTTAATTGCCTGAGTAGCTAAACAGGAAAACCGTGACTTTGTCTGTTTCAGGATAAAGGAACGCAGAAGAGTCTTTTCCCTGCGGCCAGGGAGGGTGGTCAAAGATGGATTATGATGACCATAAGTTAAGCCGTGTTAAGCTAATATTACGTCTGCATTGTTAGCCGAAGCGAACCTGGTCGCAAAATAAGAGTATGGACGTTAATATCCTGACAAAAAGAGGTGGTATGTTAATCAGAATTAGTAAGGTTTTATTTTTCCTGGCACTGGCACTGTGTATTTGTAACTCGGTAGTGGGTACCTATGCCATTTTCACCAGCCAGGACACTTTCCACTTAGGAAAACTGATTCAGTACTATGTCCCTACCCTCTTATTGATCGGGTTTTATTTTGCTGCGATGAGAAAAAAAACACCTCAATAAGCGGTGCGGTTTTTATATGGGTTAAGCAAGGACTGAAGCCGCCAATGGCGGCATCCTTATCCCCGATAAGATCGGGGAGTTGCCGCCGGCTTCGCCTGGCGGTTCATCACCTGAAATGCAGACCCCTCCTCGTCGTCGCGAGGAGCCATCTGCAAAATGGCTATTTTGGTTGATACATCGGTTTGGGGTGATCACTTCCAAAACCGGAATGACGGACTGATTCAGTTGTTAATGCAGGATCAGGCTCTGATCCACCCGCTGATACAGGCAGCGAGAGCATGTGGTACTCCTCCTGCCCCCAGGCAGAGCTGGGACTTTTACCACAGCGCCATCAGACGAATATTGCCGAAAGGTACTTTCCATCACTCAGGATATGGCTTATCCGGTTTAAGAGCAGGATAAATATTGCCTGAACAAAATATTTTCATTCGGCAGGAACCAGAAAGCCGTTTGTAAGTTAACTGCCCGAAATGCGAAATTTCCCGAAAATCCTCATCTCAGCGAAGAACTGAAAACGAGAATCAGGCTCTTAACCCGTATTGATAATTACGGACGGGAGTGAACTGAAATTGAAAATACTGGTTATATGCAGAGACAATATCGGCGACAGCATACTGGCCACCCCGCTGATTGAGGCGCTTTACGCGGAGCATGATGCCGTAGTCGACGTGCTTACCAACAGTTATGCGGCCCCGGTATTCAGCGGGAATCCGCATATCCGTTATGTCTGGAAATACAGTAAATCCAAGCACTGTGGGGGGCTACTGAACGTTCTGGCTGCCACATTCGCCAGATTCAGAACCATTTTCCATTTACGGCAGGAAAAGTACGATGCCGTCGTGATTGCCAAATCAGCCTGGGATAAGCATTCGGTGAAGTGGGCCGCATTTATCAGGCCGAAGCAGGTTATTGCATATGGCAGCAATGAACATGTTCTGGTTGATACGCTGATCCCGCCTGCTAACCGGACGTTGCACGTCGCAGAGACCCTGTTCGGACTTCGCGTGGCTATCGAAAATCGGGGCGGAGCACGCCAGCCCGGAAAAAGCGTCATTTTCCCTGATCTACAGCTGGCAGAAAAATTCAGAAGCGCTTATCAAATAAACAGCGCTGAGCGTATCGTTGCCCTGCAAATCAGCGCCCGTAAACCGAACCAGCAATGGTCTGCCGGAAACTTTATTGCGCTTGCCCGGATGATTCATCAGCATTACGGGTGCCGGATTTTACTCTTCTGGTCGCCGGGCACCGGCAGCAACGCGATGCATCCTGGCGATGACCACAAAGCTGAATATATTGCCAGCCTTTGCAGTGATGCCGGTCTGGAACCGGTGCCGACAAAAAGCCTGGAGGAACTTAAGTCCGCGCTCTCACTGTGTAGCGTCATGATCAGCAGCGACGGCGGCGCGGTGCACGTTGCCGCAGCACTCGGTCTTCCGGTGGTTGCCCTTTATGGCAACAGTGACCCGGCACACTGGTATCCGTGGCGCGTACCCTGCAAAACGCTACAGGGCAAAAATCAGCACGTAAACGATCTGCATCCAGAGAACGTGATGAGTGCGCTGAACGCGTTGCTGACGGAAACGGACCTTGCCTGGGATTCTCACTCGCGCTCCAGAGCATAAAGGCAATGGGTCTGGACGACGCTGAGTCCGTGCCGCCGCGACGTCCCGCGTTATCCAGTGGGACGGCCCAGGTTTCAATCGCGCGTGAGGCTGCCTACCGCAGATGCATCGTATTGGGGAAAACGATGCGCTTTTGCTTTCAGCTATTAAGTCGCGGAAACAGCGTTCGTTATGGCTGGCATACTGAAGTATTTGTTTAGCATCATAACATTTTCATAGGGTAAATATGATGTGTTGTTATCAATTGGTTGTTGTTTGTGACATATTTATGGCAGAAATAAAACTCAGGCTGATAAAGTTATCAGGTTGCCTGATTGTGTTTAACTCTATGATTTAAAATTAAAATTATCTCGATTCCCTCTGTTTTTCACGCCTGAAGATTTCATCTATATGACGAATTTTTGACAGTTCTGTCATAAAACTTTCATAAATTTTCTATATGTTAGCCGCACCAATCGTTGTGCTTATGCTGCTTTAGCGATCTATAGGAAATTTTCTCTAATGAGCGATTACGTTACGCCTCAGACTTTAAGTGTCCCTGCAACGCCTTTATCTGCACCTGAAAATATAAACGCCGGAAACAGTAAAAAACCGTTATTTCTTTTTAGCGCCTTGCTGGTTGCGGGCATCATTTTCACGGCGAGCCAGTTATTTGGCGATATTCATCAAACCGGGATGGCCTACGGCAGTTATCTGCCACTGATTCTGCTGGGCCTGGCGCTATTAGCGGCACTGGGTTTCGAGTTCGTTAATGGATTTCACGATACGGCGAATGCGGTAGCCACCGTTATCTATACCCGCTCGCTTTCCCCGACTGCGGCCGTGGTCTTGTCAGGCATTTTTAACTTTCTTGGCGTCCTGTGTTCATCAGGGGCCGTTGCCTTTGGCATCATTTCTCTGCTTCCTGTCGAGCTGATTGTTCAGACGGGCAGCAGCGAGAGCTTCGTCATGATTTATGCGCTGCTGTTCTCAGCCATTATCTGGAATCTCGCCACCTGGTGGCTTGGGCTGCCCGCTTCCTCTTCACATACCCTGATTGGTTCGATTATTGGCGTCGGTATCGCAAATGCCGTGATGCATGGGCGTAGCGCAATGAGCGGGGTGAACTGGGGACAGGCTTTGAATATCGGCAACGCGCTGATCCTCTCGCCGATTGTTGGCTTCGGCTGTGCGGCGCTGTTGCTGCTGCTCATAAAACGGTGGATTAAAAAACCCGAGCTTTACCATACGGCAGAAGAGCATGGCGCTCCCCCGCTCTGGATTCGCGGTCTGATGGTGCTGACCTGTACGGGGGTTTCATTTGCGCATGGTTCTAATGATGGTCAGAAAGGTATGGGACTGGTCATGCTTATTCTGGTCGCCGCGATGCCGGTGGCGTATTCACTCAACCGCGATCTGCCGTCGTCAGCCGTCCCGAATATCATCACGCTGGCTGCAAACAGCAACGTTCAGCTGATGCAATACGCTCCGGTTGCAGCGCCAGCGCAGCCCGGCGATGTTTTAACAACCTATCTGCGCACCGGTGAACGTCACGCCACGGTATTGGCTGCCCTGGCTGAGGTGACGGGAAGCATTGAAGAGACGCTGACCCGCTATGGTTCCTTAGCGAATATTCCAGCGGAACAGCTGCCAGGTCTGCGCGATGAAATGTACCTCGCTGCCGCAACGATTAAGAATCTGCAAGGCGACAAAACGCTGAGCCTGCCCGCGCCAATGCTGCAAAACCTTCAGGCGCTGAAGAACGTATTGAACACCTCCACGCAGTTCATCCCAGCCTGGGTCAAGGTTGCTGTCGCGATTGCGCTGGGACTGGGCACCATGGTGGGCTGGCGCCGCATTGTGGCCACGCTGGGGGAGAAGATTGGAAAAAGTCATCTCAACCATGCGCAGGGCGTCAGCGCGCAATTGGTTGCCATAGGCACGATAGGTGCGGCAGATGCCTTTGGTATGCCGGTATCGACGACGCATGTTCTTTCATCGGGGATCGCCGGCACCATGGCCGCCAACCGAAGCGGCTTACAGTTCGGGACGCTGCGCAATATGGTGCTGGCATGGGTATTAACGCTACCCGCAGCGGCGCTGCTTTCCGCCGGTCTTTACTGGTTCCTGATTTCACTGTAACGCTTGCTTCGACAGGGATAAAAAACGATGTCTGCACATGAAATTAATAACAACGACAGGTTAGATGCACGTCTTTTACAGGAATTCTATGACAGCTATGACGAATCACTCGAGCTGGAACTGGCCGATTTTTGTTCCGGACAGCGTGATGATGCCAGCGACATTGCCTGGCGCCGCCGTTATTTTTCCGAACTGCTGTATTTGCAGGGCGAATTAGTCAAATTACAAAACTGGGTGATACGTACCGGCCATCGTCTGGTGGTTATTTTTGAAGGCCGTGATGCTGCCGGTAAAGGTGGCGTAATCAAACGTATTATGCAGCGCCTGAATCCGCGTTATTGCCGGGTGGCGGCGTTGTCGGCGCCCAGCGAACGTGAGCGCAGCCAGTGGTATTTCCAGCGTTATGTATCACACCTCCCCGCTGCGGGAGAAATCGTGCTGTTTGACCGCAGCTGGTACAACCGGGCCGGTGTGGAAAAGGTCATGGGCTTTTGTAGCGACGATGAGTATGAAGAGTTTTTCCGCAGTGCGCCGGAGTTTGAACGACTGCTGGTACGCAGTGGCATTCAGATCGTTAAGTACTGGATCTCCATCACCGATGAAGAACAGGAGATGCGTTTTCTCAGCCGTATCCATGATCCTTTAAAACAGTGGAAGCTCAGTCCGATGGACCTGGAGAGCCGTCGTCGCTGGGAAGACTACACGGCGGCCAAGGAAGTGATGCTGGAGCGCACCAATATTGAGGAAGCGCGCTGGTGGGTGGTTCAGGGCGTGGATAAGAAAAAAGCCCGGCTTAACTGCATTTCTCATCTGCTAAAACAGGTTCCCTATGAACCTGAAGAAGGACACTGCATTACGCTCCCTTCGCGCATCCATCATGAGGATTACGCCCGTCATCCTGTGCCCGAAAGCATGTGGGTTCCGGATTGTTACTGAGGCCCGTTCTGCCCCGGCGGCCGACAACCATGCTCAGATACGCAGTACTGCCGTTGCCCTGCTATACCGGGGCGCGGTAACATCGTTTGTCGGGGAAAGTCACAGGAGAATGCCATGAATCAGTACTTTACTTCAGTCGAACTGGAAAAAGCCTATCGGCTGATTAACCATGGACCATCAACGCTGGTGTCTGCGTCTCATGATGGAATTGAAAATATTATGGCGGCATCCTGGGTTTGTGGCCTGGATTTCAAACCAGCAAAACTGACGGTGGTATTAGATAAATCAGCTTATACCCGCCAGTTAATTGAAAAGAGTAATAAGTTTGTCATTCAGGTGCCGAACGCAAAACAAGCCGAAATGGTGCATTATCTGGGCACTCACTCGAGAGCCACAGAGCATGACAAACTCTCTCAAACTGGGGTTGAGTGCTTTTATGTTGATGGCATTGAACAACCCTTTGTCGCCGGATGTTCTGCATGGTTGTATTGTGAGCTTATTCCGGTTGAAGCCAATCAGCGTGACCATGACCTGTTTATTGGCGAGATTAAAGCCGCATGGGCTGACAGCCGTATTTTCCACGATGGACACTGGCAGTATGAAAATGCCTCTGATGAGTGGAGAAGTCTGCACTACATCGCGGGGAAACATTTCTATAAAATCGGCGAAGTGCTGGATGTGGATTAATTAGATTTTGGCGGCGGGGAAATAATAATACCTTTATGAGTTTTATCGAAATGCGCTTCCCCCCGCAGAGTGCGGCCGTCATTTATTATCTGGCACTTCACGTCACCACCTTCAATACGATGTAATGTCCCACGAGAGATGGCGGCTTGTTTGCTGCTATCCAGTGAACATCATATGTGACGTATCGCTCATCATAGTGTCTGTTCATAATAATAAGGATAAGCCCCAAAGATAGCAGTGAATGTACGCCTGGCCCGGTGACCGCCCCATTGGGATGAAATTAGTTATGTTTCCGAGGCACTAAAAAGGACAAACACAGGAAGGATGCCTGATGCAGAAAAAGAGTACCCCGACACCGCATG
Organism: Pantoea sp. X-Soil-TKNS-1207; assembly: GCF_059730485.1. NCBI lineage: Bacteria > Pseudomonadati > Pseudomonadota > Gammaproteobacteria > Enterobacterales > Erwiniaceae > Pantoea > Pantoea sp. X-Soil-TKNS-1207. The sequence continues at coordinate 82,535 of NZ_AP035961.1, forward strand.
ATGCGGTTTTTAAAACGTTCCTGTCACACCCGGCCACTGCGCGGGATTTTATGTCCCTGCATTTGCCGCCAAAACTGCTGAAAATCTGCGATCTGACAACACTGAAGCTCGAATCGGGCAGCTTTGTTGAGGATGACCTCAGGCCCTACTACAGCGATGTGCTCTACTCGCTCAAAACCCGCCACGGTGAAGGGTATGTCCAGGTTTTGATCGAACATCAGAGTTCACCAGACAGGCATATGGCATTTCGCCTTATGCGCTATGCCATTGCCGCAATGCAGCGTCATCTTGATGCCGGACATAAGACCCTGCCCCTGGTCATCCCCGTATTATTTTACTAGGGGAAGCGCAGTCCCTACCCCTATCCCATCAACTGGTTGCAGTTGTTCAGCGATGCAGAACAGGCCGCTGAGCTTTACAGCGCTGATTTCCCGCTGGTTGACATCACCGTCATCCCCGACGAGGAAATCATGCAGCATCGAAGTATGGCCGCTTTAACGCTGCTGCAAAAACACATCCGTCAGCGGGATCTTAACGACTGTCTCGACCAGCTAAGTAAGCTGATGCTCGAGGAATTTATGACCAGACAACAGGTACTGGCGCTGGTAAACTACATGCTGCAGACCGGTGAAACGCCCGATGCAGAAGGTTTTATTCGCAAGCTGGCCCAGCGTGTGCCACAGCATGAGGAAGAACTTATGACCATCGCACAACAACTTGAGCAAAAAGGGAAACAAATTGCTGAACGCGATACCAGACTGGAAATCGCCCGAAATATGCTGGCAAACGGTCTGGACAGTGCATTTGTCATGAAAATGACGGGTCTTTCTGAGTGCGACTTACGCCAAATCAAGCACTGAATCTCCTCTTTCTTTGCCTCCCGATAGATAGATGAAGACATCCACTGCTCAGCCAGTAATGTCTTCATTATTGTCAAAAGAACACCCTCATCCCGATTCGGTTCAAACGCATCTTAGTTGCAGAGAGGGGCATTGATCAGCGGCTGCGCTACATATGAGTTCCCAGAACCGGCAAGCTACCCAGAGCATCAAGCACCGGAAGGCGTTTACTGCGGATATATTCAATATCGCCAACCAGATAAACGGCATCGCGCGCGCGTGAGATGGCGACATTTATGCGCCGGTCGTCAGCGTAGAACGTCGCAGGGCCTGTATTGCGCACGAACGAGAAAAACACAATATCAGCCTGTCGTCCCTGGAAGGCATCCACGGTATCGACTTCTACAGCGAGAAACTCGCTGAACGCCAAGGCGCTCAGGGTCTCACGCAAGGCTTTGCATTGGGCGCGATAGGGTGTGATCAGAGCAACACTGATTTTTTTCCTGCTACCGGAGCGTTTGAGGGTTTCAAATATGTCGGTGAGCCGGCTCATAATGATGCGGATCTCCGCTTCATTAATGAGAATCTTCCTTTCTTTGCCCTGCTGGGCCGGGACACGAAGCCCGCGCGGCTTATAGGTGTACCAGCCAAAGTCCTGAAACTCGTGGTCGGTAGTGGTGCGATAGTGCTGCAACTCACCCTTATAGAAGTGATGGGAGATGAACTGACCGATATGGGGAAGCATACGGAACTGCCTGTTGAGCATCCCTTTCATCTTCGGGGACAGGTTCTCGAACAACCGTTCGAGCACGCCATTGCGGATCAGCTGCTCTTTATGTTCATCCATCTGGGTCAATACTTCGGCTTCTTCGGCGCAGAACGTGGGGGGCAGCTGTTTATGATCGCCAACCAGAATGCACTTGCGGGCAACGCTCATCGCCATCAGCCATTCGGGCATCGTTGCTTTGGAACACTCATCGACGATAACGAGATCGAACATCTCAGTTTCATCATCGAATAAATGGTCAATCTGATTACAGGTCACACCGATGATCTGATGCATTTCAGCCAGATTGCGCGCCTGCCAGCGCGGCAGGCTCATCCTGCCGTTCTCATCCATTGTCCCCTGCTTTAACGTTTCCCAAAGGTCCATGGTCAGCTGAGGGTCTGCACGGTACGCGTTATGCCACAGTGCATCGGCCCGATTCATCGCATCCGTTTGTCTTGTCTCGGGACTCTCGAATTCGGTGATGGAATACCGTGGGTAGCGCAGTATTGAGTTCAGCAGCTCCGGTGCGCATTGCTGAGCGAGGCGGTCCAGGGCGTTATCGACAGCGACGTGGGTCTCGGAGCTAATCAGGATCCGTGCGCCGGGCCTGGCTTTAACCGTTTGCAGAATGATCTCCACAATAGCCGTCGTCTTACCGGTGCCGGGCGGCCCCTGTATGCAGAAGAAATCTTCAGCGGCCAGTGCATTGCCGATTAAGGTAAAAGCGGGATCGCCAGCCTGATAGCTGGATTGAATGGGGGCCTGTGGCGTTATCGCCATGGTGCTTCCGCCCTCCCTGGCATGGAACTCCTCCAGGAAAGACTTAACCTTGTCGCTGTTTTCTGCCCCGGCCCTCAGGTTCCCGGCGTTACATCGTTCCCCCGGCAGAGAGAGATCATCACCGTTAACCCCGGCCGGGTGAGTATAGTAATACTGCAACAACCGGTTATGGTTGATATTACAGTTAGCTCCAGCCCGAAACCTGAGCAGATAGGTGATCTGACGTCGGAGCTTAGGCAGCGTGCGATCGTCTGCGGTCAGCGCCAGTTCAGACAGGTATTCCAGCCAGTGATCAATGTGACCGATAAAATCGTTAACCGCATCCGGCTCCGAAAGCAGGCTCAGCGCGTGATCGTCCATTTATGCCTCTTCAATCTTCAGGTGAAGGAGCGATTCGACGCCCGTCGGATTGCTGCAACCGAGCCTGTTGATAATCATGCGACGCGTCGTGGCATCCATCTGTTGTGCCGGTACAGGCAATACGAATGTTGATGCAACCAGTTCAAAGACAATATTCATGTCCGGATGAATGGTTAACACACCAAAATTATTCTCAGCCATATCCGCGGTGATTAATGCATCAATGGCTAACGCAATTCGGTAAAGCGAGAATTGAGGCAGGGATGAAACCAGCTTTTCTCTGGTATTGAAGCCCGCATTGACGGCCTTCGTGACGGCAATAAGGCTCTCCTTTATCGAGGATCGCCGCCAGATAAAGGACATTTCAAGTTGTGATTCCATTTTCTGCCTTCTTTTTCTCCCAATGGGAGCGTTTCTGTTTCTTCGTATTAAACCCGAAGGCAAAAAACGCATTAAAATCACGGTCTGCGCTGAGCATTTCACAAACGCTTTCGATCGCTGAATCAGGATGCAGCGGTTTAATTTTCTCAACAAAACCTTTAAGTTCGTCGCGACGGGCAAACAGAATGGCACGCGCAGCAATCAGTTCCTTTTTGTCCTGAAACGCTGCCGTCACCATGGGTGCCAGCCGCTTTTTTTCTGCCTTATCATTGGCGAATGACGCGGGATAGTTTTTAGTATCATGCGCAGCCTGCACCCGCCTTTTATAAGGCTGGTACTGCTCATTCAGGTTGCTCAATACTTCGCTGGCACAATTGATGATCTCTGTTGCTGTGCCAATGACTTTAATGATCTCAGGCAGTGAACCACCCTCGTTAAGCCTGCTAAGCCAGCGGTCCGCATAGCTGTTATGGGTTAATTCATAGGCGTAATAATTTTCAAACCGCTTGCTCAGGATATTCCATGACGCAATGCACAATGCATATTCTTCGGCTAACGCGCTCTTGTTTGCATCATGCAATGCTTCAACAGACCGTCTTTCCTCGTAAAGCGTATTTCGCTGCACCCGGAGTGAAGCCAGACTTTTTGATAGTTCAGAGCGATGGCTTTTGAGGCGGTTTAACTCAAAATTAAAATCATCGTTGCTGATTTTGGCAGAGCGTTCTATGGAAGTGAGGGTTTTAGTGATGAAGTCGCCGGTGACAGTGAGCGGCCGCTGAGCCGTGAATTCTCTCCACGCCTGCCGACTTTGTCGCTGAGCCTGATTATTCAGCTCCTCCCGCCAGGCATCCATTAATGAGATCGTGGAATGAATAGCCTTAATTTTATCATTGATAATAATGATATTTTGCTTACAAAGGTCAACGTTCATCCATGACTCAATGCATGGCATGATCAGATTGTGGAAGTTGTTAAGATTAGCAACATAGGCGCCTGCGCTCTCCAACTGACTATTCAGGAACGCGAGATATTGCCCAAGCTCAGTGTTGCGCTGGTCCTGGTGAGCAATAAGCTGGCGGGCGTATTCTTCCTTTTTGGCATTGATACGCTGGCTCGCTTCCGCCTGCTCATTTTCCAGGCGTCGGACCAGGGCCTGCGTCACCGCAGTTTCCTCCTGCAGTTTTGACCCGGCCCACCATTTAGCAAATGCTTTTAATAGCATAAGTTGTCAATCCTCAGTGCAGCTCAAGGAAATCACAGGCCTGATCCCAGCCCGTCTTGTCAGGAATAATCATGCTCATCCGATCGAGGATGATATTTTGCATTTCCTTTTTGAGTGCGACGCCAGCAGGCGCGGTGATATCAATGGTGTTCAGTTTGTCCTGCAACAGGCTCAGCTCAGCGGCAAAGGATTGCAGACGTGTGTTTTTTTCCTGCTGTTTTCGTTGTTCGGTATCCAGAAGCTCGGCGTGCGCTAAATAGTTCCTGCGCACCGGTGTGAACATCAGATACTGGCGTTGCAGATGGGTGTTCAGCTCGTCGCTAAACGCGTCAATTCGGGCGAACGCCTGGCCGGTGATGCTTCTCCTCGCCGCTTCATACTGAGCATCAATATGATTGATTTCCTGGGCGTACGCGACTGCCAGCTCCTGCATGAGCTGTCGTTCCTGCTCAGGTAATGCATCGATTTGCGCATAAATATCGCGCTGGACGGCTTTGAGATGATTTTTGCGGGTGCTGTATTCAGAGATGACCGAAATCGCGCCGCTGAAAGGCAACAAATCTGTCCAGGAGAACGCCTGTTCGGACATGGCGCCCACTTTACCCGCATACTGAGAAAGGTCGATAGCACCGCCGTGGAGCTTCTCAAGCGCGGATTTGAGATCGTCATTGGCAATTTTCAGCCCTCGCGCGGAAAAGTGATTTACATACGCGCCTGCTGCCAGCGAAAAACCGATCGCAAATACGGCACCACTGGCCATAACGCCCAGCGCGCCCAGCGTGGTTCCGCCGATGGCATAACCGGAGATCGACGCGCTGACAAACGTCCCGAGATAGGTCCCCACGCCCGCACCCAGACTGAATGCCAGGCTTCCCCCGACAACCTGCACTGTCCCGCCAATCGTAGAAGAGGCAAACTCGATACTGTCAATTTCCCCTCGGGAAAATTTGAACAGGTCATGAGCAAGATTGACGGTGATCTGGGCGACGGCGGCAGCGACATTACCTTTGATAAGGTGTTTGCCTAGCGTGCCTCCAAGAGTTTTTCCTGTCTGCGCGACGGTTGCATCAAGCAATGACTGGCCTGCGTGTTGAATGCCCGTAATCAGCAGGGCATTACCCGCCCCTTTCGCGGAACTCAGCACCACGCGTTGGGCGGCTTCAAAACACATATCCATATCCAGCGGTTCGTCGCTGCGCATATATTCCAGCAGAATGGACACCGACTCCGAAGCCGCGCCAGCAATCGCGCCCGCCTGCGCCGCATTGCGGTACTGCATACCATTGAATTCCTGCCTGACGCGCGCCTTCTCCTTATATTCAGGCCCGTTTTGGTTGTTTTTCGCCTCGCTGACTAACTCCTCTGCACTTCCCTCGCCTTTGCGATTTAGCCCGGTACTGGAAACAGCGCCGTCGGCGGAGGTGAGCTTGTCAGTCGCATTATTTGCGGTGTCCTGATTGCTTTGTGAAACATTCGGGCGCGTTTCCTGGTTACGCTGCGCCTGCTTATGTGCCGCGGCCTTAACGGATTCCACCTGATCAGAGGGAACAATCTTCCCCACGCCATCGTATTTTTCGGGTGACAGCGCGTCAGCGGTACTTTTGCCGTCTTTGTAAAATTTAACCTGATGGCGGGTGGTGCCATCCGGCGTATTCACATGGATATCCGCAACCGGATCATTAACCTGCCCAACATCCAGCGTCGCCCGATGATTATTCTTTCCTTTGGCAGCCGCCTCAATATTGAAAGAACCGACGTGATGCGCTTCTGCGGCGAAGCCCTGCTGCACGTCGATTGACTGGCCATTAATGCCGTTGCCATTTTTCAGCGAAATGGATTTGCGAATGCCCTTGCCATAATCGCTAAGCGCTTTATTTAACGCATCACCCTGGACCTGATTCCATATTCCCTGGAACTGAAAGGCTCCCTGATCAAGCGCGTCTTTGATTTTTGTCGTTTTGCTCATGAAATAGCGGGTCCTGTATGCAGACCTTCGCGCTGAGAGGCGGCATCAGTGGCTGATTCAATGTTCCCGATGGCGCGATTAATGAGCTCTTCGAGCTTGCTGATTTGCTGTTGTGTCGCTTGCAGTTGTTTATTCAACTCGTAAGCCACATCAGCAGGACGGCCATTACCGTTGAACTGTTCGGCGCAGGCCTCATGCACCTGGCGGCGTTGAACGGGATCATCACTGTAAAGCACCAGTTGTTGCGAGAATGACTGACAGGCGCTGAGTTCATCCAGATAGCTGGACTCCTGCTGGCGATATTGCGCCACGTCTTCCAGCAAGGGACCGACAGCCTGGATCAACCTCTCACGTTTTGCCGAGACGCGCTGGATGCTGCTCAGCAACATTTCTTCCCGGCATTCATAGGTTCTGAGCATGGCGCGCAGCTGGTATTCATCAAGCGAATGATATTTTCCGATGCGTTCCTGACCGGCTTTGATGGTCAAATCCAGGCTGGATATCTCTGAGGACAATCTGGCCTTATTGCGCCTATGTTCATCTTCGGCTTTTTCCTGCTGAATTTTGTAAGAACCAGCCAGATCAAAAATCCGATCAAAGAACCCCTGCGGCGGCAGATTGATGGGCTGAACTTGCAGGTAATTAAATGCCTCTTTCTTTTTTCTGAGCAACTCTGCGAAAGCCATATTTTCGTTAAGCGCCACAGCCTCATCGAAAGTTTCAAAGAAAACGATGTCGGCCCTGACGTGCTCAGCTTCGCGACGGTTTTTCTCAAGTTCGTTGTTTAGTTGAATAAGTTCAGCATCGAATCTGTTAATACCCACCCTCATCTACCCCCTAAGCTACGGCCAAACTTATTCAATTGACGCAGCATTCTTATAGCGAATGCGACCGCCCCAGCGGCGAATGAATCTGCATGAGTTATGAATATGTTAGAGTGATAGCCTGACAAATTAAACAATCCCTATTTTAAAGAGATAGCATTAATGTGGTCGTGCTGACATAAGGCAAATATTTAACGCGATTCATATTGCCGTTGCAGATAAATCAACGTGAAATCACCTTCGCCTCTTTATTTATGTGTTTGCCGCAGGGGTTAACTATTTGAGTTAAAAGTGAGGGTATTTAGATAATGCGTAAATGACGCCGAAAGTTTCTCAAACAATGTTGCTGTATCGCGGATGATTGGCATTAATTCAGGGTGGGGTTGAGAGGTATAAACCGTTGGTATCCTGTGACAGGCGATACCCGATTACCCAGAAAAAAAGGAAGCAATCTGCTTCCCTGGCATAGAACGCGTATGCAGCGGGTCCAGCGAAGCCGCCGGACCGCCTGATGGCTTAAAGAGATTTAAGCGTTGCAGCAATTACGTCCTGATAGGTTCCGGTAGACCGACCCAGCAGGCGGCTTAACACATGGCTGTTGTTGTAAAGTGCACCTTTACTGGCTCCGACGTCCGAATCCGCCAGAACGTCTGCCAGACCTTCCGGTAAGCCTGCCCCTTTCAGTGCAGCCGCGAAGTCGTTCTGTGGCAGATTTACGTAGTTCACTTCTTTGCCGGACTGGCGGGCAATTTCGGCCGAGAACTCGCTCAGCGTATAGCTTTCGTCACCCGCCAGCTCATAGACCTGGCCTTCCTGCCCTTCAGTAATCAGCACTTTTACCGCCGCGTGTGCGTAATCAATGCGGGGAGCTGAAGAAATACGCCCATCTGCTGCGGAACCGATGAAGGCATTATGCGCCAGCGCAGGTGCAATGCTGGCCGCATAGTTTTCGGTGTACCAGCCGTTACGCAGTAATACGTAGGGCACGCCAGATGACTTCAGCGCTGCTTCAGTATCGCGATGCTCATCGGCGAGCAGCATCGTTGAGTTATCCAGGTTTAACAGACTGGTATACGCGATAAGTTTTACCCCCGCTGACTTAGCTGCATCAATAACAGCCTTGTGCTGAGCGCTGCGCTGACCCACTTCGCTGGAAGAGATAAGCAGCAGTTTATCGACGCCATCAAAGGCCGCTTTAAGTGTTTCAGGCTTGCTGTAGTCGGCCTGACGGACAACGACGCCTGCTTCCTTCAGCGCTTGCGCTTTAGCAGGGGTTCGCACGGCGGCAACAATCTCACTGGCCGGAACATGTTTAAGTAATTCTGTAATAACCAGCTGGCCCAGCTGGCCGGTGGCGCCAGTAACTGCGATCATAATAATCTCCTTGAGGAAAAGTTGACATGCATCGTGTACAGCACGTCTTAAGTATATGTCATGAAAAGTGAGGACTGAGATGACTATAGTTGATATGCTATATAAAGGTAAGTACTTACCTATTGGTAAGTATTAATTTAATTAACGGGTGATCAAATGGACAGAAAACAAAGTATTCAACATCCGGCGGTCAGACACGGCAGATTACTCGATGTTAATTGCCCATCGAGGGAAATTCTTCAGCATATTGCCAGCAGGTGGGGCATTCTGGTGTTTATTGCACTGGATGAAAATACGCTGCGCTTTAGTGAACTCAGGCGAAAAATCACGGGGATAAGCGAAAAAATGCTTTCTCAGATCCTGCAAACATTTGAAAAAGATGGGTTCATTCATCGTAAGGCTCTTCCCGTGATTCCTCCCCATACCGAGTATTCTCTTACCCCTCTCGGGCTTGAAGTCTATTCGAAGGTGATACAGCTCAGCGACTGGATCGAGCTGAATCTATTGCGCGTGGTCGCAAAAAGGGACGAAGCGTATGACGGCAGCAGCCCTGAAAATCCACGGGATGATAGTTAATCCGTACTTTTCATCAGTGATGATTAAAAAATGTTAAACTAACAAATTGGTAAGTACTTTCAAAATGAAAGCGCCAAATCTATGATACGCCGGATTCACCATCAGAACTCACACTCTCTGGTCATAAGCGTGTTTTTAGAGGTCACGAATGAGCCTTTCATTAAATCACTACCGCAGGCAAATCGCACTGGATGAGCCGTTCAGCGCAGCAACGGTGCTCTCTGAAGCCGCCTTTGAAGCAGCACTGGCGGAACTGACGGATTATCTCGTCCGTGAAGCAGACACATTGCCATCATCCCTGACGCAGCCTGGCCTCGCAAACTTACGGGCATTGCTGACGCGTCGCGGCCCTGCACCTTTGCCAGACGAATTCCTCAGGCTGAGTGACGCGCTGCTACAGACGCTGAAATCCCGATGCGCGGTGACCAGCGCCTCCAGACTCCCCTCAATTAGCGACTCGCTAAAAATGGCTGCCTACCCGGTGGGGGAGCTCTGTGCATTGTGGCGGGGAGACATCACCGAACTGGAAATTGATGGGATCGTGAATGCCGCCAATGAAAAGCTGCTGGGCTGTTTTATTCCTTTTCACCAATGTATTGATAACGCAATTCACTGGCGGGCGGGTCCACGGATGCGCACTGACTGCGATCTTATTATGCAGGCGCAGTACCCGGTAGATGAGGAAACCGGTAAGGCAAAAATCACGCGCGGATATAACCTGCCGGCAAAATACGTTTTGCATACGGTTGGTCCGATTGTAAGAGGCTCACTGACAGCCCGGCACCGCACTGAGCTGGCGAGTTGTTACCGGTCATGCCTTTCGCTCGCCGCTGAGGCAGGACTTAAATCTCTCGCCTTTTGCTCGATATCTACCGGTGTATTCGGCTTCCCCCGCGAGCCAGCAGCGGAAATTGCGCTTCACACGGTCGCGCACTGGCTGTCAGAGCATCCAGGAAGTTTTGAGCGCATTGTATTCAACGTATTCAGCGCGGAGGACGAGCACATATATCAGCAAAGCCTGGAGGCACATCAATGAACACCACAACCCTGTCTGAAATTGCCACCCTGATTGCTGAGAGTAAGCACATCCTGATTACTGCCGGCGCGGGCATGTCCGCTGCGGCAGGATTCGATTACGGTGAAAATGCGCGCTATAAAGAGCTATTTCCGGCGTTTGCCCGTAAAGGATTTACCGCGCGTTATCAGGCGATTGGTTACCGGGGATGGACGCCGGCTGAATTCTGGGCCTACTGGGCCATTCACGTTGAAGATATCCGATTCGGTGAACGAGACGATCCTGTTTACCGTCAACTTTATGACTTAACACGACATGCGGATACCTTTGTCTATACCTCCAATGTGGACCAGCTTTTTGCGCGCAACGGATTCAGCCAGGACAAACTTTACACTCCGCAGGGGGATTATGGGTACCTGCAATGTAGCAGAGCCTGCCGGGACGTAGTGTGGAAGAGCGAGCCGGTAGTAAAAAGGCTGCTGCAAAATATGGATGCCGTCACGCAGACCATTACGGATCCCCAGGCCATACCCTGCTGCCCAAACTGCGGGGGCGAGGTTTTCCTCAACGTTCGCATTGACCAGTATTTTGTGGAAAGTGCTTATCGTGAGGAGCTGGCGCGTTTTTCGGCCTGGATCGAAAAAATTGTCGATAAGCCTTTTTTAATTATTGAGATTGGTGCCGGTTTTAACACTCCGTCAGTGATCCGCTGGCCGGGTGAACGGTTAATTAAGGGAACGCCTCAGGGAAGGTTATTACGTATAAATAAAGATTACCCTCAGGTTCCGGATGACATTAATCAGCGAGCCATGGGCATCAGTGAGAATGCGGCAGAGGTAATCCATCAGCTGTATAAATACCGTCAGGCAGCAAAACAATAAAGTATTGTAAAAGAAAATACTTTTCATACCGTGTTTTAAATTATAAGAAAATCCAATTGCAGAGTTATTCTCTGCATGAGGATGGCTATACCCGGCGCTTTAAATACCATTAATATCTTCAATTAACTGGGGTGAAATATGCATCAAACTATCAAAGACAGAACAGCTACTGCCTTTAGTTCTGCTCAGCAATCGAAATCTGTCAAAAGCCTGATCGCCGGAATGATTGCAGCATCTGCGCTGCTGGGATGCTCACAGGTCTCGGCCCATGAACCGGCAAAAATTCCTGACTTAAAACCTCTTGCAGTAAAGGCACAGGACGCATTTTTTAAAGACTACAGCGAGACGGGCGTGCGGAAATATTTCAGCACCGATTATATTCAGCATAATCCTAACGTACCAACCGGTATTGACCCCGTTATTCATTTTTTACCGGTACTGAAAAAGAATGGCACAACCAGTACCACGCATCGCATGATCCAGGACGGGAAATTTATTGTTATGCATAACACCTATAATAATGCCGAGGTGTTTGGCGCCCACAAGGTTGTTGCTTTCGATATATGGCGTTTTGATCATGGAAAAGTAGCAGAACACTGGGATGCAATCGCACCAGTTGTTGAAAAAACGGCCAGCGGACGTTCGCAATTTGATGGCCCAACTAACGTAACGGACCTGGATAAAACCGATGCTAACAAGGCGCTGGTAAAAAACTTCGTAAATGACGTGCTGCTGGGCAAGGCGCCACAGAAGATCACTGAATACATCAGTTCAAAAGAATATGATCAACACAACACCAGCGTCAAAGACGGTCTTACTGGTCTGCAGGAAGCCATTCAGGCGCTGGCAGCAAAAAATAATATGTTCCAGTACAAAACTGTCCATAAAGTTCTTGGACAGGGTAACTTTGTTCTGACACAAAGTGAGGGGGCATGGAATGGAAAACCGCAGGCATTTTATGATTTATTCCGGGTTAAAGACGGTAAAATCGTAGAGCACTGGGACATTATTCAGGAAATTCCTGCCAGGTCGGTGAACAACAACACCATGTTCTGATTTTTTAAAAGGCGATTAATAGTAATCGCCTTTTTCTTATTTTCTGATTGCTTTTTATTCTGTTGTCTAAATAAATTCTTGTTGAAATTTTCATACGTAAATAACGGACCTGCTCACGCAGTCAGGGCCACTATTTGGTTTGTAAAGTGCTTATTGTGATACCGCAGCCCTACTCATGGGGCAGCTATGTCTGCTTTTCGCTGTTAGCCGACCTTCAGATTCAATTGATACTTATCTATCAGCACCGCCAGAACTTAACTTCATACCATCATATTTTGCGTACCCACACCACTTTGTCGGCCTCTGCACTTACCTCGCCACAGCGACACGTCGACAACGATGATCTTCAGGATCCTAACTTTACATAATTGGCGTTATGTAAAGTTAGGATCCCAACCTCAAAACCAGTATGATGACCTGCTGGCGCCATGTTCTGCCGGTTTGCCCTGGAATGACCCTCATTTCCCAGCAGACGCGATCCCATTGCTGCCGGTGCAGAAAATGGCAGCGCTACGTGAAATCTGACGGGTACTTCCCCTGCTTTTTATTCAGATTTCACGTAGCGCGATCAAACCAATAATCGGTTAATTAACGAGCGATAATGACGGAATTTGTACAGAAAACGGACCTGATTCTGCCCTTTCCGGATGATGGCGACATCTCTGCGCGCCTGAAGGAATTTGCACAGGACCGGGATGCGTTTTCGTCCAACACCTGGTCACAGCTGATGAGCGTAATGTCAGTCTGCTGGCGCTGGTCGCAGGAAAACCGGCGCAGCTTTCTGCCGATGTTATCCAGCGATCTGCGTGACTACCTTTCCTGGTTACAGGACAGCGGACGGGCCTCAAGTACGATTTCCACCCATGCCTCTTTGATCTCGATGTTACACCGTAACGCAGGTGTAACGCCGCCGAACGTCTCGCCGCTGATTTATCGTGTGATGAAGAAGATAAACCGCATGGCGGTGTTGTCAGGAGAGCGCGCAGGCCAGGCAGTCCCGTTCAGGCTCACTGATCTGGACATCATCGATGACTGCTGGGCGGGTTCCGTCCGGCTACAGGAGCTGCGCAACCTCGCCTTTCTCCACGTCGCATACAGCACCCTGCTTCGCATCAGCGAAATAGCCCGTATTCGGGTGCGTGATATTTCGCGGGCGCAAGACGGACGGATCATTCTCGACATCTCGCACACCAAAACGATCGTTATGACCGGTGGCCTTATCAAGGCGCTGAGCGCGTTCTCCAGCCAGCGTATGGATGAGTGGCTGAAAGCATCGGGGCTTAATGGCGAGCCTGACGCATTTCTGTTCTGCCGGGTACACCGTTCCAACAAAGCGCTTCCGTCAGAGCAGCAGACGTTAAGCCGTCCTGCCATCGAGGATATTTTCAGAAAAGCCTGGCAGGTCGATGGTCAGAATGGTTCTGTCAGGGCGAATAAAAATCGCTACCGACACTGGAGTGGCCACAGCGCGCGCGTCGGCGCGGCCCAGGATATGACCAGAAACGGATATCCTGTCGCGCAGATTATGCAGGAAGGAACATGGAAAAAACCGGAAACCCTGATGCGTTATATCCGCAACGTTGATGCGCATGAAGGAGCCATGATTGATATGATGGAAAAAAAGAGAGGCAGAAAATGATACCAACAAATTTGGTGTCTGAGATCATGTCAGGATTTTCACGCATTGCCAGATAATATTCAGGTATGTGAACAGGCCTGATGTGTTTTACAGGATTGTTGGCAATAACCGATGCATTGCATTTATCCTTTGTGAAGTTTCAGGATAAGTTCTGCAATATTTTCAGCTTCCACCGGTGGAGAGAGATAATACCCCTGAAAATGCTTAATCCCGATTGATTTCAATGTATTGAATTTCTCCAGGCTATCCACACCCTCAGCAATACAGTCACTTCCGGTCAGTTCACAGTAGTAGGCCAGACTCTTAATCAGGGCCGTCGCGTGTGGATCGCCCTGCATATCATTAACAATACTCATATCGAGCTTATAGGCATCAAATCTGACGATTCGCACCGGAAATATAACACTGCTTTGTGAAAAGCAATCATCCAGCATAACGGTAAAACCATGCTGTTTTAATTGCGTGATATTTTCAGCTATTTTGCTCTGATGGTTAAGATCTATGTCTTCACAAAATTCCAGCGCCAGCAGCTCAGACATATAAGGGTGATGCAGTTGTTGACATGCCGTTTCTATCATCCGGGGCAGGTTTTCATTACTGGCAACAATAGCGGGAATATTCACCGAAAAATAGTATTCTCCCTGATGCTGATTGATATGCTGTACTGCCGCCCGCAATACAAAAGCGGTCAACAGCAGCCATGCATACTCTGAACGTAACTGTGGTAAAAAAGCGCCGGGCAGCAGAATCTTATCGTTTCGCCGCCAGCGGATGAGGATTTCCATCCCCTGTACCAGCAGGCATTCATCGGTGACAGGCTGAAATACCGGGAAAATTTGCCCGCTGTAAATGGCATGAACAAATTCACGCTCAATAGGAGAAAGTGCGGCTATGGCCTCTCTTTTTTGTTTTTTCGTCTGGCTGCCGTGAAGAAAAATATCAGGCAGAGGGGGTTGTTTCATCATAACTTTACATCATTGAATTGTGGTAGAGGGTTGATATGCTGAGCTGAAGGACTGTACTGAAATAAAGCGCAGAGATTATGGCTTCATAATAAATCACTTACTGATAAAAAATGGATGTGTGATACTTAAATCAAAACAAGGTTGTTGTTTAAAAGTAATTTTTGCAGTGCAATTCTGTTTTTGCAACCTAACTTAGTCATCAGGTTTCTGCGGTGCGTGTAAATAGTCTTAAGCGATACGCCAAGTTCTTTTGCGATATGAGTGTTACTCTTGCCATCACTAAACATCAGCAGCAGCTGTCTTTCACGGCAGCTGAGGTGGAACCGGGCGTAATGATTTATCGACATCCCTGATCTTATGTTTAGGAACAGGTTAAAAATACTTTTCATGCTGGTTTTTTTATCTATAACATTTATCTCGCCAAATAATCCTGAATTGTAAAAAGCCAGATCGCCAGATGTAAAGGCAACAATATTGCTTTTGGGGTGTTCGATCCACTTGCATCCTGAAAGATCATTGAAGTCGAGGTCTATAATTAAAAATAGCGTATCGAAAAAATCTAAACCAAGCAGTTCTATAACCCCCTGGGTGAAATATTGATCCCTGGATAAAATATTAATTGATGGAATCATATCTGAATTCAATCTCATTTTCCTGGGCGGAGAAGGCCTGGGCGGGAACTCCCACTCAGGCCTCATTCAGTACGACTTTACAGGTAGACCAGCTCAATGGTTGTCAGGCCATCGAGAGTGATGGGCTGGGTCAGGTTAAGCTCAGATGCCTTGTTGATGTAGGCCTGAACGCCGAGTTTGCCCGACATGGTGGTAAAAGCTTGTGGGATCAGGCTGCCAGGCTCGGCCCAGGAGACCTGACGGACGCCAGTGGTGCTAAGCAGCGAGGTCTTGTCACTGAATGAACTCCAGGCCAGATCGGCACCATCGCGGCCAATGCTGTCGAGGAAGTTGCCGTCGACAATTACCGTGCGAGGCGTCAAAGCAATCCCGTAGCCACCAATTTTTGCCTCGCCCGCCATGCCCAGACCGGCGCTTGCTGTCTCACCATCGACAGGTGAGATGCCAAACCCGCCAGCTCCCTCAGTCGCGCCCGCCAGGGTGTCCGGCCGGCCGTTGGTTGCCTTTATCGCGACCTTCGTCGGCGCATCGCAGACAATGGACAAGTCCAGCGTCTTCTCGTCCAGCAGCGTGTAGCCATTCTGTGACAGGGTGTTGACCGGGATTTTGCCGTAATCAATCACACCGCCAGCGCCCAGGGTTGGGGTACAGGCGGCCGGGGTGATAATGCCGGTGACCCTGACGTCGATGCTCTCAGCCAGTACAGGTGAAGCAATAAAAGCAATTAATGCCAGGGTATGAATGCGTTTAAATTTTTTCATCAGAATCTCTATTTAATTGAAATAAAATATCATGAACGACGATCTGGTTCAGATGGCAGTATTAAATTGCGTTTGCTCTGAAATTAATAGGTTTTTTCGATCAATTAAGACACTTCATCCTGGTTGTTTTTGTCAAAGACTCTGGTTGTACGGGGAACCTATTATCCGCACCCGCAATACAGGCACATTAATTTGCAGGATTCTTACCTAAGAAAGAGAATCGACAGTCTGCGCAAAAGAGAATTTACATGATACGCAAATGCGCCAGCAGGCGGATTTTGTCATACCTGAAGCTGGCGGAGGCGTGAATGCGGAATAATTAGGGTTGGTTAAATCAATACCCTTGAAGAACTGAAAAAGCAGCACAGGAATATGGTCATGCGATATTGATAACCATATTCCCGGGGCTGAGCGGGCTGAGATTTCGCCCAATCCGGACGAATTTACAGGTAGATCAGCTCGATGGTTGACTGGCCATCGAGGATTACAGGTTGAGTCAGGTCGAGTTCGGATGCCTTATTGATGTAGGCCTGAACGCCTAATTTGCCCGACATGGTCGTAAACGCTTTCGGCAACAAGCTGCGGGACTCAGCCCAGGAAGTCTGACGGACACTGGTGGCACTCAGCAGCGAACCAGTCTGTGTCCCGGACGATGATCCGACTGATTCCCAGGCGAGATCGTCAGCCTCGCGGACAATGCTGGCGGAGGGTGAGCCATCGAGAGTTACCGTGGTAATGTCCATGCGCAGCCCGTATCCGCCAATTTTTGCGTCGCCAGCCATGCCCAGCCCGGCGGTATCGGCTTTACCATTTACGCCAAAAATGCCTGAGACAGGTGAGACCCCAAACCCACTTGCTCCCTCCGTCGCCCCCGCAAGGGTGCCCGGCCGACCGTTGGTGACACTGATACCTACCTTGGTCGGTGCATCACAGGTGATAGCAAAGTCCAGTTGCTTCTCGTCCAGCAGGGTGTAGTCGGTCTGTGACAGACTATCGATCTGGATTTTACCGTAGTCAAACGTGCCGCCGCCGGTCAGGGTTGGAGTGCAGGCGGCTGGGGTGATAATCCCGGTTACCCTGACATCAATGCTTTCAGCCAGCACCGGTGAGGTAATAAAGGCAATCAGAGCCAGCGTGTGAATACGTTTGAATGTTTTCATTAATATGAATCTCTATTGAATTGAAAGAAATATATCAGGAACGGCGCCCTGATTCAGACAACCGTATTAAAGTTGTTTCGGTGAGTGATTAATAGGTTTTTTCGATCAATTAAGCCACTTCATGCAATTTGTTTTTCTCACAGGATGTTTTTTTACCACCGTAGTGAATGGATTCAGGACAGATAAATACCTTCAGGCAGCCGGTATTCTCTATTTGGATCTCAGCAGGTAATTCAACCGAATGGTAAAGCAGAGGATTAAAAAATGGAGGGGTGTTTAATTCAGACTTGTGTCACAGGAGGAATAGTTTTTCAACACTGACGATATAAGGGCTTTAACTGACGTTGTGAAGTGTAAGATTTTCGTCTGCGAATAAGAACCGCAAGAAGATTGTTGCATGATAGATAAATACAGCGGCAGGATGCCTGGAATGAACGGCAGAGAAAGCCTGGGCGGGAACTCCCGCTCAGGCCTTAGTCAGTCCGGACGCAATTACAGGTAGACCAGTTCGATGGTTGTCAGGCCATCAAGCGTTACGGGTTGAGTCAGATCCAGCTCAGATGTCTTATTGATGAAGGCCTGAACGCCGAGTTTGCCCGACATAGTCGTAAAGGCTTTCGGCGTGTCGGTGCCTTGCTCAGCCCAGGAGACCTCACGAACGCCTGTGGAGCTTAGCAGCGAGCCAATTCCTGCTCCGGTTGATGTACCGGATGAGATCCAGGCCGTATCCTCAGCCTCGCGGACAATGTTGTGGGCGGTGTTACCGTCGAGCGTCACCGTGTCAGACTGAATGCGCAGCCCGTAGCCGCCGATTTTTGCGTCGCCAGCCATGCCCAGACCCGCGGAGCCGGCTTTACCCATCAAGCCAAACATGCCCGAGACCGGTGAGATGCCAAACCCACCCGCTCCCTCCGTTGCGCCTGCCAGCGTGTCCGGTCGGCCGTTGGTTGCTTTTACAGCGACTTTGGTCGGGGCATCGCAGGTGATGGCGAAGTCCAGTTGCTTCTCGGCCAGCAGGGTGTAGTCGGTCTGTGACAGGCTGTTGATCGGGATTTTGCCGTAGTCAATCACACCGCCACCGGCCAGGGTCGGGGTGCAGGCGGCCGGGGTGATAATGCCGGTCACTCTGACATCAATGCTCTCTGCCAGAACGGGTGAGGTAATACAGGCAATCAGCGCCAGTGTGTGAATACGTTTTAATGCTTTCATTTATATGAATCTCTGTTTAATTTAGAAAAATGTACAAGTGGTGCTGCCCTGGTTCAGACAATGTTTGAAAATTTTCTGTCTCAATGATAATAAACAGGAAGTTACGACATTAATTCTGTGTGTCCCAGTCTGATTCTCTGTTGATAGATGCCCGTGTGTACAATAGTGGTAAAATACATCACTGCATCATTGCTGCTGCATATGGATAAACAACGGTGCTTCTAACGGAGAAGCATCATTAAAATGACTTTCATCATTAATTGATATATTTTCTTGATCAATTAAGGCACTTCATTAGCTCATCTGCGGATTGATACACAACAGGCTATAGATGTTAATCTCGCTTGTTATCACTCTGATTTATATCATTTTTTATTAAAAAATACCCGTTACCGATGTGTGAGGCGTTAACGGGTGCCGTGCAGAGGATATAATGTTGAGTTATGAGAACTTACAATAAAACAGCGGGATATTGTCACGGCTGACAAATAATCCCCCATTCAGTTGTTTGATGGTGACATACATTGTTGTGTGTGCGGATGTAGACAACCCGAAAAAGACATTGCTGAACGTTTGGTCATCAATGCTGTCTTTGTTAAATTTTAACGTGTTGTTTATTTCGAGCACGGATATATCCTTTTTGTTTATATAATCAAATTCAATTTTTCTGCTGATGGAGCCTAAGAGCACGCTTCCTTTATAAACCGGACCACCTACGGTAATCGACCCACTATCATCATCCATTGCAATATTAGCCACTATCGGAATATTAAGGGTGGCGGTATGTATGGTAAAAAAGGCCTGGCACTCGCTACTTTTTTGCCATTCACCTTTGTGACGGATGTAGTCACTGATGTAATTGTATGCCAGTTCTATTGTCAGTACAGATAGCAGAACTATGGCAATTTTTTTAAAGAACAGCTCATTCATTTATCATTCCTCGTGAAATATTCCGTTGTACAGGATTTCAACTTCTTATTTTCAATCGAGCAATACATGATAGAGCTGGTACCATAATTCTTAAATGATGTGACATATACATTACTATACCCGTTGCAGTCCAGGTCATCCGTTTTAATCTGCGGATTGATCTTGTTATCGGCGCCATAATTGTTATTAATATAAATATTGCATGTATCGCCGACCTGTCTTAATAGTGTGTAGTTTTTGAAAATTGTATCGCTGGTTTCTGTACTCACCTTCAGCAAAGGGGTTTTCTTCGCTTCAGGTATCAACAAAACCAGAATCAATAACAACCATAATGCAAACCATGATTTTTTTAAAAATGAAGCATATTTGCCAACTGAAACCCGGGTTTTGCCAGCATCCTCATGGCGTTGCATGATACCCGTAACTTTTTGGTCACTGCGGGTATCCGTATCTTCTGTCTCTGTTTTCTGATGATCATCATTGACGAACTCAATGCTCAGCTCGTTGGAGAAAAATAACCCCACGCGTTTTACAGTAACAATGACATCCTGTTCGGGCATCATCTCCGAAAATGCTTTCCGTAGTGATGAAATGTTTTGGTAAAAAGTATTTGGCGAAACCTCTCTTCCCTGCTCGTTCCATCCATATGACATCAGATCCCGCTGGGTAATAACTTCCCCCTGGTGGGTTATTAACAATTCAAGACAGCGGGATGCGGTGATGAATAAAAGTGTTTCTGAGTTTGTGCAAGTGTCAGTAAGTGTTTTTTTCTCGGGGTGAAACTCAATTTTATCGTTTATGAGGAAATATCCTCTTTTCTTTTCTTCTAATTTTTCTGTCATTAATTATCCCCCAGAATTTAACCTGGATGATGATGTAAATTAATTAGTCTGCTCATACTATATCTTTAGACTTCAGTCATTCCAGCAGAATCCGCAGCATAGCCGAGTTCTCCGTCGGCGACGTGGTTCGACTATCTTTTTCCGACAGACGCGGCTCCACCTGGAGGTCAAACGTTACCGTCCGTCCTTGCGCCACCTCACCCGCGATCCGTGGTATTACGACGGCTCCGCCCGCTAATTGCGCGCTTCCTGCATCCGAATCCGCCAGTCTGCCTTCAGCTGTTCGTATTTCTGCCTGTGCCGACTTCCCGTCTACACGCAGGTTGTTCATGCGCACTTTCAGCCAGCCGTTCTGCCCGTAGCGTATCCGTCCGTCGCCCTGGCCATCTCCCGTAATCCGTAACCGGAATGACTGGGTGTAAGGGCAGGCGACCGTCACCGGCACAGTGCGTACACCAGGAGTCAGCTCGCCGGGACGCCCGGTGTCCTGTAGCTGCCAGCGTGACTGCCTGCCATAGTCAACCACCCCGCGGCCCACACTTAACAGACACTCGCTGTGGTCCAGCGGCATCGCTTCAGGTCCGGCACTCTGTGCCTGGCTTACAACCATCACTGCCGCTATCAGCACCAGGGTACTCATCCTGTTCTTTAACATAATTCTTTCCTGTCAGATGCAGACGGCGTCCGCGGTTTCATATAATTCGTTTTGTGGCGGATGTGTTGGTAACGTCAGGCTAAAGCTGCACAGCGTTTTCCCCGACACCTGCACGTCGTAACGGGCAGGTTGCTGCATGTCTGGAATAAACACGCTCCCCTGCTGACCCGACATCGTGATAAAGCTGCCGGCTACATCAAATACACTGGCCCCGTGGGGGATAGGCGTGCCGCTCGCGTTGCGGATATTGGCCAGAATGCGGCGTGTGCGCATCACGTCAAAATCCATCTGTGTCACCGACCCACGGGCGACCTCCGTCTCTTGCCAGGCGTTGGCAATATCGACGTTTTTCTCCAGGCTGCGCGTATCCACCTGCACCACTGATTTGCGATATCCTCGCAGGCCAGGGACGACCGCATATCCTTTAGCATCGGTCCAGGCTGGGCCGGATGGTGTATCGATGCGAACGCCCCGCTCAGTGCCTACCCTGGCGATACCGAACGTATCACCGACCTGATAAGGCGAAGACGTGACTCCACCGGCATGTGCCACAACCGCGCCGCTGGCCCGCGCCATCCAGGTGGTGATGTGGTTGCCAGCGCTCACGCTACCGGAGAGCTGACTGACGG
Organism: Pantoea sp. X-Soil-TKNS-1207; assembly: GCF_059730485.1. Classification (NCBI taxonomy): domain Bacteria; kingdom Pseudomonadati; phylum Pseudomonadota; class Gammaproteobacteria; order Enterobacterales; family Erwiniaceae; genus Pantoea; species Pantoea sp. X-Soil-TKNS-1207. Next base: position 104,000 of record NZ_AP035961.1, read on the forward strand.
GCGTTACCATATCGCCGGTAGCCGTTCCGCTGCTCTGGCGGCCGCGCATGTCGCGCTCCATTGACAGGCTATAGCCGCGATCCTGGCTGAACCGGTCACTCCAGCGCAGGCCGGTGCGCGTCTGACCATTACCTTCGTTGAGGTAGCTGTTCAGTCGTCCGCTGCCGAGTGGCAGACTCACCGTCATATAGGCCAGATTTTCCGCGCCGCTGCCGTCCTGACGGGCGCTGCGGGCCAGGAGTGTCGAGACCAGCGCTCTGCCAAAGGTTTTCGACCAGGAGCCGCGCACGTAATCGACCTGTTGGCCGCCGTAGTTGTTGCTACGCCCCACCGACAGCGACAAATTGCCCATACTCCGTGCATCCCAGCCGGCGGACAGCCCGGTCTGCGTATGGTTCATGCCTGCCGTCTCCCGGGGTTTCTTTTGCAGTGCGTCGTACAGTTCGCGGTAACCTGTGCTCTGGACGCGTGCGTTAGCCCCGAGCGTCAGACGTTCAATCGGCGCCCAGCTGATATCTGCGCCTGTCTGCATCCCCTGTACACCGTGCGATGAATCACGGCTGAAGGTGCCCTGCATCGTCAGCATCCAGGGACGGAACGCCTGGGTGCTGAGATCAAAACCTGTCTGGGCGTATGAGCGGGATGCCAGCAGAGAGCCGTTGAGCAGCGAACTCTGTCCCAGCGGTACGCCTCCTGCTACAGAGGCCAGCAGCGGTTTACTGTCGACGCCCGAATGGTCCGGTCGGCCGATGCCGAATGACAGCCCTGACGGCGTGAGGCCGCTATGCAGGAACGCCGAAGCCGGTACGGTGAACTCCCGGACACCACCGCTGCTTTCGGTCACCTTTACCTGTAAGTCGGTGCGGGTGTTCAGTAAGCGAAATCCACGCAGGCTAAACGGTCCGGCGGGTACCGTCGTGCTGTATAACAACACCCCTGCCTGACGCACCTCCACCACCGACTGGGTTTCAGCGATCCCCTCAACCAGCGCTGGCCCGTCATTCTGCGCCATCAGTGCCGCCTCAGGCACGAGCTGTACCCCCAGCACCTGGCCTGCGTTATTCATGTTTATCTGGCCGGCCTGCATGATCTTGCGTACCGAAGTCCAGGTCCGCTGCGCCCAGGCGGCCTGGTTGTTGAAACGATCCTCACCGTTCATGCGGGACATCTGCTGGCGGCTGCGGACCACCCAGTCCGAGACGTTAAATCCAGCCTCTGTGTTGATCTGCATGAAATCCGTTTTCATTCCGCGACCGACAGAATTCATGTACTGCGTGTCATAATTCACCACGGCCGCCGTTCCACCGTGCGACCAGTTTCGGTTAGCGGGATCGTCCACCGCTAAAAACTGCTCCGGCACGACGAGGCTAAGGCGGTTTTCACCCGGATCGGCGGTTATCTCCGCCTGTGGCCAGAAGGAGGCAGGGGTTGCACACCGGCCATCATCACGTATGTCATGCGGGCGCTTCAGTCCCGCCTGGCGGATAAGGTCATCATTGACACAAACCTCTCCCGCTTCATTAAAAGTGGCGCGTACACGGCCGCGGTCATGGCCGTTAACCTTCAGCAATACGTTGGTCGTGCCCGCCAGGAAGCGTGGAGCCTGGCTAAAGGCTGAGGCCACTTTCTCGTCGACGCCCCGCGACTGTAGTACCTGCAGATCGAACTGGACGTCGTCAGCCGCCGCGCCCACCGGGTGTGACTGGGTCAGAAGCAGACCGGCAGGCAGCAATGCGCCTGCCAGCCGACGCAGGGAATACCCTGGCTTTCCGAACGCTGGTCTCATGCGCGCTGCCCTCATTGAGCCAGTACTGGTGCGGTATAGCTGGCAACGCTGAAGCCCCAGGTGGTGGCGGGATAGAGCGTGACCTCCCGCAACCCGCTGCTGGATTTGCCGCTTCTCTGCTCCAGTGTGATGGTCTGGCCGGGTAGTACATACGCCTCCGGCAGTGCCCATTCACCGCTGTTGGGTACGGTGCTGATTTTCTGGGACAACCGAACTACGTAGGGCGACGGATTGGTTACTGTCAGTGCATCATTCTTCCGGCTCCAGATCAGTAGCTTCCAGGGGGCCGCCTCACGGGCAAGGCCTGCGGGGCGGATGATGACCGGCAGATTCTGCCGAATGGTCATGCGCACTTCGTTGTCATCTTTCTTCTGAGGCGGTACGCCCTCAAATACCACACGCTTGAGGTGTTCGGTTTTCAGCGGCGTCTTATCCGTGAGGAGGAAACGTACGCTCTGCGTCTTGCCTGGCTCCACGCGCGCAGCGGGCGGTGTGACAGTGAGCAGGTTATCGGTGTCACCTTTCAGGTTCCGCAGCGAGGTGAGCAACAACACCGGAAAGTTATCGGTGTTTTTCAGGTTAATGACGCCCTCACCATCGGCTTCTTCGACGATGACGACGGAAGTTTCAGGAACAATGCCGGTGGCACAGGCGGCGCTGGTAGCAAATAACACGCACAGCGATGCCTTCCGAATAAAGGGAATAAAGTTCATCATAATAATTCTCCGGTGATAACAGGCGGAGATAGCTCCGCGAAAAATGCCTGGCCACGTCCGTCCAGGCATTAGCCAATACAGAGGGGATTACAGGTAAATAAGCTCGAAGGTAGACAGGCCATCAAGAAGGATCGGCTGCGTCAGGTCGAGTTCAGAGGCCTTATTGATATAGGCTTGGGTTGCCAGCTTAGCGCTCAGGTTGGTGATGGCGATCGGTGTAACACCTTCACTTTTGTCATACCATGAAATTTTATTGGGATAATCCATCATTAACCAGGGAAATAAGCCCTTCCAGCCCTGACCATTCATTGAATCCTCCATTAAGGATAATTGTTTTCCGTCGGCATACACCTCGTGGTTTTGGAATGCCAGCGCGTAACCGCCAATATTAGCGTTACCCGCTTTACCCAGGCCAGCTACTATTGGTCCATACTTGATAAATTCTACAGGTCCGAAAGCAAATCCGGATGGCAGCACGTAACCCTCCCCTATATCTGTCGCCTCAGAACCAGAGCGTCCATTCGTTAACGTGACTGCTAGCTTGGTTGGAGCGATGCAACTAATGGCAAAGTCGAGCGTCTTCTCATCCAGATACGTGTAATCGTCCTGAGAAAGGCTGCTGGCCGGAATTTTTCCGTAGTCAAATATCCCACCGCCAGACAGGGTCGGCGTGCAGGCATTTGGAGTAAGGGTGCCGGTGACCCTGACGTCGATATTTTCAGCAAGTGCAGGTGTGGATATAAAGGCAATCAGAGCCAGTGTCTTAATTCTTTTAAGCGATTTCATAATGTAAAAACTTCTCTGTTTTTTAACGTAAATAGTTAATTGCAATGCGTGTTTAAGCAGTATTTTTTTTTGGGTTAAAAATGGCCACGCTCAACCAGAGTGAACATGCATTTAGACATTAATCTTCTTTGCCTGAACGCTATTTAAGGTTGATGGGGTACCGCTTGCATAATGGCAGTTATGTCGAAAAACATTCCTGTCAGGTGTGGCTGACATATGAATAAACCACCACTCCCTTAACGGAGCGCTATTAAAGTGATTTGAATCAATAATTGATACGTTTTTTTGATCAATTAAGCTACTTCATGTCACCTGGGGTGTTTATGGCTTCCGCTTCTCCGGGTATCTGGCAGATGATGAATGATGTGAAATATACCCTTAAAAATCATAGGGTAACTGATGATTTATTGTTCCTTAAAACACAATTCAGACACATGATAATAACCTTGCGCCATTTCCCGAATAATTTTCCAGGGCGGGCGCCCAGCCTTGTAGCCCGCTGTTTTGGTAAGGGTTACAGATACGAGCCTGAGTTATATACGTCAGGCTTCCCGGCTACTTTATCGGCGATATTGGTCATTAAGATGGACGGATGAAAAGTATTGAGCAGAGTACTGAGGAGAGCACGATTTTTCAAAAACCGCGCTGCGCTGATTTTACCTGGGTGCTGAGATAGCGATCTGGCGTACTGCACAAAGAATACCAGTTTGTCATCAGTTAGTGGCCTGCTGGAAGCTGGCATATCAACCGGCATCGATAGTTTCCCCTGCCCCAGCCTGCGTAGCATCTAAAAAGGTCTCGCATTAGCGTCTTGCTGTAGGTATTTAAAACACAAAACCAGCGGTGACTATATTGATCGCCATTGAAAATAAAACGCAGAGAATATTATGGTAAGGATATTCCCTAAGAAAAATCCAATATAAAGATTGTGCCTATTGTTTTCATTTAAATGATAACCACCTCCTATCATCTTATCTTCATTTAAATCTGATAAATGTCAATTTTGTGAAATTAAAACCCAGTTTATTATCATTATTTGAGATTATAAATCTGATTATCGCAAATGTTATGGCTTTGTATCCCGTTGAGTGCGCGCCGCGTATTTCATTGTTAAATGCAATGGTAAATTAATCTCAATTCACCGAGCGGTTTATTAACGTGGGTTTGTAAATCAGTCCATGAATGAGATTTCTTTCAGATATGAATCTGTCAACCAATGTTTTATCTAAAGATAATTATTTTACCCTTGGGGTTACTGAACTACTTGGGGAGACGTTTATTGATGATTTGTTTTTAATTGTAGATTTGGATTTTAATGACCTGTCAGGGGCGGAGTGGTGCAATTATTCGAAAAAGAAGATCGTGGCATTCGCATCCAGTGACTTTGCTTTTTATAAGTCAGAGTTGTTTGGAAAGATGGCTGTGATAGATAAAAGAAGTAGCGTAAAAAACATTTTGGATTTCTTTTTGAAAAGAGAGGTGCCAGGGAATTATCACACTAAATTCCATCTAAGTTTGCGTGAGAAACAGATGTTAAGGATGTTTAGCAAAGGTAAGAGCAATAAAAAAATTGCGGAAGAACTGGGCGTGACACTTAAGACTATTTATACCCACCGACGTAACCTGATGAATAAGTTGGGCTGTAGAAATAGAATTGTGTTTCATGAGATTTTCTTCAACAACAAATGCTTTTTTAATTAAAGCATCGATTTATCACATATTTAATAAATAGGAAATTTATTATGAACAAGTTAGCTCTCATTGTCATTTCAGCACTGTCCCTGAACTCGGCTGCCGCTCTGGCTGAAACCACTACCGTCAACGGCGGGACGGTGCATTTTAAAGGGGAAGTCGTTAATGCCGCTTGTGCCGTAGATGCCGGTTCTCTCGATCAAACCGTTCAGTTAGGCCAGGTGCGTTCAGCAAAACTTGCTAAAGCGGGCGATACCAGCTCCTCGGTTGGCTTCAACATTCAGCTGGGTGATTGTGACAGCAGCGTTGCCGCCAAAGCATCCGTCGCGTTCACCGGTACCTCAGTTGATAGCGCTAACGGCACGGTCCTGGCTCTGCAGAATTCAGCCGCAGGCGGTGCAACTCACGTTGGCGTACAGATCCTCGACAGCAAAGGCACGCCGTTAGCGCTGAATGGCGGCACCTTCGGTTCGGCTATCACCCTTAACGATGGCACTAACATCCTCCCGTTCCAGGCTCGCTACTTCGCAACCGGTGCGGCTACGGCAGGTACTGCTAACGCCAGCGCGACCTTTAAAGTGCAGTACGAATAATTTTTCCATCTGGCAGGGACGTTCTCAGGGCCAGGATGGCCCGCTTTCTGAAATAAGCCCAGGGCGATAACGATGCTATGGATGAAGTCAGGACTGTTGATGCTTTTACTCCCTTCGCTGGCGTTCGGCGGGAATATGCATTTCCAGGGGGTAATCATCGCCGGGTCCTGCTATGCGGAAGCTGGCGACCAACAGATGGCGGTCAATATGGGGCCAATCAGCGCCAATAGGTTTAATTCAGCCGGAGAGGATACCCATCCCGTTCCCTTCGCTGTTCATCTGCGGGGGTGCAGCACCAGCGTCAGTCAGCGTGTTGGTGTGACGTTGCACGGCGTGGCCGACAGTAAAAATCCTGACGTTCTTTCGGTCGGCGCAGGCCCGGGGATCGCCACCGGCATTGGTGTTGCGCTGTTTAACCAGATGGGTAATCGGATCGCATTGCATGCGCCGCGGGGATCATGGACTCAGCTTTACACCGGCCTGAGTACCCTGCATTTCGTCGCTCAATATCGCTCCACCGGGAAGCAGATCAGCGGAGGCGCTGCCAGTGCGCAGGCCTGGTTCTGCCTGACCTACCAGTAATGATGATCGGCAGCAGGATATAAGGCTCAGTCCAAAGAGGTAATGATGAAAAATACACAGGGAACAATGCGCGGCTTAATGACGGGACTTTTACTGATAGCGATGAGCGGATTTACCGCCAGCTCCGAAGCGGGCGTGGCGCTGGGCGCCACTCGCGTTATTTATCCTGCCGGTCAGAAGCAGGTACAGCTGGCGGTCAGCAACAATGACGAAGAGAGCACCTATCTGATCCAGTCATGGGTGGAAAATGCCAATGGCGCAAAAGAAGGACGTTTTATTATCACCCCGCCGCTGTTCGCCATGCAGGGGAAAAAAGAGAACACCCTGCGTATCCTCGATGCGACCAACAACACCTTGCCACAGGACCGTGAGACCCTGTTGTGGATGAATGTCAAAGCCATCCCGTCGATGGACACATCAAAACTTAACGACAACACCCTGCAATTAGCGATTATCAGCCGCATCAAGCTGTATTATCGCCCGGCAAAACTGGCGCTGCCGCCGGATCAGGCGGCGGAAAAGCTGACATTTCTGCGCCGTTCCGGTGCGCTCATGCTGATCAATCCCACGCCTTACTTCCTGACCGTCACTGAACTCAACGTGGGGACACGGGTGCTTGAAAATACCCTCGTCCCGCCGCTGGGGGAAGCCACCGTCAAATTACCCCCCGATGCGGGGAATGACATCACCTACCGGACGATTAATGACTATGGCGCGCTGACCCCGCGGATGAAAGCCGTAATCAAGTAACTGGCAGGGGAGCAACGTTCTCCCCTGAAATAAAAAAGAACTGACAGCCGGGTGATTTTGCTCCGGAGGGACTATGTCATATCTAAAATATGGACGCGATCGTTTGTGCTCCCGACCCATCTGCCTACGCTTTGCCAGTGTCATCGCACAGATCCCTTTTGTACTTTTATTTGCCTCACCGGTCTTTTATGCCAGGGCGGATCTCTATTTTAACCCGCGCTTTCTGGCGGACGATCCCGCCGTGGTGGCGGATCTCTCCAGCTTTGAAAAGGGTCAGGAACTGCCTCCCGGCACCTATCGCGTGGATATCTATCTGAATGACGGGTATATGACGACACGCGACATCACCTTTAATGCGGGTAAAAATGGCCGCACGCTGTCCCCCTGTCTGACACCGGGACAGCTTGCCAGCCTGGGCGTAACTGGCGCTGCCATTAGCGGCATTGCGTCGCTGAAAACAGATGCCTGCGTACCGCTAACCGAGATGATTAAAGACGCCACCGCTAACTTCGATGTCGGCCAGCAGCGGCTCTATCTGACGATTCCGCAGGCGTTGATGGGCAACCACGCGCGCGGCTATATCCCGCCTGAACGCTGGGACAGCGGGATTAACGCTGGCTTGCTGAACTACAACTTCACCGGCAGCAATGTCCAGAACGACATCGGTGGCAGCAGCAACTATGCCTACCTGAACCTGCAAAGCGGGTTGAATCTTGGTGCATGGCGTCTGCGCGACAACAGCACCTGGAGCTACAACAGCAGCGGCAGATCTGCGGGCAGTGAAAACAAATGGCAGCACGTCAATAGCTGGCTTGAACGGGACATAACGCACTTACGTGCGCGCCTGACCCTTGGCGACAGCTACACCAGCGGCGATGTCTTTGACGGCATTAACTTTCGTGGGGTGCAATTAGCTTCCGACGACAATATGCTGCCGGACAGCCAGAAAGGCTTTGCCCCGGTGATCCACGGCATTGCCCGTGGTACAGCCCAGGTTTCAGTCAAACAGAACGGCTATGAGATTTACCACAGTACGGTCCCGCCCGGCCCTTTTATCATCAACGATCTCTACGCGGCAGGTAACAGTGGCGATCTGCTGGTGACCATCAAAGAGGCCGACGGCAGCAGCCAGGTCTATAGCGTCCCCTACTCGTCCGTACCGGTGCTGCAACGCGAAGGCCACGCCCGTTACGCTATTGCTGCCGGGGAGTACCGGAGCGGCAACAATCAGCAGGGAAAACCGACATTCTTTCAGGGCACCCTGTTGCAGGGCCTTCCCGCAGGATGGACGCTTTTCGGCGGTACTCAGCTGGCAGATCGCTACAACGCCTTTAACCTTGGGGTTGGAAAAAATATGGGTGAGCTGGGCGCTCTGTCGCTGGATGTGACGCAGGCCGTGGCCACCCTGGCGGATGACAGCACTCATCAGGGGCAGTCGGCGCGTTTCCTCTACAACAAGTCGCTTAACGAAACCGGCACCCATATTCAGCTGGTGGGCTATCGCTACTCCACACGCGGCTATTTCAGCTTCGCCGATACCACTTACAACCGGATGAAGGGTTATAACGTCGCGACTGAGGACGGTCTGATTGAGCTGAAACCTAAATTCACTGACTACTACAACCTCGCTTACAACAAGCGCGGTAAGGTGCAGGCCAGCGTCAGCCAGCAACTGGGACCTGCGGCCACCGTCTATCTGAGTGGCAGCCATCAGACTTACTGGGACAGCGCTAAAGCCGATAAACAGCTACAGGCCGGGCTGAACGCCACCCTCGACGATATTAACTGGACGCTCAGCTATAGCCTGACCCAAAACGCCTGGCAGCAGGGGCGCGATCAGATGATGGCGATCAACGTCAATATTCCCTTCAGCCACTGGATGCGCTCCGACAGCCAGTCGGTCTGGCGACACGCTAACGCCAGCGCCAGCATATCGAACGATCTCAATGGCCGGACGACCAGTCTGGCAGGCCTCTACGGCACGCTGCTGGGTGACAATAACCTGAGCTACAGCGTGCAGACCGGCTATGCCGGTGGCGGCGAAGGCGCCAGTGGTGGCACCGGCTATGCCGCCCTGAATTACCGTGATAGCTACGGCAATGCCAATGTGGGTTACAGCCGCAGCAACGGCATTAAGCAGTTTTACTATGGACTGAGCGGCGGCGTACTGGCCCACGCCGACGGCATCACCCTTAGTCAGCCGATGAATGACACGGTGGTGCTGATCAAGGCTCAGGGGGCTGACAATGTGAAGGTGGAAAACCAGACCGGGATAAAAACTGACTGGCGTGGCTACGCCGTTCTGCCCTACGCCAGCGAGTATCGGGAAAACCGGGTTGCACTGAATACCAACAGCCTTGCTGACAACCTCGAACTGGACGATGCGGTGGCAAGCGTAGTCCCGACTCACGGCGCCGTCGCCCGTGCTGAATTCAAAGCCCGCGTAGGGACAAAGCTTTTGATATCGCTGATGAAGAACGGGAAGCCCGTTCCCTTTGGCGCGCGGGTTACGTCGGACAGTAGCCAGGGGGGCAGCATCGTAGCTGATAACGGTCAGGTCTATCTGACGGGGATGCCGCTGGCTGGCAAAGTGCGGGCCAGGTGGGGAGAGGGTCCGGAGGCAAGCTGCGAGGCTCACTATCGCCTGCCATCAGAAAGCCAGCACCCGGTGCTGAGCCAGTTGTTGGCCGAGTGCCGCTAAGGAAACCATGATGAAGAGAAAATCACGCTATCTGTTCAGCGCCGGACTGATGCTGGCCGCAGCCAGCGCCACGGCGGCGGACACTACTCTGACCATTAGCGGCTACGTACGTGATAACGCCTGCGCTGTCGCGGGTGAATCAAAAGACTTTACCGTTGATTTGATGAATAACGCTGTGAAGCAATTCCACGCCATCGGCGCAACCACCCCTGCGGTGCCTTTTCGTATCGTGCTCACGCCCTGCGGCCAGGCGGCCACGGCAGTCAAAGTGGGCTTTACGGGCGTGGCCGATACCCGCAACAACAGTCTGTTAAAACTCGATGACGGTATTTCAGCGGCAACGGGAATGGGCGTGCAGATCCTGGGCGCGCAGCAGACGCTACTGCCGCTCAACGCCGCCTCTGCAACGATCCCCTGGACGCCGTTAACCCCCGGCCAGACCAATACGCTGAATTTTTATGCCCGGCTGATGGCTACGCAGGTACCGGTTGCCGCCGGACGCATTACAGCCACAGCAACATTCACTCTCGAATTTCAGTAACCGGAGTCACTGATGAAATGGATCCACGCCAGGTGGCTGCTTACCCTTGCACTGGCAACCTCTTCCCAGGGGCTGCTGGCTGCCGACGTCACCCTTACCGTTAACGGCAAAGTGGTCGCCAAGCCCTGCACGGTTTCCACCGTTAACACCACCGTCAATCTTGGCGATCTCTACACTTTTAGCCTGGTTGCTGCCGGTTCTGGCTCGGCATGGCACCCGGTGGTACTCGAACTGAGCAACTGTCCGACAGGCACTTCCCGCGTCATTGCCAGTTTCAGTGGCCCGGCAGACAACACCGGTTACTACAAAAATCAGGGCACCGCAGGAAATATCCAGCTGGAGCTACAGGATGATGGCGGTACGACGCTGAACACCGGCGCGACAAAATCGGTGCCGGTTGATGATGCAACTCAGTCAGCTCGCCTGCCGTTACAGGTCAGAGCGCTGACGGTCGCCGGCGGCGCCACTCAGGGGACAATTCAGGCGGTGATTAGCGTCACCTACACCTGGGCCTGAATCAGGAGAATATGGAAATGAAAAAGATAATTACCCTGCTGACCACACTGATGTTGATGGGCTGGTCGTTCAACGCCTGGTCTTTTGCCTGTAGAACCGCCAGCGGTGCCACCATCCCTATAGGTGGCGGAACGGCTAACGTATATGTAAACCTGGATCCTGCCGTCAGTGTCGGGCAGAACCTGGTGGTAGACCTCTCCACACAGATTTTTTGTCATAATGACTACCCGGCCACCATAACTGACTACGTTACATTACAGCGTGGCGCGGCTTACGGCGGCGTGTTGTCGAGCTTTTCCGGTACCGTCAGGTTCAACGGTTCAACCTACCCGTTTCCGACCACCAGCGAAACGGCACGGATGATTTATGACTCAAGCGCGGATCGGCCCTGGCCTACCCTGCTCTATCTGACGCCGGTCAGCACCGCGGGTGGTGTAGCAATTACCGCCGGATCCCTCATCGCATCGCTTATTCTGCGCCAGACCAACAATATAAATAACGATAACTTCCAGTTCGTATGGAACATTTATGCCAACAACAATGTTGTGATTCCGACCGGCGGTTGTGATGTTTCTGCCCGCAATGTGACGGTGACGCTGCCTGAGTACCCTGCCTCAACGGCTATCCCGCTGTCGGTGTACTGCGCGCAAAGTCAGAGGCTGGGTTACTACCTGTCCGGAACGACAGTGAACGCGGACAAAACGATTTTTACCAATACGGCATCGGCTTCCCCGGCTCAGGGGATTGGTGTTGTGCTGGCCCGTAACGGCAACATCGTTCCCGCCAATACCACGGTATCCTTAGGCAACGTCGGTCCTTCCGCGGTGAGTCTGGGCTTAACCGCCAACTATATTCACACGGGTGGCCAGGTTACGGCAGGCAATGTGCAGTCGATTATCGGCGTGACCTTTGTTTACGAGTAATGGCGCCATACGTACCCACGGATAAAGACGGCCTGGAGAAACACCAGGCCGGTCACGCAGGTTCGTCTGCGGTTTTAATGCCGGTTATTGCGAAACGAGAACGCCGTTGCGGATAATGCCCGCGACTGGCTTCGCTTTGCGGGTTTGAATTCACAGACGGGATAATTGGAGCAGGCGCGGAATTCCCCGTACGGCCCGGTGCGTAATACCAGCACACCTTGTTTACAGGCCGGGCAGCTCTCTTCCTCAATGGTTTTTCCGTCAGTATCCGTAATCACCAGGCTTCCCTCTTTTTCCAGCTCACTCAGGAAACTGGAATATTTCCCACGGACCGTGAACATCGCCACGCTGCGCCGGGCGCGGGTCAGCGCCACGTAGAACAGGCGTCGCTCTTCTCCCAGCGGAAATTTGTCCCCATGGGGCATCGCCAGAGCCAGAACGGGATCGTCGGTGCGGGTATTAGGGAAGCTACGTCCGCGATGGACGCTGAGCATTTCCGGCAGAATGACGTAGTCTGCCTCTGCCCCTTTTGACCGGTGTATGGTTAAAAACGACACATTCACCCAGCGTTCGAATCTATGCTTCCTCTCCGGGACGTACTGGCGATCGGCGTTGTAGCGCCCCAGCACGAAAACCGATACTTTGCCGTCACGTCCGGGCGCAATGCTGCCATTGCAGACACCTTCGGCCAGGTTCATGACAAACTGATCGATCGCATCGGCCAGCTTCTCTTTATTGTCCACCTGGAACGTCTGAAGTACCTGGCCCTGGGATGGGGTTACTGAGCGAACCGATTTGGTAATCTGCGCCGGGTTTTTGGATATAAACGCACTGGATATATCGCATAACGCCTGCGGGCAGCGGAACGTTTGCTCCAGTTTTAGCAACTGGCCGTGACCAAACCATTGTGTAAAGCCAGTCATCACCGACACGTCCGCACCCGCAAAGCGGTTAATTGATTGCCAGTCATCACCGACGGCGAACAGGAATCGATTCGGCTGCCGCACCAGTGCCCGGCACAACCGGGCGCGGGCCTGGGACGCATCCTGAAACTCGTCGGCCATCACCAGTTCATACGGCGCCTCATAACGGCCACTCTCAAGATAACCCGCGGCAAGATTGAGCATGTCCTCAAAATCAATCCCACCCTCGGCGCGTAAGGCGGCATCCCAGGCTTCCAGGATAGGCGATGCAATGTCGAGGAACATACGGTAGCGCAATTTGAAGATGGACTCAGGCATCTCAGCCAGCCGCTGATGTAGCGCGGCAACCGTTAAACAGTTACTTTTCGCGTGACTGATAAAGGTCCGCACCAGTCCTGCCAGCTCCGGTGACTCCATGGGTTTTTGTCCATCCGCCGGGATCTCCCGGTCCGGGTTTGGGTCCATCACTGCGCCGCGAGCGGTCAGTTCGTTCTCCAGCCGCCTGAAATCATTGCCGTTTCGTAAACCATGCGATGTGGTTTCAAACAATGACGTCCCTTTGTCACGATGCAGCTGTCGCTTCCAGTGGACGCCGTCCAGATAACCCTCGAAATGAGCTGGCGGGATACCCTGCGCGTCGAGCGCAAAATGTTCGTGGTAGAGATCCAGCTCAGGGTAGTAGAAATCCGGCCGGTACTGACGATAGTCTTCGTCGGATGTCTGATACCGGTAGCGATCTTCGTAGCGGTATTCAACGCCGTTATAGAACAGCCAGTTTGCAAGCATGGCCTCTTCCTGGCTCTTGACCGTTTCGCCATTTGCCGTGCGCAACCGGGCGTTTCCCTGGCTATCCCAGGCATCCATCGCCCCCAGGCTGCCATAAGCGGGCAGATCTTTGCTGTAAACAAACCGGAAGAGATCCCATGTCTCGCGAAAAGCGGGAGAGCGATCCTTCAGCTGATCGATGAGGTCAGTCAGTTTGTGAAAACCGCGCGCGGCATCGGTGGCCCAGTCCGGGATATCCGGTTTGTTGCCGGTAGCCTTGCCAATGATACTCAGTCCCAATGCGTGAAAGGTGGAGGCTGTCACCTGCACGCCCTGCATTCCCAGCCGTGCGAAAGATTTCTCTGCGCGCTCACTCAGTTCGGTTGCCGCCTGCTTGTTGAAGGCCAGCATAACGATGCGTTTGGGAGAGACGAAGCCGCGATGTATGGCGTAAGCCGCTTTAGCGACCATGGTTGACGTCTTGCCAGAGCCAGCCGCCGCCACCACCTGCACGCGGTTGTCGAAGCAAATCACGGCCCTGGCCTGCTCCTCGGTCAGGGGATTTTTCTCGACCCGGTCGAACAGATCCTTGCAGGCCAGCAGTTCCCGCTCAGTATGAGAGACATTCAATGCCGCCCACGCGGGAGCGTGGTCTTTTTCCCATTCGGAGAGGGAGTGTTCCAGTACAAAGGCCATTAACTTCAGACGTGCTTTCACGCCGGGTTTGTTCAGGCACGTCCGAATCGCATCGATATCCAGTGGCGGGCGCTGTGCCATGACGCCCGCCTGCATTTCATGGGTGAACCAGCGCCGCTGCTGAATGCAGGTTTGCTCCTGGAGGCTTTTATGCTCCAGCCATGGATTCAGTGTCAGCTGCACGTTGCGAAGAAACGTCACGTCATCGTTGAGGCGTTTTTCCACCAGTGCAGCATCCAGAACCTGTGTCAGGGCCGCGGCGTGTGTGTTGGGCAGACCATCGATTTTTACCTTCTGGTCCTGTCCGGGGTAGAAGGTGATATCTGTCCAGAACAGGCCGGACTGGATGTGATAAGACCGCTTATCGTCGATCCGAACCCGACAGGTGCGGTCTTTGGTGGTCAGTACCAGCTCGAAATCATTAAGGTGCAGGTGCCAGTTAAATGAACCCGTCAGATGTCGTCCCAGGAATGACGGACCATACTCTTTCACTGCTATTTCGACCTCCCCCTGAATGTCGGCCGTCCCTGTGCAGAGCAACTCCCGAACACTTCAGTGATGTACTGAATTGATATCAGCTGATGAACGCGATGCGTTCCGTGTTACGGAATAATCTGACATTACAATTGTAATTTCTACTTAAATCATCAGGATGTTATTCATAGGATCATCTGGCATCGCCCATAAACAGGCGCGTGGGGGGCTGAATACTGGCAGGTATCAGTTCGATGTAAGCAACGCCGGGATTTCTGCACCTTAGTTCGTCATCTTCATCGGGGAAAATTCACTATATGTCGAGGACCAGCCGTCTGTTTGAACTCATCAGTATCCTGCGCGTGCGCAGAACCCCTGCCACGGCTCTCCAGCTGGCGCGTGAGCTGGGCATCTCGCAGCGAAGCGTATAAAGGGACATTGACACCCTGCGTGCGCTGGGGGCGCCACTTGAGGGGCAAGCGGGGATTGGCTATTGCCTGAGAGAAGGTTTTTTCTTCCCGAATTCGCGTTTTCACAGGACGAACTGGACGCGCTAGTCCTGGGGCTGAATTGGGTGCGGCAGCGGGCTGATCCCGCTCTGGCAAAAAGCAGTGATAGCGCTTTGGCAAAAATCTTTGCCGCCATAAGCAACGGAACTGCGATGAGTCATGAGCCACCCGCTCTCGTCACTGCGGCCTCAACGTCTGCGCCGCTGGCCCCTCCACAGGCCGCTTTGTTGCGGGATGCTATCCGTCGGCAACGCAAAGTTACGATCAGCTATGAAGACGCACACGGCTCGTTATCTGATCGCACGATCTGGCCTCTCGTCATCGTCTATTTCGACGATGTGAGTGTACTGGCGGCCTGGTGCGAACACCGATCGGCCTTCCGTCATTTCCGTGTCGATCGTGTGCAGGTGAAAGCAATTTCGGACGAGTGCTACCCTGGGCGACGCCAGTCGATCATTACCCGCTGGCAGTTGCAGGATAGAGACTGGCGTTCGCTGCTGCCAGTTTCTGACACAGCGACAGGTTACCCTTGACCCGGGCACTCACTCCGGGCGCCATGTTAGAGGAAAGAAAAATGATTTCATTGTCACCGGCCGCCGTCGAGGCCTTCCTTAGCGAAGAAAACGATGCCGGCGTTGTAATGTTAAATCTTCTCCGCTTTGAACCTGACGGTGGCCGGGAAAGATATCTCCAGTATTTGCAAATGGCTAAGCCGATTCTGGACCGGGTTGGTGCGAAAATCCTGTTCGGCGGTGATGGGCTGCCGGTGCTCACCACCGGGCAGCAATGGGATGCCGTGGTACTGGTTCAATATCCACGCCGATCCGCGTTCAGGAGCCTGGTGGGCGATGCGGAATATCAGGTTGCCTTTAAAGTCGGAGAATCGGCAATTGCTGATATCGTGCTGCAACCGCTGAAGCCGATCGACGATCTGAGGTAACACGAGGACGCGGAATGCCGTGCCGGGGAAGTGGCTACGCTAAGCGTGGGTCAGGCTTAACGACCTTAATGGTCGTTATGCTATTCGTCCGATATGATCGTTTTAACAGCCAACTAATCTGCCGATCGCCCCCTACTCTCAGGATAAAACCTTGCCGCGCGGGTCATCAATATGCTGTTTGGCCACGTCATAACGGATGCCCTCACGATTGAGGATGTGCACCTGTTGAACTACGGTCGCCAGCGCTTTTAAAAATGTGTCTGAGTGCTCATGACGCTCATAAGCGTCGATGTCCGCCCAGCCTTCGGACAGATGGAAGGCGTCCGGGTTAACCAGGTCCTGAGAAAAGGCATAAAAAACGCAGCCGGGTAGTTTTTG
The DNA here is from genome assembly GCF_059730485.1 of Pantoea sp. X-Soil-TKNS-1207. NCBI lineage: Bacteria > Pseudomonadati > Pseudomonadota > Gammaproteobacteria > Enterobacterales > Erwiniaceae > Pantoea > Pantoea sp. X-Soil-TKNS-1207. The sequence continues at coordinate 120,271 of NZ_AP035961.1, forward strand.
CGCGGCCTGCATCTCAGGTTTTACGGCATCGATAAACGTCTGGCGATCGTCCGGATGCACGCGATAGTAAGCGCTGACGATGATAGCGGTGCTTTGGGTTTTGTCGTGATCGCCCGCAGAGGAGATGCGGGCATCAGTTGTATTCAGCGTCATTTTTTTCTCCAGATATCTGCTGTTAATGTCAGTCAAGGTTGAAAGGCTTTATCGTCCTGGGATCAGGCTGGCTGATCGCCATTAAACGCGCGCCACGCGGCCAGCGTATCCAGTGATTCCCGCAGCAGTTTTATTTTTCCCTCTTCCGCCACCAGCCGTCCGGCATAGGTCTGCTTATACACCCGATCCGTACCGGTTATGCCCGCTTCGACGCTGTATTCGCCGAAAGCCTGGGTTGGGGTATCGATAAAAAACTGGATATTGCGGAAGCGAAAATCCGGCACCTTGGTCAACAATCCGGCGATAAAGGCCTCGATTTCAGCCGGTCCCTGTACGCGATGTGGCAGACCCAGCGTTTGCAGATAGGGCAATTCCAGCACGCCGTCTGCGGCAAAAAGAGACGCGGCGGCCTTCGGATTCTGGATGCTGTCGAGGTAGTTCTGAAGTAACTGCACGGCTGTTTTCATGGTAAGAGTGCTCCTGTCGTTGTCGGTGCTGGCCCCTGTCGGCGGCGTGAAACAACAATAAAGAAAGTCAGGAACAATCAAAACAGCAAAGAATGAAACTCATCATTTCACTAATGAAATGATGAGGGATATGTCAGGCTGGCCAGCGCCATTCAGGCTCACTGAGATGCTTCGCAAAGAAATCGGATAATACCTTCACCTTTAACGGACGACTGCGCGAGGTGGGGGTAACAAAGTACAGGCCGCCCTGCGTCATTGACCACTCATCGAGCAGATGCACAAGGCGCCCATCTTTCAGATACTCTGCGGCAATAAACTCCGGCAGTTCAGCAATCCCCAGCCCCGCCAGCAGAGGGGGCAACAGCGCATCGGAGTTTGTGACCCGCAGCGGACCGTTCGGCACGATATCTTCCTGGCCGCCGGCACTGTGGGTAAACCGCCATACCTGGCTTCGCGCCCGATAGGCATAGCTAAAGCACTGCCGGGCAGACAACTCGCGCGGATGTTGCGGCACACCGTGCTCAGCGAGATAAGACGGCGCGGCCACCAGATATTGCGTTACCGCGCACAGCCTGCGCGCCACCAGCGAGGAATCCGGCAGAGACGCAATACGTAATGCGGCATCAAAGCCTTCCGCTATCAGGTCAACTGACGCATCTGACAGATGCAGATCCACACTGAGTTCCGGGAACTGACGGATAAGTTCAGGCAGCAGGGGCGCCACCCAGCGCAACCCAAATGACATGGGGACCGCTAAGCGCACCTGGCCGCGCGGCTGCACGGCAAGCTCATGAGCCTCGCTTTCAACTTCTTCGGCCTGGCGGTACATTTCCGAGGCCTTTGCGGCCATGCTCTGACCAAACTCCGTCAGGGCAAGCTGGCGGGAGGTGCGGTTGAACAGCCTGCCGCCCAGGCGCTCCTCAAGCCGCGCCACGGCGCGCGACACGGTCGGGACGGATACGCCCATCACCCTGGCTGCGGCGGCAAAAGAACCTTCCTCTGCCACCTTCGCAAACATCGCGAGTCCTTCAAAATCGGGGAATTTTGTCATTTCAATTCTGCAATGATGAGTTTCAAATCATTCTATTTTGAAAATGCGCGGGCGTCGATATGCTTCTCTCATCGCCACAACAACCCCAACACGGAGAGCATAACAATGAACATCACCACTACCCAGGTCGCCCCGGCGGGTCTGCAACAGCTTATCGATCGTCATTTTGCCATCTGGAACAATACCGATGCGGCTGAACGGACAACGGGTTTCGCCGCGGTCTATACGCCCGACTTTTTTGTCGCCGATTACGACGGTCTGTCAGCCGGTGTGGCGGGCGTCAATTCCGCCATCAATAAAGTTCAGTCACTGCATCCCGGCTTTATCTTCACGCCGGCACCGGTAGAGTGGAATCACGGCATTGCCCGTGTCACCTGGGGCTATGGCCCGCAGGAGAATCCGTATCTGGTGCGCGGAGAAGATGTCTTTACGCTCAGTGACGGTAAGCTGTCGAGCGCCCGGGTTTTTCTCAGTAAATGATGCAAGCGGCTGGCGGGTGAGTCTGCCCGCTACTCCTGCACGGCTGCCGGAAATGCCCCGACGAGCCATTCAATAAAGACGCGCAGCCGGGGCGGGACATGGCGGTTCTGCGCATAAACAATGTGAAAGGGATAAGACGCCGGGCGCCATTTGCCGAGTATTTCCACCAGCGTCCCGGTTGCCAGCTCCTTTCTCAGGGAATAGGTAAATGTCTGCACAATGCCCAGGCCAGCTTCACCGGCCGCGATATGCGCGTTGCTCTCATTTACACCGAGATGGTGCTCGGTCTTGATCTCCGTATTGGTGCCGTTGTGTTCGAACCGGAACGGAAACGCCCGACCGCTGACAGGCGAGAGGTAGCTGATGAGCCGGTGGCCGTTTTTCAGCTCTTCGGGATAGGCGGGAATGCCGTAGAGCTTAAGATAACCGGGCGTGGCGCAGGTGATCATCGCCGCTTCACCGATTTTACGGGCGATCAGTGTCGAGTCTTCCATCGGCCCTCCTCTGACGGCGCAGTCAATGTTGCCGCTGATAAGGTCTGAGGGTTTATCCGCCACTTCCAGGTCAATGCGGATGTCCGGGTAGGCGCTCATAAAATCAGACAGCAGCGGTATCAGGACGTCACGGGCGGTTGATCCCCCTATCGCAATACGCAGATGACCTTTTGGTTTATTCCGGGAAACCTTAAATGATGCATCGATCTCGTCAAGATCCTTAAGAATACGCAGGGCTTTTTCATAGTATTCCCGCCCTTCTGGCGTCACGGTGATGCGCCGCGTGGTGCGCTGTAGCAGGCAAACGCCCAGATGGGACTCAAGCTGCTGAATGGTTTTCGTGAGGGTGGCATTGGGCATGTTCAGCGAGTCCGCGGCACGGGTAAAACTGCCCGCTTCAACAATCCGCGTGAAGGCTTTAAGGGCTGAAAATCTGTCCATAATCGGCGTATTCCCGGTAGCAATTTTCAATTATTCACACATGTGAAGAGTGTTTTTCAAATTCCTGCGTTTTTCTGCACTGATTAATAACGTTACAGTGCTAACCGGTCTTAACAGCCTGGTTTCCGCTGTAAGTCGATGACTCAATTAGCATATTCATACTTTAACTAAGGAAATGCACCATGAGTAAAAAACTTTCGGATAAGGTAGCGTTAGTCACAGGTGGCAGTTCAGGGATTGGCCTCGCGTCAGCCCAGGAACTGGCGGCACAGGGGGCGAAGGTGTATATCACCGGCCGCCGCCAGACAGAACTTGATGCCGCAGTGGCCTTAATCGGCCCCTCCGCCACCGGCATTCGGGCCGATGCCTCTGTTTTATCGGACCTCGATACGGTGTTTTCGACCATCGCGAGCGAGTCAGGCAAGCTGGATATCCTTTTCGCCAATGCCGGCGGCGGCGACATGATGCCGCTGGGAGCCATCACTGAAGAACACTTCGATCGTATCTTCGGCACAAACGTACGGGGCGTACTGTTCACCGTGCAGAAGGCACTGCCGCTGCTGACCAATGGCGCATCCATCATTCTGACCGGCTCCACCGCTGCGGCCAAAGGCACTGCCAGCTTCAGCGTATACAGCGCAAGTAAGGCCGCGGTGCGTAACCTGGCCCGCTCCTGGGCGCTGGATCTGAAGGATCGCGGTATCCGCGTCAATGTCGTCAGCCCAGGGCCGATCCGTACGCCAGGTCTTGGCGGGCTGGTCCCGGACGAGCACCGTCAGGGATTGTTTGACGCGCTGGCTGCGGGCGTACCGTTGGGACGTCTCGGCGAACCGGAGGAAATTGGCAAAACCGTGGCCTTCCTGGCGTCGGATGATGCGAGCTTTATTAACGCCGCTGAAATATATGTGGACGGCGGTCTGGCGCAAATTTAACTGACCTGGCATTAATCAATTTCAGTCACTGTCCCGACGCTATCCTGCAAGCGCATCGGCGGCATAATCTTGCGGCAATAATATTACCGATATCTGTGTTAAATGGATGTCGGAATTTATTGCGGACAAGTCAGGAAAAATAACCTGCACATTATTAATGGAGAAATAAACATGAGCTTTATTACCACACCTGACACGACCCGGATTTTTTATAAAGACTGGGGTGACAAGCGTGCACAGCCGATTATTTTCTCGCACGGATGGCCTCTCAGTTCAGATGCTTGGGATGGGCAGATGCTCTTTCTGCTCCAGCAGGGTTATCGGGTGATTGCTCACGACCGTCGCGGTCACGGCCGCTCAGATCAGCCTGCTTATGGTAATGATATGGACACCTACGCGGATGACCTTGCCGCCCTTCTGGATGAGCTGGACATTACCAATGCGGTGCTGGTTGGCCACTCAACCGGCGGCGGTGAAGTGGCGCACTATATCGGGCGCCACGGCGTCGCCCGCGTGGCGAAAGCGGTTCTGGTTGGCGCCGTTCCGCCCATCATGGTTTCAACGGCGCAGTGGCCAGAAGGAACGGATATCAGCGTGTTTGATAATATCCGCAAAGGGGTACTGGAGAACCGCTCCGACTTTTACCTCAATCTGGCGATTCCTTTCTTTGGCATGAACCGCGATGGCGTTGAGATCAATGAAGGTCTGCGTCTCAGTTTCTGGAACCAGGGAATGGCGGGTTCGATTGTTGGTCAGTACGCCTGTATCAAAGAGTTTTCTGAAGTGGATTACACGGAAGACCTGAAAAAAATTACCGTTCCGGCGCTGATCGTTCATGGCGATGATGATCAAATTGTTCCCATCAGCCACTCAGGTATATTGTCGGCGGATATTATCCCCAATGCTGAATTAAAAATTTACCCTGGAGCTTCGCACGGTCTGGCGGCAACCCACCAGAATCAGCTGAATAATGATCTCCTTGCATTTATTAAGTCGTAACGCATAACGCCTTACAACCTCATGGATTAATGAGGTTGTAAATCCTTTTATTGATAAGGCATAGCAACCGATATCCCATATCCTTTTTATATTTATTGCTGAATGAAGGTATGTATGCGCCTGAAACTATCTGCATTAATTTATCCCTGCCTGATGCTGTTATTTATGGCAGACGCAAAGGCTGACGAACACGCCTCTCCGTCCGCCATGCGTAGCGCGCCTGAAACCGCGTTTATGCAGGAGAACCAGACCGCGATGGATAAGATGATGGCAGCCATGGATGTCACGCCGTCAGGCAACATCGACGAGGATTTTCTGGCGATGATGACCCCTCACCATCAGGGCGCCATCGATATGGCCATCGCGGAATTACGCTACGGCACAAACCCACAGCTCAGGCGTATCGCGCAGGAGATCATTGTCACCCAGCAGCAGGAGATCACCGCGATGTATCAGGCGCTGGGTAAACCGCTGCCTCCCGCACTGGCCGCCCCCGATCAGGTTGCGCCAGCGGCCAGTGTCGCCCGCTGATAATCCGTTCAGGCATCCGTGCACATTCCCTTTTTGACAGGATTAACTGAAATGAAAAAGCTCTACCGTACAGCGCTTGCCGCCGCTGTCGCGCTCTCTGCTTTGCCCGTGTTTGCCGGTCAGGCACCGTTCGCGGCTTCTGCCCCCGATATTCCTTTCAGCCACCACGACCGCGTCTATGCCGCTGAGCAGTTCTCGAATACGGTTTCTGTGACCGATCCGGCCAGTAATAAGCTGCTCGGCGTCATCCGGCTCGGTGATCCTCAGCCCGCTAACCTGAGTCCGCTGTATAAAGGCCAGGTGCTGGTGCACGGCATGGGTTTTTCACCAGACCGCAAAACGCTGGTTGTTGTCTCGATTGGCTCAAACTCCGTGAGCTTTATTGACACCGCCACCAATGCTGTCAGGCATGTCACCTACGTAGGGCGATCTCCGCATGAGGCCTTCTTCACCCCGGACGGGAAAGAGGTTTGGGTCACGGTGCGCGGTGAAGACTATGTTGCCGTGCTTGACGCCAGCAGCGGAGAAGAGAAGCTGCGTATCAAGGTCCCCGGCGGCCCTGGAATGCAGATTTTCTCGCCTGACGGGCAGTACGGTTACGTCTGCTCCTCTTTCAACCCGGAAACCGTGGTGATTGACGTCCGGACGCACAAAATTGTGGGAACAGTGAAGCAGGCCAGTCCGTTCTGCCCGAATATCGCGGCATCCCCGGACGGAAAACAGGTGTGGTTTACCCTTAAAGATACCGGGAAAGTGCAGGTCTTTAACGCTAAACCGCCTTTTGATGTGATTAAAACGCTGGATGCCGGTCCTATCACCAATCACGTCAACATTGTGCAAAACGCGCACGGCAGTTTCGCCTGGGTCACCGTGGGTGGACTCAACAGGGTGAACGTGTACCGCACGGATAACTTCGCGCAGGTTGCCTCTATCCCGGTTGGAAACCTTCCGCACGGCCTGTGGCCATCCGGTGACGGCAAGCGTATTTACGTGGGGCTTGAAAATGCCGATGCGCTCGCGGCTATCGACACGGCAACCTATAAAGTCATCGCGACGATTCCGATCGGGCAGGCACCGCAGGCCGTGGCCTATGTACCTGGAGCGGTTGCGGAAGGTGACGGGATGCAGGGATTACAGCCGCTGGGCGTGGCAGGCCAGGCGACGCATCTTCGCCTCCATTCAGTCACTGCCGCCCGCGATGCTCAGCCGGCGACAACCGTTTCGCTGTTTGAGCAGGGGATCACACAGGTTCTTCAGGCGTCGGCCACCGGACTCGAACCAAAACAGACCTATCTGCTGGCACTCTCCTCAGCAGCCGACGGTAAGGGCGAACTGGAGCCGCTGACCCGTTTTATGACCAATCCTGCGGGCGCAGCCATCGTGAACGCGGTTGGACCGATACGGCAGATAGTCGATGCCCGTCACGCGGATGAGCGTCGCTACCTAGTGATAGCCAAAGGCGACGGCAGCCAGCACGGCGAGATCGTTCAGGTGCAGGTTCCCTGAAGCCGGGTTGAACCCCACTGGAGTTATGGGAGCCATCCGTGATTAAAGCCCGCTGATTCAGGCGGGTTTTTACGTTCCTGATGCGCCATGCGCAACTTGGGGAATCGCCTGCTAAGCCGTGCGGACGGTCAGCAATGATAAACTCACCGCTAAGCCCATCGCCCCGGTGAGCTGATTTTGTGGCGTTTGCGACACATAATCAGTGATTTCCGGGGGCTTATCCTTTTCTGTCCGTAACGGACAGGAAAGGTTAGCGGCTTAGTTACAACAAACATTTATCGCGACTCAACACCAACGGGCCTTCGGCCCGCGCGGGGCGGCTTGCCAATGGGCACTCGGAATTTCAGGATGACATGGGACCCGGTTGCAACTGGCTCGATACAGATGTTCTGCGCAGGTGTTAAATCCAGAGGGGCACAATGGCGGGTTCTGGCGCTGGATTTTACCAGAAAGTGATTTGTTTGTTGTAACTAACTAAATACTTTATAACTTAACCTATCAGAAACATCGTCGGGGTTTGAGGGCCAATGGAACGAGAACGTACCTTAGGAGATAAATCTCACTGATGCACGATTCCCTGGCCCCATGCGATGCCAGGGGAAGAAAGCCATAATCACATTTTATGAATGTAATTCATAAGGGCCAGTGTTATACCTTATTAATGCGCCTCTTCCTTATATGCTACCCTGCATAAATTGAAAACAGACCATTATGGTCAGGGTTATAAATAATGCATGAGGTAATTTATGAAAGACATTATTGTTGCCATTGGCAGCGGTTCAATTGCACAGGCAATTGTGCGACGGGTTAGTATCGGAAAACATATTCTTCTGGCCGATATTAAAGCAGAAAATGCGCTAATCGCTGAAAAAGCGCTTTCTCGTGCTGGTTTTGAGGTTAGCACCACAACCGTTGATGTCAGTTCACGCCAGTCTATACAGCAGCTGGTGAAATTAGCTTGTGAATTAGGCGAAGTTAAAGGAATTATTCATACAGCAGGACTGTCGCCTTCACAGGCAAAAGCACAGGATCTTATCCGCGTTGATTTATTTGGCAGCGCCGTGCTTTTTGAAGAATTTGGCAAAGTTGTCGCGCCTGGAGGTTCTTGCGTGATGATAGGTTCGCAATCCAGCCATCGTTTAGCCGTAGACGCCCTGACTCAGGCTCAGGCGGATGATCTGGCAACGTTACCACCTGAAGAGTTGCTTGAAATACCTTTAGTGAAAGGAATTGACGACAGCTTATATGCTTATCAGATATCCAAGCGTTGTAATGCACTTCGCGTTATGTCTGAAGCGGTGAAGTGGGGGAAACGAGGTGCCCGAATTAACTGCATCAGCGCCGGTATTATCTTTACACCCCTAGCCTATGACGAACTTAACAGTGCAGAAAGAGGCGCATTTTACCGAAATATGCTTGATAAATCTCCGGCGGGTCGCGGTGGTACGCCAGATGAAATTGGCGCAATGGCAGAATTTCTGTTTGGCCCTAATGGTACTTATATTACTGGTAGCGATTTTCTGATTGATGGCGGCGCAACGGCTTCCTATAAATACGGAGAATTACACCCCTGACAGTATATTGATATTACTGGCTGTACGCAGGCACCCACAGTCAGCCAGCGCAGGCATCCGTCGCAGCGCGATAAATCGCGCTATCTTCATATTCAAATATTTTGACTTATTACAGCAAAACGCTCAGCTTTTACTCATCCGCCGACAGGTCTATTCTCTTTCCTATCGAGGCAGAACGCCTCACCACTTAAAAAAATCTCTGAGGAAATGACCATGAAATCTATCAAAACTTTCGTTGCAGTTGCGGCTCTGACCCTGGTTTCTTTCGGCAGCTTCGCACAAAGCATCACCGCTTCCGCCTCAACGCTGGATGGCGCCGAAGCCAAAATCGCGGCGCAGGCCAAACAGGCAGGTGCATCTTACAAAATTACCGGCGCACGCGTAGATAACGGCGCTTACCTGTCGGCTGAACTGACTAAATGAAGTAATAATTAGCACGATCACAGTTATCGCACTAATTATCAATTAAGAAACGATAACTATGGTTATTATTACTTCCATCGAAGGCGCACAACCTTCTAACCATACAAATTAAGGATTAAGACCATGAAAACTATCAAAGCTATGTCTATCGCCGCTGTTGCCGCTCTTTCCCTGATGTCATTCGGCAGCTTCGCTCAGAGCATCTCCGTGACCTCTTCAACGCTGGACGGTGCGGAAGCGAAAATCGCCGCTCAGGCAGCACAGCAGGGCGATCAGTACAAAATTACCGAAGCGAACACCAATAACCGTGTTCACATGACCGCAGAACTGTATAAATAACGGATGGTCGCAAAAGGAAGTGCCGGAAAAGGTCGCCCTCAGGGGCGGCCTTTTTCGCTTCTGGCTCCCGCATAAATTTGCCTGGCGGGAATCCGCGCCAGTCAGCGTCGCAAAGCGGCATCGAGATACAACAGGATCAGTAATGCACCAGCCCACCATCAACAGCATACTGGCTGCCGGTGACGTAGGTTGCCTCATCGGAAAGCAGGAAAAGCGCAACGGCCGCAGCTTCTTCTGCCGTACCGGCCCGGCCGAGTGGAACCTGACTGACCACAAAATCCTCAAATGCCTGCCGCGCCTCATCCGGCATAAAGTGTCTGAAGTTGGTATTTATCGGGCCGGGTACCAGTGTGTTGGCGCGGATTTGACGTGCGGCAAGTGCAGAGGCCCAGCTTTTTACCATGGCGATAACCGCACCCTTGCTTGCCGCATACAGACTGGTCATTGCGGCACCTTCATACACGGAGGATGAGGAGGTGACGAGAACTGAAGCGCCGGGATTAAGGAATTTTTCGAGCGCCGCCAGTTGCAGCATGGGGCCGCGAACGTTGGCGTTCATGATGCGATTGAATGCGTCTGCGGTAACGGACTCCGGTGCACCTACCTCGGCATAGCCGGCATTCAGCCATAATCCGTCAATGGCGCCCCAGCGGCGGATGGCTGCCTCAAGCCCGACAATGTCCGCTTCACTCGCGGCATCGTTTTGCAGGATAAGGGTCGATGCCGGTAACATGTTACGGGCGCGCTCAAGCCGTTCTTCATTCAGCCCTGTAATGGCGACCTGGCCACCTTCTCTTGCAATTCGCAGCGCGCCGGACAGTCCCATTCCACTGGTGCCGCCGGTAATCAGTACCCGTTTTCCGTGAAATCTACCCATGAAAAATCCCTCTGACGGTTTAATGGCCTTTAACCTTACCCATAACCCTACTGACCGTCATCTGTTTCAGCATGCAACGGTAGGCAGAACTTCAACGCCGTCAATCAAGGTGCGCGGGGTGAAAATTTCAGGCAAAGGAAGCCATTCTGCGTCATTCGGTTAGTGCGTTTTTTGCTGTGAGAATGAAGAATTTCTGGACGCTCATCTCAGGCTGCGATAGAAATCATCAATTCGCATTCGCATCTACTTCAGTAGTCCGCCTGAATATGACGGCAGCAACTTAAAAAGGATTTTTAATGAGACTGGTCCTCCGCCCTGCGTGTCCTTCATTCTTACTCCCCTACCTGGCACTTGAGGATGCTGAGACAAATCAGACCAGGGAAATCGTCCGACTTCGGCAGTCTCCCCTCATGCCGTATTCAAAATTATTGGGCAGACACGATTATCCTCATTTAGTTGACCTACTGAGGCGGCTATTTGAATACAAATGTTGCTATTGTGAATCACAGCTCGGATTATCAAGTGAAGGTGAGATTGAACAATTCAGGCCCAAAGGCACGGTATTGGATAGAGAAGGAAGACATTCTCATCGTTAATGGTATTTATCTGCCGACTGGAGAAACCTCTATTTAGCCTGCCCGGTATGCAACCGGAATAAAAGCGCGCGCTTCCCGTTAAAGGGAGAGTCTGCTCCGGAAGGCTGGGGCTATGACAGGGTCATGGCTTTTGAACAACCGCTGCTACTTGACCCCTGCCATGATGATCCGGATGAACATCTTGCCATAGCGCCCGATGGCAGACTGATTGGATTGACCGAGCGAGGACTCACAACAATTGAGACGCTGATCCTGAACAGAGAAGCGCTGGTCCTCGCCCGCCAACTGGAAATTCAAAAATTTCAGGAAACCACATCCATAACCCGGGCTGAGAATGCGGCGGGCAGATCGCCCTATTCTCTCGTCTGGCGACAGTTACTTTCTGGCAAATCTCTGACTGAACGTATGCCGGCTGATAATGAACAACTGATCAGGCAGCAGGAAAGTTATGAAACTTCGCTTTCCGATTTTTCAACTGAAAGCGCCAGTGAAGAGGATAAAGAAAAATATCGCGCGCAGGCTCGCTATATAGAAAAGATTTCCATCATCAATTTCGGTCCTGTTGAGAAACTGAGCCTGGATCTGAGCGCGCCCAATGCCAGCAGAATTCCCTGTTTTGCCCTGCTGGGTGAAAATGGGGTTGGGAAAAGTACCGTCCTTCGCGCGATCGCCATGACTCTCAGCGGTAAAAATTATCTGCGTAAGTTAAAACTTACCAGTAACCGTTTTCTCCCGGAACGCGCCTATAGCGGAGAGGTTAAGGTGACCTGTGCTGACAGGTCAGAATATGTGATGACCTTAACCAGAAACAAACCCATTGCACTCAGCCATGAGAGGCCTCAATCGCTTCTTCTGGCCTATGGCGCCACCCGTCTTCTGCCGTCAAAAAACCGGAAAAGCAAGTCCGGGGAAGCGTTTGCCAAAATAGATAACCTTTTTGACCCTTTCCTGCCACTGACAGACCCTAAGGCGTGGTTACTTGAACAGGATGAGAGCCGGGTTGCTGACATCAATTCGGTTCTGAACAACCTGCTGCCAGCAGATCAACAGCTTGAATTGCAAATTGGCCGTGATAATGAGGTCAGGATCTCAATATGCAACGATCCCTATCGCGAATTCAGCGAACTGAGTGATGGCTATCAGGGTATGCTCGGCATCGCCGTTGACATGATGAAGATCCTCTATGATGTCTATGATTCCATGGAATCTGCCCAGGGAATTGTATTGATTGATGAGTTAGGAAATCACTTCCATCCTGCCTGGCGCCTTCAGCATGTTACCGCCTTACGCAATGCCTTCCCGAACATTCAATTTATCTACAGCACGCACGACCCTCTCTGCCTCAGAGGGTTGCAGGAAGGGGAAGTTGCGGTGCTGCGACGCGACAAGTCCAGGCGAGTTTACGCCTTAGAAGACCTACCTCCGGTCGACAGATTCCACGTTGAGCAACTACTCAAATCTGAACATTTTGGCCTGCGCAGTACGGTCGATCCTTCTCAGGAAGAGAGAATTAAGGAATATGAAGATCTGCTGTCCGTTACATCACGAGATGCAGAACAGGAAACTCGCCTGGATGAACTGATCCGCGAACTGACAGATGAAGATTATCTCGGCGAGACACGGCGTGAACGTTTGGCACTCAAGCTGATAGACATGGAATCAGCAACCGCCATCCCTTATCAGTCATCAGTGAGCGCCAGAGAGTTATCGGAAGGAACAATTTCTAAACTTCGTCGCATCATGAATGAAATAGATAACAGGGTGGAGAAGCATCATGATTAAAATAAACCGCCCGGATGGTTCCGAACCCGCTGAATTACGAAAAGATGCGGCGAAGGAGCTACGTCGCAATCGCGTAAAATACCGAAACGGTGAAACACTCAGTTTCAAAGTCTATTCAAACCTGTATGTCAAAAAAGCGCTTAATGACATATTTAATCTAAAGTGTGCCTTTTGTGATTCCAGACTAAATGGAGCCGGAGACGTTGAACACTACCGGCCTAAAGGTAAAGTGCATATCAAAGTCGGTAAAGCCGTACATAAAATTGAGGGCTATTACTGGCTGGCAGCGAGCTGGAACAACCTCCTCATCTCCTGTGTTGACTGTAATCAACTCAGAAATCAGCTGGCTGAAGATGGTGTGACATGGAGTCTGACCGGCAAAGGCTGCTTCTTCCCACTGGAAAATGAAGCGTCACGCGCAAAAGGCCCGCGCAGTATTAAGTCTGAACAACCACTTTTAATTAATCCCTGTTTAACAGACCCAGAGCAGCACATCAGATTACTGGAAAACGGCAGCATCGAGCCGGTTCAGATAAATGGTCTCCCCAGCCTGCAGGGAGAGTCAACGATAGAAATATGCGGATTGACACGCGTGGAACTTCTTAAGTCCCGTGCGGAGAGAGCTATATTTATCAAATCAACCATCAGACGTATTATCCGGGATATTGAGGAAGGAAAAGATCCTGCTGATGATCTTAATGACCTGCTTATTATGCTGGACAAATCAGCCCCTTATCTGGCGTTAGCGCGCAGCCTCACAAGAGATAAGCTGGGACCCTACATTAATTCACTGGGCCTGGCCCCGTTACTGTGACCGGAGTCAACCCCCGCAGTTTACGCAATGCGGCAGCTGCTTTTGTTTGAATGCAGAAAACCACCGGCCCTTCAGCCACACCCGGTGTTGAAGGCTGAGCTACCGCTTATGCTTCCCCCTGGTGGTGGTAAATTAAGCGGAATCAGCCGTTTCGGCCGGATACATGCCGCCTGAGAGAATGCCGCCCGGATTGACCACGCGCGATACCTGTGGCTTTTCAATATCAGTACAGGCCGATTTTTCGGGCTTGATCCTCATTCAAACCCTGTCGATCTCATTCTGTCGTGCCATATCGTCTCCTCAGGCCTGCATTATTCCGCACGCAATGATATAAACATGTTTTTGTATTTTAGAGCCGATGGCTGACACGCATTGATTGCTCACAGCAAGGACATCATCATGCGCACTGATTACACCAATCCCGATAACTTAAAAAAACTCCTCAATACCATTGACCCCTGGGCTGAAAGCCCGGTGTGGCTGACCAATCTCCACCAGTTTATTGTTGATGTCAGTAAGGCTGATCTTGAGACGCGTTCGTCTGTCGAGTTTCAGCAACGTCTTTGGAACTTAAACCCGATCAGCAACGCTGCGCAGGGGGCGATTGATGTCAGCAATGCCATTGCTGATGACTCGTTCCGCCGCTGGGTGGCGGAACAATCCCTGGAATCCCTGGATAACAAAGACCCCGAAGCCTGTGCGTTCTGGCTGGAGAATTTTTACCAGGAGTTACTACAGCGCATCAGGCCGTTTACGACGGCAACGCCCTACTTAAAGACCATGCGCGTTTTGGCTGCTCTCTGGCCGCGCAGGATAACCAGTCTGAGTAGTTTTACCCCAGCCTATGACATTGCCCGGATTTGGTTTGGTACGACTGACTACACCGCTGTCAGATTGCAGCTATCGATAACAGACCGGATGAACAGCCTGCTGGGGGAAGTGGGCGATGAGATGAGGGCTGTGGCAACGCGCATGACCTTGCCCTGGTTAGCCTTGAGAAAAATACAGCAGAGTGAAAACCAGGAACAATCAGAAGAGTTAGGCGAATCCGGTGACATTACTTTGCAGCACAGACCGGCAGAGCAGCGTCGTAAGGGGCTGACATCATTAACAGGCGGTATCAGCACAATAAAAAGCGTGCTTTATTTTCTGGAAACGCCAAAAACTCGCAATGATTTGATCGATTTCCTTCAGGAAGAATTTCCCGACTCAAAAAACAGCACCCTGAGCACAATCATCAGCATCCTCAGCAATGAATTTTTCGTCATTGAAAAAGACCGGGATTTGTTCTCCCTGTCCTCACGCGGAGCAGCTTTTCTCCGAACGCAGGACCCGCAGGAGCTTATTCCTGTCATGATCACCCATATTCTCGGCGTGGATCATGTTTTACGCGCGATGCATGACGAGAGTAAAAGCTTTTCGCAACTGCTGGCACTACTCCGGCAGGTTCATGCGGGGTGGACATCTGAGACGGTACCGCGTTCGATACTCAGCTGGCTGATTCAGCTGGGTTTAGTGGAGAAGGATGACCGGAAAGCATATAGCCTGACCGATGAAGGCAAAGTGTGGTCCAGCCGGATTACCTGGCAACCCGAGTTTCTGCCACAGGCGCCGGTTATTGAAACAGACCTGGAAGCTGAAGGGATTGCTGCTGAATTTAACGCTCATGCGCTGGATATGAATGCAGTCATTAACGCTGTCGTCAGGGACAGCGCTTTTCAGAGAGACCAGGTAGAGCAGCTTCACCTTGGGTTGTGGGCGAACAAACAACGACACTTTGCAATACTTGCCGGTCTCTCGGGATCAGGCAAAACACAGCTTGCGCTGCGGTACGCGCAGGCACTGACTTCGCATCATGCTGGCTCCTCCTTTGCCGAGGATGAGAAGTCCTATTTCATACAGCCCGTGCTGCCCGGCTGGTACGATCCCTCGGCCCTTTTAGGCTATATCAATCCCCTGCGCCCTGAGAGCTACACTCGTACCCCGTTGTTAAACTTTCTGCTTGAAGCGGCAAATACACCAGACAGACCGTTTGTGGTCATTCTCGATGAGATGAATCTCTCGCATCCGGAGCATTACTTTGCGCCTTTCCTGTCTGCAATGGAGTCAGGAGCACCATTAATGCTTCACAGTGAAGATGACATGTTCGACGGTGTTCCAGCGAGAATGCGTTATCCCGCCAATGTGGCTTTCATCGGAACACTGAACATGGATGAGACCACCCACGGCCTGTCCGATAAAGTTCTGGACAGAGCATGGACGATGGAGTTCTGGGATATCGACCTGAGCGCCTTCCCTGGCTGGAAAACCTGTGGTTTGAGCGATGATGAACAGACCCATGTCCGCAACGTTTTAGATACATTGATGAGGCACCTGCAGCCTGAACGGTTGCACTTTGGCTGGCGTACCATTGAGGACGTTCTGAGTTATCTTTCTCTCGCGCGTCAGTCTGCGTCTTTCAAAATGGATAATGCCCTGGACGATGTTATCTACGCGCGCATTCTGCCCAAGCTGCGCGGTTCAGACAGCGAGCGCCTGCGAAACCTGCTTAGAGCAAGCCATTCGGCCTGTGAGCAATTCGGCCTGAAGCGCTGCATGAGCAAATTAGCCTCGTTAGCCGCCGATTTAGAAAACGCAGGCATGATGAGGTTCTGGCGCTGATATGAAGCTAAGGGTCTGGCCGGAAGAAAACAGGTACTCAGAACACTGTGCGGTTCTGGATCAGGTCAATCAGCCAGTGACAGGATTCTCGGAGTTGCGCAGATATCTGATCGAATGCCCCCCGGAATTGCAGGGTGCTCAGCTTTATGCTGATGATGCCTGTCTGCAAAAAGTGGCGGGTTACTGGCTCTGGCAACCTGGCTTCTATGCCGGTGAAGTTGACCTCGAGCTTGTGCTGGACGATAAGGTTACTACTGTTAGCTGGCGAGCAGACGTCAGTAATGACCCGTTGAAAAGTGGCAAAGAGGCCTATCAGCAATTCCTCCGGGATATCATTGCGTTTGACAGCTCAAGGCTTGCAGGCAGTGAACCCGCGCAACATCAGCTGGGAGGCATTTCACGCTATGCAAGCGTCTGGCTGCGGTACGCGCGAATAAAGCAGTTTTTCCAGCGATACCAACAGGGGCTGAAAGCGGTTCTTCATCAGC
The DNA here is from genome assembly GCF_059730485.1 of Pantoea sp. X-Soil-TKNS-1207. Taxonomy (NCBI): domain Bacteria; kingdom Pseudomonadati; phylum Pseudomonadota; class Gammaproteobacteria; order Enterobacterales; family Erwiniaceae; genus Pantoea; species Pantoea sp. X-Soil-TKNS-1207. The sequence goes on from NZ_AP035961.1 coordinate 136,879, forward strand.
CGGTTTACGGATACCAGCAGCAGACAAAACAGTCCCCCCTCGGCAGGCTGAAACAACTGACACCATCCGTAGTACAGCAGCTTGGTCGATATGCTGATCTACTGGCCGGAGGCTCTGCGCAGCCACGGCACTGCATTACCGATATTCATCAATTCCAGGTACAGGCAACACATGCTGATATCACCTGGGACACCCCGGCTAACCGCCAACTGAAGTACCAGCTACAGCTGATTGATCGCCGGGTAACGCAGGTCCTTACGGCGCTGAAGCACATTAACCGAGATGAAATCAACGAGACATCGGATACCCGCACCAGCGTGGCTGACCGGCTGGGCAGGAGAATTGACTATCTGCACAGTGTGAGAAGGTTACTGCGTAACACCGTCGAACAGATGCCTTTTTCAGCTACGCGTTCAGACCAATCATATGGCCTGGATTTTGACGCTATTGCAGGACATCCTCACTATCAGCTGACCTGGCGCATGGGCGTAAGAATACTTCGCGAGGGCATATCCGGCCTGGCCAGCGATGAAAATCATTATCTGATACCCAGCTGGGATGTTTATGAGGCCTGGTGTTTTGTCGCGTTAGCAGAAGGATTAAAACGAAAATTTCCGGGTCTGCATTGGCAACTATCGCAACATTCAGGAAGACTCACACTTCGGGCCAATCAGAATGGCCTGGCTATCAAACTGCATAGCCAAAAGGCCTTCCCTGCGGTGTTAAGGCGACAATTAAAGAATGACGACATGCCCTACTCTGTCAGCTCGATGCGCAGGCCTGACCTTGTTCTGGAAGTGACGCGAGCGGGCATAACACAGTTTATCTGCCTGGACAGTAAATACACCTCCCGGGGGAAACGTATTCTTGAAGAGATGACATCCGCGCATATCTATCACGATAGCCTGCGATTACAGCAAAAGCGGCCGATACTTTCTTTGCTACTGGTCCCGCGCAATGCGGAACTTGAAAGACTGGAGTGTGAATCCTGGTGGCAACAGCATCAGACGGGATGTTTTACTCTGAATACTGCTGAGGGTGCTTCCGTATTGCTCGACAGACTTTGGGAGCGTCTTCAGAAGAGTGAGTATTCAGTGTCTGCAAATGAAGCGTAGATCCGCAAAAAACGCTATCTATAAACGCCCTGAACGGTATGTCTGATGCTGAGTGACAATCTCACTCGGGCTGACATATGCGATATCCCCTTAACAATCAGTAATACCTTTCACCTTTATGTCAGATCTCAGAGATTACCCGCGCGGGACACACCAACAAAAAAGGCCACCCGATGGGCAGCCTGATTTGGCACTTCCTTATGCGACCATACTTATTTGGTCAGTTCAGCTGACAGATAAGCACCGTTATCTACACGCGCACCGGTGATTTTGTAGGATGCGCCAGCCTGTTTTGCCTGAGCCGCAATTTTGGCTTCTGCACCGTCCAGCGTAGAGGCGGAAGCGCTAATGCTTTGTGCAAAGCTGCCGAATGAAACCAGTGACAGAGCCGCAACTGCAACGAAAGTTTTGATAGATTTCATGGTCATTTCCTCAGAGATTTTTTTAAGTGGTGGAGCGTTTTGCCCCGATGTGAGAAAGAATAGACCTGTCGACCGGCGATTAAAAGCTGATCGTTTTGCTGAAAAAATTCAAAATATTTGAATATAAAAATAGCGTCATTTATCGCGCGGCACAGCCGGGAAACGGCGAGTCTGTCTGGTCCAGGAAGCGGAAGTAAACAGGAACCTTCAGAGAGGCGCCCGATGCTCCGGCATTCATAACTATGGCCACCCATTCGTCCAGATTCTCTGTACTCTCCAGCGGATAACCCCGTATCCATATACAACGCCATTTTCTCCCCCGCTGCTTTTTATCCCATCACTGCTATCCGGATGTTCGGGTGATTTGCAGCAGTGCCAAAAGCTGTCACTGGCCAAAAAAATAAGTAAATACAATTAATAAAAAATGGAACCCATTGTCCGGTAAACTGACATCCCGATTCCTCAATAACCTGAAATAGCGGTAAATCGTGGCGTAAATCTTCTTATCACCCCCAATACACCCATGTTAACCTCTTCAGATATGATTAGTTTTATTTCACAATCCCTCAGGTGAATGATGGTACGTTACGACTTCAGGCAGCGAAGAGCCGCCAGTTTCGTTCTTACTTTTCTCGTTCTATCCGCAATCTCTGTTTCATCCATCTCTGCGTTTGCGAATGGATGTACGGCGGGCAAGCTGCACGGTGCGCGCCTCCCTGTATCGTGCCTCTGGTGAATAAAATTCCCGGCCGCCGCCCCCTGGCCGTTTCAGAACACTCACAGCACCACGGACGTCTTTGCCTTAGCGCACAGGCTCCGGGGAATATTTACCCAACCATGGAGAAGCCGGGCTTATGACCCAGGATAGCAAGCAACCCCTGACACAGATTGAGAAAGATCAGCAGGAGGCCCGAGAGGGTTTGTTACGTATGAAGGAAGAGCTTGGACTGAAGGAGACTCCCGTGGCGCGTGCTGCTCCTGCTAAGGAGAAATCGCCGGAAGACGAAGCCATTGAATTGTCGAAAAGAGAGCTGAAAACAGAAATTGCCAGTAAAAAGCAGTCTGTTGAGCAGCGCGAAAAAGAAGCTAAAGACAGGCGTTCACAGCTGCTTAATGCCGTCCGGGTTTCTGCACCGGAGATCAACAAACCGCTGGTCGAAACGTTTGAGCGTCTTAGTCTGGAAAAACAACAATTTGCCCAGAAGGAACTCGTCCGGTTATTCAAAAACGACGCGCAACTACAGAGCGCCACGGATTTCTTTGACCTTAACCTCGCACAGCGGGAAGACCTGCTCGACAGGATTGGATTCTATAAAGGCCTGATCATAGACCACAGTCTCTCTAATCCGGTCGAAAGTGGATTCAGGGAAGTCCTGAAGCGACATGACTCCGCAAAACCCGGGTCGTGCAAAATTGCCACCCTTCTTTATCGCAAGCCAAACTTCTCAGGCTATTTCGAGAATTACTACACCTCATCTGAATCCCTTCATCAGGTGCAAAAAAACGGCGTAACCAATATCTCAACATCTCTGAACGTGGTGGCGGGTACCGCAGCCACTGTCGGCGTCGGCGTCTCTGGCGCCTATCACAATGCAGAATCAGAGAATGGCGGCGTCAAGGGACAAACCATCTACACAACAGCTAACTTTTTCCTGCCCAAAGTTGAACTCTCGTTTGATGAATCTGAGCCCTGCGCCAGCGATGAATTTGAATATGCCTGTGAGCAGGCCCTGACAAACGGCAGCATCGAAGCCTGCTTTTCGGCATTGGTAGCGGTGCTGGGAAGTTTTGGTCATTTTGTCTCGACCCAGACGCTGGTGGGTGGCCGCTTGTTCGCCACCGATGTGAAGGTGCTGACCGGCACCGAACAGGACGCCTCGATGACAACAAGCTTCGCGGCCAAAATCAAGGTCGGTGTGGAAACATGGACAGCATCAGTTGAAGCCGGTGTGGCTGCTGATTATGGAAAACAGACCGATTCACGTAACAAAACTGTCGATGAAACACAGACGTACACCATTCATGCCGTTGGCGGCGAGGGCACCGTTGTGGAACAGGCCGGACGCTGGGCGGAATCGCTATATGAATACCAGCGATGGGCAGCAGTGCAACGTGAAAAACTTATTCCAAGTATTGATGTACTGAGTAAAGGTCTGAAAACACGGGTATGGGATACGTTAAAGAAATATGCGGCCAGGAACACGACATCGCATCTGACGGGCGAGTGCAACGCCTATTTCCTCTTCTATGGTGCCTATGTCACCGAAGTCGGTCACCTCGCAAGACCTGATTATGTGGTGATTAAAAATGCTGCCAGCCAGCATTGCCTCTCAATCCGAGGAGAGACACCACAGTCCCCGGAACTGTCAGCCAGGCTGTTCGACTGGACGCGTCAGCTCCTCTGGCGCGTCACGCCGGAAGGGCATCTTGTCAGCGCTGTTTCGGTAAAGAGCGGATTTCCGGGACAAAAAAAATCGGTGGAATTTGCCCTGACAGTCCTTGAACCGTCACCGGTTGCGGCAGAAAAGAGCGAAACGGCAAAAGGTGCCAGCGAACCTCCGAAAGAGAAAAGCCTGCCAGCAAAAGAGTCATTACCACTTGGCCTTTGTGAGCTGGGTTCTTCCCCTTACCAGAAATGGGCTTTCACCGGTCGTGGTGAGCTACACAATGCTGCGTACGGCAATGATTACGTACTCACCCTGCCGTTAAATGGGAAACCTGAGTTTCGTCTGCGGCAGAGCGTTCAGTCAGGAGCCTGTCTGTGGCGTATTGATGAAGCGACGCCGGAAGACCTGGCAAGCATCGACGCTTATGAGTGCTATGGCAAATTGGTCCATCCAGGCGGTCTGGTACTGTCGGTGGAGGGATGTGAAGACGCTGATTACAGCTTTGGGCGATCGGAACAACGCAGAGTGCTCCTGCAACCCGACATCGGTGGGCGTCACCAGCTGTGGAATCGAAAAAAGGACGGAACAATCACCTCTGCGCTCCGTATTGGTAGCAGCAACCCTTCGCAATCTTCCGATGTCTATCTGACCCTGAATGCGCAAAAGCGCATCATCGCGCAAGGCAACAGCCTGTCAGCAGAAGTGCTGAGATGCGATACGGATGACATGTTCTATACGGGCGATGTGCCGGCTAATAAGTTTTATATCTTCGCCGCCACTAATCCAGGTGAGTCAGGCCAGCCCGTTGGCCTGAACGCCGAGAACGCGAAGTTCCTCAGGTATCAGGAAGTGGCGGCAGGGACCCTGCCCGCGGGCTTCGGCACAAGCATACCTACAGGCAAGGCGCAGATTTGCAAGAAGTTGAAAACCGTGGATAAACGGGAACTGAAAGTCGACGGCTACCTGACCGGGATTGAGTTTGTACTCGAAGAACGTGGAAAAGGTCGTACGTTTGTTGATGGTGAATATCACCGTCTGAAAATGAAGATAACCGTACAGAGACAGAACGGTAGCGCGACAGAAGTCTGGGATGACGAACCTAATGACCCGAAGGTGGATCGGGACTATCTGCGGGACGAGGGTGAGGTCCGCGTAGACGACCGTTTCCTGATCCTGCCCGAGGAACCTATCTATGCTGTCAGGCTGCGGGTTCACGATAGCCCGCAGAAACACCTCGCCTTTGAATACCAGCTGGTTAATAACGGCCCCTGGATTGGACTTTCCGGCGTCAGCGAAAGCGCACGGGTACTGGATATAAATGAAATCAAAGTCCCCTCAGGCACGGATTCGGAGGCGGTGTATAAGACCAAGATTCGAGGGATCGCCCTGGATTATGACGTTGCGGCGAGAACGCTCAGACCAAAAATTTTACGCCGGATTACCGGATAACGTTCGCCCGTTACCTGTCTGGCGCTAAAGCGTCATTTCTCTTCGAGAGCCAGCGCGGAATGTAACGCGCTGGCGCTGATCGACTATCGTAATCCGGGAGTAATATGCGATACGAACAAAACACTGACAGATATAAGTATGAACAGGCAGACCTGCAACCCTTTCCAGCAGATTGCATGAGAGACAGAAAAACGAATGGTTTTGTGAACTCAGTAAGGGATTTTTTCTTAAGTACGTTACCCGAGGTGACCATTAAGGCAGAAGTGAGCGTTATTGTCTGCCCATGGTGCCTTGAATATACCGGGCGTCATGCAACGCAGGTTGATCATATTATTCCCAAGCAAATTTATATGCGCTACCAGCTTTATAAGGACAAAGACAATCTGCCTCTAAATACCATCATCTATTCAAAGCTTGAAGAGTATTTACACCATACGGATAACCTATTGATTTGCTGCAATGATTGCAATAATGCCAAGGGCGATGATTTCCCGGAAATGCTGAAAATGGAAGAGGCAGATAACTTCCATCGCCGCTACCTGACAAATTTTTCTGACTTCGAGAGAAAGACACGGTTAGCCCGTGAGATCATGTCAGTATACTTACCACATGGCGACGCAGTCCTCTTCGACTATCTTGCCAGATGGATGCATAAGCCATTGTCTCAGGGGATCTTAGTAAATCCGCTATTGAATGACGGTGAAAAACAAATCCGTAGCTGGAGGGCACCGGGCGCCAATGCACCATTCAGAGCTTTTCAGGTAATCGATACCCTGGCAACACATCAGGTCATGACTGAGGTGGGCAGATGGACAGGGAAAGTCTGTTTTTATTGCCTTGGCGTTTACCAAGACATGGCATTTCAGATAGATCATATAGACGCCAGGTTGAAAGGACAAAACTACGAAATAAATAATTCGGATGCCAATTTACTGGCAGTATGCCGTGGATGTAACGCGGCAAAATCGGATAATCCAATCACCACAGGATTTTTAATTGGTCAGGTAAGTGAACGTATAGACCGGGGATGGCCGGGGATTGAAAGTGCCGACTGGTACGAAGGTCATAATAAGGCCCAGGTGATCAGAGACGCCTATGTCATTCAGGAGAGATTACTTCATATGCATCTCAACCCTCCCTCTAATAGCGAAGTGAATAAATTTATCAATGAATCTCATGCACGGATAAAAGCAAGAAAAAAAGAGGGGTTGGGGATGCAACTGGAGGAATAATGGCTGACGAAGAAACGTCAACCACATAGAATCATTCAGTGCCTGGTCACAATACAGAAAACGCCCGTGCGGTTCTCTGGGGGCGACCCAGATCCGCCGGTGCGTTGATCGGTATGTCTAATGCAGAGTGACAATATCTCACCGGGCCTGACATATGCGGTATCCCATAAACTTCGAGCAATGTTACACCCGCTTTAGCCTGTGCTTCACTGCCACCATTCACCGGCTGTTTTGACTTTTGGTGGAATGTGATCAACACCAACCCGCTGCCAGTAACCAGTCTGGCCTGGTTCCGACGATTACCGCCAAATCAGTCATCTCACTCCCGACAAATTCGTTCAGGCGGCACCGGGCTTCGAACGAGTCAGCCACTGGCTTATATGCCTGTTACCCCATTCGCCATCGTTAAAAATTATTCATTTTTTGATTTCAGGCGATCAATTTAAACAGTTTCGATCATTATTTTTTGACTATTAAATATTGTTAATAATTAAAATCCAACTTATTATTATATTTATAATTTATAATCAGAATTTAAGAATTTTCTTTAACACCCTTCGTTAGCAGGAAATTATTTTATTTCGCGCATCGCCAAAAATACAATTAAACATTCTGTTTACATTTTTGCGACAATATACTTCACTAAGACCAGACGGAGCAGCGGCCTATTACATGGAGACGTAAAAGATGGACACTTCAGTACTGACAGATAAAACCGGCCATCTGGCATGGTGTGCTCTGATTGCGCTGGGCCTTGCCAGACAGGACGGATTGGTAAACTCGGAATCACAGGAGAATATCTTCCTGACACGCTGGCTCGCCACCGCGTTAAAACAGCACCGCTTTTCCCGTGAAGTGGCAACGGATATCAACTGGCTGCTAAAGCAGGGACGGACATTCGGGACAAACGCGAAACTGCGACATAAGCTCGATTATCTCTGGCTCTCCTGTACCGGGAAACTGGCTGATCAAAACGATCTGTTCAGGCTGACCTTCGCCGTTGAAACCGCCAAAGAAATGCGCTGGGTATTCCGACGGCTGAATGACAGGGAATGGTCCGGGCGCAATGCGATCGATATAAACACCCATTTAGACGCAATCTACTTTTCACACTCTTCGCTGAATGCGTCATTTAATGATGACGGTATGCAGATTGCCCCGCTGATGGCAAAACTCACCGGTAATATTGCCGGTCTTGAAGCCGTATTTAACCGATGCGGCTGGCTGACAGATGCCTGCCCGGATGCGAACCACCCTTCTCTCTTCCAGCTGAAAACCCACTCTTCACTGTACGAGCAGTAATCGCTTTCACCTTCATGCCAGATCTCAGACATTAAGCGCGGAACCCACCAACAAAAAAGGCCACCCGATGGGCAGCCTGATTTGGCACTTCCTTATGCGACCATACTTATTTGGTCAGTTCAGCTGACAGATAAGCGCCGTTATCTACGCGTGCACCGGTGATTTTGTAGGATGCGCCAGCCTGTTTTGCCTGAGCCGCGATTTTGGCTTCTGCTCCGTCCAGCGTAGAGGCGGAAGCGCTAATGCTTTGTGCAAAGCTGCCGAAAGAAACCAGTGACAGAGCCGCAACTGCAACGAAAGTTTTGATAGATTTCATGGTCATTTCCTCAGAGATTTTTTTAAGTGGTGGAGCGTTGTGCCCCGATGTGAGAGAGAATAGACCTGCCGACCGGCGAGTAAAAGCTGATCGTTTTGCTGAAAGAATTCAAAAAAACTGAAAGAGAATTATCAGGCTTAGGTGCCCGGCAAATCACCGCTCACGCCTGTTTCTGCGTAGTGAAGAGACCCGCAGGCAGGAAAGATAACGAGGATCAACAGCACATAAACCCGGACGCTGACCTCATCGCCCTGATATGAATCCGGCACACCAGCCGCGCGCCCTGGCACTTGATACCATAGGTGTGCTTATCGAGAATTTTTTTAAGTCGTTAAAACATCAGTAAAAATAATTTATAAAATCAGCCTGGTTTATGTCTTTACAGGCGGTTATCAATGCCCTGCAATGGCATGAAAAAGAAGCAAATTCCGCTGCAAATCTCGCTATCGCTCACCGCACAGTCATGCTAACGTCCACAATTCGGATAAATCTTATTTAATAATACTAAACCAATCTGGGTGGATGATGGTGCGTTACGACTTCAGGCTGCAGCGCGCGGCCAGTTTCGTTTTTACTTTTCTCGTTCTGTTCACAATCTCTGTCACATCCGCGTATGCATTGTCGAGCGGGTGTTCGGCAGTCAATGCGCTTTCAGGTTCGACATCACTGTCATACACGTCGAATGTGTATCCCGGAACCAACTTTGATGCCAGCGACGCCCTGAGCGTCAGCTTTACCGACAGCGGCAGCGGATCGGGTGGCGATGTGATGTACGCTGATGCCTTCAGTATGACAGCTTACAGCTACGCCAATACCCAGACCTATAATGCGGCCCAATCCACCAGTACCTCACCGCATACCGTCACCATGAGCCTGGCGGCAGGCAGCCTGGCCAGCAATGGGCTTCGTCTTCGCCTGGCCACGACATATGGTGAAATCAGTAACGTTGTTTTTAGCTGCACCGGCGCTACGAGCGCATCCAGTGATGCAACGCTCAGCAGCCTGTCACTCTCAGCTGGATCGCTCTCACCGCTGTTCAACTCAGGGACGACGAATTATACCGCCTCGGTTGCGAGCAACGTGTCCTCGACCACCGTTACCCCCTTTACTACGGATACCGGCGCGACTGTCACCGTTAACGGCGCATCGGTGACTTCTGGCTCCGCGTCCTCCCCGGTCAGCCTGGCTTCAGGTGCGGCAACGAGCATTCCGGTGGTGGTGATCGCCCAGGACGGTACCACCACCAAGTCTTACACAATCACCGTAACGCGTGCGCAGGATCTTCCGGTCGCGAACGATGCCACCGCCACGGTTGCCGCGAACAGCTCGAACAATGCGATCGCGCTGTCAATCACGGGTGGTGCAGCCACATCGGTTGCGGTGGCATCCCAGCCGACACATGGCACCGCAACGGCTTCAGGTACCACGATTACCTATACGCCGACTGCCGGCTATTCCGGGAGCGATAGCTTTACCTACAATGCGACAAACAGCGCGGGAGCCTCTGGAAATGCCACGGTCACGTTATCCGTCACCGCGCCAGTATTGACCTTCGCCCCGGCAGCCGGCGCGCTTCCCGGCGCGACACGCAATAACCCCTGGTCACAGCCGCTGACCGCTTCCGGCGGCACCGCGCCCTACACATGGGGCGCGACCGGTCTGCCCGCAGGTATCACACTCAACACCACCACGGGTGTGCTGTCAGGAATACCTGTCACGACAGGCAGCTTTACTTTTCAGGTCACCGCGACAGACAGCAATCATGCCGCCAGTACCGTTGGCTACACGCTAATTGTGACCGAACCCGCGCCGGTGGCCGGTGCTGTCACCGCCATCGTCAGCGCCAACAGCAGCAATAACGCTATTCCGCTGGTACTCTCTGGCGGCGCCGCTACCTCGGTCAGCGTCGCCAGCGCACCTGCGCACGGAACCGCCACCGCCTCCGGCACGACTATTACCTATACGCCAATTCCCGGCTATGTCGGCAGCGACAGCTTCACCTACTATGCGACAAACAGCGCAGGAAACTCTGCCAGTGCTACGGTCGCGCTGACCATTAGCCCAACCGCACTGACATTCTCGCCTGCGGGGGGCGCACTGCCTGACGCCACGACGGGCAGCGCCTGGACTCAGACGGTAACCGCGTCTGGCGGCACGTCGCCTTACAGTTACATTGCCAGTGCTCTGCCTGCGGGCATTACGCTCAACAGTGTTACCGGTCAGCTATCAGGAACGCCTGCCACGACAGGCAGCTTTAGCTTTCAGATCACCGCGACGGACAGCAACAGCACCACCGGAACCGTGAGCTACTCGCTGAACGTCGACGAACCGTTGCCGGTGGCCGGTGCTGTCACGGCCACCGTCAGCGCCAACAGCAGCAATAACGCTATTCCGCTGGCACTCTCGGGCGGCACCGCCACCTCGGTCAGCGTCGCCAGCGCACCTGCGCACGGTACCGCCACCGCCTCCGGCACGGCGATTACCTATACCCCGACGCCCGGCTATGCCGGCAGCGACAGCTTCACCTACCATGCGACAAACAGCACAGGAAGCTCGGCCAGCGCCACGGTCTCGCTGACCATTAACGCAACCGCACTGACATTCTCACCTGCGGGGGGCGCACTGCCTGCCGCGACGACGGGCAGCGCCTGGACTCAGACAGTAACCGCGTCTGGCGGCACCTCACCCTACAGCTACAGCGCCAGCAGCCTGCCTGCGGGCATTACGCTCAACAGTGGCAGCGGGGTGTTATCGGGCACACCTACCCTCGCAGGCAGCTATAGCTTCCAGGTGACGGCGACCGACAGCAACCATGCCAGCGGAACGGTCAGCTATAGCCTGAATGTGGCGGCGGGCGGCAGCGCGCCGGTTGCCGCTGCCGTCACGGCAAATATCAATGCGGGCAGTACCGACAACACCATCACCCTCGCCATTGCGGGTTCTGCCACCAGCGTGGCGGTGATCCGTCAGGCCAGACATGGCACCGCGCTGGTGACAGGCACCAGCATCCGCTACACCCCGGTGAGCGGTTACGCCGGAACCGACAGCTTTACCTACAGCGCCACCAACGCCTTTGGTACTTCGCAGGAGGCGACCGTCTCTCTGACGGTGACGGCCCCCACGCTGGTGATGGCCCCGGCCAGCGGCGCGCTGCCGGAGGGCACGGCTGGCCAGGTTTACGATCAGAACTTCAGCGTGTCAGGCGGTACCTCGCCTTACCGCTGGCAGCTGAGCGGCGCACTGCCGCAGGGGCTGACGTTCGCCAGCGGTGAACTGCGCGGTACGCCGGTGGCGGCAGGTGCCGCTTCATTTACCCTGACGGCGACCGACGCCAGTGGCGTGACCATGCAGACCGCCTATTCGCTGATGATCAACGCCGCCGCACCGGTAGCCGCTGACCACAGCGCCTCGCTGTACGCCGGACAGTCGGTGAAGGTGAATCTGGTGGCAGGCGCGAGCGGTGGCCCCTTCACCGACGCGCATCTGCTGGATCAACCGGCGGGCAGCGTCGGCACCGCCTCCATCACCTCATCCGGATCCACGTATCAGCTGCTGTTCACCGCTGCCACGCAGGCAAGCGGCACCGTTGTCCTGCGTTATGCGCTGACCAGCGCATCCGGCACCACCCAGCCCGCGCAGGTCACGCTGACCATCGCCGCCCGCCCGAATCCTGCCACGGATGCGGACGTGATTGGCCTGATCAGCGCGCAGGTGCAGGCAGCGCAGAACTTTGCCCGTGCCCAGATACGTAACTTCAATGACCGTCTGGAGCAGCTGCACAGCGGGGCGAACCTGCCTTCCGATCACAACGGCATCCACTTCACCATGCCGTCCGGCCGCCCAGAGCGCGACGCGGATAAAGATCTGTGGGCCAGCGCCTGGCAGCAGCAGCGTAAATATCAGCAGGATCACGATCAGCAGCAGCCTCCTCCGGCTTCGCCGTTCGCCAGCCGCAATGCGGGCGATCGTCTGTCGTACTGGACCGGCGGCTATATCGATTTTGGCAGCGACAAAGACGACAGCGTGCGCTTCAGCCATACGCTGGTCGGCATCACCACCGGTGCCGATTATCGCTTCACCCCGACCTTGACCGCCGGGATGGGACTTGGCTTTGGCCGCGATGTCAGCGACGTGGGCGATTCAGGTACCCGTGACAATGGCCGCTCGCTCAGCAGCGCCCTGTATGGCAGCTGGCACCCGGACGCGTTCTTTATCGACGGCCTGCTGGGTTACAGCCGCCTCGATTTCGACAGCAAGCGTTACGTCAGCGAATCAGACGCCTTTGCCCGCGGCAGCCGTTCCGGGCGCCAGGTGTTCAGCTCGCTGACCTCCGGCTACGAGTTCCGCACGGTCGACACTCTGATCTCTCCGTATGCGCGCGTGCAGTATTACCGCACCTGGCTGGATAGCTACGCGGAATCGGACGCGGGAGCGTTTAACCTGGCGTTTGCCCCGCAGACGTTCGCGCAGGTGGTCACCACCGCCGGTCTGCGCGGCGAGCGCAGCCTGCCGACCAGCTGGGGTTTTGTGAAGCTGCAAAGCCGTCTGGAGTATTCACAGCTGATGAACGAAAACGGTAGCGCGCGGGTGGGCTATGCGGATGTGGGCAACGATACCTGGAGTATGTCGTTGTATGAGCAGAGCAAACAGACGCTGGCGCTGGGAGTGGGTATCGATTTCCTGCTGCCGCACGACATCACGCCAGGTATTGCGTATCAGGGCACGCTGGGTCTGGATGAACAACAGACCCGTTCCCAGATGATTATGGTACGGGTGAATATTGGCTTCTGAGTGCGCAGACAGGTCTGTACTGCGCTCTGCAAACTGACAACCTAAGCTCAGGGAGCCTGTGCCTGAATGCACAGGCTCCGCAATAAGAGGCTGACGACGAAAACGATGGCCGATTCAGTTCTTCGCGGGGTTGCACGCTATCTTGCAAAGAAGGAAAATCGCGATAAAGTAATCCATCAGCACGTTGAAATGTAACAACAACCTCTTGCAGGGAGGTCAATATTATGTGCTTCACGATGGTATTGGCAGACGAAGATTATATAAAAGGATGGATTCATGGCTGGCAGAGAGGATAGTGTTAAAGATATTTTCGATAAGAAATTCAGAAGTGCCTGCGTTAATTATACCAACCCCGATATTAAGTTCTCATTAAATGGACAGGATCAGTTCGTTAATGCAGACACGATGTTTTCGACCTTTGATAAATTCTTTATCATTGAATTTAAATCTCAAAAATCAAGTATAAAAGATGAAATAAAGAAAGCGTCAGCCTGCACCTTATGCTGCGGACTCAATCAGGATACCAATATGATGGCGATCCATGAAAACTGTCATTTTATCATGTGGGGACGTAAGAACGATGATTTATATGCCAGATTTGATGTTTACGCCAATGCAGTCTGTAACCCGGAAACCCTGCCCCAGTGTGACGGTGCGAAAGAAATAAATGGACAGGCTTTAGATCTTAATTACGAAATATTAGCAGATGAAGCGGGTAGCAATTCTGCTGGCGTGGATATCGCCACTTTCCGCCGATATCTGACGTGGCTTTTTGGCGAGAGAAAAAAGGATGGCGAAAAAGGTGACTTCAGAGCATCGGTTTATGCGACATCCAATGATTATGCATTAACGGGCAAAGAGTTTTCGTCAATCGAAAAGCTCTATACGTGGGCAATGGGTAATCGGCCGGAAAAAAATGATAAATATACCCCGCCAGCATCCCCTTCCGGGATTAACCCGTGGAAAAGAAAAAAGTAATTATATCTTCAACACCGTACTTAACCCTGGTTGTGCCGGGCGCACTGGCAGGGTTTCGCAAACCCCGACGGATCTATCCTTAAGAAGATGACTGGACGGGCGTTCCAGATACTCTGGAGTTTATAGCGGTCGAGACGGCGCTGTTTGTCGGACTGACAACTGCAAAAGTTTTTTCCTTAAAGTTTATAAACTCATAATGTAATGCTATAACCATTAACGCTAAGGTATCAGCATTGTTAAACGTGATTGTCGCTCTGAAATCATCATCCGAACGGAATTTTTCAACAGCCTCCTCAATCGTTGCCATTCCTGACCATATTCTGAATATCGGGCGTTCTCGTTCATGCAAATAATCAACGGTGAGGTTATTAAACGCGCTCTCTGAGTGGTGAGTTAATATCCTCATGGCCATTACCCCGTCTGTAAAAGAACTATCCGGAGTGGGTAAATACAAAAAATCACAGCTCCCAAGCAAATGAGTGAACTCATGTAAGATAGTATCTATTTTCATCACACTCGTTAATGAACAAAATTTAGTTCCAATAAAAACCCTCCTGTAAAAATCGTTATTCATAACACACGCCAGCGCTTTTACTTTATCGTTATTTTCATAAATGGTTATATTCCTCCCTTTCCTTTCAATGGAGCCAGCCATTAATTTCTTTAACTGCATGAATTTATCAAGCACATCCAAAATTAATTCATTTTCTTTATAAATCTTGTTTAGCCTGAAACCAACGATATGTTCGATAATGTGAATTGCGTGGTCCCTGTTGACATTAATCATTTCGATTGCATCCGTAACAGCACCGAAAGCCTGCAAAAGCGACCTCATTATCTCTTCATTTAACGCTGTTTTCTCCCCAATTCCCCTCGATATTATCTTTGTTTTTGATGATATATCCTTCTCTCTATAATCAGGATAATCTGACGCTCTATCCGGAAGTTTCCCCTGTCGAACACTTTCATTAATCAATTCGTAAAGCTCGTTTATTCTCCTTATTTTAATGGCCTTATTTTTATATTTACCGAAACATGCAATATAGTTTGCACTGTTAATGACACAGTGAATTTGCTCCGTGCGATAGAATGACTTGAGTGAAGTCGGATTATTTATAACCGCAGTAATAAGATCGCGCATTTCAGAAATATTTTTATTGCTTATTTTCTTTGTTTTAAGGGTTTTATTTGATAAAGACTGAAGCTGCGCTAAATAATGATGGCTATCGATCATCTGTAGTATCTCCTTATACGGTAACTCAGCCCGCAACAGGCAGGCTGAGTGGCAGGTCACTGCCCGGAACCGGCGGGATATTTCGATTTGAGTTCAGCGAGCCGTCCTGCATCGCGATCCGAGAACGTTGCATCACCAAAGATTGGATTTCCCTGAGCGTCGTCAATACGCACCACGGTCACGGTGAACACGGCGTCCGCCGGAGCGTTCACCTTACCCCAGTCAGAGAACATATTGGGGGCAAGGCTCCAGTCCGCCTTTTCACCCGGCTCAAGGCCACCGGCTATCTGGTAGTTGAAGGTGCCGGAGAACCACGGCACTTCCCTGCCCGGACTGGCGATAACCCCTTTGAAATAGGCGCGGGAGACGGCTCTTGTCGTGCCATTCTCAACACTCAGGTCGATGATTGGCTTGTCCTGCCCATACTTCTGCTTCTCGAAGTAGAAACGCGACCGCGTCACCTTAAATGCCTCAAGCTGCCTGAGGCTGGCTTCTGCCGCTTTCTGCCTGGCCTCTAACTCGCTGATTTCCTGGAGCGCCTGCTCTTTCTCTTTGACGATCCGTTCCTTTTTAATGGTATCTGCGTAAGAGATAATATCCTCACCCGTTTTGCCGGAGAGATCTGTTTTCATCTGATCTTCAATGGAGGCGGTATTCTGTGTCATCCCTGCCTGCATCAGGTCTCGCATGTTGAGATGGCTGAACACCACGACCTTAAGCGCATCATCAAACTCCGCACGCCTGTTTTCAGGCAGTGACTCCCTGACCTTCTGTATAGATGTCTTCATACTCTCATCACTGGAGGTATCAATTTTTGGTTTATCGCATCCGCTTAATAACAGAGCCATCGCGATAATCAGCGCCGCTTTTTTCATAACTATCCCTATCCCGGAAAATAATTTTTCAAATTAATCCTAACGACGCAGTGTAACATTTGGAAGCGTTTTGCAGTGAAATGAAACGTTCCGTTGAGGCAGAGCCAGCCCGTCACGGGGATGCGATATTGCAGCTTTCAGGCCGCCATCTCCATAGCGAATGCAGAAGTTAATTCCTGACTCATCGTTGCCCGGTGTATTCTGCTGACTCTGACAACAAGGGGTCACTGGTCTTTAAAATGAAACATAGAACTATTAAATCATTGATTATATGCATTTTTTCAGCAATGCCGCTTCTGGCTTACTCAGCAGATGATATGAACCAGCCCGGAAGTGATTTGGCTGAAGGTACTGAGACTTTCAACATCACCTGTGCCGGTATGCCACAGGAAACGACGATCGACATCAGTGAATGTTTTGGCAAAAAACTTGCTGAGGTTAAGTGGGTCAAAAACAAATATCTGACAGCAGCAGAAGACTTTATTAAGACTTCAAATAAAGATAACCCGGCCTACTCACAAAAATTACTGGCAGCATTTCAGGCAGAAAACGGGGCCTGGGATACACTGATCAATAAATCATCAGAGTCTACTGTAATCGCTTTTGATGGCGGTTCAGGTGCTGGCGTGGGCGCACTATCCCGTACCCTTGAGCTTACCCAGCTTCAAATACATGATCTCTGGAAAAACTGGCTTCGCTATCAGGATTCGACCCCGCCAGTATTACCAGAACCAAAATTCAGGTCTGATGAACAGTAAGTCGCGTTCATTCATCTTCGTGCAGAACCGGCCGTCATCAGTCAGATTTTCCCGGTATTAACACGTCGGCCGATATCCCTCAGGTGATGCTAATCAATGATAAGGTGCGCAGACTGGCTGGTACGTTTAGCCAGTTTCTTTTGGAGTATTATCACCATTACGGGAAATGCCGATGCGGCTAATGCACTGACAATCAACAGTCTGTGTATATTTTGTGCTGTCATTCCCTGGTCAGGGAGTAATAAGGACGACAGAAAGAATGCGAGAGTTGTTATCAGGTACATCATTGCTGTCTGTAGTGAAGAAAAACTGGCTCGTTGTTCATCCTCAGGATACTGGACAGCAACCGACGAAGCGGAAACAAGTCGGCTGTATGAGGCTGCAAGAAATAAGGTCACAAACAGAACTGCATTATGATAGCCCAGCGCAGGAATCAGCAGGCTTGCTACAAAGAACAGCGTTGAAACGGTTGCCAACATCAGAGCAGATAAACGTGATGTCAGCACACCTGTTATTTTTGTAGACAAATAACCTGCAACCCCTCCACTTAAGAACAACAGGGGCAATAGGTTTTGGTGTGCTCCCATATACTGCGTCATTAATGGCGTCAAAATGGGAATTATCAGCATTGGACTAAATTGTACCAGTGCAGTGCTGGAAGCGAAAAGTAAGGTTTGAGTATCAATAGACAGGTTAGCCTGCGCGCCTGATGGGGCCGTATCTTTGGGAACGATAAAGACTATCAACGGTAAAGATACCAGGCAAAGTAAACTGATTAACCACAGCGCAATATGCCAACCATAGTGTGTGCAAAAAAATAATATCGTGGGAATTCCGAATATACTGACCATAGAAAATGACGCAATCACCGTTGCCAGCATTTTTCCACGCAGGTTTGCCGGGGCATAATTTATCAAAATACTCATCCCCACACCCATTGTCGTGCCACCAACCAATCCAGCGCAAAATCGTAGTGCCAGAAGAGTGCCAAAATGAGTAGTGATTGTGCACAAAAATGTGAGTGCTCCCAGCAACACCATATTCCTGTTCAAGAATTGTTTTTTATTAAACCGACCTATCCAGTAAAAAGCAGCAATTCCAGAAAGGACCGCACCCAGCGTGTACATGCCTGAGACATAGCCGGAAAATGATACCGGAACCGAAAACCCGTCGGCCATAAAAGCAAAAACAGGCGTTAACGCCATATACTCCAGCGCATTAGTGAACTGGATAAAAGCCATTACAATCGCTATCCGTATAAGGGCTTTGTGATTAAACGTCTGTGAGACCAGTGACATAGCAAGCAACCTATGGATGAAAGATATCCTGATCTTAACTGATATCAATGGTGTTAATTATATGGTAAAAATGGCATTAATTATTATCATATATGGGATAGTTGATGCGTCCGGCTCTTGATTTTAATACGCTGAAAGTCTTCATTGCTGTGGTTGAACGAGAAAGTTTTGTTGGGGCAGCGAAACGCCTTGAAATGCCGACATCAAATGTCAGTCGGTGTATTTCTCAGTTAGAAGAAAAACTGAATCTTCAGCTCATTGAGCGAAGCACCCGACATATGAAACTCACCCAGGCAGGGCACCTACTCTATACCCGAGCGAAACCATTACTGGAGGCGCTTGAGCAAACGGAAACAGAATTAACGTTGCGGCAAATGCAACTGAATGGCCCATTACGTATCTGTATTCCCAATGAAATAGGTCCTGCATTGCTGGGCTCTGTTATTGCCGATTTCGCCTGTCAGTATCCGGATCTGGAGATCAGCTGTGTCACCAATTTGTCAGGTTTAGAATCCCTGCGAGATGACCTGGATTTAGCGGTTATCGTTACCCGTGGTCAGATGGATGACAGTGACTACATCGCCCGTCATCTGGTGACTATCCCTTGCACCATTGTTGCAGCCCCCTCCGTCATTCAGCGTTATGGCACCCCTTCTCATATCCAGCAATTTGAAGATTTACCCTGTATTACAACGGTAAGTGCTTTGAAAGGTGCTGCGTGGCAGTTTGTCAATAAAAAAGGGGCATTCGAGACGATTAAGGTTAAAGGGCATTATCGGGTAAACAGCGGAGAGATGGCAGGACGAGCCGCGGTAGCCGGTGTCGGTTTTGCCATTCTGTCGAGACAAGCCTGCCAGCCCTACATCAGCGATGGACGGTTAATCGAGGTGGGGTTTGAACAATCGGCAGCCCCATTGCAATTGTTCGCACTTTATTCAGACCGGCGTTACTTGCCCGCTAAAACAAGAGCACTCATTGATTTCATGCATCAGGAATTGAGCAATATATCCTTAACAACCTAAGGCGGTATTAGATCGCTACAACGAGTTCAGTTGGCACAATGAATCCCGACTGCCTGCTGGTTGCGCGAAAGTGCTCTTTAGGACATTACTACGGCAGCTATGTGCCAGAAGCGGACGTTGTTAGTATGATTCGAGCAGAATAAGGTAACTCCCTCCATTTTTACTTTTTTTTGCTAAAGTCAGGATTATTAAGCTTTGAGATTTATAATCAGATGAAAGAGATTATTTAAAAAGGTCAGGTGAAAATAAATCGAAAATACAAAGCCAATCGACCTTGCTTTTAAAGGCCTTTTCGTAAACGAGTAATTAACTAAGCATATTTTCAATCTGATAACTTATATGCTTTAAGGCGATATCACTTTCCCGGCGCTGATGAATTGCAAGCTGTAGATTAAAACCTGCAAATGTCAATGGGAGAGGAAGTACAGTGATATTCCTGAACTCATGCGCTACGCGGGATGGTACAAGCGCAACCATATCGGAACCAGCTAAAACATCGGGGATTAAGCTGAAGCCAGGAACAACAAGACCAATCTTGCGGCGCATACCTAATGCACGAAGTTCATCATCCACGGAGCTATGCGTTTCTCCCCGACCCGATACAAGTATATGAGGGTAAGCTAACCATTTATTGAGATCGAAACCACTAATGGCCGGGTGTTTATTACGCATAACGATAACGTAATGCTCGTTCAGCAGTTCTTTCCTGATGATTTCATCCGAGCTACCGGGAATGACTGCAACGGCCAAATCTGTTGAGCCGTTCAGTAAAGCAGCTTTCGTTTGATCGGGTCCATTCCACTGCTGAATAACCAGACTTATTCCGGGGGCGCTGACCTGTAATTCACACTGTAAGCGCGCGACAATAAAAAAAGCGGGATAATCAGCCATAATGATCCGCACGACCTGACTAATTTCCTCAAGCTTAAGCTCAGGAGGGTTTATCAGTTTTGAAACGCTATTTAATGCTGATTTGAGCGGTGCGCGTAGAGACTGCGCTTTGGGTGTGAGCCGCATAGTTCCTCTTCCTCTCAACAATAAATCATCATTGAAAAGCAGGCGGCATCGCTGCAACGCTGCGGAAACTGCGGGTTGTGAGAGGCATAGTCGTGTGGCAGCGCGGCTTACATGCATTTCATCAAGCAAGGCATCGAGCACAACGAGAAGATTGAGATCAACATTTCTTATATTCATAAAACGAATAATAGATAAGATGAAAAATAGATTGGAGTAATTTATCAGTAAAAGGCATCGTTTAGCAATCAACCAGAGGAGTAGCCCATGACACGAACAGTAATTCTCATTTTTCATTCTCAACTTGAACGCTCAACGACGAATCTGCCACTCATTCAGGCTGCCGCAACGATTCCCGGTGTAGAGATTGTTGATATGTATAAGCTCTATCCTAACGGCCTCGACTTTTCCGCAAGTAGCGCACATGAAGCCCAGCGACTCCTTGCCGCAGACCGAATAGTGCTTCAATTTCCGCTGCAATGGTATTCAACGCCGTCACTGATGAAATTCTGGCAGGACGTGGTGTTTACCCGCATGTTTTACATGGAATACGAAAAGGAAGGGAAGCTTCTGGAAGGAACGCCGTTGATGATTGCAGCAACCGCTGGAAATACCGCGGATGCTTATACATCAGGTGGGCGTAACCTGTTTACTATGATTGAGTTACTTGCTCCATTGCGTGCTACGGCAAATCGATGCGGTCTGATCCTGCATGAACCATTTATCACATACCGTGCAGGGAAGTTGAGCTATGAAGAGTTGAGCAATGCCTGCAATGAATACGCAACTGCTTTAAAAAAATGGATATCGGTAACGCCGGGGAAGGCGGAAAAAAGTATTGATACATTAGAAAACCAAACCTACGGTTGAATTAAATCGCTAATTTTAATTTCATCAGGATAACTTGATGAATATTCATGCTTATTTTGTTAGTAAATTGATTACCTTGAATGAAAGTAACGCTGATACAGAGTTAAATATAACTGAAACAAGCCAGTGTTGGGTCTGTTCAAAATAGTACATCCAACGAAGTTTTGAAAAGAACAGGCCCCTGTTGCGTGCGGTACATGAGCTTGCAATATGAATTTTTCAGCTAAAAAGCAAGTTACTAATATTCAATCGTGCATTTGTGGTTTATAAAAAAGGATGAGGGTTCATTAAAATGGTTTGTTTAACGATAGTTTTAATTCTGATTGTTTTGCTTAAAAATCAAAGCTGGGTAAAGGCAATGCAACATTTTACTCAACAAATATCCTGTCAAATTAAGAATTTCCTACTTCAACTGTTCGCTCATAGCTAATTAAGGGTTCAGGTGAATTTTTTGCCTGAAGCAGAGATTGCCTGTGAATTTTATCCCTCAGGCCCTCTCGTTATTCAGTCTTGAGATCATTTTACTCATGTCGAAGGCCTCACTCAGGTAGCATATGTGTCCCTCAAAATTGGAGTGGGCAGAAAGCATACATGTCATTAGACAAGCAACTCAACGATAATGGTATAACTTCCG
Organism: Pantoea sp. X-Soil-TKNS-1207; assembly: GCF_059730485.1. Lineage (NCBI taxonomy): Bacteria > Pseudomonadati > Pseudomonadota > Gammaproteobacteria > Enterobacterales > Erwiniaceae > Pantoea > Pantoea sp. X-Soil-TKNS-1207. The sequence goes on from NZ_AP035961.1 coordinate 158,576, forward strand.
CTGTTCGCTCATAGCGGACTTCTCCCCTTTCAACAGGCGGCTTTGTGCCAGAAGCGGACGTTTAATATATTTGTGATCACGCGTATTTAACATTGACTTGATCCCATTGGGATGTTTTCGCTCACCTTACCAGCCAATTACTATGTGAATATTAAGAGATTGCCTGCATCCACCTTTCATCTGCCAATGCAAACACTCCATTCAGGTTAATTTATCGGCATCTATAGCCCTGGCTATCAAACTTAGCCATTACTATACCTTGTTGAATTTTAAGGTTTTTTATTTAATTATTTATGGCAGGATAGCGGCCTCTTAAAAACGCAACGCTCTCCTCCCCGCTTCGAGAGCCTATCCGGGAATCAGTTATGAGCTTCTATGCTGTGATCATTCTGGCCTTTGGCATGTCGATGGACGCCTTTGCCGCCGCCATGGGTAAAGGTGCCTCATTACAGCGCCCATCTTTTAAAGAGGTAGTGCGCACAGGCCTGATCTTCGGCGTAATCGAAGCCATTACTCCCGTTATCGGCTGGGGCATCGGGCTTGCGGCCAGCCAGTTCATCATGAACTGGGATCACTGGGTCGCGTTCACTCTCCTGTTCGTGCTGGGTGGTCGTATGATCGTTGAGGGCATCCGCAAAGAGTCTGACGGACAGGAAGCGGCTCCGCGCCGCCATGGTTTCTGGCTCCTGGTCACAACCGCCGTTGCGACCAGCCTCGATGCCATGGCCGTGGGCGTAGGACTCGCATTCCTGCAGGTAAACATCGTGGTAACTGCGCTGGCGATCGGCGCGGCTACGACTCTGATGGCGTCCAGCGGTATGCTGCTTGGTCGGTTCCTTGGCGCGAAGATCGGCAAATGGGCGGAGATTCTCGGCGGCGTGGTGCTGATCGGGATTGGCAGCGCGATCCTCGTTGAGCATCTGGGCTTGCTTAACTAAGCATCATCCCAGCACCTCTTTCAGGACGCCAGGTGCCTGAGAGGAATTGATGTCAGGCGCGATTAATCTGCGCCTTTCTTTTGCTAACTGACATCGTGATCTTCCTTTCCTGTCAGGCAATTTACTCTTATACAAAGGATCGCCACATGTTTTTAACGCTGCTTTACACCCTCCTCCCTGTCAGCGCCGCGATAACAGGTGCCGGTGCTGCACTTCTCCGTCAGCCCGGCGAAAAAACCATGAGCCTGATACACCATTTTACCGCTGGTGTTATCTTCTCCGCAGCGGCTACCGAAGTGCTCCCAGGCCTTAAACAGCACTCGATGATGGCAGTGCTGGCAGGTGGTGTGACCGGTGTTATTCTGATGATGCTTATTCAGCATTACGGTGAGAAGGCAGCGAGTAAGTCAGGCATGTTGGTAGCCATCAGTATCGACATCTTTATTGACGGCTTGGTATTGGGGATAAGTTTCGCGGCAGGTGTGAAAACCGGCATAATGCTGACTCTGGCACTGACGCTTGAAATCCTCTTTCTGGGTCTGTCGATAGTGGGTGATTTGAGTTCGATGCTTGGCAGCAAGATCAAGGTGCTTCTTGCCGTGGCAGGTATCGCGCTGCTTTTGCCGATTGGAGCCATGGTGGGTACGCCCGTTGCTCATCTGGGCGAGTTCTGGTTGACCTATTTCCTTTCATTTGGTCTGGTGGCTCTGCTTTATCTGGTAACGGAAGAGCTGCTGGTTGAAGCGCACCAGGGCGACCGGGATACACCACTTGGAACCGCGATGTTCTTTGCGGGATTCATGATCCTGATGCTCATTGAGGAAGGACTCTGACGTTTTACGGGTGGCTGCCTGTCAAAATGGACATTCTTTAATCTTCAGGCAGGAATTAACGTGCCAGCGGCTGTAACAAATGGGATCTAAACTGCTTATAAGACCACTAAAGGAGAGTAGACCCGTATGCGAACCCCTGATTATCCTTCCCGAGACGCTGATAAATGGGCGCAGGTCGATGCCTGGTTCGCCGAAAAGCTCGCCCCTGAAGGACCAGCGTTGCAATTCGCACTCGATAATAACGCAGAGCGAGGATTACCCACGCACGATGTCTCTGCATTACAGGGAAAAATGCTGGCGCTCTTCGTGCAAATGACACGCGCTGTCCGTGTTCTTGAAATAGGAACGCTTGGAGGTTACAGCACAATCTGGATGGCTGAAGCTTTGCCCCCACTTGGAAATATAACCACCATTGAATTTAATGCGCTCCATGCAGAGGTTGCCCGCCAGAATATTAACAATTCCGGACTGGCTGATCGGGTTGAGCTTTATGTTGGTGCCGCACTTGATGTCTTACCCACGCTTTCGTCCCCCTTTGACCTCATTTTTATCGATGCCGACAAAGTGAATAACCCACGCTATCTGGAGTGGGCAATCAAACTCTCGAAGCAAGGTACTGTAATCGTGGGGGATAACTCGGTGCGCGGCGGCCGTGTAATTGATTCTGATAGTAACGATCCTAACGTGCGGGGTCTGAGAGAGTTTATTCAGATGATTTCAGAAGACGAGCGCCTTGAAGCTACAGCCATACAAACTGTCGGTGAAAAAGGATGGGATGTTTTCGTCATGGCGATAGTTAAAGCCATATAATTATCGTCCTTACCAAAACATAGCTCAGCCGCCATCAGGCGGTTTTTCACATCTCGACCCGTGCCTGATAAGACGTCCCGTACCTCATGGCATATTACTCTTTCCCACATTGTGACCCGATGACATTTGCAAGCCTTTAGTCAGGCTCAGAAGCGAAATGAGCCGGAACACACCTGCGGGTTTTCCGCCCCCTCTGGCCGTGATAAACATTACAGCGGTCCCCACTCAAAATGAGATCAATCTCACAATCACTAAACTATACTTTGGTCCAGATAGTTACCTTGTGGTAATTGTGGAAATAAGATCTTAAATCTCTGCTGACTCGGCTATACGCGATAAGCAAAAGATTTTCTGGCTGAGTGATGAATATCAAAACGGAGAGATTCACAATGGCAGCAATACCCCTCTTAAAATTATCCCTGTTAGACGGAAGCACGAGTGACAGAGAAACTTTTATTTGCGAACTGAAGCAAGCTGCGCATGAAGTCGGCTTTTTCTACCTCGATGAACATGGTGTATCTCCTGCTTTTCTGAAAGAAGTTCAGGAATTATCCAGGCAGTTTTTCCTGTTACCGGAACATGAAAAACTCTCGATTTCCATGATTAACTCCCCTCATTTCAGAGGATATAACAGAGCAGGAAATGAAAAGACCAACGGGAAAGCAGACTGGCGAGAACAATTTGATATAGGCGCTGAAAGAGAACCACACAAACTGACGGAAGAAGACCCCATCTGGATGGGTCTGCATGGTTATAACCAATGGCCGGAATCGCTACCGGAGATGAAAAAAACGCTTCTCGCCTATAACAGTATCATGACCAGCATATCGTTAAAATTGCTCAGAAGCCTCGCATCAGGTTTGGGCTTACCGGAAACTTCCTTTGATGATATCTATGGTGAGACGCCAAACGAACATATTAAACTCATCAGATACCCACGTTGTGAATCAGCAGAAAATACTCAGGGCGTTGGCGCACATAAAGATTCCGGTCTCCTGACATTAATTTTACAGGATGAGAATAAAGGTTTGCAGGTGAAGACTAACGATGGTCAGTGGGTTGATGTTTTACCTGTTGAAAACATCTTTGTTGTCAATCTGGGAGAATTGCTGGAATTAGCGACCAATGGGTATCTGAAAGCAACGGTGCATCGGGTTCTGGCTCCGGAAGGAAAAAATGACCGTCTTTCAGTTGCCTATTTCTTAGGTGCCAGCCTTGATTCTGTGGTGCCCGTTTTTAACCTGCCGAATGAGTTGGCCTCAGATTCATCTTTTATAGAAACCGATCCAGACAACCCGCTTCTCAGAGATGTTGGCCTTAACTATATGAAAGGAAGACTCCGATCTCATCCTGATGTTGCGGAGAAATATTATGGAAAATGGAGTCATATTATATGAGGAATAAGCTGGTTGTTATAACGGGTGCCAGTTCCGGATTTGGGGCTGAGGTTGCCAGAGAACTCAGCAACAGAGGTTATTTTCTCGCTTTATTAGCCCGCAGAATAGACAAATTGCACGCAATGAATCTTAAAAATGCTCTGTGCTTTGAAGTCGATGTCACCTGCCGTGACCAGGTTTTTCGGGCTGTCCGTGAAGCTGAAGAGATGTTTGGGTATGTAGACTGCATTATAAATAATGCAGGAGTTATGCTGCTGGGAGAACTGGAATTTCAGGATCATAACGAATGGGAAAAAATGATCGATACAAATATTAAAGGCGTAATAAATGGTATGCAGGCCGTATTACCCTCAATGCGGAAACGAAAAACCGGTACAATAATCAACATATCCTCTCTGGCGGGGCAGAAGACCTACCAATATCATGCGGCATATTGTGCGACTAAGTTCGCCGTGCATGGTTTATCAGACAGTGTGCGCTGGGAAGTGGCCCCTGATAATGTCAGGGTTATCACTATTTCTCCGGGTGCTGCCGAAACTGAGCTTATCAGCCATATCAGTGATGACGTTGTAAAAAAGGATTATATTGACTGGAAAGAGAGCATAGGCGGTGTGATTTCCGCTAAAGATGTTATTGATAGCATCATATTTTCATATGAACTCCCTCAGTCAGTCTGTGTTCGGGACCTGAAAATTGCGCCAACAAAGCAGCAAAACTAGTCATTTCCAGGAAGGAAGCCACTAACACGCCAGAATTACCATATTGGTCATTGGCCAGTAAACCTGTCCGTATTCTTCTGTTATATAATGGCCAACTTCCTGTTAACTGCCAGAAATAGTTTTCCATCACAATATTCAGTGTAAGTCTTTTCGCTTATTGAGGATTTTCTTTATGGCTTCCTTCTCTGTTTCTGCGCCTTCCACGTCGCCCTCACAAATAGCGACCCAGTAGTCAGACAATTTTCCTTTTTGTTGGGGGAGATGGAATGTTTTCAGTTTTTTCTCTTTGTTCTTCATGAAATTTACCGTCCATTGTAGCTGAAATCCTGAAAATATTTCCAAAGAGAATATTTATCAGAAAATCCTTTTCTGAATTTAGGAGGTTCGATGTGACTAATATTAATAGTAGAGATCATTCGTTGAAACCTCAAGTCAATGAACTCTTTTTTGAATGGTTTTGTGATCACCCGATCATTCACTGGAATGCCGGTATCATGCTGGTGAAAAATTCAAACCATGAATTCATTGCTTCTAATTTGGTATTCAGCAACTACTCAGGATATGCACCGAAATCCCTCCCCGGCCTGAGCGACGAAGAAATGCCATGGGCTGAAAACAAAAAAATTTACATCAACCATGAAAAAGATATCCTGGCCGGCTTAGAATATAATGTTATTGAACCGCTGTGCGGGGTTGTTAAAACATGTTTATTCACAAGTAAAAAAGTCATTTACTCAAAAAGTGGTATACCCGCAGGCACGATCGCGACAGCACTCGTCTTTAATGGCTCAGTTGAGTTTGGCAACCTGGCAGGAACCGCTTCTAACATGAAAGTTTGTAACTATTCCGGTTTCGACCTGACTATCACGGAATCAAAGGTATTGTTTTTCCTGCTTAAGGGATTTTCGCGTCAGAAGATATCTGAGCTTGCTGGTATTTCCACATCTTCCCATGATTTTCACTTAAAGAATCTTAAAGAAAAATTCGGAGTTGACACTCGTGATCAGCTCGTTTTTTTCTGCTACCAAAATGGATTCCATGAATTTATGCCCTATCATATTGTTCTATAGTATTTTATTTCTTATCACCGATAATTATTACTCTTAACCCCTATGAGAATTCATAGGGGTTATTTTTAATTCGATTTACTTTGTTTTTTGTCAGACATATAAATGACTGCGAAATTTAAAGGCATTTTGCCCATCAGGATAAAAACCCTCCATTGGCTAACCGAATTTATCCAGCGGAACTGGTAGCGACATAAGGAAATAACGGCCATCACCAGGGTCAATAAGAAGTAACAACATAGTCTGAAGATACATCTGCCTGATTTTGGCATTATCACTGATTCGTGATGAGTTTATTTGAAAACATGATTTTTGCCGACAGTCACGTCGGCATTTTTATAAGCTGATGCTATTACTTTGCCGTTAATTACGGCAAAGGTGGAATTCTGGCAGATGATGCCATCATTGCAGAAGCCGATCCGCGCCATGTGCGCCGCGAATGCAAACAGGAACCCCATTCTTTCAGCCCGGATGGTGTGATAAATGAATCTAAACAGATCCCTCTTTTTCGATAACCAGGACGCGAGCGGCTCCTTGTGGATGGGCAACGTGTTCTGTCCCTTCACTGGCATAGAAAATATCACCTGTATTCAGAATCTTGCTTTTAACCTGTCCATTTTCTTTATAGAGCATCTCTACGCAACCATCCATAACAGCAAAAACTTCATGTCCATCGTTGATATGCCATTTGTACGGTTGATCAGTCCAGTGAAGTTTTACGCTGATATTATCGAAACTGGCAACAGGTAAAGATTCCCAGGCTTTAGAGCCAGTAAATTCCTTGCTGCAATAAAACTTCATGCTTTCCCCTTACGTAAATGTAAATTAACTCTGACGATGCAGGATTACCTGGCGGGATAGCCTGATTCAACACCTTTAACATTTCCTGGCCGGATCTGTCACCGTTACGTCCGTTTCCCGCTCATCGCGCTCGCTGGAAACCCGATCATGGACGGCCAGATACCCTAAGCAGGCATGGTTTTTTTGGGATCTCAAAGATGCGTCGGTACACAGCCATGTTAAATTTGCGCCAACGGCAACCTGTAACGGAGAAACGTCATGCAATGGTGCAGTCAGGACTGATTTGAGATTCGCCTTGAGTGGGGCTTAGCTGCCGTAAATTATCTGGCCGGGGAAGCCGACTGCGCTGTCATCGTTGACGTTATGTCATTCTCTACCTGTGTCAGTCTGGCAATTGATAATGGCGCCCGTATCTGGCCGTATCCGTGGAAAGACGCATCCGCGATTGAATATGGTAAGAAAATCGGGGCGATGACAGCCAGCCCGGACCGGAGATTCAGCGGTAAAGGTTACAGCCTGTCGCCAGCGTCGATCCGAAACATCAGCGATGGCGAAAGGCTGGTACTTCCGTCCCCTAACGGCTCGGCAGTTTCATTCCGGGCGCGGGATGCAGGGGTTGCGGTTTTTAGCGGTTGTTTCAGGAATCTGTCTGCAACGGCGAAAGCATGTCGTCGCTTTAAACGTGTCCTGGTCATTCCCTGTGGAGAGCAGTGGCCTGATGGCAGCCTGCGACCCTCGATTGAGGATTACGTAGCCGCTGGCGGCATTATCGCTGCGATGGGGGACGGTAATTGTTCACCAGAAGCACAAGCGGCGGTCGCTGCCTGGCAATTTCACCAGAAGCAAAATCTGCTGCTGCTTCGCGAGTGTTCATCAGCGCGCGAGCTTCGTCAGCGCGGGTTTGACGAAGACGTTTCTCTCTGTCTTGAAGTGGATGCAGCCCGGCTGGAATGCCGGTTATATGGTGATTTTTATGCATCCGGGTTGGCATAATCGAATAGCGCAGAGTGAAGCGTATTTGCAACCGGTGCGCCAGCAAAGCCACGCTATCCACATCAGACTGACAACGCTGGTCAGTTATGATTTTTTTTATGGCTGTAAATGTCTGGCCGGGTAATTGCCCACGCATAATTTTCCCGATTGACCGGTTCATAGCCAAACTTTTCATACAGCCAGGGCGCTGTGGTTGTGAACAACATGATCCTGCGTAGCTTTACAAAAAGCGGATGGTTATGAATACATTCCATAACCCATTTTCCCAGCCCATCGCCCTGGTACTCTTCCAGCACGTATACATCGCAAAGATAAGCGAAAGTCGCGTAATCCGTTATCAGACGGGCAAAACCAATCTGGGAATTTTTATGATAAAGACCAAAGTTAAGGCTGTTCTGGATTGAAGCCGTGACGGTTTCAAGATCGATGCCTTTAGCCCACGTTGACCGGGTTAAATACTGATGAACAGCCTGCACATTTAGCTTTTCTGCGTCTGTGCTTATCAGATAGTCATGCTTATTCCATTCCTGTATGGCTAAGTGGGTCATTTTTTACTTATCCGGATGATTTAAGGAATTTTTACCTTACCACCGGATAGAAAAAATTACTCAGTCTGCGTTGTTGCGCCTTGCCTGCACGTACTTTTCACGCAGGCAAAACTTCAGCTTTTCTCTCATAGAGGTATCAGGATCCTGCAAGGCAACGTCATACCAGAACCCGACATTGCTATGTTAGTCAGTCGGGAGCAAGTCAGTGCTATCTATACTTGAAAATGATTCAGCTTCAGCCACCAACCACTGGACAAGGGCTTCCCGGTTAGGATCATCGCCTGCATCATTCATTGTCACAACGACAACGGTGTTCCCTGTCTCATGATGAGACCAGGGCATGAGCAATGATCCGGAGGACAGTTCTGCTTCCACATACACCTTAGGTACCAGGGCTACCCCCAGACCTGCAATAGCAGCATCTATTAGCATTGAATAAAGATCAAATCTGGGGCCAGCAACGGCGTTTTCGATGGCAAGATTGCTGGAGCTTGCATAATCACGCCAGGCATTCGGAGTATTACGTTTGTGGAGTAGTACCAATGTAGAAAGGTCATTTGCTTGCCTGTCAATAAGCCCCGGCCGACAGACTGGAATTAAAATTTCTTCGAATAATGGCCGTACATCATGTCCAACCCAGGCAGCGTGATTGAAATGCACAACAGCATCGAATCCACTACCGGACATGGGGAATGGTTTTGTTCTCTCTGAAAGATTCAGAATGATATTAGGGTTCAGTTTTTGAAATCGTTCCAGACGAGGAATCAGCCAACGGCTGGCAAAAGTTGGGACGACAGCTAACTCCAAAATGCCACCATCCTCAGGCTGTGCTATCACGCGCAGGCTTTCCTGTTCAAGCCTTCCAAGAAGCTCTCGCACCTCGGACGCGTAGCGTAAACCCTGTCTGGATAATTCAACACGGTTTCCGAGACGCAGGAAGAGTGTCTTTCCGAGTTGTGCCTCTAATCGCGAAATCTGGCGACTTACAGCCCCTTCTGAGACAAAAAGTTCCGATGCTGCCCGGGAAAAACTGTTATGTCGGGCACTGGCTTCAAATGCAATAAGTGCAGAGGTACCTGGGAGTATCCTTCTCATGAAAACTATTCCAGTAAAGGGGAGAGCAAGAAGACAACAATAACATTTGATCAAGCTACCGTGTCAAAAAATCATTTTTCAGACCAGAGATCAAAAGATAGTGTCATGGCATGGGGGCTATGACATTGACCGATTTCACTCTTGCCTGGCGGAAACGCACAGTATTTGCTGCCCGCTATCTCGAACAGCATGATGAGTGGATCTTGATGTGAATAAAAATATAAGCAACCCAGTCTTGCAATAAATCACTGCATAAAAGAAAGGGAAATTATGAGAGAGAGTTCAAACCGTATTTTTGTATTAATAATAGTTTCAATGGGATTCTTTTTGGTTACTTTAGATGCAACCGTTGTGAATGTGGCACTGGTTAGCTTGAAGTCTGATCTGGGTATAGGATTAAGTGGGCTTCAATTAACAATCGCGGCATATACGGTTTCCTTCGCAGCATTTTTGCTAAGCTCCGGATCTTTTGGGGATCGAATGGGTCCCAGGAAGATTTTTTGCTTTGGCTTGTTTCTGTTTACAATTTCTTCTTTTTTATGCGGAGAAGCAGGATCATTACCCTTTTTGGTCTTTTCACGAATACTCCAGGGTATCGGTGCTGCTCTTTTGGTCGCTAACTCATTAACCCTATTGCAGGGAATATATATCGACCCCTCAGAACGAGCAAAAGCATATGGTGTTTGGGCTGGCGTCGGGGGGGTAGCGATTGCAGCCGGCCCTGTCATAGGGGCCATTCTGATTGCAAATTTTGGCTGGCCATCGGCATTTTATTTGAATATTCCGTTTGGAGCCGTAGGGCTGTTTATGGCAAAGCGATATGTTCCAGAGATGAAATTAGTACATCGTAAAATGAATCCTATTTCACAGATTTTTATCGCCATCGCTCTCGGTTCAATTGCGTACACCTTTATAGCTGCCGGGTCAACTGGTTGGGCATCGACACAAGTGGAGTTATCTGCCATTTTGTTTTTTATCGTATTGGTGATATTTTTACTTATTGAGCATGTTTCAAAATCGCCAATGATCCCTAAGGGCATTTTTCGTATTCGAAAGTTTACTGCTGTAACAATTATTGGTTTGATAATAAACTTTGGCTTTTATGGGCAACTATTTGTTATTAGCTTGTACTTCCAGCAATTTAAACAGTACTCAACAATAGCAACAGGCTTTGCCTTACTACCGCAGGCAATCGTTATGGCATTAACCGCATTTTATTGTGGGAGAATTACGGCCAGGACGGGACCTGTTATACCGATTGCGGTTGGGTTAGGTATATCGTTAATAGGTCTGACCTGGTTAGGGTTTACAAACTCTGCCAGCACATACATAGCGGTAATAATCCCAATGCTACTGATAGGATTTGGCAACTCCTCTACAGCACCTGCGACTGTTGCAACAGGTATGTCATCCGCGCCACCTGGCCATGAGGGTATTGTTTCAGGGATGATCAGTGCTGCCCGTCAAAGTGGGAGTGTTATGGGGGTTGCAATCCTGGGCAGTTTGGTAGGTAACCAAGCATTCTCCATACAGGGTATGCACGTTGCTATGGAAATTACCCTTCCCCTATATGTATTGGCATTAGTATTGACAATGTTTTTTATTTATCCGGAACATAAACCAATTAAAACTTTAAAGGTAAATAGGTAACGGTCATTATCTTGAAAGTATCAACGTGTTTTATATCATGGATAAAAATTACTCATTTTCGCGATTCCGACTATCTGTTCCAGTCCCGCATCGGTTCATCTCAACAGCTATCGACCAGGCGGTACAACCGTATTTTTCATAGATACCCTGGAAAGCACGTATCAAAGTAGATGATTCAAGTCCATTGAAGTCTGAGGCCGCCAGGGTTGCTACAACAGCCCTGTGCCAGAAGCAGACGTTGCAAACATTGCGACGTATTAATTAGTATTGATGAAATTCCGTTCGGTACCAACCGTTCGTCTTAACGGAAGTTAAAGTGAAATAAGGAAATAACTCATGCAGCATATTTCTTCTGTCAGGCTTGATTATCGTTGCCTCGAACATACTGACTGGTCATTTTTCCGGGTATTAAACCAGGACCGTGATGTAATGCATTTTATTAGTGATTCACGCACGGATGAGGAGATCAGAACCCAGTCTTTCGAGAAACGTTTGCAACCCTGGCATAAAGGCAGCGAACACTGGCTGTGCCTGGTGATGAGCCAGAAGGACACTGATTTACCGATTGGTGTAACCGGCTTTATTGATCGTGGTGACGGCATCGCAGAAGTAGGTTTTATCCTCGCTGCCGAATTTCATGGGAAGGGTTTTGGCAGTGAATCGCTGAAAGATATTGCCCGTTTCGCTTTCCATACCCTGGGGTATCGCAAGTTAACAGCAACCGTTACTGCAGGAAATGAAGCCTCCCGCAGGACATTACTCAAGGTCGGATTTCAGCAGGAGGGCACGCTAAGGCAAAACTATTTCCTGCATGGCAGTTGGCAAGATGACTGGGTTTTTGGGTTATTGAAAGAAGAGTTCAGGTAGCAGCCACGGTGCCGTCCAGCGTCCCCATCGCAGTTGCAACCCATCCCGATGAATAGACAATACCGTGTGGCCTGCACTCGCTATATCCAGAAAAATTCCCTGCTGGGTATGAAGGCAATACTGGCCCGATGTGACGTGATAAACGCCAGCGTGGCTTCTGGCTTCAGCAAAGGCAGCAAACTGCGCGCCACGCGCACCGGCCCAAAGGTATTAGTCAACATTATCTGCTGGAACTCGTCATCAGTGGCGTGCTGGACCGACTGATGTAAGGGGCCAAATATCCCTGCGACCAGAAAGATCACATCAAACTTATTCTCACCCAGTTTTAAAAGCAGTGGATGGATCTGCTTACCAGCAATACCATTGCGTCTCCGGAAAACCCTTTGCTGGCGCTTTCCATATCGCTCAACCTGACGATAATTGCCGGGATTCTTTATCGGAGGAAGAGGAAAAAGTGACCCGCTCAGTAACATTACAATCCGCAGCGCTTAAAGATGAGCTGGGTGAGACCTTGCTAAGGCTGATTAAAGTTTAATCGGGAGTTTAAACGTTTCTTTGGACATTCACCGCCGAAGGAAGCGCAACGTTTACGCCATTTACTTAAACTAACAGCAGACTCATTCTGGCCAGATTGATTCTGCAGGTGAAACAACAAATAATAATCATAATAGACCCTTTTATATTTATGCTGAATGCCTCCCGGAACTTACTCCAATTGTTTTGCGCGATAGAAGCTATCGCCCCACTGGATGCTTATCGGATGGATCTGGTCCATGCATACTTGCCTGCTTAAATGAGTACTTCCAGCCCATGTTTTTGCACCACAGAGAGCAGTTTCAAAGACATCCCACTGGGGCGCTTCATCCCCGTTTCCCATTTCTGAATTGTCGAAACACTGGTATTCAGATAACGGGCAAAAACCGGCTGACTCACGTTGAATTTTTCTCGTAATTTTTTTATTTCAGATGGTTGTAGCTCCTCCACATTTTCGATGCAGGTTGCATCGAAGTTCCGCATGGTTTCCTGAGGGATAACACCCGCTTTAAACATCCCGGAAGCTGCACTATGGATAGCTTCAAATGCAGGACTTTTGAATTTAGTTTTTGCAGTCATGGCAAATCTCCACCAGTTCTTTAATCTTCATGAGTGCTGCAATGTTCTGATCTGAGAGAGCAGCGTAATGCTTTGCCAGTTCACGGAATCCAGAGAGTTCCTGAGAATCAATGTTCGCCATGTCCTGTTTGACAAACAGAAAAGCGTATATCCAGCGTGTCCCGCCTTTCGCCAGAATGATTGAGCGGTCCCGATTATGGTTAAGGCGCTTTTTGTATACCCCGCCACCGAGATCATCTCCTTTGCCTTCAATCACATTCATTATGGCCTGACATAGTTCGCTATCTCTGATGGCATGCGATTTTGCCGCCCTGGTAAACCATTTTGTCTTGAACACACGCATTATGTCGACATCCTGTCAGGTTATAGTGTAGCACCAGGTGCTATATTGCTCCTCTTTTGATTTGATGAAAAGCAGTTTGATGGTGAAATTTCTCGTCGTAAATTTGACCACGGAAATCCGCTGTCAGCGACACGAGTTACTGTAAAAACGCCTTCCGGTGGCAACAGACGATGATTTTTGGAGCAGCAGCATATGAGAGCAGATTGGCTTATACAGCAATGTGAGATTTTCTGCTTCGCCGGGAACTGAAGAGTTTGTGAACGTGGGGGTAGCAGTCTGCGCTTCAGAGGAAAGATACTTTTATTTTCAGATGACTAAAAAAGACGATGCTTAATCAGCGATTGTGCCCTGCTCGTCATCACTCAGTCCGGTTGGTGCTCTGAGATAGTTGGCGATTGTTCTGATCGCTCAACCCGGACTGAGTTTCCTTCAGGAGATCGGCTATTTATCGAGGTTATTTAGCCAGAATTTCTCTGCGGACAATTTCTGCGCCTGCGCTTAACGCATTCAGCTTGCCTCTTGCTACCTGACGAGATAAAGGCGTCATGCCGCAGTTGGTAGAAGGATAGAGCTTATCCGCATCGACAAACTGAAGTGCCTGGCGGATTGTATTGGCGACGTCTTCTGCTGTCTCAATGGTATTGGTTGCCACATCAATGGCTCCAACCATCACTTTTTTGCCACGAATAAGTTCAATTAAATCCATTGGAACACGAGAGTTGTGGCATTCCAGTGAGATTATATCGATATTTGACTTTTGCAGTTTTGGGAAGACTTCTTCATATTGTCGCCACTCTGTTCCCAACGTCTTTTTCCAGTCGGTATTGGCTTTGATGCCATAGCCATAACAAATATGTACAGCCGTTTCGCATTTGAGTCCTTCAATGGCCCTTTCTAAAGCGGCAATGCCCCAGTCATTCACCTCATCAAAGAAAACGTTAAATGCAGGCTCATCGAACTGGATAATATCAACACCCGCAGCCTCTAATTCTCTGGCTTCCTGATTAAGAATTTTGGCGAATTCCCAGGCGAGCTTTTCGCGACTTTTATAGTGGCTATCATAGAGTGTATCAATCATCGTCATCGGACCTGGCAAGGCCCATTTAATGGGTTGACTGGTTTGCTGACGTAAAAATTTAGCATCTTCGACAAAAACGGGCTTCTGACGCGCCACAGCACCAACCACTGTCGGTACACTCGCATCATAGCGATTGCGAATTCTGACGACCTCGCGTTTCTCAAAATCAACGCCGCTGAGGTGCTCAATAAACGTAGTGACAAAATGCTGACGCGTTTGCTCGCCATCACTGACAATATCAATGCCTGCCTGTAGCTGATCTTCCAGGCACAAACGCAGCGCATCCTGTTTGCCCTCAACTAATTCTTCATTTTGCAATTTCCAGGGTGACCAGAGTGTCTCTGGTTGCGCGAGCCAGGAAGGTTTGGGCAGACTGCCAGCTGTCGACGTGGGTAATAATTTTTTCATAATAGATGACCTTATATTTTCGTTTAATCAAAGAACAGAATTAGCAGACCATTGCTCAAGAATAGTTTGGTATGGTTTGATGAAGTGCTCTTCAGTAAACTTCCCCTGCTCAATAGCTAACTGGCTACGTTCTTCCCGATCATAAACAATCTGAGTTAATGAATGATCCTGGTTATTCAGGTTTGGCTGATAGTCTTTTCCTGCTGCAGAATTAGCATTGTAAATTTCTGGTCGATAAATTTTCTGGAAGGTTTCCATCGTACTGATAGTGCTGATAAGTTCAAGATTAGTGTAATCAGCAAGCAAATCACCGGTAAAATAGAAAGCTAAAGGTGCAACACTATTTGGCGGCATAAAATAACGCGCCTGCAATCCCATTTTATTAAAATAGTGATCGGTCAGGGACAGTTCATTCTGCTGATATTCGATGCCCAGTACAGGGTGTTCATTCCCTGTGCGATGATAAGTGTTTTTACTTGAGACACTCAGACAAATAACCGGCGACTTGTTAAAGTTCTTTTTGTAAACATCTGAGTTCACGAAGCATTTAAATATATTTCCATGCAGATTGCCGAAGTTATGTGGCGTGCTGAATTCAGGTTGGTTTTTATTGTGCTTTGACAGCAACACGCTAAAATCATAATCACGCACATAAGAAGAAAAATTATTTCCTACGATACCTTCGATGCGCTGGTTAGTTTTCTTATCAAAAACATTCGTTTTCAATATTTCAATCACCGGGAAGGTATCGCTGCGTCCTTCAGCACCAATATTCAACTCAACGGAAATGATTTCAAGTTCAACAGAATAGCGATCAGCTTTGGGATTATCCCAGTGCGCCAGAGAATTAAACCGATTGTCAATCATCACCAGGGCGTTGCGCAGGTTCTCCTGACGTTTATCACCTCTGGCCAGATTCGCAAAGTTGGTCGTGATGCGCGTACTTTCTGAAGGGTTATAATTTTCATCGAAAGAAATGCTTTTAATCGCGAATGTAAAGTCGTTATTCATTGTAATCTGGTATCCTAATCTCTGACGTAAAACCTGATTTCATTACTTGCTTTTCAGGATTTCCTAATTTATTTTTTGGCTTTCTTCTTCAGAAGTTTTCATATTTTCAATAGCCAATAACAATGCCTATTTTATGCCTGAGTCATTGATTGAGTAAAAGTGATTTAATTTCATTGCAGCATGAGGCATCTTCATGATTAGGTGCAGGGTCAGGAGCGGCGTTGTTGCAGAACTCTGGAATTCATGGGTTCAGAGCGGCTGGCTATAGTGGCGATGGCCCGCCAGCAAGCGGGCACAGCTTGGTGTAAGTTATCCCAATTCATACTTCCTCAGGCTAGCCTGCGCGGTCAGGACTGAGTTGTAATGCAGATACTTATTCTGGATTCGGTTCGAAGCTGGCCGAAAGCGACAATTGATTATGCCACGATGCGGGACGATCGGCTCAATACGCGCTCCCGGTAACGCTTCAGTTTCTCATGCCCGGCACTCAAACGATGGGCATTGCATGGGTCACTGCACTGCGACTGTCCGTTCCTCGCTCATAGCCAGCCAAAAGCCCTGCTGCGGGCAATTAGATACCAGAAACGGACATTGCTGACATTACTTCTTCTTATTCAGCATCGACTTTAAATCGGCAAAGGGATTATAGGTGGCTGCCGCAACATCTTTTTGCGCATCCTCTCCCGCCACAACGTTTGTGCCGTACTGGTCAGCTTCAGTGTATTTAGAATGCTCATGGTCATGACAATACAGACATAACAACTCCCAGTTACTGCCATCTTCCGGGTTATTGGTATGGTCATGATCGATATGGTGAACGGTTAATTCGCGCAGGTTGGAATAAACAAACTCACGCGAGCAGCGTCCACAGACCCACGGGTAGATTTTTAGTGCTTTCTCACGGTAGCCGCTTTCCAGCCGCGTATAGTTTTTGGGAATCAGAGCCATTGCCGATGTAACCTGTTACAAAGAGATAATTTTAAGATAGTGCTCCCAATATATCCCATAATGCAATAGAAGGAGAGATGGCAAAGGAACAGGATGTTGATTTTTAGCGGTAATTTCCACATAGTTTAATCCTGTAAATTTTCGCGTCTGACTCTCTATAAATAAGCGCTAATTCAGTGCGTTATCGCATCATTGCTACCCTTTACGCGAGACTTCGCCATGACCGACATCACCATCTACCACAACCCCGCCTGCGGCACATCGCGCAACACGCTGGCGTTGATCCGCAACAGCGGCAACGAACCTGAAGTCATTCTCTACCTTGAAACCCCGCCATCGCGGGATAAACTCAGGGCATTGATCGAGGCGATGGGAACCGGCGTGCGGGCGCTGCTGCGTAAAAACACAGAGCCTTATGAACAGCTGGGTCTCGCCAGTGACAGCTTTTCAGACGAACAACTGCTGGACGCTATGCTGGCGCACCCGATACTGATTAATCGCCCGATTGTGGTCACGCCGCTGGGAACGAAGCTTTGTCGCCCATCGGAAGTGGTGCTGGATATCCTCCCCGACGCGCAACGCGGCCCGTTCACGAAAGAGGATGGCGAGGTCGTTATCGATGCTGACGGCAAACGCGTCCCCCGATAATGAAATTGCCCCTGGCCCCTTATCAGACGACTCTATAGATCAGGGATATAACACAACATGCAGGCGCAATTATCCTGATCCAACCGGATGATTCAGGGTTAAGCTGAAAAGGTTCTGTTGCTGAACCCCCATCAAAACTCAAGCCCCCTGCCCTGCTTTAACCCGCCCCAGGTTTCTTTTCACAGTTATGTCCGGGAATGATCAGGCACTGGGGAAGGGATATTTCTTCCGGTAATACTCGCTACGCTCTGGCAGTGAAGGCATACGTTCTCCCGTCGGGTCCGCAATGGCATCCCAGGACCACCAGGAACGGGGAAATTCTGTGTTGTACCACATCGTTTTATCGGCGCGATGCTGTTGATAATCATCATGATCCATCCCCCAGACCTCCACAGGAAAGATATCACCCGTCGGTGAATCCGTCAGGCAAAAATCCGGGTGATATTCATTTTCTGCTGAATCATAAATAAGAGGCTTCACGAACGCACGACGTTCGCGAACCAGCCGGTCGGCCAGGATGCCTTCAAAGGCGGAGTCCAGAGGTATCCATTGTTCGCTGACCATCATCAGGCAGGCCTGGCGAACCAGAGCGCGACGGTATTTACCGCTCTGCTCGGGGATGTCGGTCACTCCTGTCAGGATTACCCTGCCCCCTTTACGCCACCAGGCTACTTCCCGTGGAAAGCGCGTCAGCGTGTTCTGCCAGCGGGCATCATCAATGTTTAGGAAAGGCATACCATTTTCAATGAATCGCCCGAGCGGTAACGTCCCCTTCCCCGCCTCCGCTGCTGCCGACCAGCTCTCCAGCTCGGAGATAACAACCAGTCTCCGGTGCTTCTCCATCGCGTATTCAGTTCTGGCCGAATTGTCCTGACGACGTCCCTTCAGAAGCAATACGTCATCCAGACGAGTCCTTCCCTGACGGACACATTGAGCCTCAGTGTTAAGACGGCTAATCACCGTTTCCAGGGTGCGACGTTCTTCAAAAGCCGGAGTCCAGGCATTGATACCACCGTTTTCCCATAGCAGATGGAGCAGCCCGAGTAGTGTCATTTGCGGCAGTTTCGCGTTCGCCTGTTGTCGCCTTGGCGGAAGCAAAGTGTCGGGTTCTGATTGCTCTCTTTTATCCGGCGCCACCCTGAGCGAATAACCCAGCCTGATCCGGACAGTTCCGTCAGCATCTTCTCTGATAGCCTCACCGGCATACGTACGAGCACCACCCTCAGTATCAATCTTGCTGTGATAAATACAATCGGGCGCGTGCTGAGGCCCGGTATGTGGAAAGCGTCTCAGGGAGAAGCGCTCCCCTCCAGGTTCTGCTCGAATATACAGCCTGAGTTCCCGGTATTTGTCACAGGAACAGGTGGCAATATAGCGGGTGTCTCGCGCTTTCTTCAGACACGCCTGATAAGCGGCAGGAGAAGTGTTACGTCGTTCGGGCGAGAATTTTACGGCCCGATCTTCAGAAAGGATATGAATACTGACCCAGGGTTCTTTTTTAACTGGCATCGTCACCTTCCTTAGCATGTTTCATGAATATTTCGTGGAAGATACGTCAGGCAGCCGGACCTGATGGCGAGAGTGCCAGCGGCTGCCTCTCCGCATTACAGGTGGTTAATCCAGCCGTTGCGACTTATGTCCGCAACCGTAACTGCGGCAAGTCTGCTGACTCTGTCGTGTCTGATGTTCCGCATTAAGCCAATAGCTGAAGGTACGCAGCCTTTCGACAAACATACCCGGTTCATCTTCCGGCTCACGGCTTTCCTTTAACCAATATGCCATTTCTTCTGTCAGAGAAGGAAACTGCCTGACAAATTGGGCAACGTGATCTTCCAGCGTTTCCGGCCAGCCTTTCTCATTATCTTCGCGCAATAGGTTGGTTGCCCGAATCACCTTACGGGCAGCACTGCGCTGAAGTTGCTGGCTCACCCTGATTTGATCAGTGCTACTGATCAGCCGGTCATAATTCTCCAGCACATGCATAAAATCACCATTAACCGCCTCAGCAATGTTTTGGGAAGGTCTGAAGGGTGAGAAATGCATGCGTAAATCATCCCCGCATAAACAGAGACAGTGATGCTTCAGCCAGTATCCCCAGCTGTAAGCATTTTCTTCGTTCATCACCTCCGGCAGGCAACCAAAATCGTAATCGATTTTTGTAATAGCAGAGTGCCGTT
Source organism: Pantoea sp. X-Soil-TKNS-1207 (assembly GCF_059730485.1). Classification (NCBI taxonomy): domain Bacteria; kingdom Pseudomonadati; phylum Pseudomonadota; class Gammaproteobacteria; order Enterobacterales; family Erwiniaceae; genus Pantoea; species Pantoea sp. X-Soil-TKNS-1207. The sequence continues at coordinate 178,020 of NZ_AP035961.1, forward strand.
GTTCAAGCATGTGGCGTTGTTCAGTGAATGCCACTGACTCAGCGTCGGAGAGGATTGTGTGCGTCACGATGGTTAAATCAAGATCCGAAATGCCCTTAACCGCTTTTCCTGACGCGATGCTGCCATAAAGATAGATGCTGTGTATCAGCTGGCCATGATGTTTTATCAGCTCATCAACAACATCACGAACGACAGATGAAAAGGCAGCCTGCAATCCGTTAAACCCGGGAACAATGATATAACCGTTCTGGTCGACAGCCATTGAGCCTCCGCTGGCCACACACGCTGAGGCGTGTTGTGGAGATAAACCTGTTATGTCCTTATTATCAGGGTCTGCCACAGTGGCGGTCCAGAGCTTTGGTAAATCAAATCCACGCGCCTCAGGTGTTAAGGAGGTTGGGAATTTCAGTCTGAAATTTTATAAAAAAATTCATTATTTTCATCATGATAGACGTGAAATCGAAGTGGGTGCTTAACGGCTTTTTTCGGGAAGTTCAGGCGGGTATCTCCATAAAAGCATCACAGGGTTCTGTTACCTCCCTCTATTCTGGAGTTGACCTGACAAACGCAGGATTAGCTTCAGCGGATGGATGGAACACGGTTCTCGATAGCCTGAACGGATTTGACAGGTTAGCAACGCAGGTTGCATCTGGCAGACAGAAAGTTAATCAGCCCATTGCTCCCGGATGCAAAATCATCGCTCCATCTATGTTTGCCTAGAACACAATTCTCCTTATCAATTGATGGGGTCAGTTAACAAGGTTCGTTTTACCTTCAGCGTCAGTTTATTCTTTTAGCCTCGAAACCATTTAAGTCTTCGTGTAAGTCAGGGAGTGAACAGGGCATTCTTCTGTTAATGCAGAACCCGTTCCCACAGCACCGATTAGCGAGCTTTGCGAGTCTGTCGGGCGAGAAAGCGGAATAACACCTATGTGCGCACTCTGATGAACCGGGATTGCCGAAATCTCACTAATGAACCGTCTTCAGTGTTTTCTACTGTGGTGCAGAAACCGGCGGCGAAGGTTTCAAAGTAGGTTGCTGTCGATTGTTTTCTCAGGAACAGCGCAGCTCAAAACCCACAAAATGAAAAGATCGCGCAAAAGGCCGGGTAAAAGTGGCTTTACAGGAGCCACTCAGAGCCGTTATCTCAACCGCTATAACCCAATGGCATGACTCCAGGTCTAAATGCGCTCAAAATCGCTTAGATTAAAGATTTAACAAAGTGAGCCTAAGCCGATGTATGTCTTTTCGGTTATCAGCTGAAAATCTCTTCTGCTACTCCGACACAAATCCCGGTTTCTGCCCATCAGGTAGATACGCAGTTTAACCGGCTTATTTTGACAAAACCCGCTGTGTAGCACAGACAATGATGATTTGTGCTTATCACATTCCTCACCACATCCATTTACTGACTTGTTCAGAAGGGGGGCCTCTGACTATTCCATTCTTGCTATCGGTCATAATGTCCCAGTGTACCGCTGGATACAGGGGCGTCCTATTTTTGAGGTGATTTCGATGTCGTTGTCTGAACCGCTCAACCAGGTTTAAAACCCCCTCAGTCATGGCAAATGTTGTAGTCGCCTCGACTTATTCGCATTCTGTCTTTTTGAGAGAATAGGGCAGTGGGAATTAAAGACTACAGTCCGGACTGGTTTATTGCTGGTGCGAAAGGCTTATCGGTTTACATCGATTCTTAAATTGTCACACAGGGATATTGAGGGAATTTCAGTCTGAAATAATCAAATTAAATACTTTTAAATCAATGCGATAATCATGAAATCAATATGGGATTTTTGTATAAAAATACGAATAAATGGCTATCCAGAGTCATCTGCTATAAACATGAATGTCTATCCGTTTCGCTACTCTGGCAGGTACCGATCTGTTCTGTCTTCAATATGCCATTTGTCTGGAAACGATAAGAACTCAGGAGGATGTAACGGAGGTTTGAGATATCCAGCAGCGGTACCAGACTACTAAGGTGAAATCGGTCAAGAGGGGGAGGGTGGTGCAGTCTGAATTAGAAGAATCAGACTGCATCGGATCGTAGGATGTGATGTCAGAGAAAAGGATTTGAATCAGCTCAGCAATAAAGTGAGCGGCCTCCACAGATCCTAAGCTGGCAAGATTGTTGATCTGATTGATGTTCCTTGTCATGTGCTTTTTTAGCAGAAGAATAGAAACATCCGCAGTTATCTCCAGTTAACGAAAAGTGGGATTTTGCTGAACTGTTATTTGTATGCGGGTCAGATAAAGCTCTGCAACTACTACGTAGTGTCAGGTAGAGTATTAACATATACGTCGGCTAATGCTGAGTTTCCATCTACGCGAATATGTATAACCCCTGTCTCAGGCTGAGTAATGGGTATTTCAGTCTGAAATATTCAATAAATATTACTATATATCAAATAGTTAATTTGTATTCTCTTATGGGAATTTCTCTCCAATTTCCCTTTATGTAATGTTCTTGATACCGTGAGGCCTGCGCAACCTGAATGAAGTAAACAAAACACACTTAAGTACTGAGCAGGCTACATTGCTATGTAGGGGATACCTGGATCTTAACTACTGGTGTACCGATTCGTAGGGCCGAATGTTCCCGTACGATCACTCCCCTGGTGACAGACAAGGGTTATCTCACCATCATGATCATCACTTCATGTTGGCATGGCACCAAAGCCTGCTTTTTTCGGGTTGTGGCAGCGCAATACTTATCCCCATTATCAACAGGCTGGATCCAGTAATACGATCTTAATACGATCTAATATCGATCCAAAACTGCCAAAACGATCCCCATTGCGCTGTAAGCCTTGTGCTGTCTGGCCTGGGAGCCAGTCAGGGTTATCAGTCATATGCAGATTGTTGTCCGTCATATGCAATTCGTTTCCGGTCGTGTGCAAAAGGTTTGCGGTCATGTGCGCTTTGATTTCCGCTCGTATGCTGGTAAGGTT